>NZ_BMPI01000068.1 GCF_014647515.1 Dactylosporangium sucinum | reverse complement strand
CCCGGCGGCAAGGTCCTCGCCCTGCGCATCCTGCCCGGCGTCGACGTCCTGGAGACCCGCTGGTCCGCGGCGAAGGTGCAGTTCGACAAGGCGAAGGTCAACGTCGTCGGGGTCGAGTTCACCGACGGCGACCCCGCGAAGACCAAGAAGATCGTCAACGACTACATCCAACGCTACGGCACCATCGACGGCGTCTGGATGGACGCCGGCGCGACCGCTGTGGCCGCCGTCGAGGCGTTCCAGGACGCCGGCAAGCCCGTCCCGCCGATCAACGGCGAGGACCAGCTCGACTTCCTCAAGCTGTGGAAGGACAAGAAGCTCACCGCCATCGCGCCGACCTACCCGACCTACCAGTGGCGCACCCCGATCATCGCCGCCCTGCGCGTCCTCAACGGCGAGCAGGTGTCCAGCCCGTGGAAGCTGCCCCAGCCCACGATCACCCAGGACAACCTCGACCAGTACGTCGACGCCGGCATGCCGCCGCTGCACTACGCCATGTGCGGCTGCACCGACCTGCCCGGCTACCCGCAGCGCTGGAAGTAGCCATGCCCGCCATCGGTGCCAACCCGTGGATCTGGTCCTCGCCGGTCGACGACGCCGCCCTCGCGGCGATCGTGCCGCGGCTCGCGGCGTGGGGCTTCGACGCCGTCGAGCTGCCGATCGAGCAGGTCGGCGACTGGGACCCGGCGCGCGCGAGCGACCTGCTCGCCGAGCACGGCCTGCGGGCCGCCGGAGTGTGCGCCGTGACCCCGCCGGGCCGGGACCTGGTGAACACCGATGCGGCGACGGTCGCGTCGACGCAGGCCTACCTCAAGGCCTGCGCCGACGCGGCGGCGGCCGTCGGCGCGCCCTGCGTCGGCGGCCCCGTCTACGCCGCCGTCGGGCGCACCTGGCGGATGACCGGTGCGGAGCGCCGCGACTGCTACGCGGCGTTCCGCGCCGCCCTGCTCCCCGTCGCCGAGCACGCCGGCGAGCGCGGGGTGAGCATCGGCGTCGAGGCGCTGAACCGCTACGAGACCAGCGTCGTCAACACCGTCGCGCAGACCGTCGAGCTCATCGACGGCCTGCCCGGCAACGTCGGCATCATGCTCGACACGTACCACATGAACATCGAGGAGGCCGACCCCTACGCCGCCGTCGCGGTGGCCGGGGAGCACATCAAGCACGTCCAGGTCAGCGGCACCGACCGCGGCGCGCCCGGCGCCGACCACCTCGACTGGCCCCGCTGGCTGGCCGCGCTGGCCGCGACCGGCTACGGGGGCGCCCTGTGCATCGAGTCGTTCACCGCCGAGAACGCGACGATCGCGACCGCGGCGTCGATCTGGCGCCCGCTCGCCCCGTCCCAGGACCGGCTGGCCCTCGACGGGCTGGCCTATCTGCGCCGCCTGCTGCCGGTCACCACAGCGTGACGGCGTCGAGCTCGCCGCAGCAGGAGCCCATCAGGCGGGCGGCGGTGCCGCCGGCGAACGCCTCCGCGACCGGCCCGCTCCCGATGTGGCGGTCTGGAACAGCGCCGCTCAGGACGGGAACTGGGCGGCCGCACCGACAGTGCCGTCAGCCCCCGCGGATCCGCTGAACCCGCACCCGTCCTGGACGCCGGGCGTCGACGGTGTCACCGCTCGGCCGTGCCGGGTTTCCCGCTGATGGACTCCTGATAGATGTCGGCGTAGGTGCGCGAGTCCTTGATCAGGTCGTCGCAGAAGGCGGCGACGTCGGTGCCGATGAGTTCCAGGACTCCCTTGCCGGCCGCGACACCCTCGTCGAAGAAGTCGACGATCCCGGCGAGCAGGTGCCCGTCGGACAGGTCGACCGGTCCGACCTTGAAGAGGTACCTCTGCATCTCCTTGTAGACGATCTGGTAGTCCGGCGGGAGCGCCTTGACCCGGTCCAGGTGCGCCCGCCACTGCCTCTTGCCCTCGATGATGTCCCGGATGCCCACGTCAGCCTCCCAGCCGGCCCAGTTTCCTTGCGACGTTGCTGTTCAACTGCTCGCGCCACCGGTCGCGATAGCTCCGAGCCCCTTCTTCGCCGGCCAGCGCCGCGCAGAAGCCCTTGATGTCGTCGCCCAGCACCTGCCGCATGCTCTGCCCATCCGCCGCTGCTTCTTCGAGCAGGCCCAGGGCGCCGTCGAGGATCGGCATCAGGTTGCGACCCGTGAAGCCCGAGTAGGGGGAGAGGTGAACCTTGATCTGTTCCCACGCCACCCGGTAGTCGCCCGGCAACGCCTCGGCCCGGGCTTCGAACGCCTTCCATTCCCTGGTGAGATCGCTGCCCGTCATGGTCTCCCAGAAGCTCATCCCTCGCCCTCCCTGAGCTTGTCGATGCGTGATGAGAGGTACTCCCATTTCGCCCAGAACGTCGCGAGTTGTTCCCGCCCCGCGTCGTTGAGCGCGTAGAACTTGCGCGGCGGGCCCATCCCGGATGGCCGTTTCGTCACCTGGACGAGCCCGTTCTTCTCCAGTCGCAGCAGGATGGTGTACACCGTCCCCTCGATGACGTCGGCGAAGCCGAGCTCGTTGAGCCGACGCGTGATCGCGTACCCGTAGGTCTCCTCGCTGCCGATGATCTCCAGCACGCAGCCCTCAAGCGTGCCCTTCAGCATCTCCGTCAGGTCGTCCATGGCCGGTCCTCTTCGATCCTCCCGGTACTGCGTATCACTGACTACCGGTATACGGTACCACCGAGTAGTGACTGATACCAGCGAGCGGCGTGCGCCAACTTCGCCCGTACCGCTGATCGGCGACCAGCTCCGGCCACCTGTGCCGGCTCCGGTGATCAGGTAGGGCTCGCCGGCGACGTGTCGCTTGAGGCATCGGATGGCTTCGCGGCGGGCGTAGCCGATACGGACGTCTGTGCTCGGCGGGTCGGGGTCGATCGGCTCGCCGGCGCGGAGTGCCGGGCCGCCACGGCCGGCCCGGGCCGCGGCCGGCCGGGGTGGGCACCCGCAGCTCAAGCTGCAGAGGCGATGCGGCTTACCTGGTTTGGGGCTGGGCTTTCGTCATAGCCCGGCCTGTGAGCTCACGGGCGCCGAGTCACGGGTGGTGCGGAGGTTCGGTTCGGTCGTCGTGCCCGAGCAGCCGACGTGTGGCTCCCGCTGCGAACTCGGACACGGTCGTCGGTTCGTCGCCCTGGTCGATCCTGCGGATGCATGCGTCGACGACGGCCTGGAGCACGGCGACGGTCAGCTCTGGCTGCGGATGGCCCAGTTCGCGCACGACCCGGGCGAGTGCCTCGTGCAGCGCGATGTGCAGCTTCTTCACCCGCTCCCGCGCCGACAGGGAGAGCGAGCCGCGCGAGAGCGCGGCTCGCCAGCCATGGGTGCCGCGGGCGGCCTGCTCGAGATTGGCCCTGACGTAGGCGATCACCTGCTCCTCGGGCGTGGTCTCGGCCGCGATGGCCTGCTCCACGGCGTCGATCCAGGCGGGGAACTCCCGGGTCACGACGAGTTCCAGCAGGTCTTCGATGGAGTCGAAGTAGCGGTAGATGCTGTTGCGGGCGATGCCGGCCCGCGCGGCGACCGCGCCGGCGGTGAGGGCCTCCACGCCGCCCTCGTTCAGGATTGCCTCGGTCGCGTCGATCAGCTGAGCGAGTCGCTGGGCCCGGTGCTCGCGGACACTGCCGGCTTCGATCTTGGGCATTCTCTCCACTCCGCCTCGGGCACTGCACTGTCTCGCGCAATCTACCCCTGCGTCCGGGATGCCGAGGAGGCCGTGCTAGCTTGACGAAACTTAGAGACACCCTGTCGCTAAGTTCCGTCCGTACCTGTGATCGAAGGCCCGCCGATGCAACCGACGAACTTCCGTACGCTCCGATGTCTTCTGGGATCGAGGAAACGTGCCGCCGTGGTGGTGGCGTTCTGGGTACTGATCGCGGGCCTCCTCGCCGGGGTCGCCCCGGCTCTGGAATCCGTCGAGGACAACGCCTCCGCCAACCTTCCGCCCGCCGCGTCCGATTCCATGAAGGCCCGCGACCTCGTCCGCGTGCAGCTTCCGGGCCAGGATGCGACGCCGGCGATCATCGTGGTGCGCGGAACGGGCGCCGACGCTGCGGCGAGCACCGGGGAAGCCGTCGCCCGTATCACCGCGGCCCTCTCGGCAACCGGCCGGCCCGACCAGGTCGCGAGCGTCATCTCCACGGTGACCGCTCCCGACGCCGCCGCCGAGTTGGTCTCGCAGGACCGCGGTGCCCAGCTGATCATCGTGCCCATGACCGGAAGCCCCTCGGACGAGTCCTTCCAGAACGCTGTCGACAAGGTGCGTACGCTCGCCTCCGACCGTGCGGGGCCCACCGACGTCGCCGTGACCGGCCCCGCCGGGATCGCCACCGACACCGTGAAGGTCTTCAGCGGCGGTGACAAGGTCCTGCTCCTGGCCACCATTGCGCTCGTCCTGGCCATCCTCCTGGCCACCTACCGCTCGCCGCTGATGGCGCTTGTGCCGCTCCTCGCCGTCGGCGTGGCGATGCGGGTGTCGGAAACGGTCGGCGCGCTCCTCGCGGACGCCGGAGTCATCACGGTCAGCTCCCAGACCGCCTCGATCATGACCGTGTTGCTGTTCGGGGTGGGCACGGACTACGCGCTGATCATCACCGCCCGCTACCGCGAGGCCCTGGTCGACGAGCCGGACCGTGCGCGCGCGATGCAGACCGCGGTGCACCGGACCGCCGAATCGGTCCTCGCCAGCGCCTCCACCATCGTGCTCGCCATGTTCGCCCTGCTCGTGGCCGCCTCCCCCGCGCTGCACGGCTTCGGGCCGTACCTCGCCCTCGGCGTGGCCGTCATGGCACTGGTGGCGTTCACCTTCATCCCCGCCCTGGTCCTCCTGTTGGGCAGGAGCGTCTTCTGGCCGGGGGGAGTGGTCAAGGCCGCCGAACGCAGTCGCGGCGCCGGCGTCTGGCACCGCGTCGCCGCTCTCGTCGCCCGGGCCCCGGTCCGGGTCGCCTCGGTCGTCGTCGCGCTGCTCGTGGTGATGAGCGCGGGACTGCTCGGCTACCAGGAGAGCTTCAACACCCTCAGCGGCTTCCGTACCGCCACCGAGTCGGAGCACGGGCAGCAACTCATCCAGGAGGAGTTCGGGCCCGGCGAGATCGCACCCAGCACCGTCGTCGTCCGTTCCCAGGCCGACCTGCGCTCCAGCCCCGCACCCGCTGACATCGCCGCCGCCCTCGCCGGCGCCGACCATGTCAGCCGGGTCGGGCAGCATCCCCGCTTCGGCGACGACGGCAAGACCGTCTTCTACGACGTCGTCCTCGACCTCGACCCGTACAGCTCCGAGGCGCTCGACGCGATCGCTCCGCTCAAGCAGGCCACGCGGGCCGCGGCCGACGCGGCCGGAGTGCAGGACGCCACGGTGCTCATCGGAGGGGAAACAGCGCAGAACGCCGACATCCGTTCCGCCCTCGACCGCGACACGACCCTCATCGTGCTCCTGGTCCTCGCCATCGTCACGGCGGTGCTCATCCTCCTGCTGCGCTCGCTTCTCGCACCGCTCTACCTGGTCGCGACCCTCATCCTGTCGTTCCTGGCCACCCTGGGCGCCACCACGTTCTTCACCGTGACCGTCCTCGGCGACGAAGGCATCGGCAACCGCGTCACCGCATACATCTTCGTCTTCCTCGTCGCGCTCGGCGTCGACTACAACATCTTCATCATGAGCCGGTTCAAACAGGAACTGCGCACCTTGCCCCCGGCCAAGGCCATCACCGCCGCCCTGACCCGCACCGGCGGCGTCGTCTCCTCCGCAGGTCTCATCCTCGCGGCAACCTTCGCCGTCCTGATGACCCAGCCGATCCGCGAACTGTTCCAGTTCGGCTTCGCCATGGCCTTCGGTATCCTGCTGGACACCTTCCTCATCCGGCCACTCCTGGTCCCCGCCATCGTCCGGCTACTCGGCGACCGTGCCCTGTGGCCCGCACGCCGGACGCGCCCCAGGACGCCTTCCACGCCCGCCGCCGAACCGTCTGCCGTGTAGACCGCCGAAACCGGCATCGGGACTGGGCGGCTGCTGCGCGCGTTCACCCGGATCGTGGTCGTCGAAGCGTTCGACGAAGCCCCGGCGCCGCACCTGGCGCCGGGGGTGCTACGCGACGGCGCCGACAGCCAGCTCACAGCGCCCGCATTCGCCCAGCCGGCGGTGGTCGATGCTGGTGCTGTCAACGTCGGCCTCGCGGATCATGCTCGGAACAGCTACCCTTAAACATATGTTGCAGGGTGAACGGCGAACGCTGCGTGCGGTGGCGCATCCGCTCCGGCTGCGGCTGTTGTCATTGCTGTCGGGCGAGCAGTTGAGTGCGTCGGAAATCGCACGCCGCCTCGGCGAGCGTCCGGCGAACGTCAGCTTTCATCTGCGGAAGCTGGAGCAGGCAGGGCTGGTCGAGGTCGTCGGCACGACACAGGTGCGCGGCGGGACGGCGAAGATCTACCGGCACAACCCCGCGTCGGGTGAGCAGCTTCGCACGAGTGCCGACTTCCGGCTGCTCGCGCAGGGCATGGGCCAGGAGCTGGCGAGACGCGCGCACGGCATCGCGGCGGAGGAGCCGCCCGTCTTCACTGACTTCGAGGGTTGGGTCGATCCCGCGACGGCCGAGCGCGTCGCCCGGCTCGCCCGCGAGATCGGCGCGTTGCTGCACGACGCGGCCGGACCCCATGGGCATGGCCGCGTGCGGCTCGCCACGTCCGTAGCGGTCTTCCGGCTCGCGGAGACCGAGCAGTGAGCCGGTCCTACCTCTCGACACTCGCCGCGCCCGGAGCCCTGCGGGTCTTCATCCCGTCCGCCCTGGGGCGGATGTCCTTCGCCATGGTGACGCTCAGCTGCATCGTCCTGGTTGCCGACCGCACGGACTCGTATGCGATCGCGGGAATCACGAGCGGGGCGCTCGGACTCGCCAACGTCATCGCTGCTCCGGCACGCGCGCGGTTGGTGGACCGCAGGGGGCAACGTTTCGGACTCCGCGTCCTCGCGATCGGATACGCCCTCGGCGCCATCGCGGTGCTTGTGGCGGCCACGCTCTCGGCCCCACCCGTGACACTGGTCCTTTGTGCGATCGCCGCCGGCGCGTCGGCGCCCCCGGTGGGCGCCGCAATGCGAATGCGGTGGCGGCTGCTCGTCACCCGTCCCGAGGACGTCACCCGCGCCTACAGCCTCGACGCCGTCAGCGAGGAGATCGTCTATACGCTCGGGCCGCTCGTCAGCGGCGTGGTCATGGCCCTCACCGTCCCTGAGACGGGCTTGGCGGCTTCCGCCGCGCTGGCCTTGGCGGGCTGCTTCCTCATGACCTCGACATCGACCCGTCCCCCGGCCGGGGCACCGCGCGACGCCGGCAGCGCCAAGCGCCTCGCCGTGCTCCGCGCCGGAGGATTCGTGCCAACCCTGATCGTTACTTCGGCGACCGGCGTGGTCGTCGGCAGCGTCGGCGTGATCGTCCCGGCGCAGACGGCCCCCCACGACACCCTCGCCGGCATCCTGCTGGGGGCGCTCGCCCTGGGCAGTGGGATCGGCGGCCTCGCCTATGGCGCACGCGCCTGGATCACCGGCCCGCGCATCAGGCTCATCCTGCTCACCGTCGCCATGACCGCCGCCTGCGCTCTGCTGGCCGCTGCGGGCCCGGTGGCTGTCCTCGGCGTCGGCCTCGTCGTCACCGGCCTCGCCCTGGCCCCGGCGATGGTCAGCGGATACCTGGTCGCCGACACCCTCACCGACGACCGCACCCGGCTCGAGGCGCACACCTGGGTCAACACCGCGGTCAACGCCGGCGCTGCCGCTGCCTCAGCCGTCGCGGGCATCGTCCTGGACCACAGCACCCCGGCATCGGCCTATCTCACCGGCGCCGTTGTCGCCGCAGCCCTGTTGACCCTCGGCGCCGTCGGTATCGGGCCGAAAGCTCGGTTCAAAATTCGTCGGCGCGCCGAAGCGGCTGATCCGGTGCGGTGATCGACACTCGGTCAGCTGCGCAGGTAAGTGAGGACGGCCGAGACCCGGCGATCCGAGTGCGGGTCGAGCGGCAGCTTGGCGAAGATGTTGCCGACGTGCTTGCGCACCGCCGCCTCGCTCACGAACAGCTTGCCGGCGATCGCGTGGTTGGTGTGGCCCTCGGCCATCAGCGCGAGAACCTCGCGTTCGCGTTCGGTGAGGCCCGCGAGCGGACCGTCGGCGTGCCGGAGGCCGACGAGTTGGCGGACAACCTCCGCGTCGATGACCGTGCCGCCCGCCGCGACCCGGTCGATGCTGTCGAGGAAGTCGCGTACGTGGCCGACCCGGTCCTTGAGCAGGTAGCCGATGCCCCCGCCGGGGGTTGAGTCGAGCAGCTCGCCGACGTAGGCGTCGGCGACATAGGCCGACAGCAACATGATCGCGATGCCGGGATGAGCGGCCCGGATGGTCGCCGCCGCCCGCAGTCCCTCGTCGGTGTGGGTGGGTGGCATGCGGATGTCGGTGACGACCAGGTCGGGGCGGCAGTTGCCCGCGTAGGTCAGCAGGGCCTGCGCGTCGGCGACGGCCGCGACGACCTCGTGCCCGGCGCGTTCGAGGATCCGCACCAGCCCTTCTCGGAGCAGGGCCGCGTCCTCGGCGACCACGATCCGCAGCGCCTTCGGCCGCGGCGTCAGCGGATCGGGCACGTCATCCTCACCTGGGTCGGGCCGCCGTCGGGGCTGGTGATGCGCAGGTCGCCGTCGAGGGCGTCGAGCCGGGCCCGCAGTCCGGCGAGGCCGGTGCCGGCCTGCGGGTCGGCGCCGCCCACGCCGTCGTCGACGACCGAGACGATCAGCGCGTCGTCGTCGGTCCACGCGTGCACCTGCGCCGATCGCGCCCGGGCGTGGCGGGCGACGTTGGTGAGGTTCTCGCTGACGAAGAAGTAGGCCGCGGCCTCGACCGCGGGCGGGAGCCTGCCGTTCAGGGCGAGATCGAGGTGGACCGGCACGGGCGACCGGCCGGCGATCTCGTGGACGGCCGCGGCGAGGCCGTGGTCGGTCAGCACCTGGGGGTGGATGCCGCGGATCGTGGTGCGCAGGTCGGCGAGGGCCTGCTCGGCCTGATGGTGCGCCTCGCGGACGAGGTCGAGGCCGGGGCCGTCGGGCAGGTCCAGCTCGGCGCTGCCCAGTGTCATGGTCAGCGCGACGAGGCGCTGCTGGACGCCGTCGTGGAGATCGCGCTCGATCCGGCGGCGCTCGGTCTCGAACGCGTCGACCAGCCCGCTTCTGGAGCGGCGCAGCTGCTGGACCGCCTCGGCCAGCCGGGCCTCGGGCGGGTCGAGCAGGTGCCGCACCAACGCCGCCTGGCCGCAGGCCAGCGCGGTGACCGCGTATGCCAGCAGGACCAGCGTGCCGAGTCCGGCGGCCACCGCGGCCCACGCCTCACCGGTGCTGTCGATCCGCCACCCGGCGACGTCGACCACGTCGTAACGGATCAGCACCGGAGCGAGCAG
This sequence comes from Dactylosporangium sucinum, assembly GCF_014647515.1. Lineage (GTDB taxonomy): Bacteria > Actinomycetota > Actinomycetes > Mycobacteriales > Micromonosporaceae > Dactylosporangium > Dactylosporangium sucinum. The sequence goes on along the minus strand of NZ_BMPI01000068.1, from coordinate 53,708 downwards.
CAGCACGACCGGTGCCGACAGCATCACCACCACCACGGCGTCCACGACCCAGAACACCGTCGCCAGCAGGACCGTGACGCCCGCCTCCGGCCAGGACGCGCGGCCCTGGTCCCGGTCGCGCAGCGGAGATGGCCGGCCCACCGGCCGCCCGGGGAAGATCAACCGGAGCCGGCGCCGCTCACCCGCGGCGGCGAGGCGGGCGAGCGTCGGAACGCCGGCGAGCACGAACAGCCCCGCGACCACGACGATCGTGGCCACGCCCACGCTGAGCACCACGAGCAGGAGGATCAGCCAGACGAGGCCGATGGGCACGGTGCCGCCCACATACGCCAGCGAGCGCCACGGCCACGCCGACGCCAGGAACCGTGCGGGGCGTCCGCGTACAGCCGTCCAGGCGTCGCTCATACGCCAACCCTACGGATCACATCGGCCGCGCGCGGTAGCGTACGCGCTACCCCCGAAGTCGCGTCCAAGCCCGTGTGGCAGGCGGCGCCCGCGGGTGCACTGAGGGCATGCATCAGGCATCCTCGGCGGCCGTCACGCTCGACGGTCTCACCCGCACCTTTCGCTCGCGCGCCGGCTCGGTGCACGCACTGCGGAGCGTGACCCACGTGTTCCAGCGTGGCACGTTCACCGCGATCATGGGACCGTCCGGCTCGGGCAAGTCCACCCTGCTCCAGCTCGCCGCCGGCCTCGACCGGCCGACCGGCGGGCGGGTGACCATCGGCGACACCCGGCTCGACGAGCTGAACGAGACCGAGCTGACCCGCTTCCGGCGTACGTCGATGGCGTTCGTGTTCCAGTCCTACAACCTCCTCGACGCACTCACCGCGTTCGACAACGTCGCGCTGCCCGCCCGCCTGGCCGGACGCCGTGTCGACCCGGCCACCGTGCGGACCGCCCTGGCCCACGTCGGCCTCTCCGAGCACGCCCGGCGCCGGCCCTCGGAGCTGTCCGGCGGCCAGCAGCAGCGGGTCGCGATCGCCCGGGCGCTGCACGGCCGGCCCGACGTGCTGTTCGCCGACGAACCCACCGGCGCCCTCGATCGCGGCACCGGACGCGACGTGCTCGAACTCCTGCGGTCGCTGACCGACGGTGGCCAGAGCGTCGTCATGGTGACCCACGATCCGCTGGCCGCCTCGTACGCGGACGGTGTGCTGTTCCTCGCCGACGGGCAGATCGTCGGTCACCTCGCGCGCGCCGACGCCGGTCAGATCGCCGCGACGATGAACGACCTGGAGCGATGATGCGGGCCCCGACGATGCTGACCCTGGCCAGGCAGACCGTTCACAGCTCATGGCGCGGCTACTTGGGCGCCTTCGTCGCGTTGCTGTTCGGCGTCGTCCTGATCGCCGTCACCGTGACGCTCATCGGAAGCGTCGACGCCACCGGCGGCCGGCCCGGCGTCACCGCCGATCAGCGTGCGCAGCTCGACGACCTGGCCGCGATGTTCGGCATGATGTCGGCGATCTCGGCGTTCATGGCCCTCTTCGTGGTCGGCAGCACGTTCGGCTTCGTCGTGGCCGGCCGGCGGCGCGAGCTCGGCCTGCTGCGCCTGGTCGGCGCGACGCCCCGGCAGGTGCGCCGGCTCCTGCTGGGCGAGTCCGTCGTCGTCGCGGCCGCGGCCACCACGGTGGGCGGTCTGCTCGGCACGTCGCTGGGCCCGGTGGTGCTGTGGCTGGTGCGGGCCATCGGGATCACCACGCTCGACCTCCAGCCCCCGAGCCCGTGGATCGCCTGGACGGTCGCCGCACCCACCGGTGCGGTGGTCGCGCTCCTCGGAGCCTGGCGATCCTCGCGGCGGGCTGCCCGGATCACTCCCAGCGCCGCCCTGCGGGAGGCCGCGATCGAGCGAACCCGGCCCAGCATCGTCCAGTTCGCCGTCGCGGCGCTGTGCTTCGGCGGCCTGGTGGCCGCCGTCATCGTCGCCGCCGACCTGCCTCCGCTGTTCGCGCTGATCGCCTCCATCCTGCTGCCCGAGGTGGTCGTGATCGGCCTGATGAGCATCGGCCCCGCCGTCATCCCGCGGCTCGCCGCCCTGCTTGCCCGCCCGTGCATCAACCGGGACGTGACGGCCCGGATGGCCCGCGACGAGGTGCGCGCCGGCACCCGCGCCACCGCCGCGGTCGCCGCCCCGGTCGTGGCCATCTCCGCCATCGCCGGGTCGCTGCTGCTGGCCCTCAGCTTCACCGCCGATTGGACGACCGCGCAGGATCGGGCCCGGCTGCGCGCGCCGCTCGTCGTCGAGGCGGACAGCCCGGCCGCGGCCGCGTCGGTCGCATCCGACCAGACCGTCGCGATCGCCGACGCACGCCGGCAGGTCATGCTCCAACGCGACGACAACGGCCGCCCCGGCGAGCGCGACCAGGTCGAGATCATCGACCCCGCCACCGCCGTCGCCGCCCGGAGCCTGACCGCGACCCGCGGCACCCTCGGCAACTTCCACGGACGCAGTGTCGCGGTCACCACCACGTGGGTCACCGACGCCGGCATCGGCCTGGGCGGCACCATCACGGTGTGGATCGACGGCGACCGGGTCCCGCTGCGCGTCGTCGCCGTCATCCCCGACGCGCCCGACCTGTACGGCGACCTTGTCATCCCAGCCGACCTGCTGCCACCCGCCGCCGGCCGCGCGACCGGGACCATCTTCGTCGTCCCGCGCGCCGATACCGCCACGGCGCGCGACGCTCTCCGGCGCACGCTCGCCGGCACCGACAGCCGGATCCTCGACTCCGGCGACTGGATCGACGCCACCACAGCGCAGACCCGCCGGGCCAACAACCTCGGCCTCACCATCCTGCTCGGACCGGCCGGCGTCTACGCCGCCATCGCGATCGTCAACGCCACCCTCATCGGCGCCGCCCAGCGGCGCCGGCAACGCGACCTGGTCCAGCTCCTCGGCGCGAGCCCCGACCAGGTCCGGCGAGCCGCCATCTGGCAGGCCGCCCTCGTCTGCGGCACCGGCCTGCTCCTGGGCGGCGCCACCACCGTACTGCTGGGCTGGCTCGTACGCCGCGCCATCACGGCCGACCTGGCCGGCTTCGCCGTGCCCATCACCATCCCATGGCTCCCGCTGCTCGGCATCGGCGTCACCTGCCTGCTGCTCACCGTGGCGGCAGCAGCGGCCGGTATCCGTACCCGAAAGCCTCCGAGCCTTGCCGAGAACGCGGCCTGACCGACGGGAGCCGACCACCATGATCGATGCCCAAGCGACGAGCGTCGGGGACCGCGTGAGGAAGCGGGGTCTGACGGCGTTCCTGCTGATGTCGTTCGGTGTTGCCTGGGGCTGGGAAGCGGTGGCCCGCCTGCTGCTCGGCTGGTCGCTGGTGAACCTGCTGGTGCAGGTGCCGGCCGCGTTCGCGCCCGCGGCCGCGGCGCTGGTGGTCCGGCGTTGGGTCACCCGCGAGGGTTTCGCGGACGCCGGCTCCCGCCTGCGGCTGCGCTCCGCCTGGCGGTACTACCTGCTGGCTTGGCTGGGCCCGCTTGGCGTCGCCGTCGCGGTCGTCGGCGTCGCCGCGGCATCCGGGCGATGGGAGCCGTCCGTCCGTCCGATGGCGGACCTGGTTCCCGGCGTGCCCGTCTGGTCGGTGCCGCTGCTGCTCTGCGCGGTGGCTCCGATCGTCACCGTCGCCCTCTGGGGCGAGGAGTTCGGCTGGACCGGCTATCTGCTGCTGCGCATCTGCCCCGGCCGTCCGCGCCGTGCCGCGCTGGCAGCAGGCCTGATCGCGGCGGTCTGGCACTATCCGCTCGCGCTGTTCGGCTACGCCGAGTTCCGGCATCTGGCCCTGGGCCTGGTCGGATGGACGGCGTGGATCATGTGCCAGGAGGTCATCCTGGCCTGGCTGCGGGCCCGCAGCCGCAGCATCTGGCCGGCCTGCCTGGCACACGCCGGCAACAACTTCGTGCTGGCCCCGCTGACCACCGCGCTGCTGCTCGGCCCAGGCGGCTTCGGGCAGGAGGGCATTCAGCTGCTGGTGGTCCTGGTGCTGGCCGCACTCGCAGCCGGGCCGCTGGTGCGAGCCGGTCGGCAGGAATCCCGGGAGTGGGCGCCTTCGATCGGGACATCGCCGGGTTCGGGGCAGTAGGTGCCCGCCCCTCGCGGCTGCCGCCTCTCCCGAGCTGTCACCGTCGTCGCGTCGGACCGCACGCACCGACCGATCTGCCGTAGAGGCGGCGGGCGTTGCCGGCGCCGACCAGCGTGGCGATCCGCTCGGCGTCGGCCACGCTCACGCTGTCGTCGGCGCGCCAGGTGTCGAGCAGGCGCCGCAGGGCGTGGCGGAACCGGGCGGCGCCCACGAGGTACAACTCGGGCAGCAGGTAGGCGTCGGTGGAGAACAGCAGCTTGCCGAACGGCGCCAGCTCGAAGAACTCGGGCAGGACCGCGTCGCCGGCGTGGGTGACGGTGAGGCCGACGTCGACGTACACGTGCGGGTAGACCTGGGCGAGCCAGCCGGCGTTTCGGTGGTACGGGTAGCAGTGGAGCAGGACGACCGGCGCGGCCCGCGGGCCGAGCGCGGCGAGGAACGGCTGAGCGAGGGCCGGGTCGGCGCGGCGCAGCGCGAGACTGCGGTCGCCGAACCCGGTGTGCAGCTGCAGCGGCAGGCCGGTGCCGACGCCGGCCCACAGCACGTGGCCGAGCAGGACCGGGTCGGTGATCCGGCCGCGGCCGGCGCGCAGCCAGGCCTCCGCGGCCCGCTGGACGGCCCGCGGGGTGGGCCGCTCCGCGGGGACGGCGAGGCCGTGGCGGTAGGCGGCGACGGACTTCACGGCGGCGGCGGTGCGGATCCGGCCGGCGAGGGCGGCGGCGAAGGTGGTGGCGAACCCGGCGGCGCCGGTGTCGGCGGGCAGCGTCTCGGCGACGCGTTCGAGGCGGACGACCTCGCGGACGCGGGCGCCGGAGGCCGCGGCCAGGCCGGCGTCGCCGAGCAGGGCCGGGTCGTCGAGGCCGGTGTCGACGAGCAGCTCGGCGAGGCCGGCGGCGCGCAGCAGGGCCTCGGTCGCGGCCCGCCAGCCGAGCTCGGCGCGGCGGGCCAGGTAGTCGTCGGCGGACGCGTGGGCCGGCAGGCCGAGGGCGGGGGCGCACCAGCGGCGCACGGCGAGCCCGACCCGGCTGTCGAGGTAGGACACACCCGGCGGGGGCGGCAGGTCGGCCTCGGTGCAGGCGGTCTCGAACGCGGCGCGGTCGAGGTCGCGGGCCAGCACCCGGTGGCAGTGCCCGTCGATCAGTACCTCCATCGGGTCGCCTCGACGATCTCCTCCGGGGTCGCGCCGGCGAACCGGTCGGCCTCGGCGAGCCGGACCGCGCAGTACGCCTCCAGCAGCGGCGGGCCGAGCAGGCCGGCCAGCAGGTCGTCGGCGCGCAGTGCGGCGACGGCGACGGCGGCGGTCCCCGGCAGCCGTTCGGGGCGGCGGTCCTCCGGCAGCAGCGCCGGGTCGCCCGGCACCTCGGCCGGCAGGCGCAGGTCCTGCCCGCAGGAGGCGGCGACGATCTCGGTCACGGCGGCGACGACGAGGTACGGGTTGGCGGCGCCGTCGCAGCACTTGACCTCGACGTTGGCGGCCCGGTCCCGTTCGTCGGGGCTGCCGGTGACCAGCCGCAGGGCGGCCTCCCGGTTCTCGTGGCCCCAGCAGCGGTACGGCGCGGCCCAGCGCTGCGGCTCCAGCCGGAGCCGGCTGGCGACGCCGGGGGTGGCGAGCGCGGTGAGCGCCGGCAGCCGCCGCAGGAGCCCGGCCATGGCGGCCTCGCCCGCCGGGCGCAGCCCGTACGGCCCGCCTCCGCCGCTGAACAGCGCCTGCCCGTCGCGGCGGGCCGAGACGTGCAGGTGCTGGCCGTTGCCGACCTGGCCGGCGGTGACGACGGGGGCGAACGACGCCCGCAGGCCGTACCGCTGGGACACGGCCCGGACGGTCTGGCGGACCAGCACCGTCCGGTCGGCGGCGAGCACTGGGTCGGCGGCGGCGACGGACACCTCGAACTGGCCGGGGGAGTACTCCGGATGGATCTGGTCGACGGGCACGTCCTGCGCGTCGAGGGCCTGGAACAGCTCGTCGAGGTAGGCCGACACCTCGACGACACGGGTCATCCCGTAGGCGGGGCCGATCGCGGCCGGGTCGCCGCCGGCGGTGGCGAGGTACCACTCCACCTCGAACGCCATGCGCAGCTCGAAGCCGAGCGCGGCGGCCCGGGCGGCGGCGGTGCGGGCCAGCGTGCGCTGGCAGCACGGCCACGGCTCGCCGTCCTGGGTGCGCCGGTCGGCCGGCGCCCAGGCCCAGCCCGGCTGCGCGGCCAGGACGGCGACGCGGTCCAGGTCGGGGAACAGCCGCAGGTCCCCGGCCGGCCCGCCGACGTGTTCGCTGGTGGTGACCGAGTCGTCGACGAGGAACACGTCGAAGACCGGCGACATGCCGACCCCCCAGGCGGCCGCGTGGGCCAGCCGGCGGATCGGCACCGCCTTCACCCGGGTGACGCCGGCATTGTCGACCCAGGTGAGGGCGACCGCGTGGACGCCGCGTGCCGCCAGGTCGGCGGCGATCCGGTCGGACCGTGCGGCGTCATCCATCGGCGCGTCCTTCCCGGAACCGGGCGCCACCGGGGCCGGTTCACGCCAGCTACTTGGTCGTGTCACCCTCCCCGGTGTGCTCCTTCGCCACCTGGCTGCCCTTTTCGATCTTGTCGGTGTACTGCTGGCCGGTGCGCTGGTCGGCCTGCTGAGCGGCCTTGTCCAGCCCCTGGTCCACCTTGTCGTCGTGCTTGCCAAAGAGTTCCTTGGCCTTGTCCAGAAGCTTGCTCACGGCCGGACTCCTCTCGTCGTCAGGTCGATCAGTACCTACCCGCGCCGGACCCGCTAAACCGGGGGCCGCTCACTGGACCGTCCGCAGGCCGTCCGGTCTCGGTGCAAGTGCGGCGGCCTGCCAGGTGTCGCCACACCATGACCCAGTACCAGACCTCGGTTGCCCGCCGGAGTGCCCATGCGGGCAGGACGCGGAGCGACCGAAGACCACGGGGTCGCCCCTGCCGAAACGCCGCCCGAGCGTCTACTTTCGCGCGAAGGTCGCCCGCAAGCCGGCCGGGACCAGCAGCGCCTCCGGCCGCATGACGACCGCGTCCGCGTCGGCCACGGTGATGTCGTAGTCCCGCACCAGCGTGGCGACCGCGAGCACCAGCTGCAGCAGGCCGACCTGGTTGCCCAGGCAGATCCGGGGTCCGGCGCCGAAGGGCAGGTACGCGAACCGCGCGTGTGGCTGCTGCGTGCGGAGCCACCGGTCCGGGAGGAACCGCTCCGGCTCGTCCCACCACCGCGGATCGCGATGGATCAGGTAGACGGGCATCATCACCTGCTGGCCGGGCTGGAACGCCCATCGCCCGAGCGTGGTGTGGGTGCGAACCTCGCGCCCCATCAGCCACGTCGGGATGTACGCGCGCAGCAGCTCCTTGACGACCGCCTCGGTGAAGGGCAGGTCGTCGACGGTGACCGAGCGGCCCGCCTCCGGCACCAGTCCCTCGACCTCGAGGCCGATCCTGGCGGCGATCTCGGGCTCGCGGGCGAGGGTCAGCACCGCCCAGGCGAGGATGGTGCCCGGTACGCCGTGCGACGCCCGCAGCATCACCGAGATCGTCCGGTAGACGGTCTGTTCGTCCAGCGCTTCCCCGTCGTCGCTCAGCATGGTGTCGAGCAGGTCCCGCACCTTGTCGTGGGGCCGGGCGTGCCGCTGCCGGATGCGTTCGTGCAGCACCTCGGTGAGCCTCCGGTTCGCCGCCTTCGCCGACCGCACCCTGGACACCGGCAGCCAGCTCGGCAACGACAGGGAACTGGCCATCAGGACGGCCGAGTGCTCCGCCGCGTCGGTGACGGCCGGTGCCACCTCGTCGCTGTCGTCGCCGAGGCAGTAGTCGGTCGTGGCGCGGATGATGAAGGACTTCATCACCGCCGCCACGTCGACGGCACGCCCGAGCTCGCCGGCGAGCCGGGCGTGCAGTATCTCCACCAGGCGGTCGCTGTGCGCGTCGGCCGCCGCCCGGTTGACCCCCGGCCGGCTCTTCTTGCGGCCGGCCATGGCCGTCGGGGTCGCCCGCGCGTTCACCTCCGGCTCGGCGTCGTCGAACAGGGCGACCTCGATGCCGAAGTCCGTGTTCGTGCGGGCGAGGATCTCGTGGACGAGGACCGGGTCGGCCACGACGCTCGTCCGCGCGCTGAACGAGAACACGTCGCCGTAGTCGCGCTGGCACCGCTGGAGGAAGCCGATCCGGTCCCGCTCGTAGTCGTATCGATTGCCGACCAGACGCCGCCCCCGCGGCCCGGCCGGGTACTCGCCTATGGACATGCTGTGACCCCTCAGGCCGGGACGGACATGAGACACGCGGACCTGCGGCCCGCCGCGGACGCGGCGGCGAGCCGCCCCCGCGCGGTGGCCGCAGGCGCGCGGCCACCGCATTCAGAGGATCAGGGAATCCAGATGTACCGGCCGCCCATCCGGCCACGGTCCAGCCGCACCAGGCGGGCAAGACCCATCAGAGCAAGCTTCGCCACTGTGTTCACCTCCCCGTACACGATGTCGCCACTGGGTAACACCGTGGCATACGAGCCGAGCCCGAAGACCCATCGACATGTTCGGATCTGTTCGGATCCGTTCCGAACACCGGCCAGCCGGTTGATGCCGGGTGATCGGGCCGGTATCCATCGGACATGACCGGAACGACGCCGCCGCGGACCGAGGATCGCGGCACCTACCGCCGGGTGCTGTCCGAGCCGGTGTTCCGGCTGCTGTTCGCGACGAAGACGCTGACGATCGCGGCCGCGTCGCTGCGCATGTTCGCTCTCTCCACCCTCGTGTACGCGACCACGCGGTCGCCCTTGTGGGCCGCGATCGCGTTCGCGAGCGGGTTCCTGCCACAGCTCGCCGGCTCGATGCTGTTCGGCGCGGCGGCCGACCGGATACGCCCGCGCCCGCTCATCGTGGCGGGGTACGCGATCGAGTGTGCGGCCGCCGCCGTGCTCGCCGTGGTGCCGATGCCGGCCTGGGTCGCCATCGCGGGCGTGGCCGCCGTCGCCGTCGCCGCACCGGTCTTCAACGGCGCCGCGTCCCGCCTGGTGGCCGAGGTGCTGCCCGGCGACCTCTACGTCGTAGGGCGGTCGCTGTTCACGGCGGCGTCGTCCGCCGCACAGATCGGCGGGCTCCTCGCGGGCGGTATCGCGGTCGCGGTACTCGGCAGCCCGCAGCACGCGCTGCTCGTCGTCGCCGCGATCCACGGGCTCGCGGCGCTGCTGGCCGGGCTGCGACTGCCCGACCTGGCCGCGCCCGCGCCGGCCGAGGTGCGGGAGCGGTCGCTGCTGCGCAGCACCTGGTCCGGCCATCGCGCGCTCCTGGCCGATCCGCTGGTACGCCGCCTGCTGATCCTCCAATGGCTGCCCGCCGCCTGTGCCACCGCCGCGGAGGGGCTGCTCGTGCCGTACGCCGCCGACCGCGGCTTCCCGGCCGGCAGCGCCGGGTTGCTGCTCGGCTGCCTGCCGCTGGGCATGGGGATCGGCGACCTGGTCGTCAGCCGCGCGCTTCCGGCGCCCGTCCGCGAGCGCCTGGTCGCGCCCCTGATCGGCGTGATCGGCGTGACGTTGCTCGGTTTGTGGTTCGGCCCGGCGCTGCCGCTCACCGTCACCCTGCTCCTGTGGACCGGCGCCGGCCTGGCCTATGCGGTCGGCCTGCAGCGCCGCTTCCTGGCGGCGCTGCCGCCGGGCCGCCAGGGCCAGGCCTTCGGCCTGCTCGGCGCAGGAATGACCACGTCGCTGGGCATCACACCGGTCCTGTTCGGAGCGGCCGCGCTCACGGTCGGGACGGCGGCGGCGATGGCCCTCGCCGGTGCGGCCAGCCTGCTCTGCCTCGCACTCGTGCCGCGCAGGGGCGCCGAGCGCGGCACCTCCGGCTGACGCCGCCGGCCGCGGGGGTCTTCGCGCCGATCGCTGCCTAGCCGGGTGTACGGCGGATCGGCACCACCACAGGGCCGTGCTCGCTGTGCACCACGCGGACCCGGGCCCGGTAGTGCGTGGCGAGCAGTTCCTCCGTCAGCACGTCGGCCGGGGCGCCGGAGGCGACGACCGCGCCGCCGGCGAGCAGCACCATCCGGTCCGCGTACTCGCCGGCGATCGCGAGGTCGTGCATCGTCGCCAGGACCGTCAGCCCGCCGTCGCGGCGCAGCTGGTCCACCAGCTCCAGCACCTCCTGCTGGTGCCCGATGTCGAGCGCGGTGCCCGGCTCGTCCAGCAGCAGCAGGCTGGCGCCTTGGACGAGCGCCCGGGCCAGGAACACCCGCTGCCGTTCGCCGCCGGAAAGGGTGCCGAGCAGCCGGTCGGCGAAGCGGCCCAGGTCGAGCTGGTCCAGCACGTCGCCGACCGCGGCCACGTCGGCGGCGGACTCCCGGCCCAGCGGCGCGACGTACGGCGTGCGGCCGAGCAGCACGTAGTCGAACACGGCCATGCCGGGCGGGACGACCGGCGACTGCATGACGGTCGCGACGGTCCGGGCCCGAGCTCGTCGGGGCAGGCGGGCCACCGGCGTGCCGAACAGGGCGACCGATCCGGTGCTGGGCACCAGGCCGCCGACGGCGCGCAGGAGGGTCGACTTGCCGGCGCCGTTCGGCCCGATGATCGTGACCCATTCGCCGGCCTCGACGGTCAGGTCCACGCCGGCCAGGATGGCCGCGCCGTCCAGCGTCACCCGCAGGTCCCGTACCTCGACGGCGGTCATGCGTCCCGCGCTCCGCTCCGGCCGCACGCCGTCCGGACCGAGCCCATGGTGCCCGGCCTCCTCCGCCTCGCTCCGCACCCGGTCACAGCGCCGCCCGCCCCGAGGTGCGCAGGACGAGCACGAAGAACGGCGCGCCGAAGAACGCCGTGACCACGCCGATCGGGATCTCGGCAGGGCTGGCCGCGGTGCGGGCCACCAGGTCCGCGACGGTCAGGAACGCGCCGCCGAAGAGCATCGACAGCGGCAGGATCGCCCGGTAGCTGGCGCCGGCGAGCAACCGGACGGTGTGCGGCACGATGATGCCGACGAAGCCGATGAGGCCGGACACCGACACCGCCGCGGCGGTGGCCAGGCTGGCCGCGGCGAGCAGCACGTACCGCGACCGCTGCGGGTGCAGCCCGAGGCTCGCGGCCTCCTCGTCGCCGACCGAGAGCACGTCCAGCTCCCGGCGCAGGAGCAGGATCACCGCGGCGGTGACGCCCGCGTACGGCAGGACGACCAGCACGTCGGACCAGCCGGCGGTGGACAGGTGCCCGAGCAGCCAGGAGTACACCTCGCGGATCGCGTCGATGTTGCGCTGCATCACGTATGTCTGTGCGGCGGTCAGGAAGGCCGAGACCGCCACGCCGGCGAGGATCAGCGTGGTCGGCGAGCGTTCCCGGCCACTGCCGGCGCTGAGCAGGTAGGCCAGCAGCACCGCGGCGATCGCGCCGGCGAACGCGACCACCGGCGTGGTCAGCGGGACTCCGCCGAGCGCGCCGCCCTGCGCGGCGCCGCGGTACGCGATGAGGACGGTGACCGCCAGGCCGGCGCCGGCGGCCACGCCCAGCAGGCTCGGATCGGCCAGCGGATTGCGGAACACGCCCTGGAAGCAGCCGCCGGCCAGGGCCAGCATCGCGCCGACCAGCAGCCCGAGGACGACCCGGGGCAGCCGGATCTCGGTGACGATGGCGATCTCGCGCTCGTTGAGGCCGCTGTCCAGGTGGACGCCGGGCACCAGGTTCAGCAGCTCGGCGGCGACGCTGCCGGGCGGCAGGCTCACCGGGCCCAGTGCGACGCCGCCCACCAGCGCCACGAGCACCGCCAGCACGCCGGCCAGGACCCAGCGCGGGCGCAGCCGGCCGGCGGGCTGACGGCCGGGTCTCACGCCGGTACCTTGGCCACTGCCTCGACGATCGCCCGGAGCAGATCGACCACGCGCGGGCCCCAGCGGGACGCCACGTCGTCGTCCAGCGCGACGATCCGCCCCGTCTGCACCGCCGTGATGCCGGACCAGCCCGGGCGGGCGGCGACCGTCTCGGCCGACTGCTTGCAGCACTTCGTGTCGGCGAGGAACACCAGGTCCGGGTCGGCCTGGACCAGCACCTCGACGGAGAGCTGCGGATAGCCGCCCTTCGCGCCGCCGGGATCCGCCGCATCGGCCACGTTCTGCAGGCCCGCCATGGTGAACAGCGAGCCGACGAACGTGGTGCCGGTGACCGTGTACAGCGTCGGGTCGAGCTCGTAGTAGTACGTCGGCCTGCTCGAGCGCGGCGGCAGGTCCTTGATCAGCTTGTCGACGTCGTGGCGCATGCGTCCGACCAGGTCGGTGGCCTCGGCGCCGTGGCCCGTGAGCCGGCCCAGCTCGTCGATCTGCCGGTACGTGTCGTCGAGCGTGACGGCCGCCGGTGCCAGGTAGACCGGGATCTTGAACTTGGCGAGCTGGTCGACGACCTTGTTGGCGTCGGTGGTCAGCACCACCAGGTCCGGGTTCTTGGCCGCGATCGCCTCGGCGTTCGGCTGGAACCCGGACAGCTGCGACCTCGGCGCCTCGGCCGGATAGTCGGAGTTGTCGTCGACCGCCGTCACCTGCGCGCCGGCGCCGATCGCGAAGAGCATCTCGGTGGTGCTCGGCGACAGCGACACGATCTTCGCCGGACGTTGCTCCAGCGTGACGTTGCCCACCGTCACCGGATACGCGGCGGCGCCGGTGGAGCCGGGCTGCGGGGTGTCGTCCGCGCCGTCGGCGCAGGCACCGAGCGCGAGTGCGATGGCGACCAGGGTGGCGCCGACGGTCACGGGCGTGCGTCTGCTCATCTGTCCTCCTGTCGGTCGAGGAGTCGGTGCTTCGCCGACAGGGGTGACGAACAAGGCCCCGCCCGCAAGGCGCCCTTCCTCGAGAGCGCGGTTCGCGACCGTCCCCGGCAGGCGACCTGGCTAGTCCCCGGCCGTACCGGACCGGGGCATCACAGTTGCGGGACAGCGCCGGTGTCGCACCGGTTTCGCTGCGGGTGGTCGCCTGCACGGTAGTACATCGACGCCGGTCAGGGGCGGGTCGGGGATGGCCTCGTCGATGCGCGGCGACCCCGTCGACGCCTGGAAGCCGGAGTACCTGGCCCCCGGGCGTCGCGTGAACGGGCCGCCAGCGGGTAGGTGACAGGCATGAAGATCGGTGTGATCGGCGCCGGCAAGATCGGCTCAACGCTGGCCCACCTGTACACCGCGGCCGGCGACAACGTCGCCATCGCGAACTCCCGAAGCCCGGACACCCTGCGCGACCTCGAGCATCAGCTCGGCCGTCACGCACACGCCGTCACCGCCGAGGAGGCGGCCCGCTACGGCGACGTGGTCATCGTCGCCGTGCCGTTCGGCCATTACCGGGACCTGCCCGCCGAGGCTCTGGCCGGCCGGACGGTGATCGACGCGACCAACTACGACCCGGAACGCGACGGGCACGATGACGAGCTGGAGCACGGCGACGTGACCAGCAGCGAGCTCATCCAGCGGCACCTCGCCGGCGCGCACGTGGTCAAGGCGTTCAACGCGATGCGCTGGGACCACCTGCGCGACCACGGCCGATCGGCCGGGGCGAACGCCCGGTACGGCATTCCCGTCTCCGGCGACGATCCGGACGCCAAGTGGCAGGTCTTCGACCTCGTCGAGCAGATCGGCTACGAACCGGTCGACGCCGGCGCGCTCGCCGAGGGCGGCCGCAAGCACCAGCCCGGCACGGAGGTCTACACCGCGGACCTGTGGGCCGACACCCTGCGCGCCCGCATCGGCATCGAGGGCACCTGAGCATGGCCGGTCGCACCCTTCCCGCCGGGTCGTGGACGAGAGCGAACGGAGCCGGCCCGGGCGCCGCTGGCCCGGGCCGGACTCGGAAACGTCGCGGCGGTCAGCTCGGGATGGTCACCTGCGCCGGGGTCGTGCGCTGGGTGGTGGTGCCGTCGCCGAGCTGCGAGTTCGCGTTGTTGCCCCAGCACCACAGGCTGCTGTCGGTGCGGATCGCGCAGGTGTGGTAGTTGACGACGAAGCCGGGCGTCCAGGTGGTCGCGGTGCCGACCCGGGTGGGGGTGGAGCGGTTGGTCGTGGTGCCGTCGCCAAGCCCTCCGGCCATGTTGTTGCCCCAGCACCACAGGCTGCCGTCGGTGCGGGCCGCGCACGCCGTGTTGTCGCCCGCGTTGACCCTGGTCCAGGTGGTGGTGGTGCCGACCTGCAGCGGTGCGGTCTGGTACGGGCCGGCGGCGCCCAGCTGGCCGTAGCCGTTCTCGCCCCAGCACCACAGGGTGCCGTTGGTGCGGGTCGCGCAGGTGAAGCTGAATCCGGCCGTCACGCCGGACCACGTGGTGGCGGTACCCACCTGCGCCGGGGTGGTCGAGTAGCTCAGGGTCCCCAGTCCGAGCTGCCCGCTCGAGCTGTCGCCCCAGCACCACAGCGTGCCGTCGGTGCGGGTCGCGCAGGTGTGGGCGTATCCGGCGGTGACGCTCGCCCAGGTGGTCGCCGTGCCGATCCGGACCGGGGCCGTGAGGTAGTAGTCGTCGGTGCCGGTGCCCAGCTGCCCCAGACGGTTGAAGCCCCAGCACCACAGGCTGCCGTCGGTGCGGACCGCGCAGGTGTGACTGTCGCCGGCGCTGACGCTCGCCCAGGTGGTGTTGGTGCCGACCTGCACCGGGGCGTTCCGGTTCGTGGTGGTGCCGTCACCGAGCTGGCCCCGGTTGTTTCTGCCCCAGCACCACAACGTGTGATCGGTCCTCGTCGCACAGTTCTGACTGCTGCCGCCGTCGATGCTGGCCCAGGTGGTGGCGGTGCCGACCTGGGTGGGCGTGGTCCTGGTCGTGTTGGTGCCGTCACCGAGCTCGCCGCTCCAGTTGCTGCCCCAGCACCACAGCGTCGCGTCGGTACGGATCGCGCAGGTGTGGGCGTAGCCCGCGGCGACGCTGGACACGGTGGGGGCGGCCAGCGCGGCGTTCAGCCCGGCGGGACCGACGGCCGCGACGGCCGGGCTCGCGACGGTCGCGATGCCGAGCACGACGCCCGCGACGGTCGCCGCTGTCGCGATCGAGCGCTGCCATCGAGCGCGCAGCCGGCCATCCTGATATCCGCTCATGTGGTGTGCTCCCTCAACGACCTCGATGCCTGAATCGTGATCGCGGCACTGCTCCTGACGGATCGCCCGTGACCTGTCAGTGCTTCCGTGCGCGTCACGCCGGGCGACGCTACGGTCACCCGGCTGTGGTGGGCAACGCTGCGGGCACCATGCCCGCCGCTGGCCTGTGCCGGACCGGGAAACTTACAGAGATCGATTCGTTACGGCACCTGGCGACGCCCGGTGCTGCACCATGGCATCGGCCCGTCCGCCGGGGTGCCGCCCCGTGCCGCCGGAGCGGGGGAGTGGGCCGCCCCTGGCTGCCGGTCTTGACTCCGCCGGAATAGTTCAGCCATGATTGAGTCAATGAACGCCGAGCTTTCTTCGTTGCGGATGCGGGCCCGGGTGCACGCCGCACTCGGAGATCCCGCCCGCCTGGCCATCGTCGACACCCTCGTGCTCGGCGACGCATCGCCGGGCGAAGTCGGCCAGCAGCTGGGCCTGCCGACCAACCTCGTCGCCCACCACGTGAAGGTCCTGCAGGACGCCGGCCTGGTGACCCGCACCCGGTCGGAGGGCGACCGGCGCCGGACCTACCTCCGCCTCGTGCCCGAGGTCCTCGCCTCACTCGCGCCGCCCGCCCTCGACCGGGCCGAGCGGGTGGTGTTCGTCTGCACCCACAACTCGGCCCGCTCGCAGCTGGCCGCCGCGCTGTGGCGCGACCGGGTCGGCGGTGCGGTCGCATCGGCCGGCACGCACCCGGCCCAGCGGGTGCACCCGCGGGCGGTGAAGGTCGCGCACCGCCACGGCCTCGCCCTCGACCCGGCCGGCACCGCCCACGTCGCCGACGTCGTGCACGACGGTGACCTCGTCATCGCGGTCTGCGACAACGCCCACGAGGACCTCGCCGGCCCGGACGCACCCGTGCATCCGAAGCTGCACTGGTCGGTGCCCGACCCGGCCCGGGTCGACACCGACGCCGCGTTCGAGGCCGCCTACACCGACCTCGCCGACCGGATCACCCGCCTGGCGCCCGCCGCGTCCGCCGCCCCGCCCCCGAGGACAGGATCGCTACCCTCGTGAACCCGACCCTGTGGCGGCGCCTGCTCGCCGAGTTCACCGGCACCGCGATGCTGGTCACCGCCGTCGTCGGCTCCGGCGTGATGGCCACCCGGCTCACCGACGACATCGGCCTGCAGCTGCTGGAGAACTCCGTCGCCACCGCGTTCGCGCTCGGCGCGCTCATCCTGACCTTCGGCCCGGTCTCCGGAGCCCACTTCAACCCCGTCGTGTCCGCGGCCGACTGGTTCCTCGGCCGCCGCACCGGCACCGGCCTGCCGGCCCGGGACCTCGCCGGCTACGTCGTCGCCCAGGTCGCCGGGGCGATCGGCGGCTCGGTGCTGGCCAACCTGATGTTCAAGCTGCCCGCCGTCGACGTCGCCACCAAGGACCGCACCGGCAGCGACCTGTGGCTCGGTGAGGTCGTCGCGACCGCCGGCCTGCTCCTGCTCATCTTCGCCCTGGCCCGCTCCGGCCGCGCGGCGGTCGCCCCGGCGGCGGTCGGCGCGTACATCGGCGCCGCGTACTGGTTCACGTCCTCGACGTCGTTCGCCAACCCGGCCGTCACGATCGGCCGCGCGTTCTCCGACACCTTCGCCGGGATCGCCCCCGGCTCCGTCCCGGGCTTCGTCGCCGCCCAGCTCGCCGGCCTCGTCGCCGGTGCCGGGCTGCTCCTCGCCCTCTACCCGTCCGTCGGCAGCGCCGCCGGTGACGTCCTCGCACCCCATCCCGACGACGCATCCCGCCAGCTGCGCAACCACGGAGGAACCACCCGATGAGCACCAAACCCACCGTCCTGTTCGTCTGCGTGCACAACGCCGGCCGCTCCCAGATGGCCGCCGGCTGGCTGCGCCACCTCGCCGGCGACACCGTCGAGGTCCGCTCCGCCGGCTCCGAACCGGCCGACCGGATCAACCCCGTCGCCGTCGAGGCGATGCGCGAGGTCGGCATCGACATCACCGCCAACACCCCCCGCAAGCTCGACTGGGACACCGCCGAGTCCTCCGACGTGCTCATCACCATGGGCTGCGGCGACGCCTGCCCCGTCTTCCCCGGCAAGCGCTACCTCGACTGGCAACTCGACGACCCCGCCGGCCAGGACATCGAGGCCGTCCGCCCGATCCGCGACGAGATCCGCCGCCGCGTCGAGCACCTGCTCACCGAACTGCCCGTCGCCGCGCTCTGACCGCACGGTGCCGTCGGTTGCCGGTGCGGGTGTCTGGCGTTAGTTCGGTCGCAGGGTGAGCATCCTGTTCGGGGTGACATCGATCCGGATGCCGGACCGGCTGCTGACCGAGCCGAGGACGGTCCGGGTCCATTCGGTGTCCTCCGGGGAGGCGCGGTGCAGCCGCATGCGCCTGGCTTGCATGGGCGCCACGCGCAGGCATGCCAGCTCGCCCGTGGGCGCGATGGACGGCAGGTACAGCAGCCGCAGGTCGTCGCGGTACTGCTGGTGTACGCCGATGCCCTCGTAGTCGTTGATGAGATCGCCGCAGCCGTACAGGATGAGCCGGTTGCGGTACACCTCGATCGGCCTGGGGTGGTGCGAGGAGTGGCCGTGCACGATGTCGGCGCCGTTGTCGATGAGTTGGTGGGCGAGGCGGATCTGCTCCTCCGGGATGTCGTAGCCCCAGTTGGATCCCCAGTGGACGGAGACGACGACGATGTCACCGGGTCGCTTGTGGCGATGGATCCGGTCGGCGAGGCGCGCCGCGCCGTTCCTGGACAGCTCCGGCAGGACGTCGATGCCGCCGCGATCGCCGGTCGCGGCCCAGTGTGCGGGAACGCCGCTGGACGGTGTCCCGAACGCGAACACCAGGATGCGGCCGCGCTCGGCGGTGACGGTGGCGGGTCGCTGGGCCTGGCGGGTGTTCAGGCCGGCGCCGGCCACCTGGAGTCCCGCGCCGGTCAGGGTGTCGAGCGTTTCCTGGAGGCCGGGGCGTCCGAAGTCCAGCACGTGGTTGTTGGCCAGGGCGCACACGTCGGGCCGCGCCACCGTGAGGCCGGGCAGGTTCGCGGGGCTCATCCGGTAGTGGACGGCTTTGCGCGGTGCGAACTGGTCGCTTCGCGTGACGCTGGTCTCCAGGTTCATGATGCGGGCGTCGGGCGCGGCCGCGGCCAGGACGTCAAGTGCGTCGCCCCAGGGCCACGAGTAGTCGGCGGCGCGGGGGATCGGGCCGTTCGCCGCCTCGGCCAGCGCGACGTAGTCGCGGGCGTCGTGGCAGTAGCTCTCGCGCAGCGTCGGGTCGAGGGGGTGCGGCAGGATCTGGTCGATGCCGCGACCCAGCATCACGTCGCCGCACAGGAACAACGTCAGCCGGCCGTCGTCTCGTCGTGTGTTCATAGCAGGTCCCTCAGCGCGCGGGATGCTGTCGCGCCGGTGCGCTCACTGCGCCGGGGCGAAGTGCTGTGCGGCACCGGGCGGTGACGGAGGCACGATGCCCCGATCACTCACCCCTTCGGCGCCCGGCCGCGAGCGTAGTCTCGGCCTTGGTCCAGCGGGACCTGACATCCGGGCATCCGAAGCGGATAGCTATGGAGTTGCCATGATCGCGGCCAAGCACTGGAGCGTCGATGTGTACATCGGCGAACACGACGGCCGGACGTACGCGGAAGCACGCCTGCACGCCGAGGACAGCGCACACATCGTCGGCACCGGGGAGGCGCGGCTGCACCCATCCGACAAGGATATTCCGGAGATCGGTGATGAGCTGGCCGCGGCGCGGGCCCTGTCCAACCTCGGCCACCAGCTCCTGGTGACGGCGGCGGCCGACATCGAGGCCGTCTCCGACCGCCTGGTGCACATCAGCCGGTAGCAGCGGACGTTCCGCTACGGTGGGGAAGTCATGGACCTCATCGGGCGGGAGCATCCCGCCGGCCTGCTGCGCTCGGCGGTCGGCCGTGCCCTCGCGAGCCACGGCGGGCTGGTGCTGGTCGGCGGCGAGCCGGGCATCGGCAAGACGACGCTCGTCACGGCCGCCGCCGACGAGGCCCGGCGCCGGGGCGCGCTGGTGCTCGGGGCGGCGTGCTGGGCGTCCGGCAGCGCTCCCGGATACTGGCCGTGGGTGCAGGTCGTGCGCGGGCTGCGCCGCTCGCCCGACGACTGGGAGCTCGCGCGCGAGGCTGCCGAGCCGGGTCTGCGGCGCCTGCTGGCCGAGGCACCGACCGCCGGGGCACCGACCGCCGGGGCATCGACCACCGAGACCCGCGGCATCGACGACGAGAGCGTCGATGCCGCGGACCAAGGCGACAGCGACGAGGAGGCGTTCGCGCTCCACGACGCCGTCACCACCGCACTGGTCGCCGTCTCGCAGCGGCGGACGGTCGTCGTCCTGCTCGACGACCTGCACTGGGCCGACCCGGCCTCGATGCGGCTGCTGCAGTTCGCCGCGCAGCACACCTGGTTCGAGCGCCTGCTCCTCATCGGCACGTACCGTGACGCCGAGGTCGAGTCGGCCGACCATCCGCTGCGCCCGCTGCTGCTGCCGCTCACCGCCAAGGCGACCACCATCACCCTCGACGGCCTGTCCCGCGACGAGGTCGGCGCCCTGATCACCCGCACGGCCGGTCGTGAGCCGGACCCGGAGCTGCTCGACGAGGTGCACCGCCGCACCGGCGGCAACCCGTTCTTCGTCGAGCAGACCGCCCGGCTGTGGCGCGCCGACGGTGCGGCCGGTGCCATCGCGCCCGGCGTGCGGGAGGCCGTGCGGCAGCGGCTCGCGCAGCTGCCCGCCGCGGTCGTCGAGGCGCTCACCGTCGCCGCCGTGCTCGGCCGCGAGTTTCACCGCCAGGTGCTCGCCGACTGCGTGCCCAGCCCGGCCGCGGAGACCGACCGGTTGCTGGCCCGGGCGGTCACCGCGCGGCTCGTGGTCTCCCGCGGCGGCGGGCGGTTCGCCTTCGTGCACGACCTGGTCCGCGAGACCCTGTACGACGGGCTGGGCGACGACGACCGGCGCACCCGGCACGCCGCCGTGGTCCGGGCCGCCGACCGTTCGGCGGAGCTGGCCGAGCGGCTGCTGCCCGGTGAGCTGGCCGGGCACGCCTGGCTCGCCGGTCCCGGCGTCGACCCGGCGCACGCCACCGACCTGCTGCTCGTGGCCGCCCGGGCGGCCGCAAGACGGCTCGCGTCGGACGAGGCGGTGATGCATTTCCGGCGCGCGCTCGACGTGGTCGCCGACCCGGCGCAGCGCGCCAAGACGATGGTGGAGCTCGGCCAGAACCTGCAGCACCACCACGGCGACCGGGCGGGGGCCGAGCGGCTCATGGCCGACGCCGCCACGATCGCGCTCGACCTCGACGACCCGGTGCTCCTCGCTCGCGTGGCCATCACGGTGTACCGGCAGCGGCACGCCTCGGGCGGCAGCACCGACCCCGAGCGGCTCCTCCGCGAGGCGCACCGCCGCCTGATCGGCGAACCCGCGAGCGCCGCGGCTCCCGGAGCCCTCGTCACGGACCTCATCACGGCCACCGAGACGCTCGCCCGCAAGGGCCAGGACGACGAGGCGCTCACCTTCACCCTCTGGGCGCGGCACGACACCACCTGGGGGCTCGGCACGGCCGCCGACCGGGCGGCGCTCACCGCCGAGATCCGCGACGTGGCCCGCCGCGGCGGCGACGTGGAGACCGAGCTGTGGGCGACCTCGCTGCGCTGGGTCGCGCTGCTGGAGCTCGGCGACCCGGGCTACTACCGGGAGCTGACGGCCATGGCCAGGCTCGGCCGGGCGGAGGACGTCGCGGCGTACCGGATGATGGTCGCCATCGACGGCGGGGTCGTCGCCGGGTTCCGCGGCGACTTCGCCGAGGCCGATGCCTGCTACACCGAGCTGGAGTCGTTCGGCGAGTGGACCGACAGCGACCACGCGTTCATGACCCCGCACCTGCGGTGGGCGTGGCTGCTGCCGCAGGGCCGGTTCGCGGAGATCGACGCGCTGCTCGACCGGCCCGACCGGCCCGACGTGTCCGACCGCGACTACGTGGAGCTGCTGCGCGCGATCACGGCGGCCGAGCGCGGCGACGCCGGCACCGCCGCGCGGCTCACCTCCGCCCTCGAGGCCGCCGGCGTGCAGTACGGTCGCGCCGTCTCCCCGCTCTGGCATCGCCTGCGGGCCGAGGTCGCCGCCGCCTCGGGCGACCCCGGCCGGTGCGCCGAGGTGCGCGAGGTGCTCCGGCCGTACCGCGGGCAGTGGCTGGTCGCGCTGTTCGGCTGCGACGTCAGCGGCCCCGTGGACCACTGGCTGGCGCGGCTCGACCTCGCCGAGCGGCGCTGGGACGACGCCGTCGCCGGCTTCCGCGCCGCCGGCGAGGCCGCCGACCGGATGGGTTCGCGGCACTGGTCGCTGCTGGCCCGCGCCGGGCTCGTGGCGGCGCTGTCGGGCCGCGGCCAGGCGCAGGAGGCGGCCGCGCTGCGGGCGACGGTGGCCGAGCAGGCGCGGGCGCTGGGCATGCCGCACGTCGCCGACCGGCTCGGCGCGCAGCCGGCGACACCGGCGGCACCGGAGGGCGGGCCGCCACCCGCCGACCACGAGTTCCGCTTCGACGGGGCGGTCTGGCAGCTCGCCTACGCCGGCACCGTCGTCCACCTGCCCGACGCGAAGGGCCTGCACGACCTGCGCCTGCTGCTGAGCCGCCCCGGGGTGGACGTGCCGGTCGCCGAGCTGCTCGACCCGTCCGCCGGCCCCGAGCTGGCCGCCGCCCGCCGGCTCGGCGGCGACCCGGTGCTCGACGACGAGGCGAAGGCGCGGTACCGCCGCCACCTCGGTCGCCTGGACGAGGAGATCGACCGGGCCGCGGTGCGGGGCGACGAGCCGCGGCTCGCCGCCCTCGACGCCGAGCGCGCGGCGCTGCTGGAGCAGCTGCGGGCGGCGGCCGGCCTGGCCGGGCGCACCCGCCGGCTCGGCGACGAGGCCGAGCGCGCCCGCAAGACGGTCACCGCCCGCATCCGCGACACGCTGCGCCGCCTCGACGAGCGCCACCCGGCCCTCGCCGCGCACCTGCGCGAGACGGTGTCGACCGGCAGCGCATGCTCCTACCGCCCGCCTTCGCCGCCGTCGTGGTACCTCTGAGTCAGCGGCGGTTGTAGCGGTACATCGTCAGCGTGCCGAACACCACCAGGAAGCCGGCGCTCCACAGCAGCAGCCATATCGTGTTCGACGGGTCGGACGAGCCGGACATGGCCGCCCGCACCGCCGCCACCAGGTGGGTGATCGGGTTGACGTTGACGAACGCCTGCAGCCAGCCGGGCATGGTGGTGGGGCTGACGAAGACGTTGCTGAGGAACGTCAGCGGGAACAGGACCATCATGCTCACGCCCATCACGGACTTCTCGCTGCGCAGGACGAGGCCGAAGTACGTCCACACCCAGGAGAACGCGAAGGAGAAGATCACCAGCAGGCCGATCCCGGCGAGCACGCCGAGCACGCCGCCGTCCGGGCGGAAGCCGAGCACCAGGCCGACCCCGAGGATGACCAGCGCGGCCAGGATGTAGCGCAGCACGTCGCCGAGGATCATGCCGACCAGCGCGGCGGGCCGCCAGACCGGCAGCGTCCGGAACCGGTCGAAGACGCCCTTCTCGATGTCGGTGTTGAGGCCGACCCCGGTGTACATCGTGATCATCACGACGCTCGTGACCATGATGCCGGGCAGGAAGAACTGCAGGTACTCCCGCGGGCTGCCGGCGAGCGCGCCGCCGAACAGGTACGTGAACATCAGCACCATGATGATCGGGAACGCCGTCACGTCGAACAGCTGCTCCGGCACGTGCTTGATCTTCAGCATCGCCCGCCAGCCGAAGGTCATCGACGCCGACCACGCGCTCGGGCGGGGTGGGCGCGCCTCCGGGGCGAGGACCGTGGCGAGGGCCTCGGCCGAGGGCACGAAGACCGTCGGCGCGCGCCCGGTCGAGGTCGCAACATCGCTCATGCTGCCTCCGCTCCGCTCCGGCCGCACGAGCTCCAAACTGAGCCCATGATGAGCGGCCTCCTCCGCTTCGCTCCGGAACCGCTCATCGCGCTGCCTCCAGCTGCTCGTCCCGCTCGCCGGCCGGCTCCGCGGGGTGGTCGGTCAGGGCCAGGAACACCTCGTCCAGGCTGGGCTGGCCGAGGGAGAAGTCGTCGACGACGATGCCGGCGCGGGCCAGGTCACCGAGCGCCCGCGCGGCCTGTTCGCTCGCGTCGAGGTCGGAGCCGGCCCCGCCGACCCGTGCGGTCAGCGCCACCGGGTCGGCGTCCAGCTGCACGGGGACGCCGAGGGCCGCCCGCAGTACCGCCTCCGCCTCCGGCCGCCGTGCGGGGTCCCGCAGCCGCAGGTGGACGGTGCCGGAGCCGACCGACGACTTCAGTTCGCCGGGCGTGCCCTCCGCGATCACCTTGCCGTGGTCGACCACCGCGATGCGGCCGGCGAGCTGGTCCGCCTCGTCGAGGTACTGCGTGGTGAGCAGCACCGTCGTGCCGTGCGCGACCACCGCGCGGACGATCTCCCACACCTGGTTGCGGCTGCGCGGGTCGAGGCCGGTCGTCGGCTCGTCGAGGAACAGCAGGTCCGGGGTGCTCAGGATGCTCGCCGCGATGTCGATGCGGCGGCGCATGCCGCCCGAGTACTTCTTCACCTGCCGCGCGGCCGCGTCCGTCAGGCCGAACGCGGCGAGCAGCTTCTCGGCCCGCTCGCGGGCGGCCGGCTTGCGCAGCCCGAGCAGGCGCCCGAGCAGCACCAGGTTCTCGAAGCCGGTCAGGTCCTCGTCGACCGAAGCGTACTGCCCGGTCAGGCTCACCCGGGCCCGGACCGCGTCGGCCTCGGCCACGACGTCGTGCCCGAAGACCCGGGCCCGCCCGCCGTCGGGGCGCAGCAGCGTCGCCAGCACGCGCACCGCCGTGGTCTTGCCGGCGCCGTTCGGCCCGAGCAGGCCGTAGACGGTGCCGGCGGGGATGCGCAGATCCATGCCGTCCAGTGCGCGGGTCTCGCCGAACGACCTCGTCAGGCCCTCGGCCTCGACGGCCACGCCCGTGGTGCGTTCACTCACGGATGCAAACCTTCCTCTTCATCGGTGTCCATTGCTGTCTCAGTTCACGTAGGGCCGCGCTGCGCGGCCCTCGCGGAGCGTCATGCCCCACCACCACAGCTCGTCGAGCAGCAGCCGGCAGTCCTGGCGCAGCCGGTCCCGGCACTCCGCCTGCTCGCTGTGCGCGTTGAGCAGGTCGAACGCGACGGTGTCACGCACCGTGACCGCATGCAGCGCGGTGAAGACCGTCCGCAGCCCGTCGACCGCGTGCAGGCCGGTCGACCGGCACCCGTACGACACGAAGCCGACCGGCTTGGCCTGCCACTCGTCGTAGGCGTAGTCGATCGCCTGTTTCAGCGAGGCCGGGAAGCTGTGGTTGTACTCCGGGGTCACGACGACGAACGCCTCGGCCCGGTTGATGTCCTGCACGAACGACCGTATCGCCGCGGTGGGCTCCGCCGGGTAGCTGCCCGGAAACTCGTACGCGGCGAGGTCGACGACGGTCACCGCCAGGTCGTCCCGCCGCATCGCCTCCTCGGCGAACCGGCGGCCGATGGTCTCGCCCACGCGCCGCTCGCGCGTGCTGCCGATGATCACGGCGAGCCGCAGCGGTGCCATGCTGCCTCCTCGGGGTCGGTCACCCCTTCGGCGCTAGACGCCGCCCGGCTCCCGCCAGATCGAATCTCGCGGGCTCCGGGCAGGTTCGCGAGGTGCTGCGACGGCGCGGCAGCGGACTGGCTCTCCGTTCGCCCGTCCGGGTGGACATCCAAGATTCAAAAGGCGATGCCTCGCCCGCCGAACGGTCGTTATCGTGGCGCGATGGCGCGGCTCGACTTCCGGATCCTCGGTCCCTTGGAGGTCGTCCGGACGCCGGGCGACATCCCGCTCGACCTCGGCGCCCGCAAGCAGCGGACCGTACTCGCCCTGTTGCTGCTCGAACCGGGTCGCGTCGTCTCGCTCGACCGGATCGTTCACGGGCTCTGGGGCGACGAGGCGCCGACGAGCGCGACGGGCACCCTCCAGGCCTACATCTCGCAGTTGCGGCGGGTGCTGGAACCGGCCCGGCCGCCCCGGACCCCGCCGATGCTGCTGGTGACCCGCGAGCCCGGCTACCTGCTGGCAGTCGACGGCGACCAGGTGGACGCGGCCCGGTTCAGCACCGGCGTGGAGACCGCCCGTGCCCACCTGGCCGCGGGCGCCTTCGCCGAGGCGGAGCACGCGGTGACGGCGGCGCTCGGCGAGTGGCGGGGCGCGCCGCTGGCCGACTTCGCCGACGAGGAGTTCGCCGCCGCGGTCGCCGCCCAGCTCGGCGAGCAGCACGACGCCGCCGTGGAGGACCTCGTGGAGATCCTGCTCGGCGCCGGCCGCAACGCGGAAGCGACCACCGCCGCGCAGCACCTGCTGGACCGGCAGCCGTTCCGGGAGCGGGCCTGGGGCCAGCTGATGCTCGCCCTGTACCGCTCCGGTCGCCAGGCCGACGCGCTGGCGGCCTTCCGCCGGGCCCGGTCGGTGCTGGACAGCGAGCTGGGACTGCCGCCGGGACCGCAGCTGCAGGCCCTGGAGACCGCCATCCTGCGGCACGATCCGGCCCTCGACCACGCGCCGCCGGTCCGGGCCGCGACGTCGGTCGCCGAGCCCCGGCGCTCCGCGGGAGGGCCGGCCGGGGCCGGAGGGTTCGGCGGACACCTGCGCGCGCTGCGCGAGCAGCGTGCGCTGACCCAGGAGGAGCTCGCCGAGCGCGCCGGGTTGACGGTCAACGCGATCGGCGCCCTGGAGCGCGGGGTGCGGCGCCGGCCGTATCCGCACACCGTGCGAGCGCTGGCCGACGCGCTGGGGCTCGACGACGGTGAGCGGGCCGCCCTCGCCGCCGCGGTCCCCAGCCAGGCGCGAGCGGCGTCGGCCGCGCCGGAGCCCACGCTCGACGAGCCCGTCGAGCGCTCGCCCCTCATCGGGCGCGCGGCCGACGTGGCCGCTGTCGCGGCGCTGCTCACGTCCCGGCGGGTGGTCACGCTGACCGGGCCGGGCGGGGTCGGCAAGACCCGGCTGGCGCTGGCGGTCGCCGGCCAGGTGGCGCCGGCGTTCCCGCACGGGCACGTCATCGTGGAACTGGCCGCGCTGCGGGACCCCGGCCAGGTGCTGGAGAGCGTGGCCCGCCGGCTGGGCATCGCGGAGCAACGCCAGCCGGGCGTGCCGGTACGCACCGTGCTCACCGAGTTCCTCGCCGGCCGACGGCTCCTGCTCGTCCTGGACAACCTCGAACACCTGCTCGGCTGTGCGGTCGACGTGGCCGAGCTGGTGGCGCGCTGCCCCGACCTGGCCGTGCTGGCGACCAGCCGGTCACCGCTGCGGATCCGGGCCGAGCACGAGGTGGTCGTCGAGCCGCTGGAGACGCCGGACGCCTGGGCACTGGACGACCCGGACGGCGTGGAGCGCTCGCCGGCCGTGGCCATGTTCCTCGACCGGGCCGCGGCCATGGGCGCCCCCGTGTCGCTCACCCGGGAGAACGCGGCGACGATCGCGGCGATCTGCTGGCGCCTCGACGGCCTGCCGCTGGCGATCGAGCTGGTCGCCGCCCGGTCCCGGCTGCTGGAACCGGCGGCGCTGCTGGAGCGGCTGGACTACGCGTTGTCGGCCGGAGCGATCCGGGACCTGCCCGATCGGCAGCAGAGCGTCCAGGACACCGTCGACTGGAGCTACGAGCTGCTCGACGGGGCGCAGCGCCGGCTGTTCACCCGCCTCGCGGCGTTCAGCGGGTCCTTCTCGCTGGAGGCGGCCGAGGCGGTCGGCGGTCCCGAGCACAGCGTCGTGGCCGACCTGGCGACGCTGGTCGAGCAGTCCCTCGTCGTGCGCGTCCCGGCCGGCCCGGCCGGCCCGGCCGGGCAGACCCGGTTCCGGATGCTGGGGCCGATCCACCGGTACGCGCAGCGCCGGCTGGCCGGTGCGCCGGACGCCGAGCTGGTCGCCGACCGCCACGCCGAACATTTCCGTGCCGCCGTGAGCCGCGGCCGTCCGGGCCTCGACGGCGCGGACCTGGCGCGGCGGCTGGACGCCCTGGAGGAGGACCACGCCAACCTCAGCGCGGCCGTCGAACGGCTCCTCGCCGCCGGCAGGGACACCGCGGCCGCCACGATGATCTGGGATCTCATCCTGTACCTCACGCTGCGCGGGCACGCGGCCGAGGGCCTCGGCTGGCTCGACCGGGTTCGGACGGCGGCGCTGCCCGCCGGTCCACGCTGCCACGCGCTGGGCGCCGCCGGCACGCTGGCATACGTGCTCGGCGAGTTGCCCCGGGCCCGCGAGGACGCCGTGGCCGCGTTCGAGCTCGCCCGTACCCTGGCCGACACCCAGCTGCTCACCGAGACGGCGGCGATCGCGGGGCTGGCGGCCGTGTTCGTCGGCGACGTGCCGGCCGCGGCGCGGGTCGTCGCGGCGGCGCCGGCCGGCGGGGGCGGCTGGGCCGCAGCGCTGCTGCTCGGCGTGCGGGCGCAGATCGCGATCCTCTCCGGCGACCCGGCCACCGCCGTCCGCTGGCTGGGCGCGGCCGAGCGGACGGCCCGCGACGGCGGCAACCCGTTCGCGGTGGCGACGATCCTCAACATGCGCGCCACCGTGACCGAGATGGCCGGCGACGAGCGCGGCACCGCCCGGCTGCTGGCGGAGTCGGTGACGGTCGCCGTCCACGCGCGGATCCGGTGGCCGCTCGCGTACGCCCTGCCGGCCCTTGCCGCGGTCGCCGCCCGGGCGGGCGACGCCCCGACCGCCGCGCGGCTGTTCGGCGCCGCGACCAGCCTGACCGGCGCGCCGCTGGAGGCGGCGCCCGCGGACGGGTCGCCGGCCGGGCGGGTGCCGGCGTCGCGGCGGATGGCCGCCGGTGACCTGGCCGCCGTGCGGGACCGGCTGGGCGAGCCGGCCTTCCGGGCCGCCTTCGACGAGGGCCGCCTGCTCGGCTTCGACCAGCTCGCCGGGCTGGCCGAACGACTCAGCCGGTTCGCAGCCGAGTGATGTAGCGGCGGTACTGCCGGGCCCCGGCGGTACGCAGGAAGAATCGGATCGGTGCGGGGACCGCGGCGAGCAGCTCGGCCCGCTCGGCCGGGTCGGCGTCCTCGAGGATCGCGCCGAACACGAGCGGCAGCTGCTTGCGCGGCATGGCGTTCTTGCCGTGCTCGGCGAGCAGCGCCCACTCCTCGACGGTGACGTACCGCGAGACGAGCGGCAGGATCTCGTGCTCCTCCAGGTCGAGGTGCGTCACCAGCGCGGCGTGCAGCTCGTCCACGAGCCCGGCCAGCCGCTCCCCGGTCGCGGCGGCGGGCGCGCCCACCCACTGCCGCAGCGCGTCGTGCGCCGCCTCGGTGTACTGCTCGACCCGGGCGTGCTGCTCCTGCATGGTGTGCACGAGGCCGGCCGACGGCGCGGCCCGGTCCAGCAGCCGCGGCCAGAGCAACTCGTCCTCCCCCGAGTGGTGCGCGTGCAGGAACGCGAGCAGGAACTCGATGTGCTCGCCGACCAGGCGCACCCGGTCGGTGTTGCGGCCGTCGGCGGCACGCACCAGGCGGGGGATCATGACCAGCTCGCGGCGGAAGACCCGGTGGATCACGGTCATCTCCTGCACGTTGGGCCTGCGGTCGGTGGCGGTCGGCACGCTCATGGGGTTCTCCTGTCAGCGGATGGTCAGCTGATGACCAGCCTGCGGCCCGCGGGCCGCCCGGCCCACCAACACCGCCCCGCACACCGGCCGCACGCTTTCCGCACGACGGCACAGCGTCGGCATCCGCTCAACGACCCGGGACCGCGCGTGCGGGCGGGCGCCGATCCACCCCACCTTCAAGTCGGCCTTGGAGAGTCCTTGTGGCCCGCTTGGCGGCGGACGCGTCGCTGCCGCTCCGTCACGTGGTCGATGCGCTCAGTGACCGCGACCCGCTGGCCAGCACGGCCGCGATCAGCGCCTTGGTGGCGGGACGTTCCTCGGCCCGCGGGTTGACCAGGAGCACCAGGTCGATATGTCCGAGTTCGGGGAGGCGATACGCGGGGCCCAACGTGGTGAGCTGGGCGGGCACCAGGCTGGCGGCCATGACGGATATGCCGATGCCGGCCGCGACCCCCGCGATCAGGCCGTTCACCCCGCGGCAGACGCACGCGCTGCGGTACGGGATCTGCGCCCGGTTCAGCGCCTTGCGCATCTCGGAGCGTGACAGGCTGGGGGCGGCGTAGACGACCAGCGGCACCGGCTTCGTCAGGTCGATCTTCGTGGCGGGTGTGCCGACCCAGACGAGCCGGTCGCGTTTGACGAGCCGGCCACGCTCGTCGCCGGGCGTCCGCTTGCCGACGAGCACGTCGAGCTTGTCGTTGGCCATCCACTCGTGCAACACCCTGCTCTGCTCGACGGTGAGGTAGAAGTCGACCATCGGATAGTCGCGGCGGAACTCCCGGAGAATCTGCGGCAGCCGAGTGAGTGCGAGATCGTCGGACATCCCGATCCGGAGCCGGCCGCGCGGCTGTGAGCCACTGAAATACGCTGCGGCCTGCTCGTGCGCGGCCAGAATCGTGCGCGCGAAGCCGATCATGGCCTCGCCGTCGGGCGTGAGGGACAGCGAGTGCGTCGTGCGGTGCACGAGCGTCCGCCCAACCTGTTGCTCCAGCCGGCGGATGTGCTGGCTGACCGTCGGCTGACGGATCCGCAGCCGAGCCGCGGCCTGCGTGAAGCTGCCGGTCTGCTCCACCGCCAGCAGGGTGGCGAGTAATTCGGGGTCATACGGCACGGTCATAACGAAACCCTATAACTGTGTGACGGGTTATCGGTCTTCAATATGCGTCGCCTTTCCAGGAAGGATGAATCAGCACGTAGCGCGCGAGAGGATTTCTTGTGAGTACGGCCTCAGCCGTCCGAAGTTCGACCTCGACCACCGCCGACAACCCGTTCGCCGCACTGAGGTACCGCGGCTATCGCATCTACCTGATCGGACAGAGCCTCGCCGGCACCGGCGCCTGGATGGGCAGCATCGCGCAGGACTGGCTCGCGCTGCAGCTCACGGACAGCCCGACGGCCGTCGGCATCACCATGGCCCTGCAGTTCCTACCCATCCTCTTCCTGGGCGTCCACGGTGGCCAGCTCGCCGACCGCTACCCGAAACGCCGGATCCTGCTGATCACCCAGACGCTGAACGCCTGCCTGACGGGGACGCTCGCCGTCCTCACCATCCTGGGTGTGGTCCGCATCCAGTACCTGTTCCTGATCGCCCTGCTGACCGGGCTCGTCTTCGCCGTCGACGCCCCGACCCGCCAGGTGTTCGCGACCGAGGTCGTGCCGGTCAGCCATCTGCGCCAAGCGGTCTCGCTCAGCGCGACGGCCTTCCAGGCCACCCGGCTCATCGGCCCGGCGATCGCCACCGTACTCATCGGCACCGCCGGCACCGGATGGGTCTTCGCATGCAACGCCCTGTGCTACCTCGGCCCCACGGTGGCGCTGCTGCGCTTGCGACCGGGTGACCTGACGCCCGCGCCGCCGGCGAGCCGCGAGCCTCGAGCGTTCCGAACGGCCGGAAGGTACGTGCGACAACGCCCGCACGTGTTCTGGACGGTCGTTCTCGTCGGCGTCATCGGCATGTTCGGCCTGAACTTCCCGATCGTGCTGACGGCCATCGCCACCCAGACGTTCCACGGGACCGCCGGCATGTACGGACTGTTCAACGTCGTGCTGGCCGTCGGCTCCGCGATGGGCGCGCTTGCCGCCGGATCGGGGACGTCCACCCGGCTGCGGCCCATCGTCCTGTACGGCGGGCTGTTCGGTGCGCTGCAGGCACTCGCTGCCGCCGCGCCGAACCTGCCGACGTTCCTGCCGCTGCTGGCCGCGATGGGGTTCGTCAACCTGGCGTTCCAGGCGCTGGCGAACTCGTCGGTCCAGCTGTGGGTCGACCCGGAGATGCGCGGCCGCGTGATGGGCCTCTACATGCTGGTGTTCACCGGCGGGACCCCGATCGGCGCACCCGTCATCGGGATGCTCACCAACCACGTCGGCGCGCGCTTCGGGATGGCCGTCTGCGGCCTCGTCCCGGCCGCCGCCGCGGGAGCGATCGTGCTGATCCAGCTCCGGTCCCGTCGCCGGTCGAGGCGGCTGTCACCGCCGTCGCCGACCCCGCCGGCGCCGGCCGCGGCCCGGCCGCTCTGCCGGCCGGGGCGCACCTGACGTTCTGTGAGCGCTCCCGGATTCACCGCGGGAAAGTTCCGGGTTGACTCGCATCTATGTGGAGTCCGAGACTGGGAGCGCTCACGGGGAACCGCCAACACCCCAGGGAGACCTCATGTCACGAACACCCCTGGCCGCCCTCGTCGGCGCGGTCCTGCTCGGCACGTTCGCCGCCGTCGTTCCCAGCGCGCCGGCCGCCGCCGCGACGCTGACGATGCGCGGTGCCGACGTGTCGTCGCTGCGGCGCAGCCTCGACCTGGGCGCCCGCTACTACAACGCGGCCGGCGCCGCCGCCGACCCGCTCGACGTGCTCAAGTCCGCCGGCGTCAACTATGCCCGGCTGCGGATCTGGAACAGCCCGGCCAGCGGCTACAACAACCTGTCGAAGGTCCTGCTCGACGCGAAGGCGGTCAAGGCCAAGGGTCTCGCGCTGATGATCGACTTCCACTACTCCGACACGTGGGCCGACCCGGGCAAGCAGTACAAGCCGGCTGCCTGGGCCGGTCACCCCATCGGCACGCTGCAGAGCGACGTCTACAACTACACGTACCAGGTCTGCACCGCGCTCAAGGCGCAGGGAACCACCCCCGACAGCGTGCAGATCGGCAACGAGATCAACGTCGGCATGCTGTGGAACGAGGGCAAGGTCGTCAACAACGACTTCACCAACCTGAGCCTGCTGCTCAAGGCCGGGTACAACGCCACCAAGGCCTGCAACAGCGGCACGAAGGTCATCATCCACACCGCCAACGCCGACAGCGACGCCCACGCCCGCTGGTTCTACGACGGCATCACCGCCAAGGGCGTCACGTGGGACATCACCGGCCTGTCCTACTACTGCATGTGGCACGGCGACCTGGCCAACCTGTACTTCGTGATCAGCGACGTGAAGTCCCGCTACGGCAAACCCGTCGTCCTGGCCGAGACCGCCTACCCGTTCACCGCGGCGAACGCCGACGGGGAGGCCAACTCGGTCAACGGCTCCGCACCGTGCTCCGGCTACCCCGCGACGTGGGCCGGCCAGGCGACCAACTTCACGCACGTGCAGAACACGGCCCGTAACGCCGGCGCGGCCGGGGTCTTCTACTGGGAGCCCACCTGGTACGCGGTCCCGGGCAACGGCTGGGACCCGGCGAACATCAACGGCACCGGCAACCAGTGGGACAACATGGCCATCTTCGACTGGACCGGCCACGTCAACCCGAACGTGGTCTGGACGCCCTGACGGTCCGCTCAGCACCAGCGCAGCAAGTAGCGGTGCTGGGCGGCCCGGGCACGGCATGATCGAGCCATGGAGGTCCTCAGCAGCCGGATCCTGCTACGCCCGTCCGACCCGCGACGCAGCCGTCGTTTCTACCGGGACATCCTTGGACTCGCGGTCTACCGCGAGTTCGGGCCGCCCGAGGATCCGGGGCTGGTCTTCTTCCTCGGCCAGGGGCTGCTCGAGGTGTCCGGCACATCCCACGACGAGGCGGCAGGGCCGCTTCGGATCTGGCTGCAGGTCCGCGATGTCCGGGCCGAGCACGAACGTCTTGTGGCGGCGGGCGTGACGGTCACGCGCGAGCCCCGGCCGGAGCCGTGGGGGCTGGTCGAGATGTGGATCGAGGACCCGGACGGCGTGCGTATCGTGCTCGTCGAGGTCCCGGCCGACCACCCGCTGCGGCGTGACCGAAGGTGACTCACTGATCCACGTACGCATGCGGCCCGCGACGGCGCCGGTCGCCGGTCTGCTGCCACATCTCGACGAACAGCCGGTACGAGGCGTCCACCTCGTCGGGGTCCGCGCCGGCCACCAGCTCCAGCAGCAGGCCCCGGCTGACCGCCACGGCGAGCCGGAGTGCGGCCCGGTCGACGTCCAGGCTCAGGTCGCCGGCCGTGGCCTCGGCCTGGCGCAGCCACGGCTCCGTCAGGCCGTCGAAGAAGCGCTCGGTGCCCGGGGCGCCGTGCACGGCCACCCCGACGACCTCGTAGAACAGTCGCACGTGCGGCCGTAGCCGTGGGTCGGCGACCTGTGCCCACAACGTGAGCATCAGGTCGGCGCCCGTGACGCCACCGGGTCCGGTGCCGGCCGCCCGGACCTGTGCGGTGAGCGAGGCGAGCAGGTCGCGCTGCTGCTGTTCGATCTGGTTCACGACCGCCGCGAGGACGCCGTCACGCGACCCGAAGTGGTAGATCAGCATCCGGTGGCTGGTGCCCAGCCCGGCGGCGATCTCGCGCAGGCTCCTGCCGGTCAGCCCTTCCGTGGCGGCG
Organism: Dactylosporangium sucinum; assembly: GCF_014647515.1. GTDB lineage: Bacteria > Actinomycetota > Actinomycetes > Mycobacteriales > Micromonosporaceae > Dactylosporangium > Dactylosporangium sucinum. The sequence continues at coordinate 20,141 of NZ_BMPI01000068.1, read as the reverse complement.
TAGGCGAGCACCCGGTCCAGCATGGCCCGGTAGCTGCGGTTGTCTTCCATGTACCAGATGGTACATTGCGCTCATGCAATGGGAGAACACCATCACCATCGACGCGCCGGCCGGCGTCGTCTGGGCACTCACCGTCGACGTCGAGCGCTGGCCCGACGCGACGCCCACCATGACCTCCGTGGTCCGGCTCGACGACGGGCCGTTGCGGCTCGGCAGCCGGGCCAGGATCAAGCAGCCGGCGCAGTCGGCGGCGGTATGGACCGTCACCCGCCTGGTGGAGGGCCGGGAGTTCGCATGGCAGACCCGGCGCATGGGACTGACCATGACCGGATCCCACCTCGTCGAGCCCACCGGGGACGACAGGTGCCGCAACACCCTGGGCCTGGAGATCCACGGCCGTGGTGCGGGCCTGTTCGGGCTCCTGTTCGGCCGGGTACTGCGACGCGCCATCGTCACGGAGAACCTCGGATTCCGCTCGGCGGCGCAGGGAGCGCGGGACAGCCGGCCCTGACGGACGACGTGGTGCGCGTCACGGTTCGTCGTACACGACGGACCAGGGGTCGCGGGTGCCGAGGATGCGGCTCGGTGGCGGGGCCGGGCCGGCCGAAGGTCGTGGTGCCGGTCCACTGGGACAACTTCGAGACGGCGCTGCGCAACCCGCCACCGGTCGCGCCGGCCGACAAGCCCCGGCTCGAAACGATGCTCGCCGCGATCCGCTCGGCGTCGCCGCGCTCGACGGTGCTGCTGCCGGCCTACGACACGCCGTACACCTTCTGAACCCCTCGGGCCCGGCAGGCGTGGGCACGGCCGCCTCCCGGGGAGGCGGCAGTGCACCCGCTCCCACCTGTGAGCGTCCTCGGGATCCCGCGACCCGTGGCGCCGGCCCGTGGCCACGGCACTTCCGGGCGGTTACCGAACTGTGTCCTTGACCTTGGCGGACCCACGTGCGACTTTGTATCGCAACTTAATGAAGTGGGTGGACGAAGTGCCGTTAGCGAAGCATGGGGCCGGGCGAGATCTCTCCCGGTCGGCGGTGCTCGCGCTCCTCGGGAGCCGCGGGCCGATGTCCCGCGCGGACATCGCGCGTGAGCTCGGGCTCAGCCCCGCCGCTGTGTCACAGATCATGCGCCGGCTGCTCGAGCAGCGGATGGTCGAGGAGGTCGCGCAGGCGCCGTCCAGCGGTGGGCGGCCCGGGTCGCTCATCGGCCTCGTGGGCGAGGCCGGCCGGGCGCTCGGGGTCAAGGTCGCGGCCGACCACCTCGTGATCGTCAACGTCCGGCTCGACGGGCAGATGCTCAGCAGCACCACCCTGGCGTTCGACGCGATGGCCCCCGACGCACTCGCCAGGCTCGCCGCCGAGTTGGCGCCCCACACGCACCTCGACCCCGGGCTGCCCAAGCTCCTCGGCGTCGGCGTGGCGGTGCCGGGCGTCGTGCCGCGGCCCGACAAGGGCATCGTCGACGCCGACGTGCTGCAGTGGCGCCGGCTGCCGGTCGGCCGGCACCTGCGCGGTGCGCTCGGGCTGCCGGTCGTGGTGGAGAACGACGTCAACGCCCTCGCCGTCGCCGAGGTGCTCTACGGCCACGGCCGCGAGGCGGACGACTTCCTCGTGCTGACCATCGGCCGCGGCATCGGCCTGAGCATCGTCGCCGACCGCTCGGTGTACCGGGGCGGCAAGGGCGGCGCCGGCGAGTTCGGGCACGTGCCGATGGACGACCAGGGGCCGCCGTGCCAGTGCGGCCGGCACGGCTGCCTGGAGGCGTCGCTCGGCGAGCCGGCGCTGGAGCGCATCGCCCGCGCTGGTGGCGTGATCGGCCCGCGCCAGGGGTTCGCCGCGCTCGTCGCGGCCGCCGATCGCGGTGACGGGCACGCCGTCGAGATCTTCGCCGACGCCGGGCGGCTGCTCGGCCGGGCGGTCGCCGGCGCCGCGAACATGCTCGACCCGGTGCGGATCGTCCTCGCCGGCGAGGGGGTCGCGCACTGGATCCACTGGGACGCGACGTTCCGCGCCGAGTTCGCCCGCCGCCAGGTCCGCGGCGGCGACGGGATCGACGTGGTGGTGCACAACTGGGACGACAGCAGCTGGGCGCAGGGCGCGGCGGCGCTGGTGCTCGCCGCGCCGTTCGACCTCGACGGGTTCGGCGGCGAACAGGCGAACCTCGTCGTCGCCCGGCTGCACGGCTCCGACGGCGCCGACGGGACGGTGGAGTGATGGTCGGCCCGCGGGGGGTGCGCAAGGCCGCCGTCGTCGCGCTGTTCCTGCTGCCGAGCGCCGTCCCGCTGCTGCTGTTCACGATCGCGCCGATGCTCGGCGCGGCGTGGATCAGCCTGCACGACTGGAACCTGCAGTCGCCGATGCGGTGGACCGGCCTGGACAACTACGCCCGGCTGCTCGGCGACGCCGCCACCCGCGACGCGCTGCTGCACACGCTGTACTTCCTGGGCCTGTACCTGCCCCTGGCCTACGTGCTGGGCCTGGCGCTCGCCGTCGGGCTCAACCGCCGGTTCCCCGGGCGCAACCTGGTGCGCTCGATGTACTTCCTGCCGGTCGTCACCAGCTGGGTCGTCGTCGCGCTGACCTGGAAGTGGCTGCTGAACCCGGCCAACGGCCTGGTCAACCACGCCCTGGAGGCCGTCGGTATCCCCGGGCCGGGCTGGTGGGCGTCGGCGGGCTGGGCGATCCCGTCCGCGGTCGTCGCGTCGGTGTGGAAGGACGCCGGGTTCGTCATGGTCATCCTGCTGGCCGGCCTGCAGAGCATCCCGGAGGAGTACCTCGAGGCCGCCCGCCTCGACGGCGCGTCGGCGTGGCAGACCTTCTGGCGCGTCACGTTCCCGCTGCTGACCCCGTCGAGCTACTTCGTGGTGGTGATCTCGCTGATCAGCGGATTCCAGGTCTTCGACCAGATCTACGTCATGACCGGCGGCGGGCCGGCCGGCGCCTCCCGGCCGCTGGTCCAGCAGATCTACGACCTGACGTTCCGCTACGGCGACGCCGGCGGCGCGTCGGCCCTGAGCCTGCTGCTGTTCGCGCTGATCCTGGTGGTCACCGTCGTCCAGCAGCGCCTGCAGCGCCGGTGGGTGACCTATGTCTAGGCGCCTGCTCGCCGCGGTGCTCGCCGTCGGCGCACTGCTCATGATCTTCCCGTTCGTCTGGACCTTCGTCACCTCGATCACCGCCGGCGGGGACGTGCTCACCACGCCCCGCCTCATCCCCGAGGAGGCCGGCCTCGACGGGTACCGCAAACTCTTCGAGGTTCTGCCCTTCTGGCGGATCACGGTGAACAGCCTCGTGCTGGCCGTGGTCTCCACTGCGCTGCTGCTCATCACCAGCTCCACGGCGGCCTATGCCTTCGCGCGGCTCGACTTCCCCGGCAAGAACGTCGTCTTCGTCGCGTACCTCGCGACGCTGATGATCCCCATGCAGGTGCTCGTCGTGCCGCTGTTCATCGAGGTCCGCGCGTTCGACCTGGTTGACACGTACGCCTCGCTCATCGTCCCGACGATCGCCTCCGCGTTCGGCGTGTTCCTGCTGCGCCAGTCCGTCGCCGTGCTGCCCAGGGAGCTCGACGAGGCGGCGTTCGTCGACGGGGCCGGGCACATCCGCATCTTCCTGCGGATCACGCTGCCGCTGATCCGCCCCGCCCTGGTGACCTACGGCCTGTTCGCGTTCATGTCCAGCTGGAACGCGTTCCTGTGGCCGCTCGTCGTCATCCGCTCCCGCGAGTTCATGACCCTGCCGCTGGGCCTGGCCAGCCTCAGCGGCGAATACACCGTCCAGTGGAACGCCATCATGGCCGGCTCGGTGGTGAGCATCGTTCCCATCCTCGCCCTCTACGCCGTGGCGCAGCAGCACATCGTGCAGAGCGTCGCCCAGGCCGGTCTCAAGTAACCAGACACCCGCACACCCCCGATTGTGAGGACCCGCATGTCCGCTCGACCCCGGCTCCGGTTACACCGGGCCGCCGCCCTGATCGCCGTCGCCGCGCTCGCCCTCGCCGGATGCTCGAAGGGCTCCGCCACGAAGGACACCTCCGAGGGCGGCGTCACCACGGTCCGCTACCTGACGTTCTCCGCGGCGCCGGACCACCTCGACGACCTCAACGGCATCGTCGCCGCGTTCGAGAAGGCCAACCCCGACGTCAAGGTCTCCGTGCAGACCGCGCCGTACAAGGACTACTTCACCCAGCTGCAGACCTCGATCGCCGGCGGCACCGCGCCCGACGCCTTCGAGCTGGACTACCAGAACTTCGTCACCTACGCCCAGGCCGGCTCCCTCGCCGACCTCGCCGGCCCGGCCGCCAACGACAAGACGTGGCAGCCGTCGGTGCTCTCGCCGGCCGCGCTCGACGCGTTCAAGCACGGCGGCAAGCAGTACGGGCTCCCCGAGTCCTTCTCGACCGTCGTGCTCATCTACAACAAGGCGCTGTTCGACGCCGCCGGCGTGGCCTACCCGACGGCCGACTGGAAGTGGTCGGACGAGACGGCCGCCGCGCAGAAGCTCACCGACAAGGCCAAGGGCGTCTACGGCGACTACCAGCCGGTCAGCTTCTACGAGTTCTACAAGTCCGTGAACCAGGCCGGCGGCACGTTCCTCAGCGCCGACGGCAAGTCGGCCACGTTCAACAGCCCGCAGGGCGTCGCGGCGGCGAAATGGCTCATCGGCAAGCCCGGCGCGACGATGCCGACGCTGACCGAGATCGGCAACACCCCGGACTTCGACACCAATCTGTTCAAGGCCGGCAAGCTCGCGATGTGGCACAACGGGAACTGGCAGTTCGACACGCTCAAGAGCGTGCCGTTCGGCTGGGACGTGGTGGTCGAGCCCGGCGACGCGCAGAAGGCCAGCGCCGTGTTCCAGAACGGCGTCGCGGTGTCGGCGAAGAGCAGCCACCAGGACGCCGCGTTCCGCTGGCTGAACTTCCTCACCACGTCCGAGCAGACCGTCACCGCGCGGATCAACTCGTCGTGGGAGCTGCCGCCGCTCGCCGACGCCTCGAAGCTGTCCGGCTACCTCGACAAGACGCCGCCGTCGAACCGTAAGGCGGTCATGGACGCGCTGGGCAAGCAGTCGCTGCTGCCGGTCATCGCCAAGGAACAGCAGATGCAGGACATCGTCAACGACGCGCTGACCAAGGCGGCCGGCGGCGCGGACCTGCAGAAGACCCTCGACGACGCGGCCAAGCAGGTCACGGCCCTGCTCTGACGACCCTCCTCTAGCAGCGTAAGGGACAGCACATGCGCGACCTGGTCGAGCACAGCATCAAGGTGATCAACCGCGAGCAGGCGCCGAGCGGCGCCTACCCCGCCTGTTCGAACTTCCCCGTGTACGGCTACGCGTGGCTGCGCGACGGCGCGTTCGTCGCCGACGGTCTGCGGGCGCACGGCATCGTCGACGGGCCGCGGGCCTTCCACGAGTGGATGGCCCGGGTCATCGGCGAGCGCGCGGGGCGGATCGAGGCGGTCGTCGCGGCGCTCGCCGCCGGTGAGGAGGTCGACCAGGCGCGTTTCCTGCCCACCCGCTACACCCTCGACGGCGAGGACGGGTCGGAGTCCTGGTGGGACTTCCAGCTCGACGGCTACGGCACCTGGCTGTGGGCGCTGGAGCGGCACCTCGCCGGAACCTCCGACCGCGCGTTCGCGGCGGCGGTCGCCCTCACGGTGCGCTACCTCTGCGCCGCGTGGCGGCTGCCCTGCTACGACTGGTGGGAGGAGCACGCCGAACGGGTGCACGTCGCCACGCTCGCGTCGGTCGAGGCCGGGCTGCGCGCGGCCACGCGCACCGGGCTGCTCGGCGACGGCGACGCCGGCGCGGCGCTGTCCGCCGCCGGCGAGATCGCCGCGGTCATCGCCGGGGAGGGCAGCGTCGACGGGCGGCTGCGCAAGTGGCTCGGCTCCGACGCCGTCGACGGCAGCCTCCTCGCCGCCGTCGCGCCGTTGCGGGTCGTGGACGACGCCACGGCGGCGCGCACGGTCGCCGCCGTGGAGCGCGACCTGCTCGACGACGGCGGCGTGCACCGGTTCCGGGCCGACGTGTTCTACGGCGGCGGGCGGTGGCCGGTCCTGGCCGGGCTGCTCGGGCAGGCGTACCTCCGGCTCGGCCGGCCCGGCGACGCCGGCCGCCAGCTCGCCTGGATCGCCGGCACCGCCGCGGCCAACGGCGACCTGCCGGAGCAGGTCAGCGACCGGCTGCTGCACCCGGAGCACCGCCGGGAGTGGCTCGACCGGTGGGGTCCGGTCGCGACCCCGCTGCTGTGGTCGCACGGCGCGTTCCTGTCCCTCGCCGCCGAACTGGAGGTCACCCTGTGATCCGGCACCGGCCTTTCGGCTCCGGCCACGTCTACCAGCCGTCCATCGACCAGCGCCTGCCGGTGCGGCCCCTCGCGGGCGAGCCGGTGAACCTGGGCGTCGCCGCGGCCGAGTCCGTCACCTCGGTGCGCTGCGAGTGGGACCTCGGCGGGTTCGACCTGCACCGCGAGGGCGCGCCGACGGGGCCGACGGCCGGGGCCGAGGGGCACCTCGCCACGGCCGCCGCCGGGCGGCGGGGCCGCAGCGTCCGCTGGGCCGCCGACAGCCCGCCGCTGCCCGCCGGCCGGGCGGTCCGGTACCGGTTCGTCGCCACCGACGGCGCCCGCACCCGCCGCACCCGGTGGTTCGAGGTGGGCGGTGCCGCCTGGTCGCCGGCCGGGGGCACGCTCACTACCCACGGAACGAGCCGCCTCGTGCCGGACAGCACCTCGTGGCTCGTCGGCCCCGAAGGGGTCCACAAGGTGCGGTTCGCGCTGCGGCTGACCGGCGGCGAGCACCTGGTCGGGTTCGGGGAGCGCTTCGACCGGCTCGACCAGCGCGGGCACGCGCTCGACGCGACGGTCTTCGAGCAGTACAAGGGCCAGGGCGCCGCCGGGCGCACCTACCTGCCGATGCCGTTCGCGCACGTCCTCGGCGGTTCCGGGTGGGCGTTCCACGTCGACACCGCCGAGCGGACCTGGTTCGACGCCGGCGCGGACCTGTGGGTCGAGGCCGACGTGGTGGGCGGGCGCCTGGACGTCCGCTTCTACGACGGCACCCCCGGCGAGATCCTGCACCGGTGGCTCGGCGAGGTCGGCCGGCCGCAGCCGCTGCCCGACTGGGTGTTCCGGCTGTGGGCCAGCGGCAACGAGTGGAACACCCAGGAGCGGGTGAGCACCGAGCTGGCGCTGCACCGCAAGCACGACATCCCGGTCGGGGTCGTGGTCGTCGAGGCGTGGAGCGACGAGTCGACGTTCGTGGCGTTCCGCGACGCGCGGTACGAGGTCCACGACGACGGCCGCCCGCACCGCCTGGCCGACTTCACCTTCCCGCCGGACGGCGCCTGGCCGGACCCGAAGGGCATGGTCGACGACCTGCACGCCGACGGCGTCAAGGTCGTGCTGTGGCAGATTCCGCTGCACAAGATGCGCCCCAACCCGACCGGCCAGGCCGCCGCCGACGCCGCCACCATGGTGGCCCGCGGCTACGGGGTGCGCGAGGACGACGGCCGGCCGTACCGCAACCGTGGCTGGTGGTTCCCGACCGCGCTCATGCCGGACCTCACCGGCGCCGAGGCGCGCGACTGGTGGCTGGCGAAGCGACGGTACCTCGTGGAGGACGTCGGCATTGACGGGTTCAAGACCGACGGCGGCGAACACGCGTGGGGCCACGACCTGCGCTACGCCGACGGCTCGGTCGGCGCCACCGGCAACAACCGCTTCCCGGTGCACTACGCCGCGGCGTACGGTGACCTGCTGCGCTCCTGCGGCAAGGCGCCGGTCACGTTCAGCCGGGCGGGCTTCACCGGCTCGCAGGCGCACGGCGTGTTCTGGGCCGGCGACGAGGACTCCACGTGGGAGGCGATGCGGTCCTCGCTGCGGGCCGGCCTCACCGCGGCGGCGTGCGGGATCGTCTACTGGGGCTGGGACCTGGCCGGGTTCTCCGGGCCGGTCCCCTCCGCCGAGCTGTACCTGCGGGCCACGGCGATGTCGGCGTTCCTGCCGATCATGCAGTACCACTCGGAGTACAACCACCACCGCAGCCCGTCGCGCGACCGCACCCCGTGGAACATCGCCGCGCAGACCGGCGACCCCGCGGTGCTGCCGGTGTTCCGCCGGTACGCCCACCTGCGCGAGCGGCTGGTGCCGTACCTCGCCTCCTCGGCGGCCCGGGCGGTCGAGACCGGCTGGCCCATGCTGCGGTCGGTGTGCCTGATCGCGCCGGACGACCCCGGCGCCTGGCAGCACCCGTACGACTACCTGCTCGGCGACGACCTGCTGGTCGCGCCGGTGGTCGCGGAGGGTGCCACGGCCCGATCGGCCTACCTGCCGCACGGTCGCTGGCTGGACCTGCGCACGCACGAGGAACTGGACGGCGGCCGCGTGGTGGAGGTCCCGGCCCCGGTCGGCGAGATCCCGGTCTGGTGCCGCCTGGAGTCGGCGGATCGCCACCGCGACCTGTTCACCGCCGGCTGACCTCCGGGGGAAAGTCGCACCGGGCGTCAACCGGCCCGGGTGGGGGCGTCATGTTCATCCTGACGGCCGCGGGCTTGACCGCGTCGTCGTCCGGGTGTCAGCCCTCACCCGGCCGGACCAGGCCGGTCTCGTAGGCGACGACGACGATCTGCGCCCGGTCGCGCAGGCCCAGTTTGGTCATGATGCGGCTGACGTGGGTCTTGGCGGTCAGCGGGCTCATGAACAACCGCTCGGCGATCTCCTGGTTGCTCAGCCCAGCCGCCACCGCCGCCGTCACCTCCCGTTCCCGCTCGGTCAGCACCGCCAGCGCAGACGCGTCCAGGGCGGCCGAGCCGTCCGGGCAGGCGAAGTGCGCGATCACCCGTTTCGTCACGCCAGGCGTGAGCAGCGCCTCTCCGGCGGCCGCGACACGGATCGCCCGGCGCAGGTCCGCGGGCGGCGCCGTCTTGGCGAGGAAGCCGCTGGCCCCGGCCCGCAGCGCCGCGAAGATGTACTCGTCGAGCTCGAACGTGGTGAGGATGATGACCCGCACCCGCTCGGCGCCCGGCGCGGCGAGGATGCGGCGGGTGGCGTCCAGACCGTCGATCCCCGGCATCCGGATGTCCATGAGCACCAGGTCGGGCCGGACGCTGCGGGCCAGGTCGACCGCCGCCAGCCCGTCACCGGCCTCGGCGACGACCTCGATGTCGGCGGTCCGATCGAGCAGGCTGCGGAAGCCGGCCCGCACCAGCTGCTGGTCGTCGGCGAGCAGGACGCGAATCATGTGCTGCTCGTTCCGTTCGGGATCCAGGCCTGCACGCGGAAGCCGCGCTGCGCCGCGGCTGCGGTGAAGCGCCCGTCCAGCCCGGCCACCCGCTCGCGCAGCCCGATGAGTCCGTGGCCGGGCTCCCCGCCCGGCACCGGACCGCGGCCGTCGTCGGCGACGCACACGGTGACGCCGTCCGGGGCGTACCGCAGCGCGATCCGTACGTGTGTGGCCGCGGCGTGCTTGACCACATTGGTCAGCGCCTCCTGCACCACCCGGTAGACGGTGAGGCCGACCGCGGCCGGGACGTGCGTCGCGTCCCCGCCGGCGACCAGCTCCACCTCCAGCCCGCCGGTGCGGACGCCGGCGACGAGCCGGTCGAGCTGCGCCAGGCCCGGCAGCGGCGCCCAGCCGGTCGGCACGTCGCCGGCGCGCAGCACCCGTACCGCCGCGGTCAGCTCGCGCAGGGCCTGATCGTTGACCTGCCGCGCGATGTCCAGCGCCGCGTGCGCCTCGGCCGGTGCGGAGATCAACGCGTCGGCGGCGACGTTGACCTGCACCGCAGCGACGGTGAGCGTGTGCGCCGTGACGTCGTGCAGCTCGCGGGCGATCCGTAGCCGCTCGTCGACGAGCGCCCGCTGCGCCTCGCGCTCCTTGTCCTCACCCATCCGGCGCAGCCGCTCGCGAGTTTCGGCGGCCCAGCCACGCCGACTGCGCACGGCGTCACCGAGCGCGACCGCCAGACCGGCGACGGTCGCGTCGGTGACGATCATCGTGGTCACCTGCAGCGGCGGGTGGTGCACGGCGAACAGCAGCCAGGTCGCGTCCACGGTGAGCATGCCTGCCACGACCGCGAGGGCGACCGCCAACCGTCCGGCCGCGGCGGCGGTGTACAGCGCCACGATCAGCGGCCAGAGAAAGCCGATGCCGGGGAAGCCATAGGCGTTGTAGACCAGCACCGCGGTGGCCAGGCCGACCAGCACGGCCACCGGCCGGCGTCGGCGTACCACCAGCGCCGCCCCGACGACGGCGGCCAGGACGTAGCCCGCGACGTCGGGCGCGCGGGACTGCGGCTCGTCGGCCCGCACGGCCAGCGCCGCCACCATCGTGGCCACCCCGAGCGCCAGCCCGACGTCGATCACCGCGACCCTGACCCGGCTCGTCACGTCCGCTCCGACGCGACCAGGAACTGCCCCATCATCCCGGCGTCCTCGTGGGCCAGGAAATGGCAGTGGTACATGTACGGGTGGTGGGGGTCGGAGTACCCGGCGAACCGCACCGCCAGCCGGACCGTCGTGCGGGGCGGCACGAACACGGTGTCCTTCGGTCCGCGCAGGTGCGCCGGCGGCCGGGCGCCGGCCACGTCGAGGACCGCGAAGTCGACGCCGTGGATGTGGAAGTTGTGCGGCACGCCGTTGCTCGGGAACCCTCCGGCATTGGTGACCGCCCAGACCTCGACCGCGCCGGGGCGGACGATCTGATCGATGCGGACATGGTCCATGGTAACGCCGTTGATCGTGAAATCGCCCAAAACGAACGTGCGCGCCGTGGCGTTCGGGCCGGGCCGGGCGGCGTCCTCCGCGGCCAGCGTGTCCGGCAGCGGCGGTGCCGGCTCCAGCCGCGCCGCGGCGCGTACCTGCAGCAGGTCGAAGGTGTCGTCGCCGCCGGCGAAGCGCTCGTACACCGGATTGGCGTGCAGTGCCGGCGGATGGCTGCGCAGCACCACCCGTTCGCCGGCGGTGAACCCGACCACGACCTCGGCCCGCTCACCGGGTGAGAGCATGATCCGGGTCGCCGGCACCGGCGCCGGCAGCAGGCCGGCGTCGGTCGCCACCACCGACATCGGCCGGTTGTCGGCGAAGCCCACGTCGTACACGCGGGCGTTGGAGGCGTTGAGCAGCCGGAACCGGGTCAGCGTGCGGGTCACCTCGACGAACGGGTCGTACGTGCCGTTGACCAGGATCGTATCGCCGAGCAGGCCGGTGATGCTCAGCCCGCCGAAGGTCAGGCCATTGGTGTCGAACGCCGCGTCGTCGTGGAACTTCTTGTCCTGCAGGACCACCGGCACGTCGTCGACGCCGTACTCGCTGGGCAGCCGGTCGTCATCCACGACGAGGAACAGCCCGGCCAGCCCCCGGTAGACGTGTTCGGCCGTGCTGCCGTGCAGGTGCGGGTGGTACCACAGGGTGCCGGGCGGCTGGTCGATCGTCCAGGTCGGCGACCAGGTGGCGCCCGGAGCGATCGGCTGGTGCGGTCCGCCGTCCATGATTGCGGGCAGCCGCATGCCGTGCCAGTGCGTCGAGGTCGCGACCGGAAGCCTGTTCTCCACGTCGATCACGACGGTGTCGCCGCGGCGGGCCCGGAGCGTCGGGCCGAGATAGGCACCGTTGTAGCCCCACGCGGGTGTACGCCGGCCGGGCAGCAGGTCGGCGAGGCCCGGCCCAGCGGTGAGCCGGAACCGCAGCCGCCGGCCGTCGACCCGCGGAGGCAGCAGCGGCGGGATGCGCAGCCGGTTCCGGAAGCTCAGCTCGCCGACGTTGCCCCGCCCGGCGCTTACATACAGCCAGCCACCGACGCCAACGGCCGGTGCCAGCACGGCCGCGGCGACCGTACCGGCGCGACGGAGCAGGGTGCGCCGCCTCACCGCCGGGTCCGGCGCAGGTCACCGATCAGCAGCGCCAGCCCGACGGCGGCGGCCCACATGCCGACGATGCCTTCGGGGAAGAGGCGCAGCTGCGGGTCGCGGGTCAGCTCCGGGATCAGCACCTGCGGTGGGACGAAGAAGAAGCCCAGCGCGAAGGCCGCCCCGGCGAACATGAGCGCCGCACCGAACCACCCTTTGACGGTCATCGTCGTACCCCTTCTCCGTGCCTGGCGACAGGTTCAGCGGTGACCGTATGGACGCCGGCCGGCCGGGGCGTACTCCGCGGGTCGCCGATCCGGGTACACCGCCGGGAGTACCGCCCGGCGCGGACGGCCCGCGGTTCGTGTGTGACGCTCCGCGGGCCGGTCCCGCGGTGCTATTCCTCGCCGACCGTCCCCGACGTGGACGCTGACCGGTAGGTCAGCACGATGACCCCGGACGTGAAGGTGGTCGTCTCGACGTGCTCGACCGGGCCGGCGCTCTCGGGCCGGAACAGGGGCTGGCCGTCACCCTTGAGGACCGGGTAGACCCAGATGCGGTACTCGTCGAGCAGGCCATGCGCGACGAGGTCGTCGGTGAGCCGGCCGCAGCCCCAGATCAGGATGTCTTTGCCGGGCCGGGACTTCAGCTCGGTCACCGTGGCGACCAGTTCGTCGGCCGGGATGATGGTGGAGTTGTTCCAGTCGGCCGGCTTGTCGAGGGTGGACGACACCGCGTACTTGGTGATGCTGTTGACGTGGTCGGCGTAGGGGTTGCCGCCCATGTTGGGCCACGCCTCGGCCATGCCTTGGTAGGTGACGCGGCCCAGCAGGAGGGCGTCGCATCCGAGGGTGAGCTCCAGCGCGTATTTCATGGCGTCCGGGCTGTTGTACTGCATCGACCACAGGTGTGGATTGTCGATGAATCCGTCCAGTGTGGTGTACGTGGATGCGATGACCTTGCGCACGTGTGGCTCCCTTTCGATCGGCTCGGTGTGGTTAGATTTCCAACTCGGCGATCCGGCCGGTAGTGCAGCGCACAGCGGTTCCACGTGAGGAATGCACATGATCCGAGTGATGATCGCGGAAGATGTCCGCCTGCTTCGCGAGACGTTGACGGCGGTCCTCGAGCTGGAAGACGATGTGGCTGTGGTCGCCGCCGTCGAGCGAGGCGACGACACCGTCGCCGCCGTCACGCGGTCGAAGCCGGACGTCGCGCTGCTCGACATCGATCTGCCCGGCATGGACGGCCTGACCGTGGCCGAGCATCTTCGCGATCAGGTGCCCGAGTGCCGGACGGTGATCCTCACCGGCCTCACTCGCCCCGGTCACCTGCGCCGAGCGCTCGCGGTCGGTGTGGCCGGGTTCATGCTCAAGCACTCGCCGCCGCAGGCCCTCATCGACGGCATCCGGAAGGTCGCCGCCGGGGAACGTGTGATCGACCCGCAAATCGCCCTGGCGGCGTTGGAGACCCCGGACAACCCGCTGCCCGCCAGGGAGGTCGACGTGCTGCGGCTGGCTGCCACCGGAGCGGGGCCTGACGAAATCGCCGCGACGCTATTCCTGAGTGTCGGAACGGTGCGCAACTACCTCTCGTCGGCCATGACGCGGCTCGACGCGCGCAACCGGGTCGACGCCATCCGGATCGCCACCGAGCAGGGCTGGCTGTAACGGCACGGTGGCGACGAGCCGGAAACCGTCGTCGACGGGCGCTGCGCTGAGCTGTCCGCCCAGCTTCCGGAGCCGGCGGGTGAGGTTGTCGATGCCCATGCCCGGCAGGTCGCTGCCGGAGGCGGTGACACCGTCGTTGGTGAGGCACAGCCGCACCGCCGGTCCGGTGACCTCCACGGTCAGCTCACACCGTTGCGCGCGGCTGTGCCGCAGCAGGTTGGTGACCCCCTCCCGCAGTACGGTCGCGAGCAGCATGTCGGCCTCCGCCTCCAGGGCCACCGGCGCGACGGTGCCGCTGACCGTCACCCCGGCTGCGGTGAGCACCGTCCGCACGGCGTCCGCCTCGGCTGCGACGGACATCGCCCGGTAGCCCACGGCGACCGACTCCAGGTCAGTCAGCGCCTCCCGAGCCACCTCGACGCCCGCGGCCAGTTCCCGCCGCGCCCGCATCGTGTCCCGGTCGAGCAGCCGCATTGCCAGCTCACTCTTGAGCACGAGCACCGACAGGCTGTAGCCGAACAGATCGTGCAGGTCCTGAGCGAACCGCAGCCGGTCACGCACCACCGCGGCGCGCGCCAGCTCCACCCGGGCGGCGACCAGCCGCACCGCCAGCTGTGCCATGCGGGAGAGCGCGTACACCAGCAAGGCGCGCTCTCCCACCCACACCGCTTCGTAGACCTGGCCGAGCACGGTCGGCGCGCCCAGGTGCGCGCCCCAGCCATACAGCACGGTGTCCAGGCACACCAGCGGCACCGTGGCCGCCCAGCGCCACGCGCCTCGCAGCAGCACCAGTGTGGCGCCGGGCAGGAAGTAGGCCACGTGCCACAGCGAGAACTCGAACACCCACAGCGGCACGACCGACAGCGCGGCGAGCGCGACCAGGGTCGCGGGCCACCAGCGGTGCCGAGCGCCGTCGGGGCCGGGCACGCACGCCCGCAGATAGCAGCCGACGAACGCGGACAGTGCCAGGACGAACCACGCCAGCTCCGCACCGTGCAGGTCGACCCGCACCGCCCGCCGGACCTCGACCGGGACGATCATGAGCACGACGGTCGCGACACCCAACGCCGTCACCGTGAAGGTGGTGAGGTCGCCGGCTGCGCGGCGGGGCGCCGCGGCCGTGGTGTCGGCGCGGTAGCCGTGCGCGACGGAACGAGCCTCGTTCAGTGCCGTTCTGGCGTCGGCGAGCCCCTCGTCGAGAGCCCCCCGCGCGGTCGCCGGATCGGGCAGTGACAGCATCGCCTCGCCGCCCTGCACCAGCCGGCGCAGGCTGGCGCCGACCCGCTCGTTGAGCTGCTGGCCGAACATGAGCCGCTGCCGGGCGACCTCGGCCGCGGCCAGCGCCGACCGGGTGTCACGCAGGTCGACGACCAGGTCGGCAAGGCGGGCCACCGCATACAACGCGATGCCGACGAACCCCGCGTGACCCACTGCCAGATACAGCGCCTCGCCGACCGTGGGCCGCACCGGAACGGCGGCGACGAACTGCATCACCACGACGAGCCCGAAGCCGGCCCAGGCGAGCAGCGGCCGGCGGACCAGCAGCAACACCGCCGCGGCCAGGAAGCCGGAGTTGCCATACCAGGTGTCGGCGAACCACACCATGCCGGCACCGGTCAGGGCCACCTGGATGGTCAGCGTCCAGCGCCAGCCGGCCGGCCGGCTACCGTCCGCCGGTCTGATGCAGTTGCGCAGGTGCAGGACGAGCAGCGCGACGAGCAGCACCACCGCGACCAAGCGCGACCGGAACGGCTGGGCACCGTCGAGGATCCCGACGAACCCGCCGAACCCGAACCCGAGGCTGAGCGCGACCGCGGCCAGCCGGGCCAGTCGCAGCGCCGTGTCCGATGTCCGCGGCCGCACGGTACCCCCCTCACGCTGATGGTCCGGCGAGGGTATCCACATCGCGTACCGCACCGCGCGGACGTGCCGGCTACGGGCGTTGTCGCGGTCCGACTCGCCGTCGCCGCCCTTCGTTGTTTCGCTGTGCCTACGCGGATGTGGTCAGGGCAGCGGGCGGCACGGCGAGGCCCGTGGCGAAGATGTTGCCCGGGTCGTAGGCCGTCTTGATTCGGCGCAGCGCCGCCCAGTGCGGCGCCGTGAACGCCGACGCGGTCCGGGACGGGTCGGGGAGGAAGTTGAGGAAGGCGGTGCCGAGGCCGCATCGGCGCAGCGCCGCCGCGGCGCGGGTCGACGGGACCGTGTCGAGGACGACCGACAGGGGCGCGTCGCGGTGGGCGGCTGCGCCCGTACCCCGGGCGATCTGTCCGCCCCAGTGGCGCAGCTCCACGGTGGCGTCCGGCTCGGCCACCAGCGCGGCGAGGAGGTCATCGTCGAGCGTGCGGACCTGGTCGAACGTGTGGGGGAAGGTGCCGCCCATCGCCGCGTGGGCGTACTCGACGACCCGCATGCCGTCCGCGACCACCGGGCCGGCGGCGCGCCACAGCGGTTCCAGCAGCGCGTGGCCCTGCTCGGGGCGGCCGGCGTACACGGCCTGGATCACGAGCGAGCCGTCGCGGGTGAGCACCACCGCGGTGCTGAGGGCGTCCGGCACCCGCTCGATCCACTCCCGGTAGCAGGCGATCGCCGCTGCTGCCCGTTCGCGGCCGAACGTGACCGCGCCCGCATACACGCGCTCGACCGGGTACAGGCGGAACTCCAGCCCGGTGACGACACCGAAGGAGCCGCCGCCACCACACAGCGCCCAGAACAGGTCCGGGTTGTGGCCGGCGTCGGCCGACTCCAGCGTGCCGTCGGCGGTGACCACCTGCGCCCGCAGCACGCTGTCGGCCGCGAGGCCGTATCGACGGGCCAGCCAGCCCAGGCCGCCGCCCAGGGTGTATCCGATGACGCCTACGTCGGGCGATGAGCCGGACAGCGGCGCGAGCCCGAACGGCGCGGCGGCCCGTAGCACGTCTCCCCACCGGGCGCCGGGGCCGACGCGGGCGACCCGGCGGTCCGGGTCGACCAGGACCCGTGTCATGGCGCTGGTGTCGAGCAGCAGCGCGCCGTCGTGGGCCACGTGGGTGCCGTGGCCGGTGGCCTGTACGGCGAACGGCAGCGCGTGGTGGCGGGCGCCCAGCAGCGCCTCGCGGACGTCCGCCGGGTCGGCGGCCCGGACCACGACGGCGGGGTGCGGGTCGAGCGCCGGGTTGAGCGGCCGGCGGTGATCGTCGTAGCCGTTGTCGCCGGGCAGGAAGATGGAGCCGGCGATGCGGCGCAGGGTCTGCCGAATGGTCATACCGGATGGACCGACGGGCCGTGCCGAACTCATCGGTGGCTCGACGAGTTCTTCCGCGGCTTCTTCCGCGGCTTCTTCCGCGGCGCGCGCCGGGGCCGGCCGTCCAGGCCGAGCCCCGGCCCGAGTCCCGTGGGCACGACCTGTGACGGGTCGCGACCTACTCGCCTACGTCCGGCTCGCCTACGTCCGGCTCGCCTACGTCCGGCTCGCCTACGTCCGGCTCGCCTACGTCCGGGAGCCGGAGACGCCCGTGTCGGGGTGGCGGGGGGTGCCGTGGAGCTGGGCGCGGAGGTCGGCGGCCTCGGTGGTGCGGCCGAGGTGGTCGAGGATGGTGGCCTTGAGGTCGGAGAGGTCCCACAGGTCGGCGGCCCGGGCGGGCTCGTCGCGGACGAGTTCGACGAGGACGGCCGTGGCCTCCTCGGCCGCGGGGAGGGCGAGGGCCCACTCGCCGAGGCGGACCCGTTCGGCGGCGAGGCCGCGCAGGGTCGTCGCCAGGTCGGGCAGGTGCCGGGCCGGGTCGTCGGCGGCCAGCTCGCGGCGCAGCGCGGCGAGTTCGTCGATGGCCTCGACGGCCTCGGCGCGGCGGCCGACCTGTATCAGGCAGGCGACCCGGTTGTTCAGGGCGCGGGCGGCGTCGCTGCGGTAGCCGCGGTCGGCGGCCGCGAGGTCGCGCAGGATCGTGGCCGCCTCGGTGCTGGCGTCGGCGGCCTCGACCCAGCCGGAACACTCGGCCAGCTGGCCGGCGTGGTCGAGCAGCGCGTACGCGAGCGGGCCGAGGTACGCCGGGTCGTGCTCGACCAGGAGCCGGCGCAGCCGGACGGCCTCGCCGAGCGGGGCCAGGGCCCGGGCCTCCTCGCCGACGGCGGCGAGCCGGTTGCCGGCGCTGAGGTAGGCGGCGGCCAGGGCCGCCACGTCGTCGAGGGTGCCGGACTGCGCCTGCTGCTGCCACAGGGGCAGCGTCTCCAGGGCCACGGCCAGCGCGTCCTCGTCGCGGCCTGCCTGCGCGAGCCGGATGCCGAGGTTGTGCAGGGACGTCGCCAGCGGTACCGGATCGGTGGCGGCCAGCTCGCGGGAGGCCGCCACCGCCTCCTCGGCGGCTGCCACCCCGTCGTCCGGCCGGCCCAGGCCGGACAGCACCTCGCCGCGGTAGTTGAGCAGGTCGACGAGCTCCGGCAGGTCCACCGGCGGGTTGGCCCGCAGGATCGTGACGGCCTCGTCGATATCGGTCAGCGCCTCGGCCCACCGGCCGGCGGCGATCAGGTCCCACGCGCGCGAGCGCAGCCGGACGGCCCGGCCGCGTTCGCTTGTCAGGTCATGCATCCGGCCATGATCGGTACCGCTGTCAACGGGGCCCGCCCCGCCGGCCGCCGGGCCGGGCGTCCCCACCTGCGGCTGCGTCCGCATGGCCGATCGCCGCCTGTCGGATACCCGCCACGCCCGGGTGTTTGCGGCGGAGGCCTGTGGTTGGCGGGGGCGATGCTTGACGCGTTCCGATATAGGCATATGATCGCGGCCATGGCACGAGCAGCGACGACGTCGGACGCGTTCAACGCGATCGCCGAGCCGCAGCGCCGGGACATCCTGGCGCTGCTGCGGGCGGGTGAACGGCCGGTGACCGACCTGGCCCGGGAGCTGGGGATGAGCCAGCCGCGGGCGTCCAAACACCTACGGGTGCTCCGGGAGGTCGGGCTGGTGCGGGACCGCAAGGCGGGCAAGCAGCGCCTCTACGGCCTGGACGCCCGCGGGCTGCGGCCGGTCCACGAGTGGGTCGGCGGATTCGAGCGGTTCTGGAACGGGAGTTTCGACCGGCTGGACGCATACGTGCAGGAGCTGAAGCAGGCAAGGCAGGAGGAGTAGCTGATGAGCACGACGGGACGAGGAGCGCCGGCGCGGTCCGCGACGGCCGACCGCGAGGTCCTCATCTCCCGGGGCATCGACGCCCCGCGGGAGCTGGTGTTCGAGGCGTTCACCGAGGTCCGGCACCTATCGCGGTGGTGGGGACCGGAGGGGTTCACCACCACCACGCGGGCGTTCGAGTTCCGCGTCGGCGGGGAGTGGGACTTCGTGATGCACGGACCGGACGGGACGGACTACCAGGAGTGGATCACCTGGATCGAGATCACCCCGCCGGAGCGGATCGCGCTGCTGCACGGTGAGTCCCGCGACGACCCGAACGCCTTCGAGTCGGTCCTCACGTTCGCACCCGACGGGGCGGCGACCCGGATCGAGATGCGCACGGTGTTCCCCACCAAGGAACTGCGCGACGAGGCGGTCGAGAAGTACCACGCGATCGAGGGCGGCCAGCAGACCCTGAGCAACCTGGCTGCCTACGTCACCGAGATCGTTCGGAAGGGAGCGGAGGGCTGATGGCCGGGAAGGTGTTCTTCAGCGTGTCGATGTCGCTGGACGGGTTTATCGCGCCCGAGTCCCCCGAGGAGCTGATGGGGCAGCAGTGGATGGAGCTGCAGCGGTGGATCTTCCCGCTGCGGTTCTTCCGGGAGAACCTGAAGTTCGGCGAGGGCGGCGAGGAGGGGCGCGACAACGACATCGCGCGGGAGACGTTCGAGCGCACCGGCGCGAGCGTGATGGGCAAGCGCATGTTCGACGCCGGCGAGCCGGCGTGGCCGGAGGAGGCACCGTTCCACACGCCGGTCTTCGTCGTGACGCACGAGCGGCGTGACCCCTGGGAGCGGCCGGGCGGGACCACCTTCCACTTCGTCAACGACGGCATCGAGACCGCGCTCGACCGGGCCCGCAAGGCCGCCGGCGACCGGGATGTCCGCATCGCGGGCGGCGGCGCGATCATCCTGGAGTACGTGAACGCCGGCCTGATCGACGAGTTCTCGATCGCGCTGTCGCCCGTGCTGTTCGGCTCCGGAGTCCGCCTGTTCGAGGGCGTGGACGCGGGCCGCGTGGCCCTGGAGCAAGTCCGCGCGGAGTCCTCCCCGAGGGTGACGCACCTGACCTACGCCGTCCGGGAGCGGTAACTGTCTCGACCTCAGCGCGTCCCCGCCGAGGTCAGCAGCGCGGTCGCCGACTGCTGCCAGTAGGCGCCCGCAGGGGCGCGGCGGACGGCTTGCCGGAAGCCTCAATCGACTCAGCGGCCTCGATTTGGATGCTGACGATCGAGCGGGTAGGTTCAACACCCGGCAGGGACACGGACGAGACCCCGCGGGTCGTGAAAGCGAGCCGCAGCGGACGTCCTGCCGATTCCTACGACATCCTTCCGATTTATCGGAAGCGTTGTTGTGTGTCTGTGAAACGGGACAAAGTGCGGCAAGCCGGACTTGACTCCGCAAAGCGGACGGGTTAGGATTGAACGGTACGAAAACGCCCCGGGTGGGTGGCGCCGGAAACGGTGCGGCTCGGCGGTGTGTGTTGG
>NZ_BMPI01000067.1:11287-65993 GCF_014647515.1 Dactylosporangium sucinum | reverse complement strand
TACCGCGCCACCGTCGACATTGCCACGATGAAGATCTGGCTACGCGACCTCACCAAAGATCCACGAGACACGACCTAATGGCCGAGGCCGGGCGTCCGCGGAGGCGAGGTGCGTCGCCCGCCGCGGCCGCAGCGCCGGCGCGCGCGGACAGAGCGCCGGCGCGCGCGGACAGCGCGCGGGTCAGGGGGCGGCGGTGAGCGGGACCGGGTAGGCCGGGAAGCGGGTCACCAGTTCCGTGACCCGGTCGGCGACCTTCTCGCCGCGCAGCGCGGCCCCGATCAGCGACGCGATCTCCCGCATCTCCGGCTCCCTCATGCCCTGCGTGGTCACCGACGGCGTGCCGACGCGGATGCCGGACGCGGTCATCGGCTTCTCCGGGTCGTACGGGATCGCGTTCTTGTTCAGCGTGATCCCGTTGGCGTCGCAGCGCTCCTCCGCCTCGCGGCCGGTGATGCCCAGCCCGCGCAGGTCGATCAGGGCCAGGTGGGTGTCGGTGCCGCCGGAGACCGGGCGCATGCCCTCCGCCGCCAGGCCGGCGGCCAGCTCCCGGGCGTTGGCGACCACCTGGCGGGCGTAGTCGGCGAACGCCGGCTGGGCGGCCTCCTTCAGCGCCACCGCCTTCGCGGCCACCACGTGCATGAGCGGGCCGCCCTGGGTGAACGGGAAGACGGCCTTGTCGATGCGCTGGGCGAGCGACTCCTTGCACAGGATCATGCCGCCGCGCGGGCCGCGCAGGACCTTGTGCGTGGTGAAGCAGACGACGTCGGCGTGCGGGACCGGGGACGGGATCGCCCGGCCGGCGACCAGGCCGATGAAGTGGGCGGCGTCGACCATCAGGTAGGCGCCGACCTCGTCGGCGATCTGGCGGAAGCGGGCGAAGTCGATCAGCCGCGGATAGGCGGTGGCGCCACAAATGATCATCTTCGGGCGGTGGGTCAGGGCGAGGTCGCGGACTTCGTCGTAGTCGATGAGCTCGTCCTCCTTGCTCACCGGATAGCCGACGGTGTTGAACCACTTGCCGGAGAAGTTCACCTTGCTGCCGTGGGTCAGGTGGCCGCCGTGCGGCAGCTCCATCGCGAGCACCGTGTCGCCCGGCATCAGGAGGGCGGCGTAGGCGGCCAGGTTGGCGCTCGCCCCGCTGTGCGGCTGCAGGTTGGCGTGCTCGGCGCCGAAGAGGGCCTTGGCGCGCTCGATGCCCAGCTCCTCGGCGCGGTCGACCTCGCGGCAGCCCCCGTAGTACCGCCGGCCGGGATATCCCTCCGCGTACTTGTTCGTGAGCGTCGAGCCCAGCGCGGCGAGCACGGCCGGGGACGTGAAGTTCTCGCTCGCGATGAGCTGGACGCCGCCGCGCAGCCGCTGCAGCTCGTCGACGACGACGTCGGCGATCTCCGGGTCGGTCTCGCGGAGCGCCTGGAAGTCCGGTCCCCAGTACGTGTCGCCCATGAAACGAGTCTAGGTGGCAATCGCGCAGGGTAAGCATGAAGTCATGCGATGTCTCGTGACCGGCGCGACCGGGTACGTGGGCGGCCGGCTCGTGCCGCGGCTGCTGGCCGCCGGCCACGCGGTGCGCTGCCTGACCCGCGATCCGCGGCGCCTGCGCGACGTGCCGTGGGCGGCGCGGGTGGAGATCGTCACCGGCGACGTCGCGGCCGACGAGGGACTCGCCGAGGCGTGCAAGGGCGTCGAGGTCGTGTACTACCTGGTGCACGCGCTCGGGCAGGCCGCGTTCGAGGACGTGGACCGCGAGAGCGCGCTGAACCTGGTCATCGCGGCGCGCGAGGCCGGCGTCGAGCGCATCGTGTACCTCGGGGGCCCGGTGCCCGGCGAGCGCGCCTCCGCGCATCTGCGCTCCCGCGGCGAGGTCGGCGACATCTTCCTGCGCAGCGGCGTGCCGACGGTCGTGTTCCGGGCGGCGGTCATCATCGGGTCGGGGTCGGCGTCGTTCGAGATGCTGCGGTACCTCACCGAACGCCTCCCCGTCATGGTCACGCCCAAGTGGGTGCGCAACCGGATCCAGCCGATCGCCATCCGGGACGTCCTGCGCTACCTGGTCGCGGCGGCCACGGTCTTCCCGCCGCCGGTCAACCGGGCGTTCGACATCGGCGGGCCCGACGTGCTCACGTATGCGGAGATGATGCAGCGGTACGCCAGGGTGGCCGGCCTGCCCCGCCGCGTCCTCATCCCGGTGCGGGCGCTGACGCCGTGGCTCTCGTCGCACTGGGTGGGCCTGGTCACGCCGGTGCCGAACCGGATCGCGAGGCCGCTGGTCGGCAGCCTCGTCCACGAGGCGGTGTGCCGCGAGCACGACGTCGCCGCGTACGTCCCGGATCCGCACGACGGCCTCACCGGCTTCGAGGTCGCCGTCCAGCTCGCGCTGCGCCGGATCCGCGACGCCGACGTCGAGACCAGCTGGGCGAACGCGGCCGTGCCGGGCGCGCCGAGTGACCCGCTGCCGAGCGACCCGTCGTGGTCGGGCGGCACGGCGTACCAGGACCAGCGGGTCCGCGCCGTCGACGCCCCGCCGCACGCGCTGTGGCAGGTCGTCGAGGCGATCGGCGGCCAGCACGGCTGGCACTCGTTCCCGCTGGCCTGGTCGGTGCGCGGCTGGCTCGACCGGGCGGTCGGCGGCGTCGGGCTGCGGCGGGGGCGGCGCGACCCGCACCGGCTGTACGTCGGCGAGGCGCTGGACTTCTGGCGGGTCGAGGAGATCGTCCCCGGCGAGCTGCTGCGCCTGCGCGCGGAGATGAGGCTGCCGGGCCGCGCCTGGCTGGAGATGCGCGTCCACGACGACGGCGCGGGCGGCTCCGTCTACGAGCAGCGAGCGGTCTTCCTGCCGAAGGGGCTGGCCGGGCACGCGTACTGGTGGTCGGTCGCCCCGTTCCACGCCGTCGTCTTCGGCGGGATGGCCCGCAACATCGCGCGCACCGCGTCGGCCTCAGCGCAGTAGCGCCGCCGCCAGCGGGCGGGTCACCTCGTGGATCTCGTCGGCGACGCGGCTGAAGTACGCGTCCGGGCGGCCCCACGGGTCGTCGAGGTCGTCGCTGTCCCGGCGCCCGTCGCGCGCCGCTTCCGCCGCCTCGACGAGCGCCACCCCGCGCTCGTACACGTCGCCGCCCGGCAGCGCGGCCAGGTCCACCCGGCCCAGCAGCCGGCCGAACTCGCCGAACACGAACGTGCGGTCCTCGGCGTCGGGGCACAGCGCCACGACGAAGTCGACCTGCTCGCCGGTCGCGGTCAGGATCAGGTCGGACGCCTCGACGTGCTCGGCGAGCAGCTTGCGGGCCCGGAACCCGGCCGGGTCGCCGCCGCGGGCGAGCACCTGCCTGGCCGCCTGCGGGTCCATCCCCTCCCCCGCGTGCCAGCCGCCGGTCCCGGCCCCGTGCACGTACAGCTGGTCGGCGGTCGCGCCCAGCGCCAGCGCGTCGGCGACCAGGATGCGCTCGGCCATCGGCGAGCGGCAGATGTTGCCCATGCACACGACGAGGACGCTGAACGGTGACGACATGGCGGCAAGCTAACATGGCGGTCCGTGACCAGGTTCGAAGCGCTCACGCACAGCCCCGCCAAGCTGCTGTCGTTCGGCGCCGCCGCGCGGGTGGCCGACCATCTCCGCCGGGGCGGCCTGGCGGTGCTGCCGACCGAGACCGGCTACATGATCGCCGCCGACGCGACCAACGAGCCGGCCGTCGAGAAGGTCTTCCACGCCAAGGAGCGCAGCCTCGCCAACCCGATGCACGTGGCGTTCGGGTCGCTGCGGATGGTGCACGACTTCGCGCGGCTCGACGAGGTGGCCGAGCGGCTGGTCCGGGCGTTCACGCCGGGCCCGCTGACGGTGGTGGTGCCGCAGAGCGGCCGCCTGCCGGACCGCCTCGTGACGCTCAACGGCACCGTCGGCGTGCGCGTGCCCGACCACCCCGCCACCCTGCAGGTGGTCGACCTGCTGGGCCGCCCGGTGACGGCGACCAGCCTGAACCGCTCGGGCGAGGAGAGCCGGCCGCTCGACCACGACTTCCTGCCCGAGCTCGACTGGTCGGGCGAGGAGGTCGTGCCGGTGCTGGAGGACGTCACCTCGATCACCCAGCCGCTGGCCTCGACGCTGGTGCTGGTCGAGGCCGGCGCGTTCCGGATCCTGCGCCAGGGGCCGGTGACCCTGGCGCAGATCGAGGCGGCCGCCCAGGGCTAGATCGGCTCCTCGATCTCGGGGACGACCTCGCGGAGCTGGTCCATCGACAGGCCGCCGATGCGGACGGCGCGCACCCGGTTCTCGGTCACGTCCACGATCGTGCTCGTGACGTTGTCGAGGTCGGCCGGGGTGCTCAGGTAGACGCTGACCGCGTAGCCGAGCTGGTCGCGGGCCTCCTCGGCGGTCTGCGGCAGCGGCTGGCCGACCTTGTTGGCCGACGAGACGGCCATCGGACCGGTCTCGCGCAGCACCTCGAGCGCGATCGGGTGCAGCGGCATGCGCACCGCCACCGTGCCGTCGGTGCTGCCGAGGTCCCACTGCAGGCTCGGGGCGTGCTCCACGACGATCGTCAGCGGACCCGGCCAGAACGCGTCGACCAGGTCCCGGGCGGCCTGCGGCAGGCCGAACACCAGCCCGTCGAGGGTGTGCCGGGAGCCGACGAGCACCGGCACGGCCGCCGAGCGCCCCTTGGCGTTGTTGAGCGCGGTGACCGACCACGATTTGAAGGCGTCGGCGCCGATGCCGTAGATCGTGTCGGTCGGCATGACGACCAGGTCACCCCGGCCGACGGCCTCGATCGCCGCGGCGATCCCGCGCTCGCGCTCGGCCAACTGGCTGCAGTCGTAGAGCATCACGAGAACCTAGTCTGCCACCCGGCGGGCCGTGGTGAAGCGGGGGCGGCCCGCGAGATCCGCGTGGTCGGTCACGTCCGTGAAGGGGCCCTCGCGGAGCAGGGCCGGGAGCGACTCGCCCTGGGTGTCGTCGTGCTCGATCGCCAGCCGGCCGCCCGGGCGCAGCAGCGCCGCCGCGCGCGCCGCGACGGCGGGCATCAGCGCCAGGCCGTCGTCGCCCGCGAACACCGCCTCCGCGGGGTCGTGGTCGCGCACCTCGACGTCGACCGGGGCGTCCAGCGGGACGTAGGGCGGATTGCACAGTACGAGATCCACCGAACCGTCTACATCGGACAAAATCGAAAAGTCCGTCACGTCGCCCTCGACCACCTCGACCGACGGGGCCAGCGCGTCGACGTTGCGGCGCAGCCACCGCAGCGCGGCCGGGGAACGTTCCACCGCCGTGACCCGGGCGGACGGGCGGTTGACCGCGAACGCCACCGCGATCGCGCCCGAACCCGAGCACAGGTCCACCACGCGGGAAGCCGGCTGGCGTAACGCCCACTCCACGAGCAGCTCCGTCTCGAACCGCGGGACGAAGACGCCCGGGCCGACGGCCAGCGAGAGGCCGTAGAACGGGGCCTCGCCGGTCACGTGCTGCAACGGCTCGCGCGCGGCGCGGCGAGCCACCAGCGAGGCGAACAACGTTGCCTGCGCAGGCGTCAACGACCCGACCAGGCGCAGCCGGGAGCGCGGGACCGACAGGACGTACGCGGCCAGGAGCTCGGCATCCACCCTCGGGGAGGGGACGCCGCCGGCGGCCAGCGAGCGGGTCGCGGCGGTGAGAAGCGTGGGCAACTCACGTTCTGGCGTGTCATCTTCGACGCTGTGCACCCCATAATCATGGGGCGCGCGGTGAAAGGGGGTCCCGATGGCGGTTGCCGACCGCACGTCGGAGCTGGCGCGCGCCCGGCGCCTGATTTTCGAGGATCAGCTGGGCGAGGCGATGACGGTCGTCGACCGGGTGCTCGCCGGCGACCAGGCGCCGCACGACCGGGTGGAGGCGCTGACGCTGCGCCTCATCACGCTGATCAACCTGGGCAAGGCGGGCGACCTCGCCGCCGCGCTCGACGCCGGGCTGGCCGCCGCCCGGCAGGTGCAGGACCCCGCGCAGTACGGGGAGCTTCAGGCGCTCGCGGCCATCGTGGCCCTACGGGCCGGCTCGCTCGACCGCTGCGTGCGGGCGCTGGTGCACGGCTCGCGGGCGCTCGGCGCGGTCGAGCTGACCGACGAGGGCACCGCGTGGGGCTGGCACAACCTGGCCATGGCGTATTCGTACACGGGCTTCCACGGCCACGCGCTGGCCGCCATGGAGAAGGCCCGCGAGGTGGCCGTCGAGGTCGGGGTGCCGACCGCCAACACCGACTTCGCGGCGCCGCAGATCCGGCTGCGGCTCGCCGTCGACCTCGACCACCGCGGCGACAGCGAGGGCTGCCAGCGCATCCTGCGCGACATCGTGCACGACCTGGAGCGCAAGCAGAAGGACGACGAGCTGAGCCGGCTGCGGCCGATCGCCCGGGGCGCGATGGGATACGCCGTCGTGCGACTGGGCACGCTGGGCGTCGTGCAGACCGGGCTGGAGGCGTGGCCGCTGCTGGAGTCGGCCGGAATGTCGACCCGGGCGGGTGACCTGCGCACGCTCGGCGCGGTCTGCCAGGCGATCGCCGAGCGCCGGCCGATCGAGGCGGTGGCCCGGCTGGAGACGGCGACCGTGGCGGAGGACTCGCTCGGCGGGGCGGAGATCCACCGGCTGCGCGCCCTGGCCCACCTCGGGGCGGCCGACTACCGCTTGGCGTACCACGCCGACCGCAGCGCCTTCCGGGTCGCCGTCGCCCAGCTCGACCGGCTGCGCGACCTGTTCGTCGAGGGCGTCGCGGCCCTCCTCGACCACGAGGACATGGTGCGGCGGATCGACTTCCACCGCGGCGAGGCGCTGACCGACCCGCTCACCGGGCTTCCCAACCGGCGCTACCTCGAGGAGCACGTCAGCAAGCTGTTCAAGGCCGGCGGGCACGCCGTGCTCGGCGTCTGCGACCTGGACGGGTTCAAGGACGTCAACACGGTCCACGGCCACCTCTCCGGCGACCTGGTGCTCCAGCGGGTGGCCGGCGTGCTGAACCGGGTCATGCGCAAGGGCGACTTCGTGGCGCGCTATGGCGGCGACGAGTTCGTCGTGGTCCTGCCGACGACGAGCGCGGGCGAGGCGCGGGAGATCTCCCGCCGGATCGTGGCCGCGGTCGCGGCGGAGGACTGGCACTCGCTGGTGCCGGGGACGCCGGTCGGGGTGACGATCGGGTGGGCCGGCCTGCAGGGCGAGGACTTCGGCAGCGTGGCGGCGGCGTTCGAGGCGGCCGACCACGCGATGCTGCGGGCGAAGGCCCCGCGCCCCCGAGCCGCGTCGTAGAGCGTCGTAGACGCAGAGCAGCGGCCGCGAGAACCTCTCTCACGGCCGCTGCAACTTCGGCGCAAGTGCCCCCTAGCGGGACGAAATCCGGGCGTTCTCCTCGCGGATCCGGGCGCGCTCCTGGTCCGCGCACACCGCCGCCCACGCGTTCGACTTCGCCGTCGGCACCCGATCGGCGCCGAGCACGGTCCGTCCGACCTTGAAGATGATCTCGGCGGCCGTCCCCACCACGGCACGCGGGCCGGCGGACAGGTCGACGGACGACGACGCAGACGGCATGGCTTCCCTCCCGGTGGTGATCACGGTGCGTGCAGCTTTCCCGGCACGAAACGCTACCGGAGTTCAGCATCCCGCTGCACCGTTTCCATGATGTGACGTCTGCGTTAGACCCGCGTCACCCTCTGCTGAGCTGGTCCTCACCTGCGAGCCGGGCCTTGCGGTCGGCCTCGGCCAGGGCATCCAGCACCCCGTCGAGGTCGCCGGCGAGGGCCAGGTCCAGGTTGTACGCGGTGTAACCGATCCGATGGTCGGAAATGCGATTCTGGGGGAAGTTGTACGTCCGGATCCGCTCGCTGCGGTCCACGGTGCGCACCTGGGAGCGCCGGGCGTCGCCGGCCGCGGCCGCCGCCTGCTCCTCGGCGAGGGCCACCAGCTTGGCCCGGAGCATGCGCATCGCCCGGTCCTTGTTCTGCAGCTGGGAGCGCTCGTTCTGGCACGACACGACGATCCCGGTCGGCAGGTGCGTGATCCGCACGGCCGAGTCGGTGGTGTTGACGCTCTGCCCGCCCGGGCCGGACGAACGGAACACGTCGACGCGCAGGTCGTTGGGGTCGACCTCGATCTCGCCCGTCTCCTCCGCCTCCGGGGTGACCAGCACGCCGGCCGCGGAGGTGTGGATGCGGCCCTGGGACTCGGTGGCCGGCACCCGCTGGACGCGGTGCACGCCACCCTCCCACTTCAGCCGCGACCAGACGCCGTTGCCGCCGTCGGGGATGCCGCGCGACTTGATCGCGACCGCGACGTCCTTGAACCCGCCGAGGTCGGACTCCTGGGAGTCGAGCACCTCGGTCGTCCAGCCGTGCCGCTCGGCGTACCTGAGGTACATCCGCAACAGGTCGCCGGCGAAGAGCGCGGACTCCTCGCCGCCCTCCCCCGCCTTGATCTCGAAGATCACGTCCTTGGCGTCGTTGGGGTCGCGCGGGGCGAGCAGCTCGGCGAGCCGCTCCTCCAGCTGCGGGATGCGCGTCTCCAGCTCCTCGGCCTCGCCGGCGAACGCCGGGTCCTCGGCGGCGAGCTCCCGCGCGGCCTGCAGGTCCTCGCGGGCCTGGTCGAGCTCGGTCGCCGTCTTGGCGATCGGCGACAGCTCGGCGAAGCGCCGCCCGGTCTTGCGGGCGAGCGCCTGGTCGGCGTGGATGCCGGGATCGGCGAGCTTCTGCTCAAGCTCCTGGTACTCCGCCAACAGCGTGGCGAGCCGGGTGTCGGCGGTCATGTCCTCTCCAGCCTCGTCTCAGAAGGGTCGACACGAAATCGGCGCCCGCCCGCACCCTCGAAGGAGGGGCGGTGCGGGCGCCGGAAGCGTCGCTACTTGGCGGCCTTCTTGGCCTGGACCTTCGCGTACTTCTGCTGGAACTTCGCGACCCGGCCGGCGGTGTCGAGCACGCGCTGCTTGCCCGTGTAGAACGGGTGGCAGACGGAGCACGTCTCCACGTGGATCGCGCCGCCCTTGGCGGTGCTGCGGGTCGTGAACGAGTTGCCGCAGGAACAGGTGACCTGAGTGGTCTCGTACTGCGGGTGAATGCCCGGCTTCATGGCCGCGGTCCTCTCTTCAGATCGGTCGCCGGGTCGCCACTTGTGGCGTGAACCGGAACCTCATGGCCGTCGGTCAAGTCTGCCATGCGCTTGTCACGACATCTCAACCGGCACCTGTAACGCTGCCCACGGGGTGTTCATTCCCCGACGACCCGGGCGGGCCACCCGGCCGTCGGCCGGCCCGCCGATCCTGCCCGCCGAAAGTCCCTCGCGGCGGCTTGATGATCCCTTCTACCCTGGCTCGTGCCATGAGCCTGCACATCGACGAACTCTGCGACCCGGCGCTGCTCACCGCGATGGTGAGCGGCGGGTACATCCGCACCCAGCGCCACCCAGCGCTGCCGCTGCTGATCCACAACTACACGGAGAAGGCGCAGTACGACAACGTGTGGAACCCGGCGACGCTGGCCTGCCGCGGGCTGGTCGTGTCGGCGGTGACCGGCACGGTGCTCGCGCGGCCGTTCGCCAAGTTCTTCAACCACGGGCAGCCCGGCGCTCCCGAGCTGGACCTCGACGGGCCGGTCAGCGTCACGGACAAGGCCGACGGCTCGCTCGGTGTGCTGTTCCCCACGCCGGACGGGCACGCGGTCGCGACCCGGGGCTCGTTCGACTCGACGCAGGCGCGGCACGCGACGGCGGTGTGGCGGTCGCGGTACGCCGGGCGCTTCACGCCGCCCGAGGGCCGCACACTGCTGTTCGAGATCATCTATCCGGGGAACCGGATCGTGCTCGACTACGGCGACCTCGACGACCTCGTGCTGCTAGGCGCCGTCGACATCGGGACCGGCCGCAGCCACGGCCCGGCCGGGGTGGCCGGCTGGCCGGGCCCGGCCGTCGAGTCGTTCGGCTACGCGACGCTGGCCGAGGCGCTGGCGGCGCCGCCGCGCGACAATCGTGAGGGCCTCGTCGTCCACTTCGTCGGCCCGGACACCCGGTTGAAGATCAAGTACGCCGAGTACGTCCGCCTGCACCGCATCGTCACCGGCCTCAACGCCCGCGTGGTGTGGGAGGCGGTCGTCGGCGGCACGCTGGACCAGCTGCTGGAGCCGCTGCCGGACGAGTTCCACGCGTGGGCCACGAAGATCGCGGTGTCCCTGCGCTCCGAGGTCGCCGCGCTGCACGCCTCGGTCGAGGCGACCTTCGAGTCCGTCGTCGCCGGCCTGCCGCCGGGCTGGGCGCGGAAGGACTTCGCGCTGGCGGTGGCCCGGCATCCGATGCGCGGATGCTTGTTCCTGCGGTTGGACGAGAAGGACTATGACTCGCACCTGTGGCAGCAGGTACGACCATCCTTGGAGGAGCCCGGTGCGTAGCCTCACCCTGACCCGCGGACTGCCCGCCTCGGGCAAGACCACCTGGGCCAAGCAGGAGACGCACCTGGTCCGGGTCAACCGCGACGACCTGCGCCGCATGATGCACGGCGGCCGGCTGGCCGACGACGCGCTGCGCGGCCGGGCCGAGCGCGAGGTCACCGCCGCGCACCACGCGATGGTCGAGGCCCTGCTGCGGGCCGGCGCCGACGTGGTCTGCGACGACACGAACCTCCGGGGCCGGGTCGTGCGGGAGTTCGCGGAGCTGGCGGCCCGCTGCGGGGCGACCTTCTCCGTCCGCGACTTCACCGACGTCCCGCTGGAGGAGTGCCTGCGGCGCGACGCCCTGCGGACCGGTGACGCGCAGGTCGGGGAGGACGTGATCCGGGGGATGCATCTGCGGTACCTCGCGGGCCGCCCGCTTCCCCTGCCGCTCCCGGTCCTCAACCCGGCGCTGGGTGTGACGTACGACCCACCGCCGGACGCCCCGCGCGCGGTCCTGGTCGACATCGACGGCACGGTGGCGCTGTTCAACGGCCGCAGCCCGTACGACATGTCCCGGGTGGGCTCGGACCTCCCGAACCCTCCGGTGATCGCCGCCGTGCGCGCCATGCACGCCGCCGGCCACGAGGTGGTGTTCTGCTCGGGCCGCTCGGACGACTGCCGCGACGAGACGGCGGCGTGGCTGGACAAGCACGTGGGCGTCCCCTACGTGGGCCTGTTCATGCGGGAGTTCGGCGACCAGCGCCGCGACTCGGTCGTGAAGGCCGAGATCTTCGACCGCGAGATCCGCAGCCGCTACCACGTGGTCGGCGTCTTCGACGACCGCCAGCAGGTGGTCCGCATGTGGCGCTCGCTGGGCCTGACGGTCTTCCAGGTGGCGGAGGGCGACTTCTAAGGCCAGGTGCGAAACAGGCCCAGCGCCTCCGGGCGGTGGACGGCCGCTTTGCCGGTCTTGTCGCTGCGGACGACCCACTGCGGCCGGTCCGGCGAGGCGGCCACGACCCGTCCGGCGGCCCGGGTGCGCCGCGTAAGTTTCCGCACCGCGGTGCCCTCGACCGTGGCGCCGTGCGACCGCCACCGAACCTTGTCTCCGCGTCGCATATCTATCGGCTTTCCCGTCGCGGCTCGGCTAAACGGCGTGAAAGCGCCACGACGAGAACAGCAAACGGCCGCCCCCGCGTGAGCGAGGGCGGCCGGCGCGTCCTACTCGCCCGGTGTGGTCTGGGCGATCTGCATCAGGAACTCGACGTTGGTGCGGGTCTTCTTCAGGCGGTCGAGCAGGAGGTTCAGCGCCTCCTGGGAGTCGAGCGCGTGGAGGACCTTGCGGAGCTTGATCACGATCGCCAGCTCGTCCGGGGCCAGGAGGATCTCCTCCTTGCGGGTGCCGGACGGGTCGATGTCGATCGCCGGGAAGATGCGGCGGTCGGCGATCTTGCGGTCGAGCTTCAGCTCGGCGTTGCCCGTGCCCTTGAACTCCTCGAAGATGACCGTGTCGCCCGTGGAGCCCGTCTCGACGAGGGCCGTGGCGATGATGGTCAGCGAGCCGCCGTTCTCGATGTTGCGGGCGGCGCCGAGGAAGCGCTTCGGCGGGTAGAGCGCGGTCGAGTCGATACCACCCGAGAGGATGCGGCCCGACGCCGGCGAGGCGTTGTTATACGCCCGGCCGAGGCGGGTGATCGAGTCGAGCAGCACGACCACGTCGTGGCCCAGCTCGACCAGGCGCTTGGCGCGCTCGATCGACAGCTCGGCGACCGTGGCGTGGTCCGTCGGCGGACGGTCGAAGGTGGAGGCGATGACCTCACCCTTCACCGACCGCTGCATGTCGGTCACCTCCTCCGGCCGCTCGTCGACGAGGACGACCATGAGGTGGCACTCGGGGTTGTTGCGGGTGATCGCGTTGGCGATCGCCTGCAGCACCATCGTCTTGCCGGCCTTCGGCGGGGACACGATGAGCGCGCGCTGGCCCTTGCCGATCGGCATCACCAGGTCGATGACGCGCGTGGTGAGGATGTGCGGCTCGGTCTCCAGCCGCAGGCGGTCCTGCGGGTAGAGCGGGGTCAGCTTGTAGAACTCGGGGCGGCGCTTGGCCTCCTCCGGGTCCATGCCGTTGACCGTGTCGAGGCGGACCAGCGGGTTGTACTTGTCGCGCCGCTGCTCGCCGTCGCGCGGCTGGCGCACGGCGCCGGTGACCGCGTCGCCGCGGCGCAGCCCGTAGCGCTTGACCTGCGACATCGCGACATAGACGTCGTTCGAGCCGGACAGGTAGCCCGTGGTGCGCACGAAGGCGTAGTTGTCGAGCACGTCGAGGATGCCGGCCACGGGCACGAGGACGTCGTCCTCGCTGACCTGCGGCTCGTTGCCGCCGCGCGCGCCGGTCTCGGCGCCGTCGCGGTCACGGCCGCGGCGGCGGTCACGGAACCGGCTGCGCCGGCCGCGCCGGCCGCCGTCGTCGTCGCCCTCGTCGTCGTGCTGCGTGAAGCTGCCCCGCTGGTTGCGGTCGCCGCGCTCCGAGGAGCGCTCGCCCCGATCGGCGCGGTCGGCCCGGTCGGCTCGCTCGCCCCGGTCGGGTCGCTCGGCCCGGTCGGCCCGGTCGGCACGGTCGGCACGCTCGGCACGGTCCGCACGCTCGGCGGAACGCTCGCCGCGCTCGGCACGATCCGAGGAGCGCTCGGCGGCCCGCTCCGCGGCGCGCTCGGCGCGGCTCGGCCGCTCGGCCCGGCCGTTGCGCTCCGCGCGCTCGGCGACGGGCTGCTCGGCGGCGGGCTCGGCCGCGGCCGGCTTCTCGGCCACGGCCTCGGCGGCCGCGGCGGCGTCCTCACGGGCGGCGCGCGGCTCCGGCGGGCCGGCGGCGCGGGTCGCCCGACGAGGGGAGCGGGCGGGAGCGGGAGCCTCGGTGACCTCGGTGGCGGACGGCCATTCCGCCTCGGGGGTCGCGGTGCGCGTGGCGCGAGCGGCGCGCGGTGCGGCGGCGGCCGCCGGCCGCGACTCACCCGCCTGACGCTCCTGGATGGCCGTCACCAGCTCGCCCTTGCGCATCCGGGCAGTGCCGGAGATGCCCAACGAGGCGGCCAGGCTCTGCAGCTCGGGGAGCAGCATGCTGGACAGCCCCGTGCCGGAGCGCGCCCGCCGGCGCGTCGCGCCCGCCTCGGCGCTGTCCGCCCCGGTGGAGACATCCGACGTGACGTCGGTGGTGTCGCTCAATGGATTCCTTCCCTCGTTAGGCCGGAGCTGCCCGGATTCGAGACACGGTGGCCGGGCGGCCCGCGGGTGCTCCCGCCTCACGTGCGGTGCGGGAGATGTTGCAGCGCTGTGCCGGTGGGCTGGACGCCACCATCTGCGGCCTGGCCCAGCCGTGCGCGTGCGACCACAGGAAACGCGGGTTGGCGGCCGGGCGTGCGCAAGGGGTGCCACGGAAATCGGAGCACGCCGCCCCGCATGAGATCGCCGCACTGAGCGGCTGCTGTAGGACTAGAGAGTAATCAACTCCGCTAGCCAGCGGCAACAGGGTCCCGCTCGGCGTGTTCCAGCGTACCCCATCCCAGGTCACCGCCGAGACGCGCACCGGTCATGTCGACGTCAAGCGGAAGAACACGCCAACCCGGCATCGGCATGGGCGCCCAGTCGGCGGCCGCGAACGCCAGCACGCTCGGCCCGGCTCCCGAGACGACCGCGGCCACCTGCTGGTCTCGCAGGCCGGCGACGAGTTCGGCCGTCGCTCGCATGCCTTCCGCACGGTACCGCTGATGCAGCCGATCCTCCGTGGCGGCGAACAACCGGCCGGGGTCGCCCGTCAACGCGTGGACGAGCAGCGCGGCGCGGCCCGCGTTGAACGCCGCGTCGGCGTGCGGCACGACCGGCGGCAGCGCGGCGCGCGCCACCTCGGTCAGGCCGCGCTCCTCCGGCACGAAGACGACGGGGCGGATGCCGGGGGCGGGCTCCCGCCGGACCGCCGACGCACCCTCCTCGCCGGTCCACGCGATCGTGAACCCGCCCAGCAGGCACGGTGCCACGTTGTCGGGATGCCCCTCGATCTCGCTGGCCAGGGCCAGGGCGGCCGCGTCGTCGAGGCGCTCGGCCCCGCCGTCGACCAGCCCGCGCGCCAGCACGATGCCGGCGACGATCGCGGCCGAGGACGAGCCGAGCCCCCGGGCCTGGGGAATGCGGTTGTCGCACCGCAGGGCCAGGCCCGGAGGCTGCTCGCCGAGCAGGCCGAACGTCCGCCGCATGGTGCGGACCACGAGGTGGCTCTCGTCGCCGGGCAGGTCGCCCGCGCCCTCGCCGCGAACCTCGACGGTGACGCCGGCGCCGGTCACCCGTGCCTCGACCACGTCGTAGAGGGTGAGGGCGAGGCCCAGCGCGTCGAAGCCGGGACCGAGGTTCGCGCTCGTCGCGGGCACTCGGGCCACGACGGGTTCGGACAGCAGAGCCATGCCCCTCATCTCACCATGAGGACGTCAACGTTCAGTCTTCGGGATCCAGCTCGGCCTCCGGCTGCGCCCTCGTTGACCGGCCGGCCTGGCGCAGGGCGAGGCGTAGCGCGAACTCGATCTGGGCGTTGACGCTGCGCAGGTCGTCGGCGGCCCAGCGGGCGATCGCGTCGTAGACCTGCGGATCGAGCCGCAGCAGCAGCTTCTTGCGCTCCGCCATGGGCTCAGGCGTAGAGCGAGCCGGTGTTGACGACGGGCTGGACGTTGCGATCGCCGCAGAGCACCACCAGCAGGTTGGCCACCATCTGCGCCTTGCGCTCCTCGTCGAGCTCGACGACCTGCAGCTCGCTGAGCCGCTCCAGCGCGCTCTGGACCATGCCGACCGCGCCCTCCACGATCTTCACCCGCGCGCCGACGATGGCGCTGGCCTGCTGGCGGGCGAGCATCGCCTGGGCGATCTCCGGCGCGTAGGCCAGGTGCGTGATCCGCGACTCCAGCACCTCGACGCCGGCCAGCGCGACCCGCTCCCCCAGCTCGGTGTTGAGCTCCTCGCTGACGACGTTGCCCTCGCGCAGGCTGGCCCGGCCGTCGTCGTGCGCCTCGTAGGGGTAGCTGGTGGCGAGGTGCCGGACGGCGGCCTCGGACTGGACCGCGACATACGAGACGTGGTCGTCGACGCCGAAGCTCGCCATGTAGGTGTCGACGACCCGCCAGACGACGACGGCGGCGATCTCGACGGGGTTGCCGTCGGCGTCGGAGACCTTCAGCCGGGCGGTCTCGAAGTTGCGGACCCGGCGGGAGAGGCGCCGCTTCTGGCTGAACGGGACGGTCCAGTGGAAGCCGGCCTGCTCCAGCGTGCCCACGTAGCGGCCGAAGAACTGCACGACCCGGGCCTCGTTGGGGTTGATCACCGTGAACCCGGCGGCGATGACGACCACGACGAGCGAGGCGGCGGCGACCAGGCCGCCGGCGGTGTCCTCGGGCAGCGACGCCACCACCGCGACGGCCACGGCCGCGATGACGAGCGCCAGGGCGAGCATCAGGAACCCAGAAAGGCGAAACGCACGTCTCTCCATGACATCTCCCGGCTATCGAAGTGATATCACGAGGATAGCTCAGGCGCGCGAGCCGCGCCACGCCGGGTGACCAGGGCCCAGCCGATCGCGTACACCAGCGTCACCGCTCCGCTGATCGCCACCAGCGGGCGCGGGTCGACCCGGTCGATGAAGGCGCCGACGGCCAGCTGGGACACCGACACGGCGAGGGTGGCCAGCATGACGTCGGTCGCGAAGACCCGGCCGCGCAGCGCGTCGGGCACCTCGGCCTGCAGCTGGTAGTTCGACATCATCCAGTTGCCGCCGCCGGCGAGGTGGGCGACGACGACGCCGGCGAGCGCGAGCGGGAACCAGCTCGCGACGCTGACCCCGAGGTACGCGAGGCCGTAGACCGCCATCGAGACGGCCAGGCCCGGCAGGATCCACGCGCGGTGGCTCAGCACGCGGCGCAGGACGAGCGGCCCGATGAGCGCGCCGAGCCCGCGCGCCGCGAAGAGCAGGCCGAGCCCCAGCGGGCCGGCCCCGAGCACGGCGGCGAGCAGCGGAAACGTGGCGAGGACCCCGTTGCCGAGGCCGACGGCGCACTTGACCGTGACGAGCGAGGCGACGCGCGGATGGCTCCGGATGTACCGCAGCGCCTCGCCCACGCCCGCCTTGCCGTCCACGGGCGGCCCCGCCTGGAGCGGACGGCGGATCCGCCAGCCCTGGAACGCGGCCAGCAGGAGCAGCGCGCTGGCGAAGGCGAAGCACGGGTAGGGACCGGTGATCGAGGACGCCACGCCGCCGAGCGACGCGCCGACGACCAGCATCGTGCCCCAGGCGGAGCCGCTGAGCGCGTTGGCCGCCGGCAGGTCCTCCGCGTCGACGACGTTGGGCAGCCCGGCCGAGGCCGCCGGCACGAAGAACGCCTTCGCCACGGCGACGACCGCGATCGCGGCGACGGCGAGCCAGGCGGTCGCCGCCGTGCGCACGAGCAGCAGCGCCAGCGTGCACACCGCCATCGCCAGGTTGGCCGCGATCATGATCTTGCGGCGGTCGAGCCGGTCGGCGACCGTCCCCGTGTACGGCAGCAGCAGCGCGATCACGCCCGTGTCGGCGGCCAGCACCAGTGCGCCCCACGTGCCGGAGCCGGTGAGCTGCGGCAACAGGCTGAGCAGGGGAATCATGACGAACCAGTCGGCGCCCAGCCCGATCAGGTCGGCGGCGAACAGATGGCGGAAGTCCTTGTTGCGGGTAAGGACCGAGAGGGTTGGCGGCACGTACGACACGATAGGTGTCCGATCCGGGCGACGCCGTTCGTCATGCTGATGAAACCGCTACCGGACAGGGAGCCCGACATGCAGTACATGATGTTCGTCTGCACCGACACCTCGCCCGACACCGACCCGTCCCCCGCGCCCGACATCTTCGCCTGGGTCGAGGAGAACGACACCAAGGGCCGCCGGGAGCAGGGCCATGCCCTCGCCGCGACGTCGTCGGCAACGACGGTGCGCGTCCGCAACGGCGAGCTGCTCGTCTCCGACGGCCCGTTCGCCGAGACGAAGGAGGTCATCGTCGGCTTCGACCTGCTCGAGTGCGCCGACCTCGACGAGGCGATCGAGGTCGCCCGCACGCACCCGATGGCCCGGGCCGGTCGCATCGAGCTGCGCCCGTTCGCCGACCTGTGAGCGCCGCCGAGGAGGCGTCCGCCGCCGCGGCGGATGCCTTCCCGCGGATCGTGGCCGCCCTCATCCGCGTCACCGGGGACTGGAGCCTGGCCGAGGACTGCGCGCAGGACGCGCTCGCGATGGCGCTGGAGCGCTGGCCGGCCGCCGGCGTGCCGGCCAACCCGGGCGGCTGGCTGATGACGGTCGCCCGCAACCGGGCGGTCGACGTGCTGCGGCGGTCGTCGGTCGAGCAGCGGAAGCTCCGCGAGCTTGCCCGGCTCGGTCAGGCCGATCCGCCGGCCCACGAGATCGACGACGACCGCCTCCGGCTGGTCTTCACCTGCTGCCATCCGGCGTTGGCGCTCGAGTCGCGCGTCGCCCTGACCCTGCGGGTCGTCTGCGGCGTCCCCACGGGCGCCATCGCGCAAGCCTTCCTGGCGAGCGAGTCGGCGATGACCCGCCGCCTGACGCGGGCGAAGTCGAAGATCGCCGACGCCCGCATCCCGTACCGCGTGCCGACCGGCCCGGCGCTGGCCGAGCGCCTGCCCGGGGTGCTGGCGGTGCTGTACCTGCTGTTCACCCAGGGCTACAACGCGTCCGGCGAGCCGGCCTTCGCCGATGAGGCGATCCGCCTGGCCCGGCTGCTGCGGTCGCTGATGCCGGACCAGCCCGAGGTGGCGGCCCTGCTGGCACTGTTCCTCTTCCAGCACTCCCGCCGCGACGCCCGCCGGGACGCGGAGGGCAATCTCCTGACGCTGGACCGGCAGGACCGGACGCGCTGGGACGCGCCGATGATCGCGGAGGCGGTCGCGCTGCTGCCCACCTCGAACGGCCCCTACGCGCTGCAGGCCCGGATCGCCGCCTGCCACGCGACGTCTCCGGACCCCGCGTCGACGGACTGGACGACGGTGGCCTCGGCGTACGACGCGCTGATCCGCCTGCAGCCGACGCCGGTCATCGCCCTGAACCGGGCCGTGGCGCACGGCTACGCCCACGGCCCGGAGGCGGGCCTGCGGCTGCTGGCCGAGGCCCGAGCCGGTGGCGCGCTGGACGACTACCCCCTGGCCCTGGCCGCCGAGGCCGACCTGGTCTCCCGCACGGGCAACGCGGTGCGCGCCGCCGAACTGTTCCGCGCCTCGGCCGACCGCGCCGCCTCCGAGGCCGAACGGCGCGCGCTGCTGGACCGGGCCCGGTCGATCTCGGGGACACCGTAGATCGGCGATCGGGGATATCCTCTCCCGACACGGGGAGGATCAACTGCAGATGCGCAAACCTGCGGGCACCATCGTCGTTGCCACGATCGCGGCCCTGCTCGGCACCGGGCCGGCCGCGCCCGCCGAGGGCCACGTCCTCGGCGACGCCGCCACCGCGAAGGCGGGCAGCTACGTCGTCGTGCTCAAGCAGGGCGACGTCCACGAGCGCGCCGCCGCGCTGGCCGCCCGGTTCGGCGGCACGGTCACCGCCGAGTATCGCGCCGCGATCCGCGGCTTCGCCGTCGACGACCTCGGCGAGGCCCAGGCCCGGCGGCTGGCCGCCGATCCGTCGGTCGCGAGCGTCGAGCACAACGGCCGGGTGACGGCGGCGGGCACGCAGACCGGTCCGGGCTGGGGCCTCGACCGGATCGACCAGCCGAGGCTGCCGCTGGACAACGCGTTCCGATACCCGAACGCCGGATCCGGCATCACGGCCTTCATCGTCGACTCCGGCATCAAGATCGAGCACCCGGATTTCGGTGGCCGCGCGTCCTACGGCGCGAACTACGGCCCCGACGGCAAGTATGGGCCGGTCGACCCCACCGACTGCTACGGCCACGGCACCCACGTCGCGGCGACCGTCGGCGGCGCGACCTACGGCGTGGCCAAGGACGTCAGGCTGGTCGCGGTCCGGATCCTCGACTGCCGTGGGAACAGCACCGACGCCAGCGTCCTGGCCGGCATCGAGCACGTCACCCGCTACGCGGCCCGGCCGGCGGTGGCGAGCCTCAGCGTGAGCCTCGCCGGCAACAAGGTCGCCGTCAACGATGCCCTCCGCGCGTCGATCAACACCGGCGTGGTGTGGTCGGTCGCGGCCGGCAACGCCGGCACCGACGCCTGCCTGACCAGCCCCGGCAGCGTCACCGAGGCGCTCGTGGTCGGCGCGAGCACCCGCACCGACGACGTCGCGCCGTTCAGCAACCGCGGCGCCTGCGTCGACTTCTACGCGCCGGGCGTGGACATCCCCTCGGCGGGCATCCCCGACGTCCAGTCGATCATGAGCGGCACGTCGATGGCGGCCGCGTATGCGACAGGGGCGGCGGCGCTGGTCCTGAGCGCGCACCGGGCGTACAACGCCCGCCAGGTGCACAACGCGGTCGTCCAGAGCAGCGTCGACGGTGTCCTGAAGGGCGTTCCCGCCGGCTCGCCGAACCGGCTGCTGCAGGTGCGCCAGGCCGACCCGCCGCAGGCCTCCGGCCGCCTGTCCACGCTGTACAACCCGCGCTTCGGCACGACCGAGGTCTACGCCCGGTCGACCGACAACCACCTCATCTACGCCTACTACGCACAGGGCTGGTCGGGCTGGACCGACCTGGGCGGCAACCTGGCCGGCGACCCGACGGCCTTCTCGAACCCGGCGACGGGCGCCACGGAGGTCTACGCCCGGACGGCGAACAACCGGATCGCATACCGTCGGTACGTCAACGGCTGGTCCGACTGGACCGAGCTGGGCAGCCAGACGGTGTCGGGCAACCCCCAGGTGATCTACAACCCGAGGTTCGGCACGACCGAGATCTACGCACGCACGTCGAACAACCGGCTGGCCTTTACGTACTTCGTCAACGGCCGGTGGACGGCCGCCTGGACCGATCTGGCCGGCGCCCTGACGAGCGACCCGGCCCTGATCTACAACCCGAGGTTCGGCACCACGGAGGCCTACGTCCGCAACGCGACGGGCGGCGTGGAGTACAAGTACTACTCGGCGTCGTGGTCGGCCTGGCTCCCCCTGGAGGGCGGCATGGCGGAGGGCGCGACCCCCTCGGTGCTGTTCAACCCGCGCTTCGGCAGCACAGAGGTGTACATCCGGACCGCGGCGGGTGAGCTCCAGTACAAGACCTACACGACGGCCTGGTCGTCCTGGACGTCGCGCCCGGGCGCGACGCTGGCCAGCGACCCGACGCTGCTCTACAACCCGGCGGCGAAGACGACCGAGGTCTACGCCCGCACGGCCGACAACGCCGTTGTGTACCAGTACTACGCGAGCGCCTGGTCGTCCTGGATCCACTTGGGCGCCCCGTTCGCGGGCACTCCGGCCGTCATCTTCAACCCGAGGTGGGGCAGCACGGAGGTCTACACGCGCGGCGCTTCGGACGGCCACACGTTGTACACGTACTACACCAACGGCTGGTCGGGCTGGAACGACATCTCCGCCTGAGCCCGCCGACGCCCGCGTCGTCAAGCCGGGTCGAAGAGGCGACCCGCTGCGGGCCATGCGCATGACGATCCCAAACGCACGCTGCGCCGGACCCGGCGTCGCGCGGCATACCCTTTGACGTTGGTCGATCTACCCTCGCTCGCCGAGATCAAGTTGAGGGTGGATCGACCGGCGTCTGTTCGCAAGCGGTGGGCGTCGACGAGCCGTCGTCGTTGACCGGGAGCCCGAGGCCGGGCCGGACCACCACGTGCGCGGCCCGGCCCGCGACGTTGACCGTGAAACGTTCCTGCCGCCGGGGCAGCGAAGCGTTTCCACGATCGACTCGGGTTCCGGGGCGGCGCGGGAGATGCGCGTCCGTGGGCGACGGTGCGGGCGGGCGTGGGATGGCGGTGCGGGGTGCGAGCCTCGTCGCGGGCTCAGCCCGCGGGCCCTTGGGGCGACGGCGATGGCAGCGTCGCGGCCCCGGGGCGGATGCACCGGGGCCGCGAGCGGTGTCTGGCGGGAGCGACGGTCGTGCCTTGCACGGACCCGAGTCCCGGAAAACCTAAGCCAGATCCAGCGCCTTCGCCGCGGCCAGCACATCGGCCGGGACGGTGGTCGGGGACGGGGCGGTCGAGATGGCCCAGTCCGGGTCCTTCAGGCCGTGGCCGGTGACCGTGCAGACGATCGTCTGACCCTGGTCGATCTTGCCCTGGGCGGTGGCCTGGAGGAGGCCGGCCACGCTCGCCGCGCTGCCGAGCTCGACGAAGACGCCCACCGAGCGGGCCAGCAGGCGGTACGCCTGGAGGATGTCCCGGTCGGTCACGGCGTCGATCAGGCCGCCGGACTCGTCTCTTGCGTCGACGGCCCTGGTCCAGCTGGCCGGGTTGCCGATGCGGATGGCCGTGGCGATCGTGCTGGGCTCGCGGACCACCTCGCCCTTCACGATCGGGGCTGCGCCCGAGGCCTGGAAGCCGAACATCCGCGGGGTGCGGGTGGCGTTGCCGGCGGCCTTGTCCTCCTTGTAACCCATCCAGTACGCGGTGATGTTGCCCGCGTTGCCCACCGGGAGGCAGTGGATGTCGGGGGCGTCGCCGAGGCCGGCCACGATCTCGAAGGCCGCCGTCTTCTGGCCCTCCAGGCGGTCGGGGTTGACCGAGTTGACCAGGGAGACCGGGAAGTCCAGCGACAGCTTCGACGCCAGCCCGAGGCAGTCGTCGAAGTTGCCCGTCACCTGGAGGAGTCTGGCGCCGTGGACCAGGGCCTGGGCCAGTTTGCCCAGCGCGATCTTGCCCGTGGGGACCAGGACGGCGCAGGTGATGCCGGCCCTTGCCGCGTAGGCCGCGGCGGAGGCGGAGGTGTTGCCCGTCGAGGCGCAGATGATGGCCTTGGCGCCCTCCTCCACGGCCTTGGACACCGCCACCGTCATGCCGCGGTCCTTGAAGGAGCCGGTCGGGTTGGAACCCTCGACCTTCAGGTAGACGTCGCAGCCCGTGCGCGCGGAGAGCTCCGGCGCCGGGAGCAGGGGCGTGTTGCCCTCGTGGAGGGTGATCACCGGGGTCTGCTCGGTGACCGGCAGGCGGTCGCGGAACTCTTCGATCAAGCCACGCCACATGGCGTTACTCTCCTTCGACGCGCAGGACGCTCGCCACGGCGCGAACGATGTCCAATGCTCGCAGTTCGGCGACGGTCGCGGCGAGGGCCCGGTCCGGCGCGGCGTGCGTGACGATGACCAGGACGGCCTGGTTGCCGCGACCCGACTGGTTGACGGTCGCGATGCTGACCCCGTGCTTCGCGAACACCCCGGCGACGGCCGCGAGCACGCCCGCCTTGTCCGAGACGTCCAGGGAGATGTGGTACCTCGTGAGCACGTCCCCGATCGGTGCGACCGGGAGGTCAGCGTAGGCCGACTCGGACGCCGCGTGGGTGCCGGCGAGCCGGTTGCGGGACACGGCCACGATGTCGCCGAGCACCGCACTGGCGGTCGGCGCGCCACCGGCGCCCCGGCCGTAGAACATGAGCTGGCCGGCGGCCTCGGCCTCCACGAAGACCGCGTTGAACGCGTCGCCCACGCCGGCCAGCGGGTGCGTGCGCGGGATCATCGCCGGGTGGACGCGCACCGAGACGGCGCCGTCCTGCTTGGTGGCGATGCAGAGCAGCTTGATCGTGCAGCCCATGGCCTTCGCGCTGGCCATGTCGGCCGCGGTGACCTCGGTGATGCCCTCCCGGTGCACGTCGGCGGCCGTCACCCGGGTGTGGAACGCCATCGACGCCAGGATGGCCGCCTTCGCCGCGGCGTCGAAGCCCTCGACGTCGGCGGTCGGGTCGGCCTCCGCGTAGCCGAGGGCGGTGGCCTCCTCCAGCGCCTCGGCGAATCCGGCGCCGCTCGTGTCCATGGAGGAGAGGATGAAGTTGGTCGTGCCGTTGACGATGCCCGTCACGCGCGTGATGCGGTCGCCGTGCAGGGAGTCGCGCAGCGGGCGCAGCAGCGGGATCGCGCCGGCCACCGACGCCTCGTAGTAGAGGTCGGCGCCCGCGTCGGCGGCGGCCTTGTGCAGCGTGGCCCCGTCCTCGCCGAGCAGCGCCTTGTTGGCGGTGACGACGCTCTTGCCGCCGTGCAGCGCCTCGAGCAGCCAGGTGCGGGCCGGCTCGATGCCGCCGACGACCTCGACGACGACGTCGACGTCGTCTCTTTTGATGAGGCCGAGCGCGTCGGTGGTGAAGAGCGCCTGGTCGACCGGCAGCTCACGGGCGCGGCCGGCACGCCGGACGGCGATGCCGACCAGTTCCAGGGGCGCGCCGATGCGGGCCGTCAGGTCGTCTTCCTGCTCGTGCATCAACCGCACAACCTCGGAACCGACCGTGCCGCAGCCCAGCAGCGCCACCTTGACCGATTTCGGCATCTGTCACCCCACGTCCAGTCTGAGCAGGTCGTCCTCGGTCTCCCGGCGAACGATCACCCGCGACACCCCATCGGCCACCGCAACCACCGGCGGGCGGGGCACGTGGTTGTAGTTGCTCGCCATGCTGCGGCAATAGGCGCCGGTGCCCGGAACCGCAAGAAGATCTCCGGCGCGAACGTCCGCCGGCAGGAACTCATCCTTCACGACGATGTCCCCGGCCTCGCAATGTTTTCCCACCACGCGGGCGAGAATCGGCGGTTCGGACGATGCCCGGCCGGCGATCGTCGCCGAGTAGGCGGCGTCGTACAGCGCCGGGCGGATGTTGTCGCTCATCCCGCCGTCGACGGAGACATACGTGCGGATGCCGTCGACGTCCTTCACGGTGCCGACCTCGTACAGCGTGAACATCGAGGGGCCGACGATCGCGCGGCCCGGCTCGACCGACAGGTGCGGCACGCTGAGGTGCAGGGCGGCACACTCCTGCTTGACGATGCGCATGAGGTCGCGGGCGAGGTCCGCGGGCTCCGCCGGGCTGTCCTGCGTCGTGTAGGCGATGCCGAAACCGCCGCCGAGGTCGAGCTCGGGCAGTTCCGTGCCGTGCTTCTGCTGGATCGCCGCCTGGAGGCCGAGGATGCGCCTTGCCGAGACCTCGAAGCCCGACGAGTCGAAGATCTGGGAGCCGATGTGCGAGTGGAGGCCGCGGAGGTCGAGGACTCCGTCGCTCAGGATGCGCTCGACGGCCTGCTCGGCGGCGCCGCCCGC
Organism: Dactylosporangium sucinum; assembly: GCF_014647515.1. Lineage (GTDB taxonomy): Bacteria > Actinomycetota > Actinomycetes > Mycobacteriales > Micromonosporaceae > Dactylosporangium > Dactylosporangium sucinum. The sequence goes on along the minus strand of NZ_BMPI01000067.1, from coordinate 41,436 downwards.
CAGCGAGAAGCCGAACTTCTGGTCCTCATGGGCGGTGGCGATGTACTCGTGGGTGTGTGCCTCAACACCGACGGTCACCCTGACCATGACTTTGGGCTTTTTGCCCGTTTCGCGGGCGATTTCGGTCAGTCGGGCGATCTCGTCGAACGAGTCGACGATGATGCGGCCGACCCCTGCCGCCACGGCCCTGCCCAGCTCCGCCGTGGACTTGTTGTTGCCGTGCAGGCCGATGCGCTCCGGCGGCATGCCACCGTTCAGCGCTACCCGCAGCTCGCCGCCGGTGCACACGTCGAGGCTGAGGCCTTCCTCCACGAGGATGCGGACGATGTGGGTGGCGATGAAGGCCTTGCCGGCGTAGTAGACGTCGGCGCCGCCGAAGGCTTCCCTGAAGGCCCTGCAGCGTGCCCTGAAGTCGGCTTCGTCGAAGACGTAGGCGGGGGTGCCGTGCTCCTGCTTGATGGTGTGGACGCTCAGGCCGCCGACGGTGATCTCGCCGGTGTGTTCCCGCGTGACCGTTTTGGGCCACAGCATCGGGACCAACGCGTTGACGTCGCCCGGGGTCCGCAGCCATGACGGGCCGTTGGCGGCACCCAGGTCCGCGTGCAGCGCCCCCGCCTCGTGTGCGCGCATGTTCCTTACATCCGTTCCGGTGCGGAGACCCCGAGCAGGTCGAGGCCGTTGACGATGACCTGGCGCGTGGCGTCGTTGAGCCACAGGCGCGCCCGGTTGGTCTCCGTGAACGGCTCGTCGCCCTGGGGCAGCACCCGGCAGTTGTCGTAGAACCGGTGGTAAGCACCGGCAAGGTCCTCCAAATAGCGTGCCACGCGATGCGGCTCGCGCAGCTCCGCGGCGGTCGCGACCACCGACGGGAAGTCGCCCAGGGCCTTGAGCAGGTCGAGCTCCTTCTCGTGCACGAGCAGCGACGCGTCGAAGTCGTCGCCCCTGGTGTGGCCGAACTCGGCGGCGTTGCGCGCGACGGAGGCCGTCCGCGCTCCCACGTACTGCACGTAGAAGACGGGGTTGTCGTTCTTCTGCCGGGTGATGACCTCGATGTCGAGGGTGAGCGGCGAGTCGGTCGACGAGCGGGCCAGCGAATACCGCGCGGCGTCCACCCCGACGGCGTCGATGAGCTCGTCGAGGGTGATCAGGGTGCCGGCGCGCTTGCTGAGCCGGACCGGCTCGCCGCCGCGCAGCAGGCTGACCAGCTGGCCGATCAGCACCTCGATGTTGCGCTCCGGGTCGTCGCCGGCGCAGGCGGCGATGGCCTTGAGGCGGCCGATGTACCCGTGGTGGTCGGCGCCCAGCATGTAGATGCAGCGCTCGAAGCCGCGTTCCCGCTTGTTGATGTAGTAGGCGGCGTCGGCGGCGAAGTAGGTCTTCTCGCCGTTGGACCGGATGAGGACGCGGTCCTTGTCGTCGCCGAAGTCGGTGGTGCGCAGCCAGATGGCGCCGTCGGCGTCGAAGACGTGGCCCTGCTTGCGCAGCTCGTCGAGGGCGTGCTCGACCGCGCCGCCGTCGTGCAGGGTCTTCTCGGAGAACCAGACGTCGAAGTGGACGCCGAAGCGTTCGAGGCTTGCCTGCATCTCGGCGAGCATGGCCTGGTAGCCCTCCTGCTGGAAGGCGATGTGCTGCTCGGCCTCGCTCTTGTGCAGAATGTCCGGGTTTGTCCGGACGATCTGGGCGGCGATGTCCTGGATGTACTCACCCGGGTAGCCATCCGGCGGGGTGGGCTGCTTGTGCGCGGCCGCCATGACCGACTCGCCGAACCGGGCCATCTGCACGCCGGCGTCGTTGATGTAGTGCTCGCGGGTGACGTCCGCGCCCGCGGCGGTGAGGATGCGGCCGAGCGCGTCGCCGACCGCCGCCCAGCGGGTGTGGCCGAGGTGGACCGGGCCCGTGGGGTTCGCCGAGACGAACTCCAGGTTGACCTTCTCCTTGGCGAGGGTCTCGCTGTGCCCATACGCGGCGCCGGCCTGCACGACGAGCCGCGCCAGCGCGCCGGCGGCGGCCGCGGACAGCCGGATGTTGAGAAACCCGGGCCCGGCGATCTCAACGCTGTCGATCCCGGGAGTTTCCTGCAAGTTTTTCGCGACCGCGGCGGCGAGCTCGCGCGGATTCAGTCCGACCTTCTTGCCCAACTGCAGGGCGATATTCGACGCATAGTCACCATGCTCCGGGTTTCGCGGTCGCTCCACGCTGGTCGTCGCCGGAAGAACGGACGCGTCGAGGTCACGCTCGGTGATGGCCGCACGGGCGGCTTCGAGGACTGCTACGGCGAGTTCAGCGGGAGTCACCGACAAATGTTATCGGGGGTAGACTCCCGTACTTGGCGGCGGCCCGTTGTGCTGGTCACAATGCGGGACGGCTGGCCGAGTTTCCGCCCGAAACCCCCGACCGTTGACCAGACGAGGCCCGATGAGCGACCACACTGCCCAGCGTTGCGAGGCGACGAAATGAGCATGAGCACCCAGCACGGCGGCGGCAACCGCAAGCCGTCCACCAAGGCTGTGTCCGGCGCCAAGCCGAAGCAGGGTGGTGACGAGGACGCGGAGCTCGACGACGTCGTGGACGAGACCTCTGAGGCCGAGGAGGCTGAGGAGTCGCAGGCCCCCGCCCGCCCGAAGGCCAACCCGCGCAAGTCGGCGCCGGTTCGCAAGACGGCCCCGGCCGGGAAGCGCCCCGCCGGTTCGACCCGCCCCGCGGTCAAGAAGATCGCCCCCGTCAAGGTCAAGCAGGGCACGTCGTGGGGCCCGATCGCCCTGTTCACGACGGTCGGCGTGCTCGCGCTGGGCATCATCGGCTTCGCCGGCTGGCAGGTGTATGAGAACGGCCTCAGCTGGCAGGACCGGGCCGACCGCATCCAGGGCATCAAGGACTACCGCAAGACCGACAAGGCGCTCGTCGACCAGCGCGAGCACGTGTGGGGCCCCCAGACGTACAACATGAAGCCCCCGGTCGCCGGCAACCACAACCCGAACTGGCAGCGATGCATGGGCGACGTCTACACGGCACCCATCGCCACCGAGCACGCGCTGCACAGCCTGGAGCACGGCGCCGTCTGGATCACGTACCAGCCGGACCTGCCCGCCGACCAGGTCGAGACGCTGGCCAAGAAGGTCCGCGGCAACGACTTCATGCTCATGAGCCCGTTCGCCGACCAGGACACGCCGATCTCCCTGCAGGCGTGGGGCTTCCAGCTGAAGGTCAGCAACGCCAGCGACGCGCGGATCGACGAGTTCGTCAAGGCCCTGCGCCAGAACGCCTCCCTGGAGGCCGGCACGCCGTGCTCCAACGGTGACGTCATCACCGAGACCGGCACCACGCCGCGCGACCTGGGCAAGGACGGCGGCGGCACCGGCATGGGCAACTGACCGACCGTGTTCGCACAACTCTCGGGGCGAGCACGCCTGACCATGGGCGTGCTCGCCGCCGTACTCCTGCTGGTGACCGGCGTCGCGATCGGCTACCTGGTCCCCACCCTCCGCCAGCCGGGCGACGACTCGGTCGACGCCGGCTTCGCCCGCGACATGAGCACCCACCACGCTCAGGCGGTCGAGATGGCCATGTTCGCCTTCCGCCTGGGCAACTCCGACCACGTGCGGACGCTGGGGTACGACATCGCGGCCAGCCAGCAGTGGCAGATCGGCCAGATGCAGACCTGGCTGGTCGAGTGGCACCTGTCCCCGACGACGAGCACGCGCGCCATGGCCTGGATGCCGGACGGCCAGAACGCCCTGCAGCCGGACGGCCGCATGCCCGGCATGGCCTCGAAGGCCGAGCTGGACAAGCTCAAGTCCGCCACGGGCAAGGACTTCGACGCCCTGTGGGCCCAGCTGATGCTGCGCCACCACCTGGGCGGCATCCACATGGCGGAGGTGGCGGCCACGAAGGCGTCCACCCCCGAGGTACGCGACGCGGCCGAGAAGATGCGCGTGGCACAGCAGTACGACATCTCGCAGTTGACGGAGCTCCTGAAGGACCTGGGCGCCCAACCCTTGTCGTCGTAGCCTCTGCTGTCGCCCGCCGCGGGGTATGTGATGCGCGGCGGGCGGAGGTGGTCTGCTACTCTTTGCGAGGCCTTAGGCAAGGCCCCCGTAGCTCAGGGGATAGAGCACCGCCCTCCGGAGGCGGGGGCGCAGGTTCGAATCCTGCCGGGGGCACGTCACAGAACTGCGAACGCGCAGCGCGACCGGCCGATCACTGATCGGAGAGGCCAGTTTCGCGTTCGAGTAGACGTTTACGGGATGCCCCCGGCCGAGCGGCTGGGGGCATCCTCGCGTTGGCTCGATGTACGGGCGCGGAACGCGCCGGGATCGCTGCTACATGTTGCTCTCATCCGGCATGCGTCTTGCCTGATTCGGCAAGTTGAAGTGGCCCCGGTTCGGCATTCTGCAGTGGCCCCGGTGTCTGGGTTGCGGGGTCGGGCGGTATCTTGATTGGCCCACTCGCCGGTCGCTGCGAGGTGCGGCACTCTGATTGGGCCTCACCTCGTTTGGGTGTTTCCGCCGGCCGCGTGAAGTTGCTGGCCCGGTGACGATGGCGTGGTGTCAGCGGCTTCACCGATCAGAATTCTTCCGCCACGTCGTCGGTTCTGGTAGCCCGCTCGCACCGGTGGAAGGATTGGTGACCATGACCGACGCTAGACCGCTGGGCGCTGACGAGGCCTCGTTCATCGCGGTGGTTCGCTCAGGCGATACGGCGCGGTTTGCGCTCATCACGGAGCGCCACCGGCGTGAGCTGCAGGTGCACTGCTACCGGATGCTTGCGAACTACGAGGACGCCCAGGACATGACGCAGGAGACGTTCCTGCGAGCGTGGAACAAGCGGGAGTCGTTCAAGGGCCACGCTGCGCTGCGGACCTGGCTGTACCGGATCGCGACGAACGTCTGCCTTGACTTCCTGGAGAAGCGCAACGACCGTACACCCGTACCGTCCGGGCTGTCGGACTCCAGCTCCGAGGTGCTGTACCTGCAGCCGTACCCCGACCGGATGCTCCCCGAGGACCCGCAGGAATCGGTGGTGGCGCGGGAGACGATCGAGCTGGCGTTCATCGTCGCCGTCCAGCATCTGCCGCCGCGGCAGCGGGCGGTGTTCATCCTGCGCGACGTCGTCGGCTGGCCGGCGTCGAAGGCCGCCGACGCCCTCGATCTGACCATCGCATCGGTGACCAGCGCGCTGCAGCGGGCGCGCGTGACGATGCGCGAGCGGCTGCCCGGCCGCCGCCTCGACTGGCGGAGCCCCGCCGCCCACGAGCTGTCGAATGACGAGCGCGGCGTGGTGAAGTCGTACATCGACGCCCATGAGCGCAATGACCTCGACGGGCTGATGTCCCTGCTGCGCGACGACCTGCGCTTCGTGATGCTGCCCGAGGCGGGCACCTCGGTCATCACGGCCAAGGACGCGGTGGACGGCTGGGTCTCCGGTGGGCTCTTCCAGCCCGGCTACGACGACTGGCGCTGTATCGCCACGACGGTCAACCGCATGCCCGCCGCCGCGCTGTACCTCCGCACCCCTGACGACCCGGAGTACCGGTTGTTCAACATCGCGGTCCTGCACATCGTCGACGGGAAGATCGCCGAGCTCACCGGATTCGACGCCACCGACAAACCATGGCTGGACCTGCCCCCGACACTGTGATCAGACAGGTCCCCGTCGTCGACGAGTCCAGCGGCCACGGGCCGGCGTCACCGAAGTCACCGCGGAATGAGCACCCCGACCAACTGAACGCCAACGCGACAACGTGAACACCACCGCCCCGCCGGCGGGGCATCGTGATGCCCGAAGAACGTCAGGAAGGAATTCGGCCCGGCCTCACGAACCGAGCAACTGGCCCGTGCTCATCGCCTCGTCTCGTATCGGGTCAGCACGACGCCGCCGGGAAATGTCCGCGTCTCCACGAGGTTCAGGTTCACCCAGCTGTCCAGCGCGGTGAAGAACGGCGTGCCGCCGCCCACCAGGACCGGCACGGTGACCAGCAGGTACTCGTCGATCAGCCCGGCCCGCATGGCCGCCCCGGCGAGCGTCGCGCCGCCGATGTCCATCGGGCCGGCGTCCGCTGCCTTGAGCCGGGTAATCTCGGTGACCGCGTCGCCGGTGACCAGGCGGGTGTTCCAGTCGACCGTGCTGGTCGTCGAGGAGAACACCACCTTCGGCATGTCCCGCCAGCGGCGGGCGTACTCGATTTCCGCCTTCGTGGCGCCGGGCTGCTGGTCGGCGGTCGGCCAGTGGGAACTCATCGCCTCCCACAGCTTGCGCCCATACAGCGCCAGGCCCGTCGCCCCCACCCGGTCGGACCACCACTGGAACAGCTCGTCGCTCGGCGACGAGTCCGGTCCCTCACCGCCACTCCAGCCGAGGTCGTCGCCGGGCGCGGCGATGTAGCCGTCCAGGGTCACATTCATGCCGAAGGTCAGTTTCCGCATCATGCCAGCCTCTCGTAAGTCGATCTCATACGTACAGACGGGCGCTGCGCGAAAACCTCATCGGTGCGCGCTGCTGGCAGGCACAAGGTCACCGCGCAGACGTGGCCAGCCAACCGCATCGACGAAGACGGTCATGAGACGTACGCCGATCCGACATGCGGGCACTCCGACAACTCTCCCGCAGGATCTGATGCGTCCTGGCCGACACGGAGGGCATGGTGCGAGCGCCGGCAACGGGCCGGCCGTCAGCGCACGAAGCACCGTTCGGAACCGCCAACCTGCAACCGCCTTGGCAGCTCGAACACGAGGTCAGCCCGCGCATCGGCGCAGCTCAACCCAGGCAACGTCACGGTCAAGCCGTGCAGGTTTGTCTCTAGCCGGGGGCACCACCGACCGAACGACGGTCCAGCAGGACAAACGAAGCCCTGGAGCAGCGAGAGCGCCGTCCAGGGCTTCACCGTTGTCTACGGCTATAGCTGGCTCTGAGCGGCCTTGATCGGCTACCCGTTTCCCAAGACGTTCCCAACTTTGACATGTAGGCCGAGCCGAAGATGCGAGTCGACGGGACAACTTGCCCGCAAGAGAAGATCATGGGACGAGCGTAGACGTGATGGCACTCGCATCGGCGCAACCCCACCACCCACGAACCGGTTGAGACCCACGGACTGACCGAAGCGCGGAGGATACTGTGGTTCGACCTCATTTCAACTTGGATTGGGCCTTTACGCTGACGGGCTTCATGCGGGGCGCGATCGAGCAGCACTATCGCAATGACCTACACCGTTGGCCAGCAATCGCGAACTTTGAGGCCAGGATCTTTCAAGCTACGGAATCGACTCGACTCTTCCTCTTTCACGACCGTCCGGCAACAAGCGCACCCCCAGCGATAAGTAGCGGGAGCGACGCACTGCCATGGCCCGATGAGACTCCGAGAATCAGCGGCGATCCCTTGAATCCGGAACAGACATTGGAAATCATCCAAAGGATCTATGCCGACCTCAATATCCGTCCCCAGGACTGGGCCTGCCTGATTCCTGAGGAGACCAGGAGAGATGCCCCGGAGGAGCGGGACCAGTGGCCGATGTCCGCACGGCTTGCGCTTGACATCCAACTCAATTACGCCATCAATCGCCAACTCCACTACATCCGGGGATTTGATTTGGTGGGCAACTTCATGATTCCACCCGGATACGAGTTCCTCTCCAAAGAATGCGAGCGCTTCTTCAGGGATCATCCCCGTTACGAGGACAACGTCTTCCTGATGACACGGTTCGACCCTGCCAACAAGTTCCTTGCAACGCTGGACGCAACCATCCGCCAAACACTTCGCGGCAAGGACCTCAATCCGGTCCGAGCAGATGACAAGATGTACATGCCAGACCGCAATCTCTGGAACAACGTGTGCGTGTACATGCTCTGCTGCGGTAAGGGAGTTGCCATCCTTGAGGACCGCGCAGCAGATGAGTTCAATCCTAATGTTGCACTCGAATACGGCTTCATGCGGGCCCTGAATAGGCCGACTCTACTGCTGGCCGATAAAGGATTCAGGAATCTCCGCGCCGACATCATCGGGACACTTCGAGAGCAATTCGACCTGCTTGACATCGAAAATACGGTTCCGGAAGCCCTCGAACGCTGGCTCGCTGGCTTGACGTGAGCCTCTAGAAGTGACGATCCGACTGACCTGCCCACTCGGCACTCGGCGACCCGCGTTGGTGGCACTCCCCCATTAAGCCACGTCGACACGGCAGCGTGACGCAGGTCGTAAGGACGCTTCGCGAGCGGCGAGGCTAGGACGTCGTCCGTGAATACCTCCTCGCGTGCTCGCTTCCATGTGTGCACGATCGTTAGCTTCGGCATCTCCTAGCCGTTGCGTTCACCGACGAAGATCCGGCCGTCCGCGCTGGTGCCGAACTCGCGGATGTGGAGCGCGGTCAGTTCGGGCGGGCAGGCCGAGCGCGGCGGCCGGTCGACCGTCTCGGCGTCCACGGAACACGTGCAGCCGTCGCTGCCATGCGTGGCGAGGTGGAGCAGGCCGGCGAGGCGGACGACGGCGCCGGTGTACTTGCAGACCGGTCGACGATGTACGCCCATGCACCGGTCGGGCCGAGGCGCGGCTCGACGTCACGCTCAGGGTCGAGCACCCGAGCATTCACGGCGGCGGTCGACGGCATCACGGCGGGATCGGCCAGCCGTCGAGTGCCTCGACCAGGGCGCCGAGGTTGGCGGCGTACGTATCCGCGGCCACAGGAGGGACGGGATCAGTGCCGATGCGGCGGCGGCGGCCGACCGTGTTCTCCGGTACGGCGCGATGTCGCGCGGCACCTCGGGCTGTACCGCCAGGCCGAGCATCAGCGCGGGCCGGACGACGTGCTCGGCCGGGCGGGAGCGCCGGTCGACGCGCAGCATGTCGCCGGCATGGCCCTTGAGGAACACCTCAAGGTTGGGCGTACCGCTGTAGCGGCCGGCAAGAGTGGCGAAGATGCCACCTTCCGCCGACAGCACGGCCAGCCGGCCGCCCTGCTCGGCGAAAAGAGACGCGGCCTGCTCGCTGGTGACGTCGTCGGCGACCAAGCGCGGCAGGACCGGCACCGTGATGCCATCGGCGTTCATGCTCGCGCCGGCCGCGTCCGCAGCCGGTGTGTTCGCTGTTGTGGCGCGAGCCGCACCGGATGGTTCGAGGCTTGCTCGACGTGCCGGCGGGGCGGCTCTCAGCGGGTGCCCGAGATGTAGTTGGTCAGTGCGGACCGCTCGGTTTCGAGCTCATCGATGCGGTTCTTCACCACGTCGCCGATGCTGACGATCCCGCACAGGCTGCCGTCCACCATCACGGGCACGTGTCGGACCCGCTGCTCGGTCATGATCCGCATGACGTCCTGGAGGTGGGTGTCCGGCGTGAGTGTGTGCACCCGGGCCGTGTGGATTGCCGTGACCGGGTCGGACAGCACCGCCGGACCCCGCTCGGCCAACGCCCGGACGACGTCGCGCTCGCTGACGATGCCGTCGACCGAGGTGCCGTTCTGTGAGACGACCACGGCGCCTATCCGGTGCTCTGCCAGGACGCTGAGCAGGTGCCGCACGTCGCTGTCAGGGGTCACCGTGACGACCTGTCCGCCTTTGACGCGAAGTACGTCGCTGATGCGCATCTGGCCCTCCCGGCGACCGTGGGCGCGAATGACACGTGCTCCAGAATTCCAGCGTAGAGGGTCGTGGACGACGACGCCGTCGTGGTTCGGCCAAGTCTCACCAGACCAGGGCGGCGCGTCAGGTGGCTCGACGGCCGATCGACAGCATCGCCAAGCGGCCCTGGTACGTCCGGGCGAGGTCAGGCACGGCCGGCCACCGACCGCGCGACCGCCGCTCAGGAGGCCACGTAGTCGGCCAGGTGCTGGCCCGTCAGCGTGGAGCGAGCCCCAACCAGGGCGGCCGGGGTGCCCTCGAAGACCACCTGGCCGCCGTCGTGGCCGGCGCCTGGGCCCAGATCGATGATCCAGTCGGCGTGGGCCATCACGGCCTGGTGGTGTTCGATCACGATGACCGACTTGCCCGTGTCGACCAGGCGGTCCAGCAGGCCCAGGAGGTGTTCCACGTCCGCCAGGTGGAGGCCCGTCGTGGGCTCGTCCAGGACGTACACCCCGCCCTTCTCGGCCATGTGCGTGGCCAGCTTCAGGCGCTGGCGCTCGCCGCCCGACAGCGTGGTCAGGGGCTGACCCAGGGTCAGGTAGCCCAGGCCCACGTCCGACATCCGGGACAGGATCGTGTGGGCCGCGGGGGTACGCGCCTCGCCCTCCGCGAAGAAGTCGGCCGCCTCCGCCACCGGCATGGCCAGGACCTCGCTGATGTCCCTGCCGCCCAGGCGATAGTTCAGCACGGACGGCTCGAAGCGTTTGCCCTCGCACTCCTCGCAGACCGTCGCCACGCCCGCCATCATCGCCAGGTCCGTGTAGATCACGCCCGCGCCGTTGCAGTTGGGGCAGGCGCCCTCCGAGTTGGCGCTGAACAGCGCCGGCTTCACGCCGTTCGCCTTCGCGAAGGCCTTGCGGATCGGGTCCAGCAGGCCCGTGTACGTTGCCGGGTTGCTGCGGCGGGAGCCCTTGATCGGCGTCTGGTCCACCAGGACCACGCCCTCGCGGCCCGCCACCGAGCCGTGGATCAGGCTGCTCTTGCCCGAGCCGGCCACGCCCGTCACCACGACCAGCACGCCCAGTGGGATGTCGACGTCCACGTCGCGCAGGTTGTGCTTGGTCGCGCCGCGGATCTCCAGGGCGCCCGTCGACGACCGTACGGAAGGCTTCAATGTAGCTCGGTCGCCCAGGTGGCGGCCCGTGATCGTGTCGCTCGCCCGCAGGCCCTCCACCGTGCCCTCGAAGCAGACCGTGCCGCCCCCGATGCCGGCGCCCGGGCCCAGGTCCACCACGTGGTCGGCGATCGCGATCGTCTCCGGCTTGTGCTCCACGACCAGGACCGTGTTGCAGCGGTCGCGCAGGCGGAGCAGCAGCTGGTTCATGCGCTGGATGTCGTGCGGGTGCAGGCCGATCGTCGGCTCGTCGAAGACGTACGTCACGTCGGTCAGGGACGAGCCCAGGTGGCGGATCAGCTTGGTGCGCTGGGCCTCGCCGCCGGAGAGCGTCCCGGCCGGGCGGTCCAGCGAGAGGTACCCCAGCCCGATCTCCACGAAGGAGTCGAGCGTGTGCTGGAGCGTGCCCAGGAGCGGCGCCACCGTCGGCTCCTCCAGGTCGCGGATCCAGTCGGCCAGGTCGCTGATCTGCATCGCGCACGCGTCGGCGATGCTGATGCCGTCGATGCGCGACGACCGGGCCGCCTCGCTGAGCCGGCTGCCGTCGCACTCGGGGCAGGTCTGGAACGTCACCGCGCGCTCCACGAAGGCGCGGATGTGCGGCTGCATGGCCTCGACGTCCTTGGAGAGCATGGACTTCTGGATCTTCGGGATCAGGCCCTCGTACGTCAGGTTGACGCCCTGGACCTTCACCTTGACCGGCTCGTGGTACAGGAAGTCCCGCATCTCCTTCTTGGTGTACTTGCGGATCGGCTTGTTCGGGTCGACGAAGCCCGACTCGACGTACACCTGCGTCGTCCAGAAGCTGTCGGCCTTCCAGCCGGGGATGGTGATCGCGCCCTCAAGGATCGACTTGGAGTCGTCGAACAGCTGGGTGAGGTCGAGGTCGGTGACCTGGCCCCGGCCCTCGCAGCGCGGGCACATGCCGCCGGCGCGCGTGAACGTCTTGCGCACGGTTTGCCCACCACCGCGCTCCACGGTGATCGCACCGCTGGCCCGGACCGAGGCCACGTTGAAGGAGAACGCGTTCGGCGGGCCGACGTGCGGCTGCCCGAGCCGGCTGAAGATGATCCGCAGCATCGCGTTGGCGTCGGTGGCGGTGCCGACCGTGGAGCGCGGGTCGGCGCCCATCCGCTCCTGGTCGATGATGATCGCCGTGGTCAGCCCGTCGAGCAGGTCGACGTCGGGCCGGGCCAGCGTCGGCATGAAGCCCTGCACGAAGGCGCTGTACGTCTCGTTGATCATCCGCTGTGACTCGGCGGCGATCGTGTCGAACACCAGCGAGCTCTTGCCCGAGCCGGACACGCCGGTGAACACGGTGAGCCGGCGTTTCGGGATCTCGACGCTGACGTCCTTGAGATTGTTCTCCCGTGCGCCCTGCACGCGGATGACATCGCCGCGATCGAACGCCTGGCTCATCGTGTCCCCCACCAGAATCACTTGTCCTGCAGCAGACCCAGCACGTTGCCGTCGGGGTCGGTGACGGTCGCCACCTGGCGCCCGGGGCCGACCTCGTGCGCGGCCTCCTTCACGGCCCCGCCCGCGGCGGTCACCTCGGCCAGTTTGGCCTCGATGTCGGTCACGTGCCAGTACGCGACCGGCGAGGTCATGCCCTGCGGGCCGCCGCTCGGCACCAGCCCGATGTGCTGGCCGCCGACGTCGTAGCCGACGTAGTAGGCGCTGTCGGCCGTGGGCTCGGCGCCCAGGAGCGCGGTGTAGACCCTCTTGGCGGCCTCGAGGTCGGACACGGGATGCAGTACGGTCTTGATCTCCATGACCGTTACTCTAAGTGAGCCACGACGGCCGATGCTTCTCGAATCCTGATCGGTTCACGAATGGGGCGCGGGTAGGCTCGGCGATATGTCGGTGCTTGTCGCATTCAGTGTGACGCCGCTCGGCGTCGGGGAAGACGTCGGCGCGCTCGTGGCCGAGGCCGTGCGGGTCGTCCGGGCCTCGGGGCTGCCCAACCGGACCGATGCCATGTTCACGTCGGTCGAGGGTGAGTCCTGGGACGAGGTGATGGGAGTGGTACGGGCGGCGGTCGCGGCCGTGCAGGCAAAGGCGCCCCGGACCAGCACCGTCATCAAGGTCGACTGGCGCGAGGGGGTCACCGGGGCGCTCGACGCCAAGGTTGCCAGCGTCGAGCGCCACCTCGCGGACTGAGCGGCTACACCAGGTTCGGGAGGAACTCGGCCAGCGTTTCCACCGTGCCCCACAGGCAGGCCAGCAGGACCGGCAGGCCGACGAACCACGTCTGCAGGCCGCCCCAGCGGACCCGCGCCCAGGTCAGCCCGAGCGTCACGGCGAGCGACGCCTGGAGCCAGAACACCAGCGGTACCAGAGCATCCGGATCCGCCTGCATGGCCCGCTCGGCGACCGGGACCGAGGTCGGGCGGCCCGGCGGGCCGAGGGTCGTCTCCCCCTTGAGCACGGCGTCGACGTACACGACGTTCGTGGGAGCCCACCCGGAGCGCCAGCCGTCCGCCTCGGCCGTGGCCATGGTCAGGCGGGAGCCGCCCGAGGCCAGCCGGGCCGGCAGCGGGGCGTTGGCCCGGCGCACGCCCTGCACCTCGTACTGGAAGATGCCCATGCCGGTGGTGATCGTGATCTTGTCGCCCTCCTTCAGCGACGTGATCTGGCGGAACGGGCCGCCGAACGCGGCCGCGTGGCCGTAGATCACCGACGTGCCCGGCTGCCCGGGCAGCGCCGTGTCCCGCCGGTGGCCCGGGCCGTCGCGCATGACGCCCGACGAGGTGCCCTCGACGACGACCTGGCGCAGCCCGATCGAGGGCGCCTCCAGCAGCGCCACGGGCGTGCCCGCCGGGATGTCGCCGCCCAGCGGCGCGGTGGCCAGGGCGACCTTCTCCCGGAAGCCGTTGTAGAGCTGCTGCTGCGTGCGGGACTGCTGCACCGAGCTCACGCCGAGGGTGTAGATGACGAGCCAGCCGGACACGATGGCCAGCGTCATCAGCGACCGGACGGTGATCGTGACGGCGGGGGGAACGGGCGGCTTGGTCAGGACGACCGGCTCATCCAGTTCGTCGTCGTCATCATCGTCGAGGTCGTCATCCAGATCGACAACAGTCGCCGTCATGTCGCCTTCCACCAGGTCACGACGAAGGTCACGGCCCGGGTGACCGAGCCGATCAGGAACGTCGACAGCGCGATCAGCGCCGCGATCGGCAGCGCCCACGCGGCCAGCCCCGACGACAGCAGCGCGGTGAAGCCGGCCGACTGCGGCACCGCGGCCGCGGACGGCGACGGGGAGGCCGAGCCGGACGGGCGCGAGCCGGTTTCGGGCAGCGCCGACGTGGTCGGGCTGGAACCGCCACCGTTGGAAGCCGGCGGCGGGGGCGCGGGCGGCGACGTGGTGGCCGCGGGCGCGGCCGGCACCACCAGCGGCACCTGCCCGGTCTGCGCGGCGACCGCGTCGGCGGCGCGCAGTGCGTAGGCGCGGAAGTCCCCGAACCCGTTGGCGTCGGTCATCGGCAGGTACCCGGGCGGCAGCTGGCCGCTGCCGAGGCCGGGCGACTGCCCCTCGTCGGCCGCGAAGCGCAGCAACTGGGCGAGCTTCTTGCCGTTCTCGCCGGCGAGGTTCGCCGTCGGGACCACCGCGTAGACCGGCATCGTCCCGGGGTACGCCCCGGCCGCGTCGGCGGTGACGAGCTTGTCGTACTGCATCCGCCACGTGTTCGTGGTGGCGTCGGCCTTCACGAACTTCATCGCGGCCTTCATCGAGTCGTCGGTGGGCTCGACGAACGTGCGACCGTCGCGGTTCGTGATCTTCTCCGTGCGCGGCACCGACGAGTACGACTGCAGCGCGGCCGTGTTCAGCTGGAGGAACGCCGCATCGGCCAGCGTCGTCACGCCGAGCATGAAGCGCGGATGGGACTGCCGCCCCCAGGCGCCCAGGTTGACGCCCATCGGGATGTTGAACTTGTTGTACAGCACGGTGCAGTTGACGTGGGCGTTGGACAGCGCGTACTGCACGCGCTGCGAGATGTTGGCCAGGCTCGCCACCGGCGAGGCCACGAGCGGCAGGTAGGGAATCGGGGTCAGCGACGCCGCGAGCTCGTCGGTCATGTCCGGGCAGCCGCCGTACGACGAGAAGTCCGCGGAGACGAAGTTGTCTAGCAGCGGCCAGCTGGACAGCGGCAGGTCGATCCCCTTGTAGTTGGGGTTGACGACCATGTCCCACGGGTCCTTCTCACCGTCCAGCCAGGCTCGCGCCTCCGGGTCCGCGTCGATGTACGCCGACAGCGACCACATGACGTCGGAGTTGGCCGACAGCGCCAGCACGGTCGAGGAGGTGAGGAAGTTCTCGATGGCGTCGGGGACGGCCGGGTTCAGCGCCCGGAACTCCGGGTCCTGGGTGATGGCGAGCGGGTTCTTCGCCAGCGCCTTGTAGCCCTCGTACTGGCCGCTCGCCTTGCCCCAGGCGGTGCGCAGGCCGCTCCGCGTGGGGTAGGACTGGGTCAGCAGCTTCGCCAGGAGCCTCGGTGTCAGCTTGAGGTCGGTGTACTCGTTGCCCTTGTCGTCGTCGATGAGGTAGCTGATCGCGAACCCTGTGATCGCGACCGGTGAGCTCACCACGGGTATCGGATACGGCTCGTCGGGTGGCAGGCTCGCGAACGCGCCCTGCGCGCCGCTGGCGACCAGGGCCGCCTTCGCCTGCGGCTCGTTGAGGCGGACGTGCCGGAACTTGAACCGGCTCGGGTCGGTGCAGAATGCGGTCGACCACTGGTCGGTGGCCTGCACCAGCATCTCCGAGCCGAAGATGTCGAGCGGCAGCGACGAGCCGGCCTGCTCGCACAGGTTCGCCGGCGGGCCGAACGTGATCGGCACGCTGATCCGGTTGCGCCAGTTGGATGCGCTCCACCACATCGTGCCGGTGACCGCCGCGTCGACCTGGAAGATGTCGTTGATCGGGATCCGGGTGTTCTCCGGGAGCTTCCCGGCGCCGCGGCACGTGGGCTCGCCGAACTTCAGGTCGGCCGGCGTGGGCCGGTCCTCGGGCGGAAGGGCCGCCGCGGTGGGGTCGCAGCTGATCCCCATGATCGGAATGACGACGAGCGAGCACAGGGTGGTCATCGAGCAGCTCATCGAGGGGTTGTGCTCGTTGGTCTGCACGACGAACTTGGCCAAGCCCTCGCCGTCGTGGTTGGTCGCCCCGAAGGTCGTGTTGGCGGGCGGCGCGTCCTTGTCCTCGACGTTGACCATGTCGGGGGCGAGCACCGGGCCGCAGGTGACGTTCTCCCGGGTCTGCAGCGGGTTGTAGACGATGTTGCCGGGGGCCGGGCCGCGGAAGGGCACGAAGCGCGACGGCGGGTTGATGGTCGACTGGTCGCAGGTCTTCGGCAGGTCGCTCGGCACGCCGACGAGCGACTTGCGGTTCGCGGCGGTCTCGTACCGGTCCATCCGCCACGGCGGGAACTGCGTGAACAGGTACGAGGTGAAGCGCCGCTGGTCGATGCTCTGCGTCCAGCAGGTCTCCGGCGTGAGCGGGTTCTGCGCGGTGTCGACGCCTCGGCACTGCATCACGACGACCGGGTACTCCTGCAGGTACGCGGTGACCGTGTTCGGGTTCTCGCCCGTGGCGTGCGTCGGGTGGGCCCCGGTCCACCGGACCCGGACCTGCTGGTTGTTGCGCAGGTTGCTGATCTGGCTGACCGTGACCGTCACGTTCTTCTGGTCCACGACCTCGTCGGTGCCGTCCGCGCGCAGGTGCGCACGGGTCATCGACTTGGTGGCGGTGAACTCGGGTTCGGGCTCGCCCGTCGGCGCCGGGTAGACCCCGGAGCCGGGCAGGATGACGCCGAGGCTGACCAGCAGGACGAACAGGCCGGCGACCCGTTTGCGCTTCATGAGTCCTCCCGCCGGCGGCGCAGCCACCGGCCCAGCAGCGCGGGTGCGAAGACGATGAGCAGGAGCAGCACCGCGGCCGTCGGCCCGAGGACCTTCATGTGCTTGCCGGTCTGGAAGGCCGCGAGGTCGTTCGGCACGCCTACCGCGTTGGCGTCGCCGCCACCGCCGGTGCCGCCGCCGTTGCCGCCGCTGATCACCTCGCCGGTGTCGGGGTCGATCACCGCGCCCGGGGCGGCCGAGCCGCTGGGGTTGGTGCCCCCGCCGCCACCACCACCGCCGCCACCGCCGCCTCCCCCGCCGCCACCGCCGCCACCGCCGCCGCCACCACCGTTGTTGCCGGGGTTGGTGCCGGGGTTGGCGCACGGGCCGTTGCCGCGCTTGTCGCACTCCGGCGGGTTGGGCGCGATCTCGGCGAGGTGGTTCTTCTCCGGCTGGCCGGCGATGAAGGTCGGGTTGTTGCAGGTGTTGACCGGCTTGGCGGCCAGGGTCACCTTCGGGTCGGCCTCGACCAGCTTCTGCAGCTGCTCGAAGCCGGCCTGCACGAGGTTGATCGGCAGGGGCGAGTAGCCGGCGACGCCCATCGAGCTCTGCCCGGCGCAGATGGAGTACGACATGAAGTCGACGAGGGTCTGGCGTTTCTCGCTCGTCAGCCGGGCGTCCTCCGCATCCTTGCCGGTCGGCAGGATGAGGTACGAGTAGGACGACATCGGATAGGTCCGCTTGTCCGGGTTGACGTAGACGCTGTCCAGCTTCTGCAGCAGGTACTGGCAGAGGGGCTTGCCGTCCTTGCCGCAGTCGGGGTCGTCCTTGACCTTGTTGATCTCGGCCCGGGTCAGGGCGACGGCGACGTTGAAGTCGGTCGGCGCGGTGAAGTAGCCGGCCGAGTTCTCCAGCTTGACGACCGGGTAGTTGGCGCCGAGAGCGTAGGAGTACTCGTCGTAGCCGATGGCGCCGTTGCTGGAGCCGGCGGTGACCTGGTTGATCACACCGTCCGAGCCGTTCTGGGCGATGATCTTGCCGTTCTGGCCGCCGAACTTGCCGCCGCCCGCCGGGGTGGTCGGGAAGTACTCCGTGAACTCCGCGGAGCCGTTGTACTCCCGCCACAGCGCCGGGTACTGCTTGGCCAGGTACGAGGTGAACTGGGCGGTCGAGCCGGAGCCCTCGGAGTGCACGACGACGAGGATCTGCAGCGACGGCAGCTTGCGCCCGTTGTTGTCGGCGGTGATCGCCGGGTCGCTCCAGTTCGTGATCTTGCCGAGGAAGATCTTCGCCAGCGTCTCGCCGGACAGCCGCAGGTTGCGCACCAACTGGCCGCCGACGCGGACCTGGTAGACGAACGACGTGCCGCCGGCGACGATCGGGAGGTACGCGTAGGGGCGCCCCTGCGAGTCGTCCTTCTGGCCGGTCTTCGGGTCGGTGCCCCGGAAGCCGATGTCGGAGATGGCGAAGTCGTTCGCGAGCGCCGCGAAGTCCTTACGACCCGTCGCCGAACCGGTCGGGGTGAAGTCGACCTGCATGCCCTGCTTCTGCACGTCGGCGACCCACTGGTTGAGCGCGTTCGCGCTCCAGGACGAACCGGTGCCGGTGATGCGGGCGTGACCGACGGCGGCCGCGGCCGGGGTGGCCGGCGCGACCAGGGATGCGACGATCGCGAGCACGGCCACGATCGCGGCCCGTGCCGGCCTGGGGGGAATTCGCTTCACGATAGATCCTCGGTGTCAGACCCGGGGCCGGGAGAGCCAGCGGGTCACGGCGAACAGGAGCAGCACCAGGGTCAGCAGGACGACGGCGGCGCCGAACCCGCGGTCGATGTAGCCCGGCTGTCCACTTCGGACAGCGATGAAGATGTACAGCGGCAGCGAGTTCATCGTGTACTCGAACGGGTTGAGGTTCGTGAACGTCGAGGCGCCCGAGACGATGAGCACCGGCGCGGTCTCGCCGATGCCACGGGCGACGCCCAGGATGAGCGCGGTCGCCAGGCCCGGGCGGGCGGTCGGCAGCACGACGTGCCGGATCACCTGCCACTGCGAGGCGCCGAGGGCCAGGCCGGCCTCGCGCAGGCCGCCCGGGACCACCCGCAGCACCACGTCGGCGGCGCGGGCGATGATCGGCAGCATGGTGACCCCGATCGCGAGCGCGGCCGCGAAGCCGGACTTCTCCCAGCCGAGCGCGATGATGACGGTGGTGTAGACGAACAGGCCGGCGAGGATGTCCGGGATCGCGGTCATCGCCTCGACGACGGTGCGCACCACCCGGGCCAGCTTCCCGCCGACCTCCACCATGTACACGGCGGTGGCGATGCCGAGCGGCAGCGAGATGACGACGGCGATCGCGATCTCGATGGCCGTGCCGATGATCGCGTGCTTGATGCCGCCCTCGCTCAGCGGCGCCTGCGGCCGCACACCGGCCATGTCCGCTGTGAAGAAGTTCAGGTGCAGGGTCACCAGGAAGCCGCGGAAGAAGGTGTACAGCACGGTCGAGAGCAGCGCGATGCCGACCACGATCGCGCCGGCGTGCACCATCGCCGACGCCACCCGGTCGACGACGACCGGCCGCGGGCTGGACAGCGCGGTGACCGTCGCATACATGAGGAGGAAGACGACGTACCACACGATGACGAAGCCGATGAAGCCGTAGAACGGCAGGATCTTGCCGTAGCCGACCCAGGTCAGGGCGAGCGAGGCCAGGGTGGCGCCGGCGAAGCTGAGCTTGTCGTCGAGGGTCCGGCCGCGCAGCCGCCGCGGCCGCTCGACGACGGCGGGCTGCTCCGGCTTGGGCGGCCGGGGTGGCCCGGGCGGTCCGGGCGGCCCGGGCGGCCCGGTGCGGACGGGTGGTGGTGCGGTCACGGTCACGGCTCGGCCCTCAGATCTCGGTCGCGGCGCCGCTGCGGCTGCGGCTGACGATGATCGCGGCGATCGTGTTGACGATCACCGTGATGACGAACAGGACGAAGCCCGCGGTGAGCAGGGCCGACAGCTGCGCCGCCGTCGCCTCGCCGAAGCGGTTGGCGATGAGCGAGGAGACCGTGATCGTGCCGTTCTCCAGGATGCGGATCTTGATCTCGAACGCGACCGAGATGATGAGCAGCACGGCGACCGTCTCGCCGAGCGCCCGGCCGAGACCGAGCATGGTGCCGCCGACGATGCCGCCCCGCCCGAACGGCAGCACGACCGTGCGGATCATGCCCCACCGGGTCGCGCCGAGCGCCAGGGCCGCCTCCCGCTCGCCGACGGGCGCCTGGGCGAACACGTCACGCATGACCGCGCAGCTGATCGGGATGACCATCATGGCGACGACCAGGCCGGCGATGAACGCCGAACCGGTGTAGACGGACTGGGCGTACGCGGGCGCGTCCGGGTCGGTGCTGGCCTCGAACAGCGGGATCCAGCCGAGGTTCTGGTGGATCCAGTGCGCGACCGGCACCAGCTGCGGCTGCAGCAGCCAGAAGCCCCACAGGCCGTAGATGATGCTCGGCACGGCGGCCATCAGGTCGACCATCGCGACGAGCGTCTTGCGGATCGCGTTCGGCGCGAACTCGGTGATGTACAGCGCCGAGGCCAGCGCCAGCGGGAACGCGGTGAGCATCGCGATGACGCCGACGAGCAGGGTGCCGAGGAGCACGGCGGACATGCCGACCTGGTCGCGCTCCGGCAGCCACTCGTTCTCGGTGAAGAACGCCGCGCCGTAGCGGCGCAGCGTCGGCAGCGCCTGCAGGGCCAGGAACACGCCGATCGAGCCGAAGACCACCAGGATGAACACGCCGACGCCGCGCGCGGTGTGCCGGAAGACGCGGTCGGCGAGCGACCCGACCGACGCGAGCGATCGCGGTACCTCGTCCTGGAGCTCGGGCGCGCTCATCCGAACCGGCCGTTGACGTAGTCGGACGTGCGCTGGTCGCGCGGCGCGCCGAACATCTGCTCGGTGTCGCCGCTCTCCACGATGGCACCGGGCGTGCCGTGCTCGGCCAGGAAGAACGCGCACTGCTGGGACACCCGGTGGGCCTGCTGCATGTTGTGCGTGACGATGACGATCGTCACCTCGTGGGCAAGCTCGGCGATCGTCTGCTCGATGACGCGGGTCGAGGTCGGGTCGAGCGCCGAGCACGGCTCGTCCATGAGCAGCACGCGCGGCCGCACCGCCAGCGAGCGGGCGATGCACAACCGCTGCTGCTGGCCGCCGGACAGCGCGCCGCCCGGCGACTTGAGCCGGTCGCTGACCTCGCGCCACAGGCCGGCCTTGATCAGACACTCCTCGACGAGCGCGTCCTTCTCCGACTTGCGCACGTTGGTGCCGGTGAGCTTCAGCCCGGCGACCACGTTGTCGTAGATGCTCATCGTCGGGAACGGGTTCGGCTTCTGGAACACCATGCCGATCTGGCGGCGGGCCTCGGTGAGCCGGCGGCCGGTGTCGTAGATGTCCACGCCGTCGAGCAGCACCTCGCCGGCGAGCTGGGCCGAGGGCACCAGTTCGTGCATCCGGTTGAGGATCCGCAGGAACGTCGACTTGCCGCAGCCCGAGGGGCCGATGAGCGCGGTGACCCTGCCCGGCTGCATGGTGAGCGACACCCGGTCGAGCACCTTGCGCTGGCCGAACCAGGCCGAGATGGCCCGCGCCTCCAGCGTGGCCAGGGACGCGTGCCGCGGCGGGGGCGGCGGCGGCGGCGGCTGGAAGTACATCTCCTGCGTGGGTGCGGTGCTCATGAGGTCACCTTCCGGCGGCGGCGCCCGAGGGCGACCGCGATGGCGCCGACCGCGACGAGCGCGAGGCCCGCGCCGGCGATCGTCATGACGTCGGTGCCGGTCCGCGGCAGCGGGGCGCCGTTGGACGGGCTGGGCGACGGGTGCGGGCTGCCGCTCACCTCGACGCTGATCGGCACGCCGGTCTCCCGCACGCCGACCGGGTGGATGTCGCGGGGCTGCTCCCCGATCGCCTCGGTGGTGGCGCCGCGCACGAGCTTCCAGGTGTCGCCGGTGACCTTGATGTCGGCCGTCGCGTAGCTGGAGGTCAGCGTCCCCTCGCCGGGCACCCCGAGGAAGATGCGCAGCTGGACCAGGCCGTTCCACTGGGTCGGGTAGACCTCGAGGAACTCGGCGAGCGAGCCGGCCTCGGGCGGCGCGATCACCGTCGGGCGGGCCGGGTCCTCGTAGGTGCTCGCGCCGGTCAGGAAGCGGCCGTTCCACTGCGTCGGGTCGGTGCCGTGGCGGGGCAGGAAGCCGAGCAGGGTCGCCTTGCGGCCCTCGCCGTCGTAGGGCGGCGCCGCCTTGACGTGGCCGACCGCCTTGGCGACGAACGGCTTGTCCGACACCTTCCCCTGCGTGACGATGTTGCCGTCCCGGCCGTAGAGGGCGATCACGCCGGCCGAGCGGGAGTCGGTGTAGGGCACGGGCTCGTCGTCCTTGCCGCACGCGCCGGTGGTGGCGAGCGCCGCCACCATGGCCACCGCGGCCGCTGCTCTCATGAACCTCATGCGCTCGCTCCGGCCCCGGCGCCGGCCTCGGCCTTGTCCTCGGCCTTGTCCTCCGGCTTGGCTCCGGCGGCCTCGGCCTTCTTGGCCTCCTTGCGGGCGCGCTTGCGGGCCAGCGCCTCGGCCTGGGCCTTGGCCAGCCGGCGGCGGATCAGCTGCCGGCGCACCAGGAAGCCGGCACCGCCGAGCAGGATCAGGAACGCGAGCAGCAGCAGCCAGGGCCACGCCCAGATGATCGTGTGGCTCTCGGTCTTCGGGACGGCCTGGCCGACCGGCTGCTCGGGGTCGGGGAACGGCTCCAGCTCGATGCGGACGGTCAGCGGACCGGCCGGGAAGACGCCGTCGACCTCGGCGCGGTGCGGTACGTGCTGACCGGGAAGCAGCTCGGGAAGGTCGGTCAGCTTCTTCTCGGCAAGGGTGATGCCCGTCGCCGCGGACTTCACCACGAGCTTCGCGCGGCTCTGCAGGCGGATGTTGCCGGTGTTCTCGACCGTGTAGGAGACGGCGACCTTGCCGGAGCCGAACGGGTTGCTGACGCCGGTGTACTCGGCATCGACATCCTTGGGGGTGAGGCTCGGGCTGAGCAGCCCGGCAATCCTCAAGTACACCCGCACCGCCACCCGCGTGTCGACCTTGACGTCGGTGCCCGTGGCGAGCGAGACCACGACGCCGCCGGCGTGGTCGCCGGGTGTGGCGTTCTGCGGTACCGCGATGCTGAACGGCACCACCGCCGTCGCACCGGCCTCGATGGTGACCGTGGCCGCGCCGAACTTGATCCAGGAACCGATGTCGATCGGCTTCTGCGCGGCCGGCAGCAGGTCGAAGGCGCCGGTGCTGGTGTTGAACGCGTCGGTGCCGTAGATGACGAACGACGCCGCGACCTTGCTGCTGTTGGTGACGAGGACCTTCTCCTCCACGCTGGCGCCGGGCGTGCCCTGCAGCGTGTAGTGGGTGCGCCGGTCGGGCTTGCCCTCGGGGCTTCCCGGCCGCACCGACCAGGCTCGGTTGCCGTCGTCGGCGGGCTCGGCGTGCGCGGCCGCGGGGGCCAGCAGCACCCCGGCGGCGACCGCCAGGAGCAGCGATACGAGGCGTCTCATGTTCAGCATCCGTCCGTCGTCTGTCGTCGTCGTCTGAAAGGGCGACGGCTCAGGCCGGCCCGGGAAGCCCCGGACCGACCTGAGCTGTCTTCAGTTGTTCACCGTCAGGGGCTGACCAGGGTCAGCGTGAGGGTGCTGGTGTACAGGCCGGTCGGGCTGGTGTCCGGGATCCGCAGCTCCAGCGAGGAGGTGAGGTCCTTGGTGCCCAGACCGTTGCCGGGAGCGGCCTTCGCGAACTGGCTGCTCACGCCGAGACCGTTGCTCGACTCCGTCTTGAGCTTGGAGTCGACCGTCGGGCCGGCCGACACGGTGCCCTCGGCGTCGCCGCCGGCGGCCGCCGGGACCCAGCCGAGGTAGGACGCGGGGACCACGGTCGAGCCGTTGTGGAAGTCCGCGGCCTGCCCGTTGAGGGTCCAGCCGTCCTGGGTCGGCCGGGTGTCGTTCACCGAGACGCCGGTCAGCGAGCCCGTGAACACCCAGGCGTGGCGGTGACCCGTGGGGTCGGTCGCCAGGGCCGGGTGGCCGTTCGGGTCGGTCACCGGAATCTGGGTCAGCTGAACCTTGGTGCCCGCGGCGACCTGGAGGACCAGGGCACCGGCGAACGGCTCAGTGTTGTTCTGCGCCTCGAGCGGCACGGCCGCCGAGTTCGCGCCCACCACCGCGTAGTTCACGATCGAGGACGTCGACGACTGGAAGCCGTTGACGCTCGGCGTGAACGTGGCGACGAGCAGGTGGTTGCCGGTGGCGAGGGTCTTGACGAGCGTCGCCGTGCCGGTGGCGGCGTCGTAGGTGCCCTGGCCGAGGCTGGTGGAACCGTCGAAGAACTCGACCGAGCCGGCGGTGCCGACCGGGGCGACGTTCGCCGTGAGGGTCACGTCGAGCGTGCCGCCGGAACCGGCCGCGGTGCCGCTCGGCGGGTTCGCCGACAGCTGGGTCGTGGTCGGCGTGCCCGGGGCGTTCACGGTGAAGGGCAGCGCCGTGGAGGTGGAACCGTTGAAGGCGGAGGTGTCACTCGGCGTGAACTGCGCGGTGTACGAGTGGCTGCCCACCGACGGGGTGGCGGGGAACGTCGCCGTCCCCGTGGCCGCGTTGTAGGTGCCGGCGCCGAGGTCGGTCGCCCCGTCGAAGAAGTGGACCGAGCCGGCGGTGCCGGTCGGGGTCACCTTCGCGGTCAGGGTGACCGCCGTGCCGCTGTTGACCGGGCTGGACGGGCTGGCCGTCAGCGTGGTCGTGGTGGGCGTGGCCGACGCCGGGTGGACCACGGTCCACGTGCCGGCAGCGGTGTCCACCTGGATGTCGACACGGAAGTAGTTCACATCGGGCGACTGACCCGGGGCGGTCGTGATCAGGCGAACCTGGTAGATGTTCGCGAGAGCCGGAGCCGTCTCGGTGTTCGGGTTCGCCGCGATGTACGCCGCCAGCGACTGGCCCGTCGTCGCGGAGACGAGCGGGTTCGTCGACGTGTTGAGCGGCGCCGGAGCGTTGGTGTTCGGGTAGTTGGTGGTGTTGGTGACGACCGCCGACACGAACTGGTCGGTCGGGGTGGCCGCCTTCGGGGTCGCAACCCGGATGAAGGCCCTGGTGTCCCCCGAACGACCCGGGCCCGACGCCGAAGCGTAGGCCGCGAACGGGACGGTGCTGAGGCTACCGCCGGTGATGACGGCGCCGCTGGCGTTGTACAGGGTGATGTGCCCGATCGCGTTGGGGTCCGGCTCGAAGCCGGGCGTCACCGCAGCGTTCGCGACACCTCCCCCCGCCAGCACGCCGGCCGCGACGACCAGAGCGGCCGCCGAGACCATCAGGGACCTGGAGCGAATCTTCAACGGGAACTCCCTTTCATTGGTGTGTGGAGCTGGCGTCAGGGCGTGTTGCAGATACCGGCGTCGGCGTACTGGTACGTGAAGCCGGCCGCGTCCTCGACCAGCGGCTGCGCCAGGAAGGACTGCGAGAGGAAGCCGCCCGGAGCGAACAGCGCCCGGTTCCAGGAGGTGTTGATCTCGCTGTTGCGGACGATGAAGTACACCGGCCGCGTCACGTCGAACGCCTGGCCACCGGAGAGCAGGTTGATCGGGTCCTGCGCGGTGCCGTTGTTGAAGTAACCGTTGTGGATCATGACCAGACGGGCGGTCGAGAACGGCGCGATGGCGTTCGCGTTGCTCTGGACCGGCGCCGGGTCGTGCTCCTCGGCCCGGACCAGGCCCTCAGCCGTGGTGCGGACCTGGGCCTCGGTCAGGCCGAGCTGCGCGATGAAGAACTGCTCGGTGCCCGAGGTGGCCGGCGGCAGGATCGGGACGATCGTCGCGCCGGGGTTGGGGCCGTTGTAGCCGGTGACCTGGCCCCAGGTGGTGATCTGCGGGGGGCTGCTGTAGATCTTCTTGAGGTCGGCGGCGCTGATGCCACCGGTGCCCGCGTTCGACGCCACCAGCTTGGAGGTGGCGATCTTCAGACCGTCGAGGCCCATCTGGTAGCAGCGCAGGCCGCCCCAGCCGAGGGCGACCGCGCGGTCGTTCTCGGTCTTGCTGGGCTTGCGGGAGCTACGGACGAACTGGACCTTGTGGTTCGCGCCGGTGTCGGTCTGCGTGAAGTACGTCAGACCACCGCCGGAACCGTTCGGCCGCACGACCGGGAAGTTGCCGCCCCGCAGCACCACGGTCGCACCCGTGGTGAGCGTGCCCCGGGCGTCACCGGTCGCGTCGAAGCTGAACATGCGGGCGCCCGCGGCGTTGAAGCCGGGGTTGCCCAGGTAGTCGCCGTCCGCCAGGAAGTCGGCGGCGTACTGGATGGTGTCGGAGCCGACGCCAACGATGTCGGCACCCTGCGCGGCGGCATCCGCGCCCGCGGGCGTGGCCTGGGCGAACAGGAGCACCGCTACTCCCGCCACCCCCAGCCCGACCTTGCTGATGGTTCGCATTCGCTGACCTTTCCGCCTTGCACCCACAGTTGGATGCGTTGGCGACCCTGGCAGTGCAGAACCACCGCCGAGTAGTAGGTCAATGAACGACGAATGAATCGTCTATCGGCCCTCTGACCAGCGCATACGAGGAAACCGAGCCTCCGATGAGCGCATGGCCGAACGGGATTTCGAACGCTTACGCCGGACATGCAGCAGGTAAACAGCAGGTCCGGACCGGACCTATCCGGTCATTCCAAGAATGCGTTTCACCGAATTGCTATGAATGCGTATCGACGGCGTCGAGAAAACGTAGCGCGGCGAGCACGTTCTCGCTGCGCCAAGCGGCGAGCACCCGGTCGAATCCGCTCGCCGTGGCCTGCCGCCGCTCCAGCGCCCGGCCGAGCGGCGCGACCACCTCGCGCTGGCGGGCGACGAGGTCCGCGGTGCCGCGGCCGCGGCGGTCCAGCAGGGCGAGCTTCACCAGGAACTCGGAGCGCAGGTCGCGCACGTGCTCGACGGGCCGGCCCAGCCAGTCCGACACCGCCCCGGCGCCGGCCGGTGTCGTGGTGAGGATCGAGCGCTGCGGCCCGCGGCTGCCGGCCTCGGTGGCCTCGACGCGGACGAGCTCGAACGCGCCGAGACGGTCGAGGCTGCGGTACACCACCGGCCGCGGGACGTGCCACACCCGCCCGACGGTCCCGCCGTCGCCGGTGAGCGCCGCGACGGCGAAGCCGTGCGTCGGCGCCTCGTCGACGAGGGTGAGCACGATCCACTCGGCCAGCGACAACGACGGCACGGTTGGCAGCGTACTGCGTGCTCCAGTAGTCTCACTGTGACTACTGGAGGTATGGTCGTGGACTTTGCGCCGGTGGGGCAGCTGCTGGTGGACGGCGACCGCGTCTGCTGCCACCTGTGCGGGCGGTGGTTCCTGTCCGTGGCGAGTCATCTGCGGCACCACGGATGGACCAAGGCGCAGTACATCGAGGCGTTCGGCCTGGAGATCGGCAACCCGCTCAGCGGCGAGGCGACCCGCAAGCGTCGCGCGGCCGCCCTGACCGCCCGCCGCGCGGTGGAGCCGGTGATCCGTGAGGCCCAGCGCGCGGCCCGCGGCCGGGCCGGCGACGGCACGCTGACGGCGGCGGCCGCGCGGGCGGCCCGCGGCCGGGCCCACCCCGCGGAGCGGCTCGCGAAGACTCTCGCCGCCCTCGCCACGGTCGACCCGGCGGCCCGGGCCGCGGGCAACCGCCGCCGGGCCGAGCGGCAACGGGCGCGCACCGAGGCGTCGGCCGCGGCCCGGTTCGGCTTCCCGACCTTCGCCGAGTACGTCGCCGACCGCCTGGCGAGCGGGATGAGCATGGCCGCGGTGAGCCGCGAGGCCGGCCTGCACAAGGACTGGGTGGCCCGGCACGCCCCGGCGCCCAAGCCGCACCACACGGACGTGCGGCTGGGGCCGGCGGCCCGGGCGGCCGGCCACGACTCGGTCGCCGGCTACCTGCGCGACGCCCACCTCGCCCGGCACCGCACGGTCGCGGCGATCGCCGCCGAGGCCGGCGTGTCGCGGACGACCGTGGTCGCGGCCCTGGCCCACCACGGCATCCCGATGCTGGCCCACGCCGGCAAGCGGGCCGGCGCCGAGTTGCGCCGCCGGGCCGCCGCCGCCACCGTCGGCCACGACTCCATCGCGGACTGGGTCGCGGCCCGCCGCGCCGGGGGCGCCACCTGGTCGGCGCTGGCCGCCGAGTCGGGCCTGGCGACGACGACCCTGCGCCGCTACGCGTCCTGAGCCAGGGCGTGGCCCGTCGTGCTGTCGACGGCCCCACTAGCCTTGAGGCCGTGATCGACCGCTGGATGGCTGACCCCGATCCCGCTCTCCTGCCGCCCGCGCGGACGCCCGAAGTCCGGCTGGAGAGCCACGGAGAGACGCTGCTCGGGGTCCTGCACGTGCCCGCCGGCCCCGGGCCGCACCCGGTGGTCGTGCTGCTGCACGGCTTCCCCGGCAACGAGCGCAACTTCGACCTCGCGCAGGCGCTGCGCCGGGCCGGGTACGCGACGCTCGTCTTCCACTACCGCGGCTCGTGGGGCGTGGGCGGCGCGTACGGCTGGCGCACCGTGCTCGCCGACGCCGCCCACGTCACCCGGATCGTGCGCGAGAAGCCACCCACGGAGGACCTCGACCCGGGCCGCGTCGCCGTCGTCGGGCACAGCCTCGGCGGGTTCGCCGCCCTGCACACCGCGGCCGGCGATCCCGCGGTCCGGGCGGTCGTCTCCATCGCCGGCTTCGACTTCGGCGGGGCCGCGCGACGAGGGCTGGCCGACCCGGCCGCCCGGGAGGCGCTGCGGACGATGTTCGGCGAGGACCTGCTGCCGCTGCGCGGCACGAGCGCGGGGCAGCTCCTGGCGGAGGCCGAGACGAACGCCGACGCGTTCGCGCTCGCCGGCCTCGGGCCGCGGCTCGCGAACCGCCCGGTGCTGCTGGTCGCGGCCGCCGACGACACCGTCGCCCCGCCGGCGCTGCACCACGAACCGCTCGTGGCCGCGTACCAGGGCGCCGAGCACGTCGTCCTCCCCGACGACCACGTCCTGTCCGGTCACCGTCTGGCGCTCACCCGAGCGGTCGTGGACTTCCTGGACCGCAACCTCTGAGCCGTCAGCAGGACGCGGCGCGGGCGAGGAGCAGCGAGCGTTCCCGCTCGTTGCGGGTCATCGAGGCCGCGCGCTCGAACTCCGCGCGGGCCTCGGCCGGGCGGCCCAGCCGGAGCAGGAAGTCGGCGCGCACGCTCGGCAGCAGGTGGTAGTTGCGCAGCGACGGCTCCTCCGCCAGCGGGTCGAGCACCGACAGGCCGGCCGCCGGGCCGTCCGCCATCGACACGGCGACGGCGCGGTTCAGCTCGACGATCGGGGACGGCGCGACGGCGGACAGCTCCCGGTACAACAGGGAGATCCGCGCCCAGTCCGTCTCCGCGGCGGTCCGCGCGCGGGCGTGGCACGCCGCGATCGCCGCCTGCAGCGTGTAGGTCCCGCCGCCCAGCGCCTCCGCCTTCGCCAGCGCGTCGAGGCCCCGCCGGATGAGCAGCCGGTCCCAGCGGCCGCGGTCCTGCTCCAGCAGGACGATCGGCTCGCCGGAGGGGCCGGTGCGGGCGGCGCTGCGGGACGCCTGGATCTCCAGCAGCGCGACCAGGCCGTGGACCTCGGCCTCGCCGGGCATGAGGCCGGCCAGGACGCGGCCCAGCCGCATCGCCTCCTCGCAGAGTGCGGGGCGCATCCAGTCGTCGCCGGCGGTCGCCGAATACCCCTCGTTGAAGATCAGGTAGATGACCTCCAGCACGGAGGCCAGCCGGGCGGCCCGGTCCTCGCCGACCGGCAGCTCGAACGGCACGTGCGCGTCGGCGAGGGTCTTCTTCGCGCGGCTGATCCGCTGGCCGACCGTCGCGTCCGGCACCAGGAAGGCGCGGGCGATCTCGACCGTCGACAGGCCGCCGAGCATCCGCAGGGTCAGCGCCACGCGGGCCTCCGGCGACAGCACCGGGTGGCAGGCCGTGAAGATGAGCCGCAGCAGGTCGTCCTCGATCGGCTCATCCTCGAGGACCGCGTCGAAGTCGGACGTGTCGGCCTCCGCGGGATGCACGAGGTCGGGCAGGTTGCGCTCGAAGCGCTCGCGCCGGCGGATCTGGTCGATGGCGCGGCGCTTGGCCGTGGTCATGAGCCAGGCGCCGGGGTTGCGCGGCACGCCCTCGGCCGGCCACTGCTCCAGCGCCGCGACCAGCGCGTCCTGCGCCAGCTCCTCGGCCTGCCCGACGTCGCCGATGAGGCGGGCCAGGCCGGCGATGACCCGGCCCGCCTCGATCCGCCAGACGGCCTCAACCGCTTGTTTGGGATCCACGATCCCAAACACTAGACGTCACTCGAACTCGGAGACCCGGCGAACCTCGACCGCCACCTCGTCGAACATCGACGCGAACCGGCGGCCCCACTCGATCGCCTCGGCCTCGTCGCGGACCTGCAGGATGCCGAAGCCGCCGATGACCTCCTTCGCCTCGGCGAAGGGCCCGTCGACCACGGTGGTCTGGCCGTTCTTCACGGTGATCGTCTGCGCGCCGGCCGACGGGTGGGT
>NZ_BMPI01000067.1:0-11234 GCF_014647515.1 Dactylosporangium sucinum | reverse complement strand
GAGGCCCTCGGCGGCCAGCAGCACCCCCGCCTTGCTGACCTCTTCCATGAACGCGCCCATCTTGGCCATGAACTCGGGGCTCGGCTGCCAGGCGGCGGCGTCGGACTGGTCCAGGCGGTGCATGAGCATGTAACGCATTTTCGTCTCCTCTGTCTCGTGACTACCTTTTCACCAACGCGTCGAACGACGCTCGCCGCCTTCGACACCGACGGGGAACTTTTTTTCCGATGAGATTGCTGTTCGCGTTCGCCGGGGGAAACGGGCACTTCCAGCCCCTGGTCCCGCTCGCCCGGGCAGCCGCCGCCGCGGGCCACACCGTGGCCGTGACCGGCCAGCCGGCGGTCATGCCGCACGTCACCAAGGCCGGCTTCACGGCGCTGCCGTCGGGCCGGCGCTCGACGATGAGCGGCGAGCGGGTGCCGCTCAGCCGGGTCGACCCGGCCCGCGAGGACCGCGACTTCCGCGACGGCTTCGCCGGCTGGATCGCCGCCGAGCGGGCCCCGGCCGTCCGCGAGGTGGCCGGCGGCTGGCGCCCGGACGTCATCGTGTGCGACGAGACCGACTTCGGCAGCATGATCGCCGCCGAGACCCTGGGCATCCCGCACGCCTCGGTGCTGGTGCTGGCCGCCGGCACGTTCGGCCGCCCGGACGGGCTGGCCGGCAAGCTCGACGAGGTCCGCGCCGCGCACGGCCTCGGCCCCGACCCTGGCCTGGCCATGCTGGAGCGCCACCTGGTGATCTCGCCGGTGCCGCCGTCGTTCCGCGCGGTGCCGCTGCCGCCGACCGGCCGCCTGATGCGGCCGGCGGAGCCCGTTTCCACAACCGGCGGCGGCACCGTGTACTTCACGCTCGGCACGATCTTCAACACGGAGTCGGGCGACCTCTTCGGCCGGGTCGTCACCGGCCTGCGCCAGGTCGAGGACGTCAACCTCGTCGTCACCGTCGGCGACAGCATCGACCCGGCCGAGCTCGGCCCGCAGCCGCCGCACGTGCGCGTCGAGCGGTACGTCCCACAGGCCGAGCTGCTGCCGGCCTGCGACGCCGTCGTCTCGCACGCCGGCTCGGGCAGCGTGCTCGGCGCCCTCGCGCACGGCCTGCCGCTGGTGCTCCTGCCGATGGGCGCCGACCAGCCGGCCAACGCCGTCCGCTGCGCCGAGCTCGGCGTGGGCGTGGTCCTCGACGCCGTCGACACCACGCCCGAGCAGGCCCGCGACGCGCTCGCGACGGTCCTCACCGACCCGTCGTACCGCGCCGCTGCCCTCCGCCTCCAGCAGGAGATCGCGTCGATGCCGGACCCCGCCGCGCTGCTCCCCGCGCTCGAAGCGCTCGCCTGACCTAAGGCCTGTTTCATCACTGGGGCCGGGCTGCGGCGGGCCCAGTCATGAAACAGGCCTTAAGCCCAGCGGCGCAGCTCGTCGGCCGCGTCTCCGATCTCCCGGCGCAGCACGGGGTCGAGGGCGGGGTCGGCGAGCACGGCGTTCGCGAGGTCCAGGGAGCGCGAGGTGTACAGCGGGAAGGCCGCCCGGACGACCTGCGCCCCGGCGAACGCGTAGCGGCCGGTGAGCATGGCCGCCACGTCGGCGAAGTAGCGCTCGACGTAGGCGTCCGTCACCGCCTCCTGGCCCGGCTGCCAGAAGTTCGCCGCCGTCGCCATCGCGATGCGCGGCCGCTCGTCGGCGACGACGATCCGCCAGGCGCGGGCCTTCGCCTCGGCCGTCGGCAGGGCCGCCCGGCAGGCCGCGGCCCGCTCGGCGCCGGCCGCGCTCGGGTCGCGCGCCTCCTCCGCGGCGATCTCCTCCTCGCCGGCGGCGCCGAGCGCGGCCAGCCGCAGCAGCAGCGACCAGCGCAGCCCGCCGTCGACGGTCAGCCCACCGGGCACGGCGCCGTCGTTCTTGCGGTTGAACCCGGGGCGCCCGCCGTCCAGCCAGGCGCGCAACAGCCCCGCCTCGTCCGGGCCGGCCACCGTCACCAGCGCGCGTGCCATGGCGAGCTGCCGGCCGCTGCCCGGCGCGGCGGCCACGAGCGCGGTCGCGCACGCCTCGGCCAGCGGGCCGAACGGGACCAGGCCGCGGCGGGCCAGCGCGTCCCGCGCGAACGAGAGCACCTCGTCGAACACGCCCTCCTCCCGCTCGCCGGGCAGCGCCGCGCCGAGCAGGGTGAGGAAGTCGGCCGGCGGCAGCAGCCCGTCGCGGACGGCGTC
The DNA here is from genome assembly GCF_014647515.1 of Dactylosporangium sucinum. Lineage (GTDB taxonomy): Bacteria > Actinomycetota > Actinomycetes > Mycobacteriales > Micromonosporaceae > Dactylosporangium > Dactylosporangium sucinum. Next base: position 9,034 of record NZ_BMPI01000067.1, on the reverse strand, counting down.
GATGACCGCGGTCCAGAGCACCGCCCGCGCCAGCGGGTCGTCGAGGTCGGGCAGCACGGCCGGCAGCGCCGCCAGCCCGGCGTCGTCGAGGCGCACCGTCGCGTACGTCGCGTCGCCGTCGTTGACCAGCAGCACCGTGCCGTTCGGCAGCCCCGCGAAACCGTCCACGACCGTCGCGCCGCCGTCCAGCGTGCACGGCACCCGCCGTACCGAACCGTCCGAGGCGTAGGCGGCCAGCGTGATGCGATGCGGCCGGAGCGGCCGGCCCGACTGCTCGACCGTGAGCGACTCCAGCGTGCCGTCGGCGGCGCGGGTCACCACGGGGCGCAGCGTGTTGGCGCCGGTGCTGCGCAGCCACAGCTCGGCCCACCCGCTGAGGTCACGGCCGGCGGCCTTGCCCAGGACGGCGAGGAAGTCGGCGAGGGCCGCATTGCCGAAGCGGAAGGTGTGGAAGTACTGCCGGAGCCCGGCGAAGAACGCGTCCTCCCCGATGAACTCGGCCAGCTGCCGCAGGGCGGCGGCGCCCTTCGCGTACGAGATCCCGTCGAAGTTCAGCATCGCCAGCGCGGTGTCGGTGACGTCGTCGGGCGCGACGGGGTGCGTGGAGGGCCGCTGGTCGGCGAGGTGCCCCCAGCGCTCCCGCCAGATCGCGAAGTCGGCGAGGGCGGCCGGGTGCCGGCCCGTCTCCGCGGCGACCCGCCAGCCGAGGTACTCGGCGAACGCCTCGTTGAGCCAGATGTCGTCCCACCAGCGCAGCGTGACCTGGTCCCCGAACCACATGTGCGCCATCTCGTGCAGCATGACGACGAACCGCCGCTGTCGCTCGCTGCCGGTGGCGACGGTCCGGAAGAGGAACTCCTCGCGGAAGTTGACGAGCCCGGGATTCTCGACCGCGCCGCCGGCGAAGTCGGGCACGAACGTCTGGTCGTATTTTCCGAAGGGGTACCGCAGCTGGAACAGCTCGTGGTACCGGTCGAACGCCTTGGCCGTGGCCGCGAACAGCTCCTCGGCGTCGGCGTCGAGGAAGGGCGCGAGCGACCGCCGGCACAGCAGCCCGAGCGGGATCCCGTCGTGCTCGGCCGTGCGCTCGTGCCACGGCCCGGCCAGGATGCTGAACAGGTAGGTCGACAGCGGCGGGGTGTCCTCGAACTCCCACCGCCCTCGTCCGGCGGCCCGTCCGGGCGCGTTCCCGCGCACGATCCACCCCTCCGGCGCCGTCACGCCGAGCGTGATGGGCGCCTTGAGATCGGGCTGGTCGAAGCAGGCGAAGATCTGCTGAGCGTGGTCGAGCGGCGCCTGCCCGTACAGGTAGACGGCCCCGTCCTCCGGATCCACGAACCGGTGCAGCCCGTCCCCGCCGTGGGAGTACGGCGCGACGGCGGCGACTTCGAGCCGGTTGACCGCGGCGAGCCCGTCGAGCGGCAGCCGGTTGTCCGCTCGCGCACCGGGATCGAGCGCAACCCCGTTGAGCACGACTTCCTTGAGGGTGCCCCCTCTGAACTCGACGAACGTGCCCGCTCCGGGCTGCTCGCAGGCGAACTCGACGGTGGTCCGGCTGACGTACTCGGCTTCCCCGGTGAGGTCGAGGTCCACGCGATAGGCATCGACGCGCAGCAGCCGAGCCCGCTGCTCCGCCTCGGCGCGGGTGAGGCTGACCATGATCGAACGCTACCTCGCCCGGCCCCACCTCCCAGCGGCGGTGGCCGGTCGAAGGGGTGCGGCGGGCCGTTCCACCCCTGGAAGACGGCCGCCGCACCCCGTCAGCAAGCACGGGCGGGCCGGCACCGTGGTTCGGTGCCGGCCCTGTCAGGTAGGCGTCAGATCAGCACTTGCCGAGGTCCTCCCAGTTGGCCGTCCAGCCGGGTTCGGAGCCCTGGGTCCACCACTTGGCTCGCCACAGGTGCTTGCCCTGGCCCGACGCCGGGCCGTTCGGGTCGCCGTACTTGCTCTTCTCGTGCTTCACCGTCTGGCCCGTGGTGTACACGGCGCTGATCGACCACTCCGGGGCCGCGTTGCAGTTCGTGGCCGGCGGGGTCGAGGTCGACGGGGACGGGGACGCCGACGGGGACTTGGACGGCGACGCCGACGGGGTCGGGGAGCCCGTCGGGGTCACGCACGGGCCCGACGCGTCCACCGTGTCGACGAAGGACGAGCCCGACGAGCGGTACGCCGCCGCCTGGGCCGCCGCCTGGGCCGGGGTCAGCACCTGGTTCTTGGCGTGCAGGACCCAGTCCACCTGCTGGATGTACGTCGACATGCCACCCGAGTGGGCCGCCGTGTCGATGAACCAGAGGTTCCAGTTGATGGTCATCGTCTGGCGCGGGTAGAACTTGCCCGAGTGGTCGCCCATCTGGACGCCGTCGATGTAGTAGATGACGTGGCCGTTCGCGACCGTCACGACCAGGTCGTGCCAGCCGTCGAAGCTCTGCCGCTGCTCCGAGTGCACGTTGTCCGCGAACCAGGGCTCGTTGCGGTACGTGTACCACGTGGTCTGGTAGTTGATCGGACCCGTCTCGCCCCACCCGCCGTTCGGCAGGTACTCCGAGATGTCCAGCTCGCTGTACGTCGGGTCGAGGTCCCCGTTCAGCGGGCTGATGGTGAAGAACGTCTCGTTGATGTGGTCGCCGTCGTTGCCGGAGACCGGGGCGTCGGTGAAGCGGACGCGGCTGGCGTACGTGCCCTCGAAGTACCGCTTCTGCGACGAGTACAGCTCGGCCTGGTTGGTGCCGCCGCTCGTCCCGTCGGTCGAGGCGGTCAGCTGCATGACCTTCTGCCCGCCCGAGGTCGGGAACGAGATGCTGTTCGCCGACCAGGTGGCGCCGGGCACGCCCGGGCCGCCCGAGTACGTGCGCGGGACCCAGCCGTGGCCGGTCAGCAGCGAGTCGCTCGACGAGCTGTAGTTGAAGTCGTCGAACAGGTAGCCGCAGTTCGTGGCGGCGCTGGCCGTGCCGACCGTGGCGGCGGTGACGGCGACGGCACCGATCGCGCCGAGCATCGCGACGCCCGAGAGCACCGCCAAAGATCGACGTTTGCCGATTTTCATGAGTAGAGTCCTCCTAGTACAGAGGGGATGGAGGGGGACTTACTTGACCGAGCCGGCGGTCATACCGGCGCGGATGTGCCGTTGGAACGCGACGTAAGCGATGAGCACCGGCAGCATGGCGATGGTCAGGCCGGCGAACAGTCCGCTCCAGTCGCTGCGATAGCCCTGGCTGACCGACAGGTTGGCCAAACCCTGGACCAGGACATACCGTTTCTCGTTCGGGTTGAGCACCAGCGGCAGCAGGTACTGGTTCCACAGCCCGACGAAGTTGAAGATGCCGACGGCGACCAGGCCCGGACGGGCCATCGGGAGCATGACGCGGAAGAAGACCGCGCCGTGCGAGCAGCCGTCGAGGAACGCCGCCTCGGCCACCTCGCCGGGCAGCGTGCGGAAGAACGAGTGCAGGAAGAACACCGTGAACGGCACGGCGTAGGCCGCGTACACCAGGATCAGCCCGTGGTACGTGCCGAGCAGGCCGAGCTGCCGCACGACGAAGAACAGCGGTACGAGCGCCAGGAACACGGGGAAGAACATCGCGGTGACGAAGACGTAGTAGATCAGGCGGTTGCCGCGGAAGTCGTACCGCGCGAGCGCATACGCCACCAGGGAGCCGAGCAGCATGGTGAGCGCCAGCGCCCCGCCGACGACGATGAGGCTGTTGAGCATGTACCGCCCGATGCTCGCCTCGCTCCAGGCCCGCGCCCAGTTGCCGAACTGTGGATCGGCCGGCAGCGTCCAGGGGTCGCCGGTGAGGATCTGCTTGTCGGTCTTGAACGAGCTGAGCACGGCCCACAGCAGCGGCAACGCGGTCACCACACCCCACCCGAGCATCGCGACATGCGGCAATACCTTCCTCACGCCAGCTCGATCCTCTCCTTGCGGCCGGCCCGCATCACCAGGACCGCCATCGTCAGCGTCGCGAAGAACAGCGCGACGCCCATGGCCGAGGCGTAGCCGAACCAGCCGAACGTGAAGGCGCTGCGCCACAGCGTCAGCCCGATCACCTCGGTCGCGCCGTCCGGACCGCCCGGGCCGACGGTCATGATCTGCACGATCGCGAAGCCGTCGAGCGCGCCGATGCCGAGGTACACGAACGCCACCTGCACGGTGTCGCGCACCAGCGGCAGGGTGATCCGCCGGAACGTGGCCCAGCCGCTCGCCCCGTCCAGCAGCGCGGCCTCGTACAGCTCCTTGGGAATGGCATCGATCGCGGCGCTGAACAGCACCATGTAGAAGCCGACCGAGGACCAGACCAGGACCGCCATCACCGCCGGCAGGGCCAGCGAGGGCTCGGCCAGCCAGCTGCGGGCCAGCCCGTCGAGACCGACCGCCCGCAGCGCCCCGTTGAGCAGGCCGGTGTTCGGGTTGTAGACGAACTGCCACAGCACCGCGACCATGACGAGCGACAGCAGCTGCGGGAAGAAGTACACGATCTGGTACCCCTTCGAGCCGGCGATCCCGCGCCGGCCGTCCTTGCCGCCGAGATGCAGCATGCTCGCCAGGAACAGGCCCAGGGCGATGGTCGCCAGCGGTACCACCGCGAGCATCACGGCGTTGTTGCGCACCGCGTCGAGGAACAGCGAGTCGCCGCCGAGGCGAGCGAAGTTGCTCGCCCCGACGAAGTGCGCCTCGCCGGCCACCCCGGTCCAGTCGGTGAGCGACAGGTAGAACGCCTGCCCGTACGGCGACAGCACGAAGACGACATGCAGCACCAGCGCGGGCAGCAGCGCACCGACCAGGAACCGGAACCGACCGTGCTGCATCAGCGGGTGTACTTCTTGACGTTGGAGTCCTTCGAGACCGCGTCGGCCGCCTTCTGGATGCGCTCCGCCCACTCGGCCGCGGTCGCGCGCTTGTTGATGAGCTCGCCGGTCGCGTCGTCGACGGCCTTGGCCAGCGGCGCGTACCAGGTGCGGAAGCGGTAGGTGAAGGCGTCCTTGCCGGCCGCGGTCACCGCGTCGCGGACCGAGCCGAGGCCGCTGGAGAGGGTCAGCCCGTCGGCGGCGCCGGCGACCGCGGGCAGCGTGCCGGCGGACTCGGCGAACGAGCGCGCGGACTGCTTCGAGAACAGGATTCGGAGGTACTCCAGGCCGCCCGCGACGTTCTTCGCCTTCGCCGGGACGAGGAACGACTCGCTGCTCGCCGCCTGCACCGCCGCGCCCGAGAGCTTGTCGCCGCCCGTCCGGCTCGGCACGGCGCCCATCACCATGTCGAAGCCCTTGGGGGTGATGTCCTTCTGCTCGCTCTCCAGCCAGGAGCCGCACGGGATGAACGCGGCCTTGCCCTGGCACCAGGAGGCCTGCGACTCGGTGTGGGAGAGCGCCTCGGAGCCGGCCATGATGTACCCCTTGGCGGCCAGCTCGGCGAACGCCTCGGCGGCGCCCTTGAGCCCCTCGGCCTTCCAGGCGTTGGGCTCCAGGTTGTCGACCGCCTTCACCAGGTCCATACCGCCGGTCTTGGCGGCCATGGTGAGCAGCGGGTCGTTCATGTACTCCGGGTACTTGCCCTGGTAGGTCCACGGCGCGATGCCGGCGCCCTTGATGGTCGCGCAGAGGGCGAGCATCTCGTCCCAGGTCTTCGGGTAGGTCCAGCCCTTGCTCGCGAAGAGCGACTTGGAGTACCACACGCCCCACACCGTGTAGGTGAAGTTGAGCGTCAGGACCTGCTTGTCGAACGTGCCGTCCTCGACGACGCCGGGCAGCAGCGTGTCGCGGACCTTGGTGTTCGGATCCTCGAACGACGGCGCGTCGAGGAGCTCGGAGAGGTCGCCGAGCTGCTTCGCGCCGACCAGCGTGGCCAGGTCGAGCCGGCCGGCGCCGGTGTTGTCGACCACGTCCGGCGGGGTGTTGGCGACGAACCGCGGCTGCAGCGCCTCGCCGACCTTCTGGATGCCCTTGTGGTCGATCGTCGCCTTGGGGTAGCGCTGCTTGTAGAGGTCCTCGGCCTTCTTGGCGTAGTCGTCGCCGTAGCCGCCCTTGAAGATGACCACCTCCAGCGGCGCGTCCTCCTTGACGCCCAGCGGGTTCTGGGCGCTCTTCGTCCCGCTCTGCGCCGCGGGCTGGTCGTCGTTGCCACTCGTCACACACGCGGTGAGCAGCGGCGTTGCGGCGAGCGCTTTGAGAATGGAGCGCCGTCTGGGATAGGTTCGATCCGAGGGTGAGGGGTTCATGAGTGGCCTTCTCTCCTTTATGCGGTACGCCGGATGCGCCCGGCGTACCGCGCTTCGAGTGCTGCGTTGTGCTCCCGCCCGCCAGGGACGTTGTCGGACAGGTAGACCGGCGGCGTGACCCCCGCGGCCAGCAGGCGCGCCACGACCTCGGTGACGACCTGCTGGGCCAGCAGCGCCGCGGTGATCGAGGACACGGCCCCGACGGCACCGCCGCCGGGCAGGGGCAGCGACGCGTCGCCGTAGGGGGCGCCGTTGTCCAGCACCACGTCGGCGAGGTCGCCGAGCTTGAGCCCGCTCGCGTGCCGCGACTCCACGCGCGAGGAGTGCTCCAGCGAGGTGATCGCCACGAGCGCGTGCCCGCGCTGCTTCACCAGCTGGGCCATCTCGACCACGGCGCCGTTGACGCCGGAGTTGGACGCGATGACGAACGTGTCGTCGGGCTTGATCGGGGCGAGGTCGTAGAGCCTGTGGGCGACGCTGGGCGTGCGCTCCAGCTGGGGGTCGGCCAGGGCGCTCAGCGGCTCCCCGCCGTACAGCACGATGTCCCGCAGCGCGATGCGGTTCGTCGGGACCAGGCCGCCGGCCCGGCCGGCGATCTCCATGGCGAGCGCCTCGGAGTGCCCGCAGCCGAACGCCTGGATCACCCCGCCCGCCTGGATCGTCGCGGTCAGCAGGTCGGCGGCGTGCGCCACCCGCTCGCCCTGGGTGGTGCTCACGCGCTCGATCGCGGCGCGGATCACCTCGACGTAGTCGGCACTTCTGATGGTCACAGCGGCTTTTCCCTCCGTGGTCGCTTGCGGTTGTTGGTCGTGTCGGGCAGCCGGTGCGCGTCGACGGCGCGCACCGTCAGCTCCAGGGCCTCGGCGGTGCGCTCATAGGTGCGCTGCGCCACCGCGACGTAGATGAGGTCCAGGACCAGCAGTTGCGAGTGCAGCGCGGACAGTGCCGCGACCCGGAAGGTGGTCTCGTGGACCGACGTGGTGAACACGACGTCGGCCACCTCGGCCAGCGGCGATCGCCCGAACGACGTCACCGCGACCGTCAGCGCCCCGTGATCCGCGGCCTCCGCGAGGGTCTCGATCGCCTCGCGCGTGCGGCCCGAGTGCGAGAGGCCGATCGCCACGTCGCCTGGGCCCAGCAGGGCCGCGTTGGTCAGTGCGGTGTGGGTGTCCGAGCGGTACCACACCGGCACGCGAATCCGTTCGAGCCGGAACGCCATCTCCCGCCCGGCCGTGCCGCTCGAACCGAGCCCGAAGATCTCGACCCGGCCGGCCTCGGCGATGGCCGCGGCGACCCGCTCGACGGCCGCGACGTCGAGCCCGGCGGCGGTCGCCTGGATGGCCCGCGTGTCGGCCGCGGTGATCACGCCGAGCACCCCGTCCAGCGGGTCGTCGGGCGCGATGTCGCCGCTGATGTCGGTCTCCCAGCGGGCCTGCTCGGCGCGGCCGGTCTCGGTCGCGATGGCGACCCGCAGGTTGGCGTAGCCCTTGAAGCCCAGCGTCCGGCTGAACCGCGTCACGGTGGCCGTCGACGTCCCCGACCGCTCGGCCAGGTCGACGATGCTGGCGTGCGCCGCGGTCTCCGGATCGCTGAGGATCGTCTCGGCGATGCGGGCCAGCGCCTCCGGCATGGTCGGCCCCTCGATGCGCAGCCGCCCGAGCAGCCCGCCACTCTCACCCGTCACTACGGTCATCCTTTTCATCGACTCGCTATGGCGATGAAAATTACGACCACTTCAAGTTCTAGTCAACAAGCATTTTCTATGGTTCGATCCTCGCCATGGATCTCGTGCTGGGGGTCGATGCCGGCGGTACCGCGTCAAAGGCCGTGGTCAGCGACCTGTCGGGGGTCGTCCGCGGCCGCGGCACCGCCGGCCCGGGCAACCCCTCGGCCACGGGCGCCGCGGCCGCTACCGCTGTCGGGTCGGCGGTACGGTCGGCGCTCGGCACCCTCGACCCAGGGTCGGTGGTGGCGGGCGTGGTGGGGCTCGCCGGGGTCAGCGCACTGGCTGATCCCGGCGTCGCCGCCGCGTTCGACGCGCAGTGGGCCGCTCTTGGCCTCGCGGGCGAGATCGCCCTGGTCGGCGACGCGGTGACAGCCTTCGCCGCGGGCGGCCCGTGGTCCTCCGGCGCCGTACTGGTGAGCGGCACGGGGGCGGTCGCGGCGCTGGTCGACGCGCTGGAGGTGGTGCGCACGGCGGACGGCCTGGGCTGGCTGCTGGGCGACGAGGGCTCGGGCATGTGGCTGGGCCTGCAGGCGGTGCGGCTCTCGGCCCGCTCCTGGGCGGGCGGCGGCGCCCTGGTGGCGGCGGTGGCGGCGCACGCGGGCGCGGCGTCGCCCGATGACCTGGTCCACTGGGCGGGCCGATTGCCGTTCGCCGGGTTCGCGGCCCTGGCTCCGGTGGTGTGCGGCCTGGCCGACGCGGGCGAGCCGGCGGCGCTGGCGCTGGTGGCTTCGGCCGCCGATCGGCTGGTGGCGACGCTGGACGAGCTTTCGGCGCCCGCGGCGCCCGTCGTGCTGGCGGGCAGCCTGCTCACGAACGACACGCCGGTGCGGCGCGGGGTTGTGGAACGGCTCGGGGCTCGCGGGACAGAGCTGGGCACGGCGGCGGATCCGACGCTGGGTGCGGCTCGCCTCGCGGCGGCCACGTATCAGGCCAGGGCCTGACCCCTCCAGCACTCCACCCTCCACCACGTCGCCCGCCCCGCCCGCTCCACCGCCTCACCCGCCCCGCCCACTTCACCGCCTAGTGCAGCACCGCGTTAGTTCGTCGGGGGTTACGCGGCCTTGAGTGGGGTGCCGTCGTAGGTCCATCGGTAGGG
>NZ_BMPI01000066.1:27571-66000 GCF_014647515.1 Dactylosporangium sucinum | reverse complement strand
ATCACTCGAGCCCGCCTCCAAAAACCCAGCTTGAAAACCTGACTCTCCTGTCCAGATTCTCAAACCCAAGGATCTAGTCACTGGGCCCTGTTGCACAACTGGGCCTAGCGCTCGCGGGCGATGAGCGCCGCCAGCTCGACCCGGCTGCGGATGTCCAGCTTCTGGAAGATCTTGCGCAGGTGGCTGTCGACCGTGTGCCGGGACAGGAACAGCTGCTCCGCGACCGCCCGGTTCTTGTGCCCGTCGGCCACCAGCAGCGCGACCTTGAGCTCGGCCGGCGTGAGCTGCGCGAGCGGCGACGCCGGCCGGAACGGTGGCGGCTCCGGGGCCGGCGGGCGGCCGCCGAGCCGGTCGAGCAGCCGCAGCCGCATGCGGTGCGCGCCGTACTCGGTGGCCAGCTCGAGCGCCTCCTGGACCTCGCCGGCGTGCTCCAGGGCGCCGGCCAGCGCGAGCGGCCGCGGCGTCTTGCGGAACCGGGCCACCGCGTCGAGCAGCCGGCCGTGGTCCTCGTACAGCAGGCCCTCGGCGTGCAGGGCGGCGCCGGCGAGGGAGTGCAGGCCGGGGTTGCGGTCGGCGATGCGCCGGGTGACGGCGGCCACAACCGCGGCCCGGGACGGGTCGCCCGCGCCGAGCGCGATGCGAACGAGCGAAGCCGCCGAGCACGGGTGCTGGATGACGATCATCGGCCGGTCGGGGAGGGCGTCGTACAGGCCGGCGATCGTGCGCAGGGCCACGTCGGGGCCTTCGAGGGCGTTCTGGAGGTACGCCTCCGGCCACACGATGTCCTCGGGCGCCGCGGTCGCGCCGGTGGCGACGCGGCGGCGCAGCTGGTCGAGGTACTCCCGCGCCTGGTCGTCGTCGCCGCGCAGGATCGCCAGCCGGATGAGCTGGCCCAGCAGCGGCACCGCGACGGCGACGGCGGTGAGCTGCTCGGCGAGCGCGACGCCGTTCTCGGCCTCGGCGACCGCCTCGGCGAGCCGGCCGCGCGCGGTGAGCAGCGTCGTGCGGTAGTAGTGCCACAGCGGGGCCGACCAGGCCGTGCCGAGCCGCTCGGTCTCCTGGCGGCCGCGCACGATGACCTGGTCGGCCTCGTCGAACCGGTCCATGCCGGTCAGCGCGTCGGCGAGCCAGATCCGCGGGTGCCGGTGCGCAGCCTCGCCGCCCACCCGGTCGGCGATCTCGGTCGCCTCCTGCGCGTGGGCGAGGGCGTCCGGCGGGCGGCCCTGGGCCTGCGCCACGAGGCTGCGCGCGGTCAGGCCGAAGACCGACGCCGCCCATTCCTGCGAGTGTTGGCCGATGGTGTACCCCTCGTGCCCCGCCCGGTCGGCCCCGGCGAGATCGCCGACGTAGAACAGGGCGTGCGCCCGGACGGCCCACAGCTTCGCGCGCACGGCGTCGGGGATGTCGTCGTGGCGCAGGCCCCGGTCGGTGTACTCGACCGCGCGCCGGTTCTGCCCCGCGTGCTTGAACGCGTCGGCGAGCCCGTGCAGCAGCGTCGCCTCGGTGGCCGGCGGCAGGCCGGCCCGCAGCGCCGCCTCGCCCAGCTCGTGTGCCTGCTCCAGCCGGCTCGCGGAGGCGAGCAGCCCGACGGCGTCGGCGACCAGGGCGACCCGGACCGGGTTGTGCTCGCCGACCACGCCGAGCGCCCGGACGATGAGGTCGGCCGCGGTCGCCGGGGCCTGCCCGGCCACCTCCATCGCGGCCTCGTGCAGCATGGTGACGGCCTCGCGGGTGCCGGCCCGGCCGCTCTTGAGCAGGTGCTCGGCCACCTCGACCGGCGAGCGGCCCTCGTCGCGGGTGACGGCCGCGGCCTCGCGGTGCAGCAGCGCGCCGACCGACTCGCCGATCGAGCCGTGGACGGCCAGCCGGACCAGGTCGTGCACGAACTGCAGCCCGTCCTCGCCGTCGACCAGCACCTTCGCGGCGACCGCCTCGTCGACCCGGGGCAGCAGCGCGCCCGGCCGGGTGCCGAGCAGCCGCGCGGCGGCGTCGACCGTGAACGGCCGGCCGAACACCGACCCGGCCCGCAGCAGCAGCCGGGTGTCGTCGGAGAGCCCGCGCAGCACCTGGTCGACGATCGTGATGAAGCTCGACGGCAGCTCGTCGCCGACGACGGTGGCGACGCCCTCGCTGATCACCAGCTGGTCGGTCGCCTGCAGCGCCCGCAGCAGCTGCTCGACCTGCAGCGGGATGCCGTCGCAGCCGCCGGCGAGGGCGAGCACGGTGTTGTCGACCTCGGCGCCGATGACCTGCCGGCAGAGCCGCCCGACGGCGGCGTCGTCGAGGGTGCCCAGCCGCACGTGCTCCGCGCCCTCCCGGATCAGCCAGTCGACGACCTGCTGGCCGGGCGTGTCGACGGGCGTGGGCCGGCGGGCGAACACCCACCGCACCGGCGCGCCCGCCAGGGCCGGCACGAGCTCGCGCACGGCCAGGGCGGACAGCTCGTCCATCCAGTGGGCGTCGTCGATCGCGATGACGAGCGGGCGGCCGTCGGTGAGGTCCTCCAGCGCGGCCCCGAGCCGCTCCAGCAGGCGATACTGGTTGTCGTGGTCCTCGCCCAGCCAGCCGAACGCGTCGCTGCGCGGCCGGATCTGCTGCAGCGCCGACGCGAGCGTGACCAGCGGCGCCGCCCGGTCCAGCTCGAACGCGGCGCGCGCGGCGACCGGCGCCCCGAGGCTCTCCGCGTGCGCGACGGCCGCGCGGACCAGGTGCGACTTGCCGATCCCGGCCGAGCCGGTGAGCACGGTGCACCCGCCGGCCCCGGCCGTGGTGGCGGCCACCGCGGCGTGCAGGCCGGCCAGTTCCCGGTCGCGGCCGAAGGTTCTGTGCACCATCAAGCGCACATTCTGGGTGACGTGGATGATCGCGGACTACAGCCTTTCGGTCGACCTCCGGGTGACTCGGGGGCGAGCACACCGGCCAGCATGCGCCGCAGGATGGCCGGTCCGTGCTCGGTGAGCACCGACTCGACATGGAACTGCATCGACCGTACCGCAGGCCCCGCCAGCGCGTGCACGGCGCCGGTGGCCGGATCGCGCAGCACGCGCACCGACCGGCCGGTGAGCGGGCTGGTCAGCACGTCGGCCGGGCTGACGGCGGTGAAGGTGTTGTAGAAGCCGACCCGCCCGTACGGCGCGACCACCCGCTGCACCCCCTGCTCGGGGCGGGCCAGCCGGCGCACGGCGAGGCCCAGCTCCCCGGCGACGACCTGGTGGCCGAGGCAGACGGCGAGCAGCGGCGCGCCGGTCGTGAGCCGCTCGCGGGCCAGCTCGCGCAGCCGGGCGATACGCGGGTCGCTCGCGTCGCGCGGGTCGCCGGGCCCGGGCCCGAGCACGACGGCGTCGTGGTCGTCGGGCTTCGCAGTGTCGTACCGCTCGACCCGCACCCGCGTCCCGAGCGCCTCCAGGAGCCGGGCGAGCATCGCGGTGAAGTCGTCCTCGGCGTCCACGACGAGGATCCGCCGCCCGGCCAGCCGCTCGTCCGGCCAGCGGGTGGACCGCCCCCGCCAGAACCGCGACAGTCCGTCGTTGCGCGCCGCCAGCATCGTGCCCATCCCCTCGGTCGGAATCCGGGGAATCCTGACGGACGGCGGGGGACCGACGAGCGCGGCCGCCTTGGCGCGCGTCTCCGCCGCCTCCGCGGCCGGGTCCGAGTGCCGGACCAGGGTGGCGCCCGCCGAGACCCGCACCGACCCGTCGGCCGAGATCTCCGCGGTACGGATGAGCAGGGCCGAGTCGAGGGAGTCGCGGCCGATGAGGGCCACCGCGCCGCCGTAGTAGCCGCGGCCGTCCGGCTCGTGGTCGGCGATCACCCGGCAGGCGGCCGCGAGCGGGCTGCCGGTCACCGTCGGGGCCGGCAGCGTCTCCAGCAGCACCGCGCGCGGGTCGAGGCGGGTCGGGCCCTCGATGCGGTACTCGGTGTGGGCCAGCCGCGACATCGGCCGCAGCCACGGCCCGCGCAGCCGGCCGCCGCCGGTGCAGATGCGGGCCATCGTCTTGAGCTCCTCGTCGACGACCATGAACAGCTCGTCCGACTCCTTGCGGTCGGCGAGGAACGCGCGCAGGCCGTCGGCGGTGGGGCCGCCGGTCGGGTAGCGGTACGTGCCGCTGATCGGGTTCATCATCGCCACCCCGGCCCGCAGGCGGGCCTGGCACTCCGGGCTCGCCCCGACGAGGGTGCGCCCGGCGCAGTGCACCAGGAACGTCCAGTACGCGCCCCGCTCGCTCACCAGCAGCCGGCGCAACAGCGCGAGCGCGGTCGTGGACGGCGACCCGCCGAGCGTGGCGCGGAAGGTGCGGCGCAGCACGAAGTTCGAGCCCGTGCCGCGGCCGATCTCCCCGGCGACGACGGCGCGGACCAGGTCCGCGTAGGCCGCGTCGTCCAGGTCGAAGCCCCCGCCCGCCAGCGAGCCGCCGGAGGGCAGCCAGGCCAGGGCCGCGTCGAGCGGCATCGACGTGTGCCGCTCGACCTGGAAGGCGAGCAGCGGCGCCCCGTCGTCGGCGCACGGCAGGCCGCGCTCGGCGATCTGGCGGTACGGTACGGCCGCGAACACCGGCCGGTCGCCGGTCGGCAGCGTGGTCACCGACGCCGCCGCGACCGGCGGCCCGCTGAGAATCTCGAGCCGGTCGCCCCGGCACAGCAACGCGAAAGCGCTCATGCCCAGCACCGTCGCAACCGGCGCGAGCAGGCGGCAACTACTCGTCCGGGCAGCCAACTGAGGTAGTGGAGGGCTACCCGGGGCCGCGCCTACGGTCCGGGGCATGGCAGTTCACGACACCTTCGCGAGGCGGGTCCGCCTCCAGCACCTGCATCGCCGCGACACGGCCGGCCTGCTCGTCGTGCCGCTCGACCACTCCGTGACCGGCGGGCCGATCGTCCGCAACGGGCAGCTGGACCGGCTCGTCGGTCAGCTCGCCGACGGCGGCGCCGACGCCGTCGTGCTGCACAAGGGCGCGCTGCGCCACCTCCACAGCCGATCGTTCCGGTCGATGTCGCTCATCGTGCACCTCAGCGCGTCGACGACCATGGCGCCCGACCCCGACGCCAAGGTCCTCGTCTGCGGGGTCGAGGAGGCGCTGCGCCTCGGCGCCCACGCGGTCAGCGTCCACGTCAACCTCGGGGCCGCCACGGAGGCGCGCCAGGTGGAGGGCCTCGCCCGGGTCGCCGAGGCCTGCGACCGCTGGAGCCTGCCGCTGCTGGCGATGGTCTACCCGCGCGGGCCGCAGATCGCCGACTGCCGCGCGCCGGAGCTGGTCGCCCACGCCGCCACGCTCGCCGCCGACCTCGGCGCCGACCTGGTCAAGACCCTGCTGCCCCGCTCGCCGTCGGCGCTGGCCGCGGTCGTCGCCGGCTGCCCGATCCCGGTCCTCGCGGCCGGCGGCGGCGCCGGCGACGACGTGCTGCCGCACCTCGCCGACGCGATGCGGGCCGGCGCCGGCGGCGTCGCCGTCGGCCGGCTGGTCTTCACCGCCCCCGACCCGGCCGCCATGGTGCGCCGCGTCGCCGCGGTGGTCCACGACCGCACCCCGGCGGTGGCGCGATGAGCGACGTGAAGCAGTGCTGGATCGACGTGCGCGGCGCCGGCGAGGTCGCGCCGGCCCTCTGCCAGGAGGCCGTCCACGTGGGCCTCGACGCGATCGTCGCCGACGACCCGGCGGTCCTGGCGGGGCTGCCGCCGACCGTGACCCGCGTGCTCGTCGTCGCCGACGCGCACGACGACCCCGGCGAGGCCGACCTGGTCCTCGTCACCAAGGGCGACCCGGCCGAGTACGCCGACCGCCACCCCGGCCTGCGGGTCGGCGCCTACGTCGACGTCACGGACCCGGAGACGCTGCAGGCGGCGTGCGACAGCGTGCGCCGCGACCCGGTGACCGTGCTCGCGTTCCGCGACCCGACGAACATCCCGCTCGAGATCGTCCTCGCCGCCGCGGCCGACGCGCACGGGCTCATCGTCACCGCGGTACCGCGGGCGGACGAGGCCTCCGTGTACCTGAGCATCCTGGAGCACGGGCCGGACGGGCTGCTGCTCGCCCCGCGGGCCCCCGGCGAGGCCATCCGGCTCAAGGAGGCGGTCGAGCGCCGCTCGCCCGACCTGGAGCTCACCGAGCTGACCGTCACCGGCATCCGGCACGCCGGCACCGGCGAGCGCGCCTGCGTCGACACCTGCACCTACCTGCGCCAGGACGAGGGGATCCTGGTCGGGTCGCGGTCGAAGGGCATGGTGCTGTGCGTCAGCGAGACCCACCCGCTGCCGTACATGCCGACCCGCCCGTTCCGGGTCAACGCCGGCGCCATCATGTCCTACACGCTCGCCGACCACGAGCACACGCGGTACCTCAGCGAGCTCACCGCCGGCGCGACCGTCCTCGCCGTCGGGGCGGACGGCCGCACCCGGCCCGTCACCGTCGGCCGGATCAAGATCGAGACGCGGCCGCTGCTGTCGGTCGACGCCGTCGCCCCGTCCGGCGAGCGGGTCAACGTGATCGTCCAGGACGACTGGCACGTGCGCATCCTCGGCCCGGGCGCCAAGGTGCTCAACTCGACCGAGCTCAAGCCCGGCGACACGATCCTGGGCTACCTGCCGCAACGGGAGCGGCACGTCGGCTACCCCATCGACGAGCTGTGCTACGAGCAATGATCGTCGACTTCCACGCCCGGCTGGCGCCCCGTCCGGGCGCCAGCGAGGCGCTGCTGGCGGCGATGGACGGCGCGGGGATCGCCCGCGCCGCCGTCGCCCCCGGCGGCCTGCTCGACCTCGACCGGCTGGCCGACCAGATCACCGACGGCGGCCGCAGCGACGCGCCCGTCGACAACGACGCCCTGCGCGAAGCGTGCGCGGCCACCGGCGGGCGGCTCCTGCCGTTCTTCCTCGCCGACCCGCGGGCCGACGTCGAGCGGTACCGGGCGGTCGCGGCCGGCTTCCGGGGCCTGGAGCTGTCGCCGGCCGTCCACGGGTTCCGCCTGGACGAGCCCGGGGTCGCCGACCTCGTGAACACCGCCCGCAGCGCCGGTCACCCGGTGTACGTCGTCACCCTCGGCCGGCCCGGAACACGCCCCGCCGACCTGGCCCGCCTGGCCCGGGCCAACCCCGGCGTCGCGTTCGTCTCCGGCCACTGCGGGCACACCGGCCTCGACACCAGCGGGCTCACCACGATCGCGCCCGTGCCGAACATCCACGCCGAGCTGTCCGGCTGCCTCACCGTCACCGCCCGGCTGGCCGTGCGGCGGCTCGGCGCCGATCGGGTGCTGTTCGGCACCGAGCACCCGCTCCAGCACCCCGCGGTCGAGCTGGCCAAGCTCGCCGCCCTCGACCTGACCCCTGCCGAACGGCGCCAGGTGGCCGCCGGCAACGCCCTGCGCCTCCTGGGAGAGGACGTGTCATGACCAACCCCCGGCTCGGCGACTGGTCGAGCTTCGAAGCGCTCCACAAGCTGCAGCAGGAAAGGCTGCCCGAGCTGCTCGCCGCCGCCGCCCGCTCGCCCTTCTACCGCCGGCGCGGCGTCCCGGCCACGCTCGCCGAGGCGCCGCTGACCACCAAGGCCGACCTGCGCGACGCGTACCCGTTCGGCCTCCTGGCCGCCGGTCGCGAGGACCTCGCCACGTACCACGAGTCGAGCGGCTCCAGCGGCGCGCCCACCGCGTCCTACTACACCGAGCGCGACTGGCTCGACCTCGCCGAGCGCTTCGCCCGCAAGTGGGTCGGCATCGCGCCGGCCGACATGCTGCTCGTCCGCACCCCGTACGCCCTGATGATCACCGGGCACCTCGCCCACGCCGCGGCCCGGCTGCGCGGCGCGACCGTGGTGCCGGCCGACAACCGCACGCTCGCCATGCCCTACTCGCGGGTCGTCCGCGTGCTGCACGACCTCGGCGTCACGCTGACCTGGTCGCTGCCGACCGACACGCTCGTGTGGGCCGCCGCCGCGACCGCCGCCGGCTACCGGCCCGGCGCCGACTTCCCCGCCCTGCGGGCGCTGTTCGTCGGCGGGGAGCCGGTCAGCGCCGCCCGCAAGGCGCGGATCTCGGCGCTGTGGGGCGCGCCGGTCGTCGAGGAATACGGCGCGACCGAGACGGGGACGCTGGCCGGCGAGTGCGAGCACGGGCGGATGCACCTATGGGCGGACCGGGCGGTCTTCGAGGTGCTCGACCCGGCCACCGGACGCCTGGCGGCGGAGGGGCGCGGGCAGCTCGTGGTCACGCCACTGTACCGCGAGGCGATGCCGCTGCTGCGGTACAACATCGAGGACGACGTCGAAGTGTCCTATGTGGACTGTCCGTGCGGCTGGTCGCTGCCCACCGTGAGCGTGCTGGGCCGCACCGCGTTCAGCGTCGGCGGCCTCACCCAGCTCGGCCTGGAGACGCTCGTCTTCGAGCTGCCGGCCGACCTCGGCGTGCTGTTCTGGCGCGCCCGCCCGGCCGGCGGCCGGCTGCGCGTCGAGATCGAGGTGGCCGAGCGGTACCGCACCGCCGCCGTCACCGGCCTCACGGACGCGATCGGCCGCGCGTACGGCGTCGAGGCCGACGTCGTCGGCGTGCCCCCGGGCGGGCTCGTGCCGCACGCGCTGCTGACCGCCACCGCCGACGTCATGAAGCCCCGCGGGCTGTTCGCCGAGGGCGAGGACTGGGACAAGGCACTGCGCTACTACTGAGGAGAGGAACGCGATGGACATCGCGGTCGTCGGCGGCGGGATCGCCGGCCTCACCACCGCCCTGGCGCTGCGTGCGGAGGGCCTGCCCTGCACCGTCCTCGAACGCTCGGACGCGCCGTCGGCGGGCGGCTTCGGCATCCAGCTCGCGCCGAACGCGGGGCGGGTGCTCGACCGGCTCGGGCTCGGGCCGGCGCTCGACGCCGTGTCCGTCCGGCCGGTCGCCCGCGAGCTGCGCCGGTGGGACGACGGCCGGCTGCTGGCCCGCACCGAGCTGGGGGAGGCGGCGACCCGCCGCTACGGCGCGCCGTACCGGCTCCTCCTGCGGTCCGAGCTGCTGCGGGTCCTCGCGTCGGCCTGCACCGCGCCGGTGCGCCACCGGCACCGCTGCATCGGGGTGGAGGAGTTCCGTGGCGGCGTCGAGCTGCGCTGCTCCGGCGGCGCCCGGCACCGGGCCGCGGCCGTCATCGGCGCCGACGGCCTGCACTCGGCCATCCGCGGTTGCATCGCGGTCGACGACGAGCGCCCCACCGGCTTCGCCGCCGTCCGGGCGCTGGTGCCGGACGACCCGGGGGAGCCGCGGATCGCCGTCTGGCTCGGCCCCGGCGGGCACTGCGTGACCTACCCGGTCGGCGGGGGCCTGCGCAACGTCGCCGGCATCCTGCCGGACGACGCCGATCCCGCCATCTTCTTCGCCGGCTGGCACGCCGACGTCCGGTCGGCCCTCGCCGGCGGCGTGCACGGCGCACTGCTCGACCGGCCCCCGCTGCCGAAGTGGCACCGCGGACGGCTCGCGGTCGTCGGCGACGCCGCCCACCCCATGCTGCCGTTCCTCGCCCAGGGCGCCGCCCAGGCCATCGAGGACGCGGCCGCCGTCGCCGCCGCGCTGCGCGGCACCGGCGGCTTCGACGCCTTCGAGGCGCTGCGCCGGCCCCGCGTCGACCGGGTGATCGCCGCCGTCGACGCGGGCCGCCACGGCGCCCCGGCCACCCTGCCCGACCACGATTGGATCTACGGATGCTGACGATTCAGCCGTACGCCATGCCGACCGCCGCCGACCTCGTCCCCGGGCCGGCGCCGTGGCGGCCCGACCCGCGCCGCGCCGCGCTGCTCATCCACGACATGCAGGGGTACTTCGTCGGCTTCCTGCCGTCCGGCGCGTCCCCGACGACCGAGCTGCTCGCCAACATCGCCGCGCTGCGGGCCGCCGGCCTGCCGGTGATCTACTCCGCCCAGCCGGGGCGGATGAGCCGGGCCGACCGGGGCCTGCTGCACGACGTGTGGGGGCCCGGCATGACCGACGACCCGGCGAACCGGGACGTCGTCGCCGCGCTCGCGCCCGGGCCGGACGACCTGGTGCTCACGAAGTGGCGGTACAGCGCCTTCCACCGCACCGGGCTGGCCGAGCACCTGGCGGCGACCGGCCGCGACCAGCTGATCGTCTGCGGGGTCTTCGCCCACCTGGGGTGCCTGCTCACGGCCTGCGACGCCTACGCACACGACGTCGAGGCCTTCCTGGTCGCCGACGCGGTGGCCGCGTTCAGCGCCGCCGACCACCGCCTCGCCCTCGACTACGCCGCCCGGGCCTGCGCGGTCACCCTCACGACCGCGCAGGTGCTCGTACAGCTCGGGCGATGACCGCCGCGCTCGGCTCGACCGGTGCACCGCACCGCACTCACTTGGCGAATGACGCCAGCTCGACCCGGGACACGATGCCCAGCTTCCGGAAGATCTGGCGCAGGTGGTAGTTCACGGTGTGCGGTGAGCGGCCGATCCGCCGCGCGATCTGCTGGTTGGTCAGCGCGCGGCCGACCAGCCGGGCGATCTCCCGCTCCTGCTCGCTCAGCGCCTCCCACCGCGGCCGCGTGAGCTCCCCCCGCAGCGCCACGGCCACCGGCCGCGGCATCGACGCCTCGACACACGCCCGCACCGTCTCGTGGCTGAACACGAGCACGTCGCCGTCGCCGGTCACCAGCCCGGCGGCCAGCGCCTCGTCCACCGCCGGCAGCAGCGCCGCCGCCCGGCAGTCCAGCAGGCGGGCCAGCTCGGCCAGCCCGAACGCGGGCCCGATCGCCGACGCCACCTGCAGCGCGCGCCGGGTCGGCGCGGACAGCCCGGCCAGCACCGCCGCGACCTGCTCCGATTGGTGGTGGTCCCCCTCGCCCATCACGGTCCTCCTCGTCGTGACTCCCACCTGATCGTGTGCCGGACGGGCCGCGAAGACCTGCTCGAATCAGGGGATCTCGGCGAGTTCCCGCAGGGCGTCCATGTCGAGGAGGGTCAGCCGGCGGTACCCGGTGCTGATCAGCCCCCGCCCGCGCAGCTCCTGGATCGCCTTCTGCACCGTCGCCGGCCCGATCGCGATCATGGTCGCCAGCTCCGGCTGGCTCAGCGGCACCCCGATCTCGATCCCGCCGTCGCGCCCCGGCCGGCCGCAGGTGCCGGCGATCTCCACGAGCAGGCGGGCCAGCCGGACATGCGCCGGGTACACCGCGAAGTCGATCCGCCGCCGGTTGGCCCAGCGCAGCTGCTCGGCCACGGCCGCGGTGACCCGCAGCGCCGCCTCCGGGTGCCGGCGCAGGAACGCCTCGAAGTCGGCCCGCGTCACCACCCCGGCGACCACCCGCCCGCACGCCGTCACCGTCGCGCTGCGCGGCTGGTCGGTGAGCGCCCCGATCTCGCCGACCACGTCGCCGGGCGCCCGGATGCCGAGCAGCGTCTCGACCCCTTCGACCGACGTCGTCACCTTCACGAACCCGCTGATGATGAGCTCGACGTGACTGTCCCGGTCGCCCTCCCGCAGCACGACCCGCCCCGGCGCGAACTGCCGCCGCACGCTGAGCCCGACCACCTCGGCCGCGGTCGCGGGCGGCAGCCCGCCGAGGAAGGTGTTCGGCGCCCACGCGGTGCTCACGGCACCCACCTTAGGCCGTCACCCGGCGGCGGTGAGCCTCGCGGAGACCACGATGTTGCCACGGTACGTCCGGTGCAGCCGGTCGAACGTCCCGCCGCACGTCACGAGCCGCAGCGCCGGGTAGCCGACCGGCCCGTACACGTCCTCGGTCGGGAAGTCCGACTTCGGCACCTCGACCACCTGCTCCACCGTGAACGTGGCCACGCTGCCGTCCTCCCGCCACACGGTCGCGGTGTCGCCGGGCCTGAGGTCGCGCAGCCGGTAGAACACGGCGGGCCCGTCGGAGGCCGTGTCGACGTGGCCGAGGATGACGGCCGGGCCGTTCTCGCCGGGCGTGCGGAGGTTGCGGTACCACCCGGCCGGCGCGTCCGCCCGCAGCGGCGGGACGGCGACGGTGCCGTCCGCGTTGAGCCCCAGCGACATGAGCCCGGTGTCGACGCCGATCGCCGGGATGCGCAGCCGCACCGGCGCCGACGGCCCCAGCCCGGCGAGGTCCCGCGCCCCGGCCGGACTCCCGCCGGCACCCGCGCCGGCACCCGCGGCCGGGCTCCCCGCGGCGTTGGCGGCCGAGTGCCCGGGCGGCGCGGGCCGGGCGGCGGCGGCCTCCGCGGCCGGCCCGGTCGCCGGTCGCGGCGGCGCGGGACCGGCCCCGACGACGATCAGCACCAGCCCGGCGACGGCCAGGACCGCGGTCAGCGCGTCGAGCCCGCGCCGCCGGGCCGCCGCCCGCCCGTTCTCACGATCGTGGGAAGGATCCGGCGGCCCGGGCAACCGGATCCCTCCCACGATCATGGCGGCCGTGGCCCGGAGCCGTCCGGCGTCGGGGCGGCGCATCGTGTTCAGGAGGCTTCCGTGCGGGGACGGTTGCGGAAGACGAACAGGGCGGCCGCCGCGAGGAGCAGGACGATGCCGCCCGCGGCCAGCGCCGGGTTCCGCATCGCCAGGCCACCGCCGCCGCCGGTGCCCGGGGCGCCGCTCGGGGTGACGTCGGTGCCCGCGCCGCCGGCCCCGCCGCCCGCGGTGGCCGAGCCGCCGGCGCCCGCTGAGCTGCCCGGACCCGCGCCCCCGCCGCCGGCGCCCGCCGAGCCGCCGGGACCAGCGCCGCCCGCGGTGGCCGACGCTCCCGAGGCCGAGCCGCCCGGGCCGGCGCCCGCAGACGCGGCGCCGCCGGAACCCGAGCCGCCCGGGGCGTTGCCGGGGCCGCGGGTGCCGCTCGCCGACGGGTTCGGGGCCGCGTGCTCGCCGCCCCGGTCGGCCCACGTGCAGTACGCGAGCACGGACAGCAGGATCACGATCAGCGCCGCCGCGGCGGCCGCGGCCGCGGTGCGGTTGCGGGCGGAGTTCCTGGCGTGTGCCCGCCGCGCCGGTTGGGACATGGCACCGATCCCTCCGTGGAAGTGTTGCGTCCGTCAGTGGTACCCCGACCGTCCATTTCCATAACGATCGATCGCGCCGGGGCGGGCTCCGCCGTACGGACAGATTCCCTGGTCCAGGGGGCGAACTCAAGGGCGAACCGCCGGTGACGGGGCGGTCGTCCGGCCCGGCCTTCGCGAGGATTGGCCGATGGAACCGGACGACGACCACGACGCCGCCGTGCCGAGCGGCGGCAACTCGCTCATGATCATCGGGATGCTCGGAATCCTCGTGATCGTCGGCTTCCTCTACAGCGCGATGACAGGGTGACGGCGGGATGAGGGCGCCGCGCGCGGCGCCCTCACCTCATCAGCGCAGGTACGGGCCGTCGGCGCCGACCTTGCCGGGTGCCGGGTTGCCGGGCAGGCTCAGCACGTACACCCGCATCGCCCCCTTGCCGGAGACCGTCGCGGTCAGGGTGCCGTTCGTGACGACCTTGACGTCACCCGTCACCGCGTCGGTGTAGGTGCCGTTCGGCACCCCGGTGAAGGTGGCCCCGGCCGAGATCGTGACCAGCGCGAAGCTGTCCACCGCCCCGCTCGTGTAGCGCCGCTTGAACGCCATCGGGCCCCCGCTGACGCCCTCGGTCGAGTACTGGCCCAGCTGCAGGGCCGGGACCGCGCGGCGGATCTGGTTGAGCCGCTGCACGTGCTTGACCAGCGGCTGGCTCAGCGTCGTCGCCACCTGGCCCGACGCCGAGGACACCACGCCGTAGCCGGACGCGACCACGGTGCCCTGCAGCTTGTCGCCGTAGTAGGCCCGGCCGGTCGTCGCCAGGGGACAGGTCGGGCCGCAGTCGATGCGGGCGCCCTTCTGGAACTCGATCTCGGATCCGTAGTACAGCACGGGCACCCCGCGGAACGTGAACATCAGGTCCAGGTTCTCGGCCCAGGCGTCGGTGCCGCCCGCGTACCGCGTCGAGGACTTGTTCGGGCCGTAGTCGTGCGAGTCGACGTAGACGGCGTTGTACGTGGCGTCGTTGACCGAGTCGTCGGAGTCCTTGCCGTTGAGGAACGCGTTCGTGGCGTCGCCGAAGTTCATGTGCATGCGCATGTCGATGATGTTCATGCCGGAGAACTGCGAGCGGTCCGGCGCGTGGTACGCGTTGCCGTTCAGGAACGCGTTCGCCGACGTCGGCTGGTTGCCGGTGCCCATCGCGTTCTCGTAGTTGAACTGGTCCAGCGCCGCCTGCACGTCGTCGTCCACATAGGACCGACGCTCCTTCCAGGTGAAGAACTGCGCCGAGTGGTTCACCGAGCCGCGGTTCCACTTGTCGTTGACGAACGCGCCGACCTCGCCGAAGACGTAGAAGTCGGCCGCCTTCGCCGCGCCGTACTTCTGCACCAGGCGCTGCTGCAGCGCCGGCAGGAAGCGGCGGTTCCAGGTGACCCGCGGGATGTGCACGGCGGTGTCGACGCGGAAGCCGTCGACGCCCATGTCGATGTAGTGGTTGTAGGCGCCGATGAGGTACTGCTGCACGACCGGGTTCTCGGTGTTGAGGTCGGCCAGGTCGTCGTGCAGCCAGCAGGAGCGGGAGTCCTCGCCCTCCCAGTTGCCGATCCAGCACTGGTGGTACAGGCTGGCCGGGAACATGCCGGACGTCGGGCTCGGCCACTGGCAGTTGTGGATGGTGTAGCCCTCGGGGCTCTTCGCGCCGGTCGGCGTGCCCCAGCTGCGGCAGGTGTTGCCGGCCGGCTCGGTCGTCGACCACAGGTCGCCGTTGTAGGGCCGGCCGAGCGCGTTCTCCTCCAGGGGGTTGTACTGCTTGCCGGGGACCTTCTCGGAGTACATCCAGTCCCACTGGCCGTCGCGGGCGCCCCAGACGGGCGGCACGAACAGGCCGTTGGCGCCCCAGCGGGAGCTGTGGTTGTAGACCACGTCCTGGTAGATCTTCAGGCCCTTGGCGTGGGCGGCGTTGATCAGGTCCTGGTAGGAGGCGCCGGGCGACTCCAGCCGCGGGTCGACGCGGTAGAAGTCCCAGCCGTGGTAGCCGTGGTAGTCGTAGTCGGAGCGGTTGAGCACGACCGGCGTGATCCAGATCGCCGAGAACCCGAGGCCCTTGATGTAGTCGAGCTTGTCGACCAGGCCCTTGAAGTCGCCGCGGAACATCGGGTCGTTGTTCGCCGCGTTGCCCGACGCCGCGTGCTGGCTGCCGCCGCGGTTGTTCGAGGCGTCGCCGTCGTAGAACCGCGCCGTGAGCACGAAGTAGACGGTCTCCTTGCGGGGGTCGCCGCCGAGCATCTCCCCGCCGGCCGGCAGCGGTGGCGCGGTGCCGGTGGTGACCGTCACCGGAGCCGACGCCGCCGACAGGTTCCCGGCCGCGTCGGTTGCCCGGACCGTGTACGTGTAGGCGGTCAGCGGGGCGGGGCTGCCGTCGATGTAGCCGTTGTACGCGCTGGTGAGCACGGTCCCGCCGGGATTGCGGGTGATCTGGTACCCCGTGACGCCGCGGTCGTCGGTCGAGGCGGTCCACGCCAGCGTCACGGTGACGTGGTCGACGGTCGCGGTCACCCCCGACGGCGCGCTCGGCGCGGTGGTGTCGGCCGGCACCGAGCTGCACGGGTCGGTGGCCCCGCCGGTGACGACCCCGCCGCTGACCCGCGTGGTGCCGGCCGCGATGCGGTAGTTGGCGCCGTTGTTGTTGTCCCAGCTCCCGGTGCCGTTGGTGAACACGGCCTGCATGCCGGTCGCGGCCCCGAGCTGGACGGTCTTCTTCACCCAGCCGGTGCACGCCGTCTCGTTCATCGGCACGCCGGGCACGGCGGTCCACGCCTCCCCGTCGGGGGCGTAGTGGATGTTCACCACCGGCCAGCTCCGGCCCGCGGTCGAGTAGAAGACGGTCGCGGTGTTGCCGCCCGGCGGCGGGGTCTGGGTCGTGCACGGGTTGCCGGTGCCGACGGCGCCGCCGGTGATCGTGACGGTGCCCGTACCGATGCTGTAGTTGGCACCCGAGTGGTTGTCCCAGGTGCCCGCGCCGTTGTTGAACACGACCTGGGCTCCGGTGGCGCTGCCGAGGTCGAGCGTGCGCACGTACCAGCCGGCGCAGGTCGCGGCGCTCATCGGCACGCCGGGCACGGCGGTCCACGCGCCGCCGTTCGGCGCGTAGTGGATGTTCACCGTGGTCCAGGCCGCGGTGGGCTTGTAGTAGACGGTGACGGTGCTGGCCGCGGCGGCGGGCACGGCGGTGAGCCCGGCGACCGCGACGGCGAGGACGGTGGTGGCGAACAGGAGGAGACGTCTGAGGGGCACGGTGGGGCTCCTTGCTGCGTCGATGCGGTGGCGGCCGACCGAGACAGCGTTGCAACGCGTGCGAAAGAGCGTCGCCGGACCCATTCATGCTTGTCAAGCTTCTTGCAGGATTCCCCCCGGCTGTACCGCAAGCAGCGCACTGACCTGCGATCTCGCACTGAAAGCACCGCAAAGACTTGCAAAGATCAACCTCGCCCGCACCGGCCCCCTCGTGCGCCGATCTTGGAGTTGTGGTGCCCGCTCGAACCCTGTTCGTGGGCTTTTGTGACCACTACAACTCCAAGATCGGCGCGCTTGGGTGTGGGAGTGACGGGCTTCAGTCGCGGGACGGGCCGGTCGCCCTGAACGGGCCGAGGACGATCCCGACGGCCCCACCACGATAGCGGTCACCCGCCACCGCCGCGGCGGCCTCAGGCCGGTCGGTGCAGGGGGACCGGGAGCGTCGAGGCCGGGCCCGCGGCGAGGGCCGCGTCGTCGGTCGCGACGGTGTCGACGACGACGGTGCGGTCGCTGCCGGTGACGCGGTCGCGGGCGGTGACGGTCAGGATGCCGTTGGCGTCGATGTCGAACTCCAGCTCGATCTCCACCATGCCCTTCGGGGCGGTCGGGAGGCCGGTCAGCTCGAACGCCGCGAGCGGGCGGTTCGACGCCGCCACCGGGTGGTCGCCCTCGCACACCCGGACCAGCAGCGACGTCTGGCCGTCGGTGCCGGTGGTGACCAGCGTCCAGGACCGGTGCGGGATCGGGGTGTGCCGGGGGACCAGGATGTGCTGGGTGCCGCCGGCCAGCTCGAAGCCCAGGTCCAGGGCGGTCGACTCCAGCACCAGCGTGTCCCGCACGTGGCCGGTGAGGATGCCGGCCTGCACGGCGGCGCCGGTGACCACCGCCTCCGGCGGGAGGCCGCGGTACGGGGTGCGGCCGCCGGTCAGCCCGCGCACGAGCTCGGCGACGGCCGGCATGCGGGCGGCGCCGCCGGTCAGCACGACCCGGTCGACGTCAGCGATCGGCACGCCGGACGCGATGACGACCCGGTCCACCGGGCCGCTGCAGCGGTGCAGCAGGTCCCGGGTCTGCGCCTCCAACGCCGAGCGGGTGAGCGTATCGGTGACGTGGACCGGGCCGGCGGGCGAGACGCCCAGGTACGGCAGGTGCAGCTGCGCCGAGCCGGCGGCCGACAGCTCGATCCGCGCCGCCTCGGCGGCCTCCCGGAGCCGCGCGAGCGCGGCGGGCTGGGCGGCGAGGTCCAGGCCGTGGTCCTGGCGGACCTGCTCGGCGATCCGCTCAGCGATCCGCCGGTCCCAGTCGTCGCCGCCGAGGTGCTGGTCGCCGGCGGTCGCCTTGAGATCGATGAGGCCGTCGCCGACGTCGGCGAGGGCCACGTCCAGCGTGCCGGCGCCGAGGTCGACGAGCAGCACGATCTGCTCCCCGCCGTGGTGGGCGCCGTGGCCGAGCAGCGCCGCCGCCGGGGCGGAGATCACCCGCAGGACCGGCAGGCCCGCCCGCCGGGCCGCGCCGGCCAGGGCGAGCCGCTGGACGTGGTCGAACGACGCCGGCGCGGTGAGCACCGCGCCGTGGATCGGGCCGCCGAGGTGGGCCTCGGCGTCGGCGTGCAGCCGCGCGAGCAGGATCGTGACCAGGTCCTCGGCCGTGTACCGGGCGCCGGCCCGGTCGAGCGCCCAGCCGGTGCCGAGCAGCAGGGCCGGCGCCCGCACCGTGTGCTCCGGGTTGGTCAGCGCCTGCCGGGCGGCCGCCGCGCCGGTCAGCGTCGACCCGTCGGCGGTGACGGCCACGACGCTCGGGGTGCTGAGGGCGCCCTCGGCGTTCGGCACCGGGACGGCCCGGCCCCGCTCCAGGACGGCGACCGCCGACTCGGCGGAACCCACGTCGATGCCGACGACGGCGCCGTTCCCCGGGCCGTTCCACGCGCCGTTCCCCCCGCCGGGCGGGCCCGGCAGGGCGCCGAGCCCGCTGGCGTACCACAGCTCCCGCGCCCGCCGGGCGAGCGCCGCGTCGGCGTCGCCGACCAGCCCGAGCAGCAGCGTGCACGCGGCCGTCCGCACCGACGGGTCGCCGCCGCGCAGGAGCCGCCCGGCCAGGTGCAGCGCCTCGTCGCGCCGGGCGACCCGCTCGTCGGCGGCGGCTGCCCGCAGCTCGGTGACGTCCTCGGCCCGTGCGGCCGGGCGCGGCGCGGAGGCCCGGCCGGCGGCGGGCGGGGCCGGCTCGGACTCGGCCTGCAGTGCGCCCTCGGCGACGACCAGCTCGGGAAGGTCGAGCGTGGTCGGGGCGACCCGCAGGGCGCGGTGCAGCAGCGTGGCGGCCAGCGGTACCCGCGAGGCACCACCGACGAGGAAGACCCCGGCCAGCTCGTCCGGCCCGACGCCGACGGACCGCAGCACGGTCGCGGTGAGGGCGGTGGTGCGCTCCAGGTGGGGCCGGGCGAGTGCCTCGAACTCGGCGCGCGTGACGTGGACGTCGGCGTCGACGAGCGGCACGTGCAGTTCGGCGGACGGCCGGCGGGAGAGCTGCTCCTTCACCGCGCGGGCGTCGAGCTGCAGCTGGTGGCGCACCCGCCGCTCGGAGGTGCTGCGCGGGCGGTCCAGCGCGGCCCAGCCGTCCGCCGCGCCGGGCCGGCCGGCGGTGAGCGCCCGCACGTGCTCGACGAGGGCGGCGTCGAGGTACACGCCGCCGACGTCGGCCAGGCCGTCGTGCGCGAGCACGGTGAAGCCCGCGCCGGCCCGGCGGACCACGCTGACGTCGAAGGTGCCGGCGCCGAGGTCGTACACGACGAGGCAGCGGCCCTCGGGGAGCTCGTGGCCGAGTCGGCCCGCGTAGTAGGCGGCCGCCGCGACCGGCTCCGCGACGAGCCGGACGGCGCCGAGGCCGGCCCGCGCCGCGGCCGCGGCCAGGACGCCCCGGCGCAGCCGCCGCCAGCTGCTCGGGTGGGTGAGCACCACCTCGCCGGGCAGGTCGCCGGCGACCCGGCGCGCCTCGGCCGCGACCCGGCCGAGGACCGCGGCGATCAGGTCGGCGACCGGCACGTCCCGGTCGGCCAGCCAGACCGTGCCGTCGTCGACGCGCTGCTTGGGGTACGGTTCGAGGCCCTGCGGCAGGCCGACCGCGGCCCGCTCGGCGTCGCCCCCGGTCAGCAGCTCCGCGTCCGGGTCCGCGCCGGCGAACACCCCGGAGCCCAGCAGCGGCGAGGCGTCGAAGAGCAGCGGGCGCACCCGCCCGCCGCGGTCCTGCAGCATCGCGACCGTCGTCGAGGTGCCGAAGTCGACCGCCAGCCGCGGCCCGGGCCCGCTCACCAGCGGTCGAGGTGGAGCACCTGGTCGAGGGGCTGGCGCGGCGCCGGTTGGAAGGTGTCGCCGGTGTAGAACGCGGTCGGGATCAGGGCCGCCTGGCGCACGTTCGCCGGCAGGCCGAGGATGCCGGCCACCTCCTCCTCGTGGTTGAGGTGCAGCGTCGTCCAGGCCGTGCCCAGGCCGCGGGCGCGGGCGGCCAGCATGTAGCTCCAGGCGGCCGGCAGCACCGAGCCCCACAGCCCGGCCTGGTTGCCGTCGCCGAGCCGGCCGGCGCGGCCCACGGCCAGGCAGGGGATGACCAGGACCGGCGCCTTGCCGAGGTGCTCACCCAGGTGGGCGACGCTGTCGCCGACCCGGCGCTGGACCGCCGAGCGCCCGGGGTCGTCGGCGAAGAGCTTGCCGGCCGCGCCGGGGGAGGCCAGGTAGGCGTCGACCGCCTTGCGGTACACCTCGCCGATCCTCGACCGCTGGCCCGGGTCCGTGACGACGACCCACTGCCAGGTCTGGCGGTTCGAGCCGCTGGGCGCCTGCAGCGCGATCTCCAGGCACTCCCGGACCAGCTCCAGGGGCACCGGGCGGCTCAGGTCGAGCCGCTTGCGCACCGTGCGGGTCGTGGTCAGCAGTTCGTCCGGGGACAGCGGCAGCACCATGCGGCTCATTCTGCCTGCCGCACCTTGCGCACGACGAGCAGCACGACGCCGGCGCCGAGCAGGACGGCCACGACCGTGCCCGCCGGGGCGGTGTAGCGCTCGACGTCCTGCCAGCGGTCCGCGAGCAGCCAGCCGAGCCCGATGAACAGGGCGTTCCAGACGCCCGAGCCGGCGGCGGTCAGCGTGACGAACCGGCGCAGCGGCATCCGCTCGACCCCGGCCGGGATCGACACGAGGCTGCGCAGGACCGGCACGCACCGGGACACGGCGACGACCCACGAACCGTGCCGGGCGAACAGCCGGTGCCCGCGCTCCAGGTCGCGCCGGCTGGTGAGGACGAACCAGCGCCTGCCGGCCAGCCGGTGCAGGCGCTCGTAGCCGAGGCGGGCGCCCAGCCAGTACAGGATGAGCGAACCGGTCACCGCGCCCAGCGTCGCCGCCAGCCAGACCAGCAGCGGGTGCATGGCCCCGGACCGGGCGCGGAACCCGGCCAGGGGCAGGATCAGCTCGGACGGGATGGGCGGCACGAGCGTCTCCAGCGCGATCAGCAGCCCTACCCCGAGGGGCCCCAGCAGGTCGATCGTCGCGAAGATCCAGTCCGTCATCGCAGAATTCTAGAAGGTACACAGGAATGTCACCGGGCGCGTTCCTTGCATCACGGTGTGATGAAGGCTCATCCGTACGGCGGTCGTAAGTGGCCAATCGACGTGCGGTAACGGACCGGAGGTGCCATCACCAGCGGTGCGCCGCAGGCAATACGGTCCGTGCACGACATACGCGCGCCGCCCCGCCGGATGGAGTAGCCGCCGCCTGCGCGCGTTTCCTGGGCACCCTGTGGAGGGAACGACGTGTGGAAAGGCCGCTTGGCGATCGCGTCGCTCCTGCTCGTCTCGCTGCTCGCGGGCCTGTCGATGTGCGCGATCCGCGGCGCCAGCAACGACCAGCTCGAGGTGTACTCCTGGTGGACCGGTCCCGGTGAGGAGGAGGGCCTCGCCGCGATGGCGAAGGCCTTCGAGGCGGCCAACCCGGGGGTGCGGTTCGTCAACGCGGCGGTGTCGGGCGGGGCCGGCTCCAACGCCAAGGCGATCCTCGCCAGCCGCCTGCTGGCCAACGACCCGCCCGACTCCTACCAGCGCCACGCCGGCCTGGAGCTGCTCGACGACGTGCGCTCGGGCAAGGTCCACGACGTGTCCGACCTCTACGACGAACAGGGCTGGCGCGAGGTCTTCCCGAAGGGCCTGCTCGACAACCTGACGATCGACGGCAAGATCTACGCGGTGCCGGTGAACATCCACCGGGCCAATCTGTTGTGGTACAACCCGCAAACCCTCCGGGACCTGGGAATCCAGGAGCCGCCGAAGAACTGGGCCGAGTTCCTGGCGCAGGCCGAGGCCATCCAGGCCAAGGGCAAGGTGGCGCTCGCCGTCGGCCCGGAGTGGACGCAGAAGCACCTCATGGAGACGGTGCTGCTCGGCGAGCTCGGCCCGAACGGCTACGAGTCGCTGTTCAACGGCAACCTCGCCTGGACCACGCCGCAGGTGAGCTCCGCGCTCGACACGTTCGCCAAGGTGCTGGCCGTGTCCGACGTGAAGTCGGCCTCGGGCGACTGGCAGCCGCAGATCGACCGCGTGGTGCAGGGCTCCGCCGTCTACGCCGTCATGGGCGACTGGGCGTCGAACTACCTGGAGCAGACCAAGAAGCTCAGGTTCGGCGAGACGTACGGGGCGGTGGCCTCGCCCGGCACCGACGGCGTCTACGACTTCCTGTCCGACTCGTTCACGCTGCCCACCGGCGCCCGCCGGCCCGACCTGAGCCGCAAGTGGCTGGTCGAGTGCGGCTCGGCCGCCGGGCAGAACCTGTTCAACCCGCTCAAGGGCTCGATTCCGGCGCGCACCGACGCCGACGCCGCCCTGTACCAGGGATACCTCGGCTGGGCGCTGCAACAGTGGCGCGACCCGAAGACCCGCATCGTCGGCTCGCTGACGCACGGCGTGGTGGCGAACAACGCCTACAACGCCGAGATCGACTCGGCGCTCGGCCTCTTCGTCCAGCACGGCGACCTCGGCAAGTTCGCCAGGACCGTGCAGCAGCAGTTCCGGGAGACGCAGTGACCGCTCCGCTCCACGTGCCGCGGCACTCCTCGGAGGCCCCGGCCGCGCCTGCGCCGCAACGGCAGCGCAAGCCCCGCAAGCAGCGCGGCCCGGTCTGGCTCGCCGGCCTGCTGCTCGTCTCGCCGTCGCTGATCCTCATCGGGATCTTCGTCTACGGCTTCCTCGGCTGGAACGTGCGGGTCTCGTTCTCCGAGTGGAAGGGGCTGTCGCCGTCGTACGACTTCGTCGGCCTCGACAACTACGCGGACCTGTGGCGCGACGAGCGGTTCCGGGCCGACGCGCGCAACCTCATCGTGTTCACCGTCGTGTTCGTCGCCGGCTCGCTGCTGCTCGGCTTCCTCATGGCGATGCTGCTCGACAAGGGCGTGCGCGGCGAGGCGTTCTTCCGCGGCGTGTACCTCTTCCCGATGGCCATCTCGTTCATCGCGACCGCGATCGTGTGGCGCTGGCTGCTGGACAACGGCACCGGTGAGGACACCGCCGGGCTCAACAAGCTCTTCGCCGCCGCCGGGCTGGACTTCCTGCGCAGCGACTGGCACAAGTCCGACTCGATGTGGGCGATCGCCGCGGTGGCGCTGCCCGCCGGGTGGGCGCTGTCGGGCTACGTCATGGCGCTGTTCCTGGCCGGCATGCGCGGGGTGCCCGAGACCCTGCGCGAGTCGGCCCGCCTCGACGGGGCCAGCGAGTCGCAGATCTTCTGGCACGTGGTGCGGCCCGCGCTGCGGCCGGTCATGTTCAGCGCGCTGCTCATCATGGTGCACATCTCGCTGAAGGCGTTCGACCTGCTGTACGCGCTGGACCAGGGCAACCTGCGCATCGACACGCCGTCGCTGTACATGTGGTTCACCACCTTCGACGGCGGCTTCTACGACCGCGGCGCGACGATCGCGACCGTGCTGCTCCTGGGCGTGGCGCTGGTCGTCGGGCCCTACGTCTGGTACGCCCTGCGCACGGAGAGGCGGTGACCGCGATGGTACGGGCAACCGCCGTCGTTCCCCGGCACACGCAACCGCGGATCCCGCAGCCGCTGGCAACCGCGCCCCAGCAGCGGCGGATCCGCTCCCCGTTCGTGAACCGGGTGCTGCGCTACGCCGCCCTGTGGGCGCTCGCGGCGTTCTTCCTCATGCCGGTGTACGTGCTGGTCGTGACCTCGTTCAAGAACCCGGCCGACGTCAGCGTGACCCGCATCTGGGAGCTGCCGACCAGCTTCTCGCTGACGAACTTCGGCGAGGTCTGGCCGAAGCTGTCCTCGGGCTTCCGCAACAGCCTGTC
Organism: Dactylosporangium sucinum; assembly: GCF_014647515.1. GTDB lineage: Bacteria > Actinomycetota > Actinomycetes > Mycobacteriales > Micromonosporaceae > Dactylosporangium > Dactylosporangium sucinum. The sequence goes on along the minus strand of NZ_BMPI01000066.1, from coordinate 42,444 downwards.
GCTGGCCATCCCGGCCTCGCTGCTGTCCTCGCTGCTGGGCTGCGCCAACGGGTTCGTGCTGTCGAAGATCCGCTTCCCGTTCGCCAACGTCGTGTTCCCGCTGATCCTGTTCGGCATCTTCGTGCCCTACCAGGCGATCATCATCCCGGTGGCGCAGACCATGACCTCGGTCGGCCTGCGCGGCGGCGGCGACCCCAGCGGCGGGCTGTTCGGCCTGATGCTCATCCACATCATCTACGGCCTGCCGATCACGACGCTGATCTTCCGCAACCACTTCGTGGGGCTGCCGAACACGTTGCTGGAGTCGGCCCGCCTCGACGGCGCGGGGATCCTGCGCACCTTCGTCGACCTGGCCGTACCGCTGGCCAAGCCGGCCTTCGCCGTGAGCATCATCTGGCAGTTCACGTCGTCCTGGAACGACTTCATGTTCGGCGCCATGATGACCAGCCGCGACTCGTGGCCGGTGACCATCGCGCTGAACAACGTGGCCGGCGGCCAGGCGATCCCGTTCGGCCAGGCGATGGCGGGCGCCCTGCTGGTCAGCCTGCCGACGCTCGCGATCTACGTCCTCCTCGGCCGCTTCTTCATGCGGGGCCTGCTGGCGGGCACGCTCCAGGACTGATGCGGCGTCCGGCCGAGCAGCGCGGCGGCGATCGCCGCCGCCGCGAACAGCGCGAAGGCGACGGCGGCGGCGATGTCGAAGACGCGGCCGTCCAGGTCGGCGGCGAGCCGGGGACCGAACACGCCGCGCGGGTCGGTGACGACCTGCAGGGACGTCCCGGGCGGGTACTCGGCGGTGTCGCGGTACTCGCCCTCGACGTCGGCGAGCGTGTAGTTGTACAGGCACCGTCCGTCGCGGTTCTCGCTGCACCTCGCCGACATGACCACGGTGGTCACCGGGTCGCCGGCCAGCCGCAGGTACCAGTCGCCGGGCACCGCGTACGCGGTCGGCACCAGCACCAGCATGGCTGCGAACGCGACCCAGGTGGGCCCGGTGCGCCCCTTGCTGATCCAGTACAGCAGGAACGGCGCGGCGAGCAGCGCGGCCGTCGGCACCGCCGCGACCACCCACCACCACCAGGACCCGAGCGCGCCCGCCGCCCCGGCCACCAGCCAGACGACCGCGGTCGCGGCGATCAGCGCGACGGCTCGTACCATGATCCGATTCTGCGGCCCGCCGGCGACCGGCGCTGTCGGCAGGCCGACGCGCTTCTGCTACACAATGTCGCATGAAACGTCTCCGATGGTGGTCGGTCGTCGCCGTCGCGGCCGTCGTGGTCGCGGTGGCCTCCGTGTTCGCGCTCGACCTGCCGGGGCGCACGGCGTTCCTGGCCCGCGAGGCGCCGAAGGCGTGCGAGCTGATGGCGCAGGGCGCGTCCCCGTTCGGCGGCGCGTCGGTCTGCACGCCGCTCGGCCGCCACACGCCGCCGCTGGGCAACCCGGACGGTCAGGTGTTCCTGCTGCTGGAAACGTCGACCGGCCCGGCCGCGGTGCGGATCGACTACACCGACACCGGCTCGGGCGACTACACGGCCACCGCGGTCGAGGTGCCGACCTGGGAGGCGCCGGGCATCTCGCACGACACGGCGGAGCGCATCAAGGAGGGCATCAACCAGCGCGGCGGACTGAAGACGGTCCCCTGGGCCGTTCACGGCGCCCCCTGATCCGGACTCACCAGCCGGCGCCGAAGCAGACCAGCGGGGGTGCGTCCTCGTCCGGGCCCAGCGCGGCGATCGCGGCCGCCAGGGCCGCGGCCGGGGACAGGCCGCGGCGCAGGCCGGCGTGGTGGGCCGGGGCGACCCGGCAGGCCACCGCGTCGGACAGCAGCGCCACGCCCGCGACGACGCTGCGTGCCCCGCTGTGCAGCATCGCCACGGTCATGCCGAGCGTCTCGTCGCCCGGCCGGGCGCCGGCCAGGCCGAGCTCGCAGGCGGACAGCACCACGTGGGCGGGCAGCCGGGGCAGCCGCTCCAGGTCGTAGCCGAACAGCGGCCCGTCGGCCAGGTCGAGGTGCGAGAACAGCGGGTTGTCCGGCTCGTGCGTACCGTGCGCGGCCACGTGCAGCACGTCCGCGCGCCCGGCCGCGGCGCGCACCTCGGCGGTCGTCGCTGCGACGTTGGTCGATGCACCCGCACGCTCGGCCCGTCCGGCCAGGGCGGATCGACCAGCGTCGTGCGCCGAAGCGCCGCTGGGGGACCACACGTCGGCGAGCAGCTTGAGCTCCTCCGCGGCCCGCGCCACACCCGGGCCGGCCGCCAGCGCCACCACCGGCGCGGCCGGCAGCGCCGGGCCGGTCCGGGCGGCGAGCCACGCGGTCACCGACGGCACGACCGCCACCGCCCGCCCGCGCAGCGCCGGCAGCAGCGTCCACGGGATCGGCGCGAGCGGCGCCGACGGGGCCAGCAGCAGCGGCCCGGGGGCGACCGCGTCCACCAGCGGCGCCCACAGCAGCCGGTCCAGCCGGGCCAGGGCGGAGCGGCTGGCCGCGCGGACGGTGGCGCGCACCGGCTCGGGCAGCGTGTCGAGCGCGAGCGCGTCCAGGTCGTGCCGCAGCCGTCGGTGCGCCTCCAGGGCGGGCTCGGCGTCGCCGAGGTCGAGCAGCGTCTCCCGCCGCCCGGTGACGACGAGCGCGGCGAGCCGCCGGCCGCCGGTGGCGCCGTCGCTCACCAGCAGGTGGGCGACGAACGTGGCATCGTCGGCCGCGAGCCGCTCCCGCAGGGCGCCGAGCGACGCGGGGGCGGTGGTGTGGGCGGGCCCGGGCGTGTACCACGACCGCTGCCGCACCTGCTGCTCCAGCCGCGCACACCGGGACCGCAGCCGCGGGTCGGCCCGCCCGGCCAGCAGCTGCCCGCGCAGCTCGGCCCGCGCGTGCCGCAGCTCCTCCAGGAGCCGGGCGGCCTCCTCGTCGGGCGGCGGCAGCACGGGCGGCAGCCGCGCCGACAGCGCCCGCGCCCGCTCCGCCCACCCGAACACGGCCGCGGCCCGCCCGCCGGCGACGGCCTTGGCCAGGCCGTCGGCCGCGAGCCGCCGGGCGTGGCTGCCGACCGCGGTCTGCAGGTCGAGACTCCCGAACGAGGCCTGGTACCGATGCAGGTCCGCGAGCGCCGCCCGCCGCTCCCGGTCGGCCCCGGCGGCGTCCCCGCGCGCCTCGGCGAGCGCGGCCCGCACCCCGCGGGCCTGCAGCCGCGTCGCGATCGGGTCGCGGGCCCGCAACCGTACCGCCTCCCCGGCCACCGCGGCGGCCCGCACACCGGCCCGCCGCCACCGCTCCCGATCCGCCGCTCCGGCTGCGGACGGCTCATGGGCGGCGGGGGCAGGCGTGCTGGTGAGGAGGGCCGTCGCGGCGGTCAGGCGGGCGCGGCGGGCCTCGTCGGCCAGGCCCTCGGCGGCCAGCCGGTCGGCCAGCGCCACGGCCCGAGCGGCGGCGCCGCGGGAGCGGCCCTCGCCGATCGCCGCCGCCAGCGCCACGTGGGCGGCCAGCAGGGCCCAGCCCACGGCGCCGCGGCCGGTGCAGCGGCGGCGGGCGCGGGCGGCCAGCAGCCGGGCGTCGGGCCAGCGCTCCTCCAGCAGCGCCAGCTCGGCCCGGCTCAGCTCGGCCTCGGCCAGGTCCTGCCGGCGGCCGTCGGCGGCGAACAGCTCGGCCGCGCGCGAGAGGTCGCGGTCGGCGTCGCCGAACAGGCCGGCGGCGACGAGGACCTGGGCGCGGTCGGCGTGGTACACGCCCGCGAACACCCGGGACTGGCTCGACAGCAGGTGGCGGACGCCGTCCATCACGCGCAGGGCCGTCGGCAGGTCGCCGGAGAGCATGCACAGGTAGCCGTAGTTGTGCGCCGCCTTGGCCGCGATGACCTCCAGGCCGTGCCGGCGGGCCAGGGCGGCGCAGCGGGCGAAGTCGGCCCGGGCCGCCGCGTGCCGGCCCCGGCGCATGTGGACCAGGCCGCGGTTGAGCAGGTTGCGGCAGAGGATCTCCGGCTCGTCCTCGTCGAGCAGGCCCACCGCCCGGTCGAAGACGGCCGCCGCCTCGGCCAGCAGCCCGGCCCGCTGCAACAGCAGGCCGCGCTGGCTGGCCGCCCGGCCACGCAGGCGCCGCGGCAGGCCGGGCAGGGCGTCGGTGCGGTCGAGCAGCTCGATGCCCGCGGCCGGCCCGCGGCGCTCGGCCTCGTGGTACGCCAGCGTGATCAGGACGCCGGCCAGCTCCTCCGGGGTGGCGTCCAGCGCCAGCGCGCGGTGCAGCAGCCGGCGGGCCGCGGCGTGCCGGCCCCGCTCGGTCTCCGTCTGCGCGCGCTGATGCAGCTCCGCGGCCGTGACGCCACCCACGGTGCCATTGTGGTGGCCCTAGGTGGTGGCGGGTCAAGCGTCCGGGCTCAGGAACGGGAACGGCGCCCACCTGAGCACGATCGGTACCGCCTTGCGCAGCGCGTCCTGCCCCTGGTGGCTCCTGTCGCCGAGCCGGCGGATGCCGCCCTGGTCCAGGTGCAGCAGCGCCGCGGCGATGCGCCCGGCCATGACGGGCGTCGCGTACGAGGTACCGGAGGCGACCGCGAACCCCGACGTGAACGAGTCCCCGTCGACCGTCGCCCGCGGCTGCCCGGACGGGTCGAGCGTGCGCACCGCCGGCTGGAGGCTGTTCTGCAGCGTCGTCGGCATCGTGCTCACCACGGCCGCGCCGCGCTGCCACCCCGTGACCCACGAGCCGCCGTTGCTGAACAGCGCCACCGACCGGCCGTCCGGGTTCAGCGCGCCGGTGCTCACCAGCAGCGCCGGCTCCGGCCTCGGGCCGCCCGCCTTGGCCCACTGCTGACCGGCGAAGGCCGCCGGGTACATCTCCCGGGTCGTGCCGTCGTTGCCGGCCGCCGCGACCACGACGACGCCGCGCCGGTTCAGCTCGCGGATCGGCGCCAGCACCAGCGGATCCCAGTCGGTCGCGTCCTTCGGGGACTCGTGGTAGTACCCCATGGACACCGAAACCACGTCGATGCGCTGGCCCTGGTCCATCAGGATGGCCAGCTCCTCCAGCGCCAGGATCAGGTCGTGCTCGCCGATGAACCCGTTGGACCGCACGATCGGCAGCGACAGGATGTCGGCGTCGGGGCAGGCCATGTGGATCAGCCCGCAGATGAACGTGCCGTGCCCGGCGAGCGGGTCGCGGCGCCCGTCGAGCGGGCCGCTGATGTCCCCGTAGTACTCGCCGAGCGGGTTGATCTGCTCCGGCGCCGGCCGGTTCGGGCGCCGCTGGAGGGTCCGGTGCGTGACCAGCTTGTCGAGCCACGGGTGCGGGCCGCAGCCGGTGTCGATCACCGCGACGACCGGCCGCCGGTGCCCGTTCGGCACGGTGTGGCGGGCCGGCGGCGCCATCGTGAGGGCCACCGGGCGCGGGCCGGCGTACGCGAGGTCGGCGTAGAGGCCCTCCTCGCCGTAGGGCTGGGGCGAGTCGTACGGCTGCGGCGAGTCGTAGGGCAGCGGCACGTTCTGCCGCCCGACGAACAGCATGTGGTTGAGCTGGATGTCGCGCAGCGCCTCGCGCTGCTCGACGCCCTCGGCCCGGGCCGCCGCCCGCTGGCGGACCTGCCAGGCGTCGACCGCCGCCGCGGACGACGGCACGAACCGCAGCAGCGCCGCGCCGGTCGGGCCGGTGGTCTCGACCGGGACCGCCCGCAGGCCGAGGTCGGCCGCGGCGGCCCGCACGAGCTGCTGCGCGACCCGGTTGCCGGCCGCGACGAGCAGCTGGTCGCCGGCGTACACGGTCGGGCGGATGACCTGGTCCGGCAGCCGCGTCGCGGTCACCGGGTCGAGCACGCGGGCGCCGCCGCGGGCGAGGCGCCCGGCGGAGGGGAACGCCGGGTCGAAGTCGCCGCGGGGGCGGTCGTCGTGGTGGTACTGCACCATGTGCCTGCACTCCAATGCGGTGGTTACAGGGTGAACGCGGGCGTGATCACGGGCCGGTCCAGGCGGGCCGCCGCGGGCTCGACGACCAGGTGGACGAGCCCCTCGGGGATGCGGCCGAACGCGAACCGGCCGTCCTTGTCGGCGTTGGCCTCGTGGACGACGTCGCGGGTGTGCAGCTGGACGCGCAGCGCCGCGGCCGGGGTCAGCCAGCCGTCGAGGCGCCGGTGCCGGCCGTCGGCGGAGACGGTCACCATGACCGTCAGCTCGGAGGACGTGAACGAGATCGTGGAGGCGCGCTCGGGGCCGCGCGCCCCGGACCCGACCGGCATCCGCTGCGGCGCCATGATCTCGACGTCGAGGTCCTCCAGCGCGAGCCGGAACAGCACCCGCTCGGCGAGGTCGCCGGGGACCGGGTCGAGCCGCTGCCACATCCCCCGGAGCCGGTCCATCAGCAGCTGTTCGGCGGGGGTCATGGCGTGCTCCATTCGGGGTCGTCGTCGAGCCGGCGGCGCAGCTTCTCCAGGCAGCGGCCGCGGGTCGGGCCGATCGCGCCGACCGGCATCGCGAGCTCCGCCGCCAGCGTCGCGTACCCCGGCCGGTCGGCGAACGCGATGATCCGCAGCAGCCGGCGGCAGCGGTCCGGCAGCGTCGCCACGTGCCGCCACAGCCGCCGCGCCTCATCGCCGGTGAGCACGTCCGGCTCCGGCCCGGGCGCGGGCGGGGTGAGGTCGTCCACCGTGGAGAGCTCGACGGGCTGCTCCTGGCGGCCCTGGCCGGCCACCCGCCACGCCTCGCGCCGGGCCGTGAGCGTGATCCACCGCCACACGGCCTGCGGCTCGCGGATCCCGCCGGCGCCGCGCACGAGCGCCAGCCAGGTCGACTGGATGGTGTCCTCGGCCGCGTCGCGGTCCAGGCCGTAGCCGCGCACGATGTGCCACAGCGGCGGGGTGAGCAGGCGGACGAGCCGGTCGAGGCCGTCCGGGTCGCCGTCGTCGCGCCACGCGAGGAACGCGTCGGTGGCGTCGATCCACGGGGTGGCGCTGTCCGCCGCCGGCACCGTCATCCGGTCCTCCTCCTCGCCCCCTGCCCGGAGTTCTACGGTCAAGAGGGGACGCGGGACGCCCTGATACGCACCGGGGCGAACTTCTTCACGGCGAGCGCAGCTCCACGAGGGTGACGTCGGGCGGCGCGCCGACCCGCACGGGCGGTCCCCAGAAGCCGGCGCCGTTTGTCACGTACACCGGCATCCCGCCGACCTCGCCCAGCCCGCCGACGATCGGCTGCGACGCCCGGACGAACAGGCCGAACGGCCACAGCTGGCCGCCGTGCGTGTGGCCGGACAGCTGCAGGCCGACACCCCGCCGGGCCGCCTCCAGGGCCTGGACCGGCTGGTGGGCGAGCAGGACGGTCGGGCGGGCCGGGTCGCGGCCGCCGAGTGCCCGGTCGTAGTCGGGCGGGTCGCCGACCGTGCCGCCGGTGGCGTCGTTGACCCCGGCGAGGTACAGCTCGTCGAGCTCGACCCGCTCGTTGCGCAGGACCCGCAGGCCCAGCTCGCCGACCTCCTCGATCCAGGCCTCGTGGCCGGAGAAGTACTCGTGGTTGCCGGTCACGAAATAGGCGTTGCGCAGGTCGCGGAGGGGCTCCGCGGCCTTGCCGAGCGTTTCGACGGTGCCGTCGACGAGATCCCCGACGACCGCGACCACGTCGGCGTCCAGCGCGTTCACCGCCCGCACGACCCGCTCGGTGTGCGCCCGGCCGAGCAGCGGGCCGAGGTGGATGTCGGAGACCAGCGCGACCCGCAGACCGTCGAGGCGGCGGGGGAGCCGGGCGAGGGGCACCTGGACCCGCCGGGTGCGGGGCGGCCCGAGCGCGGTCGCCATCCCGGTGCCGGTGACGGCCGCGGCGGCCAGCCCGGCGGTGATGGCGGTGCCTCTCGCGATGAGCAGGCGGCGGTGCTCGTCGACCCTTGCCGGCAGGCGGGCCGCGAGCAGGACGGGCAGCTCCAGGGCCAGCAGCGCCAGGGCCAGGTAGGCGCAGAGCGCGAGCCAGACGTAGCCCGGCCAGGCCACGACGCGTTCCAGGATCGGCTCGTACCGCCGGGGCAGCGCCCGGTTGCCCACCGCCGTCACCGCCAGCAGCAGGCCGAGCCCGGCGAACACCCACCGGCCGGCCCGGCGCGCCCTCGCGCTGGTGGTGACGGCGCGGACCAGGCGCAGCCAGAGGTACCAGTGCAGGATCGCGACGACGATCAGCACAGCGGCGGCGAAGAACATGCCACAGTGTTGCGCATGGCGGATCCACTGCACGAACGCGATGAGGCGCTGCCTGCGCTGCGACAGGTGTACGACGCGGCCGGCCCGTTCTTCGGGACGCTCGCCGACCGGCTGGTGTACGACCGGGCGGCCGAGCCGCTGCTCGACCGGCTCGGCGGCCCGCTGCCGGAGACCGGCCGGGGCACCGCGGCGGCCGTCGAGGAGCTGCTGCGGGTCGGCACCGCGACCGCCACCGCCTCGGCCGGCCCGCGGTTCTTCCACTTCGTCATCGGCGGGTCGACCCCGGCCGCGCTCGCCGCCGACTGGGTGGTGTCCCTGCTCGACCAGAACGCGTTCGTGAAGGCGTCGTCGCGGTTCGCCGACGCCGCCGAGCGGGTCGCCCTCGACTGGCTGCGCCAGCTGTTCGGCCTGCCGGAGGGCTGGGGCGGCGCCCTGACCGCCAGCGCCACCTTCGCCAACGTCGCCGGCCTGACCCTGGCCACCCACTGGTGGGCCGAGCGGCACGGTGCCGACCTGGCCGCCGACGGCCTGGCCGGGCTGCCGCGCATGCCGGTGCTCGCGACCGGCCTGCTGCACCCGAGCGCCCGCAAGGCGCTGCAGCTCATCGGCCACGGCAAGGACACCGCCGAGGTCTTCGCCGGCCCGGCCGCCCTCGGCCGCCGCCTCGCCGCGCTGGGCGGCGCCCCCGCGGTGATCATCGCAACCGCCGGCGAGCCGAACGCGGGCGCCTTCGACCCGCTCGCGGACCTCGCCGACCTGGCCGCGTCGCACGGCGCGTGGCTACACGTCGACGGCGCGTTCGGGCTGTTCGCGGCCCTGTCCCCGCGCACCGCGCACCTCACCGCCGGCGTCGAGCGGGCCGACTCGGTCGCCGCCGACGCGCACAAGTGGCTCAACGTGCCGTACGAGAGCGGGTTCGTGCTGGTCCGCGACCCGTCCCGGCTGGGCGCCGCGTTCGGTATGCCCGGCGCCCCGTACCTGCCCGGCCCCGACGACCCGCGCGGCGGCTTCGGACTGCTCGGCCCCGAGTCGTCCCGCCGCGCGCGGGCGCTGCCGATCTGGGCCACCCTGGCCGCCTACGGCCGCGACGGCTACCGGGCGATGGTCGAGCGCCACTGCGACCTGGCCGGGTACCTGGCGGCGGTGGTCGACGCCGCGCCCGACCTGGAGCGGCTCGCCGACGTCCCGCTCAACGTGGTCTGCTTCCGCTACCGCCCGCCCGGCCTCAGCGAGCCCGCACTCGACGACCTGAACCGCCGCCTTGCGGAGGCGCTGCTCGACGACGGCCGCGTCTACGCCGGCGGCACGGTGCACGACGGCCGCGCCGCGCTGCGCCCCGCGATCAGCAACTGGCGCACCACGGAGCCCGACCTGGACCTGCTGGTGTCGGTCGTCCGCGACCTGGCCGCCCAATTGCGTTGATCTTGCAGTTGTGGTGCCGCGACCCTCCCAGGATGTCCGGTTTGCGAGGCACCACAACTGCAAGATCGGCGCAGTGCGGGGTAAACCCGAGCAACACGCGGCCGATTGGAACTGCGTGCTGCTCAGGGCCTATGTCGCCGCCGGTGTGGCGCTGAGCGTCGGGTACTACCTCACGCCCGACTCGCCGCTCAAGACCGTGCTGTGGACGGCCGTCGCGCTGTCCTCGGTGGCCGCCATCCTGGTCGGGGTCGCGCGGCACCGGCCGCCGCGACCGCTGCCGTGGCTGCTCGCCGCCGGGGGCCTCGCGTCCTACGCGGTCGGTGAGGCGCTGTTCTACTGGCCGCAGCTCGTCGACGGCTCGGCCTCCACCGGGCCGGCCCTGGCCGACGTCTTCTACCTCATGCTGTACCCCGCCCTCGCCGCCGCGCTCGCCGTCATCGTGCGCCGGCAGAGCCCCGGCGGGGACCGCGCGGCGCTGCTCGACGGCACCATCGTCACGGTCGGCCTGGCCCTGCTGACCTGGGTGTTTCTCATCGAGCCGTACCTCAGCAGGCCGACCGTCGCCACCGGCGAGCGGCTCATCACCATCGCCTACCCGCTCGGCGACGTGCTGGTCCTGGCCGTCCTGGCCCGGCTCGGCGGCGGGCGGGGCGCCGGGGGCACCCCCTTCCGGCTGCTGTTCGCGAGCCTCGTCGCGCTGCTGGCGACCGACGCCGTCTACACCTGGCAGTCGCTGAACGGCGAGTTCCGCGCCGGGTCCTGGGTCGACGCCGGCTGGATCGCGTTCTACCTCGGCATCGGCTGCGCCGCGCTGCACCCGCGGATGCGCCGGATGGACGAGCCGCTGCCCGAGGCCGCCGCGCGGCTGAGCAGCGGCCGGTTCGCCGTGCTGCTCGCCGTCGCCGCCCTGCTCATCCCGGTCGTCGTCACGATCAAGTCGGCGCCGGCGACCGAGCTGGCCGTGTTCCTCACCGCGTCGTCCGTCCTGTTCGTGCTCGTGCTGGTGCGGATGGCCGACCTCGTCGCGGCGCTGCGGGAGGGGCACCGGCAGCGGGCCGAGGGGCGGTTCCAGCGGCTCACCGAGCAGGTCACCGACGTGCTGTCGATCTGCCGCAGCGACGCGGTCGTGCAGTACGTGACGCCGTCGGTGGCGCAGCTGCTCGGCCGCTCCCCGCACGAGCTGATCGGCACGTCGCTGCTCGCGCTCGTGCACCCCGACGACCGGGACCGGGTCGGCGTGCTCATCGACACCGGGGCGCAGGGCGGGCGGGTCGGGCCGATCGAGTGCCGGCTGCGCCGGGCGTCCGGCGAGTACGTCGTGACGGAGACGGTCGGGCGGGTGGTGGACGACCGCGACCTCTCGGGGTACCTCTTCACCACCCGCGACGTCACCGAGCGCAAGGCCCTCGAGGAGCAGCTCACCCACCAGGCGTTCCACGACGGGCTGACGGGGCTGGCGAACCGCGCCCTGCTCGCCGACCGGGTGCACCACGCGCTCGAGCGGCGCGGCAGCCCGTACCGCAGCCTCGCCGTCCTGGTCGTCGACCTCGACGACTTCAAGACCATCAACGACTCGCTGGGCCGGGCGGCGGGCGACGCGCTGCTGCGGGCGACCGCCGACCGGCTGCGCTCGTGCCTGCGCTCGGCCGACACCGCCGCGCGGCTCGGCGGCGACGAGTTCGCCATGCTCCTGGAGCACCTCGACGACGCCGCCGAGGCCGCGCGGGTCGCCGAGCGGGTCCTCGCCGCGCTGCGCAGCCCGCTGTCCGTCGGCGGGCGGGAGATCCAGCCGACCGCGAGCGTCGGCATCGCGCTGCCCGACCCCGACCGCCTGCCCGACGCCGACGAGTTGCTGCGGGACGCGGACGTGGCGATGCACATGGCCAAGCGGCGGGGCCGCAACCGCTACGCGTACTTCGCCCCGAGCATGCACGCCGGTCTCGTGGAGAAGCTGGACCTGGCCGAGGACCTGCGTGGCGCCATCGAGCGGCATGAGCTCCAGGTGTACTACCAGCCGCTGGTCGACCTGGCCGGCGGCGCGATCGTCGGCGCCGAGGCCCTGGTCCGCTGGACGCACCCGGAGAAGGGCCCGATCCCGCCGGACCGGTTCATCCCGGTCGCCGAGGAGACGGGCCTGATCCTGCCGCTCGGCTACGCGGTGCTCAACACGGCGTGCCGGGCCGCGGCGGCGTGGCAGCATCCGGTACCGCTGCGCATCAGCGTCAACCTCTCACCCCGGCAGGTCCAGGACCCGGCCGTCGGCCTGTACGTGCGGCAGACCCTCCTCCACAGTGGACTCCCGCCCGAGTCGCTGACCCTGGAGATCACCGAGTCGCTGCTGAGCGAGGACCACGAGGTGGCCGCGAGCCGCCTCGCGGAGCTCAAGGCGCTCGGCGTGCGGCTCGCCGTGGACGACTTCGGCACCGGCTACTCGTCGCTGTCCCGGCTGCAGTCGTTCCCGATCGACATCCTGAAGATCCCGAAGCCGTTCGTCGACGGCGTCGCGTTCGGCCCCGGCCAGTCGGCGCTCGCCCGGGCGATCCTGGACCTCGCCGATGCCCTCGGCCTCCAGGTGGTGGCCGAGGGCATCGAGGACGCGGCCCAGGCGGCCGAGCTGCGCCGCCTGGGCTGCCCGATCGGGCAGGGCTTCCACTTCTCCCGGGCGGTGCCGGCCGGGGAGTTCGGGGCGCTGCTGTCCCGCGGGGCGTTCGCGCCGGCGTGAGGTCAGCTGCCGGTGCAGGTCACGGCCGGGGTACCGCTGGTGCCGCTCCCGATGAACCCGTAGGTGGTCGTCGCGTTCGGCGCGAGCGCGCCGTTCCACGGCGCGTTCACGGCGGTCACGGTCGCGCCGCTCTGGGTGAGCGTCGTGCCCCACGACTGCTGGACCAGCTCGCCGGCGGCGTAGGTGAACCGGGTGGTCCAGGCGGTGATGGCCTTGCTGCCGCTGTTGCGGACGGTGACCTCGCCCTGGAACCCGCCCGGCCACTGCCCGACGACCTTGTACGTCGCGGCACACGCGGCGCTGCCGCTGCTGGCGCTGGCGCTGCTGGCGCTGGCGCTGGCGCTCGGGCTGGCGCTGGGGCTGCGACTCGGGCTCGCGCTGCTCGCGCTCGGCGACGGCTGGACCCCGCCGAGCGCCCTCGTCAGCGGCGGGTACCACTTGTCGGCCATCTTGCGGATGCCGGAGTCGTTCGGGTGCACGCCGTCGCCGGTGTCGGTGGCCGAGCTCCAGCCGGTCCACTGGTCGACGACCGTGATCGGCGACGCGGCGGTGGTCTTGCCGGCCGCCCAGCCGGGGATCGCGTTGTTCAGCGCGACCGTGCGGGCCGCGCACTCGGGGCAGCTCGGCGGGTCGACCGGGATGATCTGGGCGACGAGGACGCGCATCGCGGGGTTGGACGCCCGCATCTGGTCCACGAGCTTGGAGTACGCGGCGAGGATCGTGTCCGTCGACCGGTTGCTCCACACGTCGTTGGTGCCGAAGTGCATGAGCACGATGTCCGGGTGGGTCGCCGAGAGCCAGCCGGGCAGCAGGTTCTGGTTGGCGACGTCGGTGACGAGCGCGCCGCCGTGGCCCTCGCCGTCGCCGTCGTAGGCGATCCCGCAGCCCTGCGGCGGCTGGGTGCCGACGAAGTCGATGTTCGTGTACCCGCCGTTCTGCAGGGCCTGCCACAGCAGCGCGCGCCAGCAGCCCGGGTTGCCGGTGATCGAGTCGCCGAGCGGCATGATCCGCACCGGCGTGGCCGCGGAGGCGTTGGGCAGGGCCATGAACACGGTCGCGGCCGCGGCGGCGATGACCGCGGCGAGCGCGACGACGAGGCGGCGCATGTGGGCTCCCTCCGGACGGACGTTGCCGGGGGAGTGTTCCAGCGGGGTCGACATCGCTCAATGGATCGGCGCCGGCCTTCACCGTGACCTGCGGCCCGCCTGTGAACGTTTCACGGGCACGGGTGTGACATCCTCTACGCCGAACGGGTGGTTACGGGGGAGGAACCATGACGCAGTGGAGCAGCGGCCACCAGCAACAGCCGCAGTACTACGCGCCGCCGCCACCCCCGCCGCCGCGGCGCAACACGGTGGCCGTTGCCCTGATCGCCAGCCTCTCGCTGCTGGTGGTCCTGGTGGTCGCCATCATCGTGGTGATCGCCGTCCGCCGGGGTGACGGCTCGACCGCGACCCCGGCCGCGTCGGCCCCGACCACCCGGTCCGGCCCGGTCGACACGTGCCTGATCGGGAACTGGCGCCAGTCGCAGTACGGGGCGACGATGGACCTCTCCTCCGTCAGCGACGGGAAGAACAAGCCGCTCGGCACGGTCCGGGTGACCGGCAGCGGCCGCCTGTGGCGCATCACGGCCGACGGCAGGGCGACGGAGGACTTCACCTCGACCCGCTACAGCGGCCGCACCGACGACGGCCGCGGCGTCGACCTGACGTTCACGGGCACGAACGAGTGGACCCTGAAGACGCAGGACGGCCAGCTCCTGTTCGTCTCCACGGGCAGCACGGTGGAGCTGACGATCACGGTCGACGGCAAGCAGGCCGAGAAGACCAGGGTCGAGCCGCACAACAACCCGCAGCCGTACACGTGCCTGCCCAACTCGTGGAAGACCCAGTCCCTGACCGACACCACGGCCTCGGCCCAGTACGACCGCGTCTGACCCCCTGCCGCTGCTGTCCATGATCGAGGGAAGCATCTGGCTGTCCCGACGACCAGATGCTTCCATCGATCATGGTGCGGGCGGCCGCCCTCGCCTCCGCCCGCCCGAACCACGGCGGGTGATTCCGGCATTTCCGAAATGTCCGGGCGCCCGTCCTGGTGAGGGTCGGCTCGGCGGCGGGTGCCGAGCGTTTGAGCGGGAGCGGAACCCTGGGCGGGGCAGGCTTGGCGGGGCAGGCTTGGCGGCGGCCGGTCTTGTGCGGGGCCCGATTGTGATCGCGGTCTGTGGCGCGCGGGCACCGATCTCGGCCTGACCGTGCACCGGTTGCGTGTGGCCTCGGTGTGATCGTGGTCTGTGGCGCCCGGACGCCGATCTTGCCCCCTGCCGCGCGACGGTGTTGCGAGCGGCCGTGGTGTGGTCGTGGTTTGTGGCGCGCGGATGCTGATCTCGGCTCGCCGTCGAACAGACGTTGGTCGATCTGCCCTGGTGTTGATCTCGGCGGGCGAGGGTGGATCGACCAACGTCTGTGCGGTGGGTCGCGGCCAGTTCGGTGGTGGGTGTCGTGCGGTTCGGTGGTGGGTGTCGTGCGGTTCGGCGTGGGTGGAGGACGGGTTGGGACGGCCCGGTCGCGTGT
>NZ_BMPI01000066.1:27209-27535 GCF_014647515.1 Dactylosporangium sucinum | reverse complement strand
GGCCCCGGTGTGATCGTGATCTGTGGCGCCCGGACACCGATCTCGGCGCCGTGCCGTGCCGCGGTGCACCCGGTCGTGCCTGCCCTGGCCTGCGCGGAGCGCGGAGCGCGGCGTCGGGCCGGCGGTGCTGTGTGGTTGCGAGCGGCCTTGATCGTGGTTTGTGGCGCGTGGGCGCTGCTCTCGGCCCGTCGCGCACATACGTTGGTCGATCTACCCTCGCCCGGCGAGATCGACATGAGGGTAGATCGACCAACGTCTGTGCGGTGAGTCGCGACCAGTTCGGCGGTGGGTGTCGAGCGGTTCGGCGTGGGTGGCGGACGGGTTGG
>NZ_BMPI01000066.1:0-27165 GCF_014647515.1 Dactylosporangium sucinum | reverse complement strand
GACGGCCCGGTCGCGTGCGGCCCCGGTGTGATCGTGATCTGTGGCGCCCGGACACCGATCTCGGCGCCGTGCCGTGCGACTGCGAGCGGCCTTGATCGTGGTTTGTGGCGCGTGGGCGCCGATCTCGTCCCGTCACGCACATACGTTGGTCGATCTACCCTCGCCCGCCGAGATCGACATGAGGCTAGATCGACCAACGTATGTGCGGCGGGGGTCACGAGCCGAGCGTTGCGAGCAGCGACGCCAGGTCGGACGGGCGGCTGAACATCGGCCAGTGGCCCGTCGGCAGCGCGTGGACGCGGTAGTCGCGGCGGTCCAGGCCGGCGAAGTACGGGTGCCCCGCCGCGATCATCTCGTGCACCGCCGCTTCCGGGAACGTCGAGCAGACCAGGTCCGTCGGCGGCTGCTCCAGCGAGCGGACCCGCAACGCGCCCGTCGCCGTCGACCACGGGTGCGGCAGCGCTCGGGCGCGGATCGTCGCCGACAACCCGTCCAGGCCCCCGAACAGTACCGGGTTGTCCGCCGGGTCGAACGACGGCGGCGGCAGCAGGCCGTCCACCACCGTCGCCTCCGCCGCCGCGCGCGCCGACGGGCCCTCGAAGTCGGCCTGCACCGAGCCGTCCGGCATCGGGCCGCTCTCGACGTACACCACCCGCGCGAGCCGCCCGCCCAGCACCTCTACCGCCGCGCGCGCCGGGAAGCCGCCGTAGCTGTGGGCGACCAGCACCACTCCCGAGCGGTCGCCCACGGCGGCCACGACCTGCGCGGTGTGCGAGTCCAGCGTCGCCGTCGCCGCCAGGTCCGGCGACACGGCCGTCACCTCGTGGCCGGCCGAGCGCAGCGGCGCCGCCACCGAGTCCCAGGCCCAGCCGCCGAGCCACATCCCAGGTACCAGCACGAATTCCGTCATGCGAAGGACGCTAGGCTCGAATCCGGGCGGCTTCCGCCCGGATTTCGGGGTGGTCCATGTCACAGTCCACCGCGCGGGTGCTCGCGCTGCTGGAGGTGCTCCAGGCCCAGCCCGGCCTCACCGCGGCCGAGCTGGCGCAGCGGCTCGGCGTCGACGAGCGCACCGTGCGCCGCCACGTCGCCGCCCTCGTCGGTCTCGGGCTGCCGGTGCAGGCCGAGCGGGGGCGGCACGGCGGGTATCGCCTGCTGCCCGGGTACCGGCTCCCGCCGCTCATGCTGACCGACGAGGAAGCCGTCGCCGTCGTCCTCGGCCTGGTCAAGGGCGGGTTCGGCACCGCCGCGCGGGAGTCGGCCCTCGGCAAGATCGAGCGGGTGCTCCCGGCCGCGCTGCGCGAGCGGGTCCGGGCGGTCCGCGAGACCCTCGGCTTCACCCGGCCGGCGCCGACCGACAACACGCCGCCGACCGGGCACGTCCTGACGCTCGGCGAGGCGGTGCGGGACGGCCGGCGACTGACGGTCACGTACCGCTCGTGGCGCGGTGTGGACAGCGAGCGCGACTTCGACCCGTACGGCGTCGTGGTCCACGCCGGGAAGTGGTACGCGGCCGGGCACGACCACGCCAGCGGCGAGCTGCGCACGCTGCGGGTCGACCGGATCGCCGGCATCGCGCCGACCGGCGCGCGGTTCGACCCGCCGGAGGGCTTCGACGCGGTCGCGCACGTCGTCGGCTCGCTCGCGGCGGTGCCGTACCGGCACGAGGTCGAGGTCCTGCTGCACACGACCCTCGCCGAGGCGCGGGCCCGCATCCCGGCCACGGTCGGCGCGACCCACGCGACGCCGCACGGCGCCGTCCGGCTCACCTGCCGGGCTGAGCGGCTCGACGGCATGGCCCGCATGCTGGTCGGGCTGGGCTGGGAGTTCGAGGTGCGCCGCCCGGCCGCGCTGCGGGAGGAAATCCGGGCGCTCGGGCGGCGGCTGGTGAACAATGCCGAGGTGCCGACCTACGTCAAGAGCGTGACGTTCGACTGTGCCGACGCGCTGCGGGTGGCCCGCTTCTGGGCGGCGGCGCTCGGCACCGACGTGGACGACGACGCGACCGAGGAGCGCGCCTACGTCGAGGCGGCCGGCTGGGGCGGGCCGAACATGTGGTTCGTCCGCGTGCCCGAGCCGAAGACCGCCAAGAACCGCATGCACTTCGACCTTCGCGCGCCCGGGCCGGTCGCCGACGAGGTGGCCCGCCTGGAGGCCCTCGGCGCGCGGGTCCAGCAGGTCCGCGACGACCTCACCGTGATGCTCGATCCGGAGGGCAACGAGTTCTGCGTCGAGTGACGCGTCAGTGCAGCACCTCGAGCGCCGCCGTCCCGCCCGCCAGCACAGCCGCGCCGGCGAGGGGAGCGGCGTCGCCGAGGCTCGCTCGGCGGATTTCGATCCGGTTGTACCGGCTGAGCCGCGCGACCTCGCTCCACAGTGGACGCCAGAGGTCGTCGCCGCGCAGCGCGACGGCACCGCCCAGGGCGATCGCCGACAGCCCGGCCGTCAACGCGAAGTTCACGAGGCCGGGCGCCAGGCGTTGGGCGTACGATATCCAAAATGTCCGATCGTCGACGGTGTCCAAGGGCCGTCCGAGGCGCTCGGCCAGGGCCCGCCCGCCGACCAGCGTCTCCAGGCAGCCCGTCTGCCCGCACGCGCACGGCAGCTCGTTGCCCGCCAC
This sequence comes from Dactylosporangium sucinum, assembly GCF_014647515.1. Classification (GTDB taxonomy): domain Bacteria; phylum Actinomycetota; class Actinomycetes; order Mycobacteriales; family Micromonosporaceae; genus Dactylosporangium; species Dactylosporangium sucinum. The sequence continues at coordinate 24,545 of NZ_BMPI01000066.1, read as the reverse complement.
GATCTGGTGACCGGCCTCGGTGGTGAGCACGGTCGACCCGAGGCGCACCGCGGCGCCGACGCCGGTCGACAGGGTCAGGTAGCCGCAGCGCTCGACGCCGGCGAGTGACCCGCCGGGCGCGAACGCCTCGCCGAGCAGGCCGCAGGTGGCGTCGTGGGCGACCCGCACCGGGCAGCCGAGGGCGCCGGCGAGGTCGCGGCCGAGCGGCCGGCCCTCGTGGCCGCGCAGGTTGAGCGACACCCGGACGGTGCCGTCGTCCGTCACCCGGCCGCCGAACGAGACACCGGCCGCGGTCGCTTCGAGGCGGCCAGCCGCATCGACGATCATGGCCAGCTCCCGGTCGTAGTCCGGGTCGGTCGGGAAGCGCGCGAGATCCCCGACGCGGGTCCACGTGCCCCCGATGTCGAGGGCCACCACGGTCATGCCCGGGACGGTACCGTGAGGCGCATGCGCACTCTCGCCGGCACCGGCCACCTGCTCCGGCTCGCGCTGCGGATCGACCGGCTGCGGCTGCCGGTCTGGGTGGCCGTTCTCGCGCTGATGCCGATGGGCACCGCCGCGCAGTATCAGCAGCTGTATCCCACGGACGAGTCGCTGCAGATCGTCAGCGGGGTCGTCAGCAACCCGTCGCTCGTCGCCCTCAACGGCCCGCTGTTCGGGCTGTCCATCGGCGGCCTGACGGCGTGGAAGATCGGCATCACCGAGCTCGTGCTCGTCGCGCTCATGAGCGTGCTCACCGTCGTGCGGCACACCCGGGCCGAGGAGGAGAGCGGCCGCGCCGAGCTGCTCGGCGCCACCGTCGTCGGGCGGGCCGCTCCGGTCACCGCCGCCCTGCTCACGGTCGCGCTGGCCAACCTCGCGATCGCGCTGCTCGTCGCGGCCACCGTCGTGGGCGTCGGGCTGCCGGCCGGCGGCGCGCTGGCGCTCGGCCTGGGCGTCGGTGCCACCGGCGTGCTCTTCGGCGCCGTGGCCGCGGTCGCCGCCCAGTGCACCCGGTCCGCCCGCACCGCCACCGGGATCGGCCTCGGCGCCCTCGGCGCCGCCTACCTGCTGCGGGCGCTCGGCGACAGCGGCCCGGTCGCGCTGTCCTGGGCCTCGCCGATCGGCTGGGCCCTGCGGCTGCGCCCGTTCGCCGGCGAGCGGTGGTGGGTCCTCGCCCTGTTCGCCGCGGCGACCGCCGCCTGCGTCGCCGCCGCCTACGCGCTCCTCGGCCGGCGTGACCTGGCCGCCGGCCTGCTGCCCGAGCGGCCCGGCCCGGCCGCCGCGACGCCGGCGCTGGCCGGCCCGTTCGCGCTCGCCTGGCGCCTGCACCGCGGCGTCCTGCTCGGCTGGGTCGTCGCCCTGGCCCTGGCCGGTGCGGTCTTCGGCGGCTCCGCGTCGAGCATCACCGACAACCTCGACGCCAACCAGAACCTCGTCGACGTGCTGAGCCGCCTCGGCGGCACCACCGGGATCCTCGACGCCTACCTCGCCGCGATCTTCGGGATCACCGGCCTCACCGCCGCGGCGTACACGGTGCAGGCCACGCTGCGGCTGCGGGCCGAGGAGACCAGCGGCCGGCTGGAGCCGCTGCTGGCCACCCGCACCGGGCGCAGCCGCTGGCTGCTGAGCCACCTGCTGTTCGCGCTGCTCGGCACCGCCCTGCTGCTGGCCGTGGCGGGCGCGGCGGCCGGCGTCGCCTACGGCGCCCAGGTCCACGACGTCGCCGGCCAGGTGCCGCGGATGCTCGCCGACGTGCTCGTGCAGCTGCCGGCCGCCTGGGTGCTCGCCGGCATCGGCGTCGCCCTGTTCGGCCTGGCGCCCCGCCTCACCGCGCTGACCTGGGCCGCGCTCATCGCCTGCGTGATGATCCTCGAGCTCGGCGCCCTGCTCGGCCTGAGCCAGTGGGTGCTCGACCTCTCGCCGTTCGCGCACGTGCCGCACCTGCCCGGCGACCCGTTCACCGCCACGCCGCTGCTGTGGCTGCTCGCCGTCGCCGCCGCGCTGGTCGGCGGCGGCCTGGCCGGGTTCCGCCGCCGCGACATCGGCTGACCGGCGCCGGGCGTGCGGTCATGCGTCGCTGGTCGTCGCTGGTCGTCGCTAGGGTGGGACGGTCGCTGACCGTCGTCGACCGGGAGGTTGCGGGTTTGGACGCGGAGTTGGTGGCGCTGGCGTCGAGTGCCGCGTCGGCGCTGGTGGGGGCCATGGCCAAGAACGGCTGGGACTCCGGTCCCGAACATCCGGACACGCGGATCGTCCGAGACAGCATCGACTACTGGACCGATGTTGCCGACGGCGACGGAGGCTGAAGACCGCCGCGGACCCGCCGCGGTCCCCGGCCGGCGCGCGTTCAGCGCACCGACCACCGCTGGGCGCCGGTGCCGTTGCAGGTGTAGAGCTGGATCTTCGTGCCGTTCGCCGTGCCCGACGAGGTCACGTCGACGCACTTGCCCGAGCCGGCGCCGGCGATGCTGCCGTCGGCGTTGAACGTGAAGCGCTGCGCGGTCGTGCCGTTGCAGTCCCAGATCTGCACCTTGGTGCCGTCGGCGGTGCCGTTGCCGTTGATGTCGAGGCATCGCGTGCCGTTGTAGATCCGCAGCTCGCCCGCTGCCGTGCGGGTCCAGACCTGGTTCACGCCGCCGTGGCAGTCCCAGATGTGCACCTGCGCGCCGGGGGTCTGGCTGACGCCGCTGACGTCCATGCAGCGGCCCGACTGCGGGTTGACGATCGAGACCGGGGTGCCCACCGGCGGTACCGTCAGGGCCGAAAGACTGCCGGGCACCGACTGCAGCGCGGAGAACCAGCGCGCCGCCATCTTGTCGTAGCCGCCCGCGTTCGGGTGCACCCCGTCGGCCAGGTCGGCGGTGGTGAGCGCCGAGTGCATGTCGACCAGGTGGGTGCGCGGCCCCTTCTGCGCGACGATGCCCGGGACGGCGGCGTTGTACGCCCGCACCCGCGCCTCCAGCGTGGCGTCGGTCTCCGGCGTGATCTGCGCGACGAACAGCTCCACGGCCGGCGCTGTCGCCCGGATCTTGTCGATGAGCGCCGACAGCCGGTTCGGCGCGTTCGCGACGTCGTAGTTCTGGTTCATGTCGTTGGTGCCGATGTGCAGCAGGACCGTCCGCGGGGTGTACGTCTGCAGCCAGCCGACGATGTTGGCGTCGATCTGGTCGATCCGCCACCCGGAGTGGCCCTCGTGGTCGTGGTCGCCGAGGCTCGCCGGCCCGTTGAAGCCGGAACCGACGAAGTCGACCGTGTACCCGCCGGAGGCGAGGCGCTGCCACAGGTTGATGCGGTAGCCGCCGGGCACGTTGAACCCGTCGGTGATCGAGTCGCCGAGCGGCATGACCCGCACGCCGCCGTTGGACTCGGCGTGGGCGACCGTCGCCGGGGCGGCGAGGGTGAGCGTGGCGGCGGTGGCGGCCGCGGCCAGGGCCGCGAGGATGCGGCTTCGATGCATGCTGGTGTCCCCTTCGTCGGGCGCCTGGCGGGGCGCCGGTCCATCGAGTCTCAGCGATGTCTTGCGACGTTTGGGTGTCAGCGGTACCGCCGGTGAGACGAACGCCACCATGGGTGCGCCGAGCGGTTTGCGGGTGGTTGGCGCGGCGGGACGGACGGCGGAGGCGCACAATCCTGCGGTGGGCAAGACGCTGACGATCGACTGTGGGGGCGGCGGGCTGAAGGCGGGCGTCGTCGACGACTCCGACGCGTTGCTGTGCCAGCCGATCCGGGTCCCGACGCCGTACCCGTTTCCGCCCGAGCGGTTCGTCCGGTCGCTGCTGGACATCGCCGGGCAGCTCGCGCAGGAGTGCGGGCCGGCCGACCGGGCCACGATCGGCATGCCCGGCATGATCCGCCACGGCGTGGTGGTGGCCACCCCGCACTACGTGACGACCGCCGGGCCGCACACCGCGGTCGACCCGGCGCTGCTGGACGCCTGGACCGGGTACGACGCCCGCGCCGCGCTCACCCGCGCCTTCGACCGCCCGGTGCTGGTGCTCAACGACGCCGAGGTCCACGGCGCCGCGCTCGTCGACGGCACCGGCCTCGAGCTCGTCCTCACCCTCGGCACGGGCCTGGGCAGCGCGCTCTTCGACGACGGGTCGCTCGCCCCGCACCTGGAGCTGTCACACGCGCCCGTGCGGCGCAAGCGCACCTACGACCGGTACATCGGGGAGCACCAACGGCGCGAGATCGGCAACGCCCGCTGGTCCCGCCGCGTGCGCCGGGTCGTGGACGGGCTGCGGCCGGTCTTCCGGTGGGACCGGCTGTACCTCGGCGGCGGCAACTCGGCGCTCATCGACGCGGACAACCTGGCCCGCCTCGGCGACGACGTGACGATCGTCCCCAACACGGCGGGGGTCGTGGGCGGCGCGCGGGCGTGGAAGCTCATCGGGTAATCGGCGGGTCACGACCGGTTCGTCCGTTTTGCCGGGCGCGGACGGTGACCCGGTCGGCTCGTCCCCGAGCACTACGTGGCCTGCGACCGGAGCTTCACGGCGGCCGTCGGGGCCGCATCCGGGTAGGGTCCCGACGACATTCCTGTAAGGAACATTATTCCTGTGGGGAATGTCGTCGTTGTGGGGGACCGGCGGACTCCGGCCGGACCAGCCCCGTCTCGTACGCGAGCACGACCGCCTGCACCCGATCCCGAAGCTCCAGCTTGGTGAGAATGTGCCCGACATGGGTCTTCACGGTCGTCTCGGCGACGTGCAGCCGCTCACCGACCTCGGCATTGGACAGCCCTTGCGCCACGAGCAGGAGCACCTCCCGCTCCCGCTCGGTGAGATCCGCCAACCGCCGCCCGTTCCCAGCAGCGCTCAGTCCCGCGCCACCTCCACTGCTCGCGCCCCTACCGACCCCGGCTCCGCTCCCGATCCCGGCTCCGCCGCCAGCTCCGCCCCCGCTCCCGGCTCCGCTCCCGGCTCCGCTCCCGGCTCCGCTCCCGGCTCCGCTCCCGGCTCCGCTGCCGATCCCGGCTCCGCCGCCGCCGGCTCCGCTGCCGCTCCCGGCTCCGCGACCACCGGCTCCGCCGCCGTTTTCGCCTTCGGTTCCTGTCCCGCCTCCGCTGGCTGCTCCTCCGGAGCCCGACGACGGGGCGAACCGACCCGCGAACCGCTCCAGCAACCGCCGCGTCACCCGCGGCGCGACCACCGCGTCGCCGGCGGCCACGATGCGGATCGCGGACAGCAGCTCGGCCGGCGGGGCGTTCTTCAGCAGGAACCCGCTAGCCCCCGCCTGCAGCGCTGCGAACGCGTCCTCGTCGGTGTCGAAGGTTGTCAGCACCAGCACCCGCGGCAGCCGACCCCGCCCCACCAGCTCCGCCGTGGCCGCGACCCCGTCCATCACCGGCATCCGGATGTCCATGACCACGACGTCGGCCTCCACCTCACGCAGCAGCCGCAACGCCTCCGCCCCGTCACCCGCCTCCCCGACGACCGCCATGTCCTCCTGCGCCGACAGGATCATCCGGAACCCGGCCCGCACCAACTCCTGATCGTCGACGACAACGACCCGGATCACCGCCCACCCCCACGCCGCCGGCCGCCCAAGCACGGCGCGCGCGACGCCTCACCGCGCGACGCCTCACCGCGCGAAGTTCTACGGCCTAGGGCTTTACGACGCCAGGCTTCCCCGCGTGAGGCTTCAGCGCGTGAAGCCTCACTGCATAAGTGCTCACCGCGCGAGGCCTCACCGCGCGAGGGCTCACCGCGCGAGGGCTCACCGCGCGAGGGCTCACCGCGCGAGGGCTCACCGCGTGGGGCCTCGCTGCGTAAGTGCTCAACGTGCGAGGGCACCGCGTCACCCTCGGCCGGAGGCTGGCGGGTCATGCCGCGGCCGCCCGGCCCAACGGGATCGTCGCGGCGACCCGCCAGCCCCCGCCCGCGCACGGCCCCGCGGTCACGGCGCCCCCGTGCACGGCAACCCGCTCCCGCATGCCGATCAGCCCATGCCCGACGTACCCGACCGGCCGCTCCCGGCCACCCAAGCCCCGCAAGCCCTGGCCCGCAGCCCCGCCGTGGCCCGAGAGCCGGCCCTGGTCCGCATGCCACTTCCGAACCGGATGCCCCGACCGCCCCGCATCGCCCTCCTGACCCGCATCGCCCATCCGCCCGGCATGCCCAGCCGAAGCGTCGGCCGGAGCGTCCGCCGAAGCATGGGCCGGAAGTCCCGCTCGACCGGCGTGCGCGGAGGCCGGCACCGGCGGAGGCCGGCCGGCGCCGTCGTCCACGGCCTCGATCCGGACATCCGCGGCGGAGTAGCGCAACCGCACGGTCAGCACCGCCCCGGGGCCCGCGTGCCGCAGCGCGTTGGTCACCGACTCCTGGACGATCCGGTACGCCGTCAGCTCCTCCGCCGCGCTCAACCCCTCCGGACTCCCCTCGCGCTCGACCACCACCCGCAGCCCGGCCGTGGCGGCCCGCTCGACCAGCGTGTCGAGCTCCGCCAGCCCGACCCGCCGCCGCCCGAGATCGACCCCGGTGTCCTCCACACCGGCCCCCACGAAGGCCCCCGGGCCGCCCCCGAGGCCGACCTCCACGACAGGCGTCCCAACCGACCCCGCACCGAACTCGGCACCGGCAGCACCGGCAGCACCGGCAGCACCGGCCACGGCACTAGCCACGGCACAAGGCGATGCACCGGCCGCAGCGCCAGGCGATGCGCCGGGCGAGGCACCACGCTGCGCACCCGCATCGCCAACCGGCCGCGCGCCGGACGGCTGGACGGCGGGTAACGGCGGCGGGGACGCGGCACGCAGCAGCGACACCACCCGCCGCATGTCGTCGAGCGCCTCGCGCCCCGTCGCGGCGATCGTGCCCAGGGCGGCGCAGGCCTGCGTGGCCGAGGGGTCCAGCGTGTACGTCGCGCCGTCCGCCTGGACGATCATCACGCTCAGGCTGTGCGCCACCACGTCGTGCAGCTCACGTGCGATCGCCGCCCGCTCGTCCGCCGTCGCCAGCCGGGTGAGGTGGTCGCGCTCCCGCTGCAGGGTGGCGTTGCGCTCCTCGAGCGAAGCGATATACAGCCGCCGCGTCCGCACTCCGTGCCCCGTGACCCACACGGCGACCGTCACCGCGCCGACGACCCATGCGATGGTCCAGAAGTTGCCGGCGCGGCGGTCCTCGGCCCACGCCCCCAGCAGCACCCCGAGCCCCGCGAACGCCCCGGCCAGGATCGGCCAGCGCCCACCGGGCCCGTACTTGACCACCGAATACATCGCGACGAGCACCGCCACGTCGAACAGGCGGACCGCCGGCTGGACGGCCAGGTGGGCGCCGGCCAGCCCGTACACGACGATGCCCGCCGGCACCGGGAACGCCCGGCGGCCGAGCAGCGCCGCCGCCATGACGAACCCGCAGGCCAGCACCACCGCGTCGGTCGTGCCGCGCTCCATGAGGGCGAGGAACACGATCCCCGCCGCCAGCGCCCCGTCGAACACCCACCGCATGCCGCCCACCATAGGTCGCCCCTACGACAAAACCGCCGACAACGCCGCCCGCCGGGCCGGCAGCACCGCCGCCGCAACCCCCGCGAGCGCCGCCAGCAGCACGAACAGCCCCAGCCGCCCCACCGGCACCGTCACCAGCGGGTCGACCGCCCCGAACCCGGCCAGCGTGGTCAGCCAGCCGTACAGCACGCCGAACGCCACCCCGACCAGCGCCCCCGCGGTCGCCATGAGCAGGGCCTCCACCAGCAGCGTCGCGGCGAGCTGCCGGCGGGTCAGGCCGAGCGCCCGCAGCAACGCCGACTCCCGTGAGCGCTCCAGCACGGACAGTGACAACGTGTTCGCGATCCCGACGAGGGCGATGAGCAGCGCACACGCCAGCAGTACGGCGATGATCCCCACCAGCTGGTCTACCGCCGCCTTCCGGTCGTCCCGCACGTCGGCGAGGTCGTCGTAGCGCACCAGCGGAGCGCCGGCCAGCGCCGCGTCGAGCCGCTCGCGCGCGGGTGCGCCCGGCGTTGCCCGGACGAGGATCATGGATGCAGCGGTACCGCCGGGGAAGAGCGACGCGAAGTCCCCCGCACTGACGACGAGATCGCCGGTCAGGCTGGGCCCCTGCACCGTGGCCGCCACGGTGACGGCGAGCGCTCGCTCGCCGGCCCGCACGGTCAGCCGGTCGCCCGGCCGGGCGCGCCCGAGCACGTCGGAGGCGGCGGGCACCCGGGCGGTGCCGTCGGCGACGCCACCGGTGCCGACAAGGATCGATCTCCCGTCGACCACGGCCTCCGCCTGCCGCACCGCCTCCACCGACGCGAACGCCGGATCCCCGCTCAGCGACGCCGTCACGGAAGGCGGGATCGTGGTGCCGTTGACCGCCGGCACGACGAGGTAGTCGACCGGGAACGCCCGATCCAGCTGGGCCGTCGCCGTCCGGTCCACGGTCGCCGCGATCGTGCTGCCGCCGGCCATCAGCGCAACCCCGATCACGAGCGTCGCCGTCGTCGCCGCGGTCCGTTCCGGATTGCGCCTGGCATTCGCGGCCGCGAGCCGGGCCGGCACGCCGAACACCCGGCCGGGCAGCCAGCCGAGCGCCGCCACCAGCCGGCCCACCAGCAGCGGCGACAACAGGAGCAGCGCCAGGAACGTGCCGGTGCCGCCGGCCATGACCAGCACCATGCCCTCCTCCGCGCCGCCCGCCCGCAGCCCGGCGACGGTCAGCGCGGCCCCGCCGGCCAGGGCGAGCCCGGCGAGCACGAACGTCCACCGCCGCCGCGGCTCCTCCCCGGTGATGCGCAGCGCTGCGACCGGCGGCACCCGCCCGGCCCGCACCGCCGGGATCGCCGCCGACCCGACCGTCACCAGCAGACCCAGCCCGACCGCGACGAGCACCGGCGCCGCGCTCAGCACCGGCCGCCCGCCCGGCAGCCCGAGCAACGTGCCGCCGCGCGTCAGCCCGGCCGCCACCCCGAGCCCGGCCACCGCCCCGGCGAGCGACGCGGCGAGCCCGACCGCGGCCGACTCCAGCAGCACCAGCCGGATCACCTGGCCGCGCCGGGTGCCGACGCAGCGCAGCAGCGCGGTCTCGCGGATCCGTTGCGCCATCAGGATGTTGAAGGTGTTGAAGATGACGAACCCGGCGACCAGTACGGCGACGGCCGCGAACAGCACGAGGCCGACGAACACCCCGTTCAGCTGTCCGGACGCGGCCCGGGCGAGGTCGCGCCGCAGCGCGTCGCCGGTGCGGAACCGGGCCTGCGCCGGGCCGGCGGCGGCGATGCGGTCGCGCACCTCGCCCGCGTCGGCGCCGGGCCGCAGCGTCGCGACGACCTCCCGGTAGCCGTTTGCGCCGGTCAGCCGCACCACCTCCGCCTGCGTGAGCACGACGGTCGGCGCGCCGCCGGCACTCGCCACCACGCCGACGACCCGCAGCTCCTGCCGTGCGCCGCCGGCGTCGACGACGACCGCGGTGTCTCCCACGGTGATGCCGGTGGATTCGACGGTACCGCTGTCGAGCGCCGCCTCACCGCCTCCCTCCGGCAGCCGTCCGCTCCGCAGGTCGAACCCGCGCAGGGCCGGCACCGAGCCGGTGTCGACCGCGGCCGGCGGCTCCCCGAACGTCGTGACCGGCTTGCCGTGCCGGTCGAGCAGCGGCAGCGGCGCGGCCATCCGCCCGTCGACGTCGGCCACGCCGGGCGTGTTCCGGACCGCGTCCACAGTGGACAACGGCAGGCGCGTGTCGCCGCGGGCCGTCACCGCGACGCCGACGTTGCGGGCCCCTCGCGCGTACTCGTCATACAGCGCGGCCGAGGCGGTATCCCGGTAGACGAGGACGCCGGCGACGAACGCGACCGACAGCACGATCGCGATCGCGGTCGGCACCAGCCGCCGCGGCCGCAGCGAGGAGAGGGCGATTCGCAGCACGGCTCGACGCTAGGCGAGCGGCGGGCCGTTCCGCGTCGGAGCAGAGCCGTACTACTCAGGTATGAGGCCGGCGGCCGCCCGGAAATTGTCGTACCCCGGGCCTACGGTCGGCGCCATGACAACCTCAGATCAGGTCCGCCACGGACGCGATCCACTCGCCCGCCTCCTGCTCGCTCGCGAACGAGCGGCGGGTCGCGAAGACCGTCGCCGAGCCGCCCACGTTGACCACGAAGGTCACCGCCCACGTCTGCTGGTCCTTGCGGAACGTGCGGGCGCGGGTGTCCAGGTGGATCGGCGCGACCAGGGTGGCGTGGGCCAGGTTGAGGTAGGTCGGCTGCGAGGTCGACATGTCGACCACCGGCACGAGTCTCATGGAACGACCCTAGTCCGTGTAAGAAATCTTAGAAGCGTCGTAAGAAGTCAACAAAGATGTGTCTAGATATTGCGCACGCCCAGGGCCGGGGTTACCGTCCCAGATGCACCGCCTCCGCCAACCGGTGCATCGACCGAACGCCTTCACCCCCTGCCTGACCGGGTCAGGCCCCGGACCCCGTCCCGACCGCCGACACGGGGGCCGCGGGCGACCCTGTCGACTCGTCGAAAGCGAGCAACCATGCTCAGGCTCACCCGAAGCGGGCGGACCACCGCCCCGGACCCGACCGAGCGGTCAACCGCTCCGGTCGCGGCAGGACGGCACGCCCGCGTCCTGCGGCCGCGCGCCCGCACCGCCGCGCTGGTCGCCGGCACCACGCTGGCCGCCGCCGGCGTGGTCGTCGCCGCCGTCACCCCGGCATTGGCGGCCGCCACCGGCGGCGTCGGGGCGACGCTGCCCTACGTCCAGGTCCAGGCCGAGAACTCGACCACCAACGGCACCGTCATCGGCCCGTCCGCGCAGTACAACACCCTCGCGGCCGAGGCGTCGTACCGCAAGGCGGTGACCCTGCAGGGCCAGGGGAAGTTCGTCGAGTTCACCACGCCCGTGACGACGAACTCGATCGTCTTCCGCTACAGCATCCCCGACTCCGGCAACGGCTCGGTCTACACGGCGCCGATCTCGCTGTACATCAACGGCACCCGCCAGACCAACTTCACCCTGACCAACGCCTACAGCTGGTATTACGGCGGATATCCGTTCACCAACTCGCCGGGCAGCAACGCCCACCACTTCTACGACGACGTCAACCGGCTCTTCACCCAGACCTACCCGGCCGGCACGAAGTTCCGGCTGCAGGTCGACGCCGACTCGACCGCCTCGTCCTACACGATCGACTTCGCCGACTTCGAGAACGTGAGCGGGCCGCTCTCCCAGCCGGCCGGCTCGGTCTCGATCACCAGCCGCGGCGCCGACCCGACCGGCGTGCAGGACTCCACCTCGGCGATGAACCAGGCGATCGCCGCGGCCGGCGCGGGCGGCACGGTCTGGATCCCGCCGGGCACGTTCAAGATCCAGGGCCACATCGCGGTCAACAACGTCACCATCAAGGGTGCCGGCATGTGGCACTCGCGCACCCAGGGCGACCGGATCGGGTTCTACGGCAACTACCCGCCGACACCGAGCGCCAACGTGCACCTCGCCGACTTCGCCATCTTCGGCAACGTCCAGGAGCGCAACGACGGCGACCAGGTCAACGGCATCGGCGGCGCGATGAGCAACTCCACCGTCGACCGGGTCTGGATCGAGCACACCAAGGTCGGCGCCTGGATGGACGGGCCGTTCACCAACCTGGTGTTCAACCAGATGCGGCTGCGCAACTTCACCGCCGACGCGATCAACTTCCACAACGGGGTCACCAACTCCAAGGTGACGAACTCCGACGTGCGCAACGCCGGCGACGACGGCCTGGCGATGTGGGCCGAGGTCAACGCCGACGCGAACAACTCGTTCGACCACAACACGGTGCAGTATCCGATCCTGGCCAACGGCATCGCGATCTACGGCGGCCACGACAACGTCGTCGCCGACAACCGGGTGATCGACGCCGGCCTGTCGCAGGGCGGCGGCATCCACGTGGGGCAGCGGTTCAACTCGACCCCGCTCGGGCGCACCGACGTGCTGCGCAACACGATCATCCGCTCCGGCAGCCTCGACCCCAACTGGAACTTCGGGGTCGGCGCGCTGTGGTTCGACGCCCGTGACGCCGCCATGTCGGGTCAGGTCAACGTCGACAACATCCTGATCCAGCAGAGCCCGTTCGAGGCGATCCAGTTCGTCTCCGGATCGAGCATCAGCAACGTGCGGATCAACAACGCCACGATCCAGAACACCGGCACGTGGGCGATCCAGGAGCAGGTCGGCGGCTCGGCCACGATCAGCAACAGCTCGGCGACCGGCGTCGGGGCGCCGGCGGCCATCTACAACTGCGGCGTCGGTTTCACCCTGACCGACGGCGGTGGCAACTCCGGCCTCAGCGGCTCGGCGTGCCAGAACATCACCAACCCGGCGTTCCCGCCGTACCTGCCGGACAACGGCTCGAACATCACCGTCAGCCCCAGCGCCCTCGGCTTCGGCAGCGTCGCCACCGGCGCCACCAGCGCGGCGCAGACGGTCACTGTCACCAACGGCGGCACCGCCTCGGCGGCCGTCGGCACGATCGCGGCCAGCGGCGACTTCGCGCAGACCACCACCTGCGGCAGCAGCCTCGCCGCCGGCGCCTCCTGCACGGTGAGCGTCACGTTCCGGCCCACGGCGGCCGGGGACCGCACCGGCACGCTCAGCGTCACCGTCGGCGGGGTCACCAGCACGGTGCCGCTGTCGGGCACCGGTGTCGCGCCCGGCCCGGTGCTGAGCGCCAACCCGCAGGCGCTGACGTTCCCGGCGACCGTCGTCGGCGCGCAGTCGGCCACCCAGACGGTGACCGTGACGAACTCGGGCACCGCCGCGGCGACCGTCTCCGGCGTCTCGGCGAGCGGTGACTTCAGCCAGACCAACACCTGCTCGTCGCTGGCGGTCGGCGCCTCCTGCACGGTCACGGTCCGGTTCGCCCCGACGGCGTCCGGCGCGCGCAGCGGCACGGTCACCGTCACCAGCAACGCGAACAACAACCCGCTGTCGATCGCCCTGTCGGGCAGCGGCATCGGCACGAACACCAACATCGCGCTGAACAAGCCGACCGTCGCCTCCAGCCAGGTCAACGGCACGCAGGCGGCGAGCACGGCGACCGACGGCAACACCGCCACCTACTGGGAGAGCGCCAACAACGCCTTCCCGCAGTGGGTGCAGGTCGACCTCGGCGCGGTGACCAGCATCGGCCGGGTCACGCTGAAGCTGCCGCCGCCCGCCGCCTGGGCGACCCGCACGCAGACGCTGTCGGTGCTGGGGTCCAACGACGGCAACAGCTTCAACCAGATCGTGGCGCCGGCCGGGCGGACGTTCGACCCGGCGACCGGCAACACGGTGGACATCACGCTGCCGGCGACGAACACGCGGTATGTCCGGGTGAACATCACGGCGAACACCGGCTGGCCGGCGGGGCAGGTGGCCGAGTTCGAGGTGTACCCGTCCGGCGGCACGTCGCCGAACGCGCCGACGCTGAGCACGATGCCCAGCTCGCTGACGTTCGGGTCGCAGGCGGTCGGCAGCACCAGCGCCGCGCAGGCGGTGACGGTGACCAACTCGGGCACCGCGGCGGCGACGGTCTCCGGTGTCTCGGTGAGCGGTGACTACACGCAGACGAACAACTGCGGCTCGATCGCGGTCGGGGCGTCCTGCGTCGTCAACGTGAGCTTCCGGCCCACCGCGACGGGCACTCGCACCGGCACGCTCACCATCACCAGCAACGCCTCGAACAGCCCGACGACGGTGTCGCTCACCGGCGCCGGCGGCAGCACGGCGCCGGTGAACCTGGCCGCGGGCCGGCCGACGGCGGAGTCGAGCCACGTGCAGGTGTACACCTCGGCCAACATCACCGACGGCGACCAGGGCAGCTACTGGGAGAGCGCCAACAACGCGTTCCCGCAGTGGGTGCAGGTCGACCTGGGCAGCGCCCAGTCGGCGTCGCGCATGGTGCTGCAGCTGCCGGCCGGCTGGGGCACCCGCACCCAGCGCATCGAGGTCCTCGGCAGCACCAGCGGCTCGTCGTGGACCCAGGTGAAGGCCCCGGCCGACTACGTCTTCGACCCGGGCGCCAACAACACCGTCACCATCACGTTCGGGGCGACGACGCAGCGGTACTTCCGCCTGCAGTTCACGTCGAACACCGGCTGGCCGGCCGGCCAGCTCTCCACCCTCCAGGTCTGGACCTCGTAACTCCCACGACCGACGCGAACGGCTGCCGGGTCCCCAGCGGATCCGGCAGCCTTCGTCGTGCCGGGCCCGGCGCGGGGCATCGCCAAGCCGGCGGCCGCCCAGGCCCCCGCGCGCAAGTCCCGCCACATGGTCCGGTGGCGCGCAGCCGGCCGCTCGCATCGCCTCGATGGCGGCGCCCGCCGTTCCGACGTCGGCCGCGCATGGTTCGACGGCGCCCGCCCTCGGAGTCGTAGCTGAGCCGCCACCGGCCGGCCATGCGCGCAGGCTGGTCACGGCCGGTCCAGCTGCGAGGCCTGCATGATCACGGACGTTTCTGTACCGAATGCGAACCAAAAACGTCCGTGATCATGTGCGGGACACGTCGCCCGGCGGTCGGGGGCCGGCCGCAGGTGGCCGGTCGCGGGAAGGCTGCCGGGCCCCGTGGGGATACAGTGCGCCTTATGGTCATCCCGAAGCGGGCGCGGATTCTGCTGTGGTTCTTCGGCGTCGTGCTGCTCATCGTGCTCGTGCTCGGGGCCGCGGGGGCGTTCGACAGTCCGATGGAGATGTTCGCGGCGTTCGCCGCGCTGCTCGCCGGGCTGGGGACCGTGGGGCTCGCGCTGAGCTACTACTTCAACTGGCCGCCACGAGACTAGGCCGCGAACCAGCCACGGCCGGGCGCGAACCGGCGACGGCGAGCGCGAACCGGCGACGGCGAGCGCGAACCGGCCGCGGCCGGGCGGGAACCGCGCCGCAGACCAGCCGCGAGCCGGGCGATCATGACCGCGCCGGGGCACGGCGCGTAGCCTCGTCGGCATGGCAACGCGGCTTGTGCAGATCAACATGAAGGCTCGGGACGACGCCGCGCTGGGCGGGTTCTGGGCGGAGGTGCTCGGCTGGGGAGTGTCCAGCGAGGGACCCGGCGTGACCAACCTCGAACCCGAGGGCTTCGTCTACCCCGACCCCGTCGCCGTCTGCCTCGACCTCGTCGCCTCTGCCGAACCCAAGACGGTGAAGAACCGCGTCCACGTCGACCTCGCCACCACCTCGGCGGCCCATCAGGCGGACGTGGTCACGCGCCTGAAGGATCTCGGCGCGACACCCGCCGACGTCGGCCAGGGCGACGTCCCGTGGACGGTCCTGGCCGACCCGGAGGGCAACGAGTTCTGCGTGCTGGACCCCCGGCCGCTCCACCGGGACACCGGACCGATCGCCGCGGTCGTGGTCGACTGCGCGGATCCGCGAGCCATGGCCCGCTTCTGGGGCAAGGCCATGGACTGGGCCCTGCACGAGGTGACCGACGACAGCGCGGTGCTGCGCTGCGCCAAGGGCGTCGGCCCATATCTGCGGTTCCTCCGCACACCCGACGTGAAGACCGGGTGGAACCGCGTCCATCTCGACGTTCGCCCATACCCTGGCGACGACCCGGAGGCCGAGGCGGCCAGACTGCGGACGCTCGGCGCCACCGCCGTCGACCTGGGCCGGAGCGACCTCCCGTGGATGGTCCTCGCCGACCCGGAAGGCAACGAGTTCTGCCTCCTCGCCCCGGGCTGACCGAAACTGCGTCCGCTCACGTGTCAGTCGCTGTTGACCCAGAACCAGTCGGCCGGTTCGTGGTCGACGCCCGCCGCGGTGAACCAGGCCGTCACGCGGTCGCGGGCGGCGCCCCGGGCCTGGCCGTCGGCCAGCTCGCCCGACGCCACCCGAGCGCGGAAGGCGCGGGCCAGGCGATCCTCCAGGTCGCCGTGGCCGCCGGGCGACGGGGCCAGGTGCTCCACCAGTGCGGCCAGGCTGGCGTACCGCGCGCGGACCGGTGGCGGGCGGGCCGGCGCAGCGCAGGCAGCCTCGACGACGGCCACGAGTGCAGGCAGCGCCGCCGCGGGCACGACCGCCGAGCCGAAGCGGCCGGACTCGTCCGGATGCTCCGCGAGCTCGACGAAGCCCGGCGGTCCCGCCATCACCCGCATGGAGGGCAATCTACCTACACGGGCGTCGCGAAGGGGACCGTGTCGATCCCCAGGGCCAGCGCCACCGCGCCCAGGGCGGCGGCGCGCAGCGAGAGGGCGCTCTGCACCACCTCGACCGACTCGGCGGCCGCGGCCAGGGCCGTCTCCGCCAGGCCCCGCTGCAAGGGCTCGCGCAGGAGCTCGGTCGCCGCGCCCAGCTCGTCGCCGAGCAGGACGCGCTGGGGGTTGATGAGGTTGACCAGATTGCCCAGCGCGTACCCGAGCTGGGTGCCCGCGTCCATGATCAGCCGGCGGCAGCCGGGGTCGCCGGACTGGGCGTACTCGATCAGGCCGGCCAGGTCGTGCAGCTCCGGGTGGGACTGGCGGGCGTTGGCCAGCAGCGCGCGGCCCCCGACGGCCAGCTCGACGCAGCCGCGGTTGCCGCACCGGCACACCGCGCCGCGGGCGTCCAGGGTCACGTGGCCGAGCTCGCCCGCGGTGCCGGCGGTGCCGCGGTAGAGGCGGCCGTCCAGGACGATGCCGGCGCCGATGCCGGTGGCGAGCTTGACGTAGACCAGATCGGTGCAGCCGCGGCCGGCGCCCCAGACGTACTCGCCCAGGGTTGCCAGGTTGGCGTCGTTGTCGACGCGGACCGGCAGGTCGAGGCGCGCCGTGAGCTCCTCGGCCGGCAGCAGGTCGGCCCAGCCGGGCAGCATGGGCGGGGAGCCGATCCGCCGGTCGCGGGTGATCGGGGCCGGCACGCCCAGGCCGACCCCCACGACCTCGGCCCGGGTGGCGCCGATGTCGGCCAGGGCGGCGTCGATGAGGCCGACCGCGAGGTCCAGCGCGTCGTGCGGACGGTCGTCGATGTCGAAGTCGGTGCGGGCCTCGCGCTCGGCGAGCACCGCGTGGCCGAGATCGGCGAGGGCGACGCGCACGTGCCGGCGGCCGATGTCGGCGCCGACCGCGATGCCGGCCCGGCGGGTCAGCTGGACGACCGACGCGGGGCGCCCGCCCACGGGCCGGGCCGCGGCGCCGGTACGCTCGCTGACCAGGCCCGCGCCGCCGAGGTCGGTGAGCACGGCCGACACCGTCGGCCGGGACAGTCCGCTGAGCGTGACCAGCTCGGCCCGGGTGCGGGGGCCGTACAGGCGCAGCGTCTCGGCGACCCTCCTGGCCGTCCCGCCCAGCTCGCGGCGCCACAGGTCGCGGGGATCCGTCGGATGCGCCGCCGCCACGGCGCGTAATCCTGCAACCGCACCGGCAGTTATGTCAAGGTCTTACCGAACCGTACCCTCATGCGGCGCGCGGTCTGGCCGACCTCCCCCCAGATTGCAGGGATGTCACAACTCGAATGCCAGGAGTTGACAGAACCCCTCCCGGAGACGAAGGTCCCGGGTGGAAACCTATCCCGCAAGGTTCAACACGTTCGCACACACCCACACTCCGCAACCGCAAGCATGTGACACACCCCCGAGCAACGTGCAACATCCCGTGATGGAGGGACGAATGCGCTTCAGCACTCGCGCGGCCTTCGCCGCCGCCGGCGTCGCGCTGGCCCTGGTGGCCAGCGGCTGCGGTGCCGACGACGGCAACGGCAGCAGCGGCACCGGCAGCAAGCAGGTCGAGGTCTTCACCTGGTGGGCCGACGGCGGCGAGAAGGCCGGCCTCGACGGCCTGGTGACGCAGTTCAAGACGGACTGCTCGCAGTACGAGTTCGTCAACGGCGCGGTCGCCGGCGGTGCCGGTTCGAACGCCAAGCAGGTGCTGGCCTCCCGGCTGCAGCAGAACGACCCGCCGGACACGTTCCAGGCACACGCCGGCGCCGAGCTGACCGACTACATCAAGGCCGGCCAGATCGAGGATCTCTCCGCGCAGTACAAGGAGTGGGGCCTCGACAGCGCCTTCCCGAAGGGCCTCGTCGACAGCCTGACCGTCAACGGCAAGATCTACTCCGTGCCGGCCAACATCCACCGCGCCAACGTGCTGTGGGCGAACAAGAAGGTCCTCACCGACGCCGGCATCACCGCCGCGCCGAAGGACCTGGCCGAGTTCTTCACCCAGCTCGACACCCTCAAGGCGAAGGGCGTCGCCGCCCCGCTCGCGCTGGGCAAGGACTGGACCCAGCAGATGCTGTTCGAGGCCGTGCTCATCAGCGACCTCGGCGCCGAGAAGTTCACCGGCCTGTGGAACGGCAAGACCGACTGGGCCGGCGCCGACGTGACCAAGGGTATCGAGGACTACAAGAAGCTGCTGTCGTACTCCAACAAGGACCGCGACACCTTCGACTGGACCGACGCCGAGAAGATGGTCATGGACGGCAAGGCCGCCTACCAGCTCATGGGTGACTGGGAGGCCGCCGACCTCGACGCCAAGGGCTTCAAGGACTACAGCTACTCGGTCTTCCCGGGCAACGGCAACGCCTACCAGTGGCTCGCCGACTCGTTCGTGCTGCCGAAGGGTGCCAAGAACCCCGAGGGCACCAAGTGCTGGCTGAAGACCCTGGGCAGCGCCGCCGGCCAGAAGGCCTTCAACACCAAGAAGGGCTCGATCCCGGCCCGCACCGACGCGGTCGCCGGTGACTACCCGGCCTACCAGCAGGCGGCCATCGCCGACTGGTCCAAGGGCGTCGCCGTCCCGTCCTGCCCGCACGGCTCGGCCTGCTCGCAGGGCTGGCAGGGTGCGGTCGCCTCGGCGCAGGGCAAGTTCTCCAGCGACGGTGACGTCGCCGCACTGCAGACCGCGCTCGTCGCCGCGGCGAAGCAGTACGCCGGCAAGTAGCAGCAGTACGCCGGCAAGTAGCGGTACGCCGGCAAGTAGCGGTACGACGGACGCACCGGAGCGGGCAGCAGCCTGCTCCGGTGCGCCCATGACGGAGGACCCGCGGTGACGACCACCACTGAACAGACCCGACCCCGCCGCAGTCCCGGAGCGACCCGCGCGAAGCTGCGCCGGTGGGCCCCGGGCCTCATCCTGCTGTCGCCCTCGCTCGTGCTCCTGGCGATCTTCGTGTACGGCCTGATCGGCTGGACGGCGAAACTCAGCTTCAGCGACGAGCACGACGCCCTCGGCAACAAGGGCTTCGTCGGCCTCAAGAACTTCACCGACCTCTTCACCGAGGACATCAACGACCGGTTCGTCCACTCGCTGAAGAACCTGCTCGTCTTCACCGTCGTGTTCATGGTCGGCACGATGGCGATGGGCCTGCTGTGGGCCTTCCTGATGGAGCGGGGCGTGCGCGGCGAGGGCTTCTTCCGCGCCGTCTACCTGTTCCCGATGGCCATCTCCTTCGTCGCCAGCGGCGTCGTGTGGCGCTGGCTGATGAACTCCGGCACCGACGACTCGGCCGGCGGCCTCAACCGCATCTTCGTCGACCTGCACCTCGGGTTCCTGCAGAACCCCTGGTGGACCGACCCCGACTGGGGCATGGCCGCGATGGCGCTGCCGGCGATCTGGCAGCTCTCGGGCTACGTGATGGCGCTGTTCCTGTCCGGCTTCCGGGGCATCCCGGCCGAGCTGCGCGAGGCCGCCGCCGTCGACGGGGCGACCGGCTGGCAGCTCTACCGGCACGTGCTGTTCCCGCAGCTCACGCCGACCGCCCTGTCCGCGCTCATCATCCTCGGCCACATGTCGATGAAGATGTTCGACCTGATCATGTCGGTGTCCGGCGCCCAGTGGATCACCGAGGTCCCCGCGGTCTACGTCTGGCAGACGCTGCTCACCAGCGACTACGCCAAGGCGGCGGCAATCTCGATCATCCTGCTGGTGCTGGTGGCGATCGTGATCGTGCCGTACCTCATCTACAACAACCGGGTGGAGCGCCGTTCATGACCGGTCCGGAGCGTCGCGGAGGGGCCGGTCAACGGCCGGCTCAGTGTGAAGGTCATGGAACCGGCGAGCGAAGCGAGGAGGGGGCATGACCGCGAGCACCGTCAGCCCGGCTCCGGAGGCGGTCGACGCCTCGGCGCCGCGCAAGAAGCCGCGCGGCTCGGTCCACGCCCGGTCGCCGCTCGGGCGGGTCGTGACGTACGTCCTCCTGCTGTTCTTCCTGATCATCATCCTGATGCCGGCCTACGTGCTCATCGTCACGAGCCTGAAGTCCGGCCGGGAGATCGGCGTCAACGGGCAGTGGAACCTGCCCTCCGAGTGGACCTTCGCGTCGTGGGAGAAGGCGTGGGCGTCGCTGCGCCCGTCGTTCATCCGCACGTTCGAGCTGGCCATCCCGGTGGCGCTGATCTCGTCGGTCCTCGGCGCGGCCAACGGCTTCGTGCTGTCGCGCTGGCGCTTCCCGGGTGCCGACGTGGTGTTCACGCTGATCCTGTTCGGCATGTTCATCCCGTACCAGGCCGTCATGATCCCGCTGCGCCAGATCGTCCACGAGATCGGCCTGCCGCCGGGCATCTCGACGCTGATCTTCGTGCACTGCGTGTACGGCATCCCGATCTGCACGCTGATCTTCCGCAACTACTACGCCACGACGGTGCCGGTCGAGCTCATCGAGGCGAGCCGGGTCGACGGCGCCGGCATGCTGCGGACGTTCCGGTCGGTGATCCTGCCGGTCTCCGCCCCGGGCTTCGTGGTGACGATCATCTGGCAGTTCACCTCGGCCTGGAACGACTACCTGTTCGCGATCTTCATGTCGAACACGAGAAACGGCCCGGTGACGATCGCCCTGAACGCGCTGGCCGGCGCCCAGTCGCCGGACTACGCCGCCTCGATGGCGGGCGCGCTCATCGCGTCCCTGCCCACCCTGCTGGTGTACATCGTGCTCGGCCGCTGGTTCATCGGCGGACTGATGGCCGGTTCAGTAAAGAGCTGAGCCACAGCGGCCCGCCGGACACCCGGCGGGCCGCTGTTAGGCTGCCAGCGGAGAACCGCCCGCCCGAGGGCGCGACGCTGGGTAAGGACACCGTGACGGTTACATTCGCAGAGCTCACCACCATGCGCGTCGGCGGCCCGATCGGCCGGCTCGAGATCACCGAGAGCACCGGCCACGCCGTCGACCTGCTGCGCGCGCACGACGAGCGGCGGCCGCTGCTGGTGATCGGCGGCGGTTCGAACCTGGTGGTCGGCGACGAGGGATTCGACGGCACCGTCATCAAGATGGCCTCACCGGAGGTCGACCTCGACGGCGAGCGCGTCACCGCCTCGGCCGGCGTCGACTGGGACAGCCTCGTCGAGCTCACCGTCGCCGAGGGCCTGTCCGGCCTGGAGGCCCTGTCCGGCATCCCCGGCACGGTCGGCGGCACCCCGGTGCAGAACGTCGGCGCCTACGGCTACCTCACGGGTGAGGTCCTGGAGTCGGTCACCGTCTTCGACCGGCAGACCGGCGCGGTCGAGCGGTGGGGCGTGCAGCGGTGCGGGTTCGGCCCGCACCGGCAGTCGGTGTTCAAGCACACCGACCGCTGGGCGATCATCGACGTCACCTACCGGCTGCGCCGCAGCGACCAGTCCCTGCCGCTCACCTACGAGGTGCTCTACCAGGCGCTCGGCCTGGAGAAGGGCGGCACGGCCAAGCCGGCCGACGTGCGCGACGCGGTGCTGCAGATCCGCCGCGGCCGCGGCATGGTCCTCGACCCGGCCGACCACGACACCTGGAGCGTCGGCTCGTTCTTCGTCAACCCGGTCGTGCCCGCGGACACCGTGCCGGCGAAGGTCTTCGAGCGCGGCGGCCCGGCCTACCCCGACCCCGAGGGCACCAAGCTGTCGGCGGCCTGGCTGATCCAGACGTCGGGTTTTCCGCGGGGGTACGGCGGGGAGTGGGGGAACGGCCGGGTGACCCTGTCGAGCCGGCACACCCTGGCGATCACCAACCGGGGCGGCGCCACGGCGACCGACGTGGTCCGGTTCGCGGCGCACGTCGCCGACGGCGTCGAGGCCGAGTACGGCCTGCGCCTCACCCCCGAGTGCGACCTGGTCAACTGCTCGTTCTGAGCGCGTGCTCGGGCGGTCCTCAGGGTGCCCGGACCGAGCCGAGGGCTGTCGTGAGGTGGTCGAGCAGGGCCGCCGTGGATGGGTGTGGGTCGCGACGCGGTGTGATCGTGTAGATGCCGCGGGTCGGGGGATCGACGAGGGCCACTGTGGTGACGTCGGCCCGCAGCGCGCACGTGAGCACCCCGGGTATCAGCGCGATGGCGTGGCCGGTCGCGACCAGGGCGATCTTGCCGAGCAGGTCGGCCGCGGTGAGGTCGATGCGGGCGGTGACTCCGGCGCGGGCGGCGTGCTGGCGCAGCAGCGCCGCCGAGCCGTCGTTGTCCTCGACCCAGGTCTCGTCGGCCAGCGCCGGCATGCGCACCGGGCCGTGCCCGGCCCGCGGGTGGTCGACGGGCAGCACGACGACCATCTCGTCCATCCCCAGGAATCGTCGTTCGAGACGCGGGTCGCTGGGTAGCCCTGGCGGCGCGTCGGTGACGACAGCGATGTCGAGGTCGCCGGCGATCACGCGCTCGTGCAGTTGTGCGCTCAGCTCGGGCAGCAGGCTCCACCGGACGGGTCCGGCCGTGTCCAGCAGGCGGCGGATCGCGGCGGGCACGATCCCGGCGGCCAGCGACGGCGTCGCGCCGACGGCCAGCGGTCGGCCGAGCGTCCCGTCACGAACGTCCCGCACGGCGCGAACGGCGCGGTCGGTCTCGTTGAGCGCGGCCAGGGCGTGGTGACGGAACACCTCGCCGGCCGGCGTCGGACGCACGCCTCGTGCGTGCCGCTGCACCAGCGGCACGCCGAGCTGGCGCTCCAGCCCGGCGATCTGCCGGGAGACGGCCGACTGGGTGTGACCGAGCTCGGCGGCGGCCGCCGCCAGCGACCCGAGCCGGCACACCGTCACGAACGTCCGCCACACGGTCAGATCCATGGCGCAAGTATGCCTGGCCGGCATGCGTTCTCCGCAGGGCTGCCCTGCGAGATCTGCGCTTGTCGCAACTGTCGCGATGCCCCAGGCTGGGACGCATGACCGCACCGCACACGATCGCCGTCCTCGGCTTGGGCCGCATGGGCGCCGCGATCGCGACACGACTCGCCGACCGCGGCTGGGACGTCGTCGGTTGGACGCGCTCCGGGCGCACGGCCGACGCTGTCGAGACGACCGCCGATCCGAACGACGCCGTGGCGAAGGCCGACGTCATGGTCCTGGCGTTGTTCGACGGGCAGGCCTGCCGGCAGGTCGTCGACCGGGTCCGCGACTCGCTGCGAACGGACGCGATCGTGCTGAACACCAGCACCATCGCCCCCGCCGATGCGTCGAGCCTGGCCCGGCAGCTCGGCCCGTCGTACGTCCACGCGCCCGTGCTCGGCTCCGTGCCGGCCGCCGCCGCCGGTGACCTTCAGGTGCTCGCCGCCGCCGACCAGGACACGCTCGACCGGGTCCGGCCGGTTCTGGAAGCGCTCGGCACCGTGCGGCGCGTCGACGACGCGGCCACCGCCGCCGCGCTCAAGCTGATCGCCAACAGCAGCCTCGCCGGCGCCGTCCTTGCGCTGCGCGACGCGCTGCGGCAAGCCGACGCCCTGGGCCTGCCCCGTGCCCAGGTGCTGGACGTCCTCGAACTGGGCCAGCTCGGCGGGCTCGTCGCCCGCAAGCGGTCCTTCCTCGCCGGTCAGCGGGCCGCGGCCAGGGCCGAGTTCACGATCGGTGCGCTGGCCAAGGACATGGCACTGCTGGCCGCCGCGTCGAACAGCCCCCTGCGCAGCGCAGCCGACCTGGCGGACACCCTGGCCGACACCCCGGCCGGCCCCGAGGCCGACATCGCCGTCGCCGCCACGGTCCCGGCCGTAGGTGGCGCCGTGTTCGAACCGCTCCGCACCTACATCCGCGGGCACGCCACCGGCGACCCCGCCCACTTCCGCGACGCGTTCCTGCCCACCGCCCACATCGAGGGGCTCCGGGACGGCGCATTCGTCTCGTGGCGCCTGGACGACTACTGCGCGCTCTTCCACGGCCACCCGGCCCCGGACGAACCGACCCGACACCGCCGCATCGACTCCGTCGACGTCCACGGCACCGTCGCCACCGCGACCATGACGCTCTGGCACGGCGCGGACACCTTCACCGACATCTTCCTGCTGGTCCACGTCGACGACGGCTGGCGCATCGCCAACAAGGCCTACCACCGGCACTCCTGAGCCGGCGGCTCGCGGCGGTGGGCCTCGGAGCATGAAGTCGGCCGGGCCGCCACCGGCGAGGTGGTGACGGACCGGCCGACGTCGTGCGGACTACACCCAGTGGATGTCGGTGTCCGGGTTGTAGAGGCAGTTCGTGCTGTCCGGGCCGGAGCCGATGTGGCTCGGCTCGCTGCCCTTCGGCACGCCCTTGTACTTGTCGCAGATGATCGTCTTGTGCGACGAGTCGCCCACGATCGTGATGTTCGAGAACCGGGCGGTGTCGCCCCAGTTCGTGTTGATGCCGGCGATCACCTTCGTCGACGTGGCGCGGATGTTGCTCACCACGACGTGGCGCTGGAACGAGTTGGTGCAGTTGCCGCAGGCGCGGTACAACTTGCCGGCGTTCTCCACGGAGAAGCCGGAGATGTTCACG
>NZ_BMPI01000065.1 GCF_014647515.1 Dactylosporangium sucinum | reverse complement strand
CCCGGCCGCCTTCCCCGCGCCGATCCCGTTCCCGGCCCCGGCCGCCTTCCCCGCGCCGATCCCGTTCCCGGCCCCGGTCCGGTCTCCCGTCCCGGCCCCGTTCCCGATCCCCTTCCCCGACCCGGTCCCGTTTCCCACGCCGATCCCGGCTCCGTCGGCCGCGAGGAACGCCGGGTCGAGGATCACGCGCGTGAACGGCAGCGCCGCGAGCAGGTCGAGCCGTACCTGCCGGGTACCGGTGTGGTCCAGGGCCAGCCCGGCACCGTGGGCACGCAGATCGGCGAGCACCGCCCGTACCGTGTGATCGTCCGCGAGCTGAGCGGCGGGAATCGCCAGGATCAGTCGGCCCGGCGGCAGCCCCACATCGGCCAGCACGGCCGCCAGATCGGCCACGAACCCGGGCGCGACCAGCATCGACCGGCCGACCTCCAGCGTGACCGGCGCCGCCCCGTCGGCGGCGGCCAGCAGCGCGCGGCGCAGCTCGCGTTCCCGCGTCTCCGCCTCGGGGTTCGTCAGCAGTCCCGCGAGATCCGGCGTGTACCGCGCCGAACGGCCCTTGCCGCGCTGCTTGGCCGCGTACATCGCGATGTCGGCGTGGCGCAGCAGCGCGTGCGCATCCTCGCCGGGTTCGCGCACGGCGACCCCGACGCTGGCCCCGGCCGTGAGCACGCGCCCGTGGACCCGCACCGGCTCGGCGAGCGCCGCGAGGATCCGCTCGGCCACCCCGTCGCATTCGGCGTCCGGCAGCAGTACCGCGAACTCGTCCCCGCCCAGCCGCGCAACCAGGTCCTCGCTGCGCACGGCCGCGGTGAGCCGCCGCCCGACCTCCACGAGCAGCGCGTCGCCGACCGGATGGCCGAGCGTGTCATTGACCGCCTTGAAGTCGTCGAGATCGACGAGGACCGCCGTCCGCGCCGACTCCAGCGTGGCGTTGAACAGCGCCCGGTTCGGCAGCCCGGTGAGCGTGTCGTGCGTGGCCTGCTCGTGCAGCAGCCGCTGATGCTCCCGCAGCGAGCCCAGCAGCGCGTCGTTGTCACGGAACGCGAGCAGCTGCCGCACCACGACCGCGGCCGTCGCGGCGACGGCGCCGACGACGACCGGGACCACGCTCTCCCCGCGGGCGGCGACGCCGATGAGCAGGGCGTCGACGGCCGCCACGGCGAGATAGGGCAGCACGCTGTACGGCCGGCGCCGGGCGGGCGGCGCCGCCACCGGCACCGCCCGGCGGGCCTGTACGACGCCGGCGATGGCGACGAACGCCGATTCCAGGGTGGTGATGGTGTTCGACACCCCGGCGAGCCGCGGGTCCTGCAGCACGGGCACGAGCGCCGACCCGGCCGCCCCGAACAGCACGACACCGGCGAGCGCGCGCAGCGCCCCCATGTCCACGGCGCCCGTGCCGACGAGGATGAGCTTCACGACGGCGAGCACGGCGAGCAGGCACAACAGGCTCAGGATCAGCATCCCGAGGACCTTCGGCAGGTCGGCGTCCGTCTCCACCAGGGGGCGCAGCACGAAGTACCAGAGAAATGTCCCGGAACAGACCAGCACGGTCGCCGCGTCGAGCCCCAGCCGCAGCCAGTCGCCCCGGCTGCGGCTGCGCGTCGGCAGGCGCAGCAGGGCCCACAGCACCAGCAGCAGCGCGATACTCAGCAGGGCCACGGCCCCGGTCAGCACCGGCCCGGTCCGCCGCCCGCCGAGACTGGCCTCGGTCAGCGGCTTCGTGGCCGGCGCGATGAGGAACGCGGCGACGGCCATCAACCGCCAGAACCGGCGCCCGGCCGCGGAGAGGCTCTCCGTGCGGGAGGCACGCAGCAGGTACCCGCCGCCGATCGCGATCCCGGCCGCCCCCGGCAGCCAGCCGAGCACGGTCGGCGGGTCGAACCCGACGAACCGGGCGACACCCCACGCGACGGCTCCGGCCAGCAGCAGCCCGTACACGGCCACAAGCCCGCGCACGCCGCGCTCCGTCTGCTCCACCGGCCGCCGTCACCGCCTTTCCTGGCCGTCGGATCCATTCGGCCGTGCCAGTGCAGAGATGAGCGGTTCGCGGCTAGGGTAGCGCCGCGCACGTCACCATCGGAAGCTTCGTTCCCAGGTCGTGCCCGGTAGCCGGATCGCGCGGCATCATGACGCCCGGTGTCGGTCCCGACGGCCTCGCAGCCGGCTGTTGACGAGCGTGCAATGCGCACGACGACGAGGACGCGGGCGGTCCGCCGGTCTGCCCGGGCGACTTTGGGGCTCGGCTTCACCCTCGTGGCGGCGGGGGTTTGTGGTGCTGGCTGCGCGTCAGTCGCCGATCAGGTCCCACAAATTCCCGGCAACGTCCTGAAACACGGCGACGGTGCCGTAGCTTTCGGTTCTGGGTTCTCGAACGATTCGGACATTTTTCTCTTTGAGGACGTTGTACCAGAGGTCGAAGCGCTCGACCCGCAGGAAGAACCCGACCCGTCCTCCGGTCTGGTCCCCGACCCTGGCGCCTTGCCGCTCCCCGTCGGCCCGGGCAAGCAGCAACCCGGCCCCGCCGCCGGGCGGCCGGACAACGACCCACCGCTTGGGCCGCCCGTCGGTGGTGGTCGAGGGCACGTCCTCGACCAGCTCAAACCCAAGGACGCCGACAAAGAACTCGATGGCGGGGTCATACTCATGGACAACAAGGGTGACGAGATCAATCCGCACCCCACCGAGCGTAGGCGGGGTGGGGATACTGCTGCGCGGGGTGGCGGGGTGATGGGGTATGGTGTGCTGGCTGCCGGGCGAGAGCTTGAGGGCGGCACCGGGACGTAGCGCAGTTTGGTAGCGCACTTGACTGGGGGTCAAGGGGTCGTGGGTTCAAATCCCGCCGTCCCGACGTAGGAAAAGGCCAGCTGAGCTGGCCTTTTTTGTTGAAGTTACTCGATACATTGATCGTCGTGCGACACGAGTTTTGGCCCGTACGGGCGTACTGTTAGACGCCATGCAACGGCCCGACCTGCGACTCGACCACCACGCCCGGCACGACGAGGCGCAGTGCTCGCCCTACCCCGAACCACCGTTGAGCTGCCGTTTCACGGTCACGACGACCAGCACGCCGCTCAGCGACCCCAAAACTCGCTCCGTCCCGCAAGGACCATGAGCGAGGTCCGCTGTGGACGATCACGACACACCGCCGACACGTACACCCGTACTGTGATCACCAGAAGCCGGGCAGACCGCACCGACTGCGTATCAGCAGGCGACGTTTCTCAGCGGTTCGCGGAGGCCGCAAGAACATCGGTAGGGCGAGCGCCGAAGCTGTCCAATGTGCTGACAACGAACGCGAGCCTTTCGAAGAAGAGCCTCCTCGCCGTCGCCTCCGACGATTGATCGATGAACCCGCCGATAAACGAGCATCCACGCACTGAAGCCTCACTCGCGAAGATCTTGACTAAGGCTCGTCCAACGCCTGTACCCCTTGCGGATTCTCGAACGTGGACTCGGTCGAGGAGTGCGTGAGGCGCGGAAGGGAGGTCGAATGAACAGAAATCCCGGCTATCGGCGAAGTCTGCATCGAACGATCCGGTCAGCACACCATCGATCTTGCCATCGCGCCAAGCTACGTAGGTCCGGTGGTAAGTGCCCCCTCTGCGTTGGTGGATATACAAGAGGTGGTGAGGAAAGTCGACTGAATCCTCCAGCATCCGGCACAGGGCCGGCCGATCAGTCTCCTCGAGGGGTTCCACAAGCGCTGCGCACACCCGCCAATGGGACCATGCGCGGCCGAGTCGGTACAACAGGATGGTCACCGCTGCCGGTCTGCGTCATCGACGGCATCCTGCCGCACTCACCAGCCCGACTACGTCCGCCGCCCGACCGTGCCGGCCGAGTCGCTGACTATCGGTCTCGGCCATCTGCAGTTCGAAGCGTTGATCACCGGCTGGGTGGGCGGCCAGCATCCAACGACTTCGCCCTGATCGCCCTGCTGAGCCTGCAGACTGCGGGTCTCTCGAGACCTGCGGCGCGAGCATCGCCGACCTCGGCGAGGAGCACGGCGTCCGCGCGCGCTCTGGGCCCGCGGCAAGGCGGCAAGGTCCGACGCACATCGGTAATGACGGCCACTTTCGAGGTCGGCGATTAGCGCGGTCCGACCGACCCGACTTCGGCCGCAGTGGCATAACCACGATTTCGGCAGGCCGAGCTTCCGTAAGCAGAGCGGCCCGCCGCCAACCTCGACGAGTGCGGCCGTGCCCAGTATCAGAGCACGGGTGCATACCCGCCGCAGCGGAATCGTCACACTACTTACCGCCTGGGCAAGTATCTCCGACTCGGTCGACAAATCTGTTTCCAGGCATCCCGGAAGGGGTCAGCCATTGGGTCATACCTCAACGCCGACGCGGTAGAACTTTCGACGCCCTGAACGGAAGGTGTCGATGTTTCAATCGTCCCACCTGCGCCGCTCACTTCGATGTCCGAAATGCGGCAATAACCCCACTCAGATGGCGCGGTCCTGAAGCCGCTTATCGTGCCGTTGGTCGGATACTCCTGTGGGTAGGTGGGCGTGCGCGTCAAAACGTTCCGCGTGAGGAACTTCCGCCGACTGCGTAACGTCGGTATCGATCTTGATGCTGATACGACGGTGTTCGTTGGCGCGAACAACAGCGGGAAGACTTCCGCTGCACAGGTGTTCCGGTTGTTCCTGGGGTCGGAGAAGGGGCGGTTCCAGCTCTACGACTTCACCGCTGACTGCTGGGCCGAGTTCGATGCGTTCGACCCGTCAGTCGATGATCCGGATGTGCGACTCCCCCGGATCGAGCTTGACATCTGGCTGGATCTGACCGGCGATGAAGTGAACCTGCATCGCGTTGTCGACTTCCTCCCGGACCTGGGCTGGGAGTCAGGGCTAGTCGGTGTCCGGTTGTCGTATCGACCCAAGAACGCGAAGTCGCTGATCGAAAACTTTGTTGAGTGCCACGACCGGGCGCTGGCTACGGATTCTCCCGAGGGCTCGGCCTACGCACCGTGGCCGCAGACCTTGACGGAGTATCTGACCCGCGAGCTGCAGCGCGAGTACCAGATCACATATGCGGTCCTCGACACGTCTCGCTGTGACGAACACGGTGAGCCTGTTGGCGGCTACGTGCCGGACGTCTTCGGTGGCAACGAGAGCGGGCTCGGCGCGAAGCTGGACGCGCTCATCTGCGTCGACTTTCTCGACGCTCAGCGTCACCTCGTTGACGGGGAAAGCAGGGGTCGTTCCGAGAACCTGTCACGGAAGCTGAGCGGCTTCTACGCTCGGCATCTTGAGCAGCATGAGCATGATCTCAAGGCTGCCGCCGCCATCGCCGACTCCGAAAGCCGCCTCAACACGCACTACGAGAAGGCGTTCGAGCCGACGTTGGATAAGCTCGCCAATCTTGGCTATCCGGGCTTCGTCCATCCGCGCCTGATGGTGAAGGCCGCGTTGAATCCGCACACGATCCTCAGCAGCGGAGCCCGGGTACATTACGCTCTGCCGGCTGCAGGCGACGGGCTCGCGGGGACGCCGGAGCGGACGTTGCCCGACCAGTACAACGGCCTGGGGTTCAAGAACCTGATCTTTATGGTGGTCGAGGTGCTGGACTTCCATCACCGGTGGATTGACGCCGAGGGTGAGCGGCCGCCGATCCATCTGGTGTTCATCGAAGAGCCTGAGGCACATCTGCACGCTCAGCTGCAGCAGGTCTTCATCCGGAAGATCCGTGAGATCCTGCCGCCGGTGGATCCGGCGTTCACCACGCAGATGGTGGTGACGACCCATTCTGCGCACATCATCTACGAGAAGTCTTTCGAGCCGATCCGGTACTTCAAACGGGCCGGCGCGGACGGCAACCTGCATCACACCGACGTCAAGGACCTGATGACGTTCCAAGGCACGACAAGCGACGCGACCCGGCACTTCCTGCGGCAGTACCTCCGGCTGACCCATTGCGACCTGTTCTTCGCCGATGCGGCGATCCTGGTCGAGGGCAACGTCGAACGGCTGGTACTGCCGCTGATCATCCAGCAGTCAGCGCCTGAGCTGCAGTCGAGTCATCTCACCATCCTCGAGGTCGGAGGGGCCTTCACGCACAAGTTCCGCAAGCTGCTGGACTTCCTCGGACTTCCAGCGCTGGTCGTCACCGACATCGACAGTGTCCACGGGGCGACCTCAGTAGCGAGCGAGCAGGACCCAGACGAAGAGGCGGACGGGCGGAAGGCGTGCATGACCACCGTCGCAGGGGCCGTCACGAGCAACGAGACGCTGGCCACCTGGATTCCGGGCATCCGTAGCATCGACGACCTGCTCGATCTCGACGAAGACAAGAAGTGCCCGCCCACTACCAATGGCGGCCGTGGACATATTCGTATCGCGTACGAGACCCGCCAGACGGTGACGTGGGGCGCCGACACAGAAGACCGCGCCGGCCGGACATTCGAAGAGGCGTTCGCCCTGCAGAATCTCGCCTGGTGCCAGGAGCCCGCGCAGGCAGACCTCCGTCTCCGTGTTGCGAAAGCCGCGAGTATGACGCTGGACGAGCTCCATCAGAAGATCCACAATCGGGTCAGAGGCTTCGATAAAACTGACTTCGCGCTCGCACTCATCACCAAGAACCTCGATGAATGGCTCGGACCTCAGTACATCGTCGAAGGCCTGCTGTGGCTGCGCGACCGGGTTGTCGTCGATGCGTCCGACGTCGTCGCGCTGCCGATGCTCGACCAAGAGGTGGGCGAGTGACCGGCCGAGCAGGCACCGCGGACACTGACGCTGACCGGCAGATCCGCGAGGTGCTCGCGAAACCCTGCAAGACGGGCTTCGTCGTCACCGCCGGGGCAGGTTCCGGGAAAACCACATCGCTGGTCAAGGCGCTGGCGTATGTAGCAGCGGACCGCCGCGTGCAGCTGCGTGCACGCACCCAGCAGATCGCGTGTATCACCTACACCGAAGTGGCCGCGGCTGAGATCCACGGTGATGTTCAAGACGACCCGCTGGTCCACGTGTCCACAATCCACAGCTTTCTGTGGGGGCTGATCGCACCGTTCCAACACGACATCGGCACCTGGGTCGAGGCGCGTATCGCCGCCAAGCTCGCCGAGATCGACGACGACCTCGCGAGCGCTAGGACGGCGGCCAAACGTGACTCGCTGAACAGTGACCGGGCGCGGTACGAACGACAACTTGCCACGCTGAAGACCATCCGCACATTCACCTACGGCGTCGGGCCCGACTACGGCAGAGGGCAGGTCGGTCACGCCGACATCCTGAAAATGGTCCCGCAGCTGCTCATCGAGCGACCGTTGCTGGCCAAGGTCGTCGCCGCACGCTTCCCGTTCATCTTCGTCGACGAGAGCCAGGACACCGAGGCAGCCGTCGTCGCCGGGCTCATCCACGTCTATCGCACGGTGAGCAGCGACTTCTGCCTCGGCTTCTTCGGCGACCCCATGCAGCAGATCTACCCCGCAGGTATCGGCCGGATACCGGCCGAGCCCGACTGGACCCTCATCACCAAACCGGAGAACTTCCGCTCCTCCAGGCGCGTCCTCGAAGTCGTCAACCGCGTCCGCGCTGCGGCCGACGGCGACCAGCAACTGCACGGACGCCCAGCTGAACAGACCCCGGACGGACACGCCTACTTCTTCATCCTTCCCGCAACCGCAGACCGTGTCGACAGCATGAACGCTGTCCGCCGGTGGCTCACGCTGCGCACATCGAACACCGACTGGCTCAGCGACGAGCCAGGAGGCGCGAAAATCCTTGTGCCGATGCACAAACTCGCGGCGCGCCGGCTCGGCTTCATCAATCTGCACACAGCGTTCCACCCGAAGAAACCGCCGGCTCTGGCCGCCGCATTTGTCGACGGCACAGCCTGGCCCATCACACCGTTCGCCAACGTCATCCTGCCGCTGTGCAAGACCGGCAACGACGGCGCTGCACTGCGGATCCTGCGCAAACACAGCAGCCTGCTCCGCGACCTCACCGGAGAAAGCGTCGTACGCGCCCGGCTCACAGCCGCCCGCGAGGCGATCGCCGCGCTGCGCACCATCGTCGCGGCCGCCGGCCCCGAGTCGATCGGCCACGCCCTCAAAACGGCCCACAATAACGGGCTGATCGACCCGGTCCCCCAGCTGGCCTGCTACCTCGACCCGGAAGGACCACACCGCGACCAGGTCATCAGCGACAAGACGCGGGAAATCCTCGACGCGTTCATGGCCTGTGACGTCCGCGAGCTCGACGGCTACTTCCGCTACGTCAGCAGCCAGTCACCCTACTCGACACAGCACGCCACCAAAGGCGCCGAATTCTCCCGCGTCGTCGTGCTTATTGATGACTCGGAAGGGCCGTTCCCAAGCTTCTCGTACGACAAGCTGCTCGGAATCACAGAACTGTCCGCCACAGACCGGGAGAACACCGCAAACGGCAAAGACAACGCGGTCGACCGGACCCGGCGCCTGCTGTACGTCTGCGTCTCACGCGCCCGCGAAGAACTCGCCGTCGTCATCTACGCCGCCAACGTCGAGGCAGCAATCCTAGCCCTCAAGGTCAACCAACTCACCGACCAGCCACTGACACTGAACGAAATCCTCAACGACCTCGCCGCCGCGTCCACTCCCACGACGTAGCTTCACGTCGACATGCAGCCGCATGTGCCCTGGCCACGACGCGCCAGAAGCCCTGCCATGCCGCCGCTCGCGACGTGGCCACCAAGCGACGACTCCTTGAGCCCGGAACCGCACGGTCGCCAGCGGAAGCGTTCCCCGTCTACCGGGCAAGAGCTCGATCGGCGCCACTGCGCTGGCCGCTGGCATCCATGGGTCAAGGATTTCGACATAGAAGAAGGGATACCAACTGACCAGCCTTGGCCCGAAGCGCTGGCCTTGTGCCGTGCTTTGTTCGTCAGGATACTTCCGGACTGCTGGTCCTGTCAGCGTCCTTGGGCGGCCCGGTACTGGTCGATGATCTTTGCAGTGAAGCGTGCACACGGCGAGCGGCATTGCCGCCGTCGCGCCTAGATCCGGCATTACAGCCGTCGCCTCGGCGAACCGCCCTCGACTGCTGCGACTTTGGCGATCCCAAGATCGGCGTGCGCCTGTCCGTCGTGACAGCCCGTTCGTGCGGATCAACCCGCTGGCGGCGTCCGCACCCTCGAGATGCTCCTGGCGCTGGCGTCTCTCTATAGCGACGGGTGCGACGCCGGTGAGAACGTCGACTTGGTCCGCAGCTGGCCGGATGAGCATTCATTCATCCGCGTCGTTCGCCGCAGCCATTGCCCAACGTAGTGAGACTAATGCATTCTGTGTGGCTGGCTAGTGGGGAGGCGTGCCTTGGAGTCGAGATCGACAACGAATGCTGACGTGCGGACACTCACCCGGGCACTTGTCACGCACCTGCTGGATCAGCTGCGCAGCCGCCGGACGATGGTACGTGACATCAGGCCGGACAAACCGATCTGGCTTCCCGAGGAGCTCCCACCAGGCAATACGATCATGCTCGCTGAACGCGAGTCTCCGGCCAGGCCGCCAACACTGCCAGATATTCTACGCGGCCGCATCGACCGCCGCGATCTTACCCGCGTGGAGCAGCCGTGGCCACAGCTGCGGCCGGTGCGAGGTGAACCGTCGGTGCCGGACGCCGTCCTAGACGCCTTCGAGGCCTGGTACGAACGGTGGCAACGGTGGGCTACCGACGAGCTGGACCACGATCGCCCGGGCCGCCGGGCACACTACGAACAGTTGCGCGACCTACGACGCAGCGCAGCAGAGCAGCAGGAATCCCACGAACTGGTACTGGGTGTGGGGTTGGTGAGCGCCGTCGACGCACGAGGCAATGCCGTGTGCCGGCATGTGCTGGTCTGGGACGTGACGATCGAGCTCGACCAGGGCACCGAGGCGTTGCGTGTGGTCCTGCCGCGCGGCGTGCGACCTCGCGTCGAGGATCAGGAGTTCCTGGCGTCGGTCCACGGGTTCCGGCCACCGGGCGGTGGTTCGTCGTGGAAGGTCGTCGACGGCCCGGACGGCGGTCCGCTCGAGGCGACGACGGAGGCGTGGTTGAGCCGCTGGTGCGGTCGTGCCTGGTCCGCGCCGGTGAGGTTCGATGCGCACGGCCGTGGCGATCGGGTGCCGGAACCCGACGGTGCGGTCACGGTCACTGCATCACCAGCGTTGGTCCTACGGCAGCGGGACAAGACTGGACTGGAGGCGTTTTACGGGCGCATCGCTGAGGCGCTGGACCAGCCAGGTGCGGCGGTGCCGCTAGGGCTGGCGCAACTGGTTATGCAGCTGGACGTTGAGCAGCGGATGCACTGGCCGCGTGCCACGCGTCACGAGCGGCCGTTGTTCCGCGACGATCCGTTGCTGCCGTTGCCGGCCAACGAGCAGCAGTTGCGGATCATCGGGAAGCTCCGGGAGGACACCGGCGTCGTGGTGCAGGGCCCGCCCGGCACGGGCAAAACGCACACCATCGTCAACCTGCTCACGGCGTTGCTGGCCGAGGGTGTCCGCGTGCTCGTCACCAGCGAGAAGGACGAAGCGCTGCGGGTCTTGCGGGACAAACTGCCGGAGCCCGTGCGGCCGTTGTGCGTGCCGATGACCAGGTCCCGAGGTGGCGGCGACGAACTGGATCGCGGTATCGCTGCCCTGACCGAGCTGGCCGCGACTGCCAGCGTCGAGTCGCTGCAGCGTGACATCGCACGCATTCAACGCCAGCGTGACCGGGCGAAGAAGCGGCTCGACGCCGTTGATCATGCGCTGCGTTTGTCGCGGGAGGCCGAGCACACCAGGCACCCGGAGATCGCCCCCGGTTACGGCGGGACGCTGGTGGAGCTGGTGACGGCCATCAACGCCGGCCGGGAGCGGTACGCGTGGATCGACCCGTTGCCGACGGATGCACCCGCCGAGCCGCCGCTGACCGGCCCGGAGATGCAACGACTGCGCGCTCTCTTGGCAACCGCAACGCCTGAGCAAGCGAGACGGGCCGGTCAAGCAATGCCCGACCCAGGGCAGCTGCCGAGACCGGCCGAGCTGCAGGCCGCGTTCGATGCACTGACCCAAGCGCAGCAGATCCTCGGCGCGCACCCGGGCCCCGATCCCGCTGGGCTCTCCCTGGCCCGGTTCACCGACGGTCTGATCACGGCGCTGACCGTTGAGGTCAACGCCGCGGCGACGGTCCTGCGCAGGTCCGGACTCGTGGAGCTCATCGACGACTGGCCGATCGACGATTGGCAGCGCAAGACGGCCGCGGCGATCCTGAGCCGCCGCGATCCGGCGTCCCTGGCCATGCTATTCGACGATGTCATGCGGCTCCGGCCGCTCATGGACGCCGCCTCGGCCGTCCTCGCCGCCCACGACGTCGAGCTCGACGCCGGCACGCCACCGGGGCGTTTGCTCGGCCAGGCCAAGCGGTTGCGGACGTACGTATCACGGGGCGGCCGGATCCGCCGGTTCCGGCCGGCGCCGGCCCAGGCCGATGCCGCCGAGCTGCTCGAGTCGTGCACCGTGGACGGGGCCCAGCCGCACACCACGCGCGACCTCACCGCCCTGGTCACCGTCCTGCAGGCCGACCAGGCCGTCACCGCCGTCCTCGAGGACTGGTCGAACTGGACCGATAGCAGCGCGCAGCCGGCCGGCGGCTCCCTGCGACGGCGCTTCGCCCGGGTGCACGACCTCGCCGGCGGCATCAGCGCCCTGCGCAAACTCGGCGACACACGCGACACCATCGAGCATCTGCTGCACCGGGCCGATATCCCGTTCACCATCCGCAGCATCCACGACTGGGATCTGCTCGTGCGCGTCGTGCGCAGCACTCCCACCGTCATCGCCGGCCACCAAGCCGCGCAGCAGCTGGACCGGCACGTCGCCGGACTCGCCAGCTTCTCGCTGCTGCCCGACGCAGCCCCGGAGACCGCCGACCTGGCAGCAGCGCTGCGCGGACGCGACCTGGTCGGCTACGCCAAGGCCTTCACCGCAATCGAGGTGGCATGGGACGAGCGGCGGGTCCACGAAGAGCGCAGCGCACTCGCCGATCGCCTGGCCGGAGCCCACCCGGCACTCGCCGCACAGCTGCAGGCCACTGCCGGCGACGCCGCCTGGGCAGACCGGCTCGACGACTTCGAGTCCGCCTGGAACTGGGGTCGGGCCCTCATCTACCACCGTGCGGTCCGCGAACACGGCCCGGACGAACACCTGGAGCATGTCGTGGAAGAAGCCGAGCAGTTCCTCGGTCGGCTCACGACGGAACTGGCCTCCAAGCAGGCCACGCTGCGGTGGCGGGAACGCCTCACACCCCACCAACAGCAGGACCTGCAGTCCTACCGCAGCTTCATGCGCCGGGCCGGCAAAGGCAAAGGCCCGCACAGCGCCGCGCACCAGGCCGCGGCCCGCGACGCCATGCAGTCGGCGATGCACGCCGTCCCCGCGTGGGTGATGCCCATCAGCCGGGTCGCGGAGGTCCTCCCGCCCGACCCGGACTCGTTCGACGTCGTCATCATCGACGAGGCCAGTCAGGCCGAAGTCGACGCCCTCTTTCTGCTGTGGCTCGCCCCGCGGGTCGTAGTCATCGGCGACGAGTACCAATGCGCGCCGGGCCAGCGCAAACCCGACGCGATCCGAGCCACGCAACTCAGTCTCAACCGGCACCTCGCCGCGATGGACCTACGGCTGCGGCACGCCTTCAACTCCCAGTCCAACCTCTACGAGCTGCTGAGCACCCGGCTGCCGGACCAGATCCGCCTGACCGAACACTTCCGCTGCATGCCCGAGATCATCGGCTGGTCGTCGCAGCGGTTCTACGAGCCGAACCTGATCCCGCTGCGGCAGTTCGGTGCCGACCGGCTCGACCCGCTGCAGGTGGTACCGGTAGCCGACGCCGTGCTGGAGGGGTCCGGCGCGACGCTGCGCAACCCGACCGAGGCACAGGAGATCGTGGAGGCGGTGTCGAGGATGGTCGCCGACCCGCGCTATCAGGGCAGAACCATCGGTGTCATCGTGCTGCACGACTGCCGGCAGAAGGTGCTGATCGACCAGATGCTGTCGCAGCGCATCGGCGCCGCCGACATGGCCAGGTTCGAGATCCGGGTCGGCTCGCCCACCGACTTCCAGGGCGCCGAACGCGACGTGATCCTTCTGTCGATGGTGGTGACCGACGCCTCGCAGGCCATCAACGGTCCGCAGGTGCAGCGGCGTTACAACGTGGCGGCCAGCCGCGCCCGCGACCAGATGTGGCTGTTCCACTCCATCCACCCGGCGCGTCGGCCGAGCAGTGGCATGCGCTACGAACTGCTGCACTACATGGAACAACCACCGGAAGACCTCAACGCCGACCCCGCGCTGGACCTGGTGCCAGCACAACGGTTGACGCCGCCGTTCCGGTCGCTGCTGCAGCAGCAGGTGTTCCTGCAGCTGCGCCAGCGTGGGTTCGCCGCGCTGCCGAACTACCCGATCGCCGAGCACACCATCGACCTTGTCGTGGTCGGTGACAACGCCCGGCTCGGGGTGGAGTGCGATACCCCGTCCGCCACGACAAGCTTCGAGGAGATCGAGCGGGCGTTGCAGCGTGAACGCGACCTGCGCCGCGCCGCATGGGTCATCGTCCGGGTCCGGCACAGCGAATACCTGCTGGACGCCGACGCCGCTCTCGAGCCGCTCTGGCAGCGGATCGAGGACCGGGGCATCAGACCGCGCCCCCTTCCGCGGCGCAACGCCACCGCGCCAGACCTTGTGGGCATCGACGACAGCGATCCATACCCGGCCGATGAAGCAGACGACGACGTTTCCCTGTGGTAGGAGGCAGCATGCTGGAACAGCTCGACGACAACACGGTAGAGGAGATCGCCCGGATCGCCTGCGGCGGCGAGGGCTATCCCGTCTACCGCCGCGGTGCGGACCTGCCCAAACTGTTGCGGCAGTCCGGCTGGCAGGACGTGCCGGACTACCGCGGCGAGCAACGCCGCGCCTGGCTGGTCGAGCAGCTGCTCAGCCGGCGTAGTGAGCCCGGCGCGCTCGACGCCGTCGTGTGCCGGCTCGCCGACAACCGCGAATACCTGGCCCGCAACGAACCGCTGGCGGCCGCCGAGGTCGCCGCGAAACTCAACCAGATCCTGGTCTTCGAAGGGTTCGAAGTCGCCCACCACCGGGGCCGGCCGACAGTGCGCCCATACCGGCCCGAACCCGAAACCGTGCCGGGCGAGCCCGGGGGCACCCTCCACGTCGCCATGACCGACCTCGTCAGCGACCCAGCGCTCGCCGAAGTGTTGCAGGGACGCCTCGACGAAGCGCGCATCTGCGATCGCAACGGAGCGTTCGCCAGTGCCATCATCATGCTCGGAAGCCTGCTCGAGGGCGTCCTGCTCGACGCCGCCATGAGCCGCCTGCCCGAGCGCGAGCGTCCAGCGGAGCGTGACTTGGTCCTCAGCCGTTTGATCAACCTCGCGCACGAGCACAAATGGATCCAGGCCGACGTCCACGGCTTCGCCGACAAGCTGCGCGAGTACCGCAACCTCGTCCACCCGAACGCCCAGATCCGCAAAGGACACGCACCCGACCGCGACACGTTGAACATGTGCTGGCCGGTCATCAACGCCGCACTCAACGACCTGGCCGCAACGAGCACCGCCCCCTGACGCGCTTCGGAGGATCTCGACACATCCCCAGCCGGACAACGGGGCTGTCGTTCGCCCAGCGCATCCGCATGGCGTCCGCACGTCGGTGGCTGGATCCGGTGGCGTCAAGGTCGATGTCGCCACGAGCCTGCGCCGCGCCGACTTTGACACCGCCCGGGTCTTCCCAGTCCCCGGCAACGCGACGCAGTTCCCGCTGACCGATGACCAAAGGGGCAACCCTCAGATACTTCGCGCCGCAGCGAACTGACGCGCTCGGAGATGATCCGGTACGCGGACATGCCGCAGCGAGCACGTTGGTACGCCGATGCGTCGGTTACCGTCCGTCCATGGCCGTCCTCAGGGGCGCGATCATCCTGTTCGGGCCGATGTGCGTGCTCCGTGCGAGTCGCACGCCACGCCTCGAGCGTTCGCTGCGCCTGCCATGTACGAGCGCCGGGCATACTCGTGCTGTGGCAGCACGAGTGCGCACCCAGCCATGGGCTCCCTGCGCAACCGACGCGAACCTCCGAACGCCCCCAACCTCTGTCGGACCGGGAAACTGTCCACCCGGCGGCGACCTCGATCTTCACGTCGGCTGGGACCGGTTCGAGAAGCTCATGTTGGATCTTGTCCAGCGTGTCCTGGGTTTGCGCGGCGTCCGGTTCCGCCGCTACGGAACGCTCGGCCAGAAGCAGCATGGGATCGATCTTGCCGGCCGGGACCCTGACGGCGCCTATGTGGTTGTGCAGTGCAAGGACTACAGGTCCTTCACGAAGGCCGACCTGCGCAAGGCCGTCGCCGCATTCACGTCCGGTCGGCGCCCGTTCAACGCGACGCACCTGATCGTGGCGACGTCGGCGAACACCGAGCCGACCCAGGTCTTCGACGAACTCGCGACACAGCAGGCCGAGCACCCAGAACTGACACTCGACCTGTGGGGCGCGGAGCAGATCAATGGCTACCTTCGCCGGAAC
Organism: Dactylosporangium sucinum; assembly: GCF_014647515.1. Lineage (GTDB taxonomy): Bacteria > Actinomycetota > Actinomycetes > Mycobacteriales > Micromonosporaceae > Dactylosporangium > Dactylosporangium sucinum. The sequence goes on along the minus strand of NZ_BMPI01000065.1, from coordinate 51,241 downwards.
GCCGATATCGTTGCCCGCTTCTGGACCCGTGAGACTGCAGCCACATTTTGCACGGCCGCCCCGCTGCCGGGCGTGCCTGCGCCACCTCCTGATCGGCAGCTGCAGGCCGCTCGTGTCCTCGTCGGCCCCCTCAAGACGCCAGACGTCCTGGTGAAGTTGCGGCAGGCCGATGACAAACGAGCAGGCACGCCGCACGAATCCGCTGTGCTCTACCGAGAGCTGGCCGAGCAACTGGAGGCAGCCGGACACCGAGGACACGCCGCCGTAATGCGTGACCGCCAGACCGGCGCACTTCGAGAGGCCGGTCAACTGGCAGAAGCCGCCGCGGTGATCGCCCGGCTAGCCGTCAACGCGCTCAACCGCGGCGAGCGCGACGAGGCCCGCCGCTTGAGAGGCATCCTGACCGAAGCCGTCAGCGAAACGAACGCCGGCGCGGACTCCGAGCCCACGCAACCACACCGGCACACGGCGCTCGTCTCGGCAGCCGTGAACTATGTCTGCGACCCACTCGACCGACCCGACGATCTCCTCCGCGCGCTGTCCGACCCGGACGCGACGACCGTTCCGTACCACCCAGAGCTGGTCTTGCTGCTAGCCGAGGGTGTCGCGGCCGGCCGTCCACAGCAACTGGGTGAGCTCGACCCGTTGCTGCGTTCCACCATCGGGCAGCTCGGTTCGGCCGGCTCGGAGGAGATCGGGATCCGGCTGCGTCTCGTCTTGGCAGAGTACGACCACGAGGAACGCCGGGTGCTGCGTTCGATCGCCCGCAAGCACGAGCTGCCGGGTCGTCTGGCCGCGCTGGTCAGTGCGCGAGAGGCACGACGCTGCGCGCAGGAAAGCCGACTTGACGAAGCGGTCGAGCACTGGCGGGACGCGGTGCTCTACGGCATCCACGATGGCTTGGCCGACGACGCTGCGGACTGGCTCTACGCGATCCGGTCCGCCAGACACTTCCTCGGCCCATTGATTGCCGGCATCGACGATGAGCACCATCTCGCGCAGGCATTACGGCACACTGCGTCGAACCGCTTGCTCAACCGCGCCCAGCACCCGAGCGAACGAGCACGAGCTGCAGTGCTCGACCAGCGTCCCAGAGTGGCGGTGCTACACGCCCGGCAGTGGCTCACCGATGCCTTCATCACCGGCAGCTGGGCCGACGAACTGGAAGCGGCCCGTTTCCTCGGCGATCTGTACCGGGACAACCAGGAACCTGAAGCCGCCGCCGAGCTCTTCGCGCGGTCGGGCAGTGCCAAGAAGATCGAGGAATTGGCCGAACAGGTCGGCGACTGCCTGATCCCCGTCACGCTCGACCGAGACGAGCCGTGGTGGACTACGAACGCTCGGATCGCGCTCACCATCGCTCAAGCCGATCTCCTGCCCGACAACGCAGCGGCGGCGTTGCTCGAGGAGCTGACCGATTTGGCAGTCCGAGGGCGTGACGGTGAGCTCCTCGACCGTTTCGGCGGCGGCGGAGTGACAGACCGGGCCACGGCCGGCGCCTGCGCCTTCGCCCATCGCTCAACCGCCGAGCAGGCGATGACGGTTCTTGACCTGCTTGCCGCCGACGTTCCGCGAAAACCGGACCAGTTCAGGGATAGCGACGACGCACACGCCGCCGCCTGCATCAACATCGCGATCGCCCATCCGCAACTCGCGATACCGACACTCACCCGTCTCTTCGACCTCGCCAGCCACGATGCCAGAAAAGCAGTTGCCCTGACTGCCGACGACCGAGTACTGGACCTGATCAAGGGGAACGTCGGCTCCAGCGGACGGAGCCTGCCGCTCTTGACCATCGAGCAACGTGACGTGCTCAGAACTGCTGCCCTACGGCTCGCCGACGGCCAGTCGCCGATAACCCAGGCGCTCCGGCACGAACTGGCACCCCACGAACCGGCCGCGTTGGAGGCAGCGCGTCGTGCCGCCGACCGAATTTTGACGCGGCCGGATCCGCAGGCCGGGCATACCGCATTCGGCTCCTTGATCGTGACCGACGCCTACCTTGCCGGCCTCCTCGACCAGCCGGAACGAACGGCGTGCCTCGAGAAACTTCTCAGCATCGCCGAGGACGCCCGCGAGGCAGCGATGAACCGGCAAGACGCGTTGGACGCCGCATCCAACCTCGTCCTGCATGCCGAGCCAGCGGCCCGGGCAGCCGTCTTTCAGCGCAGCAAGCACTTCGTAACCGGAGCCCAGGACGGCAGCGCCCACGACGACGAAATGACAGGGCCGGCCCATCCACTGAGCTTCCTTCGGATCTCCATGGGGGCTGCAACCCTGCGCGGCCATGGTCTGCGGCTTGCCGGATGCGCGTCGAGTGACGACACCGAACGCCGATGGGTACGCGACCAAGCGGTCGACCTACTCCGCAGCGACGACGACTCCCTCATCCAGCAAGCCACGCTGGTGTTGGCTGCCATGGATTCCGTCACCACCGAGCTCGACGCCAATCTGCTGGCCGCTCACCACCACGTGAACGTGCGGCAGCTCAGTGCACACCTCTGCGTCCGCCAACCGGAGCGATACCGGGCAGCCGCCCTCCGCCTGGCTGAGGACCGCAATCCGCGGGTGCGGCGTGTCCTTGCCGAGGCAGCAGCACGCGCCTACGCCCAGAACCCTGAGGGCCTGCGGGAGATAGTTGGTGTTCTCGCCTCCGATGCACGACACAGCATTCGCACCGCGGCTCGACCCTGGGCAGACTCCGACCAGGGTTCGTCGGCGGCAGCCGACGCGAGCGGCCCCGCGAGCGGGAACTGCTCCGCGACGCCATCGTGACGAGATCGACTTGCTATGTCGTCTCAGCGCACAGCCCCTCGGCTTGAGGCAAGGGGGCAGTGCGCGCGAAGGCAGGTCTGCTCGCACGGGTCGAACGTCCGGCCGAGCGGCTGCAATTCTGGCTACTGTGACAGCCGTGCAGAAGCCCCCATCGAAGACTACTGGACGCGAAATCACGGAGAAGGCAGTCGAGGCCGGCCTCAACGTGGTGCCGCTGGTCGGCGGCCCGTTGGGCGTGGCGTTCGCCTACGCGGTGAGCTTCACCTACAACCGCCGCATGACTCAGTGGCTTGAAGATCTGGCCGAGGCGGTCGACGACCTCGCCGACCAGGTCAATGGCATGGATCTTGAAAGCCTGGCGGCGAACGACATCTTCATCGACGCCGTCGCCTCCGCCACGCAAGCTGCCACCCGAACGCATCAGGCGTTGAAGACCGTCGCGCTCCGCAACGCCGTGATCAACAGCGCACTCCCTGGCGCACCGGACTCCGACACACAGCTGATGTTCCTACGCTGGATCGATGGCTACACCGCCGCGCACCTCCAGATCTTGACGCTGCTTAACAACCCGGAGGCGTGGTACGCCCGGCGAGGCATCCCGACGAAGAAGGATGTCATCGCGGGATCGCGGCGCCAACTCGTTGAGGAAGGCATCCCGGAGTTCGCCGGACAACGTGAGTTCACCGACGTAGTCGTGCGCGACCTCTCCAACGCCGGTCTGCTGAGGATCGACGGTCTCGGCGGCATGGTCACCGGTAATGGGATGTACCAGGCCGTCACGTCGGACCTGGCGGCCAAGTTCATCGCCTTCATCACCGATCCTCGTCAGGACAGTTCGCCCCGTTGACATGAACCGCGAGACCACCTGCGTGTGCGTCACGAGCCGGATCACCCGATCAGGGGTTCCCCCGATGGAAGGGAACACGCTTGTAGATCCCGTCCCGCGGCAGTCCTATGAAGGAGGCGGCCCGTCCAGATGGCCCTACGACAGCGGACGACGGAGGTTGTCATGGCCGATGTCGATGTGATCGTACAAAACCCGGCGACCGGGTTGTTCGGATTCCGGCTAGAGCTTGGCCGCGATCGCGCCGGGGCACGGATGCAGGCCAGACGCGGCGGGTTCGTCACCGAACAGGCCGCCCTGGCCGAGTACCGGCGGCTGAGCCGACAACGCGATGCACAACGACCCCGGCTACGGCTGTCGGACAACGTGCGGACGCTGTGCGAGGACTGGCTCACGGCGCGGGCACAGGAACTGCAGCCGAACACCGTCTACAACTACGGCCGCCTGCTGAACCTGATCTACCCGTATATCGGTCGGGTCCGCGCCTCCCGGCTCAGCGCCCGCATGACCGAACACGCCTACCAGCAACTCGAGACCGCCGGCTACTCCCGCACCACCCTACGAACCCTCCACCTCGTCCTCGCCAAAGCATTCGCCGAACAGACCGGCCGCACCCTCGGCGCACACAAGCCACGGGAAACCGATGACCTACGACCGGTCTGGACCCTGGCCGAAGCCCGCACCTTTCTCGACCACACCGCCGGCGACCGGCTCTACCCGCTCTGGCGACTCCTACTCACCACCGGCCTGCGCCGCGGCGAACTGTGCGGCCTGCAGTGGCGCGACCTGGAACCAGACCTCGCCGCGCTGACCGTCCGCCGACAACGCATCGTGGAAGACCCCACCAGCCATGTCCGGGAGAAGCCGCCCAAGTCCCACAACGGCACGCGCACCCTGCTGCTCGATCCGACTACCCTCACCGCACTGACCACCATCAGACCAACCACCAAGACAGCGGTCGTCTCGGGTCACATGTTCCTCAGCCGTCGCGGCCAGCCCCTGCGGCCGGACAACCTCAGCAACCGGTTCAACCAACTCGCCCGAGCCGCCGGCGTCCGCCCGATCGGCCCGCACCAGATCCGCCACCTTCTCGCCTCCAACCTCCTCGACCTCGGCTACGGCATCCCCGAAGTCGCCGAACGCCTCGGCCACGACCCCGCAACCCTCATGCGCTACTACACCCGCATCAACGCCCAACGCCGCCAACAAGCCGCCCACGATCTCGCCCAACTCATCACACCAACAGGCACCCTCATGAACTAGCCAAGTCCAGACCAGCGCATCGCGACGGGCTCACATCACTGACTCCTTTACTCGGCAGGTTTATGCTTGTGGCGACCTGGGAGAACGTTGCTGAGCACGTCGCTGGGGCCTCCGACTACTGGGGGTCAAGGGGTCGTGGGTTCAAATCCCGCCGTCCCGACTTGCAAAACCGCAGGTCAGAGCCGGTTCGCCCGCCGAGGGTGACCGGCTCGAATCGTGTCTGAGCGTCGCTCGGGAGAACATCGGGAGAAGATCTTGCCGGTCGCGAGCTGATCATCCCGGCACCTCCGTCAGCAGCCCGTCGAGCACCCGCACCGGCGAGTGACGGCTCAGCCGCCGCCGAGCCGCCAGCGCGTCCTCCAACACACCGGTCAGGCCGTCGACCAGCCGCGCGGTCATCCCGGCGGTCACGTGCTCGTACAGCGCCTGCACCGAGCCGTTCGCGTGGCCCATCTGCGCGTCCATGAGCGTCGCGGGCGTGCCCAGCTCCACCATCATCGTCTTGCAGGTGTGCCGCAGCCCATGCGGCGTCAGCCCCGGCGCGAGCGGCGCCCAGCAGCACTCGGCCCGGCCCGCCGCGTTATGGCCCCGGACCGGCACCCCCGGCCACGGATCGGCCAGCAGCGGCACCGGCCGTCGCGGCTGTGGCGCCTTCGCCGGATATCCGCCGGTCGCCGCCGGTTGGAACAGCCACGTGCCGAAGCCGCCCCGCGCCAGTGTGCCGCAGTCGGGCCGTCGACCGCGCCGCTGACATAGCCCAGATCAGCGACTGCCTCCTGCACCCGCAGGATGGTCGCCGCCGCGACGCTGTCCCGGCCATTGAGCACCGCCGACGCCGTCCCCGTCGACACACCCGCCCGGCGGGCCACGTCAGCCAAGCGCGGCCCGTCCTGACGCATCGCCTTACGCGGCGGGCGGTGACCCCGGAACACGTAGCGCAGGCCATGACACGGGCAGGGCACCGGCGCTGCCGGGTCACGTGACCGGACAGCAGCTCCGTCACGAACGCCGGCGCCGCGACCGTGCGGTACGAGTCGTCCTTGGGCGGGCACCGCAGGAGCGTGCCGTTGTCGAGCTCGTAGAGCTGCCACTCAACGCGGACCGCGCCGGGCCGGACGTACTGCGTCTCCAGCCCGACCGTCTCACCCCAGCGCAGACCGGTGAAGCCCATCCCGACCACCGCCACGAACTCGTCGTCACGGCCGGACAGCAGTGCCACCCGTTCGGCGATAAGCAGCACACCGAGCGCGGTCGTCACCGCCTTCTCCGGCGCCCGATGCTGCGCCCGGTCGCGACGGCGGCCTCGGCCACGCCTGCGAGACGCCGGGTTCGCCGACATGTTGCCGTCCTCGACCGCGTCGCCGAGGATCAGGTGCAACACCTTGCGCCACGCCGTGACCGTCGTCGCCGGATACCCCGCCTCCCGCTCCGACCGCTCCCAAGCGGCGTTCTCCGCCTTGCCCTCCCGCTCCAGCCGCGACAGTGGCTTCGATCGCACCGACGTAGTCGGCGCGTTGTTTGAGCATGGTCTTGCGGTGTGAGCCGACGATGTACCGCTCGGCGTCGAGTCGTTTGGATTCGGCCGGCGGCTCGAACGTCAGGACGTAGGAGAGCAACGCTCCTTGCGGTGAGTCGCTGCCCCGGCTGGCCGCGAGCGTGTCACGGATGATCGGCACAGCGATGAAGGCGACTGGTACGCCGAGGCAGACCGCCAATACGCCGCAGATGATGACCGCCATAATCGGGGGCCATCGTCGGCGGCGAGGTGTTGGACGCGTCTCGGTGGGCTGATGAAGCCTGGGTCGACTACCTCGCCCTCGATGACCTTGCCGCAACCCTGCTGTTCATTCACAAAATCGAAGATAGCCGATGACGCTCTCCGCACACGCGAGCATGACCCGTTTCTGTCTTGATAATCCGAACCTGTCATGCCCGCGTGGAGTCAATACCGGGTCAATACCCAGCTAGCGCCCTAGTACCAGTACCAGTACTGGCGGTTGTCAGCATTCATTCCATTGTACAGCAACACGGTTCCGTTGAAATCCGTTGACAGCCAGCCCCCAGTATTGGAGCTTTGGAGGTTAAACTTCCAATTACCGAGATAGAGGTCTCCTGGAGTTCCGTACCAGCGGAACGAGGCAGACATACCGTTGCAGGGGGCAGTGACCACGTGCTCGTAGTCCACCTGCTGCAGGCAGCGTCCGGTTACCTTGTTCTGCAGCACATATGTGCCGTACCAGGGATCATTCGGATAGATCTGAATTGGCCGCCAATGCTGGTTGGCGTCGTTGCAGCCGCCCCAACTGTTGACTTGGGTGCTCCAGTCAGTTGCCAGGCAATACCCTGTCACTTCATTTCGCAGATAATGCCAGTCCCCGTAGATGTCGGCGCTTGCCGGTGCGGCGGACGAGACGACCAAGGCCCCTGTGACCGCGATGCTCGCCAGCAGTCCCGCGGCGATACGGCGCAGCGAATTCCGCATTGCCAACCTCACTTCTCACCTTCTCTTGATTAACACTCTCATCCACACGCACAGGTTGACCGTTGCCGCAGGCATGGCCTGTTGTGTCCGTTCGGAGGGGCGTCAACGAACTCAGCCAGCCTGGTCAAACCCTTGGAGCGCTTCCCATGACACGAGCAGCTGTTACGACCTGTGCAGGTGACACCCACAAATAGTGATTAGTGTATACGTCGGGGCTCCATCCGCACTACCCCAGATTTATAGATCTGGATACCTCCCAAACGGCAGTGTCGATGTACGAGCCAGCCGCCCAACCGAGGTGCCGGGTCTGGCATGCCTGGTCTGGCATGCCTGGTCTGGCATGGTCCGGTGTCAACGGTCATCTGGTGCCCCGGGCGGGCGGACAGTAGGCCGCCGGGTCCGCGGACACGGTTTCTGGCTCTGTCGACGATCTTGTGATTGTCAGTGTCTGCGTGTTGCCCGGTCGTCCGATATGGACTGTGGTAGATGATCGCGGTGCGATCTTGCTGGTCTCGATGTGCTGCTGCCGCACCTCGGTGGTGTTGTGGTCGAGGGCGTTCAGCGGACCGATGAGGGCTTGGTGTTCGAGGCCCGGGCAGTGGCCGCAACGGCGTCGTGCCCGGACTGCGGCACCCCTTCAGCGCGGGTGCACGGCCGCTACCAACGACGTCTCGCCGACCTTGCGTTGAGCGGGCGACCCGCCGTGATCCGGCTTGAAGTGCGACGGTTCGCGTGCCGGGCGCCCCAGTGCCGGCGGGTCACATTCGCCGAGCAGTTCGAGGGTCTGACCACGCCGCATGCCCGACACAGCCCGCCGTTGCGCGCGGCGCTGGTTGCGATCGCTGTCGCTCTGGCCGGTCGCCCCGGCGCTCGACTGGCCACGGCGCTGGGCCTGCGGGCCGGCCGGGACACGCTGCTTGCCCTGTTGCGTGGCCTGCCAGACCCCGACGTCGGGGAGATCACGGTCCTCGGTGTGGATGACTTCGCCCTGCGCAAGGGCAGGATCTACGGGACCGTCCTACTGGACATGCTCACCCACCGCCCGGTCGACGTCCTGCCCGATCGAGAAGCCGCCACCCTCGCCGACTGGCTGCGCGCTCACCCCGGCGTCGAGATCGTCTGCCGCGACCGCGCGCCGGCGCCTACGCCGAAGGAGCCCGAACCGGCGCTCCGGACGCAGACCAGGTCGCTGACCGCTGGCACCTGTGGCACAACCTCTGCGAAGCCGTCCAGCGCACCGTCGTGCAACACCGAGCCTGCCTGCCCGAACCCGCCGACGCCCCGACGGCCGACCCGCACATGCCGCCAGCCGCGACCACACCGTCCAGCCAACGGCCGGACACCACGGCAACGATCCGACTGCGGGAACGCTACGCCGTCGTACGCGAGCTGCTGGACGTGGGCATGCAACGCAAGGTCATCGCCGTGAAACTGGGACTACATCCGGACACCGTGGCCCGCTACGCCGACGCGGCCAGCGTCAATGACCTGCTCGTCAGCAAGTCCCGCGCCAGCAAAGTCGACCCGTTCAAGGACTACCTCGACGCCCGCTGGAATGCCGGCTGCACCGACGCCGTCAGGCTGACCGAGGAAATCCGTGCGCAGGGCTACCAGGGCACGTCCCGCACAGTGCGCCGCTACCTGGAACCCATCCGCGAGTCCGGCAGCCCAGCGTGCCACACCACGACCCCGCCCAAGCCAAGACAGGTGACCAGCTGGATGACCCGCCACCCCGACCAGGTCAGCGAGGGCAAGAAGATCCGGCTCAAGGCGATCCTCGCCCGCTGTCCCGAACTGCACGCACTCGCAGAACTGGTCACGGACTTCGCGAAGATCCTCTGCAACCGCGACGGCGGCCGCCTGACCGCGTGGCTCGACGCCGTGGACGCCGCCGACCTGCCCGAACTTCACGTCTTCGCCACCGGCCTACGCCGCGACCTGGCCGCGGTGACCAACGGGCTCACCCTGCCCTGGAACTCCGGCGCAGTCGAAGGCACCGTCTGCAAACTCAAAGCCCTCAAACGCGCCATGTTCGGCCGCGCCAACTTCGACCTGCTACGCAAACGCGTACTGGTAAGCCGATAGCCACAGTCACAAGATCGTCGACAGAGCCAGCATGCCGTGTCCGCTGGCAGTCCGGTCTGGCCCAGGTACACCTGTCGGGTCTCAGGACATGGGTGACAGATCAGTCTCGGGACGTGGGTGACACGTCCGGCTAGACAATGTATCCGCCCCGTCGCGGTGAGGACTTTCCACACGTCTTCAAGGCGGCCCGCAAGCGGGCCGCTGCGCGCCGCCCGGGGCACGCCGCGTCCTTGCCGCTTCACTCACGGCGCGGCGACCCCGGCTGCGCGCTGGCCCGGCTGGACACGCCGAAACCCGGGACATCCTCATCACGAGGAGCCGGGGGCGGTCTGCGAAACCGGTGACTCTACGTCTACGAAATCCAGCTGTCAGCGCTACACCGAGCGTCACCCAGACGCGCGGGTGGACACAGCGGTGAGCGCTCCGGCGGCGCCAGCGACAACGGCACGGCCGCCCGGATGTCTCCAGCGGGTAGGGCCTCCGGCGGTCAGGCTGCTCGCCCTGAAGCGCTGGGCTGTACGGATGGCTGCGCTGGGGCGCGACGGACTTGACCCCCAGGACGTTGCGCATCCACGATGATGAGATGGCCGCACCGGAGAAGCGTCTGCCGGGTCAGAGCAACGCACAGTACGAGTACGAAGGCCGCAGGGATCCGAACGCGGACTTCCTTGGCACGCACTCCATTCAGGGGGGCGGCGACCCCACGTGGATGATCCGGGCGTGGCACGCCGTCTTCGCTTGGTTCGACCGGCGCAAGGGTCGGTCCTAACAGCGCCTCCGGCGGGTAGGGCCTCCGGCCCTACGACCCTTCCACGAGCTCGCCATAACGGCCCGGTCCGACGGACCCTGTCGGGCGGCCAGCCCACCGACAGGCGCTTGTTGTACCGCCGTTGTTCACTGGCCGTTGGTGCCACCGAACGATGCGCGGCCGGGATGATCCTGTCGGCGTCCAGGTGGCTTACGGGGGGAGCTGTGCGGTTTCGCGTGCTCGGACCGTTGGAACTGGACGACCTGCGCGGCGGGGCGGGTGCTGTCGAGCGTCCGAAGCTACGTGCCCTGCTCGCGCTGCTGCTCATCCACGCCAACGCGGCGGTGTCCGCGGACACCCTCGTCGACGAGCTGTGGGACGCGGACGCGCCCAGGTCCGCCCGCGGCAACCTCAAGACGTACGTATGGTCGCTGCGTCGCCTGCTCTCTCCCGCCGACCCCGGCGCGAGCCCGATCCGCACCGATCCCGGCGGATACATGTTCCACGTGGCGCGCGACGACGTCGACATGTACGCCTTCGAGCGGCTGATCGGGGACGGTCGCACGGCGCGGCGAGCCGGTGATCTCGCCGATGCCGACCGGCGGCTGGGCCGGGCGTTGGCGCTGTGGCGTGGCTCGGCGTTCGAAGGGGTAGCGCTCGTGGGCACCCGGCTGCCGCAGGCCGTGCGGCGGCTCGAGGAACAGCGGCTGGCCGCGTTCGAGGACCTCGTCGACCTCCGACTGGCGGCCGGCGGCCACCGTGAGATCATCGCGGACCTGCGGATCTGGGTCGAGCGGCACCCGTTGCAGGAACGGCTCTGGGGCCAACTGCTGCTGGCGCTCTACCGGGACGGGCGTCAGGCCGACGCGCTGGACACCTACCAGCTCCTCCGGCGGCGCCTGGTGGACGAGGTCGGTGTCGAGCCGGGCGAGGCGCTGCAGGTCCTGCACGGCCGGGTACTCTCGGGCGATCCGGCGCTCGCGGCGCCGGAGCGCATCGTGCCGGTCGCCCCGGGCCCGGCTACGGCGGCTGGGCACGTGGCCGGTCCCGACCCGATCCCGCCGGCGCCCGTGCCCGACCTGCTCCCGCCGGACATCCCCGATTTCACCGGCCGCCGCGACGCGGTGCGGGCGCTGGAGCGGCTGCTGCTCGGCGACCCGGACCGGGGGCATCGCTCGGCGCCGGCCGTGGCCGGCGTCGCCGGCATGGGCGGCATCGGCAAGACGGCGCTCGCCGTGCACGTCGCGCACCGCTGCGCGGCCGCCTTCCCGGACGGTCAGCTTTACGTCAACCTGCGCGGCACGACCTCGGCGCTGGACTCCGCCGAGGTGCTCGCCCGGTTCGTCCGGGCGCTCGGGGTCGACGGGAGGTCGGTGCCGGTCGACGCTGATGAGCGGGCCGCGCTGTACCGCAGCCGGCTGGCGGGCCGGAAAATGCTCGTCGTCCTCGACGACGCCGCGTCGGAGGCGCAGATCCGGCCGTTGCTGCCGGGCGCCGCGACCTGCGCCGTCCTGGTCACGAGTCGGCGCCGGCTCACCGGCGTCGAGGGCGCCCGCTGGGTGAACCTCGACGAGATGCCGTCCCCGGAGGCAGTCGAGCTCCTCGCCCGGGTAGTCGGCGACGATCGGGTCCGGCACGGGCCGGACGACGCTGCGGAGATCGTCCGGCTCTGTGCCGGCCTGCCACTGGCGGTACGGGTGATCGGCGCACGGCTGACGGCGCGGCCCCACTGGCGGCTGGGGCACATCGTCGACATGCTCGGCGACCAGCGACACCGGCTGGACCGGCTGGCCACCGGGGACCTGGAGATGCGGGCCTCGCTCGCGCTCAGCCTGCACGGCCTCGACGACGAGGCGCGGCGGCTGTTCCGCCGGCTCAGCCTCTTCGAGGTGCCCGACTTCAGCACGGCGTTGGCGATCGCGGTGGCCGAGGGTCCGGCGGAGGCGGCGACGCACGCCGTGGAGTCCCTCGTCGACGCCCAACTGCTCGCCGTGACGGGCGACGACGGCACCGGTCAGGCGCGCTACCGCTTCCACGACCTGGTCCGCTTGTTCGCCCGGGAGCTGTCCGAACGCGAGGACGGTGCGGCGGACCGTTGCGCCGCCGTACGCCGCGGGCTCGGCTTCTGGCTCGCGGTCGCCGAACGGATGGCCGAGCGGGTGCCGGGACCCTGCTACGCGCTGATCGGCGCCGTCGCCCATCCGCACCGGCCCGCAACGGGTGACGTCCCGTGCACCGACCCGTTGGCCTGGTTCGACGCCGAGCGGCTGACCCTGCTGTCGGCGGTACGGCAGGCGTGCGAGCTGGGCCTCGACGACCTGGCGTTCGGCTTGGCCGGAGCACTGGAGCGGTACCTCGACCTGCGGCGCCTGTACAGCGAATGGGAAGCCACCAACGAAATGGTGATGTCCGCCTGCCGACGTGCCGGGAACCAGCTCGGCGAGGCGGTCATGCTCCGCGGGCTCATCGATGTGCAGACCTGGAGCCGGCAGCACAGTGACGGCGAGGCCATGCTCCGGTCGTACGATCGCGCCTGCCGCCTGCTCGAGATGTTCACCGCGCTCGGGGAGACCCGCGGGATGGCCGACGCGGCGGTGATGTGCTCGTGGGCGCTGACCGCGCAGGGTCGGGCCGTCGACGCGGTGGAGCTCGCCGAGCGGGCGCTGCGGCTGGCCGACGGGTCCGGGCACCTTGGCGGGCGCGCCCGCGCCTGCGTCGCGCTGGCGGTGGCCTTCGCCGAGCAGAAGCGCTGGGACCGCGCCGCGACCAGCCTGTTCGCGGGCCTGGAGGCGGCCCGCCGTCACGGGAACCCCCGGTACGAGGCGACCGTGCTGCAGTTCCTGGGGATCGCCCAGCGTGAGCTCGGCGAGCTGGACGCCAGCGAGGCGAGCCTGGTGGCGTCGCTGGCGATAACCCGCCGTTATCACGACAGCTACGCCGAGGCGCTCACGATGCTGGCCCTCGCCCGGTTGCATGCCCACCGAGGCGACGAGCGGGCCACCGAGGAGGCGGAGGGCGCGCTGCGGATCGGCCGCGAGCACGGCATGGGCCACCACGTCGCGGAGTCGCTCGCCGTGCTCGGTGAGATCGACCTCGCCCGGGGCCGGCCGGAGGCGGCCGTGGCCCGGATGGAGGAGTCGGTGGCGATGTGGCGCACCCGCGGCTGGCTGTCGTTCCAGGCGGCCGCGCTCGCGACGCTGGGCCGCGCCTACGGCGAGCTCGGCCGGGCGGTGCCGGCGAGTGCCGCGCTGGCCGAGGCGCGTGACATCTACGCACGCCTCGGCCAGCCGGAGAAGGTTCGCGAACTGGAGCGGCTCCTACTCGGATGAGCCGTCGAGGATGGACCTCCGCGTCCCTCGTTGCGGTTCCGTCACCAGTCGTTCCACCAGTAGAGCGCGTTCCAGGCCGCCCGGACAGGCGCGGCACCGTTGTCGGTCGTGTACCAGACCCCGGGGTCGTAGTAGTTCCAGTAGCCCTGGCGATAGGAACCCGAGGTGGCCGAGGGGAGTTGGTTGTGCATGAACTGCACGTACGTCACCTTGTGCCCGGCGGACATCTCCGTTCCGGTGGGGACGACCTCATCGGCACCGGACGAGATCAGCGTCCAGTCGGTTCCCTGCGCGGACTGCGGGTTGTCGTACAGCCACTGCATGAAACCGGAGCCGGTCCTCATCTCGGCGGTCTGGAGTGAAGACGATCCGAACAGCCAGGCGAGGAATTCTTGCGTCCCCGCGAGCCCGCCGTGGGGCGTGCCGAGCGTCGCGACATCCTCGACGTACAGGTACGGTGGGAACACCAACGCGCCGCCCGGGTGGCGCTCGCGCCGCGCCACGCCGGTGAGGATGGCGCGGGCGATCAGGCCCCCCATGGAGTGCGCCATGATGTCCACAGGGATCCGTTTCAGGGTGTAGTTGTTGTAGATGTGCCATGCGATCGGTACTGCGATGTCCCGGATCGAATATTCTCGGGTGGCGCTACCGAGTTGCGTGTTGCAGTTGGAGTCGCCTTGGTAGAAGCCGACCAGGTGTGCCGCGCCGGTCCACCCCCACGATCGCATCGCGGTGACGGCCGGTCCCCAGTCGTCGAAGCAGTTGTGCCCCGGTGTGCCACCTCCGAAGGAGTACCCGGAGATGAAGTACACGGGCTCACTCGCGCTGTTCACCCGTGGTGGAGCGCCGATCCATCGCTGTGCGTCCCCACCGTTGCACGGCCACAGCCACAGCGGCGTCTGGGCCGACAGATTGCCCCATTGCACATCGATGCACAGCCCGGAGTCCGCTCGGATGTCATAGATGGAGTAGAACGTGTTGTCCCCGCCGAAGGACCAGCGCTGGTTGCCGCTGCCGGAGCAGGACTGTACGAGCACCGCAGCCTGCTGTTGCGTGCTGTTGCGGCCGAGGCAGAGCCACCGGTTGTACCCGGGATGGAGGTAGAAGCCACCCTGGGCCGCAAACTCGGTGACCCACGTCTGCGCGGCGTCGCCGTTGCGTCTCCACAGCCAGGCCGGGGTTCCCGCACCGCCGGCGTTCTTCGCGTCCATGTACAACCCGGAGTTCGCATGTATGGCGAACGTCCATCTCATCCAGTCTCCCGGGAATGCGGGATCCATGGTGGCCGCCTGAGCGGCCGTTGGAGTCACTACAGCGGCGGTCGCTGCCACCACCCACGCCACGATGTACGCCAGGAGCCGTCGAAATCTGTGTCCCACGAACGTCCTTTCCGACGAACCGCGATCACCTTCAATGCAGCGCCAGTATGTCGAGGACCGGTCCACTCTTGGTCCACGAGCGGTTCACAGGACGGCGCGGGGTCACCGCCGCACGCGGCCGTCGGTGAGGTGGGCGTGTACTGCGAGGAGTTGGTCGTAGCGGCGTTGTACGTCTGCGCGGTCGGCCGGTTCGGGGTTGGCCTCCACGTTGGCGCGTTGGATCATCGCTGCCTGGTCGAGCAGTACCTGTCGCTGCGCCGGGGTCGTGGTGTTGTGCATGATCTGGGTGAAGACTTGGAGTTGGCGGATCATCACGGCGGGCATGCCGCGGCTGGCCTGGCGGATTTTTCGATGAGCGTGTCCAGACTTCGTTGCCGCTGGTGGGCGGCGGTTGACGGAACGATCACCGCCACTCAATCCGAGGCCAGCGAAGTGATCAACTTCTGGTTGACGGGAACGATCTTCACCGGCGGCCCGCGGCGTTCGTGGCCGGCGCGGCGTCCGGCACGTCGCAGGTGGCCAGCTCGGCGATCGGTGACGCGTACGCCGGGCTGCGGGACGCGCTGCGGCGGCGGCTCGACGGCAGCACCGCGGTGCACCAGTTCGACGCCGAGCCCACCGACGACCCGCAGGTGTGGCAGGCCCGGCTCGGCGCGGACCTCGGTGCCTGCGGTGCCGACCGGGACGACCAGATCCTGGCCGCGGCCCGCCGGGTTCTGGCGCTCGCCGACCCGGCCGGTGCGCAGGCCGGCAAGTACACCGTGACGGTCGAGCACAGCAGCGGCGTGCAGGTCGGCGACGGCACCGTCCACATCGGCACCAACACCGGAGTGGCCGCCGGGACGGTGTCCGGGCCGGTCACGATCACGTACGGGCAGGTACCGCTCCCCCTGTCCCGCCGGCGGGGGCGTGGCCGCGCCCTCCGCCGGCACCAGCACGACAAGCCCGGCGCCGCACCCGGGCGTCACCGTCGGGGTCATCGGCGGGGTGTTTCACGGCCCGGTGACGTTCGTCGGCCACCAGCCGGTGACGTGGCCGCACCAGGGCGGGCCGGTCCCGGCGCTGGCTGTGCGGCGCCTGGACCGTCCGGTGGACCGTGACCTGGCCGCGGCGCTGGGGCCGGCCGGCGCGGGCGCGGTGGTGGTATGCCAGGTGCTGGCTGGGCTGGGTGGGGTCGGTAAGACGCAGCTGGCGGCCGGCCTGGCGCACCGGTGGTGGGCGCAGCGGCGGGTCGACCTGCTGGTCTGGGTGTCGGCGACCTCCCGCACCGCGGTGATCACCCCGTATGCGCAGGCCGCCGCGCACGTCGCCGGGGTGGACGACGCCGACCCAGCGGTGGGCGCGACCCGGTTCCTAGCCTGGCTGGCCGGCACCGATCGGCGATGGCTGATCGTCCTCGACGACGTGACCGACCCCGAGGACGTGAAGGGCCTGTGGCCGCCGCCGGCGCCCACTGGGGCGACGGTGGTGACGACCCGCCGCCGCGACGCCGCCCTGCTGGACGGGCGCCACCACATCGACGTCGGGGTGTTCACCAAGACCGAAGCCATGGCGTACCTGCACGCCAAGCTCGGCGGCCGCCTGGCCGAGGCGGACCTGCTGGCGGCCGACCTCGGACGGCTGCCGCTCGCGCTGGCCCAGGCCGCCGCCTACATGAAGGATCAGGGGCTGACCTGCGCCAGGTACCGCCAGCGGCTGGCCGGCCGGAGGCTGGCGGACCTGTCCCCGCAGGCGCTGCCCGACGATCACCCGACGGCGGTGGCGGCGGTGTGGGCGTTGTCGGTCGACCTGGCCGACCGGTACAGCCGGGGCCTGGCCACGCCGGTGCTGGTGGTGGCCGCGCTGCTGGACCCGAACGGCATCCCGATAAGCGTGTTCACCACGGGCGCGGTCGTGGAGGTCTGCGCCCGGCGCATCGGCGGGCCGGTCGACGCCGACGACGTCGCCGACACGGTGTGGCGGCTGTGTCGGCGTACCGGGCGACCGTGTTCGGCTTCAACCGGCGGGCCTTGACCTTCAGCCGACAGGTAGCCCGCCACGGTCTGCGCTGGTCGCGCCGCCCGTAGGTGTCGCACCGTCAAGGGGTATCGCTGGCACGAATCTTACCCAAAGATGTGCCGCAGACCTCGGCGTGGCTTCCGACCCTGGCGTACCTCGCTGTGACCAACGGGCTGGCGCTACTGGGACTGCTCCCGATGGACGACCGGGCCAAGGACGTAGAAATCCTGGCGCTCCGCCACCAGGTGACGATCCTGGAGCGGCAACTGGGCGGGGCGAGAGTCCGGTTCGCTCCGGCTGATCGGGCGTTCCTGGCCGCGCTGCTGCATCGCCTGCCCCGCGCCGTGCTACGCCAGATCCGGCTCGTGGTGCGCCCGGATACGGTGCTTGGCTGGCACCGCGACCTGATCGCCGCCCAGCATGCCCGCGCTTCGCGGCCCAAGCACGTCGGCCGTCCGCGCACGGTGCGGTCGATCCGGCTGTTGGTGCTGCGCCTGGCTCGGGAGAACGGTTCGTGGGACCGTTGCGACCGCTGCCTGAACCGATCACCGACCTGGCCACCATCACCCACATACACATCCGCCGGAGCGACCGCCTCGGCGGCGTCATCCACGAATACCACCACGCCGCCTGACCAGCCCGGACGTAGTTATCGGCACCCACAGTCCGAACACCCGCACCGCACTCAGGTACAGCAGCCGAACCAACATGTCTCCCATCCTGCGCCGCTATCGCGAAACAGCGGTTCAGGCCCTGTGCGACGAATTTCGGCACGGTACAGGCGGCACAGGAGGTACAGCAACCGCAACGCCATAGATCACGATGATGCCCGAGGGTATGGCCAGGCACCACATCATTGCAGGCCAGCCATGGCGACGGGGTTTTGGAACCCCACACGGGGCGCAACCGCCTATTGGTCAGGTCGGAGAGCTGCCGACGCAATGCACTGACGCTGTCGTCGCCTGTCATGCGATGACATCCCTTCGGGTCGGGTATGCCGGTCCATAGTGGACATACGCGCCGGCCACCGCGGGTCCGTAGCGCGAGCGCAGCTCGCGCTGCGCGTGGTGCAGCGCTTCGGCCGGGTCCCCGTGCACGAGGATCTGGTCGTAGAACAGGTTCGCCATGTGCCGGGCCGGCGCGTCCACGATCGGCCAGAGTGTGCCGACCACGTGGCGGAATCCGGCGAGTTGCAGGGCCGAGGCGACGTGCAGTGACTCGTTGGCGTAGGAGATCCCGCCGAAGCCGGTCAGGCAGGCCGAGAGGTACGCGACCTCGGCCTCGTCGGAGCCGAGCCGGGCCAGGTCCCATACGCGCAGCGAGCCGTCCGCCAGCACGACGCGGCTCTGCGACGGGTCGGCGCTGTCGGCGTACCCGTGGCAGGCCAGGTGCAGCCAGCGCGCGTCGGGTAGCCGCCGGGTCACCGCGTCGACGGTGGCATCCCGGTCGAGCAGCGCCTCGGTGCCGACCTTGGCGGCGACGGACAGCGCCTCGCGTCCGGCACTGGGCAGGGGACGGTCGGGGGTGTCGGAGATGCCCACGACGAGCGCCGATCCACCGCCGGTGGCGGTCGGAGGTCGACGGGCATGGCGCAGGGCCCGCACCGTCGTCGCGTACGAGGAGATCACCCGGTCCAGAACGCTCGCCCCGGCCTCCGGCACCAGCTGGCCGTAGTCGGCCGCGGCGTGGACCGGAAAGGCCGTCAGGGGCGCCGTCGGCATCCAGGTCACCCGGGGCCAGGCGGCCGCCGGGCCGGCGAGGTGACCAAGGTGACGCAGGACCGGCTCGGCGACGGCGTGCCACATCCACGTCAGCGCCGCCCGAAATCGGGTACCGGCGGACGCGCTGAGGCCGCCGGTCGCGACGCCGGGGGTCGGGGCCGCGGGCATCGCCGCCACCGCCGGCCAGTGTGCCGGCACCTGCACCTCGGCCGCCCGACGCCAGTCGGAGGTGTGGACCGAGGTCAGCAGGACGTTCAAAGCCGTGGCCGCGTCCGCAGCGGTCAAGCCGGGCAGCACCAGCACGTCGAACCGACCAGCGTTTGCGATGAGCGCGTGGCCGGAGTCGGGCGTGACGATGAGCGCCACAACGCATTCGCCGCCCACGCCCGCGGCGATTTCCACGTCCGACAACGGCATGCCGAAGCGTTCGAATCCAGGTCGCGTCCGTATCTCGGCAACGGTCCGGTCCCATTCCTGTGAGGCCAAGGCGCGGGCGGCGTCATCATGCATCGACACGCCTTCGAGCGAACTGACCGCGGTCCCGGCCAGCACGCGCGTGCACCGGTCGAACCGCTCGGCGAGTTCCTGATCGGCACGCTTGAGGTCGTCCATCTCGACCGTGGCCGTCATCTCCTGTGCCATGAGCACGCCACGCGCCTGTTCGAGGAGCACCCACGCCCTGCTGACGTCGCCCAGCCGGAGCGCGGCGTCCGCGGCATACTGGCCGACGGTGACGAGGTCGACCAGTCCACGCTGGCGATCGCCGCGGGTCAGGCGGGGCCTGATGAGCTTCGGCAACACGCCGATGAGCTGTTCCCAGGCTCGGATTGCCTCGCGCCATCGTCCGGCCGCGGACGCGAGCCCGCCGTAGACCAGTGCCTCGGTGACGAGGTTGATCGGCAACGCGGGTACGACCTCGAATGCCTTCCTGTACCACTCGAGCGCCGTGTCCATCGACTCGTGAGCGCCGCCGACCAGGTGACGGATGTACCAGATGAGACCGAGGTTTGTTGCCGCAGCAGCCCATGCATCGCCCGGATCGCTGAGCTCGAGCGCCTGCGTGGCCGCCGCCGTCGCCTCGACGATGTCGGCCTCGAGGTGCGCCTGCTCGTAGCGCACCATGAGCGCGCGGCTGAGACTTGTCCACCGCAGGACCCGTTCGCCCGGGTCGCCGGTCGCCGCGCCAGCCGCGGCTCGCCCGAGGGTGACCGCTTCGTCCAGATCTCGCAGGACGGACGCCGGGATCCGGTTCGGTGTGCGCTGTGCGGTCGTCGTGTACTGCAGCCACAACAGCCGGCTGAGTGCGCCGTCGGCGGCGACCCGATCCGGATGGTCGCCCGGCAGCAGCCGCCGGGCTCTGCGCTGAGCCGCGATCGCGCGGTCCAGGTCCGCCTGGTTGTCGGTGTGCTGGAACAGCATCAGCTCGGCCTCAGCCAGGAGCACCGAGTCTTTCGCCCGCCGCGGCCCGCGCGTGGCGTCGACACCAACCGCCCGGCGGGCCAGTGCCACAGCCTCGAACAGGTCTTCCGACGTGCGCAGCAGGCCGTACCGCTGCAGCAGGAGAGCGCTGAGCGCGAACTGCAGCCGCACCGCGAGGGCAGCCTCCTCCGGAAGCGTCTCCAGGGCGGTCCGAACCGCCTCGACCCCCTCGTCGAGCCGCGTCTCATCGTGGCGCTCGACGGACAGCACCGCGACCGCCAGGCCGAGATTCGCCGCTGCCATCGCCCTGATCGAGCTGGCCGGCGGCGCCGTCCGCATCGCCTCACGCGCCGCATGCACGGCGCCGTCGAGATCACCGTCACGCCGATCGCGGTGGAAGCGGGCGTATAGCCTGCCACCCAGGGTCAGCAGCAGCGCCGGCCGCTCCTCCGCACCGTCGAGCAGCGCCAGGGCACCCTCCGCAGCAGTGATGGCCGCGTCCAGGTCGGACGGATCGTTGGTCCGGGCGTAGCGCGCACCCATGCCCAACGCGAAACTGTGCAGGACCTCCACCGTCGGCGCGTCACCCTGCGCCTGTACAGCCCTCACCAGCACGCCTACACAACGCAGCAGATCCTCCTCCGTGCCGCTGGACTCGTACCGGGCGAGGAACGCGTCGCTCAGGGCCGCCATGTACTTCGCGCGGTCCGGCTCGGACGGCGCTGCGAACCTGACCGCGATCAAGCCGAAGTCGACGGCGTGCTGCAGATCATCCAGATCGACTTCGACCGACCGAGCCTCGAAACGGAGCCGATGCAGTATGCACAGCACCGACGCGGCGTGGCTGTACCGAGGATCATCGGGACAGACGCCGGCAAACGCTCTCCTGGCGTGGTCGATCGCGGCGTCCAACTCGGGCAACGCGACGCTCACGTCTCGACGAGCCCGGTCCGCGCCTCGAAGCGCCTCGGCAATACATGCGTCTGGGTCTTCCCCGTCCGGTTCAGCCGCGATCGCCGGCGGCATCGCCGCTTCCCCGGCTAGGTCCCCCGCCGTCCGGCGGTACCACCACTTCGCGGCTTTGAGCTCCGCTCTCGCAGCTCGATGATCGGTGTCCCGAAGGAGTTCGAATCGCTCCCGATGAAACTCGGCAAGGACCGCAGCCGCGTCCTGATCATCGGGCAATGCCCGGGCGAGGGTGACGGATGCAATGGTCGCCGCCTCGCTGAGGATAGCCGAATTCAGATTCGAGCCGTGTGTGCTCTGTCCGAGGTAAACGGCCAGGGCCCCAATGCGGTCGTCGGAATGCAGGGTGTCCGCTCCCGTCAGTGATCCGGGTGGTCCGGGCCGGGTGCCGTCGTTGATCCCCAGGTCACGCGCGACCTGCGCGATCGACTTGCCGGTCTCACGCACGATCCGGACCGCACCTTCCCGGAACTCCGGATCGAACCGACGGTCTCGGCTCAGCCATGAACCTCTATCCCTCAGGTTCTGGCCTCCACGTTACGAGGGAACCGCAAATCCGGCGCCGAGACGGGTCCAGATGTCGCCATTGCTCAGGTCGCCAGCGCGAGCAGCGCCGGCCTACCCGGCGTTCAGGCGCCGCCACCTCGATGGACCGCTGGTTTGCGCTGCTGGCGGATCAGGTCGGCGAGATGGTTCATGGAGCGGGTGGACGGACAACGTGATCGCCGCGGGGCAGGACAGCATTCGGGCGCGGTGCGGAAGAGCTCAACATCCCTGATCAAACACCTTAAAGCCGAACGATCGCCAGGATCGGTTGGGTGGTTGAGGAACGTCGCCGCCGCAAACCTGGCCGCCGTAGCGCATGAATCGCTTGCCGCCCAGCGGGATCCAGGTGGCCGCGTCTCGGCAGGCATCCAGTTGCCACATGCCGGTGTCGATGAACTCCCCGATCGAGAAGCCGCGGACATGGTAGCTATTGATGGCCAGCCAGGACAGGCCGGGGCGCACGGCCGCAAACTGCGTTTCGGCGGGCTGGCCGACCTGGAACCGTCCGACCTGCAAGGTCCGGTCGTCAGCGCCGCGCGCGACGGTCACGATCCGCTCCGCGGAGGCCGCGAACGCCAGTACAGTGACGCCAACATCGATCGTCGTCCACGTCTTGCGCTGCGTCTCGTAGCTCAAGATAAGACCTCAGCGTATTCAGCCGTCAGCGCAGGAACTCGAGCAGCAGCGCGGTGAGCTCCCGCGGTCGCTCTTCGGTGAGCCAGTGGCCGGTGTCGGCCATTACCTGAGTCTCGACGTTCGAGGCGTAGCCCTTCCACTGAGTACCGACGGCGCTGCTCAGCGCTTCTTCGCCACCGACGGCCAGGACCGGCATCTTCAGCAGCCCCGCCTCACGGAACTTCTCGTTCTGGGCGATGTCGGTGTGAAGCGCTTGGTACATGTCCATCCACGCCTTGAACCGGCCGGGCTCGCGGAGGTATCGGGCGTAGAACTCGTAGTCGCGGGCGTC
This sequence comes from Dactylosporangium sucinum, assembly GCF_014647515.1. GTDB lineage: Bacteria > Actinomycetota > Actinomycetes > Mycobacteriales > Micromonosporaceae > Dactylosporangium > Dactylosporangium sucinum. Next base: position 28,719 of record NZ_BMPI01000065.1, on the reverse strand, counting down.
AAATGCAGTGTCCACTGCCAGGTACTGCTCGATGAACCCCTTGACCAAGGCACGCTCGTGGCCACGGACCAGATCCTGGGCGAAGTCCTTCTGGAAGAACCCAAGGTGCCAGGTCGACAGCTCGCCCTCCGGGGAGAAGGCCGGGAACGTGTAGAGGGACCGGTCGGGGATGGGGCCCTCCATCACCACCATCCTGCTGACCTCGGTGGGCCACATCGCGGCGTAGGGGTAGGCGATCCATGCGCCGATGTCGTGGGCCACGATCTGGATGCCCTTGTTGAGATTGAGCTGGGCGAGCAGCTTGTGCACGTCGTCGGCCAGCTGCGCCGTGCCGTAGCCGGTCCCTGGGACGGAGGAGTCACCGGTTCCACGCAGGTCGACCGCGATCACGGTGTGATTCTTGGCGAGTGCCTCGAGTTGCGGCTCCCACTCGGCGGACGTCTGCGGGAAGCCGTGCAGAAGCACGACGGGCGAGCCGCTGCCCCCGTGGAGGTAGTGCATCTGGAAACCGTTCACCCTCGCGTAGACACACTCACCTCACTGGACACGCACCCCCACCACGTCGGTATCGGCACCAACTACATCGAGCACCAGGCCGAAGCGACCATCGAGGAACCGTTCGTGTTCCCCAAGATCGCAGCACCCACCGACTCCAATGAGCCCGTGCTCGCCGGAACCCACGGCCTCCTCGACTACGAGGTGGAGCTCGGCATCGTCGCCCTGAACGACATCACCACGGACACAGGCATCCCGAAGCATCTGGGTCTGGTCCTGTCGAACGACTGGACCGACCGCGAGCTGCTGGTGAACCAGATCGAGGTGGACAACCTCACCAGCGGCGCCGGGTTCACCAACGCGAAGAGCCAGCCCGGCTTCCTCAGCACCGGTGACCTGTTCGTCATCCCCGCCGACTGGGAGTCGTACTACAAGAATCTGCAGCTCGACCTGTTCGTCAACGGCGACCTGCGCCAGCGAGCCACCCGTCCAACCTGATGTGGGACGTCCGCACGATGATGCAGAAGGTCCTCGCTGCCGGGGACCGGACCTGGGACAGCGACGGCGTGCCCACGCACCTGACGGCGAAGCCCGGCGTGATCCCGCGGGGAACGATCCTGCAGACCGGAATCCCCCAGGGCGTCGTATACCGCGCACCGGACACCCGTCAGCGATTCCTCGGGTTCATGGAATGGGCCGGGAGCTTCGGCACTCTGGGTGAGCTGGCCGGCCGGGACTGTGGCCCAGGCCACGTGCGCCCGGAGCCGCGGCAGGGGTTCCTCGCCCGATTGGCCCTCCGCGGTGGCCGGTCGGGGAGTCGATCGTCGGGGGACGGCGTCGGAATCTGCCTGACGTTCGGCTCGGCCGCGTCGTCCGTTCGGCGACGTATCGGAGTCGGGCGATGCTGGCGGCATAGCAAAGTTCAGCGATAGCTTCGCCATATGTCCGGACTGGGCGGCAGCCCCGACAGCGGGCCCCTATGGCGCCCTAACATCGACTACGAGCTCATGCGCTCGATCGAGATTCAGTCGCATATCGCGGCGCAGGAGCGGGAGCGGGCGGAGCGGGAGCGCGCGACCAACATCGCTGTCTCTCGGCAGCGATGGCTGACCTCGGGCAAGCGATGCGACATCGAGGTCGCCACAAGCAGCGGCGGGCACAGGCCGTGCGCGGAGCCTGCCGCGGGTCATTGCTCCAGCTGCGAACACGTCTTTTGTGTGGCGCATCAGAGCTACGACCGGCCGCCCGGCTTTCGCGTGATGATCGACGAATGCATCCAATGCCAGGACCAGCGGGTCGAGACTGTCGCTGCGGCGGCGCGGGAAGCTGAGAAGAAGGCCCGGCAGGCGGCCGAGCAGCGCGAGCGGAGGCACCGGGCACACGAGGCGAAGGTCCGAGCGCACGAGAAGGAGAACGACTGGCCGGGCGCCCGGACGCTGCTTGACGAGGTCGAACGGAGGCGTCGCGAACTGCCGAACGGCAGCTACGAAGGGCCGACCGGTAGCGAGATCGCGCGGGCGAACGCAGTCCTGATCGTGGATGTCGTCGCGATATCAGTGCTGGGCTGCGGTTTCGTCGCGGACCCAGCACTCTCAGCCCCACTCGTCTTCACGCTCGGCGCCATACTCGCCATCGCGATGCTGGCCTTGGGACCGATGTCCCGCTGGGCGCTGCGGATACGCATCCAACATTCGCGGCACCTGCGCTATACCGCACTGATTGAGGAACGCGACGAACTGCGGTCCGCACGCGGGTGCGGCAAGCCCGACTGTAAGCTTTGTAGGGCGGAATGGTCGTGGTCTTGATCGAGACGATCGTTCAGCATCTACCGATGCGGGTCCTCGCGGAGCGGGCCTTGTCAGCCGTCGAGCCCGCCGCTTCGCATCACGTGGACCAGGAAGCCGGCAACGTTGGCGGCGGCATGCGCGCGGCGACGGCCGGTCCCGTCCGTGCCCCAGTCGCAGACTGAGCGCACGACCAGCCACCGCGGTAGGGCGCGGGCCGCCGCAGCCACGATCTGCCCGTCGCTCGGCTCCCCGGCGAGGGCGTCGGGGTGCTCGCTGATCGGGCACGCCCGGAAGGTCAGCTGGTCGCTGTCCGCGCTACCGGAGACCGCCGGGCCGACTGCGCAGGCCGCGACCGTCAGCGCCAGTTTGTGCCCGCGCCTCGGGGCGAGTGGGCGGCAGAGGCGTTGGAGTTCGGTGTCGTCGGCGGTGAACTCGGTATGGGCTGTCGGTTGTGGCGGTGTTACGCGTCGACTGTGGCCTCCGCGATCTGGGGGCGGGAGGTGGTCGAAGGTGAGAAACGCAGGCCGGGAAGGTTCCGTCGGCGAATCATGAGTTCGGCCACGACGATGTTGGGCAGCCAGCACAGGAACGGGACAGCAGCGTAGGCGTCGGCGAACATCTGATCCACGTCGGCGGTGGCGCAGCGACCGGCCAGGAGCTGGACGCCGATCAGCACGCCGAGCCACAGCCTGAGGGTGGGTGCGGCGAAGGTCAGCGCGAAGCTTCGGATCATCCATGCCTGATGACTGGCGAGGTCACGGGCGCGAACGGCGCGGTATCCGCGGTAGGAGGTCCACGCCCAGAGCACCGCGAGAGAGCCGAATCCGAAGAAGCCGACGAGTGCCGCTGAACTGTAGGCGGCCATCACCAATCCGGATGCAGACGCGAACGCGATGGAGATCAGGTAGGTACGTCCGATCCAGCGATGCAGGTTGAGGTAGCGGCGGCGGATGGCTTTGGCGAACTGGAACGGTCCCACGGCGAGGGCCAGGCCCGCTGAGACGATGTGGACGTAGAACGCCACTTGGACGAACCCCGGCCGGTTCGCATAGGTGGGCGCGAGGCCGGTCCCTTTGGCTTCCAGGGTCTCGAGGCTTCCGGTGGCGTACTGGCCAACGAAGAACCCCGCGATCGCCAGGGAAATGAGCGTCACGACGGTCCAGCTCACACGGGCACCGCGTCGTTGCCGGGCCGCCGGCGGTCGTGCAGTTGAGGAGACCATGCCGGGAAACCAACTTTCGAGTCTGTGAGGAATCAGGCTGCGGCAGGGCAGCGCGCACTACGGCTCGCGGAGCGGCCGAGCAGCATCTGGACGCTGTGAGTATTGCAATGGGTGTTCGCTCCGTCAATCAACTGGGGCGCCGCGCAATGTCTGATTACAGCCGATATAAGCGATAAGTCGGTATATAGAATCTGGACGGCGTGAGTTTTGCGGGTTGCATCTCACACCGTCAAGCTCTCCAAGACATCCCGCACGCCCACCGCCGTCCGACCTGCGGCATGCAGTTGCGTCCTCATGTGCGTCGGCCCTCGTGACAAAATTTGACGATGGTCGAGAAGCGCATCCTCCGCACGCGAGCCACCTATCACCATGGCGACCTGCGCGCTGCCCTGATCACCGCCGGAATCGACCTGGCCCGCGACGGCGGCCCGCAAGCGGTAGTCCTGCGAGAGGTCGCGAGGGTCGTCGGTGTCGCGCCCAACTCCGCGTACGGCCACTTCCCGACCTTGACTGCCCTGAAGCAGTCGGTTGCACAGAGAGCACGCGGCGACATGGCCGTGGCAATGAACGCCCACCTCGACGCCGCGGCGGCGACTGCACCGGATGACCCGCAGGAGGCGGCGAAGGCGTACCTGGCCGAAGTCGGCCGAGCCTATGTTCACTACGCCTTGGCCGAGCCGGGACTGTTCCGCACAGCGATGGGCGGTGACCCGACCGGAATACAGGTTCCCGGAGCACCCGATGATACGTACTTGGCGGTCGATGACGATCGACCCAAACCGAAAGCCCTCCTGCTGCGTGCGCTCGACCGGCTCATCGATGTGGGGTATCTGCATCCGGCGGACAAGAGCGGGGCGGTGATGGCATGTTGGGCCACTGTGCATGGCCTGTCGACCATGCTTCTCGACCTGCTACCCCAGTCGACTTCCGACGAGAAGAGCGCAGCCATCGACTACGCCCTCAACGTCCTTGTCGCGGGACTGCCCGGTGGCAGTGGTATTTGACCGCCCAAACCCTTACCTGAAGCGGTCGCAAGCGTTCAGCCGTATCGGTTCCGGGGCTCGGGTCTCAGCAGCATGCGGAGGTGGCTGCTGGTGATCGTGCGTGCACGACAACAGGCCTCAAGTTCGGCGACCTGAGAAGGAGCCGTTCTCGGCCCTTGGGGGAAGAAGTAGCACCACTGTCCCTTGCCGGTGCCACTGCGCTGGCACACGTCGTCGCGTCGGACGGCGTGGTCGATGGCGGAATCCACATGCGCTGAGGCGTGTTTCAAAAGGCGTACGATGCCCCAACTCCTGAAGGGCCGCCACGATGGCGGATCCGATGGCACCCGAACCCCCGGTGATAACTGGCCTTCCTGGCGTCGGACGGCGCACAGACGCTGACCGGTCAGGTCGCAGCGACCTATCAATCCGGGCTCGATTTCCTCAACGTGAGCGGTCGGGAGTATGACGCCACGCCTCCGAAGCTAGCTCGGCTTTCGCGCCGGGGTGCACACCCAGTGGCCGTCTTTCCAGACGCAGGTCTGCTGGTAGCCGGAGCGGAACGACCCGAGCCAGGCGATGTCGTCCTTGTAGCGCGTGGGCGGCGGTGCCGGTACGAAGTTCGCCGCGTCGTCGATGCTGCCGCTCCCGTCGTAGCGGGCGACGGTCGGATAGGGGTAGACCGGCCGGGTCCGCACGACGGTGCCGTCGTCCTGGTACTTCGTGGCGACGAGCCGGTCGGGTTCGACGCCGTTCTCGACCCAGTTGAGGGTGGGGGTGAGCGCGTCGATCGCGTCCGGTCCCTGACCGGCACCGCAGTGGGCGACGCCAGGCAGCATGAACAGGCGGGCGAACCGCTGCGTGGCCGCCGTCCCGCCCATGCGCTCGGTGAGGGCGTGGTAGTAGGCGATGGTGCCGTAGGGCGAGATCGCCTGGTCTGCCCAGCCGTGCCAGAGGAGGAGCTTCCCACCCGCGGCGCGGAAGGCCGTCAGGTCGGGGTCGGTCGCGTCAAAGATGGCGGCCTGCTGGGCGATCTCGCGGAACGTCGCCGAGTCGTAGTGCAGGTCGCGCAGTGTCATCGACGGCCGGGCGGACGGGTAGGCGAGGTACTTCAGCGCGCTCGTCGCGTTGGCCTCGGCCACGGCCGGGTCGCCGTTGGCGGTCGGGGTGACCCAGCGCGCCCAGTTCGCTTCCGAACCCACGGGCTCGCCCCCCGGGTACATCAGCCGACCCCGCTCGTCGCGTGGCCCGTCGTACAGCTTGCGTACGGCCTCGATCTGCCCGTCGGTGAGGCAGTTCGCGTTGTCGGTTCCCGTCGTGCAGCGCAGGCTCCGCGGATCGAACGCGCAGGCACGCGGGTCGTCGATCTGGCCGTCGGCCAGGCCGTCTTTCGCGTCGCACTCGCGCAGGACGGCGGCGTGCAGCGAGGGAAGCTTGGCGGCGGTCAGGATAGGTCGGCCCCGCGCGTCGGTGTTCGCCGTGGCGTGCCAGCCCGCGGACCACACGAGGAGCGACGTGAGCAACGACGCCGGGGCTCCGGCGATGATGCCGTCGAAGTCATGCGGGTACCGCTGCGCCTCGGTCAATCCCTGGTGGCCGCCCTGCGAGCAGCCGTCGAAGTAGGAGTAGCGCGGGCCTCGTCCGTAGTAGAGCGCGATGAGCCGCTTGGCGACGAGCGCGACGACGTGGTCGGACCGGTAGCCGAAGTCGACCCGGAGCTGCGGGTCGGCACCGAACGTTGCGTCGAAGCCGGAGACGCCGACGTGCCCCCCGTTGTTGGTGGCCAGGACGAAGTCGCCGCGGGTCAGCGGCACGCACCCATCCGTCGCGTCGGCGTAGAAGTCGACGAAGCCGCAGAGCGCCGCGCACCCGATCTGCAGATACCGCTGCCGCCACGTCGTGGTGGGGAGGAGAACCTCGAACTGGATCTGCGGCGCCACGGTTCCCTTGACTTCGCAGGCCTCCCAGCCGAACTCGGTCGTCAGGGTCGCGGACCCGATGACCGCCGGAGCGTCGGGCGTCCCCGACAGGTCCTGCCCGGCGAGGGCCGCGCAGTCGATCGTCGGCAGCACCACGGGAGGGCTGGAGACTGAGGACGAACCGTTCGCCTCGGCGAGCGTTCCGGCCACGGCCATACGGAACGCGACCTGGGGACCGCCGGCCACCACGAGGACGGCGAGGACGACGAGCACGACCGGTAGCGCCCGGACTGCAACGGTGCGGATGGCGCGTCCCGGTGTCGAGCCCAGTAGACGAGCGCGCATGCGTGTCCTCCATTTCGCGGCGTACGCGCAATCTCGGGATCTCGACGACGCCGGGACCCCATGACACGAGCATGGCCAGCTAAATCTGGCCCCGAGCAGGTGTCAATACCGAACCGGAGGTCCGGAATCGCGCCGGGTCCCGGGCGAAATCCGACTCGGCCTGTGACCAGGTTCCATCGCCGCTGGTAATCATCCGTATTCGCGAGTCTCACTGATCCACGCCAAAAGTCACCAACGTCCCAGACCGGAACACGTCGGCCTATGTCCGTTACTCCTCATCGTGCTGCGGTGACCCGAACGCGGCGCCCGCTGGCCGACGAAGCATGCACTGGGCTGCGCAAGGCGGCGCAGTACTGCCGGATGACCGACGCCGGGGCGGCGGCGCGGTCCGACTCGGACCTGCCCCGGCCGAATGCCCGCCTGGTGGCCTGGCGGCGAAACTGGATGAGGTGGTGTGCTCGCCGGGAGCGTCGATTCGAGACGTCCGTGAACCGCAAGCCCACCTCCAAGAGCGGAAGAAGCGACCGGCCCGGCCGGGATTCCCCTCGACTTCCTGGAGACGTTGAGCCTGACCGGCGCGGTGCTGTACCCCGCTCAAGGCAGTGTCCCCGGTGCCGCGCGTCGTGCGCGCCCTGCGACTGGCCCGCGTCGACCACGTCCTGCACGTGCAGTGACCGGACTTCTGCGGAAATCGCGGTAGGAGCGCGACAAGTCGTACCGAGCGGGTACGTGGCTCAGGTGACCGCGACGCTGGGATCAGGTGAGCGGACCGGCGAGGTCGGCGTGGGCGCCGCTGCGCGTGCCGACGTTCCGCGCGCTGTGGATCGCGATGCTGGTCAGCAACAGCGGCACGTGGATGCAGACGGTCGGCGCCCAGTGGCTGCTGGTGTCCATCCCGGGCGCGGACATCCTCGTCGCGTTGGTCCAGACCGCGACCACGCTGCCGGTGCTGCTGCTCGCCCTGCCCGCGGGGCGCTCGCCGATATCTTCGACCGCCGCCACCTGATCATCGCCGTCCAGCTGTGCATCGAGCGCCGGGCGTACGCGCTCGCCGCGACCGCTCCCAAGGTCGGGCACCTGCTGCCGGCCGGTGCCCCGAGCGAGCGTTGAGCGGTCAGCCGGGCAGGATCGCGGAGTGCTCCTTCGGCAGCTGCGCCACCGTGTCGCGGTACTCCTTGTCCGGCACTATGGCGCGCAGCACGGAGCACGACATCCCCCGGTTCGCCCGGCCGGCCAGTTCAACGCCCACTTGCCGGGTACTACACGGTCATGAAGGCTGTCGTGTACGAGGGACCGCGGAACGTCGCGGTCAAGGACGTGCCGGATCCGCGCATCGAGCACCCGCAGGATGTCTTGGTCCGGATCACCACCACCAACATCTGCGGCTCCGACTTGCACATGTACGACGGCCGCACAGACATGGAGACCGGCCGGATCCTCGGCCACGAGAACCTCGGCGAGGTGGTCGAGGTAGGCAAGGGCGTCGACAAGGTCCGCGCCGGCGACATGGTATGCCTGCCGTTCAACATCTCCTGCGGCTACTGCGCGAACTGCGAGCGCGGCCTCACCGCCTTCTGCCTGCAGACGAATCCGGACCCGAACATGGCCGGCGCCGCGTACGGCTTCGCCGGCATGGGCCCGTACCACGGCGGTCAGGCCGAGATGCTGCGGGTGCCCTTCGGAGACTTCAACTGCCTCGTGCTGCCGGAGAACGCTCGCGACCGGGACCGGCAGCGCGACTATGTGATGCTGTCGGACATCTTCCCGACCGGCTGGCACGCGACGCAGCTCGCCTGCGTACAGCCCGGCGACTCGGTGGTGATCTACGGCGCCGGGCCGGTGGGTCAGATGGCCGCGCTCTCGGCGACGATCAAGAACGCCGCCAAGATCATGGTGGTCGATTACCACCAGGACCGCCTGGAACTCGCCGCGAAGATCGGTGCGATTCCGATCGACGCCTCCAAGGAGTCCGTGGCGGACCGGGTGATGGAGGAGACGAACGGCCTCGGCGCGGACCGGGGCTGCGAGTGCGTCGGCTACCAGGCCCACGACGCGTCCGGGCGGGAGCACCCGGAGATGACGGTGAACTCACTCGTGCAGACCGTCAAGGTCGCCGGCACGATCGGCGTCGTCGGCGTCTTCACACCCGAGGACCCCGGCAGCCCCGATCAGCTGTACAAGCACGGGAAGGCGGCCTTCGACTACGGCAGGTTCTGGACCAAGGGCCAGACGATGGCCACCGGGCAATGCAACGTCAAGAACTACAACCGGGCGCTGCTCAACCTTATCGTGGAGGATAAGGCGCGACCATCGTACATCGTGTCGCACGAGCTGCCACTGCACCGGGCGCCGGAGGGCTACGAGCACTTCGACAAGCGTGAGCGCGGCTGGACCAAGGTGATCATGCACCCGGACCTCTGACGCGGAGGTTGGGCCTCGCTCAGCAGCAGCGCCATGTCGCCCAGGTCGCCGATGGAGGAAGCGTCGACCTGGGCGACGTCGTGTCGCTCAGCCCACTCGTCACGGTCGTCAAGCACGTACTGCCTGTCTTCGACGATCTTCCGCGCGTGCTGATACCCGCGTTCGTTCAGCTTGACCGCCACCCGAATCACCACCCTGCTCTGCGCTCCACGCCGGTGCCGCTACCCGCGTTGGCCACGTTCACGCCAACCAGCACAGAAGGCATGGGGGCAGCCCAGGCAGCAGAGGAAGCGTGGGATGCGGTTGTGACGACGCGGTTGCGCGTGGCTACGACGGTCTTTACGCCCCGACCTTCGCCTCGGAGACGCTGCGCATGTCAGCCGTCCTGACCGACTGACTGTCGGCGTCCGCTGAGTGCTTCAGGTCTGGCTGAGCCCGACATAGCCGGGGGAACGAGGGATAGCCGGCGACGCTTCGGGTAGAGCGAATTCCAGCTGAGGAGGTGGATGTGAACGTGCTCCTCGAGACGCCGGACCGCTACGGGGCCTACCCACGCTTGGAGGACGCCCAAATCCAGGCCCTCGCCGCCGAGGGCCAGCGCCACCGCACACAGACCGCCGAGGTACTCATCCGGGAGGGTGAGGAGAACTACGACTTCTTCGTGGTGCTCGCCGGCAAGGTAGCCAATGTCGACGGGTTCGGCGGCGACGAACGTGTCATCAGCGTGCACGGCCCCAAGCGGTTTCTGGGGGAGCTGAGTCTGATCACTGGCCAGGCCGCCTTCTTCACATCGCAGGTGCGCGAGCCGGGCGAGGTCCTCAGGGTGCCGGTCGACCGTCTCAAGGCCGTTGTCGCGCGGGATTCCACCCTGGGTGACCTGATCCTGAAGGCGTACCTGAGCCGCCGCTCCCTGCTCATCGGCCGCGGTGCCGGGCTTCGGATCATCGGATCCTGCTTCTCGCCCGACAGCCGGCGGCTGCGCGAGTTCGCCGCTCGCAACCGCATTCCCTACCAATGGGTCGACCTGGAGAAGGATCAGGACGCCGAGACGCTGCTGCGCGAACTGCACGTGCGACCGGAACAGACTCCGGTGGTGATCTGCCCGGCCGGGCAGGTGTTGCGGAACCCGAGCAACGCGGAGCTGGCAGAGGCGGTGGGCCTGCCCGCACCCCGACCTGGCGTCACGGTGTGCGACCTCGCCATCGTCGGGGCGGGCCCGGCAGGCCTCGCCGCCGCCGTCTACGGCGCCTCGGAGGGGCTGGTGACGGTCGCCCTCGACGAGTTCGCCACCGGCGGTCAGGCCGGCCGATCCTCACGGATCGAGAACTATCCCGGCTTCCCTGCCGGGATCTCCGGCGGGGAACTGGCCGAGCGGGCGGTCGTGCAGGCGGAGAAGTTCGGAGCCACGTTCACTGTGCCGGCTCGAGCGTGCGGGCTGCAGGAACGGGGTGGCAACTACGTCATCAAGCTCGACAACGGCGGTGAGGTCACAGCCCGGACCGTCCTGATCGCGACCGGCGCCCGGTACCGCAAGCTCGACGTTCCGCGGTTCGAAGAGTTCGAAGCGACCAGCGTGTACTACGCGGCGACCCTGTCGGAGGCACTGTTCTGCCGCGACGACCCGGTCGCGGTCGTGGGCGCTGGCAACTCGGCGGGCCAGGCAGCGCTATTCCTGTCGAAATACACGCGGGTCGTGCACCTGCTGGCCCGCTGCAAGGACCTCGGCGAGACCATGTCGCGCTACCTGGTTGATCGGATCGAGACGACACCGGGCGTTGAGACCCACCTCCGCACCGAGGTACGCGAACTGCTGGGCGGCGACACGCTCGAACGGCTCGTGGTCGAGGACGAGCACACCGGGCAGCGCCGCGAGATTCCCGCCCGTGCGCTGTTCGTTTTCATCGGCGCGCAGCCGTGCACCGATTGGCTGACCGGTCAGGTCACCACCGACGACGACGGCTTCATCCTCACCGGCCCGGACAGCGACGAGCCGGGCCCACAGCGACGGCCTCTGCTGCAGACCAACCTGCCCGGCGTGTTCGCCGCCGGCGACGTGCGCCGGGGGTCGATCAAGCGGGTCACCTCGGCCGTGGGCGAAGGCGCCACGGCAGTGCAGCTGGTGTGGAAGTACCTCCAAAGCACCGGCCGCGTCGCCGACGACGCCGCAGCCACCCTCGGATAGCTCTCCGGACTTCCTCGTCAACCCCGTTACAGGTCGAGGAGCACGTCACTCCCGCCAGGTGGTTTCGCGTCAGCCGCGGAGACGAACGGTTGAGTGTGGCCCGACGGAAGGAGCAGCCATGAGCACCGCAACCTTCACTCGCGCCGACGCCGACATTGAGCGGGACGTGATCGAGGAACTGCGGTGGGATTCCCGCCTGCAGCCCAATGCCATAGCGGTCGGGGTACACGACGGCGTGGTGACGTTGGCCGGATGGGCCGACAACTACACGAAGAAGTGGGCCGCCGAGCGGGCGGCGCACCGGATACGTGGGGTGAAGGCGGTCGTCAACGACATCGAGGTTCGGTTGCCGATCGCGGCGCAGCTGCCGGACTCCGAGATCGCCTCGGCCGCCGTCCGCGCGTTGGAATGGGACGCGTTCGTCCCGATCGAGCATGTCGAGGTGACGGTATCGAAAGGTTGGGTCACGCTGCGTGGCGAGGTCGAGTGGGAGCATGAGCGCAGGGCCGCGCAACGCGCCGTGGACAAGCTGCCTGGTGTGCGCGGGGTGACCAATCTCCTTTCGGTACGTCCGCGGGTGCAGCCGTCGCCGAAAGAACTGCGCAGGCGGATTGAGGAGGCGCTGATCCGCAGTGCCGAGACCGACGCCGAACACATCAACGTCGACGTACAGGCGGACAAGGTCGTGCTCACCGGCCGGGTCCGGTCGTGGGCGGAGCGGCGGGAGGCGGAACGGGTCGCCTGGTCCGCGCCCGGCGTGACCACCGTCGAGAACCGCATCGTCGTCGCCCCTTGATGCGCGCCGCTCAGCACCAGAAGCCTGCTCGCCCCGACCCATCACGGTCGGGGCGGGCGGTCTCGTTCGCGGCTAGGTGACTGGTGTTAAACGCGGTTTCGGGCCTCGCTAAGGGGTCGACTTGACCTTCGGCGACGGCCGTTCGGCGCCGAGCGGCCATCACAGCCGTGTTTTGTCGATCACAAGACGTGATCGACGCGTTTAACACCAGCCACCTAGGACGGCGCGGCGCCGGCATCGGCCGGTGCGCCGATCCAGTCGGTCTGGAGGCCGGCGGGGCCGACGTCGACCTGGATGGTCGCTTCGCCGTGGATCTGGCCCTGCAGAAGGATGCGGGCGATCGGCGTCTCGATCTGCCGCTGCAGATAGCGGCGCAGCGGCCGGGCGCCAAAGACCGGGTCGAACCCCTCCGCGGCGATGTACCGGCGGGCGGCTTCGGTCACCCGCAGGGAGATGCGACGTTCCGTCATCAGCCTCGCACGCAGCTCGTCGAGCATGAGCTCGACAACCCGTTCGATCTTCTCGAGGGTCAACGGCTTGAACAGCACGGTGTCGTCGACGCGGTTGAGGAACTCGGGCCGGAAGTGGCCGCGCAGTGTGGCCATGACCGCCGCCCGCGCCTCCTCGGTGAGCATTCCGTCGCTGGTGACGCCTTCGAGGAGGTACTGGGAGCCGAGGTTGCTGGTCATGATGATGACGGTGTTGCGGAAGTCGACGGTGCGGCCCTGCGAGTCGGTGAGCCGGCCGTCGTCCAGCACCTGGAGCAGGATGTTGAACACGTCGGTGTGGGCTTTCTCGATCTCGTCGAGCAGGAGCACCGCGTACGGCTTGCGGCGGACCGCCTCGGTGAGCTGGCCGCCCTCCTCGTAGCCGACGTATCCGGGTGGCGCTCCGACGAGCCGCGAAACGGTGTGCCGCTCCTGGTACTCGCTCATGTCGAGGCGGACCATGTTCTGGTCGGTGTCAAACAACGCGGCGGCGAGCGCCTTGGCCAGTTCGGTCTTGCCGACGCCGGTCGGGCCGAGGAAGAGGAACGAGCCGATCGGGCGGCGCGGGTCGCGGATGCCGGAGCGGGCCCGGATGATGGCGTCGGCGACCGCCTGCACCGCCTCGTCCTGGCCGATGACACGCTCGTGCAGGATCTCGTCGAGCCGGAGTAGTTTCTCGCGCTCGCCTTCGAGCAGCCGGCTTGTCGGTATGTGGGTCCACCGGGACACGACCTGCGCGATTTCGTCCGGGGTGACCACCTCGCGCAGGAGCCGGTGACCGCCCTGTTTTGAGGTGAGCCGCTCCTCCTCGGCCGCCAGCTTCCGCTCCAGTTCGGGGAGCTTGCCCAGCCGCAGCTCGGCCGCGCGGTCGAGGTCGTAGGCGCGTTCGGCGCGCTCGGCCTCGCGGCGGATGCGTTCGATGTCCTCCCGCAGCGCCTGGACCTTGCGGATCGCCTGCCGTTCGGCGTTCCACTGGGCCCGCATCGCGTCGACCTGGGCGCGCAGGTCGGCGACCTCCCGCTGGATCTGGTCGCGGCGGGCGACGCTCGCCGGGTCCTCCTCTTTGGACAGTGCGGCCTGCTCCATCTCCAGGCGCATCAGCCGGCGGCTGGCCTCGTCGAGCTCGGCCGGCTGGGAGTCGATCTCGGTGCGCAGCATGGCGCAGGCCTCGTCGACGAGGTCGATCGCCTTGTCTGGCAGGAAGCGGTCCGGGATGTACCGGTGGGACAGCTGGACCGCGGCGATGAGCGCGCCGTCCTGGATGCGCACGCCGTGGAACACCTCGAACCGCTCCCGCAGCCCGCGCAGGATCGTGACGGCGTCCTCCGGTGACGGTTCCTCGACCAGGATCGGCTGGACCCGCCGTTCGAATGCCGCGTCCTTCTCGATGTGTTTGCGGTACTCGACGAGCGTGGTCGCCCCGATCATCCGCAGTTCACCGCGGGCGAGCATGGGCTTGAGCATGTTCCCGGCGTCGAGGGCTCCCTCGGTGGCGCCGGCGCCGACGACGGTGTGCAGCTCGTCGATGAACAGCAGGATGCGTCCCTCCGCGGCGGTTACCTCGGACAGCACCGCCTTGAGCCGCTCCTCGAACTCGCCGCGGTACTTCGCCCCGGCGACCAGCGAGCCCATGTCGAGCGCAAAGATCGTCTTGTCACGGAGGCCCTCCGGCACGTCCTGATTGACGATCCGCTGCGCCAGGCCCTCGACGATGGCGGTCTTGCCGACGCCGGGGTCGCCGATGAGCACCGGGTTGTTCTTGGTCTTGCGGGACACGATCTGTACAACGCGGCGGATCTCCTCGTCGCGGCCGATGACCGGATCGAGCCGGCCGGCGCGCGCGTCGGTGACCAGGTCCCGGCCGTACTTCTCCAGGGCCTCGTACGCCGCCTCCGGGTTGGCGGAGGTGACCCGCTGCGCGCCGCGCATGCCGGTGAGGGCCGTGAGCAGCCGCTCCCGGCTGATGCCCAGGTCACGCAGGATCCTGCCGGCGGCCGTGCCGGTGTCCTCGTCGACGAACGCGAGTAGCAGGTGCTCGACGGAGACGTACTCGTCCTTGAGCCGGCCGGCCTCGCGCTCGGCGGTCTCGAGCGACCGGGCGAGCCGCTGGGTGACCATGACCTGACCGGGCTGGGCGCCGGGGCCGGAGACCGACGGCCGGCGCTTCAGCTCCGCCTCGACGCGTTCGCGGACCTGGTCGACGTCGGCGTCCATGGTGGCCAGCAGCCGTGGGACGATGCCGTCCGGCTGGTCGAGCAGGGCGAGCAGCAGGTGTTCGCCGTCGACCTCGGTGTGGCCGAAGCGCAGGGCCTTGGTCTGGGCGTCGTGGAGGGCTTGCTGGGATCGTTCGGTCAGCCGGTTGAGGTCCATGACCGCCTCCTGAGCAGTGCTTCGAGTTGGTCGATCCGGTCGAGCAGGTCGAGCACGACACCGATCGCGGCGTAGTTGAGCGGGAGCCCGGCGTGCAGCCGGTGGATCCGCGCCACGACGGCCAGGTCCGCCTCCCGGAACCAGCTGACGCCGCGGGCGTCGACGGACGGCTCCAACAGTCCGAGGGCGGCCAGCCGGGCGACCAGGTCCGGGTGCAGTCCGGCGGCGCCGGCGAACGCGTCCAACGACAGGTGACGCGGCCGTACCAGCGGATAGCTCATGTCGCACCTCGTGGATCGAAGGACGACACCTTCGCCAGCCGTTCGAAGAGGCGGCGCTCCTCCTCGGGCAGCCGCGTCGGCACCACGATCCTGACCGTCGCGAACAGGTCACCGGGCTTGCCCCGCGGGTTCGGCAGGCCGCGCTCGCGCAGCCGCAGGCGCCGCCCGCACGACGAGCCCGCGGGCACCCGCACCTGCACAGCCCCGCCGGGGGTCTCCATCGGCACGGTCGCGCCGAGGGCCGCTTCCCAGGGCGCCACCGGCAGGTCCGCGATGATGTCGCGGCCCTCGACGTGGTAGCGCGGGTGCGGCGCCAGGTGGACGACGAGGTACAGGTCGCCGGGGGGTCCGCCGCCCGCGCCCGAGGAACCCTGCCCGGCGAGCCGGATCCGTTGGCCCTCGGTGACCCCGGCCGGAATGTTCACCTCGTACTGCCGCGGCTGCCCGTTCGGGTCCGGCAGCGTGATCCGGCGCCGGCCACCGTGGTAGGCGTCCTCGACGGTGATCGTGATCTCGGCCTCGGTGTCGGCGCCAGGCGAGGGCCCGTAGCCGCGCGCCCGGCCAGACCGCTGACCGAACAGGCCCTCCAGCAGGTCCTCGACGTCGATCCCGCCGCCGGCGCGGGACGAGTACTCTCGCGGGCCGCCGAACCCGCCGAAGCTTCCGAACCCGGCGCCGCCCCCGCCGGCCCGGGCGCCGGCCCGCGCACCCGCCTGTTCGTAGTCGTCGGGCACCTGCCGCCACGCATCGCCGAACCGGTCGTACTTGCGCCGGCTCTTCGGGTCCGACAGCACGGCGTACGCCTCGTTGATCTTCTTGAACCGGTCCTCCGCACCCGGCGACTTGTTGACGTCCGGGTGGTGGCGGCGCGCCAGGGTGCGATACGCACGCTGGATCTGTTCCGCGTCAGCGTCCCGGGGCACGCCGAGCACCTCGTAGAAGTCGGTTCCGTCAGCCACCGTCCGCTTCACCGTCCCGTCGGGCGTCATCCCCGGTGCCGGCGGTGGTGTCCCTGGGCAGCTCCGGCAGCGCGTTCACGACAACCACGGCGGGCCGCAGCAGCCGGTCCCCGCCCGCGAACCCGGGCCGCAGCACCCGTACCACCGTGCCGGGCTCGGCGCTGGTGTCCCGGACCGCCTCGGCGGCCTCGTGCCGTTGCGGGTCGAACGGTACGCCCGGCGTGTCGATCGGCTCGAAGCCGAGCTGCGACAGGATGCGCACGGCCTGCTCGCGTACCTGCTGCACGCCCGCGACGATCGACTGCGGGTCGGCGTCGGCGTGCCGCAGCGCCAGGTCGAGGTGGTCGAGGACGGGCAGCCACGCCGCGGACACGGCGAGCCGCTCGGACTGCAGCAGCGCCGCCGTGTCGCGGTCGGCCGCCTTGCGGGTGTTCTCCACCTCGGCGAGCGCCCGGTGCCAACGATCGGTGAGCTCGGCGACCTCGTCGCTGCCGGGCGGCGGTGTCGGCAGAGCGGAGGCGATCGGCTCGGTCATGGCTCACCCCGTGGAGAAGTCGGCGTCGATGACGTCGTCGCTGCCCTGGGCGCGGGCACCGGCGGATTGCTGCCCGCCCGGTCCCTGCCCTGCCGGCGCCCCGGCGGGCTGGGCACTCAGCGAGTACACCGCCTGCTGGAGATCCCCGGTCAGCTGCCGGACCCGGTCCAGCGGCGCCCGGTCACGCACCGCCTGCCGCGCCTCCTCGACGAGCATCGAGGCGCGGGCCCGCTCGTGCTCCGGCACCTGGTCACCGAGCTCGCCCAGACGGCGCTCGACCTGGTAGGCGATGCTGTCCAGCGCGTTGCGGGCGTCGATCTCCTCGCGCATGCGCTGGTCCTCGGCCCGGTGCTGTTCGGCCTCGCGGACCAGCCGTTCGACCTCGGAGGTGTCGAGCGTGCCGCTCTCGGTGATGGTGATCTTCTGTTCCGCGTTCGTGTCCTTATCGCGGGCGGAGACGTTGAGGATGCCGTTGGCGTCGATGTCGTAGGTGACCTCGATCTGCGGCACGCCGCGCGGGGCCGGGCGGATGTTCTCCAGCCGCATCCGGCCGAGGACCCGGTTGTCGGCGGCGCGTTCCCGCTCGCCCTGCAGCACCACGACGTCGACGGCGGGCTGGTTGTCCTCCGCGGTGGAGAACACCTCGCTGCGCCGGGTCGGGATGGTGGTGTTGCGCTCGATGACCTTCGTCATGAGCCCGCCCAGGGTCTCGACCCCGAGCGAGAGCGGGGTGACGTCGAGCAGCACGACGTCCTGCACCTCGCCCTTGAGCACCCCGGCCTGGATCGCCGCGCCGAGCGCGACCACCTCGTCGGGGTTGACCGTCATGTTGGGTTCCTTGCCGCCGGTCAGCCGGCGAACGAGGGCCTGCACCGCGGGCATCCGCGTCGCGCCGCCGACGAGGATGACCTCGTCGAGGTCGTCCACGCTCACCTTGGCGTCGCTCATCGCCTGCTTGACCGGACCCATTGTCCGCTCCAGCAGGTCGTGGGTCAGCTCCTCGAACTGGGCCCGCGTCACCGTCGCCGTGAGGTGCTTCGGCCCGCTTGCGTCGGCGGTGATGAACGGCAGGTTCACCTGCGTCTGCGTCACCGTCGACAGCTCGATCTTGGCCCGCTCCGCGGCCTCGGTGAGCCGCTGCAGCGCCTGCGGGTCCTTGCGCAGGTCGATGCCCTGCTCCCGCTTGAACTCCTCGGCGAGGGAGTCGACGAGCCGGTGGTCGAAGTTGTCGCCGCCGAGGTGGGTGTCGCCGGCCGTGGCGCGCACCTCGACCACGCCGTCGCCGACGTCGAGGATGCTCACGTCGAACGTGCCGCCGCCAAGGTCGAACACGAGGACCGTCTCGTGGCCCTTCTTGTCCAGCCCGTACGCGAGCGCGGCGGCGGTGGGCTCGTTGATGATCCGCAGGACCTCGAGACCGGCGATCTTGCCGGCGTCCTTGGTCGCCTGCCGCTGGGCGTCGTTGAAGTACGCCGGGACCGTGATCACCGCCTCGGTGACCCTCTCCCCCAGATACTTGCCGGCGTCGTCGGCGAGCTTGCGCAGGATCTGCGCGGAAACCTCCTCCGGCGAGACCAGCTTGCCGCGCACCTCGAAGCGCACCATGCCGTCCGGACCCGGCGCGACGTCGTAGGTCACCGTCTTGATCTCCTCGGCGACCTCGCCGAACTTGCGGCCGACGAACCGCTTCGCCGAGTAGATCGTGCCCTTCGGGTTCAGCACCGCCTGCCGCCTCGCCAACTGCCCGACGAGGCGCTCGCCCGTGTCGGTGTAGGCCACCACCGACGGTGTCGTGCGGCTGCCCTCCGCGTTGGGCACGACCGTCGCCTGACCGCCCTCGAACGCCGCGATCACCGAGTTGGTCGTGCCCAGGTCGATCCCTACAGCCCTGGCCATGAGTCGGTCTCCTCTCGCTTGTGCGGACGCTCGCCTGTCTCGGACGTTCGGTCAGCGTGCCTGCGTGCTGAGCAGCTGCCGCGCCCGTTCGGCGTACTCGGCGTCGACCATCACCGAGTAGGTGTTCGCCTGGATGGCGCTCGCGGAGCTGAAGTCCCGCCGGCCACCGCGATCAGCAGGCCGAATCAGGCGCCGGTGCCGGCTCCCGCCAGCGCCGAGCGGGCCGTGGTGTCACCCCCCGGACGCCGGTCAGCGCGAGCACGCGTGCTCGGCGGCCCGCCGCTCGTACTCCCACTTGGTCCGCCGGCACAAATGTCCACTGCAGAGCACGGACCGCGGCGGCGATGTCGGGGTCCGGGCGCTGCGCGTCGATCGGCAACCGGACCTCGATGTCGTTGGCGACCGCCTGCACTCCCTTCACCCGCCGTACGCGTCGTGCACCGAGACGGCGACGTCATTGAGCTGTAGCCCAGCGCAGCTCGTTGAGCACGTCACGCTGGATCTCGAGGTCGCTGCGTCCCAGTGACCGGGTAGTAGCCATGACCCCTCCCTTCGCGGCCCCATCTTTCGAGCCTTCGCCGCGTCGGGGCGACGGTGCCCATCCTTCGCGGGTGAGACCGGTGCGTTCACGGCTCCCGCAACAGCTCGCGGTACCGGCCGGGCAGTTGCACCTGCACGTCGAAGAACTCCTCGTCGTCCACGACGTCCCGCACCGTCGACAGCACGGCACGGATGTACCGGATCACGCGGTCCTGGGGGAACCCGGTGCGCCGGATGACCTCGACGACGAACTCCTCCGGAGCCAGGTCCGGATCGGGTGTCTCCTGGCCCCGCCGCAGCGCCGGATGCAGCTGTACCGGCAGGAACGTCATCAGGTCCTCGGCCTCGCCGCCGATCCGCCGGGCCAGGATCTCCAGGACGACCTCCGCCACGCGCTGCGCCTCCGCCGGATCGAGCCCGGCCCGGTCCGCGACCCTACGCACGAAGCTGTCCGCTGGGACACCGCCAGCGAATTCCCCCTTCGGCAGCAGGGGCGCGAACGTGCGGGGGAGCCGTGCCGTGAGGTGCCGGTAGGTCTCGTCGTCCAGCGCCTGACCCAGTGCTGTCATCACCACCGCCGCATGCCGCTGCGCCGCCTCGACCGGCGCGTCCTCCCGGTGGGCCACCCGGCTCACGAAGCCGGCGGAATCGAACCGTTGCGCCGGGCCGGCGGTGAACAGCCACGGCGCCACCTCGGGCGGCAGGGCGGGGACCAGATGCAGCGCCTCGTCCTTGCCGATCCGCTCAGCCAGAGTCTCGAGGGTGGCGCGGACCGCCCGCAGCGCGGTCTCGTCGTCCCCGAGGCTCTGCCGGACCGGGCGAATTAGCTCTTCGTACTGCACTGCCATCCGTGTCACCGTCCTGCCAGCGTCTGTCTGGTCGGTCAGGTCAATGCCGCTCGCCCTGCCCGCTCTGGCCACCCTGGCCGGTCGTTCCCGCCTGGCCCGCACGGGCCTGCTGGCGGAAGATCGATTCCCTTCGTGGCCGACGGCTCCCTCGAAGGTTTCGGTGGCTGCATCACCTTCGATCCTGGGCTGGTGTGCGAGAATGTGTTTCCCCTGGTCCGGATGAACCTCGCCGGCCGACATGACCACCGACCGCGCGGGTAGCCCGTGCGGTCAGCCGAGAGCGTCGGTGATGGGCGTGTCCGCGGGCATGGTCACGACCAGCTTCCGGTTGGCGAACTCCTTGAAGCCGATCGAGGACAGCTCCCGTCCGTACCCGGACAGCTTGATGCCGCCGAAGGGAAGGTTCGGCTCGGACGACGTCGGGTGGTTGATCCACACCATCCCGCTGTCGATCCGGCGTGCGACCGACCGGGCCCGCGCAGGATCGCTGCCGAACACGGCACCGCCGAGGCCGTAGGGCGAGTCGTTGGCGACTTCGACCGCCTCGTCGTCGCTGTGCACCTGATAGACAACGGCGACAGGACCGAACAGTTCCTCATGGAAGGCGCGCATCATCGGGGTCACGCCGACGAGGACCGTGGGTTGCACGAATGCGCCGGGGCGATCGACCCGCCCGCCACCGACGACTGCAATGGCGCCCTTGTCGAGTGCATCAAGGACCTGGTCCGACAGCTTTTCGGCGGCCCGCTCCGAGGACAGCGGCGCCAGCGTGGTCGCCTCGTCGGCGGGATCACCGGGCTGCAGCGCGCGCATGCGCTGGGCAAACTCGGTCACGAACCGGTCGAAGGCGCTGGACATCACGATCATCCGCTTCGCGCTCACGCAGCTCTGCCCCATGTTGTGCATGCGTCCCGCCATAGCCGCATCGACGGTGTGGTCGAGGTTGTCGCCGTCGAGAACGATGAACGGGTCGCTGCCGCCCAGTTCCAGGACGCTCTTCTTCATGTTACGGCCGGCGGAGGCCCCAACGCTGGCGCCGCCCCGCTCGCTGCCGGTCAGCGACGCGCCGCGCACGACGTCGAGTTCCACGACGCGGTCGACCTCGGAGCCGGTGATCAGCAGGTTGGTGTACACCCCCTGTGGTATCCCCGCGTCGGTGAACAGCCGTTCCATGGCGAGCGCCGTTTGCGGGGTGTTGCTCGCGTGCTTGAGCAGGATCGTGTTGCCCAGCACCAGATTCGGTCCGGCGAACCGCACCACCTGGTACACCGGAAAGTTCCACGGCTGGGCGCCCACGATCACACCCAGAGGATCGTTGACGACGGCGGCCGACCCACCGTCGAGCTCTAACGGCTCGTCGGCGAGCAGCCCGGGCCCTTCGTCGGCGCAGTACTGCAGGATCCTCGCGGACAGGTCCATCTCGGCGCGGCTGTGCCCGATGAGCTTGCCCATCTCCAGCGTCACCAGCTGGGCCAGTTCCTCGCCGCGCTCCCGCAGCAGCCGCGCGGCCCGGCCGACCAGCGTGGCCCGTTCGTCGACGCCGACCCGGCGCCAGGACTGGAATGCGTGCTGCGCGTTCTGCGCTGCGTTGTCGA
The DNA here is from genome assembly GCF_014647515.1 of Dactylosporangium sucinum. GTDB lineage: Bacteria > Actinomycetota > Actinomycetes > Mycobacteriales > Micromonosporaceae > Dactylosporangium > Dactylosporangium sucinum. The sequence goes on along the minus strand of NZ_BMPI01000065.1, from coordinate 7,057 downwards.
CGGCCTCCCGGCTCATCGGCGGGAACTCACGAACGAGCTGGTTGTTGTAGGGGTTGACGGTGGCGATCGGGCTGTGCCGGACGGCGGAGGACGTAGACATGGGTTACTCCCTCACGCAACGATTGGAACCCAGACTCATACCCCGCGAGCACCGCCTGAACCAACCGGGGTTTGCCCACCCGGGGCCGAGGTAATGCAAGGCGATGAAGACGTCGAGCATGCGGATGGTGGAACTGCCTGCTGGCCAACGGGGCAGGACCCGGGATTCTCGTGACCGAGCACCCGGCCGGTCTCCGTGTGCCCAAGAGCTGTGACCGTAGGGCCGGGCGTACGCGTGACCGGGCGGAACGGGTCGCCGCGCCGGGGATCTGACGTCGGCGCACACCGCATAACCGCCACGGCTGCGGGCAGATCCCGCGCATGAGCGGTCAGATAGTCGTCTGCTCACACTGCGGGCGCAGGAACCGCGTCCCCGGGGCGTCCCCCGGCGTCCCGCGGTGCGGCAACTGCCATCAGGCCCTGCCGTGGATCGCCGACGCGACCGACACCACGTTCGCCGCAGTAGCTGAGCAGTCGGCCCTTCCCGTGGTGGTCGACCTGTGGGCGACCTGGTGCGGACCTTGCCGCATGGTAACTCCCGCCCTGGAGCAGGTCGCACGGGAGCTCGCCGGCAACGTGAAGCTCGTCAAGGTCGACGTGGACGCTGCTCCGACGCTGTCCCGGCGCTTCGACGTGAAGGCGGTGCCGACACTCCTGATCATGCACGACGGCAAGGTCCTCGCGCGCAAGTCGGGCGCCGCGCCCGCGTCTGCGTTGCGGCGATGGGCCGACACAACCCTTGCGGGCATCCGCTGATCACCTCGGCGGCGCGACGACGCGAGGCTGATCGCCCGGACCGGCCGCCGAGCTGGCCCGGCAGGTTGTCGGCCAGCTTCCGGATATGCTCGCCAGCGGTTCGCCGGGCGTTGTGTGGACCGTTCGCGTCATCGTCGATCGGCTTGTCGACGGCCCCGCCGAGCTGTCACAGCTGATCGACGCCGCCCGCCGCCGGAGGTTGCACGAGGGTTGGCAGCTCACGGTGTGCAGCCGGCCCAGGCCGATCCGTACCCTCTCGCCAGGGTGAGGCGGGCCCTGGGCATGATCACCGCGCGCATGGGTAGGCCGCCGCCGTGACCAATGGACTGTTCGGCGACCTCGACGGCACGCTGCCGATACGACCTACCTACACCGGTGTCGTGGGGGCAGGCGTTGCGGCAGTACGAGCGGGACGCGGCGACCGTCGCGATCCACCGGGCCATCGGGATGGGCGCCAGCCGGATCTTGGACCACCGGCTCGGACCGGACCGCGACTGCCGCGACGACGACGGGATTCGCGCCGCACGGGGATGTGGGGGCCGTCGATGTATGGCACAACCCGAGGGCGCTGCGCGACGCGATCGACGTGGCATTGAAGCGCTGAGGCGCGAGCGCAGAAGCGAACAGGAGGTCAGGACATGTCGTCACTCCCCGAGTACGACCGGGAAGCCCCGCGGCCGGACCTCTCGGTGAACCCGCTGTTCACCAGGGAGCCGGTTCGGATCCCGCGGGACCGGTTCCCGCACACCGAGCTCGACCCGCAGGTCGCCTACCAGGTGGTCCACGACGAGCTGCTGCTCGACGGCAACCCGCGGCTCAACCTCGCCACATTCGTCACCACCTGGATGGAGCCTGAGGCCACTCGGCTGGCGACCGAAAGCCTCACCAAGAACATGATCGACCGGGACGAGTACCCGCGCACCGCCGACCTTGAGATCCGTTGCGTGCGGATGCTGGCTGGGCTCTGGCACGCCCCCGACGCAGGGCGGGCGCCAGGCTGCTCGACGTCCGGTTCGAGCGAGGCGTGCATGCTCGGTGGGCTGGCCCTCAAGCGCCGCTGGCAGCACGCGCGCCACGCTGCGGGACTGCCGACACAGCGGCCGAACATCGTCATGGGGATCAACACCCAAGTCTGCTGGCAGAAGTTCGCCAACTACTGGGATGTGGAAGCTCGGCTGGTACCGATGGAGGGGGATCGGTTCCATCTGTCGGGGCCCGCGACCGTGGAGCGCTGCGACGAGAACACGATCGGCGTGGTGGCCATCCTGGGTTCCACCTTCGACGGCAGCTACGAGCCGGTCGCGGACATCTGCGCCGCCCTGGACGAGTTGCACGGGCGCACCGGATGGGACATCCCGGTGCATGTCGACGCGGCGTCCGGCGGGATGATCGCGCCGTTCTGCGACCCGGACCTGGACTGGGATTTCCGGCTGCCCAGGGTCGCCTCGATCAACGTGTCCGGGCACAAGTACGGCCTCGTCTCCCCGGGCCTCGGCTGGGTGGTCTGGCGGGCCGCTGCCGCGCTGCCGGAGGATCTGGTGTTCCGGGTCAACTATCTGGGTGGCGAGATGCCGACGTTCGCGCTCACGTTCTCCCGTCCTGGCTCGCAGGTCGTCGCGCAGTATTACAACTTCCTGCGCCTCGGCTTCGACGGGTACCGCAGAGTGCAGTTCTACAGCCGGGAGGTCGCGGCAGCCCTGGCAGACCGGATCACCGAGCTGGGGCCGTTCCGGGTGCTCACCAGGGGCGACGAGCTGCCGGTGCTGGCGGTCGCGCTGCGCGAGGACATCACCGCGTACAGCGTGTTCGACGTCTCATTGGAGCTGCGTGAGAGCGGCTGGATCGTACCGGCGTACACGTTCCCCGAGCACCGCACCGACCTGGCGGTGCTGCGTATCGTGGTGCGCAACGGGTTCAGCCACGATCTGGCCGGCCTGCTGCTGAGCGATCTGCGCCGGGCGCTGAGCCGGCTCGAGCGGCAGGCCGCCCCCGTCCACGGCCCGGAGTCGGTGTCGTTCGCGCACGGCGCCGGCCGTCTCACTGATCGCGGATGACCACCAGCGGCCGCCCGGCCTTGCGGATCACGCGAGCAAGCCGGCACCGGACACCGTCCAGGTCGCCCTCGCCCGGACCAAACTCGGTCCGCGTGTACGGCCATCCGCGGGCCCTGATCGAATCAAGCGACGCTGCCCTCAGCCGCTGGGGTACGACGGCGCATGCGCGGCTCGATTGCGGGTAGCTACCGACGACTCACAGAACAGGAGGTACCGGGATGCCGGTGCTGGCCATCGACCGATTCGAACGCTTCTTCCGGGCGGCGGCGAGCCTGGACTTGGACAAGAACGACCTCAAACGCTACAGCGACTTTGTCGAGCAGAAGGTCTACGACCTGCTCCTGATCGCACAGGCCACGGCGAAGGCGAACGGTCGCGACGTCATCGCGCCGCACGACCTGCCGGTGACGAAGGGCCTACAGGAGCGCATCCACGAGTTCCGGAACCTCGACGAAGAGATTGAGCTGCGCCCCATCCTGGACGCGCTCACCCCAAGGCCGCCGCTGGACCTCGCGCTGGGCGACGAGACCGAGCGCCGGCTGCCGGGCATCGTCGGTGGCCTGAGCGTCGCACTCGCGCGTACCTTCAAGATCATGGACCCGGAGCTGAAGAACCCGCAGACCGCACACTGGGAGGGAGCACTCCGGATCTTCAACCTTCTGCTGTGATCGAGCCGATGCATGGGCGCCAACGCCACCATGTCCGCGATGGCCCTGCACCCGAAGGCGTTCGGCGACATCAGCTGCATGGTCGCTGCCCAGCCCTTGACCATACGGGTGACGCTGGAACGCTCCCTGGAACTGGCCGGCGTGACCGCCGCCGACCACATCGAGGAACTGGGCGAGCTGATTCGCCGCCACACGAGCCTGCGCCTGGATGACGACTCGCCGGTGGAGGCAGCCAGGTCCGTCACCGTTGCGACCTTCCTCTATCAGGTCAAGGACGACATCCTGACCCCAGCGACGTGCAGTCCATGTACGAGAACATCCCGATGCCCGACAAGGAGTTGTTCTGGATCGAGGGCAGCACCAGCCGCTGGGACGGCTACCTGTATTTCGCCAAGGACCCCAGCCGGATGCTGGCCTGGTTCGACCGTCACGTGGCGGACTGAGCCGGCTGCCGCTCCGCGACGACGCGGCCGAGCCGCTCCTCGCGGCGTGCAGCGCTTCACCAATTCGTGGCTCGTCCGCCGCGGTGGGCCCGGCGGCCCGGCCCGTCTCCGGCGCTGGATCCCACGCAGACGGGCCGGGTGATGCGCCTCGCGTTTAGGGACTGGCGCAGGTGATGTTGCCGGGCGGCGTAGCGCTGCCGGTTGCGACGAACCCGAAGGTCGTCGTGGCGTTCGCGCCGAGGGTGCCATTGTAGGAGGCGTTGCGGACTGTGACGTTGCCGGTGGTCCCGGTGTTGACGCCGTTCCAGAGGCTGCTGATCGCCTGGCCCCCGGCGAGGGTCATGCGGACGGTCCAGCCGTTGAGGGTGGTGGAGCCGTTGTTGGCGACGATGACCTCGCCCTGGAAGCCGCCGGGCCAGCTGTTGACAGCCCGATACGTGGCGGTGCAGGTGCCGGGCTGGCCGCTGACGGGCGGCGAACTCGGCGGTGCGCTGCTCGGCGGTGCGCTGCTCGGCGGGATGGTGCTCTCGAACTGCGAGAAGAACCTCCAAATCTCCCCGGACGTCCACGTCATGGCGTCGTTGGGGCTGCTCGACCCGTCGACCGGGCTGGGGGTGTGGTCGCCGTCGAACGCGGCCCACTGGACCGGGTAGCCCGACCGGCACCCGGCGTAGGTGGTGGTGATGTGGGTCAGGCTGCCCTGAGCCGGTTCGCGCGGACTCTGCGGCGTGCAGCCGTTGTTGCGCACGAAGGTGTCGCGCAGCGACCGTCCGTTGCTGATGTTGAGGACGCTGTCGTGGGTGCCGTGGATGCCGAAGTACGCGACCGGCTGGGTGCCGCCGTTGCACCCGCTGAGGTTCGCGCCGGACAGGACGGTAACGGCGCGGAACACCGTTGGACGGGCGCAGGCGATCGCGTAGCTCATGGCGCCGCCGTAGCTCCAACCCAGGGCGAAGAGCTGCGTCGTGTCGACGCAGAGGTCGCCTTCGATCAGCCGGGTCAGGTCGTCCACGAGGGTCAGGTCCCGGCCGTTGGTGTTGGCCCAGCCGTTGTCGATGCCCTGCGGGGCCACGAAGATCGTGCTGTTGTTCGACAGCGACTGAAGCCCGTAGTACCCGGCCGAGGCGACGTTGCCGGCGGAGCCGTTCAGCCAGTGCAGCGCGAAGACCAGCCGGTACGGGTGACTGTTGTTGTAGTTGTCCGGGATCCTCAGGATGTACGTGCGGTTCTGGCCACCGCTCTGGATCGTGCGCGTGCCGCTGCTCAGCGTCGGGGCCTTGCCGCATCCGGCCGTCGCCGCCAGGGCGCCATTGGCGGCGGCCGCGGTTCCACCACCGCCGCCGGTCAACGCCTGGCCGGTCGTGACGGCGACGAGGACCGCCGCGGCCACGATGGCCGGCAAGAGGTATCTGCGCTTGGGCATCGAGCGACTTCCCTTCCTCGGATCGACGTGTGGACGTGCACCGCCCGGCCGAACAAACGGCAGCGTGTCCGGCGCCCCAGCGGCGCCGGACACGCCCGAGCGGTCAGCAGGTGCAGTTGTTCCGGATCCCTAGCGCTGCAGAGTCAGCACAGCCGGCCGCCACGGCAGCAGGTTGTAGTCGCCCCCCGCGCTCGGGTTCTTCCCCTGGTAAAGGAACTGGAGGTTGCACGGATCGATGGTCTTGGTCTGGTCGGCGTTGCTGCGGACCAGGTCACCGTGGCTGATGTCGTTGGTCCACGTGGCGCCGCTGTTGGCCTTGCCTGCGAAGGGGTTGCTCTCACTGGCGGCCTGCGGGGTCCACGAACCGCTCAGGCTGCTGGAGGTGAACGAGCGGAAGTAGCGCCCCTGGCTCCCGATCGCCTCCACGATCATCAGGTACTGGTTCTGGCCCTGGACCTTGTAGACCTCGACCCCCTCGAACAGGTTGTACTGCGAGTCACTCATGATCGTCGTGTAGCTCGAGCCGAAGCTGCCGGGGAAGTTCCCGATCGGCATGCTGGCCCGGTAGATGTTGCCGTTGTCACCGGCGAAGAACAGGTACATGTTCTGGTCGTCACCGATGAGCGTCTGATCGATCACGCCGGTGCTGGAGTTGGAGATGCTCCCGGTGAACAGCGCCTGCGGCGCGGACCAGCCGTTGGCGTTGGTCGGGTCGCTGGAGGTCTTGTAGTTGAACGCGTTCGGACCCCACTGGTAGGCAAGCACCCAGATGTTCTTCGGGGCGAAGTAGAACAGCGTGGGCGCCACCGTGCCCTGGCCCATGCCGGTCTGGCCAGCGGAGGCCATGTCGGACCAGCTCGTGAAGAGGCTGAAGTTCATCGAGCCATACGAACCTCCGCTCGAGACGTTCGACGCGTAGACCAGGTGCTTGCCGTTGTAGACGACGTTGGTGAAGTCCTTGAGCGACACCCACCCGTTCTGTGGGTTCGCCAGCGGACCCGTCGACGACCAGCGGTACGACGAAGGAAGCGAGCACGACCCGCTCGGGGACTGCGACGGCGAGGACGGGGGCGGTGAGGTGGGGCCACTGACGAAATTGGTCCGCCACTGCTGGTTGGGCTGCCCGTGGCAGTCGTACAGCTGGATCTGCTGCCCGTTGGCGGTGCCCCACACGTCCAGGCACCGGCCGGACTGTACGCCGCTGATGGTGCCGTTGGAGTTGACGTTCCACTGCTGGTTCGTCTGCCCGTTGCAGTCCCAGATGATCACCGCGGTACCGTTGCTCGTGCCTTGGCCGTTGGCGTCGAGGCACTTGCTGCCGTACACCCGCAGCTGCCTGCCAGCGGTGTATGTCCACTGCTGGTTGGACTGGCCGTGGCAGTCGTAGAGCTGCACCCGGGTGCCGTTGGTCTGCGTCGCGTTGGGCACGTCGATGCACCGGCCCGACTGCACTCCGACGATCGCGCCCGAGCCACCGGGCGTGTTGGGTGAGGTGCTCGCCGTCGGGCTCGTGGTCGGCGAGGTGGTCGGGCCGGCCGCGTTGAGGGCGTTGAGCACGGAGTTGTAGGCGGCCTTCTTGTTGCCGCCGCCGTCGAAGAGCAGCGGGCTCTCGGT
>NZ_BMPI01000064.1 GCF_014647515.1 Dactylosporangium sucinum | reverse complement strand
TGCGAGCCGTCTCCGGCCGTGGCATGGCGTGGGCTCGTGGCCTGCGCTGCGAGCCGTCTCCGGCCGTGGCATGGCGTCGGCTTCTGGCCTGCGCCGCGAGCCACCTCCGGCCCATCGCGCGTCGCCACCCGATGGATCCGCTTTTGCACCCTGACGCCGCCCCGGCCGCGCAGCCACCCCGGCTCCGCGTCCATGATCCATGGAGACTTCCGGCTGTCATGGCAGCCAGATCTCGCCATCGATCATGGGCGTGCGGGATCCACAGCAAGTGCACAGGATTCGTCCCGAATGTTGGGACCGGGGTTCACTCGCTCGGGGTCGAAACCGTGGCCGACCCCGAGCGGGTCGACAGCAAACTTGGGGCCCGAGTCAGGCCGGAGTCGTTACTCCACGCTCACGCGGCTGGGGAAGCCGGCCGGAGACGGTGCCGGGCGGGATCGGCACGCCCAGGATGTCGCTCACGCCCACCACGGCGAACAGTCGCGCGATGAACGGGTTTGGGCGGCGGATGTCGAGCTTCACGCCCATGCTGTGGCAGATGCGCTTGGCTACGACCAGGGTGCCGATGCCGGTGGAGTCGAGGAACGTGACCCCCGCGAGGTCGATGACGAGGAGGTCGATGCTTCCGTCGAGCACTGAGCTCACTGCTGTGCGGAGCTCCTGAGCGGTCTCATAGTCGATTTCGCCGCTCAGTGTCAGCACTGCCTCGCGCTGATCCGAAGGGCGAGTCTCGATCGACAACTTCACGTGACCCTCCTGGTGCTGAGCCGTCCACCATGGACGACCCTTCGAGGTCCCGCAAGCGTAGCGAAGTCTTGCCATTTTCGCCACGCTCCGTGTAGGTGCTCCTTACGGTACGACGTGAGAACTCTTCACATCGGACAGCGGAACCTGCCTGCCCGCATGACGGTACACGTCGCTTGTTACACGGCAAGTCCGGCCACGTGCCATCCGCCGGTCGGTCAGCTCCCGGCCACGATCGGTTCACCCACCAGGCTCACCCCTGCCTCCCGCAGGGTGACCAGGGCGTTCTCCGTCGTGGCCGGCGCGACGCCCGCCGTGAGGTCGAGCAACACGGTCGTAACGAAGCCCTCACGCGCCGCATCCAAGGCGGTCGCCCGGACGCAGTGGTCGGTCGCGATGCCGACCACGTCCACCGACGTCACGTTGCGTGCCCGCAGCCATTCGGCCAGGCCGACGCCGTCGGCGGCGCCCTCGAAGCCGGAGTAGGCCGCCGCGTACGACCCCTTCTCGAAGACCGCCTCGACCCGGGAGGTGTCCAGGGAAGGGTGGAACTCGATGCCGCCCGTGCCGACCACGCAGTGGGACGGCCAGGTGTCGACGTAGTCGGGCGACGACGCGAAGTGGGCACCCGGGTCGATGTGGTGGTCCTGGGTCGCCACGACGTGGTCCCAGGAGCCGGAGGCGATGGCGGCCGAGATCGACGCGGCCACCGACGCGCCGCCGGCGACGGCGAGCGAGCCGCCCTCGCAGAAGTCGTTCTGCACGTCGACGACGATCAGCGCGCGGGTCATGCGGAGCCTCCTAGCATGGTCACGGGCACGGCGGGGTCACCGGCGGAGAGCTTGAGGCCCTCCCACGGGATCGAGATCAGGCACTGGCGGAGGTGCTCGCGCGACTCGGCCAGGGACGGCAGGTCGTCCGCCACGACGCCGGCCCGCACGAAGGAGCGCTGCAGCGCGCGGTCGTGCGGCTCGGCGTCCGGCGCACCCAGCGAGACGACGACCTCCTCGGTGGCGGTGCCGGTCGGCTTGTGCCGCCGGACGGCGGTCTTGCGGCCGCCGATGGTCCGCTTGTTCTCCGAGCGCTTCACGACCGGGCGGCCGTCGACCTCGACCAGCTTGTAGACCAGGCCGGCGGTCGGCGCTCCCGAGCCGACGACGACCGCGGTGCCGGCGCCGTAGGCGTCGACGGGCTCGGCGGCCAGGGCGGCGATCGCGTACTCGTCGAGGTCGCCGGACACGACGATCTGCGTGTCGGTCGCGCCGAGGGAGTCGAGCAGCGCCCGCGACTCGGAGGCGAGCACCGACAGGTCGCCCGAGTCGATGCGCACCGCGCGCAGGTCGGAGCCGGCCACGGCGATCGCGTTGCGGATGCCCTGCGCGATGTCGTAGGTGTCGACGAGCAGCGTGGTCTGCTTGCCCAGCGCCGCCACCTGCGAGCCGAACGCGGCCTGCTCCGAGTCGTGCAGCAGCGTGAACGCGTGCGCGGCGGTGCCGGTCGTCGGGATGCCGTAGCGGCGGCCCGCCTCCAGGTTGGAGGTGAACGCGAAGCCGGCCAGGTAGGCGGCGCGGGCGGCGGCCACCGCGGCCTCCTCGTGGGTGCGGCGCGAGCCCATCTCGATGACGGCGCGCCCGCGGGCCGCGGTCACCATCCGCGCGGCGGCGGCCGCGATCGCGCTGTCGTGGTTCAGGACCGACAGGACCAGCGTCTCCAGGACCACGCACTCGGCGAACGTGCCGCTGACGGTGAGGATCGGCGAGCCGGGGAAGAACAGCTCGCCCTCGGCGTAGCCGTCGACGTCACCGGAGAAGCGGTACGCCGCGAGCCAGTCCGCGGTCGCGTCGTCGACGATCCGCCGCTCCCGCAGGAACGCGACGTCCTGCGGCGCGAACCGGAAGTCGGCGATGAGCGAGAGCAGCCGGCCGGTGCCGCCGACCACGCCGTAGCGGCGCCCGGTCGGCAGCCGGCGGGCGAACACCTCGAACACGCAGCGCCGGTCGGCGGTGCCGTCGCGCAGGGCCGCCGACAGCATCGTCAGCTCGTAGTGGTCGGTCAGCAGCGAGCTTGTCACGAACCAACCCTATGCGACGGCGAATAGGACGCCGATCACTCTTCGGGCGGCAGCGAGCGCAGCGCGGCGGCCAGCTCGGCGCGCCCGGTCACGCCGAGCTTCGCGTAGACGCGCATGAGGTGGTTGTCGACGGTACGGGAGGAGAGGTACAGCTGGTCGGCGATCTCCTTCGACGGCACGCCGGCGGCGGCGAGCCGGGCGATCTGCCGTTCCCGGCCGGTGAGCATCGGCTGCGGTACCACCAGCGCGGGAGTGACCGCGAGCTGGCACTCCGCCCGCAGCTCGGCCAGCCGCTGGGCCGCGCGCGGGGTCTGCGGCGACCGGATGCCCCGCAGGAGCGTGACGGCGCCGGCGGCGGCCTCGGCGGCGAAGAGGTTCAGCTCCATATCGGCCAGCTCCTCGGCGACCGCGAGCAGGCTCCCGCCGTCCACCTCGGCCATCGCGCGCACGTGCCACGCCATCGCCGGGGCGAGCCGCCCCTCGACGGTCTGCGCGAGGGCGTCGATCCGCTCGTGGACCTCGGCCGCGAAGCCGAGGCGGCCCAGGTGGTAGAGCGCGAACATCTCGTGCGCGGCGAAGCCGTCGTTGCGGTTGCGTGCGGCGAGGCGGCGCAGCACCTCGGCGGCCGTGCTCAGGTCGCCGGAGGCCACCGCGACCCAGGCCCGGGCCTCCTCGAGCCAGGGGTACAACACCTCCATGGACCGGTAGTGCGCCCGCTCGGCCTCGGCGAACGCCGTCGCGGCCGACGCGGCGTCGCCGCACAGCGCGGCGATGTGCGCCCGCTCGGCGTGGGCGAGCGCCACGAAGATCCGGCCGGTGGCGAGGGCGGCGCTGGCCTGGCTGGCCGCCCGGGCCGCCTCCTGCAGCCGGCCGCGCATGCGCGCCGCCTGGGCCCGCACGATCTGCAGGTAGCCGGAGCCGAGCAGGAAGTTGCCGGCGTCGGCCATGCCGGCGAACTCGGCGGCGACGATCGCGTCGACGGCGTCCAGATCGGCGGCGAGGATCATCGCGGTGCCGCGGGCCAGCTCGATGCCGAGCTGGATGTAGGGGACCTCGGCCCGCCACTGGGCGGTGTCGGCGTCCAGCGCCGCCATCGCCTTGACCGTCTGCACCGGCGTGCCGCGCATCGCCTGCAGGTGGCCCATGATGCTGCGGGCGAGGGCCCGCGGGCCGGGCGCGCTGGCCGGCCCGTCCAGGACGGTGCGGGCCAGCGTCAGGGCCTGGGCGTGGTCGCCGCGGTGCAGCCGCATGGTCGACTCGACGGACAGGGCGAGCGAGCGCTCCCGCAGGTCGACGAGCTTCTGCGCCTGCCGGCCGAGCTCGTCGACGGTGGTCGGGTCGCCCAGGCCCCAGTGCGCGGTGATGTGCCGGATCGCGAGCCAGCGGCTGCGCTGCGCCTCGTCGCCGATCTGGTCCTCGTTCTGGTCGAGGATCAGCGCGCCCTCGTCCGGGCAGTTGGCGAACATGAGGATCGTGGCGAGGGTCTCGGCCGCGTCGAACCCGCCGCCCGCCGCCACCGCGGCCTTGCCGAGCCGCATCGCGAGGGCCATGTCGTAGGTGGCGAAGGCGAGCCGGCAGGCGTTGAGCAGCTGCACCGGGTCGCGCGCCGTGTCGCTGTCGAGCCGCCAGACCGCCACCCGCAGCAGGTCGTCGCGGCGCCGCGCGCCGGTCTCCTCGACGAGGGTGGCGAGCTGGTCGAGCAGCCGCCGGAACCGGGTCACCGGGCAGCGGCGGCGGACGACCTCGCCGTACAGCGGGTGGGCCAGCCGCACCGTCGTGCGCCGGTCCTCGACCACGACCCGGATGAGCTGCCGCTCCTCGGCCGTCTCGACGGTGGCCAGGTCGGTGGCGTTCACCAGCAGGGGCAGGCCGATCGGCTCGCCGAACGCGACCAGCTCCAGCACCGCCCGCTCCTGCGGGGTCAGCTTGCCGATGCGCGCGTCGACCACCTCGGTGAGCGTCGGCGCCAGGTCGACCTTGCCGGTCCAGCGCTGCATGCCGTAGCTCTCGATGATCTCGCCGGACGCGTGCGCGGCGATCACCAGCTCGCGCAGCAGCAGCGCGTTGCCCTGGGAGAGCTGCCAGAGCCGGTCGACGGACGCGGAGTCGACCGGGCCGCCGAGCACCTGCTGGAGCAGGTCGGACGTCTCCTGCAGGGTCAGCGGGCCGAGCTCGATCCGCTCGACCAGGTCGTCCTTCCACAGCGCGCTGATCGGGTCGTGCAGCGGCTCGCCGGTGCGCACGGTGCCGATCACGGTCGCGTTCTCGGAGCGGGCCACGTAGTACACCAGCGCCGCGGACAGCGGGTCGAGCAGATGGGCGTCGTCGATCGCCACGACGATCGGCCGGCCGGCGGCCTGCCGGTGCAGCGCGTCGACGGCCCAGCGCAGCAGCCCCGCGGGCGACCCGCCCGCCGGCTGGTCGGGCGGCAGCACCTGGGCCAGCCCGCCGAGCGGCAGGCCGGCCGTGGCGGCGTTGGCCGTGGCCGTCCAGACGGCGAGTCTGTCCTGGTCAAGGGCCTGGACGCCCTCGCGCAGCAATCGGCTCTTGCCGATGCCTGGAGGCCCGCCGAGAATCAGCCCACGACCGGTGGTTCCGGAGGCGGACTCGGCGACACGGATCAGTTCTGCGTTTCGTCCGACGAAGCTCCAGGGAGGCACCGTCGCAGCATATCGATATGTTGGTTACACGGCGTACCTGCGGACGCACGAACTTGAGTAGTGCGATCGGATCCAGTTGAGTACCTGGATCCCTGCCTCGGTAAGTGGCTGTTCACGTAGCGTTCCGATGCTGCTCGCAAGGTCGTCCAGATTGCCTGTGGCGGTACATCCCGGGCGCGCAAGGAGGTCGCACATGGGGTCTGGAGTCATGCAGGCGCCGTCGATCGATCTTTCCGTCGCGACGAGCAACGCCGCGACGACCACCGGGGGTCCCGTGTCCGCGATGCCGGTACGCGGCAGCCGGAGCCAGCGGCCGCCGTCCGCCCAGACCCAGCCGCAGGCCCGCTCCTACGCCCTGATCGCCGGCCCCCCGGGCAGCGGGAAGACCGCGCTGGTCAACGCCCTGATCCGCCGTACCGCGCCCGACCGTGCCGCCGCCGAGGAGGCCTGGACGGTGTTCCGCCACGGCGAGCGGCCCGACGTCCGGGCGTTCATCCCCGGCCACCGGGAGCCGCGCCCGGCCACGGCGCCGAAGGGCGGCCCGCAGCGTCCGCCCCGCCGGATCGAGATCAGCCACCCGGCGGCCCTGCTCAAGCACGTCGCGCTGGTCGACACGCCCGGCAGCGGGGGCCTGGACCCGGCCCGGGTCGAGATCGTCCTCGACGCCGCCGAGCACAGCCTCGGCCTGCTGTTCGTGATCGACGCGGCCGTCCCGCTCGCGCGCGCCGAGCTCGACCTGCTGGCCGCCGCGGCCGAGCGGGTCGAGCGGATCGGGCTCGTCCTCACCCACATCGACCAGCACGACCTGTGGCCGGAGATGCTCGCCGCCAACCGGGCGCTGCTCGCCTCGCGCGGCCCGAAGCTGGCCACCGCGCCCTGGTTCCCGGTCTCGCTCGACCCCGAGGCCGTGTTCGGCGTCGCCGAGCTGCGCCACCTGCTGGAGATCTGGGCCGACCAGCACGGCGCGGCCGAGGTCAAGATCGGCGGGGTCACCGCGGCCACCGTCTCGGGCGCCGGCGACGGCTGGCAGGAGCGGCTCGACCGGGAGATCCGCCAGCGCGGCCTGGCCGCGGCCGAGCGGGTCTCGATCGACCTGGCCACCATCCACGTGCGCTGCGTGCAGGAGCTCGGCTCGGGCAAGGGCTGCCCGGAGCTGCCCCACGTGCTCGACCGCGAACTGCACGCGCTCTCCCTGCGCACCACCCGCCAGCTGCACGCCGACACCCGCGAGCTGATCGCCGCCGTGTTCGGCGAGCTGCTCGACGCGCCGCCGGACGACGCCGTGCTGCGCCGGATCGCGACCGCCGCCCGGCGGGCCGCCGACACCCTGCGCGACGACGACCGCGAGCGCGACCGGGCGCTGCTGGTGACCACCACGTCGGCGGTCGCCGCGCTCACCGGCGCCGCCGCCGTCGACAGCCTGTCCGCGGTCGGCGGGGCCGACCGGACCGACGCGCCCGACCGCGTGCTCGCCGCGATCGGAGTCGGCCTCAACGCCAGCTGCTTCGCGATGTGGCAGCCCAAGATCGCCCCGGGCGGGCCGCCGAAGCTGCCGGACAAGAAGGACTGCCGGCGCTGGCTGCAGCACGCCCTGCGTGAGGTCGAGGTCGAGATCGGCCACGAACTCACCGAACGGTACTCCGAGCTGCGCCAGGCGCTCGCCATCATCGCGGGGGACGCGGTCGACCATGGCGTGCTGCTCGCTTGATGGCACCATGTTGGTATGGCGGCGCCGCAGGTCCTACCGATCGAAGAGACCCACGTCGAGGTTGACGAGGTGCCCCAGGCCGACCGTCCGTGGGTGACCGTGGTCTGGAACGATCCCGTCAACCTGATGAGCTACGTGACCTGGGTCCTGCAGAAGCTTTTCGGGTATAGCAAGGAGAAGGCCGAACGCCTCATGCTCGACGTGCATCACAAGGGCAAGGCGATCGTCTCCAGCGGCCCCCGGGAGCGGATGGAGTACGACGCCTCCAGGTTGCAGGCATACGGCCTCTGGGCGACGGTGGACCAATCGTGACCATGTTCGTGCGCGCCGGCACAGCCTGCGTGGCCCGGTTCGGGCCCGCGGAGGCGGCCGTCCTCAACGAGGTCATGCTCGAGGTCATCACCCTGCTGTCCGAGGGCTTCGACCGCGACGACCCGGTGATCGACCGCCTGTTTCCCGACGTGTACCGCGACGACCCCGGCGCCTCCGCCGACCTGCGCCGCTACACGGAGGACGATCTCCGCTCGGCGAAGCTGGAGCAGGCGGCGATGCTGCTGGACGCCCTCCCGGTCGAGGGCGGCGAGGTGGCCCTCGACGAGGAGCAGGCCGAGGCGTGGCTGCGGGCGCTGACCGACGTGCGGCTCACGCTGGGCCTGCGGCTCGGGATCACCAACGACGACGTCGACATCGAGGCCGAGCTGGACGACGCCATCCTGCGCGATCCGACCTCACCCCGCGTGGGGCAACTGTCCGTTTACCAGTACTTGACGTACCTCCAGGAGTCCCTCGTCGGCGCCTTGATGGCGTGAGCGGTCCGGACTGAAGCGGAGGGGCCCCTCGCCATGGGCTCAGCGAAGCGGGGCAGCGTGAGGGCCGTCACGGGCAGGTTGCCACCTGGTTTCGGTAGGCTGTCGGGCGTGCTGACCATCGACGCCGCGATCCTCGACGCGATCGTCGCCCACGCCCGCCGGGACCACCCCGACGAGGCGTGCGGCATCGTGGCGGGTCCGGCCGGCTCCGACCGGCCCGAGCGGCACGTGCCGATGGAGAACGCCGCCCGGTCGATGACCTTCTACGAGTTCGACTCGAAGGAGCAGCTCCGGCTCTGGCGCGAGATGGACGACGCCGACGAGGAGCCGGTGGTCGTCTACCACTCCCACACGGCGACCGAGGCCTACCCGTCGCGGACCGACGTGTCCTTCGCGGGCGAGCCCAACGCGCACTACCTGCTGGTCTCCACCCGGGATCCGGAGACGACGGAGATCCGGTCGTTCCGCATCGTGGACGGAACCGTCACCGAGGAGCCGGTTCAGGTAGTTAATGCTGTCGTGGACCCACACGCCGTCCAGACCTACCTCTTCGGGCAGAGCCCGACGACCGTCGACTACGAGTGTCGCGCCGGCAGCTGACCAGCCGCCATCCGCACCGTCCTGTCCAGTCGTCGACCCGTCCGTTCTCAGAGGAGACCCATCATGGCCATCGAGGTTCGCATCCCCACCATCCTGCGCAGCTACACCGGCGGCGCGAAGACCGTCGAGGGCTCCGGCGACACCATCGCCGACCTGCTCGCCGACCTCGACACCCGGCACGCGGGGATCAAGGACCGGCTCATCACCGGCGAGGGCGGCCTGCACCGCTTCGTCAACGTCTACATCAACGACGAGGACATCCGGTTCCTCGGCGCGCTCGACGCGAAGCTCAACGACGGCGACTCGGTGACGATCCTGCCGGCCGTCGCGGGCGGCGCGTTCGCCTTCGCCGCCGCGCACGCACTGCGGGGCTGACCGCCGTGGCGCGCTACGAGTCCCTGCTCGATGCGTGCGGAAACACGCCGCTCGTCGGGCTGCCGCGGCTCTCGCCCAGCCCGGAGGTGCGGCTGTGGGCGAAGCTCGAGGACCGCAACCCCACGGGGAGCGTCAAGGACCGTGTCGCGCTCTGGATGGTGAAGGCGGCCGAGGAAGCCGGCCGCCTTCGCCCCGGTGACACGATCATCGAGCCGACCAGCGGCAACACCGGCATCGCGCTCGCGATGGTGGCGAAGCTGCGGGGCTACCGGCTGGTGTGCGTCATGCCCGAGAACGTGTCGTCCGAGCGGACGGCGATCCTGCGCATGTATGGCGCGGAGATCATCTTCTCGCCGGCCGCGGGCGGCTCCAACCGGGCCGTGGCGGTGGCCAAGGAGATCGCCGCGGAGCACCCCGACTGGGTGATGCTGTTCCAGTACGGCAACGAGGCCAACGCGCGCGCCCACTACGAGTCGACCGGCCCGGAGATCCTGCGCGACCTGCCGACGATCACGCACTTCGTGGCCGGCCTGGGCACCACCGGCACGCTGATGGGCGTGGGGCGGTATCTGCGGGAGAAGGTCGAGAAGGTCGAGATCGTCGCCGCCGAGCCGCGCTACGGGGAGCTGGTCTACGGCCTGCGCAACCTGGACGAGGGCTACGTGCCGGAGCTCTACGACGCGACCGTGCTCACCCGCCGGTTCTCGGTCGGCACCCGCGACTCGGTGCTGCGCACGCGCCAGCTGGTCGAGGTCGAGGGCATGTTCGTCGGCTTCTCGACCGGCGCGGTGCTGCACGCCGCGCTCGCGGTGGCCCACCAGGCGCTCAAGGCGGGCGAGAAGGCCGACGTGGTCTTCCTGGTCGCCGACGGCGGGTGGAAGTACCTCTCGACCGGCGCCTACGGCGGCACCCTCGCCGAGGCCGAGAGCGCCCTCGACGGGCAACTCTGGGCCTAGGGCCTAGAGCCCGGTCACGATCCAGCCCGCCACCAGGCTCACCGAAGCCGCGCCCAGCAGGGCCAGTGGCAGCCGGCGATGATGCACGCTCGCGAACGCGGCGATCGTGCACGCCAGCCCGACCAGGCCGATCGTGATGACCGTCGGTGCGTACCAGCCCCGGGACGGCCCGACGAGGCCCACGAAGGCCCGCAGGGCCACCGCCATGCCGCCGAGGCCCAGCCCGGCCGCCCAGAAGCACACGACGGCCAGGTGGCGCGGCTCCGGCGCCGGATCGGCCTCGGTCGGCAGGCGGAACGCGTCGGGCAGGTGTTTGCGCAGCCGGCGGGCCGCCCGGGACACGTCCACGCTCACGTCCGCCTCCTCTGGTCGGGACTCACAGCGTGCAACGAGCGGGGTTGTCCGGCGTGACGCCAGCCTGTCACGTTGGCGACATCTGCCGTCCGATCGTTCAGACTTGCCCGCGAGTCCGGCGTAGGCTGCGCACGGTGACGGACCTTGCGGAGCGGCCTTACCAGGCCCAGCACTGTCCGTCCGTCCAATGGATCTATCCTCACCTGGCCGGAATGATCCACTCGTCAGCACGTAGACAAGGAGACGGCGGGTTGAGCGCAGCATGAGGCTCACGGTTCTCGGCTGCGCCGGCAGCTTCCCGGGGCCGGAGGCGCCCTGTTCCGCCTACCTCGTCGAGGCGGACGGCTTCCGCCTGCTCGTCGACTTCGGGCCGGGCTCGATGACGACGCTGCAGCGGTTCTCCGGGCTCTACGCGGTTGACGCGATCCTGCTGTCGCACCTGCACTGCGACCACATGCTCGACGCGTGCTCCTACGTGGTGGCCCGCCGCTACGCCCCCGAGGGGCCGTATCCGCCGCTGCCCGTCTACGCGCCGGTGGCCGCCCCCGAGCGGATCGCCGCCGCCTACGGCGGGGAGAACGAGCCGATGGCGATCAACGACGTCTACACGTTCTACGCCCTGCAGCCGGGCAGCTTCCCGATCGGCCCGTTCCACGTCACCGTCGACCGGGTGAACCACCCGATCGAGACGTACGGGGTGCGGATCGAGCACGAGGGCCGCGTCCTGGCGTACTCGGCCGACACCGCCCCCTGCGAGGCCCTCATCCGGCTGGCCCAGGGCGCCGACGCGTTCCTGTGCGAGGCGAGCTACCTCGACGGCGTCGACAACCCGCCGGACCTGCACCTCACCGGCCGCGAGGCGGCCGAGCACGCGACCAAGGCCGGGGTCGGCAAGCTGCTGCTCACCCACCTGGTGCCGGCCTGGGGGAGCGAGGCGCTCACGCTGGAGGCGGCTTCGGCAGCCTTCGATGGACCGATCGAGATCGTCCGACCTGGCGCAAGGTACGACATTTAGGCACCCGTTTGCCATCTGGTCAGCAATTAGTGGCCGCACGCATCAACTTCGACCTCATGGTCATGGCATGCGGATCGCGATCGTCACCGAATCGTTCCCGCCCGATGTGAACGGCGTCGCCCACTCCGTCGTCCGGGTGGCCGAGCATCTCGTCGCGCGTGGCCACGAGCCGCTCGTGATCGCCCCCCAGCCGTCTTCCGGGGCGCGGTCGGTCACCGGCGTCTTCCCGTACCAGATCATCCGGGTGCCCTCGGTGGCCACGCCGGGCTATGGGAGCTTCCGGCTGGGCCTGCCCAGCCGGCGCCTGGCGGCCGCGTTACGGTCCCACCGCACCGACCTGGTGCACCTGGCCAGCCCGTTCGTGCTGGGTGCCCGGGGGATGACCGTGGCCGCCTCGCTCGGGCTGCCCACCGTCGCCGTCTACCAGACGGACGTGCCGGCCTACGCCCGGCTCTACTACCACTCGAACCTCGGCGAGCAGGCCGCCTGGCGCTGGCTGCGGCACATCCACAACGCCGCCGACCGGACCCTCGCGCCGTCGACGGCCGCGGCGACCGCGCTGCACCGCAACGGCATCGAGCGCGTGTGGCTCTGGCGCCGCGGGGTCGACGCGGCCCGCTTCGACCCCGCGCACCGCAGCGCGGCCCTCCGCCGGGCGGTCGCCGAACACGGGCAGGTCATCGTCGGGTACGTCGGCCGCCTCGCCGTCGAGAAGCGGGTCGACCTGCTGGCTCCGGTCAGCCGGATCCCGGGCGTCCGGGTGGTCGTCGTCGGCGACGGCCCGGCCCGCGCCTCGCTCGAGCGCTCGATGCCCGACGCGGTCTTCGTCGGCGAGCGGCGCGGCGACCAGCTGGCCCGCATCTTCGCCAGCCTGGACCTGTTCGTGCACACCGGCCCGTTCGAGACCTTCGGCCAGACCATCCAGGAGGCCCTGGCCAGCGGGGTGCCGGTGGTCGCCCCGGCCCAGGGTGGCCCGCTCGACCTGGTCGACGACGGCCGCACCGGCCTGCTGATCCCGCCCTGCGACGCCGACGCGCTGGTCGAGGCGGTCGCCTCCCTCGTCGCCGACGACGAGCGGCGGCTGGCGATGGGCGTCGCGGCGCGCGTCGCGGTGGCGGCACGCACCTGGTCGGCGGTCGGCGACGAGCTGATCCGCCACTACGTGGAGGTGCACTCCGGGGGCCTACCGGCCCGCACGTTGCCGGTGCCCGCATGACCGATCGGATAGTTCGGCTCGCGAACTTCGTCATGCCCCGGTCCGGCGGGCTGCGCACCGCCCTCCGGGCCCTGGGTGAGGGCTACCTGGCCGCCGGACACGAGCCGGTCCTGATCGTGCCCGGCGAGCGGTACTCCGACGAGCAGACGTCGCAGGGCCGGGTGATCACGCTGCCCGGCCCGGTCGTCCCCTTCACCGGCGGGTACCGCGTCCTCATCCACCGCCGCCGCCTGGCCGCGCTGCTGGACGAGCTCGCCCCGGACCGCCTGGAGGTCTCCGACCGGTTCACGCTGCGCTGGACCGGCCGCTGGGCCCGCGAGCGGGGCATCCCGTCGGTGATGGTGTCCCACGAGAGCCTGGCCGGGCTGCTGACCTTCGCCGGCCGGCTGGGCTCGGTCTGGGCCGACCACCTCAACTCCCGCAGCTTCGGCGCGTACGACACCGTCCTGTGCACCACGTCCTGGGCCGCCGCCGAGTTCCGCCGCATCGGCGCGCAGAACCTGGTCCAGGTGCCGCTCGGCGTCGACCTCGACCTGTTCCACCCGTGCCGCTACGACGCCGCGCTGCGCGACCGCTACGCCCGCCCCGAGCAGACGCTGCTGGTCCACTGCGGCCGGCTCTCGCAGGAGAAGCGGCCCGAGCGCTCGATCGAGGCCCTGGTGGCCCTCCGCGCCCAGGGGGTGGATGCGGTACTGGTGGTGGCCGGCGACGGTCCGCTCCGGGCCCGCCTGCAGGAGCAGGCCCGCGGCCACGCCGTCCACTTCATGGAGTTCGTCGCCGAGCGCACCGCCGTGGCCGCCCTGCTGGCGACCGCCGACGTGGTGATCGCCCCGGGCCCGATCGAGACGTTCGGCCTGGCGGCGCTGGAGGCGCTGGCCTGCGGCACCCCGGTCGTGGTGGACGCGACGTCCGCGCTGCCCGAGGTGATCGGCAAGGCCGGCGCCGCGGTGCATGACGATTTCGCGGGAGGTGTACTGCAGGTGCTCACCCGTCCCGACCCGTCCCGCCGCGCCGCGGCCCGGTCGCGGGCGGAGGAGTTCTCCTGGCCGGCGGCCGTCTCCGGCTTCCTGGCGGTCCACAACAGCCCGCCGGTGGCCGCGCCGGTCGTCGCGCCCGTCCTGGAGGACCCCTCGGCGGTGACGGTGCCATGACCGGTCCGGAGCGCAGCGGAGGGGCCGGTCGCCAGCGGCTCAGCATCAAGGCAGGCGGCCGGAGCGGAGCGGAGGACGCATGACCGTCTTCGCGGCCCTGGGGGACTCGACCACGGCGGGCTTCGGCGACCGGATGCCGGACGGCTCGTGGCGGGGATGGGCCCCGATCCTGGCCGAGGCGGTCGGCGCCCGGCTGCACAACTTCGCGACCAGCGGCGCCCGCGCCCACGACGTCGAGCACGAGCAGCTGCCCCGGGCCGCGGCGCTGCAGCCGGACGTCGCGGCGGTCCTCATCGGTACCAACGACACCCTTCGCGACCCGTTCGACGCCCAGCGGATCTCCGGCCACCTCGAGCGGACGGTCGCCACCCTGCGCGCGGAAGGCGCCGAGGTGCTGACCATCCGCCTGCCCGACCCGGGCCGGATGTTCGGCCTGCCGGGCCCGCTGGCCCGCCCGCTCGCCCGCCGCATGGCCGAGCTGAACGCCGTCGCCGACCTGGTCGCCGCCCGCTACGACACGGTGCACTTCGACGCCGCGAGCGACCCCAGGTCGTACGACCGCCGCATGTGGAGCGTCGACCGCCTGCACCCGAGCGAGCGCGGCCACCGCTTCCTGGCCTGCTCCTTCTACGACCTGCTGATCGAGCGCGGCTCCGGGTTCGCCCGCTCCGGCGAGCGCCCGGACCCGGACCCGAGCAGCCCGCCCCCGAGCCGCGCCGCGATGGTCCTGTGGATGGCCACGGCCGGCACCCGGTGGATGATCCGCCGCTCGACCGACCTCCTCCCGGGTCTCCTCCGCCTGGCCTGGTCGGAGTGGCGCCACGGCTCCCCGATCGCGACGACGGACCTCCTGGACCTCCAGCTCCCGGACTCGGTCCGCGACGCCGTCCGCGGCGACAACGTGTCGGGCAAGGTCGCCTGACCGCACCGCCCGGGCTCGGCGCCGGCCCTCCTGTTGCCACGCCCCATCGCTCCTTCGGACCCCCGCGCAACACGCTGCTCCGCGCTCCGTCGCCGTGCTGCCGCTCCTTCCTTGCCGCGACGCTCGGGCGCCACGCCGCCGCGTGCCGTGTGCGGTGGCTTGACTAGGGTGGGTGCCATGGCTCGACCCGATGGACGCGCACCCGACCAACTCCGCCCCGTTTCGATCACCCGACAGTGGAGCATGCACCCGGAGGGGTCCGTGCTCATCGAGTTCGGCGCCACGCGGGTCCTGTGCACCGCGAGCGTCACCGAGGGCGTTCCGCGCTGGCGGAAGGGCTCCGGCCTGGGCTGGCTCACCGCTGAGTACGCGATGCTGCCCCGCGCCACGACCACCCGCAGCGACCGCGAGAGCGTCAAGGGCAAGATCGGCGGCCGCACGCACGAGATCTCCCGGCTGATCGGCCGCAGCCTGCGCGCCTGCATCGACCTGAAGGCCCTCGGCGAGAACTCGATCGTCCTCGACTGCGACGTCCTGCAGGCCGACGGCGGCACCCGCACGGCCGCGATCACGGGCGCCTACGTCGCCCTCCACGACGCCGTGGCCTGGCTCGCCGCCCAGCGCAAGCTCGCCGGCAAGCCCGCCGAGGTCCTCCACCGCTCCGTCGCGGCCGTCAGCGTGGGCATCATCGGCGGCGAGCCCCGCCTCGACCTGTGCTACGAGGAGGACGTGATCGCCGACGTGGACATGAACGTCGTCTGCACCGGCGCCGGCGACTTCGTCGAGGTCCAGGGCACCGGCGAGCAGGGCGTCTTCTCCCGCGCCGAGCTCGACACCCTGGTCGACCTGGGCGCCCTGGGCTGCACCGAGCTGGCCGCCCTCCAGCAGAAGGCGATCGCCGGATGAGGCTCCTGCTGGCCACCCGCAACAAGAAGAAGCTCGTCGAACTCCGCCGCGTCCTGGCGGAGGCCGCGAGCGACGTCGAGCTGGTGGGCCTGGACGACGTGGACGAGTATCCGGAGTCTCCCGAGACCGGTCTCACCTTCGAGGACAACGCCCTGCTGAAGGCCCGCGAGGCCGTCCAGTTCACGCGCCTGCCGAGCATCGCCGACGACTCCGGCCTGGCCGTCGACGCCCTGAACGGCATGCCGGGCGTCTTCTCGGCCCGCTGGTCCGGCCTCCCCAGCGGCACCCCGAACCGGGACGAGGCCAACCTGAACCTGGTCCTGGCCCAGGTCGCCGACGTCCCCGACGAACACCTGGGCGCCGCCTTCGTCTGCGCCGCGGCCCTCGTCTGGCCCGACGGCCGCGAACTGGTGGTGCGCGGCGAGATGCGCGGCCACCTGATCCGTGCCCCACGCGGCGACGGCGGCTTCGGCTACGACCCGATCTTCGTAGCGGACGGCCACGACCGCACAACGGCCGAACTCACCCCGGCCGAGAAGGACGCCATCAGCCACCGGGGCATCGCCTTCCGCGCCTTGGCCGAACACCTGTAGCCGGCCGGCAGCCATGGTGCGCGCCGCACGACATTCCTGACCGGAATACCTATTCCCGCCAGGAATATCGCACGACAGGCCACCTCCCTCGGCCGGCAACCCGGCCAACGTCCCAGGACACCCGACGCCGCGCGGCAGAACCCTCTTGCCGCGCGCCGCCTGGCTCGCGGCGCCCGGCTTGGGGCGCCTGCTGTCCGCGCCGCCTGGCTTGGGGCGCCTGGCTTGGGGCGCCTGGCTCGCGGCGGCGCCCCGGTGCGATCAGGCGAGCGGGCCGGTCTGGCGTTCGATCTCCGAGCGCAGCTCGCGGGACCAGATCAGGGCGCGGGCCGACTCCAGCACCGGGGCGAGGAACACGTCCGGCCCCGGGCCGCCGGCGAACCGCTCGACCGTCGCCACCGCGAGCCGGCCGGTCGGCGACGGGCCGAGCGGCGCGCGCAGCTGGATGCCGCGGACGGCGGAGAGCAGCTCGACGGCCAGGATGCTGCACAGGTTGTCGAGGACGGTCCGGAGCTTGCGGGTCGCGGCCCACCCCATCGAGACGTGGTCCTCCTGCATGCCGGAGGTCGGCAGCGAGTCGACGCTGGCCGGCGCGGCCAGGCGGCGGTTCTCCGCCACGATGCCCGCCGCCGTGTACTGGGCGATCATCAGCCCCGAGTTCACCCCCGCGTCGGGCGTGAGGAACGGCGGCAGGTCCCGCGAGCGGCACACGTCCAGCAGCCGGTCGACCCGCCGCTCCGCGATCGCGCCCACCTCGGCGGCCGCGATGGACAGGTAGTCGGCGGCGAACCCGAGCGGCGCCCCGTGGAAGTTGCCGGTCGACTCGACCCGCCCGTCCGGCAGCACCACCGGGTTGTCGACGACCGACCGCAGCTCCCGGCCGGCGACCGTCGTGGCGAAGTCGAGCGTGTCCCGCGCGGCCCCGGCCACCTGCGGCGCGCACCGCATCGAGTACGCGTCCTGGACCGCGTGCACCAGGTCGTCGCGGTGCGAGTCCATGATCGGCGAGTCCTGCAGCAGCCGGTGGATGTTCGCGGCCGAGGCCGCCTGGCCGGGGTGCGGCCGGATCGTGTGCAGCTCGGGCATGAACGGCCGGCAGGAGCCGAGCATCGCCTCGATCGACAGCGCGGCGGTCACGTCGGCCATCGTGAACAGGTGCGCGGCGTCCTCGATGGCCATGAGCAGCATGCCCAGCATGCCGTCGGTGCCGTTGATGAGGGCCAGCCCCTCCTTCGACGACAACTCGATCGGCGCCACGCCGGCGTCGATCGCGCTCATCCGCGTGCCGTCCTTCGCGAGCACCCAGCCCTCGCCGATGAGCACGAGGGCGCAGTGGGCCAGCGGCGCGAGGTCACCCGAGGCGCCGAGCGAGCCGTGCTCGGGGACCCACGGCGTGATGTCGGCGTTGAGCAGGTCGACCAGCGCCTGGGCGACGTCGGGCCGCACCCCCGACCGGCCCATCGCCAGGGACCGCACGCGCAGCAGCATCATCGCGCGGACCACCTCGCGGGGCATGGGCGCGCCGATGCCGGCGGCGTGCGACCGGATCAGCGCGTGCTGCAGCTCGGCCCGCCGCTCCGGCGCGATGAACGTGTTGGCCAGCGCCCCGAACCCGGTCGACACCCCGTAGACGGGCCGCCCGTCCCGCTCGATGGCGTCGACGATGGACCGGCTCGCGCGCATGGCGTCGAGCGCGTCCGGCGCGAGGGTCACCCGCGCGTTGCCCCGGGCGACCGCGATGAGGTCGGCGGGACTGATACCAGAGGCGGTGATGGTGATCAAACCAGCTCCCCATTGAGCACGACGGTGGTCGTCAGCGGAACTCCGGGCCGGTAGGCCAGGTGCAGGTGGGACGGCGCGTCGAGCACGACCAGGTCGGCCCGCGCCCCGACGGTGAGGTGCCCGATGTCGTCGCGCCGCAGGGCCGCCGCCCCGCCCCGGGTGGCGGCCAGGACCGCCTCGGCGGGCGTCATGGCCATCTCGCGGACGGCGAGCGCGATGCAGAACGGCATCGAGGTGGTGTACGACGAGCCGGGGTTGCAGTCGGTGGCGAGCGCGACCGTGGCGCCCGCGTCGAGCAGCGCCCGCGCCGGCGGATACGGCGACCGGGTGGAGAACTCGGCGCCGGGCAGCAGGGTCGCGACGGTGGACGAGCCAGCCAGCGCGTCGATGTCGGCGCGGCTCAGGTGGGTGCAGTGGTCGGCGGAGGCCGCGTTCAGCTCGACGGCGAGCCGGACGCCCGGCCCCTCCGTGAGCTGGTTGGCGTGGATGCGCACCCCGAGCCCGGCATCGGCGCCGACGGTGAGGATCGCCCGCGAGTGGTCGGCGTCGAACGCCCCCCGCTCGCAGAACACGTCGATCCACCGGGCACCGGCCGACCGGGCCGCCGACAGCATCGGCCCGCAGACCAGGCTGACGTAGTCGTCGGTCCGGTCCGCATACTCGGCCGGCACCACGTGCGCGCCCAGGAACGTCGTCTCCGCGGTGAACTCGCGGGCGACCCGCAGCGAGCGGGCCTCGTCGGCGACGGTCAGCCCGTATCCCGACTTGATCTCGATGGTGGTCGTGCCCTGCCGCAGCGCCTCGCCGCGGAGCCGGGCAACCGTCGTGCGCAGCTGCTCGTCGGTCGCGGCCCGGGTGGCGCCGACGGTCGTGCGGATGCCCCCGCCCGTATACGGCTGGCCGGCCATCCGCGCCGCGAACTCGGCTGCCCGGTCTCCGGCGAACACCAGGTGGGCGTGGCTGTCGACGAACCCGGGCAGCACCGCGGCGCCGCCGGCGTCGACCCGGGCGTCGGCCGCCGGAGCGTCCACGGCCCGGCCGATCCACTCGACCCGCCGGTCGTCCACGACCAGCGCCGCGTTGCGCCGGATGCCGAGCGGGCCCTCGCCCCAGGCCGGGTTGCCGGTGACCAGCTCGCCGATGTTGGTGATGAGCAGCGACCTCATCGGATCGCCTCCGCCAGGCAGCGCCCCAGGTCGGGCAGGGCCGCATGGACGCCGTCGCGGACCACGGCCCGCCCGTCGACGACGACGTGCCGGACGTCGGCGGCGGCCGCGACGAACGCGATCGCGTCCAGCTCGGCGCCCGCGGTGCGGGGCGAGTCGAGGGCCACCGTCACCAGGTCGGCCCGGGCTCCGGGGGCGATGCGGCCGGCGTCGGGCCAGCCGAGCGAGGCGTGGCCGCCGAGCGTCGCCGCGTCGAGGAGGTCCGCCCCGGTGAAGTGCCCGCGGTGCTCGGTGTGCAGCCGCTCGTGCATCTCGACGCCCCGGGCCTCCTCGAACAGGTCGATCACCGCGTGGCTGTCGCTGCCGAGGCTGAGCGGGCTGCCGGCGTCGACGAGCGCCCGGGCGTGGCCGATCCCGTCGGCGAGGTCCCGCTCGGTCGTCGGGCAGAAGCACACCCCGGTGCCCGTGTCGCCGAGCTCGGTGCGGTCGGTGTCGGTGAGGTGCGTGGCGTGCACGGCCGTCACCCGCTCGCCGAGCAGCCCCCGGTCGGCGAGCAGCTCCGTCGGCGTGCAGCCGTGGACGGCCTGGCAGGCCTCGTTCTCCGCCCGCTGCTCGGACAGGTGCAGGTGGGTCTGCAGGCCCTCCGTGCGCGTGGCGAAGACGGCCAGCACGTCGGCCGGCACCGCTCGCACGCTGTGCGCCGCCGCACCGACCCGGGCGTGCCGCCCCGCCTTCAGCCGTTCGAAGCGGTCCGACCAGGCGTCGAGGGAGCCGTCGCCGAAGCGCAGCTGCACGCCCTCCAGCGGCTTGCCGTCGACGCTCGCCGTCAGGTACAGCGTGTCGAGCAGCGTGATCCGGATGCCCACGTCGGCGGCCGCGGCGAGCAGCGCCTGGCCCATCGCGTTCGGGTCGTCATACGGCGTGCCGCCCGGCCCGTGGTGCAGGTAGTGGAACTCGCCCACGCAGGTGATGCCGGCGAGCGCCATCTCGGCGTAGACGGCCCGCGCCAGCGCGTAGTAGGAGTCCGGGTCCAGGGACGAGGCCACGGAGTACATCTGGTGCCGCCACGTCCAGAAGGTGCCCTTGCCGTGCTGGGTGCGGCCGCGCAGGGCCCGGTGGAAGGCGTGCGAGTGGGCGTTGGCGAGTCCCGGCAGGGTCAGCCCGGGCAGGCGGACCGCACCGGTCACCGTGCCCGGTGCGCTGCCCGGCGTCACCGCGGTGAACCGGCCGTCGGCGATCTCCACCAGCACGTCGTCGGCGACGCCGGTGGGCAACCAGGCGTGCGCGCAGTGGTAGCGCGTCACGGTCGGGTTCACTGACATAGCCGGGCCAGCAGGTCGGTGAGGCGCTCCACCCCGACGGCGCAGTCGGCGGCGGACGCCGACTCCTGCGGGGCGTGGGACACTCCGGTCGGGTTGCGCACGAACAGCATCGCGGTGTCGACGTGGCCCGCGAGCACCCCGGCGTCGTGCCCGGCCCCGGTCGGCAGCACCGGGGCGCCCAGCTCCTTGGCGGCGAGGCGGCTGACGTTGCCGGCGAACTCGACCTCGCCCGTCAGCGACTCGGCCGCCATCGCCACCCGGGTGCCGTCGAGCCGGGCCCGCTCCTCGGCGCGCTGGTGGATGGTCTCGACGAGCCGCTCCAGCGTCGACTCGTCGGCGGCCCGCGCGTCGAGCCAGGCCGAGGCGTGGGCCGCGATCGCGTTGGTCGCGTTGGGCGCCACGTCGACCCGGCCGACCGTGGCGTGCGCGCCGTGGAGCCGGGCGACCTCGTCGGCGGCGAGGACGGTGTGCGCCAGCGTGAGCATCGGGTCGTGCCGGTCCGACATGCGGGTGGTGCCGGCGTGGTTGCCCTGGCCGGCGAAGTCGAAGCGATACCGCCCGTGCGGCCAGATGGCGCTGGCGACCCCGACGGGCGCGTCGATGTGGTCGAGCGCCCGGCCCTGCTCGATGTGCAGCTCCACGAACGCCGCCATGCGGTTGAGCCGCTCGGGGTCGGGCCCGAGACGGTCGGGGTCGAGGCCGGCGCGGCCCATCGCGTCGGCGAGGAGCACGCCGTCGCGGTCGCGCAGCCGCACCGCCTTCGCCGGATCGAACGCGCCGGTCATCAGCCGCGAACCGAGGCACGGCACCCCGAACCGGGCGCCCTCCTCCTCGGTGAACACGACCACCGCGAGCGGCCGGGTGGGCGTGACCCCGCGCTCGCGGAGCCGGTCGACGGCGAGCAGGCCGGACACCACGCCGAGCGGCCCGTCGTAGCCGCCGCCGTGCGGCACCGAGTCGAGGTGGCTGCCGGTGACGACCGCGCCGGCGCCCTCGGGCTCGCCCCACCAGGCCCACAGGTTGCCGTTGCGGTCGATCTCGACCTCGAGGTCGCGGTCGAGCGCCTCCTCGACGAACCACTCGCGGCAGACCAGGTCGGCATCGGTCCACGAGTGCCGCAGGTAGCCCCCGTCGCCCCCGGCCCGCCCGATCGGGCTCAGCGAGCTCCACAGCGCGGCGAACCGCTCGGCCGTCATCATGCCTGCTCTCCCATCGGCACCCGCAGGCCGGACGCGCCGGCGACCTCGGCCGCCTCCTCGTAGCCCGCGTCGACGTGGCGCAGCACGCCCATCGCCGGGTCGTTGGTCAGCACCCGCGCCAGCTTCTGCGCGGCCAGCTCGGTGCCGTCGGCGACCGACACCTGGCCCGCGTGGATCGAGCGGCCGATGCCGACGCCGCCGCCGTGGTGGATCGACACCCACGACGCGCCCGACGCCGTGTTGACCAGCGCGTTGAGCAGCGGCCAGTCGGCGATCGCGTCGGAGCCGTCGCGCATCGACTCGGTCTCCCGGTAGGGCGACGCGACGGAGCCGGTGTCGAGGTGGTCACGGCCGATGACGATCGGCGCCTCCAGCGTGCCGTCGGCGACCATCTCGTTGAACCGGAGGCCGGCCTTGTCGCGCTCGCCCTGCCCGAGCCAGCAGATGCGGGCCGGCAGCCCCTGGAAGGCGACCCGCTCGCGGGCCATCGTGATCCAGCGCCGCAGCGACTCGTTCTCCGGGAAGAGGTCGAGGACCGCCTGGTCGGTGGCGGCGATGTCGGCCGGGTTGCCGGAGAGGGCGGCCCACCGGAACGGCCCCTTGCCCTGGCAGAAGAGCGGGCGGATGTACGCCGGGACGAACCCGGGGAACGCGAACGCCCGGTCGAAGCCACCGAGCTGGGCCTCGCCGCGGATCGAGTTGCCGTAGTCGAACACCTCGGCGCCGCGGTCGAGGAAGCCGACCATCGCCTCCACGTGCCGGGCCATCGAGTGGCGGGCCCGCTCGGTGAACTCCTCCGGCTTCTGCGCCGCATACGCGGCCGCGTCCTCGGGCTCGACGCCGCTCGGCACGTATGACAGCGGGTCGTGCGCGGAGGTCTGGTCGGTCACGATGTCGACCGGCACGCCCATCCGCAGCAGCTCGGGCACGAGCAGCGCGGCGTTGCCCACGACGCCGACCGAGAGCGGCTTGCGGGCGATCTGCGCCTCGACCGCCCGCCGGACGCCGTCCTCCAGGGAGTCGGCGATGACGTCGAGATACCGCGTGGCCACCCGCCGCTCCAGGCGGGACCGGTCGACGTCGATGATCAGGCACGCGCCACCGTTCATGGTGACCGCGAGCGGCTGGGCGCCGCCCATGCCGCCGCAGCCGGCCGTCAGCGTCAGGGTGCCGGCGAGCGTGCCGCCGAACCGCTTCTCGGCCACCGCGGCGAACGTCTCGTAGGTGCCCTGCAGGATGCCCTGCGTGCCGATGTAGATCCACGAGCCGGCGGTCATCTGCCCATACATCGTCAGGCCCAGCGCCTCCAGGCGGCGAAACTCGGGCCAGGTCGCCCAGTCGCCGACCAGGTTGGAGTTGGCGATGAGGACCCGCGGCGCCCACTCGTGCGTCTGCAGCACCCCGACCGGGCGGCCCGACTGCACCAGCATCGTCTCGTCGGGCGCGAGCGTCGTCAGGGTGCGGACCAGCGCCCGGAAGGAGGGCCAGTCGCGGGCGGCCTTGCCCGTCCCGCCGTAGACGACCAGGTCCTGCGGCCGCTCGGCGACCTCCGGGTCGAGGTTGTTCATGAGCATGCGCAGGGCGGCCTCCTGCTGCCAGCCGCGCGCCGTCAACTGGGTGCCGCGAGGGGCACGCACCGTCTCCATGGAACTCCTCGGTTAGGGCAGGAAAACCTGGCGGGTGGCGGCGGATCGCTCGAAGGCCTCGAGCCGCGCCTGGGTCTCGGTCGGGGCGACGTCGCACATGGCCTGTAACAGCACGGTGACCATCGCCGAGGGGGCGGTGTGCATGTCGAACACCAGCCGCGAGCCCACCGCGGCCGGCAGCACCAGATCGGACTCGGCGGCGGCCGGGCTGACCGGCGAGTCGGTCACCGTCACCACGCGGAGCCCGGCCGCTCGCGCCTCCCGCAGCGCGTCGACCGCCTCACGCGGATAGCGGGGCAGCACAAACGCCAGCATCGCAACCGCGCCCGCCGCGCGGGCCTGTTCCAGCCGATCCGCGAGCAGGGTGCCCTGCTCCTGCACCAGCCGCACGTCCGGGTGGACCTTCGCCGCGAAGTAGCTGAACGAGCTCGCCAGGGCGGCCGCGGCGCGGATGCCGAAGACGGGCAGCGGCCGGCTCTCGACGAGCAGCCGGCCGGCCTCGGCCAGCGGCGCCGGGTCGCGCAGGGTGTCGGACAGGCGCTGCAGGTTGGCGATCTCGGCGGCCAGCGCCTGCTGGAACTGGTTGCCGGAGGCGGAGTCCGGATCGTCGTCCACTGTGGACGGGGCGTGCTGGTAACCGTCGAAGACCACCCGCAGCCGGTCGCGCAGCGCCGGATAGCCGTCGAAGCCGAGCGCCGTCGCGAAGCGGGTGACCGACGGCTGGCTGACCCCGGCCAGGGCGGCGACGTCGCCGCTGGAGAGATAACCGGCCCGGTTGGCGTGGTCGACCAGGCAGCGCGCGATGCGCCGCTGCGCGGGCGTCAGCCGCTGCCCGTCGAACAGCTCCAGGACCCGCTGGGCCGGGGAGGTCGTCATGGACCGACTGTATGCCTCCTTTCAGATGTGCGTCAACTGCATGGAGTCATTCAGAATGCTGGCCGGAAGGGGGGAACTCATGGGACGCTCGGGGCGTGCGGCTGACCTACCTGGCGACGTATCCGATCAAGAGCTGCTACCGGGTCGAGACCGACGCGGCGGAGGTGGAGCCGTGGGGGCTGGCCGGCGACCGGCGCTGGCTCGTCGTCGACGGCGACCGCAAACTCATCACGCAACGGGAGTGGCCGCAGCTGGGGCGGGTGCGGCCGGCGCCGACCCCGCGCGGCCTGGTGCTCAGGGCGCCCGGCCGGGCCGACCTGGACGTGCCGTTCCCGTCGGGGACGACGGAGGACGTCAAGCACTTCACGCTGTGGATCGCGGCCACGCCGGCCGGCGACGAGGTGGACCGGTGGCTGTCGGAGGTGATCGAGCGCCCGGCGCACCTGGTGCACCTGGACGACCCGACGCGGCGGCCGGTCGAGCCGGACTTCTCGGAGCCGGGCGACCGGGTGAGCTTCGCCGACGGGTTTCCGCTGCTGCTGACGAACGCGGCCTCGCTGGACGCGCTCAACGACTGGCTCGCCGAGGACGGCGACGAGCCGGTGCCGCTGACGCGCTTCCGGCCGAACGTGGTGGTGGGCGGCGCGCGGGCATGGGCGGAGGACGACTGGATCGGCCGGCGGATCGTCATCGGCGACGTGCCGTTCCGCGTGCCGAAGGCCTGCAGCCGGTGCGTGCTGACGACCATCGACCCGGAGACGGGCGAGAAGGGGCGCCAGCCGCTGCGGGTGCTCGGCCGGCGCCGGCGGTTCCCCGACGGGCTGCTGTTCGGCGTCAACCTGATCCCCGACGCGCGGGGGAAGGTCGCCATCGGCGACGAGGTGTCGGTCCTGGACTAGGCACCGGCCGAGCCGACTCGGCCGGCCGGGACGGGGTCTTGGGCCAGGCGTGCGGTGCGAAAGGGGTCTGGCCCGGGCCTGCGGTGCGAAAGGGGAATACCGCGTCGCGGGCGGCGGAAGCCGAGTCATGATCAACGGGTGACGCCCTTGCGGGTCCGGCCCCACCTCGCCGAGATCCTGGATCGGACCCACCACGTGGTGATGACGTTCAGCGTGCTGGGCAACCTGCTGCCTGCGCCGGGAGCGGTGGCCCGGCGCATCCGGGAGATGCTGCTCGACTCCGGGCACCGGATGTCGATCCTGGTCGGCGCGAGCGACAACCCGTTCGACATGCTCGCCGAGGCGTACCGCGTGTCGGAGGGCCTGGGCCGCCGGGCCGAGCAGATCGTCCACGACGCGGAGCTCGAGGCGGCCGACTGGGCGCCGGTCACCGCCGGCGCCGGGGAGCTGCTGCAGGCGTGCCGGGCGACGGGGCGGACGGTCGCGGTGTACGCGCCGCACAGCGAGTCGGCCGTGGGGCGGCACCTGCACCGGCTCGGGCTGCGGGGGCTGGTCGGCCCGGCGCTCGGGCGGGGGTTCGCGATGCGCAACCCGGCGGTGCGGACGATGGCGCCCGTGCTGGAGGCGCTCGGTGTCGCGGCCGGGGACACGGCGGTGGTGTGCGCGACCTTCGCGGCGATGTCGGCCACCCAGCGGGCCCGGGCGCACGCCGTCGGTGTGGAGCGGATCCGGGAGCCGCGAAAGGTGCTGCACGGCGGCGAGGGGCGCAACGCGGTCGTCCGGTCGCTGACGGCGCTGGCCGAGGCCGTCGAGGAGTGCGGCCCGCCCCCGGACGCCCGCTGACCCGCCGCTGCCGGGCCGGGAGAGCGCGGCCGGCGGAGGGAGGAGGGCGGGGCGCGAAGGAACCGAGGGGGTGCGGGTGAGGGTCCGACGTCGAAGCCGGATGCATGGGATCGACGGCAGCCGTGGTGACCGGTATCCGGCAGTTGGTCGTACGCCGGATGTCTGGGCTGGTGGCGGGCGGGGAGTTGCGCGCAGTGCCGGCGGTCACGGCATTGCGTGACTGCGGGAGCCCCGCGGCTCTGGTAGAACAACGCGCGTGTCATTTCTGCTGTGGTCCGGGCGGGCCATCGGGTACCGGCGGGCGGCCGCCGGGGCGACGGTGGCCCTGGGGTGCTTCGTCGCCGGGTATCTCGTCGTTCCCGAGCGCGCCCTCGAGCAGCCGAAGTGGTTGCTGCTGAGTGCGGTCCTGTTCCTCGCGGGGCTGGCCGTGGCCGGCTGGGCGGCGGCCATGGGGCACGTCGGGGTGCAGATCAGCATGTACAACGTGCGGATCCGGCACGGGCTGCTGCCGATGCCGCCGATCTCGGTGCCGCTGCGGATGATCGGGGAGCTGCGCTCCGTCGACGTGCAGTCGAGCATCGGGCAGCGGTGGGGGTGGACCTGGGTGCCCGGGCGTGGGCGGGCCGTCATCGTGCGGTCCGGGCCGGCGCTCGTCTTCGACTTCGGCGGGCGGCAGTTCATGGTGAGTGTCGACGATCCCGAGGACGCCATCGCCGCGCTCGGGAGGGTCCGGGCAACTGCCCGCTGAGGCCGGCGAGTTGGTGAAGCCCGGGGGAGTATCCATCCCCCGGGCCTCGGCGTGCCGCCCAATTGCGCACACCGGCACGTTTGAAGGGCACGGGTCAGCTTCAGGGCGTCGCGCTCTTCGATTGAGCTATCGGCCCGGGAAAGAGGGCCGAGCGGGAGTTGAACCCGCAACCTCGACGACGGTGCCCGCGCTCGGTCGATCCGGTGTTCGGCGGCGAATGCTCAGACTGGAGCGAGAAGTTGAGTTTGTGTTTCGGCTCCCGCGGCTGCCTCTTCCCCTTGGGCTACGCCGCCACGAGGAATGGCGGCGGGAGGATTCGAACCTCCACTGTCACCGCAAGGGCCTGTCAAACTGAGCCTCAGGTTCAGTCTGCGCTCCTTGCGCGCCGCCAATCCTAGCCGTCACCCGAACAGGAAGCGAAAGACTTTCTCGCCGGTCTCCTGGTCGACCACCTCGGCGCCGTTGGCCTCCTCGCGGGCGAACTTCACCGCCGCCTGCAGCTTCTCGACGCGCTCGACGAGCTCGTTGACGCGCTTGGCGGGCAGGGCGCCGGAGAACTTCACCGTCTTCCAGTAGCCGATGACGACGTCCTCGTAGTAGACCTCGACCTGCGCGGGGTGCTTCTCCGTGGCCTCGGCCTTCACGTGGTTGCGCGGGATCTTCTTCGTGCGCGTGGTCTGGGTCGGCTCGGTGGCGTAGCAGTCGGCGGAGGCGTCGTAGGCCCACGTCTCGGCGGCGTCGAGGACCGGGAGCTTACGCACGAACGTCAGCAGGTCCACCAGCTGCTTCTCCAGGAACAGCAGGTAGGAGACCGGCACGTCGCGCAGCAGCGGCGAGCCGTCGACGACCACGTCGGCGCGGGCCACGCAGTTGGTCCAGTCCTTGGTCGCCGTCACGTCGAAGAGGCGGGTGAGGATGGTCGCCGTCTGGCGCAGCACCTCGTCGGCCTTCACCTGGACGCGGGTCGACTCG
Source organism: Dactylosporangium sucinum (assembly GCF_014647515.1). GTDB lineage: Bacteria > Actinomycetota > Actinomycetes > Mycobacteriales > Micromonosporaceae > Dactylosporangium > Dactylosporangium sucinum. The sequence continues at coordinate 40,163 of NZ_BMPI01000064.1, read as the reverse complement.
GGCGGCAGCTGCTCGCCCTCCTCGTCCTTCGGGCGATACGTGCGCGCGATGCCGGCCAGCAGCGCCGGCTTCTGCAGGACGTGGTGGGCCTCGGTGAGCTCCTGGAAGGAGCGGGACTTGACGCCCTTCTCCACCGCGATGATCTGATTCAGCTTCGTCATAATGCGCACGAGTGTACGAGCGTGTGGCGAGCCGGAAACAGCCAATAAATGCGTGGGGCCGGTGAGAGTCGAACTCACACTGGCACGGACCTAAACCGTGTGCCTCTGCCATTGGGCTACGGCCCCTGCAACCGAGACACACTGTACTCAGGCCAGTCGTGTGATCTCCACGGTGACTCCCAGGTGCTTGCTCGGTGCCCCGTGGTACACGCCGCGCAACGGCGGGACGTCGTCGTAGTCGCGGCCGCGGGCCACCACCACGTGCCGGGGGCCGACCGGCACCCCGTTGGTGGGATCGAAGCCGGTCCACTCCCCGCACCACCACTCGACCCAGGCGTGGCTCTGCCCGGCGACGGTCTCGCCCACCTCCGCCTCGACCTTCGGGTGCAGATATCCCGAGACGTACCGCGCCGGCACGCCCCGGGCCCGCAGCAGCCCGACGGTCAGGTGCGCGATGTCCTGGCAGACGCCCTTGCGCAGGTCCCACGCCTCCTGGGCACTGGTCTGCACGCCGGTCGATCCAGGTACATAGGCCACCTCCGATCGCACCCAGTGCGAAAGATCGACGGCGGCCACGCCAGGGGACGCCCCGTCCAGAGCGGACCAGGCGAGATCGACGAGCGCGGGATCCACCGCCGTCAGCGGCCGCTCGGTGAGGAACTCGGCCTGCGCGTCCAGCACCGCGTCGGCCCGCAACTCGCTCCAGTCCAGCGCCGCCGACGCGGCCGGCGGCGGCGACACCTCGACCAGGCTGCTGGAGACCACCCGCAGCTGCTGGTGCGGCCGGTGCAGGTCGAACGCGGTGACCTGGGTGGCCCAGTAGTCGTGGTACCGGTAGGTCGCCGCCCCCGGCGTCACCTCGACCTGGCTGAACAGCGTCGTCTGCCACGGCAGCGTCAGCGGCGTGAGCCGGGCCTCGTTGTAGGAGGCCGAGACGGTGCCGGCGTACTTGTAGCCGGTCACGTGCCGGATCTTCAACCGCCAGCTCGTGCTCATGACCCACCCCAGGCGACGGTGCCCCACGTGACGGGCGTGGACTGCGGGAAGTACCGGGCGGTGATCGCCGCGCTCGCCGTCGCGCAGGTCTGCTGCAGCGCGCGCAGGTGCTGCGGCAGCTCGCTGAGCAGCGTGCTGATGTCGGCGTACTCCAGCCGGGTGCGGATCTGCCCGATCGGCCGCCGCGCCGGGTCCGTCACGCCGGCCCGCTCGGTGGTCGGCGCCAGGTCGCGCAGGCACTGCTCCGCGGTGCCGAGGGCGTGCAGGGCGGACCGGGGGAAGAGCCGGTCGAGGAGCAGGAACTCGGTGACCCGCTGCGGGTCGAACGTGCCACCGTGCGTGCGCAGGAACGCCTCGTCGGCCCCGCACGAGCGCAGCACCGTCCGCCAGCCGGTGACCTCGTCGGGCGTGTGCGTCTGGATCGACAGCAGCCGCGCGGTCATGTCCACGCGCTCCAGCGAGCGGCCCAGCACGAGGAAGCGCCACCCGTCGTCCCGGCTCATGGTGGACTCGGCGAGCCCCGCCAGTACCGCGGCCCGCTCCCGCACATAACTGAGGAACACGGTCGGTCCGAGGCGCTCGGCCGCGACCCGGCGGGAGGCCAGCGTGTGCCAGGTGACGTTGAGGCACTCCCACATCTCGCTGGAGATCGTCTCGCGCACGCCCCGGGCGTTGTCGCGGGCCGCCACGATCGCGCCGGAGATGGCGCTCGGGTCCTCGGCGTCGAACGCGAGCAGCTCCAGCACGTCGCCGGTGGTGAGGCGGCGGTCCTGCGGGGCGGGCGCACCCAGGATCGACATCAGTGAACGGCAGGCGGCGTCCTCGTCGGCCCACGGGTCCTCCAGCAGGCGGCCGAGGAACGCGTCGAGGATGCGGGCGGTGTCGTCGGCCCGCTCGACGTAGCGGCCGATCCAGAACAGCGACTCAGCGATACGACTCAGCATCCCGCCACCTCCGCTTCGCTCCGGTGGCGGGTAAGCACCGGTGCTTTCCGGTGAGCGGCCCCTCCGCTGCGCTCCGGACCGCTCACTGCCCCGCCAGCTGAGCGGCGGCCGGTCCGCTGTCGCGCGGGCCGGCGGCGGAGTCCCGCGGCTCGACCGGGGCGCGCGGGCGGAGGGGAGCGGGTGCCGGTTCGCCCGGGTGGGCCAGGACCCAGGTGTCCTTGGAGCCGCCGCCCTGGCTGGAGTTGACGACCAGGGCGCCCTCCGGCAGGGCGACCCGGGTCAGCCCGCCGGGCAGGAGCCAGATCTCGCTGCCGTCGTTCACGGCGAACGGACGCAGGTCGATGTGCCGGGGCGCGACCCGGTCGCCGAGCAGCGTCGGCGAGGTGGACAGCGCCACCGGGCGCTGCGCGATCCAGCCGCGCGGGTCCTGCTCGACGGTCCGGCGCAGCGCGGCGAGGGCCTCCTGCGAGGCCTGCGGGCCGATGACGATGCCCTTGCCGCCGGCGCCGTCCACCGGCTTGAGGACCAGTTGGTCGAGGCGGCCGAGGACGTCGTGGAGCACGTCCGGGTCGCGGTCGTCGAGCCGGAACGTCTCGACGTTGTCGATGAGCGGCTCCTCGGCCAGGTAGTAGCGGATCAGGTCGGGGACGTAGGTGTAGACGAGCTTGTCGTCGGCGACCCCGTTGCCGACCGCGTTGGCCAGCGTGACCTGCCCGGCGCGGGCGGCGTTGACGATGCCCGGGCAGCCGATCACCGAGTCGGGCCGGAAGTGCAGGGGGTCGATGAACTCGTCGTCGACCCGCCGGTACACCACGTGCACCGGCCGCTCGCCCTGCGTGGTGCGCATCCGCACCCGGTTGCCGCTGCAGACCAGGTCGCGGCCCTCGACCAGCTCGACGCCCATCAGGCGGGCGAGGAGGGCGTGCTCGAAGTACGCCGCGTTGTACACGCCCGGCGTGAGCACCACCACGGTCGGGTCGTCGACGCCCTCCGGCGCGGCGGCCCGCAGCGCGGCGAGCAGCCGGGCCGGGTAGTCGTCGACCGGCCGCACCCGCGCGTCGGCGAACAGGGCCGGCATCGTGTGCGTGAGCGCACGCCGGTTCTCGATGACGTACGACACCCCGGACGGGATCCGCAGGTTGTCCTCGAGGACCCGGAACCGGCCCTCCTCGTCGCGGACCAGGTCCACGCCGCTGATGTGCACGCGCACGCCGTTGGGCGGCTCGATGCCGTGGGCCTGCCGGTGGAAGTGCGCGCTGGTGGTGATCAGCCGGCGGGGCACGACGCCGTCGGCGAACACCCGGCCGGCGCCGTAGATGTCCGCCAGGAACGACTCCAGGGCCTTCACCCGCTGCTGGACCGCGGCGGTCAGCAGGTCCCACTCGGTGGCGTCGATGATCCGCGGGATCAGGTCCAGCGGGAACGGCCGCTCCTCGCCCGCGTAGGCGAAGGTGACCCCGCGGTCGGTGAAGACGCGGGCCAGCTGGTCGGCGCGGAACCGGAGGTCGGCCGGTGCCAGCGGCTGGAGCGCGGCGAACAACGAGCGATACGGCCCCCGGGGCTGTCCGGGGCGCTCGAACATCTCGTCCCACGCCTCGAACATGGCCCCGGACATCGCATAGTCATCGAAGATGTCCGCCATGACGAGAGCCTAGGCAGGGACCGTTTCGGCGGCATTACCGGTGTGTTTTGACGCAGATCTTGCGCTGGTCAGTCCAGGCCCAGGTCCCGGCGCAGCTTGGCCACGTGCCCCGTCGCCTTGACGTTGTAGAGGGCGCGCTCGATGTGCCCCTTCTCGTCGATGACGAACGTGGAGCGGATGACGCCGAGCACGGTGCGGCCGTAGTTCTGCTTCTCGCCATACGCGCCGTAGGCCCGCAGGACCGTGCGGTCCGGGTCGGACACGAGCGGGAAGGTGATCGCGTCGCGCTCCCGGAACTGGGCCAGCTTGGCCGGCGAGTCGGGGGAGATGCCCACGACCTCGTAGCCGGCCGCCTGTAAGGAGGCCAGGTTGTCGCGGAAGTCGCAGGCCTGCTTCGTGCAGCCGGGCGTCATGGCCGCCGGATACGCATACAGGACAACCTTGCGTCCGCGAAGGTCGGCGAGCGACAGCGGCTCGTCCCGATCCGTCTGCAGCGTGAACTCGGGTGCGATGTCACCCGGCTCCAGGCGCGTCGTGGTCATGAACGGACTCTATCGCGGACCCCGGCCCGGCCACTGACCCGTATCGCGCACCGTCCATGGGTGGTGACGAAACGTCATCGGGAACTTCCGGGCCCGGCCCCGCGACTATCCGCAAATGACCCACGCGAAATCATGAGGGCCATGACCCCACGCAAATGGGCCGTTGCACTGGCCATGCTCCTCGGGGCGTTGGTCACCCTGGTGCTGCCCGCCGCGCCCGCCAGCGCGCACGCGACGCTCGAGCAGACCGCCCCCGTCGCCGGCACGGTCCTCGACCAGCTGCCCGGCGAGGTCACGCTCACGTTCAGCGAGCCGGTGCGGGTCGTCACCGACAAGATCCGGGTGATCGCGCCCGACGGCAGCCGGGTGGACACCGGCAAGCCCGTGGCCCGCGACACCGAGCTTGTCGTGCCGCTCAAGCCGGGCGGCCCGAAGGGCACCTACCTGGTCAGCTACCGGGTCATCTCGGCCGACAGCCACCCGGTGAGCGGCGGTTACAGCTTCTCCTACGGCGAGGTCTCGGCCACCCCGAGCGACGACGGCTCGCCCGTCGTGCAGACCGACCCCGTGGTCAAGAACGCCATGTCCGTCGCGCGGTTCGCCGGGTTCGCCGGGCTCGTGCTGCTCATCGGGCCGGCGCTGGTGCTGTTCGCGCTCTGGCCGCGCCGGCTCCCGACCCGGTCGCCGGGCCGCCTGGCGCTGCTCGGCGCCGGCCTGCTCGCGGTCAGCACGGTGCTCGAGTTGTACCTCCAGATCCCCTACACCGCCGGGAACTCCCTCTTCGAGGTCTCCGGCGACGCCGCCCGGGAGGTGCTCGGCACCCCCTTCGGCGCCGCCCACCTGATCCGCCTGGCCGTCATCGCCGCGGTCGCCCTGCTGCTGCGCCCCGTGATCGCCGGCCGGGCCGGCAAGATCGACCAGACGCTGCTCGTCATCCTGGGCGTGGTCGGCCTGGCCACCTGGCCGATCTCCGGGCACCCGAGCGCCTCCCCGGTGCCGACGCTGACCGTCGTCGCCGACGTGGCCCACCTGGCCGCGATGTCGGTCTGGCTCGGCGGGCTGGTCATGCTGTTCGGCTTCCTGCTGCGCCAGGCCAACACCCGCGAGCTCACCGCGATCGTGCCGGTGTGGTCGGGCTGGGCGCTGTTCGCGATCACCGTCCTGGTGCTCGCCGGCACCGCCCAGGCGCTGGTCGAGATCGGCACGCTCGACGCGTTGACCGGCACCACCTACGGCCGGCTGGTCATCGCGAAGGTGGCCCTGCTCGCGATCATCATCGGGGTCGCGGCGTACTCCAGGAGCCTCACCAATCGCCGCTTCGTCCCCGCCCCCGTGGAGGGCGACGAGGAACCCGCCGGCGAGCCCGAGGTCGGCGACGGCGACCGGCGGCTGCTGCGCCGGGCCGTGTTCGCCGAGGTCGCCGTCGCGATCGTCGTCCTGGCCGTCACGTCCGTGCTCGTGCAGACCTCGCCGGCCCGCAGCGCGCAGGCCGGGAACACCCCGTCCGGCCCGTTCACCGGGACCGTCACCACGAACCTGGTCAAGCTGCAGGTCGACGTCTCGCCGGCGACCGTCGGGCAGAACACCGTGCACCTGTACGCGCTGAAGCCCGACGGCTCCGGCCCGTTGAAGGTCGTCGAGTGGAAGGCGACGGCGGCCCTGCCCGAGAAGGGCATCGAGCCGCTGACCGTGCCCGTGCTGGCGATCACCGAGGACCACGCGTTCGGCCAGGTCTCGCTGGTGACGGCCGGCACCTGGGAGTTCAAGTTCGTCGTCCGCGTCGACGACCTGAACCAGTCCACGGTCACCGTGCAGGTCCCGGTGAAGTAATTTCGGGCAATAAGGGCATACTGCGCGAATATTGCCGGTATGGTCGCCCTCAGAACGCTGGGGGAAGGGGCCGCTGCCAATGGTCGTGCGTCTGGTTCGGGCAGGTGTCGGCGCGCTGCTGCTGCTCATCGCGGTGCCGCTGGCGCTCGCCGGTGGCGGACTCTGGACGGCCATGGGGCATCGCGCCGCCGACGACACGTTCACGGCACGACTGGAGCGCGTCCACGCGGACGGTCACGCGCTGGTCGTGCCGGACGTCGACGCGCTGCTGCGAGCCGACGCGCCGTTCGCGCGGGGTGGGCAGACCACGCTCACCCTGTCGGCGCGCGGCTCCGGCGGCCCCGTGTTCATCGGCCTCGGCCCGGCCGCGGACGTGACCCGCTACCTGGACGGCCTGGCGCAGTCCCGGGTCACCCAGGTCCGGCTGGCCCGCGGCCCGCTCCCGGTCGAGGTGACGGCCCGCCCGGGCCGCCTCGCCACGGTGGCGCCGTCCCAGCCGGTCATGAACGGCTCCGGCCAGCCGGGCCCGGACGGCCCCGAGCAGCCGGGGGCCGCGCCCGCGGAGGCGCCGCTGCCGGGGCCGGGCGGGCAGCTGTTCTGGCTGGCGAAGAGCACCGGGCAGGCCGGCGTGGCCGAGCTCGCCTGGTCGCCGTCCGCGCTGCGGGGCCGCCACCTGGCGCTGGTCGTGATGAACGCCGACGGCCGCGCGGGCGTCGACGTGGCGATGACCGCCCGGCTGGCGCCGGCCTGGCTCGCCCCGACGGCGACCGCGGCGCTGGTCCTGGGCGTGGCGCTGTTCCTGCTCGCGCTGCTGACGCTGGCCTGGTCCCAGCGGCACCGTACGGAGCCGCAGGCGCTCCCGGTCCTGCCGGAACAGCCCACGCCGGCGACCCGGAGCCGGTTCGGGTTGCCGAAGCTGTTCGCGGCCCGGGCCGCCGCCCCGGCCGAGACCCCGGCCGAGACCCCGGCCGAGACCCCGGCCGAGACCCCGGTCGACGAGGAGCCGGACGGGCAGCCGGCCGATACCGAGGACACGACCGCAGTCGATGCCGTGGAGGTCGCCCCGGAACCGGTGACCGGGCAGGGTCCGACGCTCCGGCCCGTCGTCGAGGGAGAGCTGGCCGACGTCCTGGCGGCGATCCTGGCCGACGCCACTGTGGCCGACGACGCCACCGAAGGCGCCACCGAAACCGGGCGGACCGGGACCACGGTCGAGAGCGCCGAGGTCGAGAACGCCGCCCAGCGGGCCGACCCGGGGTGTGAGCTGGATCGCCCGCTGCCCGAAGGTGCCCTCGTCGACGCCGGGGAGCGCGGCCCCGTGGAACTGCCGCCCCTGCCCGCCCTGCCGGCGATCGAGCTGCACTTCACCTGGGCGCCGGTGAGCCTGGACGAGGAGCGGGACACCGCCGGTACCGCATCCACCAACCGGTGAGTCCCCGAACCCCGCGCCGGCCGTGACGCCGGCCACGTCGGGGTGGGCAAGATCGGACAACTCGGACGGCGGGCGGCCGTCGAACCGTAAGGGTCCGGGTGGTTGCGTCCATCAAGGAGTGAGCAGTCGGCCGGATGAACACTAGGCTGTCTGGTGTGGGTGATCTTTTGGTCTGGATCGACTGTGAGATGACGGGGCTCGATCTGGGGAAGGACGCGCTGATCGAAGTCGCGGCGCTCGTGACCGACCCCGATCTCAACGTGCTCGGCGACGGCGTCGACGTGGTGATCCACGCCGACGACGAGCGGCTCGACGGGATGCTGGAGGTGGTCCGGGACATGCACAGCCGGTCCGGGCTCACCGAGGCGGTCCGCGCGTCCGCCGTGACGCTGGCCGAGGCCGAGGACCTCATCATGGCGTACGTCACGGAGTACGTCCCCGACCCGCGCACGGCACCGCTCTGCGGCAACTCGATCGCGACCGACCGGGGATTCCTCGCCCGCGACATGCCGCGCCTCGACAACCACCTCCACTACCGCATGATCGACGTCTCGTCGATCAAGGAGCTCTGCCGGCGGTGGTATCCGCGGGTGTACTTCGGCCAGCCGCCCAAGGGCCTGGCCCACCGCGCGCTGGCGGACATCCGCGAGAGCATCCGCGAGCTGGAGTACTACCGCCGCACCCTCTTCGTGCCCCTGCCCGGCCCGGACGTCGAGGCGGCCAAGGCCATCGCCGCCGAGCTGAGCCGGGAAGGTGACACGAACGCGTCATAACCCTGTCGACGAATCCGCGGACCGATGCCCTACTATTAGCGGGCACGTTCATGGTGGCTGTAGCTCAGTTGGCAGAGCACCGGGTTGTGGTCCCGGGTGTCGTGGGTTCAAATCCCATCAGTCACCCCATGTAGTCGGCCCTGGTCGCGAGACCGGGGCCGACGTGTTGTTCCGGCCGATGCTCCGGCCAAGCGCAGCGGCCCCCGTCCGCAGACGAGGGCCGCGACGTCCGGTGACCGGCTAGCCGATCGGCAGCAGGGCGAGCTTGCCGTGGTATTCGTCGCCGATCCGGTCGGTGTCCGAGCCCACCAGCAGCCCCTGCGGCGTCGCCAGCAACGCCCGGGCGCCGACCCCGCGCGGGTTCCGCCTGGGGTTGAAGGCCGTCGCCCTGCCCGTCGCCGGGTCCAGCGCCGCGATGCCCGGCCGGGGCGTCGCCCCCGGGCCCGCCGTCTCGCGGCCCAGCGGGTTGTCCATCCAGCGCTGGTGCCCGCCGACGTAGATCGCGGCCCCGGTGTCGGCGACCGAGTACAGCGAGTCGCCGCCCGTCCAGTTCACCCACAGCGGCCGGTGCAGGCCCGAGCCCCGCAGGTCGAAGCGCGCCGCCGTGTCGCACATCAGCTTCTCGCCCCACTTGCGCCCCGTGGTGACGATCGTGGCGTAGGTGCCGGTCGGGTCGAAGTCGATGCCCCGCAGGTACGTCTCGAAGCCGGCCCGGCAGGGCTTGGTGTAGGCGTCGGTGTACCAGTCGGCCAGGCGGGCCGGGCCGTTGGCCGGGATGTCGACCATGACGACCTGGGCCCGGTACTGGCCGCCGGCCTGCTCGACCGCGCCGATCGCGCCCAGGCGGGTGCCGTCCGGGGTCAGGGCCAGGTCCTCCAGCTTGACCCGGGTCAGGTTCGGCGCCGCCAGCCTGAGGTCGAACGTGGCGTCGGCGATGCCGCTCGTGCCGTTCAGCCGGGCCAGGCCGGGCCGGTCGAGGGTGCCGATCCTGCTGAACGACCCGGCCGCGTACACCCACGGGCCGTAGGCGACGATGCTGCGCACGTCGCCCCAGGCGATCACGCCGACGAACGCCGGCACCCGGTTGCCGTCGGCCAGGTTGAGCTGCGCGATGCCGCGCTGTGCGGCGCCGTTGACGCGAAGGAAGTTGCCGCCCGCGTAGACGGTGCCGTTCGGCCCGGCCGCGAGCGTGAAGACCTCGCCGTCGACGGCCGGGGCGAACGGGAGGACCTCGCCGGTGGAGGCGCGATAGGCGAAGAGGTTGCTCCGCTTGTACCGCACCTTCCGGGCGGCGTCACTGACCGTGCTGAAGTCGCCGCCGACCACCACGGCGTCGCCGACCAGCGCGAACGCCCGCACCTCGCCGTCCAGGACGTGAGGCGTGAAGTCGGCCGGGTTCGTCGACACGGTCGCCGCGTGGTTGAGCGCGGCTGAGGCAGGGATGGCGACCGCGAGCGCGGCCAGTGCTGATACGGCAGCGGCGAGCAGGCCTCGGCGCATACGTGGTCTCCTTCGTCGTGAAGTGCCCGCCAGGGGGCGCATACTTCATCAACGAGGAAACGTTACGAAAGCGAGCGTCTCAGCGTATTTGTCCGATTAGTCCACCGGAAGGGGACTCGTCGGCGTTGACCATGAAGTGGGCGGCGCGCTCCAGGTACTCCCAGAGGACCGCCTCGTGCTCCGGGTCGAGCTCGAGCGCGTCGACCGCCACCCGCATCCGCCGCAGCCAGGCGTCGCGCTCGGCCGGGCCGATGACGAACGGCGCGTGCCGCATCCGCAGGCGCGGGTGGCCACGCTGCTCGGAGTAGGTGGCCGGGCCGCCCCAGTACTGGATGAGGAACAGGCGGAACCGCTCGTTGGCCGGCCCGAGGTCCTCCTCGGGATAGAGCGGGCGCAGGACAGGGTCCTCGGCCACGCCCTCGTAGAACACGTCGACCAGTTTGCGGAACGTGGGCTCGCCGCCGACGAGCTCGTAGAAGTTGGGGGCCGTCACGCCATCAACTATGCCGTGCCGGCTGCGAGGACGGCGACGGTGGCGGGGGAAGACCGCCGAGCTCGGTCGTGCGCTCGGACAGGTCGACGGTGCGCTCGGCCGGGTCGGCCATCGGCGGGTGGGCCGGCCGGGCGGCCGGGCCGGGCGACGGGCGCGGGCGGCGGGCCGGCAGCGGGGCGCGGCCCAGGTCGATGGTGACCTCGCCGAAGTCCTCGCTGCCCGCGGGCGTGCGACCGGCGTGCTCCAGCTCGGCGACGCGCACCTTGTTGGCGGCGATCGCGTCGGCGATCGTGGCCTGCGCCGGCCAGATGGTGAGGATCACCGCCATGGCGACCACGCCGGCCATGCTGAAATACCCCACCACGTTGGGCAGCTGGAAGTGCTCGGCCAGCCAGCCGGTGCCGACGATCGCGCCGCCCTGGATGAGATGCACGCCACTCTGCATGACGCCGAACGCCCGGGCCCGGAACGCGGGCGGGAGCACCTGCACGAACAGCGCGTTGGTGGCCGGCAGCGTGCCGGCCAGGGCCCCGCCGGAGATCAGCGTCATGACGACCACGCCGGCGATGTTCGGGTCGAACAGCGAGGGCACCAGGGCGAGCGGCGTGATGATCGCGACCGGCCGGATGAGCTTGACCCGCTGGTGCGGCTTGATCAGCCAGGTGACGAGCACGCTGCCGAAGACGAAGCCGACGGCGGCCGCCACCATGATCACGCCGAGGTAGATCGCGTTGGGGCCGCCGGCCAGGTGCGCCGACCAGGCCGCGGCCAGGCCCTCGGGGACGACGCCGAAGCAGACGCCGCAGAAGACCAGCAGCGCGATGGCGCGCATCACGGGGGAGCGGAAGACGACCGTGTACCCCTCGATGCTCTCCCGGATGAGGTTGGTGCGCTGCTCGACCCGCAGGCTGGGGGCGCGCTCCTTGACCCGGAAGAAGACCAGCAGCGCCGACGCGGCGAACGTGCCGGCGTTGAACACCAGCGCGTAGCGGGAGTCGACGGCGGTGAGCGCCGCGCCGCAGGCGTAGCCGGCGATCAGCGCCACCTGGGCGGCGGTGCGCTGCATGGTGAGCGCGGTGACATACTTCTCGCCGGTCAGGATCCGCGGCAGCAGCGCCGAGCGGGCCGAGTCGAACGGCGGGCTGAGCAGTGCGCTGATGAACAGCAGCCCGATGAGCGCGGCGGTCGGCAGGCCGCCGAACACGGCCAGCGCCACCATGATCGCCATGCGGAGCAGGTCGCTGAGGACCATGATCTTCCGGTACGAATACCGGTCGGCGATGGCGGCCAGCACCGCCCCGATGCCGAGCCACGGCAGGTAGCTGATGGCGAACGCGGCGGCCGACGCGATCGGGGACTCGGTCCGCAGGTAGACCAGGGCGATCACGGCGGCCCGGGCCACGCTGTCGCCGAACCACGACAGCGAACTGGCGGCGAAGACGGCGACATACTCGCGGTTGGCGAGCGTCTCACCGATGGTCGCCGGGCGGTTCGCGGACTCGTCGGGGTCGGACACCGGCGGAGCCCCCTTCCATCGGTCACGACAGCGGCGTCAAACGTTCGCGGGCGCGGCCGAACCGGTCATTCCAGTGCCAAGAGGGGTCAAACGGCACCGGACCGGGACACTGTGCAGCGATGCACCTGAACGAACGGACGATAACCGACTGACCACCCGACGCGCGACCCTACCCGTCGGGTTGGTTGCCGATGATCGCGCGATCCGTCAAAAACGGCCGATCAGGTCGGCCCGGCGGTGCCGCCCGCACCGGTGTCCGCGCCCGGCTCGGTCGCCGGACGGATGAACATCCGCGCGGCGGTGAGCTGGGCCGTGATCCCGGCCCGCTCCAGGGCCTCGGTGAGCCGGCGGCGCAGCTCGCGCCCGACCCGCCACTGGGCCTCGGTCGACGTCTTGACCGTCGTGCGCACGACCGCGCCGTCGGCGGTCAGCTGCTCGACGCCGAGCACGGTCGGCGGGTCGATGAAGTCGTCGGCGTACGCGGGGTCCTCGGCCATCGCGGCCGCCGCGTCGCGCAGGACGGCGCTGGCCTGGTCGACCGAGACGAAGCCGACGGGCACGTCGATGTTGACCACGGCCCAGCCCTGGCTCTTGTTGCCGACCCGGATGATCTCGCCGTTGCGCACGTACCACACCACGCCGGCCGCGTCGCGGATCGTCGTGATCCGCAGGCCGACCGCCTCGACGGTGCCGCTCGTCTCGCCGACGTCGACCACGTCACCCACCCCGTACTGGTCCTCCAGCAGCATGAACAGGCCGGCGATGAAGTCCTTGACCAGGTTCTGCGCGCCGAAGCCGATCGCCAGACCGGCGATGCCGGCGCTGGCCAGCAGCGGCCCGAGGTTGAGCCCGACCTCGCCGAGCACCAGCATCGTGGCGATCGTGAAGACCACGGCCGAGGCGATCGAGCGCAGCACCGACCCGAGGGCGCGGGCCCGCTGGTTGCGCCGCTCGATCGGCAGCGCGAGCGCATTCGGCAGCCGCTTGCGCAGCGGCCGCAGCAGCGAGCCACCCTGCTCGTTCTCGGAGACGGTGTGCCGGATCAGCCGGTCGATCGCCCGGTGGATGATCGTCCGGGCGAGGAACGCCACGACGACGATCAGCAGGATGGACAACGGCTTGACCAGGATCCAGTAGCTGCTCTCGGCGAGCCACCGCACGTTGGTCTGCTCGTAGACGATCTGGCAGACGTCGCTGACCTTGACGCAGCTCGGACCGGGCTGGGGGCTCGGAGCCTGCTCGAACGGCAGGGCCAGAGGGCTGGTCACAACACTCCTTGTTGAACGGTGCGAACCGGGGTAAGTCCGCACAAACGTCTGCCGGGTGGGCGAAGGTTCACCCGCCGGCCGCAAATAGTACGTGCAATCCGAGGATCTATCAGGGACGATTAGCCCACGGCCTCGCTGCCGGGGCCGTTACCGAGACCTTCACCAGGGAGATTCCTTCACGCACGAGGGGGACGGCGATGCCTGACATACGACCCGCACGAGTATCGGGTGCGCTGGTGCTCAACGCCACCTACGAGCCGCTGTGTGTCGTGTCTGTCAGACGTGCCACCATCCTGGTCCTGACGTCGAAGGCGGTGTGCGTCGCCGACGGTGAGGGCATCCTCCACAGTGCGAGCGAGGAGCTGCCGGTCCCGTCCGTGGTGCGGCTCACGCGGTACGTCCGTGTGCCGTACCGCACACACATAGGCCTCTCCCGCCGGGGCATATTCGCCCGCGACGGATGGCGATGCGCCTACTGCCGCGGCCCGGCCGAGACCATCGACCACGTGATGCCACGGAGCCGGGGCGGGCGGCACGCCTGGGAGAACGTCGTAGCCGCCTGCGCCCGCTGCAACCACACAAAAGGTGACAAAACGCCAGCCGAACTCGGCTGGCGTTTGCATACCACCCCGATGGCACCCAAAGGGGTGGCGTGGCGGGTGCTCGGTCACCGCACACCCGACCCGCGCTGGGCGGACTGGCTCGAGCTGCCGGTCGACGGTCCCAGTTTGGGGCACGCGGCCTAGCCGGGTCCCGCGACCGCGGTAGCCGCCGCGGCCGTGCGCGTCGCTGAACCGGTCGATGGACTCGACCGGGCGGCAGCCCGCGCCCAGCCCCTCCGTTCCCAAGGTCGATACCCCCGGCAACGGGCTGGTCATACGCGACCGCTAACGTGAAGCCGGTCTTTTAGTCCCTTCGACGCCTGGGGGCGTTGAGCTTGTCCATCATCGAGACGACGCTGATCTACGCCGGCATCCCGGTTCTGGTCATCGTGCTCATCACGGGCGCCGTGTTCGCCGGGGGAGGCTCCCGGCGCGGTAGCAAGCGCTACCGGCCCGGACGGCCGTTCGAGTTCACGCCCGTCTGGTTCCTCTCGGCGCCCGAGCAGCTGACCAAGGCGACGGCCGCGCGCGAGCTGCCCGGCACCCGGCGACCCGAGCTGACCGCCGGCGGCAGCGGGGCCGCCACCGAGGCGGTCACCGAGTGGTCCGGCGACAAGGCGCAGCCGCACGTCATGGGAGGCGCAAGTGACCGCTGGTAAGTCTCAGCCCGACGTCCTGAGCGGGCCGTTCACGACGCGCCAGCTGCTCCGCTTGGACGAGGCCCTCCGGCTGGCCGACACGTCCACGGGGCTGACCTTCAGCATCTACGTCGGCGAGCTCGACGAGCCGGTGCGGGCGGCCGCGGAGAAGCTGCACGCCCAGCTGGCCGACCCGCCACACTCGGTCCTCGTCGCGGTCTCGCCCAACCAGCGCCTGCTGGAGATCGTCACCGGTGGCGAGGCCCGCCGCCGCCTGCCCGACCGCGCGGCGAAGCTGGCCGCGCTGTCGATGGCCGCCGCGTTCGGCGGTGGCGACCTGGCCGGCGGCCTGGTCGCGGGCCTGGCGCAGCTGGCCGACCACGCCGGGCGCGGCTGACCCGAGCAGCACAGCGGGCCCCGTGCGACCTGCCGGTCGCACGGGGCCCGCACTGTCAGCGCGTCATGATCTTGCCGCCACGGGCAGTGGCCCATGATCGATGGAAGCCCCTGGTCGCCCCGGCAGCCACAAGTCGCCATCGATCATGAAGTCGGCCCAGGGGGCTCGGGCGTCCGACTCCGACTCCGGCTCCGGCTCCGGCTCGTTCGACCCCGGCCCGTTCGTCGCCCCCGGCCCGTTCGCCCCCGGCCCGTTCGCGCCCGGCCCGTCCGCCTCGGGCTGAGACGTTGGTCGATCTACCCTCGCTTTTCGAGATCACCATGAGGGTAGATCGACCAACGTCTGTCGGAACCGCCCCGTGAGGGTAGATCGACCAACGTCTGTGCGGAGCCGGCCCGTGAGGGTAGATCGACCAACGTCTGTGCGGAACAGCCGTGGACGAAGCGGGGCCCGCACCAGTGCGGTGCGGGCCCCCTCGCGCAGTGCGTCAGGCGGACTCGGCGTCCTTGGCCCGCGCCTTCAGCGCGCGCACGATGCCGTCGCGGCCCTCGCCGACCAGGCGGCGCAGCGGCGCCGGGTGGCCCGGCTCCGCCAGCCAGGCCTCCGTGCGGGCCACCGTGTCCACGCTCACCTGGAACGCCGGGTAGCCGAGCTCGACGAACTCCGCCGCCGGCTCGCTGTCGCGGTGCTCCCAGACGGTCGTGAGGGAGTCGAAGTACGCGGCCACGTACGGCGCGGTGAGGGCCGTCTGGGCCGAGTGCTGGAAGCCCTGCAGCAGCGACCGCTGCAGCCAGTTCGGCAGGTTGTGGTCCTCGACCAGGCGGCGCCACGTCTCGGCCTTCGACTCGGGGGTCGGGACCAGGGCGCGGGCCAGCGCGGCCTGGCGCTCGCCGCTCGCGGTGCGGTCGCGGTCGAGCTCGGCCTCGATCTCGGCCGGGTCGGCGGCGCCGTTGGCGATCAGGGCGTGCAGGATGCCCCAGCGGAGGTCCGCCTGGATCGTCAGGCCGGCGGGGACGTCGTCGCCGCGCAGCCAGCCCTGCAGTACCGCCAGATCGTCGGCACCCCGGGCCGCTGCCGCGAACGAGCGGGCCCACGCCAGCTGGAAGCCGCTGCCGGGCTCCGCCGACGCGAGCGCGGCGCGCGCGGTCGCGGCGATCTGGGCCCAGCCCTCCGGCGCCCAGGACTGGTCGGCGTAGAACACGAGCGCCGACTGGGCCTGGCGGATGGTGGCGGTGACCAGGTTGATGTCCTTCTCGGCCGGCAGGCCGGTGGCGACCAGCTTCACGTAGTCGCGGGCCGCCAGCTCGGCGTCGCGGACCATGTCCCACGTCGCCGACCAGACCAGGGCGCGGGCGAGCGAGTTGTCCAGCCCGTCGATGTGCTCGACGACCGTGGCCGTGGAGCGGGGGTCGAGGCGCAGCTTCGCGTAGGTGAGGTCGTCGTCGTTGAGCAGGAGCACGTCGGCGGCGCGGCGGCCGGCCAGGGCGGTGAGCTCCGTCTCCTCGCCGTCGACGTCGGCCTCGACCAGCTCGCGGCGGATCAGGGCGCCGCCGGCGAGGTCGTAGAGGCCGATGCCGATGCGGTGGGTGCGCAGCGTCGGGTAGGCGGGCGGGGCCTCCTGCCGGACCAGCACCCGCTCGTAGGTGCCGTCGGCGGCGATGGACAGCTCCGGGCGCAGCGTGTTGACCTGGGCCGTCTCCAGCCACTGGGCCGCGAACTTGCGCAGCTCCTTGCCGCTGGCCGTCTCCAGCGCGGAGAGCAGGTCGTCGAACGTGGCGTTGCCCCACTGGTGCTGCTGGAAGTACGCGCGCAGGCCGGTGCGGAAGGCGTCGATGCCGACGTAGGCGACCAGCTGCTTGATGACGCTCGCGCCCTTGGCGTAGGTGATGCCGTCGAAGTTGACCTCGACCGCCTCGACGTCGGGCATCTCGCAGTACACCGGGTGCGTGGAGGAGAGCTGGTCCTGCCGGTAGCCCCAGTTCTTGCGCACGGACAGGAACGTCGTCCACGCGTCCTGGAACCGGGTCGCGTGGGTGTTGCACCAGTGGCTGGCCCACTCGGCGAACGACTCGTTCAGCCACAGGTCGTCCCACCAGCGCATGGTCACCAGGTCGCCGAACCACATGTGGGCGAGCTCGTGCAGGATCGTATTGGCGCGCTGCTCGTACTCGTAGTCGGTGACCGGCGAGCGGAAGATGTAGTGCTGCTCGGCGTGCACGACGCAGCCGAAGTTCTCCATCGCGCCGGCGTTGAACTCCGGGGAGTAGACCTGGTCGTACTTCGGCAGCGGGTAGCGGATCCCGAACTCCTCGTGGAAGAAGTCGAACCCCTGCTTGGTGATCAGGTTGATGTCGTCGGCGTCGAGGTACTGCCGCATCGACTGCCGGCAGAAGACGCCCAGGTCGATGCCGTCGTGCGTGTCGCGGACCTCGTGGTAGGGGCCGGCGCACACGGCGGTGATGTAGGTGCTCATCCGCGGCGTCGGGACGAAGTGCCGCGTCAGGTCCCCCTGCGAGGCCAGCGGCATGTTGGAGATGACCTTCCAGTGCGCCGGCGCGGTGACGTGGAAGGTGAACTCGGCCTTGAGGTCGGGCTGGTCGAAGCACGCGAACACGCGCTGGGCGTCGGCCGTCTCGAACTGGCTGTAGAGGTACACCTCCTTGTCCACCGGGTCGACGCTGCGGTGCAGGCCCTGGCCGGTCGTCGAGTACGCGCAGTCCGCGTCGACGACGAGCACGTTGTCCGCGGCCAGCCCGGGCAGCGCCAGGCCGTCCTCGTTGGACCAGCCCGAGATGTCGAGGTCCACGCCGTTGAGGGTGGCGCTGCGCAGGTTCGCCGCGGCGATCTCGATGAAGGTGGCCGCGCCCGGCTCGTGGCAGGTGAAGCGCACCTCGGTGATCGACCGGAACGTGCCCTCCCCGGGATGGCCGGCGCCATCCGTCAGGTCGAGGCTGATGTCGTACGCCGCGATGTCGAGCAGGCGTGCCCGCTCGACCGCCTCGACCTGGCGTAGGTTGCGTACACCGGCCACGTGTCGTCTCCCGTCGTTCGCTGTGGCCGTCCCCGTCGACGGCGTCACCCCGAGTGTTCCATGTCGGCGGGCGACACTGGAGGAGTGGCTCAGGTCACTCCCCGCCCGGGTAGCTCGTCCGGACGCGCCGGAGTAAGGATCGAAGCGGATTTCCGACTCTTTCAGTAGAGAGGTGGTCGCCGCCATGGCCGAAGACCGCGTCATCGCCGATATGTGGTTCGACCCGCGCTGCCCATGGGCCTGGATCACGTCCCGCTGGCTCCTCGAGGTGGAGCAGGTCCGCCCGGTCGACGTCCGCTTCCACGTCATGAGCCTGTCGATCCTCAACGAGGGCCGCGACGACCTCCCGGAGCGATACAAGGAGGGTCTGGCAAAGGGTTGGGCGCCGGTGCGGGTGGCGATCGCGGCCGAGCAGAAGTTCGGCAACGAGGTGCTCCGCCCGCTGTACACCGCCCTGGGCACCCGGATCCACCACGAGAAGCAGGAGCTGGGCGACGAGCTCTACCGGGCCGCGCTGGCCGAGGCCGGCCTGCCCGCCGACCTGGCCGGCTACGCGGAGTCCACCGAGTACGACGCCGAGCTGCGGGCCAGCCACTTCGCCGGCATGGACCCGGTCGGCATGGACGTCGGCACGCCCGTCATCCACGTCCCCGGCCCTGACGGCAAACTCATCGCGTTTTTCGGCCCCGTCGTCACCCCGCGGCCGCGCGGCGAGGCGGCCGGCCGGCTCTGGGACGGCACGCTGCTGGTCGCCGGCACGCCCGGCTTCTACGAGATCAAGCGCACGCGGGACGTGGGCCCGACATTCGAGTGAGCGGCAAGAGGTAGGCTGCCTACCTGTGCGGCGGTTCTTCACACCTCGGTGGGTGCTCGGGCATGTCCTGGCGCTGGCCGGGGTCGCCGTGTGCCTGGTGGCGGGCCGCTGGCAGTACGATCGGGCCACCGCCGGCAACATGCTCAGCTGGGCCTACACGGTCCAGTGGCCGCTGTTCGCGGTCTTCGTCGTCTTCCTGTGGGTGCGCGCCGTGCGCGACGCCCGCGGGGTGCGGGCCCCGCGCCCGGCCCCGCCGCCGCTGCGGCCGCTGCAGCACCAGCAGGCGCCGGTGCGCGGCAGCGACGACGACGACCCCGAGCTCGCGGCCTACAACCGCATGCTGGCCTGGCTCGCCGCCAACCCTGACCGCCGTCCCAGCGACTTTCCCGGATGAGGCCGATGTCCGCCACACCACTGAACCCCGCCCTCACCCGCTACCGGGTCATCGCCTGGATCGTCGGCGTGCTGCTGATCGTGCTGACCGTGGGGACGGTGCTGAAGTACACCACCGACGACGAGACGATCGTGGCGCTCGTCGGGCCGGCGCACGGCTTCCTCTACATGGTCTACCTGGTGCTCGCGGCCGACCTCGCCCGGCGGGCCAAGTGGACGATCGGCTTCACGGTGCTGATCCTGCTGGCCGGCACCGTGCCGTTCCTCTCGTTCGTCGCCGAGCGCGTGGTCACCCGGCGGGTCCAGGCCGTGTCAGCCGGCAGCGCGGTACGCAGCACCGTGTGAGTCGACGCAGTGCGGGTCGTCCTCGCAGTGGTCGACCTGCAGCGTCGTGTGGCCGATCTCCCAGCGCTCCCGCAGCCGCGTCTCGATCGCGGCCCGCACCGCGTGGCAGTCGCCCTCCCGGTCGACGAGCACGTGCGCGGACAGCGCCGGATAGCCCGACGTCACCTGCCACACGTGCAGGTCGTGCAGCTCGACCACGCCCGGGACGCCGGACAGCTCCCGGCCGAGCGTCGCCGGGTCCATGCCGCTCGGCGCCGCCTCCATGAAGATGCGGCCCGAGTCGCGCACCAGCCGGACGCCCGAGCGGATCATCAGCGCGGCCACGACGAGCGACGCGATCGCGTCGGCGCGGTGGAAGCCGGTCAGCAGCACCACGAGGCCGGAGATCGCGGCCGCGACGAACGCGAACAGGTCGGTCAGCACGTGCTGGAACGCGCCCTCGACGTTGAGGCTGGCCCGGTTGGCCTTGCCCATCGCCCACACCGCGACCAGGTTGACCGCGATGCCGGCGAGCGCGGTCACCAGCACCGCGCCGCCGCCGACGGGCGGCGGTGTGACGAGCCGGGTGATCGCCTCGTAGGTGATCCAGACCGATAGCAGCAGCAGGGTCAGCCCGTTCGCCTGGGCGGAGAGGATCTCCGCCCGTTTCAGGCCGAACGTGTAGCCGCCCGACGGCGGCCGGGCCGCGAGCCGGGTGGCGAACAGCGCCAGCGCGATCGCCGCCGCGTCGGAGAGCATGTGCGCGGCGTCCGACAGCAGGGCGAGCGAGCCGACCAGCAGGCCGACGACGACCTCGACCGCCATGAAGCCGACGATCAGCGCGAGGGCGACCGACAACCAACGGCGGTCGGCGTCCTCCCGCGGTCCGTGCTGGTGGTGGTCGTGGTCGTGACCCATGGATCCCATCTTATGCGTACTTCGCTATATGACGCAGCCGTCCGTCGTCGTTTCCACAGGTGGTTTCCGGGGCACCAATACGACGTGCGCGGCCGCTGAACGCGAAGGGAGCACGACCGTGGGCATGGAGGTCCGGCTTTCGCTCTCGCTGCCCCGGGACCACTCCACCGTCCCGCTCACCCGCCGCGTCCTCGACGCCGCCCTCGCGGTCTTCGCCGTCACGAAGGACTGCCGTGACGACATCGGCCTGGCCGTCGGGGAGGCGTGCGCCAACGCCGTGCAGCACGCGACCTCCGGCGCCGACTACGAGGTGACCGTCACCATCCAGGAGGACCGGTGCATCATCGACGTCGTCGACGACGGCGTCGGCCCCGACTCCGCCACCCCGCCCGATGCCCCGCCGGACGCGGAGTCGGGCCGCGGGCTGCGCATCATCCACGCGCTCGCCGACATGGTGGAGCTGCGCCGGGGTCAGCCCGGCAAGATGGCGTTGCGCATCGTGAAGCTCCTCACGGTGGTACCCCCGGTTCGTGCCTGAACCGCGACGGACCCACCACGCGGGGTCGTGCGTGCCGTTCCCTGGATCGCACACCGGGTGCGACGCCGAAGCCCTAGGAAGCCGTTGCCCTGGATGCGACGAGTGCTTTTCGCCTTGGGGAGGACGACGGAGATGACCACCGACAGTTCCACGACGCTGTGGACCGTCCAGGAGCGGGCCTGGAAAGAGGAACTGCCCGACCTGCCGGACGAGGTCGTCGCGCTGCTGGCGACGCCGGTCGTGGTGAGCGCCTCGGCGTGGACGGCCCAGGTGCCGGTCGACCCCGAGCCCGCCCCGGCCCTCGCGCTCGTGCGCCCCCCGCGGTTGCTCTCGCCGGCCGCGCCCGCGGCCGCCTCGCGCACCGCCCGGCGCCGCACTGCGGGACGGGCGGTGCCCCGTGCCGCGGCCCGCATCGCCTGAGCTATAGCGTTTCGTTCATGACGGTTGCGTACCCGATCGCCCGCGCCTGGCTGTCCACCGGAGGCACCGGCGCGCAGAACTACGACGAGTTCGCCGACGACGCCGAGATCACCGAGATCATCGCCGCCAACCCGTCCAGCGCGCTGGCGGTGGAGATGCCCCACCGGGCGCCGGAGAGCGTCGGGAAGCCCTTCCGCGACTGCCTGCCGGACGCGGTCGCGCGCCTGCGGGCCGCCAAGGACGACGGCCACTACGCCTCGGCCGCCGATGTCGTCGTGCTGTACCGCATCACGGCGCCCGACGGGGCCCGCGCCTACGGCCTCTGGTGCATGATCGCGACCGACCAGATCTCGACGAGCGCCGACGAGCCGGGCGCCGTCATCCGCAACGAGGACGTCTTCATCGAGAAGGTCCGTGAGCGGGTCGCGCTGGCCGAGGCGACGAAGCACCTGCTGTCGCCCGTCCTGCTGCTGCAGACCGCGCACGGGGAGGCCCTGCACGCCGCCCTCGCCGAGTCGGTCGCCGACGCCGGGCCGCCGGCCGTGGCCGACACCGACCCGGCCGGCCGCACGCACGAGATCTGGGCCGTCGGCCCGGGCACCACGCGGGACCGGCTGCTCGCGCTCGCCGGCGGCGGGGAGCTCGTCGTCGCCGACGGCAACCACCGCAGCCTCGCCGCGCAGACCGCCGGCTACCCGCGGTTCCTGGCGGTCGTCACCACTGCGGAATCGGTGGCGATCCAGCCGTACAACCGGCTCGTCTCCGACCTGCCCGAGCCGCTCGACGGCCTCGACCGGGAGCCGCTGGCCGGCCCGGCCGACGTCCCGGCCACGGGCGGCCGCGTGCACCTCTTCAGCCGCGAGGGCGCCTGGTCGGTGACCCTGCCGAAGCTGAGCGGGGCCGGCGTCGTGGAGAACCTCGACCACGCGCTCGTCGAGCGCCGGCTGTTCGCCGAGACGCTCGGCCTGGAGCCGGGCGACAAGCGGATCACGTATGTCGGCGGCGACTACCCGGCCGCCTGGCTGCGGGGCGAGGTCGACGCGGGCCGGGCCGAGCTGGCCGTGCTCATCGCGCCGGTGACCGTCGACGACTTCGTCGCGGTGAACCTGGCCCGGCAGAAGATGCCCCGCAAGAGCACGTGGTTCACCCCGAAGGCGCGGGCGGGTCTCGTCGTCGCGGAGCTGGACTGATCCCGTCAGGCGATGTTCCCGGCGCGGCCGCCGCGCTCGGCCGCGCCGCGAATTTCGCCGTATTCACCCGATCGTGATACACACTAGGCCGCTCGTACTAGCGGCCTGGGGTGGCACATGCAGATCTTCATCGCGGCCATGGTGGCCGCCTGTGGCGTCGGCGCCTTCGCCGCGGCGGCCCTGGCCTGGGACCGGCGGAGGCACTGGAACCTCTCGGGCGGCGCCACGGCCGCCTGGGTGGGCGGCCTCTGCCTGCTCGGCGCGGTCCTGGTGGCGGGTTCGTGTCTCGGCCTGATCCGGTTCTGACAAACTTCCGGGTATGCGCGTCTACCTTGGTTCGGACCACGCCGGATACGAGCTGAAAGTGCACCTGGTCTCGGCCCTGGGCCTGCAGGGCTACGAGGTCGTCGACGTCGGCCCGGCGAAGTTCGACCCCGACGACGACTACCCGGCCTACTGCTTCCACACCGCCGCCCGCGTCGTGGCGGACGAGGGCAGCCTGGGCGTGGTGATCGGCGGGTCGGGCAATGGCGAGCAGATCGCCGCGAACAAGGTCCCCGGCATCCGCGCCGCCCTGGCCTGGAACCAGGAGACGGCCCAGCTCGCCCGCGAGCACAACGACGCCAACGTGGTGGCCATCGGCGCCCGCCAGCACACGCTCGACGAGGCGACCGCCCTCGTCACGGCCTTCCTGACGACGTCCTTCTCGGGCAACGAGCGGCACGCGCGGCGCATCGCCCAGGTGCTGGAGTACGACACGACCCGCGTCCTGCCCCCGCTCCCGGAGGACTGACCTCCGGCGTGGTGGTGGGTTGAGCGTGTGCCGGCCGGCGGGGCAGGCGCCGCGCTCAGCTCGTCGGGGAGCGGCGGCCGGGCCGGGTCAGCTCCTCGCGCGGCACCCACCCGCGGCGGATGATCTGCAGGTCCCGGTCGGCCGCGGCGAGATCCTCGTCGGTCGGCCGGGCCGCGTCCCGGGCGCGCATGGCCGCCGACACACTCACCTGCGACGCGCCCCCACCGACCAGGCCACGCAGGCCGCGCTCGGACACCACCTCGTCGTGGTGGTGGTGATGGTGGTGCGCGTCGTGGTGGTGATGAGGATCATGGTCGTGGTCGACCGGCTCGGGCTCCGCCGGCTCCGGGTCGTGGACGCTCGCGGTCAGGGCGAACGCCCCGGACAGCTCGGCCAGGTGGTGCGGTGACGGCCGCGGCGGCTCGGTGCTCTCCGAAGGGGCCGAGCCGAGGGCCGAGCCGAGGGCCGAGCCAGGGGCCGCGACGGAGGCCGGGGCCGGGGGATGGGGATGCAGCGGCGGCCGCGGGATCGGTGGGTGCGGCTTCGCGGTGACCGGCGCCCCACTCGTCGGCGCGGCACTCCCGGCGACCGGGACTTCCGCAGCGTCCGAGCCTTCCGAAGGTCCCCGCGACCCGGCAACCCCGGCAGGCCCCGAAGCGGGCGCTGCAGCAGCCTCTGCAGCGGGCTCCTCCGCGGCGGTGATCGCCTCGGGGGGAGCGGCCGGGGCGGGGTCAGGGCTCACCGGCTGATGCTGGCGCATGCGCCGCCGCCGGCGTTGAATCCCACCCATCGCCCCACCCTACCGCCTCCCCCGGCCCCGCGGACCGATCAGAAGATCTCGATCGACACCGGCGCCACCGACCACCCGAACGCGGTGCTCACCGCGGCCACCGCACCCGGCCGGTGCTCGGTCACCCGCCCGTTGAGGGCGAGCGTCCCGAGGCGGGTGCCGCCGAGGTACGCGGCGCCGAGGTCGGCCACGTCGAGCGTGACGTCGGGGGCCGCGTCGTCGGCGCGCGTGCAGTGCACCAGCGCGCCGCCCGCGCCGACCCGCAGCCGCCAGACGCCCGCGTTCTGCGGCAGGAGCGCGTCGGTGACCTCCAGGACCACGTCCACCGGCGCCGCGTACTTCCGCGACGTCAGCGCCCGTGGCAGGTCCACGATCCGCAGCCACAGCCCGTCGCCGACCTTGCCGCCGAGGTGGCGCGGCTCGTCCACCATGTGGAAGAGCGGCTCCTCGACGCTGCCCAGCCCGAGGACGACCGTGCGGCTCAGGTCGATGCGCAGCAGGAAGCGCCACAACTCGGCGTAGGCGGCCGGCGTGGCGGCCACCACCTCGAGGACGTTGATCTCGTGTTCCGGCCCGTTGTCGTTCCACTTGCTGCGGACCTTGTACCGCGCGTACCCGTCGACGGTCCCGGACGGGTGCTCGAAGAGCACCGCGCGCTTCGCCGTGTAGCCGTCGCGGTGCTGCTCCGGGTCCCTCGTCAGGTGCGCCCACCAGGCGGCGTTGCGGCTCGACCAGCCGGGCCGGCCGGGGAGCACCCGGTCGTACACCTCGGCGAGCTCCTCGACCACGTCGGCTGGCGACGCGGCGCGCAGCGTCCCGGCGGCGGCCGGGACCCGCAGCGACACCTCCCGGCGGTCGGCGTGGTAGGCCACGCTCTGCGCCGCGAGGCCGTAGCCGAACCGCTGGTAGATGCGCCCCTCGCTGGCCCAGAGCACGGCGATCGCCTCGGGCACGTCGCCCAGCTGGTGGGTCATCATCCGGCGCAGGAGGCCCTTGCGGGTGTGTGTCGCGGCGACCGAGACCGCGGTCACGTGGGCGGCCGGCAGGACACCGCCCGGCACGGCGAGGTCGCGGGTGAACGCGCCCGCCGAGGCCACCACCTGCCCGGAGTGTTCGATCACGAGGTACCGCGGAAGCTCGATCACGGTCCGGATCGAGTCGGTGGGGTCGGGCGCGCCGGGCATCGCGAACGCGTCCCGGATCACGCGGCTGAAGGCGTCGACGTCCTCGGCGGTGGCGGTGCGCAGGGCATAGTCGCTCATCCGGTTGTGTCTACCTCGTGACCTCCACTGAGCGCGACCGATTTGCACGCTCGTTACTCTCGAAATGTCTGGGGGAAACAATGTTGCTGGGGGGAGTGGCGTCATGACGCAGGGTGCGTTGCTGGACCTCGTCTGTGGTCCGGCGAGCCCTTTGGCGGAGACGTTCCAGCGGTACCGCCTGGTGGCCCATCTGGGCTCGGGCGGGCAGGCCGACGTCTACCGTGCCGTGCGGGTCTGCGGCGGGGTGACGTCGGCGCCGATGACGGTGAAGGTGTTCCGGGTCGACCCGCAGCGCCCGATCGCCGACGAGCTGCGCTCGTGGGACAAGGGCGACGCGGCGCTCATGGACCTGAACAACCGCGGCGTCCCGGCCATCTGCCGGCGCGCCGACGGCTTTTACGGGCCGCCGCCGCACCGCCCGGGGGAGCGTCCGGCGCCGGGTGACGCGGTGCCGTACCAGGTGTACGACTATCTGCACGGGATCAACCTGCGGGAGTACGTGGCCCAGCGGTCCGGGTCGGCGCCCGGCGCGCGGCGCCTCAACGCCGTCTCCGCGCTGAAGACGCTGACGCTGATCCTCCAGCACCTGCACCACCCGCAGGAGACCGGCGCCACGCCGGTGCTGCACATGGACGTGAAGCCGTCGAACGTGATGGTCCTCGCGACCGGCGAGGTGCGACTGATCGACTTCACCGGCGCGCGGTACTACCGCGAGGAGGAGATCACCCAGATCGCCTACACCCCGGAGTCGGGCGGTCCGGAGGCGTTCGGCGGGGTGAAGTACGTCGGCCCGGCGTACGACGTGCACGGCTTCGGCGCCGTGGCGTACTTCCTGGTGACCGGCGCCTACCCGCGCGTCGACGGCCGCAGCGACCAGCACGGGCAGCGCCACCAGGACGCCTCGCCGCCGCCGTGGAACGTCCTGCGCCGCCACCCGCTGCTGGAGCAGCTCCCCGCGCTGCGCGACCACCTGCACGCGCCGCTGGCCGACCGGCCGTCCGACCGCCCGGAGACCCGCGAGCTGGCCGGCTGGCTGACCGGGCTGTCCGAGCTGGTCCGCCGGGCCGGCCTGCCCGACGTCGGCTGCGACTGGCACGAGCCGGAGACCACCGAGACCGGCCGGGCCGTCGGCCGGGCGCGTCCGTCGGTGACGGGCACGGAGACCGACGCGTACCAGCGGATCGAGCGCCTGGAGCGGGAGCTCGTCGCCCTGCGGTCCGCCACCTCGGGCATCACCGCGTTCCACCAGCAGGTGCCGCCGCGGGCCACGCCGACCGCGATGGCCCCGCCGATCTCGGCCCCGCCGGTCTCCGGCGTGCCCGTCTCGCCCAGCGGGGTGGCGGTCAACGCCGAGGGCGTCCCGCAGATGCGGGGCCGCGCCAAGGTCGTCGCGCGCCCGGCGCCCGACCCGACCGGGATGATGCCGGCCGACCCGGTCGAGGATCGCCCGCGGTACCGCCCGGAGCCCGGCGAACGCGCCCGCGCCCTGAAGATCGGGTGGGAGCTGACCGGCACGGGCGCGTTCGTCGCGTTCATCTGCTGGGGCCTCTGGGCGCTCGACTCCGAGGGCAGCCTGACCGGCCCGTTCATCGCGTTCCTGGTGGTGCTCGCGGTCGCCGTGGGCGTGTTCGCGCTCGTCCGCCTGCTCGGCCGCCTGATCCTCGAGCAGCGCCTCGGCCGCGTGCGGCGCACCGCCAAGGGCGCCCACGCGGTGACCGGCCTGTTCCTGGCCCTGGCCGGCATCGCGTACCTGCGCGAGGTCGGCTGGTTCATGCGCTTCTACGGCTGGCTGAAGGGCATGATCTGGTGAGGCGGTTCCGTCGGCGGCGCCGCTTCGACGGGGGACTGGAGGGCCTCGTCAACTTCCGCGATCTGGGCGGCCTCCCGGCGGACGGCGGGGCGGTCCGCCCCGGCGTGCTCTTCCGCAGCGACTCCCTCGCCTACGCCACCCGCGCCGACGCGCGCCGCCTGGTCGACGACGTGGGCCTGGCGACGGTGATCGACCTGCGCGGCGAGCACGAGGTGACCTACCTCGGCCGGGGCCCGTTCGCCCGCCTCGGGGTCGGCTACTACCCGGCCCCGATCGCCGACGTGAGCGGCGCCGAGGACCTGGTCGGGCACTACCTGGCGATCCTGGACGAGAAGGGCGACGTGCTCGCCGGCACCGTGCGGGTGCTGGCCGGCAAGGACGCCCTGCCGGCGGTGTTCCACTGCGAGGCCGGCTGCGACCGCACGGGCGTGCTGGCCGCGGTCGTCCTCGGCCTGCTCGGGGTGCCGGAGGAGGTGATCGCGGCCGACTACGCGGCGACCGCGGCGGCCATGCCGACCATCCACGAGCGGGTGCGCGTCGTCTTCGACCGGCTCGGCCTGCCGCCCCGGCCCCCGTCGGTGCTGGTCTGGGAGCCGGAGGCGGCGCTGATGGCGAGCCTGCTGGACCTGGTGCGGGAGCGGTGGGGCGGCATGGAGGGCTGGGCCCGGGAGCAGGGCCTGCGCGACGCCGACCTGACGGCGTTGCGTGCGGCCCTGATCGTCGAGGCGGCCTGAGAGGCGGCCGAGCTAGACGGCGGCGGGCACCGGCCGCGCGTTGAGCAGCGCGGTGTGCTCCCGCTGGGCGGCGTCGAGCAGGGCGGTCCAGGCGTCCTCGCCGATCGGCCGGCGGGTCGGGCGGTCGTCGTCGGCGATCAGGCGCAGCACCTCGGCGGCGAACAGCTCCGGCGGCAGCGCCATCGGCAGCTCCTTCATCGCGCGGGTGCCGGCCAGCATCGGCCCGGTCACCGGCTCGTACGCGCTCAGGTGCGTCGCTGACTCGGTCACCGACGTGCCCCACTCGGTGGCGAAGCAGCCCGGCTCGACCGCCGTCACGTGCACGCCGGTGCCGGCCAGCTCCAGCGCGAGCGTGTCGACCATGCCCTCCAGCGCGTGCTTGGCGGCCGAGTAGGCGCCCAGCCCGGGGTAGGCGAGCCGCCCGGCGGTCGACGACACCATCACGACGTCGCCGTACCCCTGCGCGCGCATGAGCGGCAGCACCATGCGGGTGAGCCGCCAGGGCGCGACGAGGTTGACCTCCAGCTGGGCGAGCAGCTCGGCGTCGGTGACCTCCTCGACGGCGCCGAAGTGCCCGACGCCGGCGTTGTTGACCAGCACGTCGATCCCGCCGTACCGGGCGAGCGCGGCGTGCACCGCGTTGTGGCAGTCGTCCGGGTCACGGACGTCGAGTGCGCAGCTGGCGAGCGTGCGCGGGTACCGCTCCCGGAGCTCCTCCAGGGTCTCCGGGCGCCGGGCCGTGGCCAGCACCTGCTGTCCGGACGCGGCGACCGCCTCGGCGAGCGCGCGCCCCAGACCGGTGGAGCATCCGGTGATCAACCAGCGACGAGTCATGTTCGGCATAGTGACTCTCAGTATCCGCGTGAGGACAGGCGGAAAACGTGAATGACAATCATTCAGCGCCGTTTTCCGCCGTTCGTGTCAGACGGCGCTCGGCCCGTACAGTTGGCTGCGTGCGATCTCTCGCGGAGCTGATCTCCGATGACCGGTCCGCGTGGGCCGAGATCGAGGCCGCCGTGAGCGGCTCGCCGTGCGCCGTCGAAGTCCTGCCCACCGAGCCCGACCGCGGTGCCTCCTGCCTGCACCGTCTGCAGGTCACGACCAACTCGTGGCTGGGCGCGCTGGTGTATTTCAGCGGCGGCCTGGTCGTCGACCAGGGCTGGCTGCGGATCCTCGCGTCCGGCGATCCCGACCGCGGCCTCGCCGACATCCACGCCGTCAACTCGACCTTCGAGGGTGCCGGCCTGGTCGTCGCGCAGGACGTCATGGGCGGCGAGTTCGTCTGGCGCCAGGGTGACGCTGCGCAACCGACGATCCACTACTTCGCGCCCGACACGCTGCGCTGGGAGGACCTCGGCCTCGGCTACACCGACTGGCTCTACGCCATGCTCGGCGGCGCGGTGGACCAGTTCTACAACACGTGGCGCTGGCCGGGCTGGCAGGACGAGATCGCCGCCTGCCCGCTCGACGCCGGCCTGCACGTCCGCCCGCCGCTGTACACCAAGGAGGGCAAGGACGTCGCCGAGTCCGACCGCCGGCCGGTCCCGATGCAGGAGTTGGTGAGCGTGCTGCACGACGTCGCCGACCAGCTCGGGACGTGAGGCTGTTGCTGGCTCCGCGGCTTCGCCGGCGGTTTCGTGGGGGGTCCACGCCCCACACGCCCCATGCGCCGCTGCGCTCCGCACTCAAGCTCGCCTACGACGACCACGGCAGCGGCCCCGCCGTGGTTCTCCTGCACGGGGGCGGAAGTGGCCGGGCCACCTGGTCCGGGTTCGCGGGGCTCCTGCGGTACCGCCGGATCATCGTCCCCGACCTCCGCGGGCACGGCGACAGCCCGCGGGCCGGCGAGTATCCGCTGTCCGGGTTCGCCGACGACGTCGTCGAGCTGCTCGACCACCTCGCCCTCGACGAGGTCGCCCTGGTCGGGCACTCGCTCGGCGCCTTCACCGCGGCGCTCGTCGCCCAGCGGCAGCCGGCCCGCGTCACGCGGCTCGTCCTGGAGGACCCGCCGGCGCCGCCGGGCAGCTTCTCCCGGGCCCGGCTGGTGCTGTCCGGCCTCGCGCTGCGCGGCCGCGCGTTCGACCCGCGGGCGCTGCGCTCGGCGGTCACCCAGCTGCGGCAGCCGCAGCCGGACTGGTGGGCGGGCCTGCGGCGGATCACCGCGCCGACCCTGGTGCTGTCCGGCGGATCGAGGAGCCACATCTCGCCGGCCCGGCTCGCCGAGCTGGCCGCGGCCATCCCCGAGTGCCGGCTGGTGACCGTGCCGGTCGGCCACCGCATCCACAGCACCGCCCCCGCGGCATTTTCCGCCGAGGTGCTGCCGTTCCTGTGTCCGGATCCGGTGTCCGGCTCCGACGTCCCTGACGAGAATCGCTCAGAGGGGAGCCCACCGTGAAGTACATGATCCTGACCTACGCCTCGCAGCGCGACTACGACGCGATGGCCGGCAAGGCCGCCGAGACCGAGTGGACCGGCGAGGACTTCGCCGCGATGCACGCGTTCATGACGACGTTCAACCAGGAGCTGGAGGAGTCCGGCGAGCTGGTCGAGACCCGGGGCCTGGATGCGCCGGTGCACACCCGCCGGATCGGCGGCGCCCCGGCCCTGGTCACCGACGGGCCCTATGCGGAGACGCAGGAGGTCCTCGCCGGCTACTGGATCGTCGAGTGCGAGAGCTTCGACCGCGCGACCCAGATCGCCATGCGGCTCGGCGAGTGCCCGGCCCCGGCCGGCGCCGCCGCCACCGCGTATGCCGACGTGCGCCCGATCGTGGAGTCGTCGGCCGAACTGGGCTTCTAGGCGTGGACGTCACCGTCGAGGACCTGCTGCGCCGCCTGGCGCCGCAGGTCCTGGGCGCGGTCGTGCGCCGCTACGGCCACTTCGACACGGCCGAGGACGCGGTCCAGGAGGCGCTGCTCGCCGCCGCCACGCAGTGGCCCGCCGAGGGGGTGCCCGACGCCCCGCTCGGCTGGCTCGTCACGGTGGCGTCGCGCCGGCTCACCGACCTGCTGCGCGCCGACCAGGCCCGG
Source organism: Dactylosporangium sucinum (assembly GCF_014647515.1). Classification (GTDB taxonomy): domain Bacteria; phylum Actinomycetota; class Actinomycetes; order Mycobacteriales; family Micromonosporaceae; genus Dactylosporangium; species Dactylosporangium sucinum. Next base: position 9,383 of record NZ_BMPI01000064.1, on the reverse strand, counting down.
CGGCGCCGCGAGGAGACGGCGTGGCGCTGGTCGTTCGAGGTCCCGGCCGTCTCCGGTACCGACGACTCGCTCATCCTGCTGTTCATGTGCTGCCATCCGGCCCTCAAGGCGGACGCGCAGGTCGCGCTGACGCTGCGCGCGGTCGGCGGCCTGAGCACGCGCGAGGTGGCCCGCGCGTTCCTGGTGTCCGAGGACACCATGACCCGCCGGATCACCCGCGCCAAGCAGCGGATCCAGGCCAGCGGGCTGCCGTTCAGCCTGCCGCCGCCGGCCGAGCGGCAGGACCGGTTGGCGGTGGTACTGCACGTGCTGTACCTGATCTTCAACGAGGGCTACGCGACGACGTCCGGCCCGTCGCTGCACCGCGCCGACCTGTCCACCGAGGCGATCCGCCTGACCCGGACGGTCCACGCGCAGCTTCCCGACGACAGCGAGGCCGCGGGCCTGCTCGCGCTGATGCTGCTCACGGACGCCCGCCGCCCGGCCCGCGCCGCCGCGGACGGCTCGCTGATCCCCATGGCGGAGCAGGACCGGTCGCTGTGGAACGCCGCGGGCATCGCCGAGGGGATCTCGTTGATCACCGCGGCCCTGCCGCGCGGCGCCACGGGCCCGTTCCAGCTGCAGGCGGCCATCGCGGCGGTGCACGACGAGGCTCCGACCGCCGCCGAGACGGACTGGCCGCAGATCGTGGCGCTGTACTCGCTGCTGCTGCAGCAGGCGCCGAACCCGATGACGGCGCTGAACCACGCCGTCGCGGTGGCGATGGCGTCGGGGCCGTCCGCCGGCCTGCGGCTGCTGGCCGACCTGTCGTCGTTGTCGGGTGACCACCGCTTCCACGCCGTCCGCGGGCACCTGCTGGAGATGTCCGGCTCCGTGCCGGCGGCCCGCGAGGCCTATCTGCGTGCGGCCGACCTGGCGGGGAGCCTGCCGCAGCAGCGCTACCTCCGCGCGCGGGCGGCTCGGCTGGATTCGGATTCCCGGGCATAGACTGGACGTTTCCGCAGGTCGGATCCTTGATCCACGAGTTTTTCGAACTGGCGTTCGGGTAGTGTCCGCGGTCATGGAGATCTGTACCGCCGTGAAGACCACGCCCACCGCCAGCGGCGACGTGGAGGTCCGCTGCACCAAGCCCGCCGGCCACGCCGAACGCGGCGACCGCCAGCACGAAGCGAAACTCGGCGCCTTCCCGGTCCGCTGGCCGGCGTCGTAGTGTGTGGGGCGGCCCGCAGCCTTCGCCCTTCGTCGATGGGGGTTCCCGCGGTGCCGGCTGTGAAGTACGCCCAGATCCTCGCCGCACTGCAGGCGAGGATCGAGCACCAGGACTACGAGCCGGGCGCCCTCCTCCCGAGCGAGGCGGCCCTGATGCGCGAGTTCGCCACGTCCCGCAACACGGTGGTCCGGGCCTTGCGCCACCTGGACCGCCACGGCTGGGTCAACCCGATCCGCGGCCGCGGCCGGGTCGTCCTGGGCCGCCCGCAGTCCCGCCTGGTGGCGCTGCCCCGCCGCCTGCAGGTCCTGCTGCAGCCGGACCGCCACGGTCGCCGCGTGGGCGGTGCGGTCGTCCCGGCCCCGCCGTCGATCGCCCCGACGCTGTCCTGCGTTCCGGGCACGCCGCTGGCGACCGGCAGGCACGTCCTGGGCGACGCGGACGAGCCCTTCGCGATGCTGGCCTGGTACACGCCGGCCCCGTTCACCGCCGCGCCGGACGTGCCGCTGCTGGAGCAGCTGGAGCGCTCACGCGGGGTCCTCTCGCACCGGGTCCTGGAGCGGCTCGGCGCCCGCCTGCCGACGGACCGCGAGCGGAAGCTGCTGTCCCTGCCCAGGACGCGGTCGGTGGTGGTCGCGCTGGTCACGGTCCTGGACACCCGGAACCGCCCGCTGCTGACCGTGGACGCGGCCCTGTGCCGGGACGTCCCTGCGCTGACGTCCACCTTCGACCTGGCCTGACCGCTTCGCGTCGCCCGGCCGGGTACCGTGCGCGTCTCCCGGACGTCATGGCGGAACATGCCGGGACCCCGGAGAGCTACGAACGCTTCGTCGTGCTGTTCCGTGCGTCCACGATCGGCATCGCCGGCACCGGGACACCGGCTCAGGACGCGCAGGGACGCATCTTCGCGGCCGGCGATTTCGGCGCCGGCAGGACCACACACGGCGGCGGACGGCCACGGATTCTCGCCTTCGCCGACCCCGAAGCGGCGATCCGCAACTTCGGTCCCCGATGCAACGCGGGCGTGCCCGGCGAGGCCCTGCTGCAGCCGGCGGCAACCGACCCCGACTGCGCCACTCGCGAGATCAGCCTCGTCATCAGCAGGTCGACGGCCGAGTCCCTGCTGGCGGCCCCGACCGAACCACCCGGCGGGCGGCGCTGATGGTGACCGCCCCGAGGCGGCGTTTCCCGACGGGACGCGGCGCGGGCGGCCTCCAGCCCGGGCGTCCGGTCGCGTTGCGTGCGCACCTGGCCGGTGAGTTCATCGCCGGTGAGTTCGTCGCGGACAGCCGTGATCTCACCCGAGACGAGGGCGCGCTGCCGCGTTCCGGAGGGCGGCCGGCTCCACGACCCGCGACACACCGGCAACACCCTCGCCGCCGCGGCCGGGCGAGCATGCGTGCGGCGGACGCTGCGGGAGGCCGGCGACGGGAAGACGCGCCGGCAGGCCGGGCCGACCGCCGTCTACCGGCGGCCCGGCCGGGAACGCTGGCTGGCGACCGTCCTGGAGTCCGATCCGCAAAAGGGCGGATTCCGGGATGAACCAGGGGGACGGCTGCACGACCGTGGAGCTCATGACCCGCGACCGGCGGGGACGGGCTAGCCCGTGACCAGGTGAAAGAATGAGAGCGGGCGAGGAGAATCGAACTCCCACCGTCAGTTTGGAAGACTGAAGCTCTGCCATTGAGCTACGCCCGCGCGCCCACAGCGTACCGAATCGCCCCGCCCCGCGCCGACTGCGGGGGTCCACGGGGTGCGACACCGGCATACCGAGCGGCGGACGCCCCGGCCTACCGCATACACTTGCCGACGCAAACCACCGGGGTGTAGCGCAGTTTGGTAGCGCACTCGCTTTGGGAGCGAGGGGCCGTGGGTTCAAATCCCGCCACCCCGACCGGGAACCACAGCCCAGGCAAGCCGCCGAACGTGAACTAGAGGGAGAAGTTCTGTGAAGAGCACCGTCGAGACCCTGAGCCCGACGCGCGTGCGGCTCGAAATCGAGGTGCCGTTCGCCGAGCTGGAGCCAAGCCTCAAGAAGGCCTACCGGGAGATCGGCTCGCAGGTGAACATCCCCGGGTTCCGCCGGGGCAAGGTGCCGGCGGCCGTGATCGACCAGCGGGTCGGCCGCGGGAATGTGCTCAACGAGGCCGTTCAGGAGGTCATCCCGACGCAGATCCTCGCGGCGGTGCGCGAGCACGAGGTGCGCACGCTGGGCCGTCCCGAGGTCGCGATCACCGAGTTCGCCGACGGGCAGCCGCTGAAGTTCACGGCCGAGGTCGACGTGCGGCCGGAGATCACCCTGCCCGACCTGAGCGGCATCGAGGTCACCGTCGACGCGCTCCAGATCACCGACGAGGACGTCGACGAGCAGCTCAAGGGCCTGCGCGACCGGTTCGCGACGCTCAAGACCGTCGAGCGCACGGCGCTGGTGGGCGACTTCGTGCAGATCGACCTCGTGGCGACCGTCGACGGCGAGGAGGTGCCGGGCGGCAGCGCGACCAACATCTCGCACGAGGTGGGCAGCGGCCAGCTCGTCCCGGGCCTCGACGACGTGCTGGTGGGCATGGGCGCCGGCGACTCGACCACGTTCACGACCCAGCTCGTGGGCGGCGAGTTCGAGGGCCGCGACGCCGAGGTGTCGGTGACCGTGAAGTCGGTCAAGGACAAGCAGCTGCCGGCCGTCGACGACGAGTTCGCCCAGCTCGCGAGCGAGTTCGACACGCTCGACGAGCTGAAGGAGGACCTGCGCACGCGGCTCACCCGCGTGAAGCGGATGGAGCAGCTCTACTCGGCGCGTGACCTGGCCCTCAAGGCTGTCATCGACGCGACCGACGTCCCGGCGCCGGAGGGCGTCGTGAAGGACGAGGTCGAGTCGCGCAAGGAGTCGATGAACGACCAGCTCCAGCGCATCGGGGCCTCGTTCGACGACTACCTGCAGACCGAGGGCAAGACCGAGGAGGAGATGGACGCCGAGCTCAACGAGGCGGCCGTCGAGGGCGTGAAGGTGCAGCTGGTGCTCGACACCCTGGCCGACGCCGAGGACGTCCAGGTCAGCGACGACGAGTTCGGTCACGAGATCGTCCACCGGGCGCAGCGGGCGGGCATGGGCCCCCAGCAGTACTACGACCAGCTGGTCCAGGCCGGCGTGGCCGGCGCCGTCTTCGGCGACGTGCGCCGTGGCAAGGCGCTCGGCATCGTGCTGGAGCGGGTCAAGATCGTCGACAGCGAGGGCGCCACGCTCAGCCTCGACGACCTGCGTGGCGCGGCCGACGAGCACGAGGGCCACGACCACGGCGACCACGAGGGCCACAACCACTGACCCCGCGAGCGAGCCGGGGGTGAACATCCCCCGGCCGCCACGGTGCGCTCATAGCGAAATGCGGTGAGCATGGGAAGCTGGCGCTCCCCGCACCGGTTAGGGTCGGTTGTACAAGACTCTTGCGAAGGGCTGCCATGACCGACCTGCATATTCCAGCGTCGCCAGTCAGTCCCGCGCCCAACGGGCGCGGTCGGGGCGCGGACACGAGCCTGACGCTCGACGACTCGGTGTTCAACCGGCTGCTCAAGGAGCGCATCATCTTCCTGGGCAGCGAGGTCAACGACCAGGTTGCCAACCGGATCTGCGCCCAGATGCTCCTCCTCGCCGCCGAGGACGACGAGCGTGACATCTGGCTCTACATCAACTCGCCCGGTGGCTCCGTCTACTCGGGCATGGCGATCTACGACATCATGCAGTTCGTCAGCAATGACGTGGCCACCGTCGCGATGGGCATGGCCGCGTCGATGGGCCAGCTGCTGTTGTGCGCCGGCGCGCCCGGCAAGCGCATGGCGCTGCCGCACGCGCGGATCATGATGCACCAGCCGTCCGGCGGCATCGGCGGCACCGCCTCCGACATCGCCATCCAGGCCGAGCAGATGCTCTACACCAAGCGCATGTTCCAGGAGCGCGTCGCGTTCCACACGGGGCAGGGGCTCGAGCAGATCGAGTCCGACTCCGACCGTGACCGCTGGTTCACCGCCGAAGAGGCGCGGGACTACGGCTTCATCGACAAGGTGATCACCGGGGCCCAGCAGGCTCCGGAGGGCGCCGGAACTCTGGCCTGAGGAGCGAAGCCATGACCGATCTGAGCCTGCCCCCGGCGCTGCGCGAGGTGCACAACCGCTACATCCTCCCGTCGTATGTCGAGCGCACGTCATACGGCATCAAGGAGACGAACCCGTATAACAAGCTGTTCGAGGACCGGATCATCTTCCTCGGCGTGCAGATCGACGACGCGTCGGCCAACGACGTGATGGCGCAGCTGCTGACGCTGGAGAGCACCGAGCCGGACCGCGACATCACGCTGTACATCAACTCGCCCGGCGGCTCGTTCACCGCGATGACGGCGATCTACGACACGATGCTCTACGTCCGGCCGGACATCCTGACGGTCTGCCTCGGCCAGGCGGCGAGCGCGGCCGCGGTGCTGCTGGCGGCCGGCACGCCGGGCAAGCGCCTCGCGCTGCCCAACTCGCGGATCATCATCCACCAGCCGGCCACCGAGGGTGGCTACGGGCAGGGCTCGGACATCGAGATCCAGGCGCGCGAGATCATGCGCATGCGGACCCAGCTCGAGGAGATGGTCTCGCGCCACACCGGCCAGCCGGTGGAGAAGGTCCGCAAGGACATCGACCGCGACAAGATCCTGACGGCCGACGAGGCCAAGGAGTACGGTCTGGTCGACAACGTGCTGGTCAGCCGCAAGAAGTCGGCCCTCGCCGCCACCGGCGCCTGAGGCCCGTGACGTGCTCATCGGCTCGCCTGACCTCCGGGTTCGGCGAGCCGATGAGGTTCCCGACGACTGTCGTCGGGCGGCCGGTTGAAAGACACCCCCGCGTAGGGGGTCGGAATACGGGCCACCACCAGGTAACGTCGAGGCAGTAGCCAGCGCCGTCCCAGACGGCGCGGAAGCAGGTTTGCGATCCGGACCCTGGTCCGGCCGAAGGCAGGGAGATCGTAGGTGGCACGGATCGGCGACGGCGGCGACCTACTGAAGTGCTCCTTCTGCGGCAAGTCGCAGAAGCAGGTGAAGAAGCTCATCGCCGGTCCCGGCGTGTATATCTGCGACGAGTGCATCGATCTCTGCAACGAGATCATCGAAGAGGAGCTCGCCGAGTCCGGCGACGTCAAGTTCGACGAGCTGCCCAAGCCGATGGAGATCTGCGCCTTCCTCGACCAGTATGTGGTGGGGCAGGACCAGGCCAAGAAGGCCCTCGCGGTGGCGGTCTACAACCATTACAAGCGGGTCCAGGCCGAGTCGGGCGGCAACTCCGGCGGCGACGGCGTCGAGCTCGCCAAGTCGAACATCCTGCTCATCGGCCCGACGGGCTGCGGCAAGACGCACCTGGCCCAGACGCTCGCCCGGATGCTCAACGTGCCGTTCGCGATCGCCGACGCGACCGCGCTGACGGAGGCCGGCTACGTCGGCGAGGACGTCGAGAACATCCTGCTGAAGCTGATCCAGGCGGCCGACTACGACATCCGCCGCGCCGAGACCGGCATCGTCTACATCGACGAGGTCGACAAGATCGCCCGCAAGTCGGAGAACCCGAGCATCACGCGCGACGTGTCCGGCGAGGGCGTGCAGCAGGCGCTGCTGAAGATCATCGAGGGCACGGTCGCCAACGTGCCGCCCCAGGGCGGCCGCAAGCACCCGCACCAGGAGTTCATCCAGATCGACACGTCCAACGTGCTGTTCATCTGCGGCGGCGCCTTCGCCGGCCTCGACCGCATCGTCCAGCAGCGCGTCGGCAAGGGCGGCACCGGCTTCGGCGCCAACCTCCGCTCGATCACCGACCGCACGGCCGACGACGCCTTCAGCGACGTCATGCCGGAGGACATGCTGAAGTTCGGCCTGATCCCCGAGTTCATCGGCCGCCTCCCGGTCATCACCAGCGTCAAGAGCCTTGACCGCGACGCCCTGGTCAAGATCCTCACCGAGCCGCGCAACGCGCTCGTGCGGCAGTATCAGCGGCTGTTCGAGCTCGACGGCGTCGAGCTGGAGTTCGCCCCCGAGGCCCTCGAGGCGATCGCCGACCAGGCGATCCTCCGCGGCACCGGCGCCCGCGGCCTGCGCGCGATCATGGAGGAGGTCCTCCTCAGCGTGATGTACGAGGTGCCCAGCAACCCGAACATCGCCCGCGTCCTGATCACCCGCGAGGTCGTCCTGGAGAAGGTCATCCCGACCATCGTCCCGCGCGACCTGGCCGCCCACCGGGTCGGCCGCCGCCGCGCGGACCGCGAGGAGAAGTCGGCCTGAGAGCCCACGAGAGCCCGCGAGAGCCCTGAGCGCCGCGTGAGCCCATGCATGGCTCAGGCCCGCCGGACTACTGCCGTTGCTCCCGTCAGACACCGGTCGGGCCCCTGGGGGCCCTCCCTGCCACCTTCGCGTCGCGCTGGGCTCCCCGCCTCCGGCGGCCCCTCCGGGGAGGATCGCGGTGACCTCGTGCTGACGGGCCGCCGCCCGTAGGCTGGTTCGTATGCGCGTAGCCGTCTGCCAGCTCAACGCCCGTGACGACCGGGCGGCCAACCTGCGAGTCGCCCGCGAGTTGCTCGAACGGGCCGCGGCCGGCGGCGCCGACCTGGCGGTGCTCCCGGAGTACACCGACCACCTCGGCCGGGCCGCCACCGCGCCGAAGCCCGAGCCGATCGACGGCGAATACGCGACGTTCTTCGCCGACGCCGCCCGCGAGCTCGGCATGTGGGTGCACGCCGGCTCGTTCCACGAGACCGGCCCCGACCCCGACCACACGTACAACACCACGCTCGTCTTCGACCGCGGCGGCGCCCTCGCCGGCACCTACCGCAAGATCCACCTCTACGACGTCGAGATCCCCGGCCGCGTCTCGTACCAGGAGTCCGCGACCGTCGCCCCCGGCGAGACGCTCGAGATCGTGGCGATCGAGCAGGCACACGTCGGGTTGTCGATCTGCTACGACCTGCGCTTCCCCGAGCTGTATCGCAAGCTCGCCATCGACGGCGCAACGGTCCTCGTCGTGCCGGCGGCCTTCATGCTGCACACCGGCCGCGACCACTGGGAGCCGCTCCTGCGCGCCCGGGCCATCGAAAACCAGTGCTACGTCCTGGCCGCCGGGCAGATCGGCAACCATGACCCGGACCGCACCTGCTTCGGGCGCAGCATGGTCGTCGACCCGTGGGGGACGGTCGTCGCCCAGGCGCCGGATGTCGTCGGCGTCACGTTCGCCGATCTCGACTTCGAGCGGCTCGCCGAGATCCGCGCCACCGTGCCGAGTCTGGCCAACCGGCGTCTCTGAGCTCACACGGTCCGGGCGGACAGGATCCCGAACACGGTGATGCCGACGATGGCGCCGCCCGTGATCAGCAGCACGGTTCCCATCCGCGACGGCCCCCGGCGCGCCAGCCGCCACGACGCCACCACCAGCACCAGGGCGACGACCGCACCGATGACGAGCTGCCACAACGGGAAGAGCATCTCCATCAACGCGTCCGCGCGGGGATAGGGCGTCATTCCGTCATCCTCCCTGTTCGCCGCGCACAGCGCACGGCCGATTTGACTCGGGCACGCCGTTCCCCGTACGGTTTTCCAGGTCCGAGGGGCTGGGCGGAAACGACCGGTTTGTCGGATTGGTGCCACTGGGCGGTGCGAGAGCGAATTTTGCGAATGCGAAGCCGACCGGGTAAGGTACTCCAGCCGGTAGGGAACCGGGCGGACTCGCGAGGGTCGGCCGGCCTACTGGAATCCCGAGTAGGACACAGGCACCGGAAACGGTGTCCGGAGCCGTGCGCGGGAGGAACGTTCCAGAAGGTCGACAAGCGGAAAACGCGAACTTGACAGGACGGAACGGGCTGGTAAGGTAGGAAAGCCGGTGGGGAGCCGGGCGGGCAAGCGAGCGAGATGCTCCGGTGCCGGTCGGTCCTACTGGATCTCCCGAAACAAGATCGCCGGATACGGCGGCGTTGTTATGCTCGGGAAACCCGCTTGAAGTTGAAAAGCCCGGACCTACGGACTTGACAACAGCGAGCGATCTGGTAAAGTAGAGAAGTTGCCCCGGATGCGGCGAGCAAGACTTGCGGACCGCGGCGGTGTGTGTTGGTTGTTTGAGAACTCAACAGGGTGCTTGTTAAGCCAGTGCCAATTGAAATTTTACCCCGTGG
>NZ_BMPI01000063.1:315-68537 GCF_014647515.1 Dactylosporangium sucinum | reverse complement strand
GGGCGGCGCGGGCGGGCGGCGCGGGCGGGCGGCGCGGGCGGGCGGCGCGGGCGGGCGGCGCGGGCGGGCGGCGCGGGTGGACGGCGCGGGCGGACGGCGCGGGCGGACGGCGCCGGATGGGTGACGGTGGCGCCGGGCCTGGCCATAGCACAGACGTTGGTCGATCTACCCTCGTTCCGGGCGCGGAATCCGAGGGTAGATCGACCAACGTCGAACGCGGTCGGACGGCCACGGCGCTAGGGACGGCGCCGTGACGGCCGCCAGCGGAGCGGCAGTCGACAGCGGGACGACGGCGTTGGCGGCGCGGGCGGTGCGCGGGGGCTCGTGCGGCCGGAAAGCTCCGGCCCCAGCAGGGCGAGTTCGTCGGCGAGCCGCCGTGCCGGAGCCCTCCTGGCCGGTGCCGATCCGAGGCGACCTCCGTGCCCGGGCCGTCGCGTAGGGTGTGGCCGTGGACGACGGGCGGATCGACGCGTACCTCGCGCGGATCGGGGCGGAGCGGCCCGAGCGGGCCGATCTCGGCGCGCTGCGGGAGCTGCAGCGGGCGCACCTGCTGGCGGTGCCCTTCGAGAACCTCAGTATCCATCTCGATGAGCCGATCGTGCTCACCGAGGAGGCGCTGGTCGCGAAGCTCGTCGACCGGCGCCGCGGCGGGTTCTGCTACGAGCTCAACGGGGCGTTCGCGGCGCTGCTGGGCGGGCTCGGGTTCCGGGTCACGCGGCACTCGGCGCGGGTCTGGATCGGCGGGGAGCGGTTCTCGGTGCCGTTCGACCACATGGCCCTGCTCGTCGCGCTCGACGAACCGTACCTCGTCGACGTCGGCTTCGGCCGCTTCTCCCAGCAGCCGCTGCGCCTGCACGCCCGCGGGCCGCAGCTGTTCGCCGACGGGGAGTACGAGGTCGTCGAGCGGGCGCTGCCCGACCTCGACGTGCGCGGCCCGGCCGGCTGGGAGTACCGCCTCGACCCGCGCCCCTACGACCTCGCCGATTTCACCATGGGCGCCTGGTGGCACCAGACCTCGCCCGACTCCCATTTCACCCGCTCGCTGACCTGCTCGCTGGTCACCCCGGACGGCCGCGTGACGCTCAGCGGCACCCGGCTGGTCACGACCCGCGCCGGCGAGCGGACGGAGAAGGAGCTCACCGATTCGCAGACGCTCCAGGTGTACCGCGAGCGCTTCGGCGTCACCCTGGACCGTCTTCCGCAGGTCCGGCCCCGATGACCCTGTCGCTGCACCGCAGCCGCCGCTCGCTCGCCCTGGGCGTGCTCGTGGTGGCGGGCGGGCTGGCCGGCGCCGTCTGCGCGGCGAACGCGGTGAACACGCTCACCACCGTCTTCTACGGCGGGTTCGCCGGCCTGGCCCTGCTCCTCGGCGCCGCCCTGATCCGCGAGGAGCTCCGCCCGTTCCGGTTCGAGATCGGCCCCGACGGCCTGACCCTGTCCGCCGGCACGGTGCCGTGGTCGGAGGTCGAGACGATCGAGCTGGACGAGCCCGTGTCCGGCCCCGGCGGCCCGTACCTGCGCCTGACCCCGCCGGACCGCGTGGTGCTCAAGCTCGACGACGTCCGCGAGCCGGCGGCGGCCGTGGTCGCGGCCCTGGCCGAGCACGCGGGCGACCGCTTCGCCGACGCCCCGGCCGAGCGCCGCGCGATCCTCGGCGCCCCGGACCTTCCGGTGGTGCTGCGCGGCTACGACCAGGCGGCGGTGCACACCCTCCTGCGCCGGGCGGCCGACGCCCTCCGCCCGGGCGGCGAGCCGGACCGCCGAGCGGCCAAGGACGCCGTCGACGCGGCCGACCTCCCACGCGCGGGCCGCGGGTACGCCCCGGACGCCGTGGACCGCCTCCTGCGCACCCTCTCCGTGAAGCTGGGATCCTGAGCGCGGCGGCACACCAGCGTTCAGCGCCGGGCGTGGCGGTCGGTCTGCGTGAAGACCTTGAGGACCGAACGCAGGCCGAGGACGAAGCCGCACAGCGCCAGGCTGAATCCGAGGAGGGTGTTGAGCCGGATCCGGGGCGTGATGAACGGCCCGGTGTCGGCGACGATCAGCAGTACTGCGGCGAGGATCGCTCCGACGGCGACCAGGGAGACGACGACGTCGTTGAGACGGCCGCGGATCCAACTGCGGTCGTCGGGGTCTGCCACCGGACGTACCCGCACCGACAACGTCCCGTCGGCCAGTGCGCCGGTGGTCCTCTCCAGACGCGACGGGAGCCGGCTCAGCGACGCCGCGGCGACGGATCCGCGGGCCCTGGCCAGGTCCGCGATGCGCTCGGGGGCGAGCATCCGGGCGGTGATGTCGGCGGCCGAGCGTTGCGCCGATCTGATCAGCGAGAAGCTCGGGTCGAGCGCCACGAGGGACTCCTCCGCGGAGGCGATCGTTCGCAGCGCGGCGGCGACCTGCGGCGGGAGGGCAAGGCCGTGACGGCGGATGACATCGAAGAGCTCCGCGAACACGTCGGTGCCGGCGTCGCCCCGGAAGCGCAGGGTCGTGATGATCTGCCCGACCTCGCGCCGCAGGGTCGTGACGTCGGTGTCGGTGGGCGAGCCCACGACCATCAACAGCGCATCGGTGGCCGCCACGTTGTCGTCGATGCCCACCGCATACAGCAGCGTCGCGAGCAGTTGCCGTGTCTCGGCATCCAGCACCCCGACCGAGCCGAAGTCGAGCAGGCCGATGCGGCCGTCGCGGAGCAGCAGGATGTTCCCGGGGTGGAGGTCCGCGTGGAACACGCCGTGGACGAGGACGCCGTCGAGGACGACCCGGAACAGGGTCTGCGCCAGCGCGGAGCGCGCCTCGGCGTCGAGGGAGTCGAGTCCGCTGTTCGCGTCATGCAGCGCGCGGCCGTCGAGGCGGGTCATCACGATCACCTGCGACGTGCTGAGATGGTCGACGATCCTCGGCACGACGACCCCGTAGTCGTCGGTGGCCAGCGACGCGGCGACCATGCGATGGTTGGTCGCCTCGACCCGGTAGTCGAGCTCCTGGCGCAACGACTCGGCAAACCCCGCGGCAAGGCCGGACAAGCCCAGCTGCCGGCCCCAGCCGGTGCGCTCCTCGACGCTGCGGGCCAGTCGCAGCAGGATGTCGCTGTCCACGCGGACGCTGTCGCGTGCCCTGGGCCGCTGCACCTTCACGACGACCGGGGTGCCGTCGGCCAGGACCGCGTGATGCACCTGCGCGACCGATGCCGCGGCGAACGGCTCGGGGGCGAGGTCGGCGAAGTGCTGACTGGGCGGTCCACCGAGCTCGGCCTCCAGGATGCGCTCGACCGTGCCCTCCGGTTCCGGGCTTGCGTTGCTCTGCAGGCTGCTCAGGGCTGTGACGTAGGGCAGCGGTAGCAGGTCACGGCGAGTCGAGAGCATCTGACCCAGCTTGATGAAGGTGACGCCGGCCTTGTTGAGAGCGCCGACCAATGCCTGGGCCGAGTGGACGTCACGGGTGGGGTTTGCGGGCCCGCCGTACGCGCTGCGCCTTCCGCGCCTTCCGCGGACGTAGCGGGTGAGCCCGTACGCGGAAAGAATCCGCATGATCTCGGCGTAGCGACGAATGCGGCGGCGACCGCGAAAGGCGTCGCGAACCAACTGGACCGGGTTTCGGACGGTGCCGGTCGGCCAGAGCGCTTCGGAGACCACCAGCGCCGCGACGCCGAGCGCGAAAGCCCAGGCGAACGTGAGCACGACGAACACCACCGCGACCGCCGCGGGCACGGCAACGGTCCCGTCCTCATTGGTCAGGCCCGACGCCTGCGCGACCTGGGTTGCCAGCGGCGAGCCGCCCAGGAACACGGCAACGGCGACGACCAGGATCCGTGGCCAGCCCACCGGAGCGCCGAGCGCGTTGCGAACGACCGCGCCCAACAGCGCCCCGAAGAACAACGCGACCACGACCGTCCCGAGGGCCACCAACATGACGCCGATCCCTTCGTGTTCCTGCACGAGCACTCGCCACACTCGGCCCGACCCACACCGCCCGAGGCCGGGCCCTCACCACTTGAACCCCGGTGAGGCCCACCGGCGACGTCAGCCACCGAGGCGGCGGACGGTCTCGGCATCCTCGGCGCCCTCGTAGAAGCGGTCCAGCGCCCGCCGGAACAGGGGCTGGTCGGGCTGGGCGCGGTGGAACAGGGTCATCGACGAGCGGAGCTTCAGCGCGTCGACCTCGCCGAGGATCTGGGCCGCCGTGTGGTCGGTGTCGGCCAGGAGGAGCTCCGTGCACTCCAGCAGGCGCGGGCCCAGGACCGGGTGCTCCAGGTAGGCGCGGGCCTCGTCCAGGGAGCGGATCGCGTAGCGCCGGGACATCTCGCTGAAGCCCAGGCCGGCCACCTGCGGGAAGATGTACCACATCCAGTGCCCCGTCTTGCGGGCCCGGCGCAGCTCGCCGACCACCTCGTCGTAGACGCCCGACTGGGCGTGGGCGAACCGGGACAGGTCGTACGGATCCTCCATGCTCGCCACCCTACTGCGCGGCGCCCAGGATGGCGGCGAAGCGCTCCTCGGCCAGGTCGAGCTGGCGGTAGATGTGCTGCTTCACCAGGCGGGACAGCGGGGTGTCCGGGCGGGCGACCAGCTCGCGGAAGACCGGGACCATCGGGCGGTACTTCGCGGCCGACCTCGCCACCTTGGGGCCCGTGGTGTGGATGACGCCGACGCCGTTGTCGGTGAAGTCGGAGACCTTGATGACCCGCGCCCACGGTTCGCGGTCGAGGCTCTCCTGGACGTGCTCGCGGTACTGCTCGTGCTTGTCGCGGTCCGGGTCGTACTGCGGGTTCGTCACCGCCGCCACCAGCTGCGCGGTGCGGGCGCCGAAGCGCGCGGCGAGCACCGCCAGGGCCTGCTCCGTCGTCGCGTCCGGGTGGCCGGCCAGCTCGTCCGGGTGGTCCTCGACCGAGTCGTGCAGCAGGCCGGCCACGATGACGTCGACGTCGTCGACCTCGTAGTGGTGCGCGATGCGGATCGCCACTCGCAGCAGGTGGTTCAGGTACGGCTCGCGGACCCGCCGGTCGTCGCGATGCAGTTCGGCGGCGAGGGCCAGCGCCTCGTCCAGCCGCGCCCGGGAGGCCTCGTCGAAGCGGGAGGACTCCAGCCGGAACCGCTCGCGCAGCCCCGCCTCCCCGTAGATCTCGGTGATCGCATGCATCGGCATCGTCGCGAGGTACGCCGGAACATCCATGCCGCAACTTATAGCTGATCTATGCTTGCTCGCCGCCCGGCAGGGCCCCGATGCAGGATGGGGGACATGACGACCGGCGCCGTGCGGCCCGGCGACGCCGCCGACCTGGGGTTCGCCGCGGACGTCGACCGGGCCCAGCGCGGCGCCGCGCACGGCCCCGACCTGGAGGCGATCCTCGGGGCGGGCGCGCGGCTGCTGGTGCACGACGGCGGGTACGCGGTGCTCGACCCCGGCCCGGTCCTGCTCGCCGCGACCTCGCCGGAGGCGGCCGCCGCGCTGCTGTGGGCCGCGCTCGGCGCGACGGACGGCGTCACCACGGTCCCCGTCCTGCGCGCCGGCCAGGACTGGGCCGTCGACGTCGTGCACCGCGCGGGGCTGCGGCTGCGCCCGGCCGGCCCGCTGGGCCGGGCCGGGGCGACGGCGCCGATGACGACGTACCTGCCGCACGCCGACGTCCTTTAGCCCTTCGTCGGGTCGGTGCCGTCGACGAACGCCCGGGCCATCGCCGCGGTGCGGACCGCGCCGATCGCGGCCGACCAGCGGGCCACCTCGGCGGCCAGGGCGACCGCGCCGGCCTCGTCGCCGGCGTCGCGGGCCAGCACGGCGAGGAGCAGCTGCTGCGACAGCGTGCCGGGCACGTTGCCGGCGGCGGCGCCGGTGGCGGTCGCGTCCCGCCAGCGTTCCAGGGCCAGGTCGTGGTCGCCGGCCTCGTGGTCGTGGTCGCCGAGGTGCCGCAGCGCCTCCCGGCGCAGCAGCGGGTCGTCGCCCGACGCGGCGAGCGCGGCCTCGTAGTGCCCGGGCGCCGCGGCGCGGTCCTCGAGGATGTTGTCGCTGATCAGGCCGAGGTACATGCTCGCCCAGCCGCGGCAGGTCACGTCCTGCGCCGCGTCCAGCAGCGCCTGCGCCTCCTGCCGCAACCACGTCGCCGTCGCCGCGGACGCGTCGGCGGGGGCGGGCTCGCCGGGGTGGCGCAGGTTGCGGCGGTAGACGTCGCGGAGCGCCAGGAAGCGGGCGTCCCAGCCGTCGCCGGGGAGCTTCGCGATGGCGGCGGAGGCATCGGCGGTACCGCTGAACCAGTCGCCTTCCACGGCGACCTCCGCGGCGGCGAGGAGGATGCGCGGGTCCTCGCTGCCCGATGCGCGCAGCAGGCCGGCGGCGACGGGCCAGCGGCCGGCCAGGGACAGGGCGCGGGCGGCGGCGACCACGGTTTCGACGGGGATGTTGACGGTGTCGGTCATGTCCAGGCACGGTAGTAATCGCAAAAACTATCCACAAGAAAACTATCTCTGGCGGGGGGCGTCGTGCGGGACGAGGCGGATCGGCTGGTCGAGGTGTGGGAGCGGGAGCTCGACTGGCTCGACCCGGTCGCCGAGGCGATCTTCGTGCGGCTCGGGCTGCTGTCGCGGTACATGGCGCAGGCCCGGCGGGACGGGCTGGCGCGCGGCGGGCTCGACCACGGCCAGTTCAAGGTGCTGCTGATGCTGCGCCGGCTCGGCCCGCCGTACACCACCAGCCCGTCGCGACTGGCCGAGCTGCTCGGGCTCACGCGCGGGGCGCTCTCGGCGCGGCTCGCGCCGATCGAGGCCGCCGGGTGGATCACCCGCGGGCCGGGCGGGGCCGACCGGCGGCGGGTCGCGGTGCGGCTGACCGAGGCGGGCAGCGCGGTGTTCGAGCGGCACGCGGCGGACGAGGGACGCGGCGAGGCGGCGCTGCTCGCGCCGCTCACGCCGGTGGAGCGGCAGACACTGGCCGACCTACTGCGCAAGGTGGTTGCCGGGGCTTCTTCCGCTACCGCCGGACCGGCCGAAGACCAGCCGGGCGGGTCGCCGCCGGCCGCCTCCTCCGCGGAGGTGAACGGCACCGCGACCGCCATGACCATCTATCTCGCCTGCGGGGCCTCAGCCGAAACGGGTGGGGCTGGGGCCGGGGTGGGGCGGTGAGCATGGGTGGCATGACGAACGGAACGGTGCTGGTGACCGGGGCCAGTCGGGGCATCGGGGCGGCCATCGCGACGCGGCTGGCGCAGGACGGGTACGGGGTGGTGGTCAACTACGCGCAGGACGCGGAGGGCGCCACCTCGGTCGTCCGGGAGATCTCGCAGGCCGGCGGGCGGGCGGCCGCCGTGCAGGCCGACGTCGCCGACGCCGGCCAGGTGGCGGCGATGTTCGAGAAGGCCGGCGCCTTCGGCGAACCGCTGGTGGGGCTCGTCAACAACGCGGGCTCGATCGGCCAGGAGGCGCCGATGGCGGACCAGCGGCCGGACGCGCTCGCCCGCCTGGTGCAGACGAACGTCGTCGGCCCGGCGCTGTGCGCGAAGCACGCGATCCGCGCGATGTCGACGAAGCACGGCGGCACGGGCGGCAGCATCGTCAACCTGGCGTCGGTGGCGGGTCACACCGGCGGCCTCCCGCACCTGGTGCCGTACGCGGCGACGAAGGGTGCCGTCATCGCCATGACCAAGGGCCTGGCGAGCGAGGTGGCGGAGGAGGGCATCCGGGTCAACAGCGTCTCGCCGGGCATCATCGACACCGAGATGTCCGCCCGCCCGTCCGCCCGCCAGATCGCCGAGACCTCGCCGATGGGCCGCATGGGCCACCCGGGCGAGGTGGCGGCGGCGGTCTCGTGGCTGGTCTCCAACAACGCCTCGTTCGTGACCGGAACCGACCTCACCGTATCCGGCGGCCGCTGAACCGCCCGGCGTTCCCATGGCCGCGGTGCACGCGCGAACGGCCGGCGCCACACCCACCGGGCGCCGGCCGCTCTGTCCCGCGGTTACTTCCAGGTGGCGTTGACCGTCTGGTTGGCCGTGCCCGTGGCCAGGGTGCGGTTGGCGCCGCTCTCCCAGGTCACCGAGCCGTCGGAGTTCTTCTTGATGAACTTGTACTCCACCGTCGTGTTCGCCGGCAGGGTCACCGTCCCGGACCAGACCGGGTAGTTCGCCGACGACAGCGCGATCGCGTTGGCCGTGTTCCAGGAGCCGAGGGCCGGCACCGAACCGACCACGAACACGTTCTGGCCCCACGTCGTGGTGACCGTCGCGTTGAAGGTCACCGCCGGGTTGGTCGTGGTCGAGCCGTTCCACGTCGTGGCGACCGTGCCGCTGCCCGACGCCGGGACCGTGTAGGTGTGGTTCGACCCGGGCTCCCAGGTGACCGTGCCGGACGCCGTCTTCTGGATGAACTTGTACTCCAGGGCGCCCGCCGGCAGCGTCACCGTCGTCGTCCACGCGGAGCCGTTCGCGGTCATCGGGATCGCGTTGGCCGTGTTCCAGGAGCCCAGCGCCGCGACCGAGCCGACCAGGTAGATCGGGTCGCCGGTCGGGGCGCCGGTCACCGTGAAGCTGACGCCCTGGCCGGTCGACGGCGACGTGGACACCGACGGGGACGTGGTGGGCGTGCCGCCGACGCGGGCGTCGGCGTGCAGGGCGACGGCGTCCTTGGCGGCGACGCCGACCGTGGCCTGGCCGCTGCCGTTCACGGTCACCGTCGGGCCGGAGCACGTCTGGGCCGTGGCGTTGTAGTCGCCGTGGATGACGTCGCAGTACACGCCCGCCGGGAGTCCCGTGGTGAAGGTGCGCGCGGCGACGGTACCGCTGCCGTTGTTGATGGCCACCCAGCCCGTCGAGCCGCGGGAGAACGCGATCGCGTTGCTGCCGTCCGACCACCAGTTGCCGACCGTGGTGCTGGACCGGGTCGCGTTGTGGAAGCCGACCATGTTCTTCACCGCGCGCTGCCGGTGCTGGCACTGCCAGCCGCTGCCGCAGGTCACCGCGGTCACGTAGCCGTTGGCGTCGGCCGGCGGCGACGCGTCGTTGTTGGAGAACGTGAACGAGCTCATCACGTTCGGCGTGCCGTGGTTCCAGGCCAGCATGAAGACGTTGGCAAGGGTGTCGGTGCTGCCGTCCTTGTACGACAGGGTCTGCCCGTTGCGCTCGGTGTCGTGGTTGGACACGAACACCGTCGACTTGTCGCTCGGCCGCAGGCCCCAGCTCGGGCCGAAGGTCTGCAGGTTGGCGATGCTGCCCTGGAACTGGCTCTTCAGGCTGTACGCGTACGTGAACTCCAGCACGCCGCCGACGCCCTCGTAGGCGGCCGGGGCCAGGTTGCCGGGGCTGCCGGGGATGACCTCCTGCGCCCAGTACACGCTCTGGTTGGTGAGCTTGCCCTTGATCGCCGCGAGGTCGGCCTGGCTCATGTGTTTCGCGGCGTCGACCCGGAAGCCGTCGACACCGATGCCGATGAGGTCGTTGAGGTAGCCGGCGATCTTCGTCCGGACGTAGTCGGTCTCGGTCTTCAGGTCCGACAGGCCGACGAGCTGGCAGTTCCACACCTCGGTCTGGTTGTTCCAGTCGTGGATCTGGTTGTCGGACTGGGGGCAGTTGGCCGGGTAGAAGTGGAAGTCCGACGAGCTGTAGCCGGCGGTCGCGTAGCTGTAGTTGTTCGTGAAGCTCGATCCGCCGTAGGCGGTGGTGCTGCTCTGGTTGGCGCCGGTCATGTGGTTGATGACCGCGTCGACGTAGACCTTGACGCCGGCCGCGTGGCAGGCGTTGACCATGTTCTGGAACTGGGCCCGGGTGCCCATCCGGCCGTTGATCTGGTACGACGCGGGCTGGTAGATGTCCCACCACGGGTGCCCGGCGACACTGATCGAGTCCTCCGGCGGCGCGACCTGGACGGCGCCGAAGCCGGCCGGGCCGAGCACGTTGGTGCACTCGCTCGCGATCGAGTTCCAGGGCCAGAGCCACAGGTTGGCGATGACGTCGTTGTCGCCGACGGCGGCCTCGGCCTTGCGATCCGAGTTCAGCAGGGGTACCGCAAGCGCCGCGGCCAGCACCAGGCCGCCGACGATCGCGAGTGTTCTGAGCAGACGGGGTGTACGCACGAGGTCCTCCGGAATGGCGGTGGCGGAGTGTGCACGACGACCCGGTGGCGGCCGGATCGATGACGCTGAGCCTCGGTGCTGCTGAAAGCGGTGTCAAGAACCTTGCAAGAATTTCCAGCAGACAGTTCTTGCAAGGTCCTCTGACCTGCGGAAACGGTTAGGAAAGTTCGTTTCCTCTTGCAAAGATCCACACCGCGGTGTTGTCCGGCAGCACGTCCCCGTCGACCGGCCCGCTGGCGAGCACGACGTCACCGTCCGGCAGCGGCACGGCGCCGCCGGACAGGTTGACGACGCAGCGGACACCGTCCCGGGTGAGGTCCAGGACGCCGGCCGGGGAGTCGTTCCAGCGCAGCGGGCCGGTGAAGCCGCGACGCAGGCGGAGCGCCTCCCGGTACAGCTCCAGCGTGGAGGCCGGGTCGCCCGCCTGCGTGTCGGCCGCCAGCGCGGCCCACGCCGGTTGCGGGAGCCACGACGCGCCCGTCGCCGAGAAGCCGTGCGCCGGCGCCGCCGCCTCCCACGGCAGCGGCACGCGGCAGCCGTCCCGGCCCGGGTCCGTGCCGCCCGAGCGGAACCACACCGGGTCCTGTCGCGCCTCCGGCGGCAGGTCGAGCACCTCCGGCAGGCCGAGCTCCTCGCCCTGGTACAGGTACGCCGAACCCGGCAGCGCCAGCATCAGCAGCGCCGCCGCGAACGCCCGCTGCGGCGAGCCCAGCCGGGTCACGTGCCGCTGCACGTCGTGGTTGGCCAGCACCCACGTGGTCGGCGCGCCGACCGAGTCGGCGGCGTGCACGCAGGCGTCGATGATCCGTCTCACCTCGGCCGGGTCGTCCCACGGGGCCGACAGGAAGTCGAAGTTGAACGCCTGGTGCAGCTCGTCCGGGGCGACGTACCGGGCCAGCCGCTGCGGGGTCGACGCCCACGCCTCGGCCACCGCCATCCGCTGCCCGGGGTACGAGTCCAGGATCTTGCGCCAGGCGCGGTGGATCTCGTGGACGCCGTCCTGGTCGAAGTACGGCAGCTCCGCCTTGCCGAGCAGGCCGATCTGGCCGGAGCGGCCCACCGGCGGGTAGCCGGCGCGCTTGGCCATGCCGTGCGCGACGTCGATGCGGAAGCCGTCGACGCCGCGGTCGAGCCAGAATCGCAGCACGCCCTCGAACTCGCTGCGCACGTCGGCGTTGTCCCAGTTGAGGTCGGGCTGGGCCGGGTCGAACAGGTGCAGGTACCACTCGCCGTCGGGCACCTGCGTCCAGGCCGAGCCGCCGAACACCGACTCCCAGTCGTTCGGTGGGTTACTGTCCGTGGTCGCCGGATGGAAGTGGTACCGCGCCCGGGCGGGCGACCCTGGAAGGGCTTGCAACGCTTCCGCAAACCACGGGTGCTGGGACGACGTGTGGTTCGGCACCACGTCGATGATCACCCGGAGGCCGAACTCGTGCGCCCGGGCCAGCATCGCGTCGAAGTCGGCGAGCGTGCCGAGCGTCGGGTCGACGTCGCGGTAGTCGGCGACGTCGTAGCCGCCGTCGACCATGGGGGAGCGGAAGAACGGCGTCAGCCAGAGCGCGTCGACGCCGAGGTCGCGCAGGTACGGCAGCCGTTCCCGCAGCCCGGCCAGGTCGCCGATCCCGTCGCCGTTGCCGTCGGCGAAGCTGCGGACGTAGATCTCGTAGATGGCGGCGGTCCGCCACCAGGGCGTTTCAGGCACAGCGGTGTTCCTCCGTGTCACGTGGTTGGGTCCAGGCCCCACCCCCCCAATCGCGTCGATCTTGCAGTTGTGGTGCCTGACAAACCCGGACATCGTGGGAGTGTCCTGGCACCACAAGTGCAAGATCGACACAACGAGGGGGCGCCGCCACGCCCCTGCACGTCGGGGCGGCGCCGGGGGAGTCAGCGGCGGGCGATGCCGGTGGAGCCGCGCACCACCAGCTCGGGGGCGAACAGGTACTCCGAGTGCGGGCTGGGCTGCCCGTTGATGGCGTCGACCAGGTTCTGCGCCGCCGCGTTGGACATCGCCCGCACCGGCTGGCGCAGGGTGGTCAGCGGCGGATCGGTGAACGCGATGAGCGGCGAGTCGTCGTAGCCGACCACGGACACGTCCCGCGGCACCGACAGGCCCCGGGCGCGGGCCGCCCGCACGGCGCCGAGCGCCATCAGGTCGGAGCCGCAGACCAGGCCGGTGATCCCGCGGTCGAGCAGCCGCCCGGCCGCGGCCGCGCCGCCCTCGACGCCGAAGAGCGACAGCTCGATCTCCTCGGCCAGGCCGTGGCGCGCCATCGCCGCCCGGTAGCCGGCGAGCTTCCGCTGGACCGGGAGGTACCGCTCGGGACCGCTGATCAGCCCGATGCGCTGGTGGCCCAGCGAGGCGAGGTGGTCGACCGCCAGCTCGCTGGCTCGCGCGTCGTCGCACGAGACGCACGGCGCCGCGAGGCCCTCGACGTAGCCCGTGACCAGCACGATCGGCAGCGGCCGGTCGATGAGCTTGCGGTAGCGGTCGTGGTCGGCGCTGGTGTCGGCGTGCAGGCCGGAGACGAAGATGATGCCGGCGACCGAGCGGTCGAGCAGCATCTCCACGTACTCGTCCTCGGTCACGCCGCCCGGGGTCTGCGTGCACAGCACCGGCGTGTAGCCGTGCCGGGACAGCGCCGACTCGATGACCTGGGCGAAGAGCGGGAAGATCGGGTTCTCCAGCTCCGGCGTGACCAGGCCGACGAGGCCGGCGCTGCGCTTGCGGAGCCGTTCGGGTCGCTCGTAACCGAGCACGTCGAGCGCGGTGAGCACGGCGTGACGGGTGTCGGCGCTGACCCCGGGCCGGTCGTTGAGCACCCGCGAGACGGTCGCCTCGCTGACCTCCGCCTGCCGGGCGATGTCAGCGAGCCGAGCTCGTGGAGCGTCCATGGCCATGCGACGACTGTAAGCGGCCGGACGGTCAAATTGAAAGTCGGCTGGAAGCTCTTTCATTCGCTGCAACTTGTTGCTACGGTCCCTGCCACCGGCATTCGATCGACACCCCTGCACCGACGGCCGGGCACCCTTCACCGACGCAGCACGCGGCCGTGTCCACGGCCGCGCGCTGCCTGCTGAACAGGAGTCCTTCGATGCGCATCCGTATCGCGGGTGTGTTCACCCTCGCCGCTTTGACCCTCGCCACGGCCGCCTGCGGCAGCGGCGACGACACTCCTTCCGCGGGCGAGTCGGCCAAGCCGGCCGGCGGCACCCTCACCATCTGGGCCGACGACCAGCGCGCGGCCGCCCTCAAGCCGTTCGCCGAGACGTTCGGCAAGACCAACGGCGTCACCGTCGAGGTCCAGGCCGTCTCCAAGGACCTGCAGACCAACTACGTCACCGCCGCCCAGTCGGGCAAGGGCCCGGACATCGTGGTCGGCGCGCACGACTGGATCGGCAACCTCGTGCAGAACGGCACCATCGACCCGGTCCAGCTCACCGACCAGCAGAAGGCCGGCTTCGCCGAGGTCGCGCTCAAGGCCGTCACCTTCAACGGCCAGGTCTACGGCGTGCCCTACGCGATCGAGAACCTCGCGCTGATCCGCAACACCGACCTCGCCCCGGCCGCGCCGGCCAGCATCGAGGAGCTCGTGGCCGCCGGCAAGTCGCTCAAGGACGCCGGCAAGGTCACCAACATCATGTCGCTGCAGGTCGGCAACACCGGCGACGCATACCACGTCTACCCGCTGTTCAGCAGCGCCGGCGGGTACCTGTTCGGCACCAAGGCCAACGGCGACTACGACCCGTCCGACCTCGGCGTCGGCAAGCCGCAGTCGGTCGAGGCGTTCAAGAAGATCGCCGCGCTGGGCGAGAAGGGCTCGGGCGCGCTGACCCGCTCGGTCAACGGCGACAACGCCATCCCGACGTTCACCGGCGGGAAGACCGCGTTCCTGATCTCCGGCCCGTGGGCGGTCGCCGACATCAAGAAGGCCGGCGTGAAGTACGACATCACCCCGATCCCGGCGTTCAGCGGCGGCAAGGCGGCCCAGCCGTTCGTCGGCGTGCAGGCGTTCTACGTGGCCAGCAAGGGCAAGAGCAAGGCCCTGGCCAACGAGTTCATCACCAACTACCTGACGAAGCCCGACCTGCAGGTCGCGCTGTACCAGGCCAACCCGCGCCCGCCGGCGCTCACCGCCGCCCTCGACCAGGTCAAGAGCGGCGACGCCGACATCGAGAAGTGGCTCAACGCGGGCAAGGGCGGTGCCGTGCTGCCGGCCATCCCGGCCATGGCCGCGGTCTGGGACCCGTTCGGCAAGGCCGAGGCGGCCATCGTCGGCGGCGCCGACGTGCAGACGACGCTCGACGCGGCGTCGAAGAGCATCACGGACGCGATCAACAAGTAATGACGAACACGCACCCCCGGGGCACCCTGGTGAAGATCGTGGTGCTCGGGCTCGCCCTCGCGTTGGCCGTCTACGCGGCCTTCCCCCTCGCCGACCAGCATGCCTGGGGATGGCTCACCGTCCTGGTCGTCGTCACGGGGCTGATCTTCGCCGTGTACCTGTCGCCGCGGCACATCCCGGCGAAGTACCTCGTCCCGGGGGTGCTGTTCCTCCTGGCCTTCCAGATCGTGCCGGTCCTCTACACCGTCAGCACCGCCTTCTCCAACTTCGGCGACGGCCACCGCGGCAGCAAGCAGGACGCGATCGTCGCCGTGCAGAGCGCCTCGGTCCAGCAGGTGCCCGGCTCCACCTCGTACGACCTGTCGGTCGCGCTCGACGAGGGCGGCCTGGTCTTCCTGCTCACCGACGGCGACGGCAAGGCCTACGCCGGCACCCGCGACGGCCTGCGCCCGCTCGACGCCGGCAAGGTCACGGTCACCGGCGGGCGGATCACCGCCGCCGACGGGTACACGCTGCTCAACCTGGCCGAGGCCAGCCTGCGCAACGACGAGATCCTCGCCTTCACCGTGCCCACCGCCGACGGCGCCGTGCGCGCCTCCGGGCTGTCCAAGGCGTACAACGGGCAGGCCACCCGCTTCTACGACCGGGCCTGCGACTGCATCACCGACCGCGGCAGCGGCAAGCGGTGGACCGCCGACGAGCGCACCGGCAGCTTCGTCGCCGCCGACGGCGAGCGGCTCGCCCAGGGCTGGAAGGTCAGCGCCGGGTTCACCAACTTCACCCGGGTGCTCACCGACTCGCGCGTCGCCGGGCCGTTCCTGCGGACCCTCGTCTGGAACCTCGGCTTCGCCGTCGCCTCGGTGCTCGCCACCTTCGCGCTCGGCCTGGCCTGCGCCCTCGCCCTGCACGCCGACCGGCTGCGCGGCCGCACGCTCTACCGGGTGCTGCTGGTGCTGCCCTACGCGATGCCGTCCTTCGCCATGCTGCTCGTCTGGCGCGACCTGTTCAACCAGGAGTTCGGCCTCATCAACCGGTTCTTCGGGCTGCACGTCGACTGGTTCGGCGAGCCGTGGACGGCCCGCGCCGCGGTCATCCTCGTGCAGCTGTGGCTGGGCTACCCGTACATGTTCCTCGTCGCGACCGGTGCGCTGCAGGCCATCCCGAAGGAGATGGGCGAGGCCGCCTCGGTCGACGGCGCGACCGCCGGCCAGCGGTTCCGGCGCATCACCCTGCCGCTGCTGCTCGTCGCGCTGTCGCCGCTGCTCATCTCGTCGTTCGCGTTCAACTTCAACAACTTCAACGCGATCTACCTGACCACCGAGGGTGCGCCGTTCCCGGCCGACAACCCCAGCGTCGGCGCCACCGACCTGCTCATCACCTACACCTACCGGCTCGCGTTCGGCGGCTCCGGCGCCCAGTTCGGCTTCGCCGCGGCGATCTCCTGCTACATCTTCGCGATCGTCGCCGTCATCTCGGTCATCGGCTTCCGGCGCAGCCGCCGTCAGGAGGAGGTCTACGCATGACGTCCTGGATCCGCCGGCACGGCTGGCGGCACCTCGCCGGGCTGCTCGCCGTCGCGTTCTCGCTGTTCCCGATCGTCTTCGTGCTGTCCGCCGCGCTCAACCCCGTCGGCTCGCTGAGCTCGACGTCGCTGCTGCCGTCGGGGGCGAGCCTGGCCAACTTCGGCGACCTGTTCACCGAGACGCGCTTCGCGTCGTGGTACCTCAACTCCATCCTCATCGCGGGAACCTCGGCGTTCGCCGGGATCTTCCTGTCGGTCCTGGCCGCCTACGCGTTCTCCCGCATGCGCTTCGCCGGCCGCCGGGTCGGGCTCATGGCGCTGCTGCTCATCCAGATGTTCCCGCAGTTCCTGGCGGTCGTGACGATCTACCTCATCTTCGCCGAGGTCGGCGACTTCTACCCGGCGTTCGGGCTGGACAGTCAGTGGGGGC
This sequence comes from Dactylosporangium sucinum, assembly GCF_014647515.1. GTDB lineage: Bacteria > Actinomycetota > Actinomycetes > Mycobacteriales > Micromonosporaceae > Dactylosporangium > Dactylosporangium sucinum. Next base: position 52,192 of record NZ_BMPI01000063.1, on the reverse strand, counting down.
TGCTCCTGCTGTACCTCGGCGGCGCGCTCGGCGTGAACACGTGGCTCATGAAGGGCTTCCTCGACACCGTGCCGAAAGAGCTCGACGAGTCGGCGCTGATGGACGGCGCCACCCACGCGCAGACGTTCTTCCGCGTCATGCTGCCGCTCATCGCGCCGATCCTCGCCGTCACCGGGCTGCTCGGCTTCATCGGCACCATCAACGAGGTGCTGCTCGCGAACGTCTTCCTGCGCAGCGACGGCACGAAGACGCTCGCCGTCGGCCTCTACGGACTCGTCGCCGAGAAGCGCAACGCGAACTTCGGCATGTTCTGCGCCGGGTCGCTGCTCACCGCGATCCCGACCGTCGTGGTGTTCCAGGCGTTGCAGCGGTACATCGTGACGGGCCTGACGGCGGGGGCGGTGAAGGGATGATGCATCACGACGGTTCCGCGCTGTACGTGCCGGACCAGAACCCGCGCCTCGGCTCCACCGTGGACGTCTTCCTGCGCACGTCGCTGTCGACGACGGTCGTGCACGTGCGCTCGGTCCGCGACGGCGAGCCGGCCTTCGCCGCCGCCACCCCGGCGCTGCGCGGCGACGAGCTGTGGTGGCGGGCCCGGGTCGAGGTCCGCAACCCGGTCACCCGCTACCGGTTCCTCGTCGACGGCGACTGGTACACCGCGGCCGGCCGGTTCGCCCACGACGTGCCCGACGCGTTCGACTTCCGGATCGTCGCCCACCCCGCCCCGCCGCCGTGGACCCGCGAGGCGATCGTCTACCAGGTGTTCCCGGACCGCTTCGCGCGGACCACGGCTTCCGGTGATCCCTCGCTCGCCGCGTGGGACGAGCCCGTCCGCCACTCGCCGGACCAGCGCTACGGCGGCGACCTCGATGGCGTCACCCGGCACCTCGGGCACATCCAGGACCTCGGCGCGGACACGGTCTACCTCACGCCCTTCTTCCCGGCACCCTCCAACCACCGCTACGACGCGGCCTCGTTCGACCGGGTCGACCCGCTGCTGGGCGGGGACAAGGCGCTGCGCCGGCTGGCCGACGCGGTGCACACCCGTGGCATGCGCCTGGTCGGCGACCTGACGACGAACCACACGGGCATCACGCATCCGTGGGTCACGTCCTCGCCCGAGGTCTACTGCCACGCGCCCGACGGTTCGTTCGAGACCTGGATGGGCGTGCCGTCGCTGCCCAAGCTGGACTGGCGATCGCCGCGGCTGCGCGAGCTGTTCGCCACCGCCCCGGATTCGGTGGTCCGGAAATGGCTTCGGTACCTCGACGGCTGGCGGATCGACGTCGCCAACATGACCGGCCGGCGCGGTGCTGACGACCTGACCGTCGAGGTCTCTCGGCTGCTCGCCCGCGAGGTGCGCGCGGCCCGGCCGGACGCGCTGCTCGTCGCCGAGCACGCCCACGGCGCCGGCGGCGACCTCGACGCCGACGGCTGGCAGGGCACGATGAACTACGCCGGCTTCCTGCGCCCGCTGTGGAGCTGGCTGCGCGGCCCGTCGTTCGACCCGCCGGACTTCCTCGGCGTCCCCGGCGGCATCCCGCGCCGCGACGGCACCGCGGTCGTGCGCACCATCCAGGCGGTGCAGGCGTCGATGTCGTGGCGCTCGTGGACGCACTCCTGGAACCTGCTCGGCAGCCACGACACGGCCCGCATCCACACCGTGACCGGCGACCCGGCCCGCGCCGAGGTCGCGGTCGGGCTGCTCGCCACCCTCCCCGGCGTGCCGATGATCTTCGCCGGCGACGAGTTCGGCCTCACCGGCACCAACGGCGAGCTGTCCCGCACCCCGCTGCCGTGGGGCGCGCCGACCCTGCCGTGGTACGGCGACCTGCTCGCCCTGCGCCGCAAGCACCCGGCCCTGCGCAACGGCGGCCTGCGCTTCGCCCACGTCTCCTCCGACGCGATAGCGTTCTGGCGGGAGACGCCGGACGAGCGCCTGCTGGTCCTGGCCCGCCGCGCGCCGGGCACCCCGATCCCGGCCCCGGCGGAGGGCACGAACCTCTACGGCGGCGCCCCGCTCGCCGGCACGCTGCCCGCCGACGGCCCGACGCTGCAGGTCTGGTCCGTCTGCCCCTGATCCGCCCCTCGGGAGGAACCGGCCGCCGCCGTCCGCGGTCCCAGTGACATGCGGATGGTGGCGGTCGTCGTTTCCCTGCTGGTCGGGATGGTCCTCGCGGCCCTGGTCCTGCGCGAGGGCTGGCAGGTGCCGGTGCGCGCGGAGTGCCCGCCGGGCGGCGACGCATGCTTCGACGGGTCGTGGTTCGAGGTCGACTGGCAGCGGGTGAACTGGGAGCTCAAGCCGGCCCGGATCGCCTGCTTCGAGCCGAACCCCGACGAGCGCGACGTCATCATCGGCCCGGGCGACGAGTGCGTACGCTCCGCCGGCGGCCAGGTCATCCTGCGCGAGGCAACCTACGAGCAACTCCGCACCGAGTTCCAGCGCCGCCGCGTGCTGGCCCTGCTCGTGGCGGTGACCTGCGTATTGGCGCCGCCACTGGCGACGTTCACGCTCCGCCGCCGCCCACCACCACCGACGTAGCCAACGCTGCAACTGCCGCGCCGCGCCGCGCCGCGCCCACCCGCCCGGTACACGCTTTAGACGTTGGTCGATCTACCCTCGTCTGGATCTACGATCGTGAGGGTAGATCGACCAACGTCTCAACGAACCCGGTGCGCGCCGTTCTACACCCCGCCGCCTCGCGCCGTGCCCCCTCGGCTGGCGCCGTCGAGGCCTCCTTCGCGTCGATCTTGCAGTTGTGGTGCCTGACAAACCCGGGCATTCAGGGAGTGTCCCGGCACCACGACTGCAAGATCGACGTAGCGCTGCGGCGGAGCCGGCTCGGGACGGGCCCGTGGGTTTCCGGCGTGTGTCGTTGGCGGTGGGGAGGGACGGGACCTTTGGCCCTGGAGACCGGCCGCGCCCGCGGGGCAGACTCGCCGCGAGGAGGTGCGGTGTGGGAGTCGACGTCATCGGCCGCGGCATCGTCACCGACGACGAGGTGGGTGCGGCGCGGAGCATGGTCTCGGCCGTCCTCGCCCACCACGGCGTCGCGGACGGCGCGCGCGTCCGGCTCACCGCGGCCGCCTGCGGCGGCGGGCCGGTGGTGGCCCAGGTCAACCTGCGCGTGCACGGCGCGCCCGCCCGCGTCCAGCTTACCGGCCGCGACCCGCTCGACGCGGCCGTCGCGGCGGCCGTGCGGCTGGAGCGGCAGGTGCGGCGGCTCACCACGCGGTGGGAGCCGTGGCCGTGGCCGGATCCCGAGCGGCGGCCGCTCGCCGTGCCCGGGTCGAGCACCGTCGGGCGTGTGAAGACCGTGCCGCTCAGGGGCGGGCCGCCGTGCCGGGCGGCCGCCTTCATGGCCGCCATGGACTACGACGTCTGCCTGTTCACCGACGCCGGCTCCGGCGAGGACGCGGTCGTCTACCGCTCCGGTCCGACCGGGTTGCGGCTTGCCCGGCAGTACCACATGCATCCCGACACCAGCCCGGAACGGCTCGGGCTCAGCGTCAACGCCCGGCGCACGCCGGTGCTCGACCGCGATGCGGCGGCCGAGCACCTGTGCGCGGGATGGCTGCCGTTCCTGTTCTTCACCGACCGGGCGAGCGGTCGCGGCAACCTGCTGTACCGCCGCTACGACGGCACGCTCGGGCTCATCCGACCCGAAGGTCGTCGATGACCCAGTACCAGTTGTTGCTGGCGTCGTAGTACCGGAACTTCACCGTCATCGTCGTCGCGCCGGCCGGCACCGTGACGGGCAGCGACTCGACGGTGGCGCGGGCGTCGGCCGAGTACCGCCGCACGAGCTGGTCGGCGCCGCCGTTGAACGACACCAGCACGTCGGCCTTCTGCGCGCCCTCCTGGCGGTGGTGCGTGACATAGTTCAGCCGCACGGTGCTGCCGGGGATCACGGTGTACTGCGGGGAGACCAGCGTCGAGTCGAAGCCGGACCCGCCGGACTTGTCGGCGAACTCGTCACTGTCGGCGACGGCGAACACGCCCCGGGTCTCCCGCTCCTGGCCCGACTGGGTGCGGCTCCAGAACTCGTCGGTCGTGAACGACCACCCGCGCCACTCGGTCATGCCGCCGGACGGCATCCGGCTGCGGTCGACCGACCAGCCAGCGAGGGTGGCGGGGATGCCCGTCTCGTCGACCGTGGTGCGCAGGGCGAGCGCGTCGAACGGGTCGGTCGAGCGGATGCGGACGCTCTTGCCGTCGAGGTTCGCGGCGACGCCGAAGTGCTGCAACGCGGTCGCGGCCAGGTCGACCTGGCGCACGTCGATCGGCCGGGCGCCGGCGGCGATCCCGGAGCCGACCGCGAGCAGGAACGTGCCGCGCTCGTCGATGCCGCACCCGCCGTGGCCGCCGAGCGGGACGCGGTGACCGTGGTCGGTGGTGACCATGATCAGCCAGTCCTCCTGGGCGAACGTGGGCCGGGCCCGCACCGCCGCCAGGATCCGCCCGAGCTGCTGGTCCTGCTTGGCGATGGCGGAGCGGTAGGCCGCTTCGGTGCCGAGGGAGTGCGGGGTAACCGTTGGCGTCCCCGTCGTACGTCACCCGCACGTCGATCGCGGACGAGAACGCCTGCTTGCCGAGCCGTGGACGCCGTCCCGTCAGCGGGCGGCGGCGACCGCCAGCTCGGGAGCGGGCGCCGCGACCTGAGGCGCGCGGCGGGACCTGGGAATCAGCAGGGCGACCAGGACCGCCACCGTGGCGGCGGCGGCCAGCACCGTGAACGCCGCCGTGAAGCCGGACTCCCGCGGCAGGCCGTCGGTGCGCACGCCGCTCGTCACGATCGCGCTCACCACCGCCGTGCCGATCGAGGCGCCGATCGTGCGGATGTTGGCGTTCATGCCGCTCGCCACGCCCGTCTGGGCGACCGGGACGCTGTGCACGATGATCGCGGTCATGGCCGCGTAGGCCAGGCCGATCCCCAAGCCGAACACGCCCGCGGCCAGCGCCACCTGCCACGGGTGGGCGTGGGCGAACGCCAGCATCGCGCAGGCCGTCGCGCCCAGGACGGCGCCCACGACGACCTGGGCGCGGGACGGGAGCCAGCGGGTCGCCGGGCCGCTCAGCGCGCCCGTCACCGCCATCGTCACGAGCAGGGGCAGCATGAGCAGGCCGGCGCGGCTGACCGAGGCGCCGAAGCCGTAGCCGGTGCCGGCCGGGACCTGCATGAACAGGGGCAGGAAGGCGTACACGGCGAACATCGCCGCGCCGAACAGCAGGGCCACCACGTTGGTGGTCCACACCGCCGGCAGCCGCATCATGCGCATGTCGACGAGCGGGTTGCCGGCCCGGACCTCGACGAGCACCCAGCCGGCGAACAGCACGACGGCGAGCGCGAGCAGGCCGACCACCAGCGGCGAGCCCCAGCCCCACTGGCCGGCCTTGCTCAGCGGCAGCAGCAGCGCCACCAGCCAGCCGGACAGCAGGAGCGCGGCGAGCCAGTTCACCCGGCCGGGAGTGCGGACGGGGGAGGCGGGGATCCAGCGGTACGCCAGGAAGAGGGTCGCCAGGATGACGCCGAACGGCAGCCAGAACAGCCACCGCCAGTCGAGCGCGGCGACCACCGGCCCGGCGAGGACGATCCCCATGCCGCCGCCGACCGCGACGACCGCCGACATGGCACCGACCGCCGAGACGACCCGGTCGGGCGGGAACTCGTCGCGGATGATGCCGAACGACAGCGGGAAGACGGCGCCGCCGAGGCCCTGGAGCACCCGGGCGGCGATGAGCACCCCGACGTTCGGGGCGAGCGCGGCGACCAGGCACCCGGCGGCGATCGCGCCGAGCGCCACGAGCAGGGTGCGGTCCTTGCCGATCATGTCGCCGACCCGCCCCATGAGCGGCGTGGCGACGGACGCGGACAGCAGCCACGCGGTGAGCACCCACGTGACGGTGCTCGCGTCGGTGTGCAGGTCCCGCTCCACGACCGGGAGGACCGGGCTGACGAGCGACTGGAGCATGGAGAACGCGCCCGCTGCGCCGGCGAGCACGGCGAACGTCCGCCGGGCGGTAGGTTCACGTCGAGGCACACCTCCACCATAGCGGAGGCACTCCTCCGGTCAACGCGCCTCGACTGTGGCGTCCGCCGCAGCCCGCGCCGACGCGTGACGTCCCGTTGACTGTTCGTGATACGCCCTGAAATCGATGTCACGGAGTGTCGGGCCGGACTGCCCGAGCCGTGAGCAGGGCATCGTTCGGGAAGTCAGGTCGGACTGAGCCAGATGGACAAATGCTGCGTCGAATACTGTCCGCGATGATCGCCGCGTGGCAGGCTCGGGCAACACCAAGGAGGCAGGTCTTGAACAGCACCCTCGACGTCGCGCTGAAGCACGCGATGACCATCGACGGCGCGATCGCCGTCGCCCTCGTCGACTACACGAGCGGCATGACCCTCGGCACGCTCGGGGGCGGGCCCGAGTTCGACATCACCGTCGCCGCGGCCGGCAACACCGACGTCGTGCGGGCCAAGTTCCGCACGATCGAGATGCTCGGCCTGCCCGACCGCATCGAGGACATCCTGATCACCCTCGACTCGCAGTACCACCTGATCCGCCCGCTCTCGTCGCGCAACGGCCAAGGGCTGTTCCTGTACCTGGCGCTGTCCAAGGCGCGGGCCAACCTCGCGCTCGCCCGGCACCAGCTCAAGGGCATCGAATCGAGCCTGGAGCTGTGACGTCGGACTACCTGCCCCGCCGGGAGGGCGCGCCGGCGGCCGGCCCGTACCACGGCGCCGGGATCGCGGCCCGGCCGGCGCCGGACGACGGCGGCCTCGGCGCGGTGCGCGGCCAGCTCGCCGACCTGCGGCTGCGCGTGCCGGGCGTGCGCGGCAGCGTGCTCGCCGGCGTCGACGGCCTGCTCGTCACGTACGACCTGCCGGTGCGGGCCGAGCCGCACGACCTCGCCGCGCTCGCCGCGACGACGTTCGGGCTCGGCCGGCAGACGGCGCTGGTGCTCGGCCAGAGCCCGTTCCGTGACGCCACGCTGCGCGGCGAGGGCGGCTACTTCACCGTCTACGCCGTCGACAACGACCGGCTGATGGCCGTCCTCGGCGACGACGGGCTCAACGTGGCCCGCCTGCACCTCGAGGCCAGGCCCACGGCCAGGCGGCTCGCCGAGCTGTTCACCTGAGCCGAGCCCGTGCACATGACAGGCCACGCAGGCGCGATTGGCCGCTCCGGTACCGCCGGAAACCGCGCGATGATGCGCCCGTGACCGACTTCGAGGATCTCTCCACCCCGCTCATCGCCGACGCCTGTGTGCGCAACGGCGTGCCGCTGCGAGTCGCCCCGGCCGGTGTCGCGCCGATCACCGCGGGTCAGCGGCTCGCCGGCCGGGTCCTGCCCGCCCGCCACTCCGGCAGCGTGGACGTCTTCCTGGAGGCGTTCGCCAATGCGCGCCCCGGCGACGTGCTGGTGGTCGACAACGGCGGCCGCACCGACGAGGCCTGCGTCGGCGACCTCACCGTCCTCGAGGCGGCCGCGGCCGGGGTGGCCGGCCTGGTCGTCTGGGGCCTGCACCGGGACACGCCGGAGCTGGTCGGGATCGGCGTGCCGGTGTTCAGCTACGGCGCCCTGCCGGCCGGCCCGGTGCGCGCCGGCGAGCGCGAGCCGGACGCGCTGGTCAGCGCTCGCTTCGGCCCGCACCTCGTCGGCGCGTCCGACCTGGTCCTCGCCGACGACGACGGGGTCGTGTTCCTGGCCGAGTCGGACGCCCCGGTGGTACTGCGGGCCGCGCGCGACATCCGCGGCACCGAACGCGAGCAGGCCCGGCGGATCGCGGCGGGGGAGACCCTGCGCGACCAGACCGACTTCGCCGGCTACCTCGCGCGGCGGGCCGCCGACCCGGGGTACACCTTCCGCCGTCACCTGCGCGCCGTGGGCGGTGCCGTCGAGGAGTGAGCCGGGTACCGTTTCGTAGACCATGAACGGTGCCGCGTTTTCCCTGCTGGCGCTGCTGCTGGCGGCGATCGGGCTGGTCGCCCTGTCACACCGGATCGCGGTGCCGTATCCGATCCTGCTGGTGTTCGGCGGCATGGCGATCGGCTTCGTCCCGGGCATCGAAGGTGTGCACCTGTCGCCCGAAGTGGTGCTGCAGGTCTTCCTGCCGCCACTGCTCTACCATGCCGGCTACTACACGACCCCGCGGGACCTGCGCGCCCACGGGGTCGCGATCGCCCTGCTCTGCATCGCCCTGGTGCTCGTCACCGCGGCGGCGGTCGCGGCGGTCGCGCACTTCGTGGGCGGGCTGCCCTGGCCGGTGGCGGCGACCCTCGGGGCGGTCGTGTCGCCGACCGACCCGCTCGCCGCCGCGACGATCGCCGCCCGGCTCGGCGTCCCCCGGCGGGTCATCACCGTGCTGGAGGGCGAGGGGCTGTTCAACGACGCCACCGCGCTCGCGCTGTTCAAGGTCACCGTCGCGGTCGTCGTCGCCGGCGCCGCCACCGGCGCCGACAGGTTCCGCCTCGGGTGGGCCGTGGAGCAGTTCACCATCGGCACCGTCGGCGGCATCGCTGCCGGCCTCGCCGTCGGCTGGTTCGTGGTGTTCCTGCGGGCCCGCGCCGCGGACCCGATCGTCGGGGTGAGCGTCACCATCTTCGGCGCGTACGCCGCCTACCACGTGGCCGAGCACTTCGGCTTCTCCGGGGTGCTCGGCTCGCTGCTGTGCGGCATGTACTGCGGGTGGAAGATCCCGCAGGTCGCCACCCCGGCCAGCAGGCTGCTCGGCAAGCCGGTCTGGCAGATGATGGTCTACCTGCTCACCGGCGCCCTGTTCCTGCTGCTCGGCCTGCAGCTGCGCCCGATGCTCGCGGCGCTGACCGACTACCGGGCGATCGACGTGGTGGCCGTCGCCGCGCTGGTCGCCGCCGTCGTGATGGTGACCCGGTTCGGCTGGCTGTTCCTGGTGCCGCACGTGCTCAGCCGGGCCGAACGCGCCGTCGTCGCGTGGGGCGGCATGCGCGGGGCGGTGTCGCTCGCCATCGCCCTGGCCCTGCCGACCAGCGTCGCCGGCGGCGACCCGTTTCCGAACCGCGAGGTCGTCGTGCTCACCACGTTCGGCGTGGTGCTGCTGACCCTCGTCGTGCCCGGGCTGACCCTGCCGATGCTCATCCGGGTCACCGGGGCGGGCCGCGTCGGCGCCGCGAGCTCGGACGTCGAGGAGGAGGCCCGGGCGCGGCTCACCCTCGCCGAGGCGGCGCTCGCCCACCTGGAGAAGCTGGTGCTGCGCGACGGCCTCGACGAGGGGACGATCGAGCGGCTGGAGGACCTGTACCGGTTCCGCCGCCGGGAGCTGGCCGCCGAGACCGGCGAGCTGCGCGACCCCAACCACGCGCACCGGATGGCGGCGGAGCGCCAGGCGTCGCTGGAGATCGTCGAGGTGCAGCGGCGGGCCCTGCTGCGGATGCGCCGGGAGGGCCGGCTCGGCAGCGTGGCGCTGCATCGCATCCAGCGCGACCTCGACCTGCAGCATGCCATGCTCGTGAACCGTGGGGCAGGGCAAAGGGTCGACGGCCGTTGACGTGCATGGGCGTCGATGTGATGGTACCCATCAATCGACGGGCGGCGAAGTGTGCCCACCGGCGCACGCCGCCCGCACCCCCGGAGAAAGGGTTCCCCCATGCGCTACAGACGCGCACTCGTCACCGGCGCGGCCATCCTCGCCGCCGCCGCGAGCGTCGTCGCCGGCCCGGCTCCCGCCCACGCGCTCCAGGTCACCGGGCTGACCGCCACCATCGCCCTCAACAACTGCTCGGGCTCCCTGGTGCGGTACCCCAGCTCGGTCGACAGCGACCGGGCCATGCTGCTCACCAACGGCCACTGCTACGAGAACGGGTTCATCAACGCCGGGCAGGTGTACGTCAACCGGGCCAGCTCGCGGACCGGCACGCTGCTGGGCAACACCGGCAACGCGCTCGGCACCGTGCGGGCCGACATGCTGCTCTACGGCACGATGACGAACACCGACGTGGCCCTCTACCGGCTCAACGAGACGTACTCGTCGATCAAGACCAAGTACAACACGACGGCGCTGACCATCGCCTCGGCCCGCCCGGCCGACGGCACCGCGATGACGATCCCGTCGAGCTACTGGAAGCAGGTCTGGACCTGCTCCATCAACGGCTTCGTGCCCACGCTGCGCGAGGACCAGTGGACGTGGCACGACTCGATCCGGTACAACACCGGCTGCCAGACCACCCACGGCACCTCCGGCTCCCCGATCATCCGGTCGTCGGACAACCAGATCGTCGGCATCAACAACACCGGCAACGACGACGGGCAGAGCTGCACGCTGAACAACCCCTGCGAGGTCGACGCCAACGGCACCGTCACCGTCCACCAGGGCCAGTCCTACGGCGAGCAGACCTACTGGTTCACCACCTGCCTCAACGCCAGCCGGGCGATCGACCTGACGCTGGCCGGCTGCCTGCTCACCAAGCCCCCGGGCAGCGGCAACACGGTGACCGTCACCAACCCGGGCAACCAGACGGCGACCGTCGGCACCCCGAAGTCGCTGCAGATCCAGGCGTCGTCGTCGGGCAGCGGCCAGACCCTGACCTACTCGGCGACCGGCCTGCCGGCCGGCCTCACCATCAACGCGAGCACCGGCCTCGTCTCGGGCACCCCGACCACGGCCGGCAGCAGCACGACGACGGTCACGGCGCGCGACACGACCGGCGCCACCGGCAGCGCGACGTTCACCTTCACCGTCACCGGCGGTGGCGGCGGCACCTGCAGCGGCCAGCTACTGGCGAACCCCGGCTTCGAGTCCGGCGCGGCCTCCTGGTCCGGCACGACCGGCGCGATCGGCCAGTGGTCGAGCCAGGGCCAGCCCGCCCGCACCGGCACCTACAGCGCCTGGCTGCTCGGCTACGGCTCGACCCACACCGAGTCGGTGTCGCAGTCGGTGACGATCCCGGCCGGCTGCACCGCGACCCTCACCTTCTGGGTGCACATCGACTCGGCCGAGACGACGACCAGCACGGCCTACGACAAGCTGACGGTCACGGCCGGCTCGACCACCCTGGCCACGCTGTCGAACCTGAACAAGGCCTCGGGCTACGCCCAGAAGACCTACAGCCTCTCGTCGTTCGCGGGCCAGACGGTGACGCTGAAGTTCAACGGGACCGAGGACTCGTCCCTGCAGACGTCCTTCGTCCTCGACGACCTCGCCGTCACGGTGAGCTGACACGGTGCTCCACGGGCCGGGCCGCGCCACCGCGCGCGCCCGGCCCGCTCCGGCGGGCCCAGGCCAGCACGATCCCCGCGTAGCCGTGGGTGGCGTCCTGCGGCACCGGGTGGACCTCGATCGCGCCGGCCTGCGGGTCGAAACCGGGGCGCAGCGCCGCGCGGAGGTCGTGCTCGTCGACGTCGGCGCTCGGGAACGACCGGCCGCCGACGATGTAGCCGCGGCAGCGGCGCAGGGCCGCGGTGACGAACAGGCCGCCGGGCCCGACCAGGCCGGTGATGTGGCGCATGTACCGGTCCCAGGTGGCCCGGTCGCCGGTGGCGGAGTCGGCGCAGTAGGCGCTGATCACCGTCGCGTACTGCCGGTCGACCGGCCGCGGGTGGCCGGCGTCGACCCGGATCAGGGCGGTGATGCGGGCCCGGGTGAGATCCTCGCGGGCGGTCACGTCCGCGTCGCTCGGGTCGGCGCTGCCCTCGCAGCGCAGCGTGTGGCGGACGAATGCGCGCCAGTCGTGCGCGCCCGGCTCCCGGTCGATCCAGCGGCGGATCTCCGCGAGGTTCGCCGGCAGGTAGTCGCCCAGGTGGATCTCGGAGGCGACCTCGGCCGCCGCGAAGACGTGGTGCAGGGTGGGGCCGACGCCGAAGAACAGCACCGGCCGGCCCGGCTCGGCCTGGCGCAGCGCGTCGACGAAGAACGCGATCGTGGCGACCTCGTCCGGCTCGACGGTGCTGTAGTAGCCGGCGAGGTACTCGGCCGGCACCCAGTCCGTGTCGAACGACGCGTACCGGCGCCCCCGGCGGCGCACGACGGACCGGACGAGGCGGGCCAGCCCGAGCTCGTACACCGCCGCGCCCAGGTTGGCGCCGCCGAGGAAGACCAGCGCCTCGACCTGGCCGACGGTGTCACTGAGGGCCGCGACGCCGAACGCGCCCACGTAGTACGGCAGCTCCTTGGCGATCTCCGTGGCCGTGTAGCCGCCGGCCGCGGCGAGGCGGGCCGGGCGGGCCCGGCCGGTCAGCCGCCGGGTCAGGTCGTACGCCGCCTTCGACAGGGCGTTGGTGCTCGTCCCCGTCGTCTCCAGCAGCAGCCGGTTCGCCCGCAGCGCGACCCGCAGGCCGGCACACCACGCCAGGTAGGTCGCGGCCAGGAACGCCACCGCCCAGGCGGGGCCGATGCCGGCGAGCCCGCCCGAGGCGACCAGCGCGACCCCGGCCGCCGTCGCCGTGACGTCCAGCGTGTACAGCGACGCGGCGGTGGCGGCGGCGGTGACGGCCCACTCACGCACCCGCCGCCCCCGTCCGGTCGTCAGCGCGGTCACGGCGCGCCGACCCCGGCGCGCTCGGCCGCCGCGAGCACGCGCCGCAGCACCTTGCCGGTCGGCGAGCGCGGGACCGACCCGGCGACGCGGACCGCGGCGAGCCGCTTGAACGGCGCGACCCGCTCCGCCACGTACGCGAGCAGCTCCTCGGCGCTCGCCGGGCCGTGCAGGACGACGTGCGCCACCGGCACCTCGCCGGCGACGGGGTCCGGCCGGGCCACCACGGCGGCGTCGGCGACCGCCGGGTGCAGCAACAGCAGCCGCTCCAGCTCGGCCGGCGCCACCTGGTGGCCGCCGGACTTGATGACGTCCTTCAGCCGGTCGGCGACGTAGAGGTAGCCGTCCTCGTCGAACGAGCACAGGTCGCCGGTGTGCAGCCAGCCGTCGGCGTCGAGGGTGGCGGCGGTCGCGTCCGGCTGCCCGCGGTACGCGCGCATGAGCTGGGGGCCGCGCACCCACAGCTCGCCGGTGCGGCCGGCGACGAGGTCGGCGCCGGTCGCCGGGTCCACGACCCGCGCCTCGGTGTTCGGCACCAGCCGGCCCACCGACCCGCGCCGCGGCGCGTCGAGCGGGCCCACGGCGACCAGCGCGCCGGCCTCCGTCATGCCCAGGCCCTGGCTCGTCACGCAGCCGAGCCGCTCGGCGCAGCGCTGTTCGGTCCCGGCGTCGAGCGGGGCGGCGCCGACGCCGAGGCTGCGCAGCGACGACAGGTCGTAGCGGTCGACGGCCGGGTGGTGGGCGAGGGCCCGCACGACCGGCGGGACGACGATCGTGACGGTCGCCCGGTACTCCTGGATCGCCCGCAGGAAGTCGTCGAGGTCGAACGTTGGGAGGGTGACGACGGTCGCCCCGGCCGCCAGTCCGCACGGCAGGAGCAGGTTCAGCCCGATGACGTGGCAGAACGGCGCCACGGCCAGGACCACGTCGCCGGCCTCGAACCCGAGCACCGCCTGCGCCTGCCGGGCGTTGGTGACCAGCGCCGTGTGCGTGAGCTCGACGCCCTTGGGCAGTCCGGTTGTGCCGCTCGAGTACGGCAGGGCGGCCACCGCGTCGTGCGGCACCGTGTCGGCCGGCAGCGCCGGGTGATCATGGTCGGTCAGCACGCTGAACCGCGTGGCCCCCGCGGTGCCGTCGCCGTCGATGACGAGCACCTCGGCGACGCCGGCGCGGGCGGTGGCGTCCAGGGCCCGCTCCAGCAGCGCCGGCACGGTGACCAGGAGCCGTGGGCGGGCATCGGTGAGCTGCCCGGCCAGCTCGTCCGCGGTGAGCTGGGGGTGCGCGCCGGTGACCGCGCCGCCGGCGGCCATCGCCCCGTAGGCCGCCAGCGCGTACTCGGGACGGTTGGGGCAGTACAGGGCCAGGACGTCCCCGGGCGCGAACCCGCGGGCGGCCAGGCCGGCCGCGACCCGCTCGACGCCGGCCGCGAGCCGCCGGTAGCTGGTCGCCCGGCCGGTCGAGCCGTCGACGAGGGCCGGCTTGTCGCCGAGGCGCTCGGCGTGCCGCAGGACGTACTCCGGCACGGTGGTCCCGCCGACCGGCACGCCGGGCAGGGGGCTTCGGAAGGAATCGGTGACGGTCATGCCCCGGACCGTAGGGGCGTACCGTGTGCGGATCGTTTGCCGATCGTGTGCGGGTCGTCGTGAACGGTAGGGTCGGCTGGACGACGGCGGTGGCGATGATCGACAAGCAGCTTCGGGTCTGCGTGCTCGGCCGGGCCGAGCTGACCGTGGACGGGCGTCCGCTGCCGGAGCCGGCGTCCGGCAAGGCGGCCGCGCTGCTGTGCTACCTCGCCGTGACCGGCGCCGCGCACCCCCGCACCGCGCTGGCCGGGCTGCTCTGGAGCGAGCTGCCGGAGCCGGCGGCCCGCGCCAACCTCCGGCTGGTGCTCACGAAGCTGCGCCGGGTCGTGCCGGGCCACCTGCGGATCAGCCGGCACACGGTGGCGCCGGACGGCCCGCCGATCTGGGTCGACGCCCTCGAGGTGGCCCGGGCGGCCGCGAGCACCGCCGACGACGAGCTGCTCGCGGCCGTCCGGCTGTGCCGCGGCGAGTTCCTCGACGGCTTCGAGGTCCCGGGGGCGCCGGTGTTCGACGAGTGGGTGGCCGACCGGCGCGCGACCGCCCGGGCGGACATGCTCGCCGTCATGGACCGCGCGGCGCGCCGGGCCCGCGACAGCGGCGACGCGGCCGCCGGGGTCGAGGTCGCCCGGCGCATGCTGGAGCTGGGCCGGCTGGACGAGGAGGCGCACCGCGCCCTGATGTGGTTCCTGGCGCTGGGCGGCCGGCGCAGCGCGGCGCTCGCCCAGTACGAGACCTGCCGGTACCTGCTGCGCGAGGAGCTCGGGGCGGAGCCGTCGGCGGCCACCGTCGCGCTGCGCGACGAGATCGCCGGCGCGGAGTCGTTCACCGCTGCCGAGCCGTCCCGGCCCGACGCCGCGGGGGTGCCCGATCTGCCGCGGCCGCTCACGACGCTCATCGGGCGCGACGAGGAGCTGCGCCGGCTGCGGGAACTGCTGGCCGACCCGGCATGCCGGCTCGTCACCCTCGTCGGGCCCGGCGGGGCCGGCAAGACCCGGCTGGCGGTCGAGGCCGCCGCGAACCGCCCGGACCGGCACCGTGACGGGGCGGTGTTCGTGTCGTTCGCCGGCACCGGGCCGACGGGCGCCGACCGGGCCGGCGATCTCGTGGTCACCGACGTCGCGCGCGCGTTCGGGCTGTCGCTCGCGGTCCCGCGCGACCCGCTCGACGTGCTCGCCGACCATCTCGCCGGCCGGGAGCTGCTGCTGGTCCTCGACAACCTCGAACACCTGCGCGGCGCCGGCGGCGTGCTCGTCGAGCTGCTGCGCCGGGCGCCCGGCGTGACGGTGCTGGCCACCTCGCGGCGGCAGCTCGGCCTCGGCGCCGAGTGGCTCGTCGAGGTGCGGGGCCTGGCGTGCCCGCCGCCGGGCGCCGACGCGGCCGGCTACGACGCGGTGCGGCTCTTCGTGGAGCGGGCCCGGCTTCTGCGCCCCGACCTGACGACCGCCGACGCGGCCGAGGCCGCCGGCCGCCTGTGCCGGCTGGTGGCGGGGATGCCGCTGGCCATCGAGCTCGCCGCCCGCCGGGTGCGGTCGGCCGGCCCCGGCGTGATCGCCGACCGGCTCGCCGCCGGCCTCGACCTGCTCGCGACCACCGCACCCGACGTGGAGCCGCGGCACCGCAGCATGCGCACGGTGATCGACTGGTCCTGCCGGTTCCTGACCGACGAGGAGGCCCGCGCCCTGCGCCGGCTCTCCGTGCTGCGCCGCGGCTTCGACCTGGCCGCCGCCGAGGCGGTGGCCGGCGCCGGGCTGGCGGTGCTGGCCGGGCTGGTCGACCAGTCGCTGGTCGCCGTGGGCGACGACGGCCGCTACGAGCTGCACGAGCTGCTGCGCCAGTACGCCGCCGAACGCCTCGCCGCCGACCCCGACGAGGAGGCGGAGACGCTGCGGCGCCACGCCGGGCATTACGCCGCGCTGCTCGCCGCCGGGGGCGGCCCGTGGCCGGAGGCCGACGCGGAGAACCTGCGCGCGGCGACCGACGTCCTGGTCCGCACCGCCGACACGGCGACACTCGACGCGCACCTGAGCCTGGTGTGGGCGCTCTACGGCCGCATGGGCTGGTTCCGTGAGGTCCGGGCGTGCTTCGCCGCCGCGGTGGACCGCCCGGACACCCCGGCGCTGCTGCGGGCCCGCTGGGACCGCGTGCTCGGGGAGGCCCACCAGCAGCTCGGCGAGGCCGGCGCGGCCCGCCACCACCTGGAACAGGCCCTGGAGCGGCTGGGCAGCCGGGCCCCGCGGTCGACCGCCGGCCGCCTGGCCATGCTGGCCACCCGGGCGGCCCGGCGTCTGGTGCCGGGCCGCGCTGCCCTTCGGGGTGAGCGGCGCGCGGCGGCCCAGGAGCGCGCGGCCGCGTACTTCACAATCGTCGAGACCTACTGGGTGCTCGGCGAGCGGTTCCCGATGCTGCCGGCGGCGCTGGGCGCGCTCGACGAGGCCGAGCGCGCAGGCGACCCGGACCTGACCGCCCGCGCCCGGGCGGGCCTCGGGATGATGCTCGGCATCGGCGGCCTGCACCGGCTCGCCCGCCGCCAGCTGCGCGCCGCACGCGCCGCAGCCGACCGGGCCGGCGACCCGCTCACCACCTGCTGGGTCGGCATCGTCGGCGGGCTGTACTGGACCGGCGTCGGCGCGTGGGCGGACGTGGAGGCCGGCGCGACCCGGGCGCTGGCGCTGCGCGACCGCACGCCGCTGCACCGGTGGGCCGACGAGGTGGTGCTCATCGCCGGGGCGGCCCGGTACCTGACCGCCCGCGACCCGGAGACGGTCGCCGCGGCCGCCGAGGGCCTTGCCTCCGGCCGGGACCGCCAGGACCCGGTCGTGCAGCTCTGGGGCCTGCTGCTGCTCATCGAGACGGCGGTCCGCGCCGACCCCGCCGACCCGGTGCTGCCGGAGCACCTGCGGGCCGCCGCCGGGCTCCTGCCGGACACGGCCGGCGTCGACGCCGCCCGGTACCAGGCCGCCGCCGCCCGGCTGCACCTCGCCGCCGGCCGCCGCGCGGGGGCCTGGCAGGCGGCTGCTGCGGCCGACCGGCTGGTCGGTCCGCGCCCGTCGTTCGCGCAGTACGCCCTGGAGGCCCACGCCGGCGTCGTCGAGGTCGGCCTCGCGCTGCTCGAACGGCCCGCGCCGCTCGGCGCCGAGGGCGAGCCCGACCCCGCCGGCATCCGGGCGACCGTGGCCGGTGCGCTGCGGCGGCTGCGCCGCTACGCCCGCACCTTCCCGATGGCCCGCCCGCGCGCGCTCGTCTGCCTCGGCCGGGCCCGGTGGCTGGCCGGCCGCCCGCGAGCCGCGACCCGCGCCTGGGTGCGGGCGGTCCGCGAGGCGGAGCGCCGGGGGATGCCGTACGAGCTGGCCTGCGCCCACCACGAGCTGGGCCGGCACCTCGCCGAGGGTCGGCGCTCCCCGCTCGGCCTGGACCGCACCGCGCACCTGGACCGGGCGCGGTCCGCGTTCAGCCCCCCGTGACCGCTCCGGACCGCAACCGGTCGCGCAACGCGGACCAGACCCGGGCCGGGTCGGGCGCGGCGCGGATCTCGCCGGCGACGCGCTCGGCGCCGGCCCGGTACGACGCGTCGTGGAGGACCTTGCGCACCGCGTCGGCCGCCTGCGCCGGCTCGTCGACGGCGATGCCGGCCCCGGCCGCGGTGACCCGTTCGGCGTTCATCGGCTTCTCCGCACCCTTAGGCCACAGCACCATCGGGATGCCGCGGTCGAGGGCGGCCAGCACCGTCCCGGCACCGCCCGCGGCGACGACCACCGAGACATCCGCGGCGAGGAGCTGCGCGATGGGCACGAAGCCCACGAAGCGGACGTTCGGCCGGGTGTCCGCGAGGGTGTGATCGGTGCCCGGCGCCACGACCGCCAGCACGTCCACGTCGTGCAGCGCCGCCACCGAGTCCACGAGCGCGTCGAGCATCGCCGCGTCCAGCAGGACGGTTCCCAGCGTGACGAGCACCCGCGCCCGCTGTGCCGATCCGCCGAAGGACGGCAGGTCGGCCAGCTCCGTCCCGGCGTAGGCCCGGGGCCGGATCGGCAGCCGGTCGGCCGGCGGCGACCAGAGCGGCCCGTGCAACGCCGCCGGCCACGGGTCCACCAGGGCGCAGCGTCCGGCCCTGGTCAGGCGGCGCTCGGCGTATCGTGGCGTCAGCAGCGCCTCCATGGCCGGCCCCAGCGCCGGCGGCGACACGGGCAGCCCGACCGCGTGCCGCACCAGCGGCACCCCGAGCGCGGCGGCCACCATCGCCCCGACCGCGTCGTACTCGTCGGCGACGATGACCTCGGCCCCGAACTCCCGCGCCCGCGCGAGCGCGACGTCGAACGTCAGGTCGACCCGCGTCCCGGCGAAGAACGACGCCACCGGGAACACATCACGCATGTCCGCCATGTCGGCCCCGCCGGTCCGCCGGTCGTTCTCGGCCAGCAGCTCGGCCGCGTCCGGCCCGGTGGCGTCCACGGCGAGCCCGTCGACCAGGTGTCCCATCGACGCCGGCACGGCCACGACGACCTCGTCACCTGCCGCGGCGGCGGCCTCGGCCAGCGGTAGCACGGGCAGCAGATGGCCGTGGATCGGCACCGCGGTGAACAGCACTCGCACGTCATCGAGTATCGGGAGCCATGCGGCGGTCGGCTACCCGGAAATACGCCATCCCGCGGGTCAATGACCCGGCAGCGGGCGGGCCTCGCCGAGGATCCAGTCGGTGCCGTCGCGCTCGATGCGGCAGTCCCAGCCGAGGCCGCGCAGGCGTTCGACCAGCGTGCCCGGGTCGATGAACTGCTTGACGATGCGGAACGTGCGGCCGTCCTGCAGGGTCCGCTCGACGATCTCGTCGCCGACCCACGCCTCCTTGGCCTGCTCGTCGACGTGCTCGTCGAGGAACAGCACCCGGCCGTCCTCGGCGAGCAGGCCCCGCAGCTGGTCCCAGAACCGGGCGAAGTGGCTGTCCGGCACGTGCGACAGCCAGGCCGAGAAGAACACGACGTCGAACCGTTCGGCGGTGCTCCAGGCGAACACGTCGGCGACCTCGAACGCGACGGTCGCCGGCACCCGGTCGCGGGCGATCGCGATGGTCTCGGGCGCCGCGTCGATCGCCAGCAGCGTCGCCGCGTGCGCGGCGAGCGCCTCGGTCCACAGGCCGGTGCCGCAGGCGATCTCAAGGACGCGCCCGGCCGGCCGCATGCGTGCGACCAGCCGGGCGATCCGCTCACGGGCCGCGGTCACGTCCCCGTACGCCGTCGCGTCGTACTCGCCCGCGCGGCGCCGGTAGTACCCGACCTGGTCAGCCAGGACGTCCTCGCTCATCCACCCATCATGAGTCCTGGGCCTTGCCCGTCGTCACCCGGGCCAGGATCAGCGCGACCAGGATGATCAGGCCGTAGACCGCCTGGATCCACTGGGCCGAGACGCCGGCCAGGGTCAGGATGTTGTTGATCAGGCCGAGGACGAGCACGCCGCAGAGGGCGCCGAACAGGGTGCCCTTCCCGCCGTCCATGCTCACGCCGCCGATGACGGCGGCCGCGAAGACCTGGAAGATCATGCCGTCGCCCTGGGCGGCGGCGACCGAGCCCAGGCGACCGGTCATCAGCAGGCCCGCCAGGGCGGCCAGCAGGCCGGCAACCATGAACACGATCCACATCACCCGGTTGCTGCGGATGCCGGCCGCGCGCGCCGCGTCGACGTTGCCGCCGATGGCGTACACCGCCCGCCCGTGGCGGAACCAGCCGAGTGCCGCGATGCCGGCCGCGAACAGGGCCGCGCAGATCCAGATCGACAGCGGCAGGCCCAGCCAGGCCGTGTTGCCCAGGTACAGCACCGACGGCGGCACCTCGAAGACGCTCTGGCCGCCGGTGATGCCGATCTGCAGGCCCCGCAGCGTGATGAGCATGCCCAGCGTGACGATGAACGCCGACAGGCCGAAGCGCAGGATCAGCAGGCCGTTCAGCGCCCCCACGAGCAGGCCCACCAGCAGGCAGATCGGCACCGCGAGGGCGTAGGGCCACTCGGTGCCGATGCCGTTGCTCGCGGCCGGGATGACCAGCGCCACGCCCAGCGCCGGAGCCAGGCCCACCGTCGACTCCAGGGACAGGTCGAACCGGCCGCCGATGAGGATCAGCGTCTCGGCGAGCACGAGCAGCGACAGCTCGGTCTGCTGCTGCAGGACGTTGACCAGGTTGTCCCGGGACAGGAACACCGGGTCGATCAGCGCGCCCACGATGAGCAGCACGATGATCGCCGGCACGAGCGTGAGGTCCCGCATGCGCGCGAGCCTCGGAACGGCGCGCCGGCGGCTGGTGGCGGGGGCCGGGGCGGTGGTGGTCATGCTGCGACTCCTTCGACGGCGGCGACCACGTCCGTGTCGCTCCAGCCGGCCTGCAGTTCGGCGGTGACCCGCCCGTGGAACATGACGAGGACCCGGTCGCAGTGGCGCAGGTCGTCGAGCTCGTCGGAGACCATCAGGACGCCGGTGCCGGCGTCGGCGGCCGTGCGGACGGCGCCGAGCAGGGACTCCTTCGAGCGGACGTCGACGCCCGCGGTCGGGTTGATGAGGACCAGCAGGCGCGGGTCGGTGCTCAGGGCGCGCGCGAGGACGACCTTCTGGGCGTTGCCGCCCGACAGGCTGCCGACCGGCGCTTCGGGACCTTCGGTGCGGATGTCGTACCGCTCGATGAACGCCTCGGCGACCGCCCGGCGGCGGCCGGGCACGATCGCCCCCGCCGGGCCGAGCCGGTCGGCGATCGGCAGGGTCGCGTTCTCGCCGACCGACAGCAGCGGGATCAGCCCCTCGCGGTGCCGGTCCTGCGGCACCAGGCCGATCCCGGCGGCGAGCGCGGCCGGGACGCTGCCCGGCCGCACGTCGGTGGTGCCGACGGCGATCGTGCCGGCGGTCGGCTTGCGCAGGCCGCCGACGGTCTCGGCGAGCGACACCTTGCCGCTGCTGCCCGAGCCGGTGACGCCGACGATCTCGCCGGTCCGGACGGTCAGGTCGAGCGGCTCGTAGGCCCCGCTCAGCGTCAGGCCGGCCAGCCGCAGGGCGGTGCCGGCCGTCTCCGGCACCGGCGGGCGCGGCGCGACCGTGGTGAGCCCGACCGCCTCGCCGGTCATCGCCGCCACGAGGGCGTCGTGCCCGACGTCGGCGACGGGCCCGGTGAGCACCCAGCGGGCGTCGCGCAGCACCGTGACGGTGTCGCACACGCGGTACACCTCCTGCAGATGGTGGGAGATGAACAGCATGGTGACGCCCGCGGCGCTCAGGCCGCGGAGCCGCTCGAAGAGCCGGTCGATGCCGGTGGCGTCGAGGCGGGCCGTCGGCTCGTCGAGGATGATGAACCGGGCGCCCTGCGACAGGGCCCGGGCGATCTCGACGAGCTGGCGCTGCTCGACGTCGAGATCGCCGGCGAGGGCGCCGGGGTCGACGTCGACGGCGTACTCGGCGAGCAGCTCGTCGGCCCTGGTCCGCAGCGCGCGCCAGCGGATGGGCCCGCGCTCCGCCTGCCGGTTCAGGAACAGGTTCTCGGCCACGGTCAGCGACGGGATGATCGTGGAGCGCTGGAACACGCAGGCGACCCGCTGCCGCCACGCCGCCCGGTCGGCGACGGGCGGCGCGGCGGTGCCGGCGAAGCGGATCTCGCCGCCGTCCGGCCGGTGCAGGCCGGTGAGCAGCGAGACGAGGGTCGACTTGCCGGCGCCGTTGCGCCCGACCAGGGCGTGCGTGGAGCCCTGGTCGATGCGCATCGTGACGCCGCTGAGGGCGGTGGTGGCGCCGAAGCGCTTGGTGACGTCGACGGCCTCCACCACCGGCCCGTCATGCGGTTCGAGGGGCATCATTTCCCGATCTGGTTTCCCCACAACGCCGTGTCGTCGACGTTGTCCTTGGTGACGAGCGGAGCGGGCAGCTGGTCCTCGAGCAGGCCGTCGCGGACCTGGACGATGGTGCTGTCGTGGTCGGTCTTGCCGGGCTGGAACGTCTTGCCCTCGACGGCGGCCTTGGCGTAGTAGAGCGCGTACTTCGCGTAGAGGTCGGCCGGCTGGGAGACGGTCGCGTCGATCTCGCCCTTGCGGATCGCCTCGAACTCCTGCGGGATGCCGTCGTTGGAGACGATGAAGATGTGCTTGGGGTCGGTCGGCGGCACCAGCAGGTTCTTCGAGCGCAGCAGCTGCAGGGTCGGGGCCAGGAACACGCCGCCGGCCTGCATGTAGATGCCGTTGATGTCCGGGTGCTGGGCGAGGCGGGTCTGCAGGGCGGCGGACGCCTTCGCGCCCTCCCAGTCGGTCGGCTCGGCGAACACCGTGATGCCGGGGAACTTGTCCTTCATGCAGTCGGCGAACGCCTCGGAGCGGTCCCGGCCGTTGACCGACGACAGCGAGCCCTGGAACTCGATGACCTTGCCCTTGCCGCCCAGCTTCTGGCCGAGGAACTCGCACGCCTTCTGGCCGTAGGCGCGGTTGTCCGCGCGCACGACCATGTAGACGTTGCCCTTGTCGGGCCGGGTGTCCACGGTGACCACGGGGATCTTCTTCTGCTCCAGGGTGGTGAGGGTGGTGGCGATGGCGCCGGTGTCCTGCGGTGCCATCACGATCGCCTTCGCGCCCTGGCTCGTCAATGCCTGGGTGTTGGCGACGAGCTTGGCGATGTCGTTCTGCGAGTTGGTCGGCGTCATCAGGTTGATGCCGCTCTCCTTCGCGTACTGCGGGATGTACTTCGCGTAGGAGTTCCAGAAGTCGGAGTCGGCGCGGGGCAGGTCGACCGCGATGGGCGGGGCGCCCTTGTTGTCACCGGAGCCGCCCGGTTCGTCGGCCGAGTCGCTACACGCGGCGAGGCTGACGACCAGGGCGGCGGCGGCGATCGCAGGCAGGATTCTCATGGGAGTCCTCAGGGGGTGTTGGTGGGGTTCCAGATGGGGCCGTCCGGATACGCGTAGCGGGCTCGGCTCTCCGCCCGCATGGTGGAGCTGAACCCGGGGGCCAGCGGCGCGAGGTAGCGGCCCCCGCGCAGCTGGACCGGGTCCGTGAAGTGTTCGTGGAGGTGGTCGACGTACTCGATGACGCGGTCGTCCATGGAGCGGGAGACGGCCACGTAGTCGAACATGGACAGGTGCTGGACGAGCTCGCACAGCCCGACGCCGCCGGCGTGCGGGCAGACCGGCACCCCGAACTTGGCGGCGAGCAGCAGGATCGCGATGTTCTCGTTGACCCCGGCGACGCGGGCGGCGTCGAGCTGGACGAACGAGACGGCGTCGAGCTGCAGCAGCTGCTTGAACACGACCCGGTTCTGCACGTGCTCGCCGGTCGCGACCGGGATCGGGGCGATCCGTCGCGCGATCTCGGCGTGGCCGACGACGTCGTCGGGGCTGGTCGGTTCCTCGACCCACCACGGCTGGTAGGGCGCGAGGGCCCGGACCCACTCCACGGCGGTGCCGACGTCCCAGCGCTGGTTGGCGTCGACCGCGATCCGCACGTCCGGCCCGCACACCTCGCGGGCGATCCGCATGCGGCGCAGGTCGTCCTCGAGGTCGGCGCCGACCTTGAGCTTGATCTGGGTGAAGCCCTCATCGACGGCCTCGCGGCAGAGGCGGCGCAGCTTCTCGTCGGCGTACCCGAGCCAGCCGGGTGAGGTGGCGTAGCCCGGGTATCCCTGCTCCAGCAGCGTCGCGATGCGCTCGGCCCGGCCCTGGGCGCCGGCGCGGAGGATCTCCAGCGCCTCTTCCCGGGTGAGGGCGTCGGTGAGGTACCGGAAGTCGACGAGATCGACGAGCTCCTCGGGGGTCATCGAGCCGAGGAGCTGCCAGAGCGGCAGCCCGGCCCGCTTCGCCTTGAGGTCCCACAGCGCGTTGACGACGGCGGAGATGGCCATGTGCATGACGCCCTTCTCCGGGCCGAGCCAGCGCAGCTGCGAGTCGTGGACCAGCTCCCGCCAGAGTCCTCCGAGGTCGTCGAGGACCTCCTTGACGAGCCGGCCCACGAGGTACGGCCGCAGGGCGTGGATGGCCGCGGTCTGCACCTCGTTGCCCCGCCCGATGGTGAAGGCGAACCCGTGCCCCTCGGTCCCTTCGCCGACCTCGGTGCTGTCGGTGCGCAGCACCACGTAGGCGGCGGAGTAGTCGGGGTCGGGGTTCATCGCGTCGGAGCCGTCGAGGTGCTGTGAGGTGGGGAACCGCACGTCGTAGGTGTCCAGCGACACAAATCGGCTCGTCATTCGGTTCCCATCCTTGGTGCCGTTTACGAATACATCCGATGTTTAGCAGGATCATGCGCTGCGCCGCAAGGGGCAATTTCCGGCTTTTGTTCGGTTGAACGGAAGTCTGGCAAGCACCTTGACGAATCGAGACGTCGGATGTTCACTCTGGGATGAGGGTTGTCCATGGTTCGATGAGCGGACCCACCGCTCCGGGGACCTGCGGACAGCACCCCGCAGCGTGACGCCGACGCGCAGCGGGGTGGGTGCCGGCCGCCGGGCGCCCGGCGGCCGGCACCAAGACCCGCACTGCCGCACGCGTGCCACGCCGTGCGGCGTTGCCGCTTGTTGCGTGCGCGCTGCTGCGCGTGCGCGCTTTTTGCGTGCGTGCGTGCGTGCGTGCGTGCTGCGCGTGCGTGCCGTTCCGTGCGCGCGGCGCCGACCGGGCAAGGCACCGTGCGGAGGGGCGCGCATCGCACGCCCCTCCGCACTCGGCGACCGCTACGCGGTGGCCAGGTCGAACTTCTCCCACGGGCCGATGGCGTCGCGGTTGGCGATCAGGGCCGCGTTCCCGCCGTTCTCGGCCACCACGTACTTGTTGTTGACCGTTGCCTGGAAGCTCACGCTCCCGTCCGAGTTGCGGATCATCCGGAACGTCTCCCACGCGCCGACCGCGTCGCGGTTGGCGATGAGCGGGTTGGCGCCGGCGTTGTCCGCGCAGACGTACTTGTTGTTCACCCGCGCCCGCAGGGCGACGTTGCCCCCGCCGAGGTCGACGACGTCGAAGCGCTCTGTCGCGCCGACCGTGGTCTTGTTGGCGATGAGCGCGCTCGCGCCGCCGTTGTCGGCGCTGACGAAGCGCTGGTTGACCTGCGCCTTCAGGGACGAGCCGCCGCCCCCGCCGCCGGTCGTGGCCACGCGCAGCGATGAGATCGCGTCGTTGTTGCCGGTGTTGATGAGGTTCGGGTTGTCGGCGTTGAAGGTCCAGGACGTGCCCGCGAACCCGCCGTCGCTGTAGGCCGTAACCGTGTAGCCGGACGGCACGCGGATGGAGGAGATGCTGTCGTTGGCGATGCCGTTGGCCTGCAACTGCGCGAGGTCGTAGTTGCCGGCGCCGAGCGTCACCGCGTTGCCGGAGAAGTTGATGTCGGAGTAGAACGTCGGGCCGTTGCCTCCGCCGCCGCCCGGGCCGGTGCCCAGCGTCGACGCGGTGCCCGACAGGGACTTCACGCCGTTGTTGGCCGTGCCGTTGAGCGTCGTGCTGGAGTACGACGTCAGCGGCTTCGCGGTGCGCTCCACGATGTACACCGTGTTGGCCGCCGTGGCGAACGTGACCTCGCCCGCCGTCGACGTGGTGATGACGGCGTTGTCGGAGGCCCGGCGCACCCGGATCTCCTGGCTGCCCCACGGGTTCACGACGCGCGCCTGCTTGCCGAACTGCGACCTGATCCCGACGTACTTCGTCTCGTTGCCCTCCCGCTCGGAGGAGACGAGGAAGCCGTCCTTGGCCAGCAGCGTGAACTTGCCGACGAAGTTGCTGTCGTTCGGCGCGGCCGGGAACACGCGGATCTTGTCGTTGTACGACTGCAGGAGCGTCTCGTTCATCGCCGCGAGGTGCACGCCGAGGTACTCGAACACGCCGTTGGTGTTGTTGGTCATGCCGTTGGGGTAGTTCTGGTACCGCTGGAGCATCAGCTTCATGCCGGACAACGCCTGGTCGCCCAGGCCGAGCCGGGCGGCCTGCACGGCGTCGTTGGCCCACACGTTGCTGTACGGGTTGGGCCGCGTGTTCCAGCTGTTGAGCGCCGTCTGGTAGTCGGGCGCGCCGATGCCGGTCAGGTCGTAGGGCCAGATGAGCTCCGACGTCACGTTCTCGCCGTTGCGCTGCTGGGCCGGCGCGGGCGGGTCGTGCGGCAGCCAGGCGCCGTTCTGCACCTGGTACGGGTGGAGCCGGTTGAGCAGGTCCTGCCACTGCGTGCGCAGCCCGCTGTCGACGCCGAGCTGGCTCGCGACCTGGATCGCGATCGGGGCGAGCAGCCGGACCGCGGCGAGGTCGGTGATGGCGTTGCGGACGTCCCAGTACGTCTCGTGGGCGTTCGACGTGGGCATGACCCACTCGTTGTTCTGCAGCTGGAACCGGTTCTGGTAGAAGCGCAGCGCGTCACGCATGTACGGGTACACGGTGTTCTGCAGGTAGGCCGCGTCGTTCGTGTACCGGTACTGCAGGTACATGTTGTAGGCGGCCTCGGTGCCCGTCGAGTAGATGTCGTTGACGTAGTCGCTGCCGACGGTGCCGCGGGCGTTGCCGTCCCAGCCCATCGTCTCCGGCACCCACAGCGCGTCCGCAACGCCGTAGCGCGTCTGGGTGTACGCCTTCAGCGCGTTGTAGTTGCGGCTGTACAGCCGGTTCTCGGTCGCGAAGAGGTCGGTGTGGTTGGAGGCCAGGAACGAGTTGTAGACGTCGCGCTGGTTCCAGTACCAGTACCCGTTGCTCCACTTCGTGTTGTCCTGCGTGGCCCGGAAGACGCCGTTGATGAAGTGGTACGGGTAGTTGCCGTAGCCACCGGCGGCGATCATGTACGTCGAGAGGTAGTAGACGTTCTCCAGGTAGTCGCCGGTCCCGGCCGCCCCGCTGTACTGCACGAACGACTTCTGCCAGAACGCGTGCCACCAGTTGCGGTAGTTGGTGAGGTTGGTCTGGTAGCCCGTGTTCTTCGCTGCCGTGAGCTGGCTGCGCGCCTGCGCCACCGGGTCCTGGCCGGGCGAGTTGATCCGGCTGGCCGCGGTGAACCAGATCGTGTAGCTGCCGGTCGGCGTGATGTTCAGCCGCACCCGCGTGCCGTTGACGACCTGCGTGGTGTACGCGGCGCCCTCGACCGTGGCCGCGAACGTGTACCCGAAGCCGCCCGGGTCCTGCACCCCACGGCTGAACCCGGCGACGCTGCTGTCGTTGAACGTGCTCACCGTGCGCCAGGTCGTCAGGTTCGGCACGTCGGCGCTGTTGGTGACCGAGTTCGGGTCCCACATGCTCAGGTCGAGCGTCGTGGTGCCCAGCCCGGTGCGCGAGTCGTCGACGTGGATGCCCATCACCTCGGACCCGGGGACACCCATGATCGTCACTGTCCTGTTGCTGTCGTACTTCGTGACGAGCGTGCCGTCGTACAGCGAGAGCCGCTGCTGGTACGTCGAGACGCCGGTGTCGATCCCCGGGCTCGTGTTGAGGTTGATCAGCCCGGCGGCGTAGGCGGACTGCGGGGACAGGTCCACGTTGGACACCTGCATGGTGAGGCCGTTCTGGTTCCACACCATGGCCCCGGTCTTGCCGTTGCCCACGGTCAGCCCGTGCAGGGCGTTGGTCTGCGGGCTGTTGTACACGATGTCGTGCTTGGACAGGTAACCGGCATAGTCGACGTCGAGCGTGCCGGTCCCGTTGTTGAAGGCCTCGTCGGTGGTCGACGCGGTGGCACTGGTGCCGTTGACCACGGCGACGAGGGTGCCCACCAGGGCGGTGGCGGCCGCCAGGAGGGCGAGTCGGCGGGGCTTGCCCACGTTCATCTCCTTCTGCGTGTCACGCGGGTCCGGGTTCGCGCCGTCGACCGTCCGCGCTCAGGAAGACCACCGTCGATGCGCCGCACACCGCCGGTGGGAATGACAAGCAGTCAACATTGGACGTCTGGATTCGTCAATGCCCAGAGTTGATGGTTGTTGCGCACGCTTTGGTGGTGAACTGCGCCGGTTCGCCCACCCTGGCCGGCCGCCGGTCGCCCTGCCGAGACATTGGATGATTAGGCCCACCACGCGGCGGTATCGAGGACAGCCGCTTCGGGACCGGCGCCGGCGAGCGCGCCCACCGCCCCGGCGAGCCCGGCGGCGTCGGCGGCCCGCTCGTAATGGTTGACGACCGCGGCGGCCAGGTCCGCGGCCAGGCGGCGCAGCGGGGCGCGGTCGTTGACGGCGGCGAGCCCCGGGTCGGCGGCGAGGGCCGGCAGGCCCGCGTCCAGGCCGCCGAACAGGGCGAGGCAGCCGTCGGGGGAGGAGGTCGGTCCCGGCACGCCGATCATGATGGCGTGCCGGGTCAAACCGCGCCGTCAGCCGGCGAAGCCGGTGCCGGTCTCCAGGAGGGACTTGAGCTCGCTCAGCGTCCAGGCCCAGCCGCCGCCCGCGCCCTGGTCCTCGAACTGGCCGGACATGAGGGCGGCCAGGCCGGGGGCGCCGTCGAGCTCGTGGGTCACCGTCAGGGCGGTGACGCCGTCCTTGCCCTCCTTGAGCTCGTAGGTCAGGCGGGTGAAGCCCTCCGCGGCCAGGTCCGGGTTCATCAGCATCCGGAACGTCTGGACCAGGCGGTGCGGCGGGTCGGCCTCCAGGACCTCGCCGTCGAGGGCGATCTCCGGGGCGCCCAGGGCGAGCATGCCCTCGTTGGCGCGGCCGACGACGGCGCCGCCCGGGTGCAGCTCCATCTCGACGAGGCCGCGGTAGCCGTACCGCGCGGTCCACTCCGGGGTCGTGATGGCGTCCCAGATGCGTTGCGGGGTCGCCTTGATGTACACCTTGTAGACCTGTGTCGTCATCGGTCTTCCTCCAGTTCGGCCTTCAGTTCCAGCAGCGCGGCGGCGTGGTGTGCGGTGTACTTGTCGATCCAGCGGTCGTGGATCTCGCGGATGGGGACCGGGTTGAGGAAGTGCAGCTTCTCCCGGCCCATCCGGCGGGTGACCACGAGGTCCGCCTCCTCCAGCACCTTGAGGTGCTTCATGACCCCGAAGCGGGTCATCTCGAGGGAGGACTCCAGCTCCGTCAGCGTGCGGCCGTCACGCTCGAAGAGCAGGTCGAGCAGAAAGCGCCTCGTCGGGTCGGCGAGTGCTTTGAAGACGCGATCGTCGTCCACGTACCCCAAGTTATGTGACTAAAAGGTCACGTGTCAAGCGACCGCGCCGCGATCGCCGCCTGCACGCGGCTGCGCAGGCCGAGCTTGCTCAGGATGCGGCTGACGTGCGTCTTCGTCGTCGCCTCGGCGATGCCGAGCCGGCCGGCGATCTCCGCGTTCGACAGGCCGTCGCCGAGGCAGGCGAGCACCTCGCGCTCCCGGTCGGTCAACGACTCGACGGAGAGCGGAGTGACGGCGGCCGGCCCCGCGAACGTGGCCAGGATCCGCCGGGTCACCGCCGGGGCCACGATGCCGTCGCCCCGCGCCACCGTGCGTACCGCCGTCACCAGGTCGGCGGCGGAGGCGTCCTTGAGCAGGAAGCCGGCCGCGCCCGCGCGGAGGGCACCGAAGACGTACTCGTCGAGGTCGAACGTCGTCAGCACCAGCACGCCGGTCAGGCCGGCCTCGACGAGCCGCCGGGTCGCCGCGATGCCGTCGACCCGGGGCATCCGCAGGTCCATGACCACGACGTCGGGCCGCAGCGCGAGCGCCCGGTCGACCGCCTCCGCGCCGTCGGCGGCCTCGCCGACCACCTCGACGCCGGGCGCGGCGTCGAGGATGAGCACGAGTCCGGCCCGTACCGCCGGCTGGTCATCCGCGACGAGCACCCGGATCATGCCGCTTCCACCAGCGGCAAGCGGGCCGACACGAGCCACTGTCCGTCCGAAGGGCCGGCCGAGAGCGTGCCGCCCAGCTGGGCCGCGCGCTCCTGCATGCCGACCAGGCCCGCGCCGGCGCCGGCGGACGGGGGTGAGGGTAGATCGACCAGCGTCGACATGGCGGGCGGCGAGCCGGAGCCACGGGTGAGCGGCGAGCGGACCCGCAGCGCGAGGGCCGACGGCCCGTAGTCCAGCGACAACGCCACGCGCCCCCCGGATCCGTGCTTCAGGGCGTTCGTCAGCGACTCCTGCAGGATCCGGAACGCCGCCCGATCGACTCCCGCGGGCAGTTCGGCGGGCTCGCCCAGTACCGTCACATCCACCGCCAGGCCGGCCCGCTCGGCCCGGCCCACCAGCGCGTCCAGGCCCGACAGGCCGGCCACCGACGGGTCGTCGCCGGACGACCCCGGGTCGCGCAGGTAGCCGATGAGCTGGCGCATCTCGGCCAGGCCCTGCACGCTGTTCTCCCGGATGACCGTGAGCGCCTTGCGGGTGCCGTCCGCGCCGAGGTCGGCGCTCAACGCGGCCGTGGCGTGGATGGCCACCGCGCTGAGGTGGTTGGCGATGACGTCGTGCAGCTCGCGGGCCATCCGGGCGCGTTCGGCGGCGACCGCGTTGGCCCGGTCGGCCTCGGCCAGCCGGGCGAGCTGCCGGGCGGCGACCGCCTGGTCCCGATGGTGACGCACGTGGATGCCGGTCAGCACCGGCACCACGGTGACGAGCGCGATCAGCACCGCGACCGCCAGCGCGCCGACGGAGCGCGCGACGGCCAGGCCGACCGCGCCGGTCAGCACCGACAGCACGACGGAGCCGGTGAGCAGCGTGCGCACGAGCCGCGGCCGGCCGTGCACGCAGGCGTCGTACAGCACCTGCGTGAACACCAGCGGCGTCGCCAGCGACGGCCCGACCCACAGGTCGGCGGCGACGGCGGCCACGCCGAGCAGCACCGACGCGACCGGCGACACGCGGCGCAGCAGGATCGCGGCGCAGCACGCGGCCAGCGGCGCCAGCAGCAGCGCGTGGGGGAGCGTGGCGAAGCGCGCATGGTACTGCCCGATGGCGAACATCAGCCCGCCCACCGCGAAACAGCTCGCGGCGAGCACCAGGTCCAGCGCGCGCCCCCTCACGCCTCGATTCCACCATCCCGGGCGAACGGGCGGTATGCGACGAAGGATGTACCCCGGGTTCGTCATCGCCGCCGAGGTCGGCGGGGCATCGGCCACCGACGCTGAGAACATGGTGCTGGGATTCATCGTCGGATGTGAGATCGCCTTCTGGGTGCTGCTGGCCGCCGGACTTGTCGCACGATACCCGCTGAGGCTGCGCAGGACGGGTGCCGTGCTGCTCGCCGCGACGCCGGTCGTCGACGTCGTCCTGCTCGTCGTGAGCGTCATCGACCTGCGCAACGGGGCCACCGCCGGCCAGGCGCACGCCCTCGCCGCCGCCTACCTCGGCTTCTCGGTCGCCTTCGGGCACTCCATGATCCGCTGGGCCGACGTGCGCTTCGCCCACCGCTTCGCCGGCGGCCCGCCGCCGCACAAGGTTCCCAAGCGCGGGCCGGAGCGGGTGCGCTACGAGTGGCGCGAGTGGGGCAAGGCCGTGCTGGCCTGGGCGATCGCGGTCGTGCTGCTGCAGGCCGGGGTCTGGCTGGTCGGCGACGCGGAGCGCACCGAGGCGCTGCGCAACATGCAGGGCGGGCTCTCGCTGGTCGTCGCCGTGTGGTTCGTCGGCTGGCCCGTGTGGGTTTCTGTGGTTGAACTCTTGACGCCCAACACAAACGGGCGTAAACAAAGCACAAGCAAAACGAAACGGCGGTGAAACAACACCATGTACGCCGAAGAGCGGCAGCAGGAGATCCTCCGCATCGCCCGGTCCCAGGGCCGGGTCGAGGTGGCGGGCCTGGCGGACGAGCTCAACGTCACGACGGAGACGATCCGCCGCGACCTGACCATGCTGGAGCGGGCCGGCGTGCTGCGCCGCGTGCACGGCGGGGCGATCCCGGTCGAGCGGATCGGGTTCGAGCCCGCCCTCGCGGCCCGCGACGCGGTGCTCATCGAGGAGAAGGAGCGCATCGCCAAGCTGGCGTTGAGCGAGGTGCCGGAGGAAGGCGCGATCATCCTCGACGCCGGCACGACCACCGCCCGGCTGGCCCAGCTCCTGCCGTCCGACCGGGAGCTGACCGTCGTGGTCAACTCCCCGGTCATCGCCACCACCCTCGGCACCCGCGCCAACCTCAACGTCCTGCTCCTGGGCGGGCGGGTGCGGGGCAAGACCCTGGCCACCGTCGACGACTGGTCGCTGCGGCCCCTGGCCGACCTCTACGTCGACGTGGCGTTCCTCGGCACCAACGGCATCTCGGTCGAGCGCGGGCTGACCACGCCCGACCCGGCCGAGGCGGCGGTCAAGCGGGCGATGATCCGCGCCGCGCGCCGCACCGTCCTGGTCGCCGACCACACCAAGCTCGGCAACGACTACCTGGCCCGGTTCGGCGACCTCGCCGACCTGGACCTGTTCGTCACCGACAGCCGTGCCGACGCCGACCTGGTCGGCGACCTGGAGACGGCCGGCGTGCGGGTCGTCCGGGCATGATCGTCACCGTCACACTCAACCCGAGCCTCGACCGCGCGGTCGAGATCGGCGCGCTGACCCGCGGCGAGGTCATCCGGGCCACCACGGCCCACCTCGACCCGGGTGGCAAGGGCGTCAACGTGTCCCGCGCCCTGCTGGCCAACGGCGTGCCGTCGGTGGCCGTGCTGCCCTGCGGCGGCGACGAGGGCAACCAGCTCGTCCGGCTGCTCAAGGCCGAGGGCGTGGAGGTCCTCGCCGTGCCGATCGCGGGCCGGACCCGGTCGAACATCACGCTCGCCGAGCCGGACGGGACGGTCACCAAGGTCAACGAGCCCGGCCCGGCCATGGCCGGCGCCGAGTTCGACGCGGTGACCGGGCAGGTGCTCGCCCGGGCCGGCAGCGCGGACTGGGTCGTGCTGTGCGGCAGCGTCCCGCCCGGGCTGCCGGCCGACGCCTACGCCCAGC
This sequence comes from Dactylosporangium sucinum, assembly GCF_014647515.1. Taxonomy (GTDB): domain Bacteria; phylum Actinomycetota; class Actinomycetes; order Mycobacteriales; family Micromonosporaceae; genus Dactylosporangium; species Dactylosporangium sucinum. The sequence continues at coordinate 19,316 of NZ_BMPI01000063.1, read as the reverse complement.
TGTGCCGGCGCCTGCGGGACGCCGGCCTGCGGGTCGCCGTCGACACCAGCGGCCCCGGGCTGCGAGCGGCCGCCCAGGCCGGGGCGACGCTGCTCAAGCCCAACCGCGACGAGCTGGCGGAGGTGGTCGGCGCCCCGCTGGCCGACCTCGGCGACGTGGTCGCCGCCGCCCAGCGACTGCGGTCCTGGGGCGCCGGCACCGTCGTGGCCAGCCTCGGCGCCGACGGCGCGGTGCTGGTCGACGCCGACGGCGTCGTCACCGGCAGCTGCCCGGTGGCCCGGCCCCGCAGCACGGTCGGCGCCGGCGACGCGCTCCTCGCCGGGTTCCTCGCCGCGGGCGCCCGGGGTGCGGCCGCCCTCGCCGAGGGCCTGGCCTGGGGCGCCGCCGCGGTGAGCCTGCCCGGCAGCCGGATGCCCGGCCCCGCCGACCTGATCCGCCACAACGTCACCATCCACCCCCACCCGGACGAGCTCCGCCCCCTGCTCAGCTCCGGACCTTCTTCCTGAAGGAGACACCCGTGTCGACCTACACCCCAGAGGTGACCGGAACCGGATTCCGGGCCTCCGTGCAACGCGTCGGCGGCCACCTCGCCGCGATGGTCATGCCGAACATCGGCGCGTTCATCGCGTGGGGCCTCATCACGGCCCTGTTCATCCCCACCGGCTGGCTGCCCAACGCGAAGATCGCCGAGCTCGTCGGCCCGATGATCTCGGTGCTGCTGCCCGTCCTCATCGGCTACACCGGCGGCCGCCTCGTGCACGGCCAGCGCGGTGCGGTGGTCGGCGCGGTCGCGACCATGGGCATCGTCGTCGGTGCCGACGTGCCGATGTTCCTCGGCGCGATGCTCATCGGCCCGCTCACCGCCTACGTGCTCAAGCTGTGGGACGGCCTGGTCGAGAACCGCATCCGCCCCGGCTTCGAGATGCTCGTCGACAACTTCAGCGCCGGCATCATCGGCGGCGCGATGGCGATCGGCGGCATGTACGGCATCGGCCCGATCGTCGAGTGGCTCACCAAGCAGGCCGGCAAGGGCGCCGACTGGCTCGTCGGCCACGACCTGCTGCCGCTGACCTCGGTCGTCGTCGAGCCGGCCAAGGTACTGTTCCTGAACAACGCCATCAACCACGGCGTGTTCGGCCCGCTCGGCGTCGCCGAGGCCGCCGACAAGGGCAAGTCCATCCTGTTCATGATCGAGTCGAACCCCGGGCCCGGCCTCGGCCTGCTGCTCGCGTTCTTCCTCTTCGGCCCGCGCTCGCTGCGCCCCAGCGTCCCGGCCGCGATCATCGTGCAGTTCCTCGGCGGCATCCACGAGATCTACTTCCCGTACGTGCTGATGAAGCCGAAGCTGATCCTCGCCATGATCGCCGGTGGCGCCGCGGGCGTCGGCACCTTCATGGTCACCGGCGCCGGCCTGGTCGCCACCCCGTCGCCGGGCAGCATCTTCGCCTACATGGCGGTCACCCCCAAGGGCGGCTACTTCGGCGTGATCCTCGGCATCGTCATCGCCGCCGCGGTCACCTTCGCGGTCGCGTCGCTGCTGCTGGGCTTCGGCCGCGGCGAGCCGGCCGAGGACGACGCGATCGGGCCGGACGAGCAGACCGTCGTGAACCCCGACGAGCAGGCCAACATCAACGCAAAGCTGACCCGACAGGAGGCGTGACCCGCCATGCCCACCATCAACGGCGCCGAGATCAAGAAAGTCGTCGTCGCGTGCGACGCCGGCATGGGCAGCAGCGTGATGCTCGCCAGCACGCTCAAGCGGCAGCTGTCCAAGAACGCGGTGGTCGTCGAGCACACCCCGGTCAACCAGATCCCGGCCGACGCCGACGTGGTGATCTGCCACAAGGGCCTGGCCGCCCGCGCCCGGGTGAGTGCCCCCGACAAGGTCATCGTGCCGATCCAGGTGTTCATCGGCGATCCGGCCGTCACCAAGGTCGTCAACGCCGTGCAGCGTGGTGGTGAGCTGAGTGGCTGACCTGCTCGGCCGCGACGCGGTCCGGCTCGGCGAGCGGGCCGGATCGCGGGACGACGCGATCCGCCGGTGCGGGGACGTGCTGGTCGAGATCGGCGCGGTCGACCCGGTGTACGTGGACGCGATGCTTGCCCGTGAGCAGAGCATCTCCACGTACATCGGGGAGGGCGTCGCGATCCCGCACGGCACGCTGAACAGCAAGGAGTCGGTGAAGCGCGACGCCCTCGCGGTGCTGTCCTTCCCCGACGGCGTCGACTGGGACGGCAACGACGTGCGCGTCTGCGTCGCCATCGCGGCGGCCGGCGACGGGCACGTCGACATCCTGGCGCAGCTCGCGACCGTCCTCATGGACCCCGACGCGGCCGCCCGGCTGCGCTCGTCCACGTCGGTCGACGAAGTCATCGAGATTCTGACAGAGGACACACAGTGAAAGTCGTGCGATTCCACGCTCCCGGCGACGTCCGCATCGAGGACGCGCCGGAGCCCGCGCCGGGCGCCGGCGACGTGAAGATCCGCGTCCGGGCGTGCTCGACGTGCGGTACCGACGTGAAGATCTTCCGCTTCGGGCACCACCACATCGTGCCGCCGCGCGTGATGGGACACGAGATCGCGGGCGAGGTCGTGGCGGTCGGCGACGACGTCACCGGCTGGCAGCCGGGCGACCGGGTGCAGGTCATCGCGGCCATCCCGTGCGGCACCTGCGGCGAGTGCCGGCGCGGCCGGATGACGGTCTGCCCCAACCAGGTGTCGATGGGCTACCACTTCGACGGCGGCTTCGCGGAGTACATGATCGTGCCCCCGAACGTGCTCGCCGTCGACGGCCTCAACCGCATCCCCGACGGGCTCAGCTTCGCCGAGGCCTCGGTCGCCGAGCCGCTCGCCTGCGTGCTCAACGGCCAGGAGCTCGCCGGGGTCGGCGCCGGCGACGACGTGGTGGTCATGGGCTCCGGCCCGATCGGCTGCCTGCACGTGCGGCTGGCCCGGGCCCGCGGCGCCGCCCGCGTGTTCCTGGTCGACCTCAACCGCGAGCGGCTCGACCTGGCCGCCGGCCTGGTCCGCCCCGACGCCGCCGTCTGCGGCGGCGAGACGGACGTCGTCGACGCCGTCCTCAAGCTGACCGAGGGCCGCGGCGCCGACGTGGTCATCACCGCCGCGGCCGCGGGCGCCGCCCAGGAGCAGGCCGTGCAGATGACCGCCCGGCAGGGCCGGATCAGCTTCTTCGGCGGCCTGCCGAAGGACAACCCGGTCATCGCGCTCGACTCCAACCTCGTGCACTACCGCGAGCTCACGATCGTCGGCGCCAACGGCTCCAGCCCGCAGCACAACAAGGAGGCGCTGCGGCTCATCGCCGACGGCTCGGTCCCCGTCGCCGACCTCATCACCCACCGCCTGCCGCTCGACCGCGCCCTCGACGCCTTCGGCATCGTGGCCCGCGGGGAAGCGATCAAGGTGACCATCGAACCGTAGGGAGGTCACGTTGCCGACCAGGACAGTCGCCGTCGGATCCGCCAGCGGGCTGCACGCCCGCCCAGCGAAGCTGTTCGTCGAGGCGGCGGCGAAGCAGCCGGTCGCGGTCACCATCCGCACCGGCGACAAGAAGCCGGTGCCGGCCAAGAGCATCCTCGGCGTGCTCTCGCTCGGCGCCAAGCAGGGCACCGAGGTCACCATCGAGGCGGCCGACGGCGACGGCGCGCAGGCGGCGCTGGACGACCTGGCGTCGCTGCTCGCCCGGGACCTGGACGCGGAATGATGTCGGACGTGAAGGGGATCGGCGTCAGTCCGGGCGCCGCGGCGGGGCCGGTCCACCGGCTGGCCCCGCCGCCGGCGCTGCCTGCTCCCGCGTTTCGCGGGGCTTCGCTCGAACGATCGGCGTTCGTGTCGGCGGTCGCCTCGGTCTCCGGCGACCTGAACCGCCGCGCGGACGCCGCTCGCGACGAGGTGGCGGCCGAGGTACTGCGGGCGCAGGTCCTCATGGTCGAGGACGAGACCCTGCTGGAGGCGGTCACCGACCTCATCGACGGCGGCGCGGACGCCCCGCACGCCGTCGCCGAGGCCCTCGCCGTGCACCGGGCGGCGTTCGAGGCCGCCGGCGGGTACCTCGCCGAGCGGGTCAGCGACCTCGACGACCTGCGCGACCGGCTGGTCGCCGCCTGCCTGGGCCTGCCGATGCCGGGCCTGCCCGACCCCGGCCACCCGTACGTGCTCATCGCGCGCGACCTGGCCCCGGCCGACACCGCCGGGCTGGACCCGGCGCAGGTGCTGGGCCTGCTGACGGCGGAGGGCGGCCCGACCAGCCACACCGCCATCCTGGCCCGGACGCTGGGCATCCCGGCGGTGGTCCGCTGCGCCGGCATCCTGTCGGTCCCGGACGGCACGCTCGTCTCCCTCGACGGCGCCTCCGGCCTGGTATCGGTTGACGTTTCTGCCTCCGATGCGACCGCCGTCAATGCGGGGGAGCAGGCCCGGCGTGCCCGCGCCGCCGCCTCCACCGGCCCCGGCCGGACCGCCGACGGGCACCCGGTGGCGCTGCTGGCCAACATCGGCTCGGCCCGGGACCTGACGGCCGGCGTCGAGGGCGTGGGCCTGTTCCGGACCGAGCTGCTGTACCTCGACCGCACCGACCCGCCGTCGCTCGACGAGCAGGTCGCGGCCTATCGGGACGTGTTCGCCGCGCTGCCCGGCCGCAAGGTTGTGGTCCGGACGCTGGACGCGGGCGCCGACAAGCCGCTGCCGTTCCTGCGGATGGCCGGCGAGCCCAACCCGGCCCTGGGCGTGCGCGGCCTGCGGGTCGCCCGCCGCAACCCGGACGTGCTCACGACCCAGCTGACCGCGATCGCCACCGCGGCCGCGGCGGCGTCGGCCGAGGTGTGGGTCATGGCCCCGATGGTGGCCACGGCCGCGGAGGCGTCGTCGTTCGCCGCCGCGTGCCGCTCCGCCGGCCTGCCGACGGCGGGCGTGATGATCGAGGTCCCGGCCGCGGCGCTGCGCGCGCCGTCGATCCTGCGCGGCGTGGACTTCCTCAGCCTGGGGACGAACGACCTCAGCCAGTACACCTTCGCCGCCGACCGCATGTGCGGCGACCTGGCCGAGCTCCTCGACCACTGGCAACCGGCACTGATCGCGCTCATCGCCGCGTGCGCGTCGGCGGGCGCGGAGGCTGGCAAGCCGGTCGGGGTGTGCGGCGAGTCCGCGGCGGATCCGGCCTTCGCACTGGTACTGGCCGGGCTCGGCATCAGCAGCCTGTCCATGGCCCCGAGAAGCATCCCGGCGGTGCGCGAGGCGCTGGCGGCGCACACGCTGGACGAGTGCCGCACGATCGCCAAGGCGGCGCTGGCGGCCGACACCCCCGAGGCCGCCCGGGCGGCCGCCCCGGCCTGACGCACCTCGCTCGACGCCCCGGGTTCTGTCGTACCCGGGGCGTAGGGTGCTGGGCGTGGTGAGGGTGGAGCCGTTGACCGGCAACGAGAAGGACGTTCTGCACGACAGCCTGCGCCGGCACCGCGACGCGGTCCGCTGGAAGGTGGAGGGCGTCGCCGACGAGACGCTGCGCCGCCCGATGACCCCCTCGGGCACCAACCTCATCGGCCTGGTGAAGCACCTGGCGTCGGTGGAGTCGCTGTGGTTCTGCGACGCGTTCGGCCGCCCGGGCGAGACGCTGCCGTTCGACGAGGCCGACCCGGACGCCGACATGCGCGCCGCCCCGGGCGAGCGCACGGAGGACATCCTCGCGTATTACGCCCGGACCTGCGCCGCCGCCGACGCGACCATCGAGGAGCTGCCCCTGGAGCAGCTCGGCCGCTCCTGGCGCGGGGTCGAGGTCAACTTACGCTGGGTCCTCGTGCACATGGTCGAGGAGACCGCCCGCCACGCCGGCCACATGGACATCCTGCGGGAGCTGGCGGACGGCGCCACGGGCTCCCACCGCATGCCCTGACAGTGGGGATGTAGGTGAGTCCCGCGGCGGCCGGTCCGCGCGCCGGGCATCGTGCCGTCCTCACAGCGCGGCGAAGGTGCCGGCGATCGTGTCGAAGCGGGACCGGCTGGCCGGGAAGTCGGCCTCGCCCGCCGTCCACGAGAGGAGGTGCCCCGTCGCCGACCGCACCTGCTCGGTGTGCCAGCGCCGGCCCGCCGCGTCGTAGCTGAACTCGCGACCGCCGTCGGCCGGGGCGGCCGTGACGGTGAGGCGGACGGCGCCGGAGGGAGCGACGAAGCAGACCGAGGCCGCGTCGGTGCTGCGCAGCCAGTCAGCCGGCAGCGCCACCCGGAACCCCTGCGGGTCGGTGTGCAGGACGGAGCCGTCGGGCTCCGGCCCGCCGACGATCGGGGTCGCCCCGGTGGCCGGCAGCGACGGGGCCGAGGCGGGGTCCGCGCAGCCCGCGGGGGCCCCGGTCGAGGAGGAGGTCGAGGACGAGGACGGCAGCGACAGCAGGACCGCCGCCGCGGCCCCGCCCAGCAGCGCGGCGGCGCCAGCGGCGAGCAGCCCGCGCGCCCGTGTGGTGGCGGTCCGGGCGTCCGGTGCGCGGTCCGGGCGCTGGGCCGGCGAGCCGGCGGGGCGGTCGGCCGGGAAGCCGGGGCGGCCGATCCACGTGCGGAGGCGGCGCAGTGGCGAGCGGCCGCGGACCAGGGCCGGCCGGCCGACGAACGACGCCGCCCCGGAGGCCGGCTCCGCAACGGCGGCAGGAGGCGGAAGCGACGGCGACGCGGCCGGCGACGGTGCCGCGTCGGCGGACAGCACCGAGGTGAGCAGCAACCGGGTGCGGGTGGCCGTCAAGCGCTCGCCTGGGTCCCGGCGCAGCAGGCCCTCGATCACCGGCTCCAGCGGGCCCGCCAGCCGCACGGGGTCGACCGGCGACGACGTCAGGGCGCCCAGCACCGATGTCGTCGTCGGGCGGGAGAACGGTGGGCGTCCCTCGACGGCGTAGTACAGCATCGCGCCGAACGACCACAGGTCGCCGTGGGCCGTGGACAGGCCGTCGCGGAACCGTTCCGGGGCCACATACGCCGGCGACGCCACCAGCGGGCCCGCCGAGAGCGGCAGCGCGTCGAAGACCGCGATGCCGAAGTCGCCCAGCAGCACCCGGCCGTCGTCGGTGAGCAGGACGTTGGCCGGCTTCACGTCGCGGTGCAGGACGCCCGCGCGGTGCGCCGCCGCGAGGCCGTCCAGGACGGACAGGGCCATCCGGGCCGCCTCGGGCGGGGGCAGCGGGCCCCGTGCGCGGACGGCGGCCTCCAGGGAGCGGCACGTGAGGTACTCCATGATGATCCACGGCCGCCCGTCGCCGAACAGGACGTCGTAGACGCGCACCACGTTCGGGTGGGCCAGCCGGGCCGCCGCCCTCGCCTCCTGCAGGGTCCGGGTCCACAGGTCCTCGGGCAGGCCCGGCACCGGCAGGATCTCCTTCACGGCCACCGGGCGGTCGAGCAGCTCGTCCGTCGCCGCCCACACGCGGCTCATGCCGCCGGAACCGATCACGCGCGAGAGCCGGTACCGCCCGGCGATCGTGTCAGCCATGTCAGTGCTTCGGCGCGGGCTCCCGGCCGGATTGGTGCACGGCGGCGGCTCGACCACCGCCCGGTCCTCGGCCTGTGCGAGGTCCTCGGCGTCCTCCTGCCACGTCATACCCGGGCCACGCACAGCCACCGCACGGTAGCGTGGCGACTACGCCGGGCGATCCCTTTTCGGCAGCTTCGAGACGACCCACCGATACGACTCGTCGACCGCCTCGGCGATCTCGTCGTCGGGGATCGCACCGCCGTACCGCAGCGTGTTCCACCCGGACCGCCCGATGTAGGGCGTCACGGCCGCGTCGTCGGGGTAGCGGTGCAGCCACTCGTCGGCCGCCTCCCGGCTCGGCGCACACTTGACCCCGACGGCGGTGGACTCGGGACCCCCGACGAACGCGAAGATCTTCGCGCCGACCTTGACGACGACGTCCCCTTCCCACGGCTGGTCCTCCCAGGCCCCGGGCTTGGCCAGACAGTGCGCGAGCAGCTCATCCCTGGTCACGACGTCACACGCTACCGCCCTGCGGCGGCCGCGCGCGGCCGACCACGACCGGGCGCTCGCCGCCGGGCGCGCCGCCGTGGAACTCGGCCGGCCCGACCTGGCCGGCCGGGCCCGCCCGGTCGCGGCCGCCGCCCCGGCCGGAACCGGGGCGGCGGTGGTGCGGATCAGCTAGTTCACGAGCCGATCAGGAGGCCGTAGTCGGCCATCGCCATGGCGATGTCGGACTGGGCCCAGAAGCGGTGGAACGTGAACGTCGGGGCCGGGCCGGTGCCGTTCAGGTACGCCTGAACCGCCGGCCAGGCCGGGTCGCTCTTGTAGAAGGAACGGATGTCCAGGAACGACTTGCCGGGGGCGATCACGTCGCCGTTGGGCATGGTGCCGCTGTAGCCCGACGGGATGAAGAGGCCCTGCTGGTTGCTCGAGGACCACACGTCGTCGAAGCGGTTGTAGTCGGCCCGGGTCTCCGGGATGCCGACGCCCTTCGAGTCGGTGTGCAGCCAGATGCCGTCGAGGAGCTTCTTCGCCGTCGTCTTGGCCGCCGCGTTGTTGGCCTTGGCGCCGTAGAAGGTCAGCAGCCGCGCGTACGCGGCGGCCACGCCCACGTCGGTGCCGGAGCTCACGACCGACACGTGCAGGTTGGTGTTGGCCTGCGGGCTGGACGGGTTCCAGGTGTTCGGCGCGCCGGTCCACGACAGGGTGTCGGGGATCTTGAAGTCGCCGTTCGCCGTGAACGTGGTGTTCGCGATCGCCCACGAGACCCACTTGTCCAGCATCGCCTTGGCCTTGGCGTCGCCGGTCGCGTAGTAGTACTCCGCGACCCGCTCGACCGACCACGCCTGGAAGCCGAACCACTGGTTCGACGCCGGGTCGTGGTACACCGGCTGGTAGTCGTAGAACATGCCGTAGAAGGTCGGCGTCCCGGCCGGCGGGGCCGAGTAGTTGCCGCCCCAGCTGTTCGTCGCGCCGCCCGCGAAGGCGCCCTCCGACGACTGCAGCCACTGGTAGAACTCGAGCTGCCGGCCCAGGCTGGTCTGCCAGTCCGCCTTCGCCGACGGCGAACGCGGCGCGAGCGCCGACACGTTGGCCAGGGCCCAGGCCGCGAGCGGGTTCTGGTAGCCCTGGTGGTTGTGGCTGGAGCCGATGCGGAAGGCCCACTGGCCGCCCATGTCGCCGCCCCACGCGTAGTACCAGCTCATCAGGTACGCCGCGGAGTCCTTGCCGGTGCCGGCCGCGCAGGAGGTCGAGGTGCAACCCGGCTTCTTGAAGTACTTGTCGTACATCCCGTAGCGCAGGTAGTCACCCATCTTGGCGGCCTTGGCGACGGTCGCCGTCACGTCGGCCGCCTTGCCCTGCTCGGTCGCCCACTGCAGCGCCCAGTAGGCCGCCTGCACCGCGCGGGCGTCGGCGTCCGGGGCGTTGGTGTAGCGCCACTGCTTCGCCGGCGTGCCGGAGATGAACAGCGGCAGGTAGCCGGCGCCCGACTGGCCGTACGTGAAGTTCTCGCAGGACGGGTGGGCGACGGTCTCCCACACCGACTCCTGCGGGCCGCGCTGGTAGGTGTTGATGTACGACACCTTCGAGCCGGCCACCGGGGTGCACGAGCTGAAGCCGTAGACGTTGTCCACGTCCTCGAGCCAGTGCATGCCGTAGATGTCGGCGTTGCCGTACGTCGAGACGAGCTCGTTGTACAGCGGGTCGACGCCGACCTTCACGTTCGGGTCCAGCTTGCCGCCCTGCGACGGGTACAGGCTCGGCTGGTCGGCCTCCGGCGCGTAGTCGGCCGGGTCGTTCGGGTTGTAGCCACCGGTGGTCTGGTTGGCGTGGGTCGGGATGATGTACTTCTCCATCGTTTCCCAGGCCTTGTTGAACGGGGCCCAGTCCTGCTTCACCCGGCCGTAGTTGGCCTCCAGCCAGATCCAGTAGCTGAACGCCTCCGACGTCGTCTCGTGCCCGTGGTCGGGCGCCTCGACGACGAGGGTCTCGATCGCGTGGTACGGCACGCCCTCCGGCGAGAAGTAGCCGGAGCTGTGCAGCTTCTGGTACTGCTCCAGGAACCGCTGCACGTAGGTGCCGCCGGCCACGTCGTCGTCAGACTCGTTGGCCGGCACCGAGGCCGACGTCCAGCCGGACGCCGTGAGGTTGATCGTCGCGGCGCCGTTGACGCTGTCCGCGTCCTGGGCGGCGGAGACGGTGACCGTCTGCGCGGTGTTCCAGTTGGCGGTGGTGAACGTCAGCGACGTGGGCGAGACCGTGATGTCGGTGTCGCCGGTGCGGGCGACGGCCACCGTCACGTTCGAGGTCGGCGCCTGGTTGAGCTTCACCGACAGCGGCGTCGAGCCGCCCTCGGGGACGGTCAGCGGCGAGGGCGTGGCGAGGATCGCCGGGCCGGTCGGGGCGTCCACGAACACCGGCACGGCGGTGGACGTGGTGACCGCGCCCTTGCTGTCGTAGGCCTTCGCCTGGAGGCTGTAGGCCGCCGACTGGGCCGGCACGCCCGTCCACGTGTAGGTGTACGGGGAGCTCGTGTCGGTGCCCAGCAGCAGGCCGTCGTGGTAGAACTCGACCTTGGCGATCGAGTCGCCCGCGTCCGGGTCGCTGGCGGTGGCGGTGATCGGGATCGACGCCGGGGCCGTGTAGCGGGTGTTCGCCGCCGGCGCGGTGATGCTCACCGTCGGCGAGGTGTTCGGCCCGGTGCACGCGACGCCGTTGAGGGCGAACGCGGTCGGCGACACGTTGGTGCCGCTGTACCCGGCGTTGAAGCCGGGGTTGACCGTGCCGCCCGACGGCAGGCTGCCGTTCCAGGGCGCGTTGCGAATCGTGACCTGATTGCCACTCTGGGTGAAGTCGCCGTTCCAGCTCTGCTGCAGCTGCTGGTTACCGGCGAACGTCCAGGTGACGTTCCAGCTCGACAGCGCGTCGCCCAGGTTCTTGACGACCAGGTCGCCGGTGAAGCCGTTCTGCCACTGGCTGCGCACGGTGTAGGTCACCTGGCAGCCGGTCGCCGCGTGGGCGGTGCCGGCCGGGAGTGCGACCAGCGCTCCGGCGACCAGGATGCCGGCGGCGAGGCCACGCCATCGGCGTCTCGTGGGGGTGCTCACGGAATACAGCTCCTCGTGAAAGTTTCGAACCGGGTGTGGGGCGTGCGGCAGTGTCAATGGCTTGGTACGCAAGGCCATTGCTGCCAGTGCCTCGTCGGCTCCCAGACGCGAGGTGGCGACGATTCTGGCATGGGAGCGCTCCCGGGACAAGAAGGCTCGTCGATGGCTATGGTCACCGCACCCGTCGACCCCTGGAGGTGATGCCGACCCGTTCTCGCGGCTCCCACGCGAACCTCGGGTGCGGCGGCCGGCGTCTGCAGCGCCGCCGTCGCGCCCTCCAAGCAGTAGCCAAAATCGGGTTAGTTCCGAAAAAATCCGGTTAGATGCCCGTAATCCGGAAGGAAAGGGGGGTCGTCATGGTCCGACCCGTCACTGACCTCGAAGGGCACCCGGACATCGTCGAACTGCGCGAGCGGTACGACCGGGCGTCATCGATGCCCACGGGGTACATCGCCGAGGGGCTGTTGCTGCTCACCGGGGTCTACCTGGCCATCTCACCCTGGGTGGTCGGCTTCCACGGCACGCAGCCCAATCTCGCGGTGAACAACCTCATCTGCGGGATCGCTGTAGCTTTCCTGGCTCTCGCGTTCGCCACCGCGTACGGCCGCACCCACGGCCTCGCGTTTGTTCCGGTGGTGCTCGGGGTGTGGACGTTCATCGCGCCATGGGTCATCGCCGGCGCCTACGCCACCGGTGGTTCCATCGCGAACAACATCGTGGTCGGGGTCATCATGTTCGCGCTCGGGCTGGTGATGCTGCGCCTGCCCGGCACGGCGACCGGACGAGTCCGCAGGTGAGTTCGCTGTGGCCGGCGGTGAGCCGCCGGCCACGGCCGGTTTCACATCGCAGGTGAAAACCCGCGCCCGGACGTGCGGCGTCCGGCTGGGTTCGCTAGACAACGAGGGTGGACCGCAACAGCCGGCTTCCGGCGCTCACCGGGTTGCGCTGGGCGGCCGCCGTGGTCGTATTCGGCCAGCACCTGCTGGAGCGGTACTTCGATCCGCACCTGCAGGCGCCACAGCAGCTCCGTTCGGTGCTGTGGGCCGTACTCGTCAACGGCGGCGCGCTCGGCGTGTCGTTCTTCTTCGTCCTGTCCGGGTTCGTGCTGACCTGGTCGACGCGGCCCGGCGAGGGCGCCGGCGCGTTCTGGTGGCGGCGCATCACCAAGATCTACCCGGCCACGCTCGTCACCACGCTCGCCGCGGTGGCCATCGTGGGCATGGCCGGCCCGCTGCAGCTGGCGACCCATCTCACGCTGACCCACAGCTGGCTGCCACGTGCCGACGTGTACGGCGCGCTCAACCCGGTCAGCTGGTCGCTGTCGGTCGAGGCGTTCTTCTACCTCTGCTTCCCGCTGCTGCTGCCGCTGCTGCGCCGGCTGCGCACGCCCGCGCTGTGGGGCGTGGCCGTGCTCATGGTCGAGTTCGTCGCCGCGGTCGCCGTCGACCTGATCCCGTTCGGCCACGACACCGCGCTCTTCGTGGCCTACCTGCTGCCCCCGGTGCGGATGGCCGAGTTCACGCTCGGCATCGTGATCGCGCTGCTGGTGCGCCGCGGCACCTGGCGCGGCCCGGGCCTGGGCTGGTCGTTCGCGCTGCTGCTGCCCGCCTACGCCGGGAACCTGTTCCTGCCCTACCCGGCCAACCAGCAGGCCCTGACGCTGATCCCGGTGGCCTTCGTCATCGCCGCGGCCGCGCGGGCCGACCTGCGGGGTGAGCGTTCGCTGTGGTCGCGCCCGCTCATGGTGTACCTCGGGCAGCTGTCCTTCGGCTTCTACCTCGTGCACTACCTGGTCTTCGTGGCGTTCGAGCGGTTCGGCCTGCTGCCGCAACCGGTCGGCCCGGCCGCGGCGGCGCTCGCGACCGCCTCGGTGTTCTCGTTCAGCCTCATCGCCGCCATGGGCGTCTACCACTGGGTCGAGCTGCCCGCGCTGGAGCTGCTGCGCCGGCGCCGCCCGGGCCGGCACCGCGCCGGTTCGATGGTCATCCCGCCGCAGCGGGCCCTCGTGGCCGGGCCGGACGGCGCGCCGATCTCGCCGGCGCCGGCTCAGCCGGTCTCGCCGTCGATGCGCTGACGCAGCAGGTCGGCATGGCCGTTGTGCCGCGCGTACTCCTGGATGAGGTGCAGGTACATCGCCCGCAGCGACATCGGCCCGCGCAGCACGTCCTCGAAGGCGTCGTCGAGGGCGGCCGTCGCGGCCACCGCCCGCGAGTCCTCCCACTGGGCGAGCAGCCGGGCGTGGTCCTGCTCGGCGGCGGCCGGGTCCAGCTCGTCGAACGCCGCGTCCTTGGCGTCGGCGCGGCGGTAGTGGAACGCGACCGTCTCGCCGCGGAACCGCTGGTGGAACCACTCCAGCTCGACGTCGGTGACGTGCCGCAGCAGCCCGAGCAGCGACAGCGTCGACGGCGGCGTGGAGCGCTGCGCCAGCTCCGCGCCGGTGAGGCCGGTGCACTTGCCGACGAGCACGGCGCGCTGCCAGTCGAGGAACCCTTCGAGCAGGGTCCGCTCGTCGGCGACGAGCGAACCGCCGAACGGCGGCGGGGGAGGAGCGATCCAGGTCATGTGTCCTCCGCTTCGCTCCGGCGGCCTGACCTTCAGGCTGTGCCCATGATGACCGGCCCCTCCGCTGCGCTCCGGACCGGTCATGCCCCGATCATGGCAGTGCTACGGCGGCCCGGAGAGCCCGGGGCCGGACCGATGTACCCGTCCTGTCGCCGGGCGGTGCCGGGCATGGCAACGTAAGCGGTATGTCCGTCCATCCCCGCGCGGGACAGCCCGCGCAGCGCGCCGACCTCGTCGACGTGCCGCGGCTCGTCACCAGCTACTTCGCCGAGCACCCCGACCCGTCCGACCCGGCCCAGCAGGTCGCCTTCGGCACGTCCGGCCACCGCGGATCGAGCCTGCGCCGGTCGTTCAACGAGGACCACATCGTCGCCGTCAGCCAGGCGATCTGCGAGTACCGCGAACGCCAGGGGTACCGCGGACCCCTCTTCGTCGGCAAGGACACCCACGCGCTGTCGGAGCCGGCGACCGCCAGCGCCCTCGAGGTGTTCGCCGCCAACGGGGTGACGGTCCTGATCGACAGCCGGGACGGGTACACGCCCACGCCCGCCGTCTCGCACGCGATCCTCACCCACCGCGACCGGGGCGCGGACGGCGTCGTCGTCACCCCGTCACACAACCCGCCGGAGGACGGCGGCTTCAAGTACAACCCGCCGCACGGCGGCCCGGCCGACACCGACGTGACGAAGTGGATCCAGGACCGGGCCAACGCGCTGCTCGCCGACGGCCTGCGCGGCGTCCGGCGGATCCCGCTCGCCAAGGCCCTGGCGGCGGACACGACCGAGCGGTTCGACTTCCTGGGCGCGTACGTCGGCGACCTGCCGTCCGTGATCGACGTCGACGCGATCCGCGCCGCCGGCGTGCGCATCGGCGCCGACCCGCTCGGCGGCGCGAGCGTCGCATACTGGGCGGAGATCGCCGACCGGCACAAGCTCGACCTCACCGTGGTCAACCCCGTGGTCGACCCGACGTTCGGGTTCATGACGCTCGACTGGGACGGCAAGATCCGGATGGACTGCTCGTCGCCGAACGCGATGGCCTCGCTCATCGGCCGCCGGGCCGACTTCCAGGTCGCCACCGGCAACGACGCCGACGCCGACCGCCACGGCATCGTCACCCCCGACGCCGGGCTGATGAACCCCAACCACTTCCTGGCCGTCGCGATCGAGTACCTGTACAGCCGCCGCGACGGCTGGCCCGCTCGGGCCGCGATCGGCAAGACCCTGGTCTCGTCCTCGATGATCGACCGGGTGGCGTCCGACCTGGGCCGGCAACTGGTCGAGGTGCCGGTCGGCTTCAAGTGGTTCGTGCCGGGCCTGCTCGACGGCTCGTTCGGCTTCGGCGGCGAGGAGAGCGCGGGCGCGTCGTTCCTGCGCCGCGACGGGTCGGTGTGGACGACCGACAAGGACGGCATCCTGCTCTGCCTGCTCGCCTCGGAGATCATCGCGACCACGGGCCGCTCGCCGTCGGAGCACTACGCCGGCCTGACGGCCCGGCACGGCGCTCCGGCCTACGCGCGGATCGACGTCGCCGCGACCCGGGAGGAGAAGGCGGTGCTGGGCAAGCTGTCGCCGTCCCAGGTGTCGGCGACGACCCTGGCGGGGGAGGAGATCACCGCGAAGCTCACCTCGGCCCCGGGCAACGGCGCGGCGATCGGCGGGCTGAAGGTGGTCACGGCGTCGGGCTGGTTCGCGGCGCGCCCGTCGGGCACGGAGGACGTCTACAAGGTCTACGCGGAGTCCTTCAAGGGCCCGGACCACCTGGCGAGAATCCAGGAGGAGGCCCGCTCGGTCGTCTCAGCCGCCCTGTCCGCGTAGCCCCGCGCCCCTCGCCGGCGCGCCCCGTCGTCGCGTCGATCTTGCACTTGTGGTGCCTCGACACTCCCACGATGTCCGGGTTTGTCAGGCACCACAAGTGCAAGATCGACGGCTGGGACGGGTGCGGGCGCCCGGCCGGGTGCGCACGCGAACGGCCCGGCGTTTGCTGCGCCGGGCCGTGTCGGAGGGTGCTCAGGCGACCGCGCGGTCGCGGGGGGCCGGCGCGGCGGGGCGCTTGAAGGCGCGCTGCAGCTGCACCACGATCGACCAGGTCACCTCGGCGACCGGGCGGGCGCCGTTGACCTGGATGAGCAGCTCGCGCTGCGCGTAATAGTCGAGGAGGGGACGGGTCTTCTCGTCGTACACCTTGATGCGGTGCCGGATCACGTCCTCCGTGTCGTCGGCGCCGCGGGCCCGGGCCAGCATCCGGCGGATCAGCTCGTCCTCGGGCACGTCGAGGTGCACCGCGATCTGCACGCCGACGCCCAGGGAGCCGGCGGTGCGATACGCCGCCTCGGCCTGCTCGACCGTGCGCGGGAAGCCGTCGAGGACGTAGCCGCCGGTCTCGCTCGCCTTGAGGACCGGCTTGCGGAGCATGTCCATGATGATCGCGTCGGGGACCAGCTCACCCTTGTTGACGTACGTCTCGACGGTCCTGCCGATGGTCGTGCCGTCCGCGATGTGGCGGCGCAGCAGGTCGCCGCTCGAGATATGGGTGATGCCGAACTGTTTGGCGATGAGGTCCGCCTGGGTGCCCTTGCCCGCACCGGGTGCGCCGACCATCAGGATTCGCTTCGCTCGCGGAGCCGCCGACTGCATCGCCATTCGCACACCCCTTCGTATGCCCGCCCATCGGCCACCCGCCGATGGTCCAGCATCGCATCCGGATGTCGCACGAAGGCTGAACGCCGCCTGTGAATTTCCACATTCCCGGTGGGGGCATGTGAGCGCCCCCACCGGGAATATCGGTCGAATCAGTTCGTGCCGAGCAGGTCGACGACGAAGACGAGCGTCTCACCCGGCTTGATCGCGCCGCCCGCGCCGCGGTCGCCGTAGCCCAGGTGCGGCGGGATGACGAGCTTGCGGCGGCCGCCGACCTTCATGCCGGCCACACCCCGGTCCCAGCCGGCGATGACCTGGCCTCGGCCGAGGCCGAACTCGAACGTGCCCCCGCGGTTCCACGACGCGTCGAACTCCTTGCCGTTCGACAGCGACACCCCCACGTAGTGCACGCTCACCTGCTGGCCGGGGCGGGCCTCCGGGCCGTCGCCGACGGTGATGTCCTCGACGACCAGGTCGGCCGGCGGCGGGCCGTCGGGAAGGGTCACTTCGGGCTTGCTGAGCGCCATGCGCTTGACTCCTCGGCGGATTCGTGACAAACGGTCACCACCCATCCTGCCTTATGCGACCTACTGATCTGGTCGGGGCCTGTCGGCTCCTGACCCGCATTACGCTCGGCGCATGCACCCGGTACGCGTGGCGTTCTGGCTGGTGATCTCGGCGATGTCCCTCACCGCGGCCCAGGCCACCGTGGCCGCCTGGCTGCTGGTGCGCTTCGACGCGCGGTACGCGGCCGGCGCCCCGTGGACCCTCGACGAGAACCTGCAGCTCCGCGAGGTCGAGGACCGCCTGGCCGGGGTGCTGGTGCTGTTCGCCGGGCTGAGCCTCATGCTGGCCGGGGTGGCCACCGCGGTGCCGCGCCGCTCGCCGCACACCCGGCTGGTCGTCGGCGTCGCGTTGCTGCTGGTCGCCGACGCGCTGCTGCTGGGCGTGGTCTTCAGCCCCGACTCGGCCCTGCTCGCCGACAGCGAGGCGCAGGAGGCGCACCTGCAGACGATGCTGCCCCTGTGGTACAGCGGGATCCAGGCCACGGTCTTCTGCGGGGTGATCATCGTTTCGGTGCTCGCGGTGCTGCGGCTCGGGCGGGAGGCCGCCGCCGAGTACTACCAGTGGCACGACCCGGCCGCCAGCTGGCACGGCTTCACCTCCTGGCTCGACGTGGCCCGCGGCCGCACCGTGTAGAGACGGGACGCGCGGCTCCGACCAGGGGGCATGAAGAAGAACTGGATCGGTCTCGGGGTGCTCGCCCTGCCCACCCTGCTCGTGTCGCTCGACGTGTTCGTCCTGCTGCTCGCCATGCCGCGGCTGAGCGCCGACCTGCACGCCAGCAGCACCGAGCAGCTGTGGATCCTCGACGTCTACGGCTTCCTGCTGTCCGGCTTCATGATCACGATGGGTACCCTCGGCGACCGGATCGGCCGGCGCCGCCTGCTGCTCATCGGCGCCGCCGCGTTCGGCGCCGCCTCGGTCGTGGCCGCGTACAGCACCAGCCCGGAGATGCTCATCGCCGCCCGCGCCGTCCTCGGCATCGCCGGCGCCACCCTCGCCCCGTCCACCCTGGCTCTGATCAGCACGATGTTCCCGGACCCGCGCCAGCGGGCCCTGGCCATCGGCGTGTGGATGCTGTGCTTCATGGGCGGCGCGATCATCGGCCCGCTCGCCGGCGGCCTCCTGCTCGCGCACTTCTGGTGGGGCTCGGCGTTCCTGCTCGGCGTGCCGGCCATGGCGCTGCTGCTCGTCGCCGGCCCGCTGCTGCTGCCGGAGCATCGCGACCCGGGCGCCGGCCGGCTCGACCTGCCCAGCGTCGCGCTGTCGCTGGCCGCGATCCTGCCCGCGGTGTACGGCCTGAAGGAGCTCGCCCGCGGCCTCGCGCCGGTCCCGGCGCTGGCCCTGCTGGCCGGCCTGGCCGTCGGCGTGGTGTTCGTCCGCCGCCAGCGCACCCTCCCGCTCCCGCTGCTGGACCTGCGCCTCTTCGCCTCGGTACCGTTCCGGACCGCGGTCGGCGGCATGTTCCTCGGCACCCTGCTGACCGGCGCGATGATGGTCTTCATCACCCAGCACCTGCAGCTGGTCAAGGGCCTGTCCCCGGCCGCCGCGGGCCTGTGGACGATGCCGGCGGTGATCGTGACCGGGCTGAGCTTCCAGCTGTCCCCGCTGGTGGCCCGCCGCGTCCACCGCGGTCGCCTGATCGGCGGCGGCCTCCTGGTCTCGGTGGTGGGCCTCCTGCTGGTCACCCAGGCCCCGGCCGACGGCAGCCCGCTGCGGGTCGCGCTGGCCTTCGCCGTGATCAACCTGGGCATGGGCCCGCTGGTCACCCTGGCGACCGACATCATCGTGGGCTCGGCCCCGGTCGAACGCGCGGGCGCGGCTGCGTCGCTGAACGAGACCTCCGGGGAGTTCGGCTACGCCCTGGGCATCGCGGCGCTGGGCTCGCTGGGCACGGCGGTGTACCGCGCCACGATCGACCTGCCTCCCGCCCTCCCGCCGTCGGCCGCGACGGATGCCCGCGACACGGTGACGGCGGCGACCTCGGCGGCGTCGACGCTGCCCCCGGCGGTGGGGGAGGCGCTGCTGCACGCGGCCCGCGTGGCGTCGACGACGGGGATGCACGTGGTGGCGGCGGTGGCCGCGGCGGTGCTGCTGGGGCTGGCGCTGCTGATCCTGCGCACGCTGCGCCACCTGGGCCCGCTGCCGGCCGCGCCGGA
>NZ_BMPI01000063.1:0-249 GCF_014647515.1 Dactylosporangium sucinum | reverse complement strand
CGGCCGCGCCGGAGGGGACGGCCGCGCCGGAGGGGACGGCCGCGCCGGAGGGGACGGCCGCGCCGGAGGGGATGGCCGCGCCGGAGGGGATGGCCGCGGAGACTGCTGGTTCGCGCGGAGCGGCGTCCGCCGAGGACCCGTCCGCCGCCGCGTCCGGTCCCCGCTCGGGCTCCTGGCCGGAGTGATCTGGCCGGAGTGATCTGGCCGGAGTGATCTGGCCGGAGTGATCTGGCCGGAGTGATCTGGCCG
>NZ_BMPI01000062.1:31716-71433 GCF_014647515.1 Dactylosporangium sucinum | reverse complement strand
ACGCGCGCATGAAAAATGGGCCGACCGCAGCTCGACGACATCAAAGCGTCGGAGATCGAATCGCTCGTCGAGGAGGTGAAAGCGGCCCGCGTTCTCCGCAGCAACGGACGAGGCGGACACAGCAGCGCCGAGAACATGATCACCGCACTGCGGTGCCTGTACCGCCGGGCGGTCGCGGACGGCTACCTCACCGAGGCGCAGAACCCAGCGCTCAAGGTCGCGAAGCCGAAACGACTGCAGAGCACCCGCCGCGCCCTTGCCGACACGCGGCTCGCCGAGATCAACGCCATCGCTGGCACGACCGGCGACGATCCCGCCCTCGACGCGCCGCTGATCCGCCTGCACACGGAGACAGCATGCCGGCGCGGCGGCGCGCAACGGGGTGCCAGAACCGAAGCGGCGGCGCACCTGTGGCTAGCTCCTATCGCGTCGCGCCCAGCGCGTACAGGTCGCCACGCTGATCCAACGACCGGCGACCGAGCCTGTCGCCGTCATGATGGCAGCGGCACCTCCGACCAGGTTCTGCCGTTGCCCGTCACATACGCGGTGCCGGGTCGCCCCTGATCCCATTGCCAGACCAACCCATGACGGGCGTCAGAGCCGGGCGTGCCGCCGGTGATGAGGGCGACCGGCCCGCGGGCGAAGTGGGCGCCGTCGCGGCTCGTTCGCATGGACCCCGCAGCCTCGACGGTCAAGAGAGTCCCGTCGGTGGCGACAGTCAGCGGCCAGGTTGTGCCGCCGTTGCTTGACAGGTCGGTCACCGTCGTCGACCACGTGCTGCCACCGTCGGTCGTTTGCAGGAGGCGCTCGGCCGGGTCGGCGGCGTTACGTCGGGCGAACGCCACGTATGCCTTGTTGTCGGGCCCGGCGGCCACCCCGGACGGCATGTCGTCGGGTTCGAACGACCGGCTCTGCCAGGTCGCGCCACGGTCGGTGCTCCACGCGATCCGAAAGGACGAATCGAGCTCGCCCGAACCGGCCAGCAGGGCCCATAGGCGCTCGCCAGCCATGGTGTAGGCGACGACCGTCCGCCCGGCCAGCTCGGTGAGCCGCAGCTGGAACACTGCGCCGGAGGCGGCGTCGATCGCGAACGGGGCGGCCGGGAGACTTGCACATTGCATGCCGCAGTCGACAACCGTCGCGCCGGGCGGAAACGCGTCCACCATCGTGACGGCCGACGCGGCCGGCTGCCAGGTCGCACCGCCATCACTCGTGAGCTGCCAGGTGTCGTCAACCTTGACGCGGTACGTCCGCATATTCAGAATCTGCAACCCCGGCAGCGTGCTCGGACGCGTGAGTGGATCGGTCGGGCAGGCAAGCGGCTCACGCGTTGCCTGCTCAGGTGACCAGGTTCGACCGCCGTCCGTGGTGACGGTGAACCGCATTGCGCAGTCGACTTCCCGCGCCGCGACTGCATCCGTCGGGGAGAAGAACACCAGCTGTTGCACACCCTGCACGTCCTCGAGGTCTGGCCGGTCGGGGCCAGGTCCACCGGCGGTGGACGGCATGATCACCGCGGCGCCCAGTAGCGGAACGAGCGCCAAGGCGATGCCCGCCCTGCGTATGCGCCGACGAGCGGCGGTCCGCGCGTCGAGTTCGGCCAGGGCGGGCTGCCGAACGGCCTGGGCCACGGCACTGGCATTGAAGGCGTGACGGAGGTCGTCGACGAAACGATTCGGGTCGTCAGACATGCTGGCTCCTATCGAGGTTCAGATCGGTGAGCAGCACCGCGAGCGCCACCCGGCCGCGTGAAAGCCGGGACTTCACCGTGCCGGTCGACACGCCGAGCGTCAGCGCGACCTCGTCGATGGGCAGATCAGCGAGGTAATGCAGGGCGATCGCGTGCCGCTGCCCGGCGGGAAGCCGGCGCAGCGCGGCCATCAGCGCGATGTGCTGTGGATTCGGGTCGGGGACGTCTGGTGGTGGGCCTATCCGGCGCAGCAGGACCTCCAGCATCCGGCGTCGCCGATGCCGGGTGCGGCTGACGTTGATGGCTACGTGACGCAGCCAAGCTTCCGGATTCTG
The DNA here is from genome assembly GCF_014647515.1 of Dactylosporangium sucinum. GTDB lineage: Bacteria > Actinomycetota > Actinomycetes > Mycobacteriales > Micromonosporaceae > Dactylosporangium > Dactylosporangium sucinum. The sequence continues at coordinate 69,408 of NZ_BMPI01000062.1, read as the reverse complement.
CAGGCGACCGAATCGCTTCGGCGTGGTGAGCGCCCGCACGAACGCTTCCTGTACTGCCTCATGCGCTTCGGCGAGGTCGCCGGTCACCGCATACACCTGAACCACGAGACGTTGGAAAGACCCCGCGTAGATTCCGCCGATGTGTTCCGCGTTGGACACCAGCGCTCCCTTCCTCAACTACACCCACCCACGGCGAAGCCGGAAGGTTCCCTGCGAAAAGTCGGCGCCTTCGGTCCAGGGACGTGGTGCTTCCAGCCCTGTCAGCTGCCGACATCCGCGGACTCGGGTGGTGCGATACCCGGCATGGGTGGGCGGACGTCGGATGGCGACCCTCACCGCAATAGATCGAAGTCCGATGTGGTCCGCTCGGCTCCGGTGCGCTCCGGGCGCTGGTCGAGCAGGCCGGCTGCTGCGGCGACCAGCCCGGCGAGGATCGCCACCACCATGAACGACCAACGCAGGGAACTCGCCGCCGCCACCCCGCCGATGACGCTGGGAGCTGCTAGCCCGGCGCCGTAACTGACCGTCGCCACGCCGGCGACACCCACCGCCGGGCTGGCCGCGGCGTGTCCGGCGGCGGCGAATGACAGCGGCACGACGACCGAGACGCCCGCCCCGATCAACATGAACCCAGCCATAGCCAGCAGCTCCGTGTGGGCGACGACGACGAGCAGCGCTCCGGTGGCCCCGACCAGCCCGCAGATCCGCACCGTCCGGCCGGCGCCGAACCACCGGACCACGAGGTCCCCGCCGAGCCGACCGCCGGTCATCGTCAAGGCGAACACGCTCGTCGCCAGAGCCGCCGAGGCCTCGTCGGCGCCCAGAACTCTTCGCATGAAAATGGCCGACCACTCGTGGGCGGCGACCTCCGGAAAGACCGCGCAGAAGCCGACCAGTCCGATGAGTAGAACACGCCCCTTCGGCAGACAAAACCAGGGCACCCGTTGCTGTCCCGGCCGGTCCACGGTCGCGGGCGGCCCGCTCAACCTGGCTGCGGCGATCAGACCGACCACCAGCAACCCGCCCGCCGTCACTGCGAAATGGACGCGTGCGTCGACCCGAGCCCGCGCGAACAGCGAGCCGGCGAACGCCGCCACGAGCACCCCGACGCTCCACGATCCGTGCAGCCCTGACATGATCGACTTGCCGAGCCGCTTCTCCACCTCGATACCCTGTGCGTTCATCGCCATGTCCGCGGTCCCGCTGGTCATCCCGAACACAAGCAGAAGCGTTCCGAAGACCATCACGTTCTGGGACAGCGCCGGCAGGGCCAGTGCGGTGCACCACGCCGCCAGCGTCATCATCGTCGAGGTCCGGCCGCCGAACCGCTGGACGAACCGGCCGGCCAGCGGGGTCGCCACGAGCACGCCGACCGAGATCATCGACAACGCCAGGCCGAGCTGTCCTGCGCCCAGGCGGAGGTGATCGGCGATCCACGGCAGCCGCGACGCGAATGTCCCGAGCACCGTGCCGTGCACCGCGAACACCGCCGCGACCGCCCAGCGCTCCCTCGCCACCGGACTGCTCATGACGGTACCGGAAAGAGTTGCTCGAGAACTTCGGCGACGCCGTCGTCATCGTTTGCGCCGATGACCCAGTCGACCGTGGCGAGCACATCGGGATGTGCGTTGGCGACGCCGTACGAGGTCCCCGCCCAGGCGAGCATTGACAGGTCGTTGGGCATGTCCCCGAACGCCACGGCCTCGGCTGGGTCGACGTCGTAGCGCGCCGCCAGGTCTGCCACGGCCGAAGCCTTGCTTACACCTGCGGCCGTCGCCTCGACCAGTCGCAGTCCGTTCGAATGGTAAACGGTGACGATTCCCGCGAGGACGGGCGCCGTGAGCCGCAGCAACTCGTCGGCGGAGAGCACTGGGTGGCGGCCCAGGAGCTTGGGTGCGGGGCGACCGAACAACTCGGCGTCGCTGAGCCGCTGGAGGGTGACCCCGGCGTCCCATGAGCCCGGCTCATAGCGGGCATCGCCGGCGAGTGCGTCGGCGTATTCGACGGCCAGACCGATCCCGCCGACAGTCGAGCGCAGCAGCCGGGCCGCCTCGGCGAGGCGCGCCGGAGGGATGAGGTGCTTGTCGATGACCTTCTCGCGGTACAGGTCGTAGATGAGCGCGCCGTTGGCGCAGATCGCCGTGCCCCGGTGACGGAATGCCTTGGCAACGGCACCCATCAGTCGCGGCGGTCGGCCGGTGACCAGGACGAAGCGTGCGCCCGCCCGATCGATCCTTTCGAACGCCGCAACGGTTCGGGCGGAGATGGTGCCATCGTTACGGACGATTGTCCCGTCGAGGTCACAGGCGACCAGGCTAGGCGTTGGGGACGTCACCATGAGCGGCTCCCTCGAGTGGCGGTCACAGCCACCGTAGGGAACGTTGGAATGGGAGTACCGTCCAATGCTGTGTCGAAAAACCAGTCCAATTCTGCCCGGGAAGTGTTGCTGCTTCTAGACGAGCAGATGGCTGGACCGTTGCACGACCGGCTACGCCGGGCCGTCCGCGCCGCGATCGCCAGCGGGCGGCTCCCGGCCGGCAGCACGCTCCCGCCGAGCCGCACCCTCGCCGCCGACCTGGGCTGCTCCCGATGGGTTGTCACCGAGGCATACGCGCAATTGGCCGCCGAAGGTTACCTTGAGTCGCGTGCCGGGTCCGCCACCCGCGTGCGTTCGAGCGCCGGGAGCGCCGCGACCCGAACCGCGCCGCTGGCGCCGCTGCCACCGCTTCCTCGCTTCGACTTCGCCCCTGGGCTGCCGGACCTACGGGCATTTCCCCGCCAGCACTGGTCGGCGGCAGTACACCGGGTCGGCCTGCGGGCCCCACATCCAGACTTCGGCCATTTGGAGCCCGCCGGACACCGGGACCTGCGACGGACCCTCGCCCAGCACCTTGTGCGCTCACGTGGCGCGGCGGTGACGCCCAACGACACCACCATTTGTGCAGGCACGACCGACGCAGTCACGCGGATCGCCCGGGCCCTGCGAGCCTGCGGCGTCACCCACGTCGCCGTCGAAGAGCCCGGCTGGCCAGGGACTCGCAAAGCCATCAACGACGCTGGGCTCGTGCCCGTCCCGATCGATGTCGACGGAGACGGGCTGCAGGTCGACCCGTTGCGCACGCAGCCGCGGATCCAGGCGGTGGTCGTGGCCCCCTCACACCAGTTCCCCACCGGCACCGTCCTCGCGCCGACCCGCCGCGCCGAGCTCATCGCTTGGGCGGACGCGGTCGACGGCATCATCCTGGAAGACGACAAGGATGCAGACTTCCGATACGATCGCCGTCCAGTCGCCGCCATGCAAGGCATGGCACCCGCCCGGGTGGCCCTGCTCGGCTCACTCAGCAAGACGCTCTCCCCAGCGTTGCGCATCGGCTGGTTCACCGTTCCACCCCGCTGGGCCACCGCGATCCGGACGGCCAACCCGATGGAACTGCCTCCGCCGGTGCTCGACCAGCTCGCGTTCGCTGCGCTCCTTGAGAACGGCGTCTATGACCGCCATCTTCGGGCAAGTCGGCGGCGCTACCGGACCCGCCGCGACTCGCTCATGGCTGAACTGTCCCAGAAACTGCCCAGCGCTCGCGTGTCAGGCGCGGCGGCCGGACTGCACCTGCTGCTCCATCTCGAGGACGCTGACGCGGCCGACGTGGTTGCGCTCGCCGCGAGGGACGGTGTGCGCGTTGGCAATCTCGCCGACTACCACACCGCAACCGAACCGGCCGAGTCGACACTGGTCGTCGGCTACGGCAATCTCGCCGACAGTGGCATCAACGAAGCGGTCGACCGGCTCGCCCGAGCGATCGAGCGGGTCACGGCCATGCACGTTTGATCCGGCACTGACCCCTCGATCTCGGGCCTAACCAACTCGCGTGACCATCCCATCGCTACGTTGGGTCTGGAGGACATCCAACGCCGTCATTCCTGTCGGGCCGGTGTCATGACGTTCTCCGTCGAGAGACACCGGTTACCCGTTGCTCATCCGGTCACGTCGGTGATTGCGTGGTCCAACGCCCGCGGTACCTCAGGCACGAGCAGGTGCGTGAAGTCGCGGACCACGAACCGGCCGCCGACCACGACGTGACGGACGTCGGCAGCGATCGCGGCGAAGACCACCGACTCCGCGGCGGTGGCGGACCGGAATCCGGCCAGCCGGGGCGTGTCCACCGCGATGGTGACGAAGTCGGCGAGCCCACGCTCGGCGAGCCGCCCGGCATCCGCCCAGCCGAGCGCGGCGTGGCCGTTCGCGGTGGCGGTACGCAACAGGTCAGCGGCGGCCCAGTGGCCGCGCTCCTCGGTGCGCAGCCGCTCGTTCAGTTCGACACCGCGGGCCTCCTCGAACAGGTCGATCACGGCGTGGCTGTCGCTGCCCAGGGTGATCGGGGAGCCAGCACCGTTGAGTTCGACGGCCCGGCCGATCCCGTCCGCGAGGTCGCGTTCGGTGGTCGGGCACATACACGTCGAGGCGCGGGCGGCGCCGATCAGCGCGATGTCCCGATCGGTGAGGTGGGTGGCGTGGACCACCGAAGTACGGGGGGTCAACGCCCCGGCCTCGGCGAGGATCTGGGTGGGCGTGGCGCCGTACTCCGAGAGACACGCCTCGTTCTCGGCCCGCTGCTCGGACAGGTGCACGTGCAGCGGGGCGGCGTGTTCGTCGGCCCAGGCTACAACCGTGTTCATTCGGTCGCGGGGCACCGCGCGCACCGAGTGCAGGGCGGCGCCGCAACGGGCGTTGGGGCGCTCCCGCAGCGCCGCGGCGAGCTCGCCGGCCCGCGACGCCCACCGGTCGGCGTTACCGTCACCGAAGCGCAGCTGCGGCCCGGCGAGCGGCTGGCCGAGCCCACCGGTGAGGTAGCACGTGTCGAGCAGGGTGATCCGGATTCCGGCCTCGTCCGCGGCGGCGACGAGCGCCTCGGCCATCGTGGTGCTCCTTGCGTACGGGGTGCCGCCGGGACCGTGGTGCAGGTAGTGAAATTCGCCGACACAGGTGATCCCGGCGAGCGCCATCTCGGCGTACACCGCGCGGGCGAGCGAGTGGTAGCGCTCCGGGGTGAGCCGGTCGGCGACCTTGTACATCTGCTCGCGCCAGGTCCAGAACGTGCCCCGGCCGGCCTGGGTGCGGGCGCGTAGCGCCCGGTGGAAAGCGTGCGAGTGGGCGTTGGCCAGCCCGGGCATCGTGAGCCCGGCCAGTCTGGTCGCTTCAGACGGCGGCGGCACTCCCGGGCGTACGGTGGTGATCCGCTCTCCCGTCGTCTCGATCAGTACCTGCGCGGCCGGACCGGTCGGCAGCAATGCGTGCTCTGCCCACCACAGGTTCACCGTCGGCACGCCAGGTCCTCAAGCACATCGGTGAGGGCGTGCAGGGCGCTGACCACGCCGAGTGGTCCGTCGAAGGCGCCGCCGTCAGGTACGGAGTCCAGGTGCGACCCGGCGACCACGGCACCCGGGCCGGGCGAGCCGCACCACTCCCACAGGTTGCCGTTGCGGTCGGTATGCACGGTCAGCCCGCGGGCCTGCGCCTGATCGGTGCACCAGGCCCGGCACTCCAGGTCGGCCGGGGTCCAGGAGAACCGGCGATAGGCGCCCGTGACCGGGTGCCGGCCGAGCGGCGGCTGCTGCGCCCACATCTCCTCGAAGCCGCTGACGGCGTTCCTCACGCGGTCTCCTCGCTGGTCATCGGCACCCGGACCCCTCGTTCCCGCGCGACCTCGGTGGCGAGTTCGTAGCCCGCGTCGGCGTGGCGGATGACGCCCATGCCGGGATCGTTGGTGAGCACCCGTTCGATCTTTTGCCCGGCAAGTGCGGTGCCGTCGGCGACGCATACCTGTCCGGCGTGGATGGAGCGTCCGATGCCGACGCCGCCGCCATGGTGGATGGACACCCAGGACGCGCCGGACGCCGTGTTCACCAGTGCGTTGAGCAGCGGCCAGTCGGCGATCGCGTCCGAGCCGTCGGCCATCGCCTCGGTCTCCCGGTACGGCGAGGCGACCGATCCGCAGTCGAGATGGTCCCGGCCGATCACGACGGGAGCGGACAGCTCGCCGGCGGCGACCATCTCGTTGAAGCGGACTCCGGCGCGGTCCCGCTCGCCATACCCGAGCCAGCAGATCCGGGCCGGCAGGCCCTGGAACGCGACCCGTTCGCCGGCGAGCCTGATCCAGCGGGCCAGGGACTCGTTCTCCGGGAAGAGGTCCAGCACCGCGCGGTCGGTCGCGGCGATGTCGGCCGGATCGCCGGACAGCGCCGCCCACCGGAACGGGCCCTTGCCCTCGCAGAACAGCGGCCGGATGTACGCGGGCACGAAGCCGGGAAACGCGAACGCCCGCGTGTAGCCGCCCAACTGCGCCTCACCGCGCAGCGAGTTGCCGTAGTCGAACACCTCCGCGCCAGCGTCGAGGAACCCGACCATCGCCTCGACGTGCTTCGCCATCGAGGCTCGCGCCCGGCCGGTGAACTCCTCGGGCTTGGCGGCCGCGTAGTCCCCGGCGTCGCCCAGTTCCACGCCCTCCGGCAGGTATGCCAGCGGGTCGTGCGCGCTGGTCTGGTCGGTGACGATGTCGATCTCGAGGCCGCGGCGCAGCAGCTCCGGGAACACCGTGGCCGCGTTGCCCACCACCCCCACGGACAGCGCCCGGCGCTCCCGCTTGGCCGCCGTGACGAGCGCCACCGCCTCGTCCAGCGACGGCGCGACCGTGTCCAGGTACCGGTGCTCGACCCGGCGGGCCAGCCGGGACGGGTCCACGTCGACGATCAGGCAGGCACCGCCGTTCATGGTGACCGCGAGCGGCTGGGCACCACCCATTCCGCCGCAGCCCGCCGTCAACGTCAACGTGCCCGCCAACGTGTCACCGAACCGTTTCGCGGCCACCGCCGCGAACGTCTCGTACGTGCCCTGGAGGATTCCCTGGGTCCCGATGTAGATCCACGACCCGGCGGTCATCTGGCCGTACATCGTCAGGCCAAGCTTCTCCAACCGGCGGAACTCCGGCCACGTCGCCCAGTCGCCGACCAGGTTCGAGTTGGCGATGAGCACCCGGGGCGCCCACTCGTGCGTCCGGAACACCCCCACCGGGCGTCCCGACTGCACCAACATCGTCTCGTCGTCGCCCAGCCCGGTCAGCGTCCGCACGATCGCGTCGAACGACCGCCAGTCCCGCGCCGCCTTGCCGGTCCCCCCATACACCACCAGGTCATCGGGTCGCTCGGCCACCTCCGGGTCGAGGTTGTTGTGCAGCATACGCACCGCGGCCTCCTGCGGCCAGCCGCGGGCGGTGCGGGCGGCGCCACGCGCCGCCCGCACCGGACGATCCCCATTCACGGTCACACCAGCCCCTGTTCCTTCAGCCATGCCTTGGCGACCGCTTCGACGTCCTGCTTGTCGCTCTGCACCTTCTTGTCGAGCGCGGCGAGCGTGGTCGTGTCGAGCTTCGCGGAGAGCGCGTTGAGAACGCCGCGGACCGTGTCGTTGACCTTGGCCTTGTTCACCAGCGGAGTGACGTTCTGCGAGCTGAACAGGTTCTTCGGGTCCTCGAGCACAACGAACCCGTTCTCCGGCACCGCTGGGTCGGTGGTGAAGAGGTTCGCCGCCTGGACGTCACCCTTCTTCAGCGCCGCCACGGTGATCGGACCTGCGGTGTCCAGCGACTTGAACTCCTTGAACTGGATGCCGTACGCGCTGGCGAGCCCGACCACGCCCTGGTTACGGGTCTTGAACTCCGGGGGTCCGCCGAGCACAAGGTCCTTGGCGACCGGCCCGAGGTCTCCGAGTGTCTTGAGCTTGTACTTGGCCGCCGTCTCGCTGGAAACCACGACCGCGTCCTTGTCCTCCGCGGCCGCAGAGTTGAGTAGCTCGAGTTCGGCCGGCAGCTTGACGGCCAGCGCCGTGTTGACCTCGCTAGTGCTGGTCGCGGTGGCGTCCTTGTCGAGGTACGCCAGGAGCGCGCCGTTGTACTCCGGCAGGATGGAGATCCTGCCGGACTTGATCTGGTCGTAGATGATCTCCCGGGCGCCGATGTTGAACTGCCGGGTGACCTTCACTCCCTTGGCCTCGATGGCCTGCGCGTAGATTTCGCCGAGGAGCACGTTCTCCTGGAAGTTGGCGGAGCCCACCACGACCGAGCCCGCGTCGCCGCCGGCAGCAGCGTCGAGCGGATTGGAGCTGCCGCCCCCGCCGCAGGCGGCCAGCGCCATGAGCGCGGTCACGCCGGCAACGGCGCCAACGGTACGGATGCTGAATCTCATTGCTTGGGAGTCCTCTCGGGGATCCGGTGATTACCGTACGGTTGCCCGCTGGCGTACGCCCTGGGCGACGATGAGCCGGGCGAGCAGCGTGAAGATGGCTTCGGTAAGCAGCGCCAGCAGAACGGCCAGGACCGCGCCGCCGACCATGACCTCGTACTCCCGCCGGGCGAGGCCGTCGAAGATAAAGCGACCGAGCCCGCCGAGCCCCACGTAGGCCGCGATGGTGGCGGTGGACACGATCTGGATGGCTGCGGTCCGCAGACCGAGGATGATCAGCGGCAGCGCGACCGGGATCTCGACCTGCAGCAGGACCTCCCGGCCGGTCATGCCGACCCCCTTCGCGGCGTCGCGCAGTTCCGCGTCGACCTGCCGGATCCCTTCGTACGTGTTGACCAGGATCGGTGGGACGGCGAGCGCGACCAGCGGGACCAGGGTCGGCACGAGACCGATGCCGAACGCCACCACGGCCAGCCCAACCAGACCCAGGGTGGGCAGTGCTCGAGCCGCGTTGCCCAGGTTCACCACGAGGAATCCGGCCCGGCCGGTGTGTCCGATCAGCAGGCCGAGTGGCACCGCCAACGCCATGGCGATCAGCAGGGCCAGGCCGAAGTAGTAGAGGTGCTCGCCCACCCGGTTGGGGATGCCGTCCGGGCCGGACCACTGAGCCGGCTGCAGGAACCAGTCCAGCACGAGTTGCACGAGGTTCATGATCGGGCCTTCCCGGTCCGGCTCCACGGGGTGAGCACGCGTTGGAGCAGCACCAGCACCGCGTCAGCAAGCACCGCCAGCGCGACCGTGAGCACGATGCCGACCACGATGGGCGTGGGGAAGTTGCGCTGGATGCCGTCGACAAACAGCTGCCCCAGGCCGCTGATGCCAATCAGCGCGCCGATGCTCACCAGGCTGATGTTGGCCACCGTGGCCACCCGCAGCCCGGCGAACACCACCGGCACCGCCACCGGCAGATCCACCTGCACGAGGCGCCGCACCGGTGAAAAGCCCATGGCGACCGCGGCTTGCCGCACGTGTTCGGGGACCGACCGAAGCCCGTCGACGACGTTGCGGACCAGCACTGCCAGGGTGTAGATGGTCAGCGGAATGATGACGGTCCACCCGCTGAACCCGGTGTATTTGATGAGCACCACGAACAGGGCCAGCGACGGCAGGGCGTACAGGGTGCTCGTGACGGCCAGCACGAGCGGGTAGATGCGGGGCCAGCGAACGCAGCAGAGCCCGAGTGGCAGAGAGATCGCCAGGCCGAGCAGCACCGGCAGCAGCGCCAGGTAGACGTGCTGAGTGAGCAACTCGGCGAGCAGGTCGACGTGGCTGCCGATCCAGCTCCACCGCCAGTCCCAGGTCACCGCGTCGCCACCGGCATGCGCAGCCGCAGGGTGATCTCGGCCTGATCGGCGAGCCCGACGACGCGGCCATCGGCATCGACGCCGACAGCGATCCCGGATGGGTTGAGGATCGCGCTGTCCAGGGCGGAACGCAGCGAGTCGACGCCGACAGTGAAGGTACGCGCGCAGGGCCGCAGGTCCGGATCGCCGGCGGTTGCCCAGCCTGCCGGGCGACCGTCGGCGTCGACGACGAGCGCCCACTCAAGCCCGGCCGGCATTGTGCCCGCAGCGACAAGGCGGTCAGTGGTCAGTGGCAACCCATCGGAGCTGAGGAAGGCGAGCCGCCGTACGCCCCGGTCCTCGCCGAGGAACTGCGCGACGAAGTCGTCGGCCGGGGCAGCGAGCAGGTTCGCCGGGGTGTCGTACTGGCCGATCCGGCCGCCCACCTTCAGCACGCAGACCTGGTCGCCGAGCCGGACCGCCTCGTCGATGTCGTGGGTCACGAAGACGATGGTCTTGTGCAGCTCGGCCTGCAGCCGGACCAACTCCTCCTGCAGGCTCTTGCGCACTACCGGATCGACGGCGCTGAACGGCTCGTCCATGAGCATGACCGGCGGATCCGCGGCGAGCGCCCGGGCAACACCGACCCGCTGCTGCTGGCCGCCGGAGAGCTGATACGGGTACCGCTTGGCGAACGATGCCGGCAGGCCGACGAGATCGAGGAGTTCCATCGCCCGGCGACGGGCCTTGCGGCGGTCCCAACCCAGCAGGTAGGGGACGGTGGCGACGTTGTCCACGACCGTCCGATGTGGAAAGAGTCCGCCGTGCTGGATGACGTAGCCGATGCGCCGGCGCAGCGTCGGCGGGTCGGACGCGCTGATGTTCTCGCCGTCGAGTCGGATCGTGCCGGAACTGGGCTCGACCATCCGATTGATCATTCGTAGCGTCGTGGTCTTCCCACAGCCGGACGGGCCGACGAAAACCGTGATCTTTCCCGCGGGAATTTCCAGGCTGAGCTCGTCGACAGCGACGGTGCCGTCCGGGTAGCGCTTGGTGACCTCGGAAAATGTGATCAAGGCATCTCCGCAACAGCCGACCGTGAATGGATGTATTCATGCTCTTGTTCCATGAAGAACTTGTCAAGATAATGGCCCAGAGGTTTTACCCGCCCGACATCTACGGCCCCGTCGCCCATGCGGCCGGCCAACGGTGCGGGCACCCACCGAGGAGAAGCTATGTCGCAGCCAGACGTGCTGATCGACGGCGTCGGGCTCACCTGCGCCGAGGTCCGCAGCATTGCCCAGGACAAGGCCACGGTGCAGGTGGATGCCGCCGGTCTCCATCGCGCGGCTGCCGCCCACATGATGGTCAAGGAGCTGGCCGCCCGGGGGCAGGTCTACGGGCGCACCACCGGCGTCGGCGCCAACCGGCTGGTCCCTGTGACGGTGGATGAGCCGGCCGGCGACACGCACGGCATGCGGCTGCTCCGCAGCCACGCGGCAGGGGCTGGTCCCACGCTCGACCCGGTGATCGCTCGCGCGATGCTCGTCGTTCGGGTCAACCAGCTCGCGGCCGGTGGCTCCGGGGTCGGTCCCGAGGTACTCACCGCCCTGACGGAGGCGCTCAACCGCGGGTTGGCGCCCACCGCGTACACGTTCGGCGGCATCGGCACCGGTGACCTGACCGCGCTGGCCTGTACCGCGCTGTGCCTGCTGGGCGAGCTGCCATGGCGGGGCGGGCAGTTGCCGCCGTTGCAGTTCGACCCGGCCGACGCCCTCGGGTTCGTCAGCTCGAACGCGGCATTGATCGGGGAAGCAGCGCTGGCCTGCGCGAACCTCAGCGACCTGCTGGCCGCCGCCACCGTAGTCGGCGCGCTCGCTTTCCTCGGCACGGAGGGCAACCCGGAGGCGTACGACGAGTTCGTTCACCAGGCCCGCCCTCACCCCGGTCAGCAGGTGGTCGCGGCGCAACTCCGGCGGCTGCTCAACGGACAACGGACGTGGTTCGCCCGGATCCAAGACCCGTACAGCTACCGGGCCCTCCCGCAGGTGCACGGATCTGCCGTCGACGCGGCCCAGGTCCTCGACCGCACGCTCTCGGTCGAGCTCAACTCCGCTGGCGAGAACCCGCTGGTGGACGTGGCGGGTGCCCGGGTCCTGCACAACGCGAACTTCCACATGGCGCACCTGGGTCTGGCTCTGGACTCGCTGCGCATCGCGCTGTACCAGACCGCGGCGCTGTCGGTCGCCCGCACCACGACTCTGCTCGAGCCCGCGATCACCGGACTGACCCCATTCCTGGCCAGCGGTCCCGCCGGGTCATCCGGCCTGATGATTTTGGAGTACGTGGCCCAGTCGGCACTCGCCGACCTACGCCAATGCGCGCTGCCGGCCGCACTCGCCACCGCCGTCGTGTCCCGCGGACTGGAGGAGCACGCGCCGTTCTCAGCGCAGGCGGCCCGCAACACCACTCAGGCCGTGGCGGCCTACCGGGTGATCCTCGCGGTCGAGCTCGTCGCGGCGGTCCGCGCGTTGCGGATGCGCAGCGCGGTGCTCGCCCCCGGGCCGTTGCGCGACGCCTACGACCTCGCCGCCGGTGTGCTACCCGAGCAGACCGTGGACCGTCCGCTCGACATCGACGTCGCGGCCGCCGCCACCCTGCTCGCCACCGCCCAGGACACCGACGCAGGCCCATTCCTTGCGGATTTCCTGGGCTGATCTGAAGTGATCCGGACCGTTTTAGACCGATCCGACCGATCCGCTCAGCCCGGGGCGAAGAACCCGTGCCGCTCGGCCAGCTGCTCGTACGCGTCCAGCCGCCGCTGGGTGCGGTCGGGGTCGGCGTCGGCCATCGCCTGTAACAGGACCGTGGCCAGGACCATCGGCGCGGCGTACGAGTCGAAGACCAGGCGCGAGCCGACACCGGCTGAGAGCAGCACGTCGACGTCGCTGGCAAACGGCATCAGCACGTCGGTGATGACAGCGGTGCGCAACCCGAGCTCGCGGGCACACTTCAGCGCGGCGCGGAGCTCGGCGGCGTACCTCGGCATGGCGAAGGCGAGCACCCACGTGCCGCCGGCCTCGCGCGACTGCAGTAGATCGTCATTGACCGCACTACCGGAACCGGCCAGGCGGATGTCCGGGTGGATCCGCTTGGCGCCATAGGCGAAGTACGCGGCGAGCGGGCCGGAAATCCGGGTGCCGAGCACGGTAAGCGGCGTCGATGCGGACAGCTCGCGACCGAGCTTGAGCACCGGGCCGGGATCGGCGAGCATGTCGCGCAGCGCTGTCAGGTGACGGATCTCGCCATCCACGGCCGCCTGCAGGCCGTTGCGCCGGATGTCCTCCGGACTGTCCGGCGCGCTCAACGCGATCGGGCGCAGCGCCTCGCGCAGCGCGGGATAGCCGGAGAAGCCCAAGGTCACCGCAAACCGGGTGACCGATGGTTGGCTCACCTCGACGCGTTCAGCGACCTCGACGCTCGATAGGAACGCCGCCTCGGGCATATGGTCGAGCAGGTACTGTGCGATCCGCCGTTGAATCGGCGACAGCCGGTGGCCGTTGAACATGGCCAGCAGACGCTCGGTCGGAGAAGGCGCGCGCATGCCGTTACCGTCTGCCACGCCTGCCTCCTTTCGCGGTTCACCGCCCGCACGACGATATTCACAGAGTAGGCGTAAGCATAACTCAATACAGCGCCGAACCCGCGCAGCGCGGGCGCCGCACCCTGGGTACCCGGCTCGCGCATTGCATCGCCGTGCTCGCCGCCGATACCGATCTGTGGCAGCACCCGGTCCGCATCGCCGACTCGACACCGGTGCAGTGCGGCACCTCCCGCGAGACCGTTAACGCTCCCACTTGGCCGGCTGCGGCTACTGCGCCTCACACTCCCGTCGGTTCTAGACCAGGTTCGGCAGGAACTCGGCCAGGGTTTCGACCGTGCCCCACAGGCAGGCCAGCAGGACCGGCAGGCCGACGAACGCGACATCCTCACCGACCTCGTCTCGCTGCAGCCAGCCATGTTCCACCACCCCGATGGGCTGATCCTGGTCGGGAAAGGGGCTACCGCGACCGCATCGCAGAAGCCTGGCTCAACGAACGGCAATCGAGGTCGCGCGGCCCGCGTACCGCAACGAAGCACCACGCCCCTGACGGCCGCTCCTGCACGCTGTCCGCCAGACGATCGGGTCGGCCAACCAGGCCCCTCCTCACCGCACCACGGCCAGCACAACGAGCTCGGCGTTCCGACTGCCCGGCAGCCGGTACCGGACAGGCCGTTCGACGCCGGGCCGGCCTCACCATCGGCCAGCCGCCGCCGGTCGGTGGGTGGGCAGGACGGGGTGCTGGCTGGCTATCGCGGGAAGTTTTCTGTGCGGTCCTGTCTCGTCGCTGTGGTCGTGGTTGATGCGCGGGGAGGCCCTCGCTGGTTCCGGCACGCCGCGATAGGTGCCGATCGGCGGCTCCGGCCGGTCGTGCTGTTCATGCGTAGGAGCGGCGACCTGGTCCGCAGCGGTGCGGATACGGCGCTGTTGTGTGTCTACTCGTTCAAACACCGGGGACAGTGCGGGCGATTTCCGGCTCGGACAGAGCCTGCCGGCCACGGACGATCCGGGTCGGATCACCAGCTGCCTCAACGGGCTGTCCGCAGTCGATCCGGCGGTGGGCGCGGTTTCGGTGTTGTCACCGGTCCGTTTCTCCAGGCCGCTCGCCGAACCGGACGCGCGACGTTCATCGCATCCGGCTCTCCACGGACTCTGCCGGTTGGTGGGGCCCAGGCGGCATCATACGGGTTGGGAACACCCTGGACCCGCGGTTGAGCACCCCCTAACAGCCCTTGAGACCGGCTTGACCATCGTCATGGACGCGCGCCATGGTCGAAGCTATGCCTTGACGCTCAGTACCGGGCATGGCGCATCGAGCAGGATCTCCTGGGCGGTGCTGCCGAGCAGGAACTTGCCGACCCGGGTCCGGTGCCGGAGCCCGATGACGACCAGCACCGCATTCGCCTCCTCCACGACCCGCAAGATCTCCTCAGCCGGTTCCCCCCGGCCGACCTCCTGCACCACCCGGTACTGCAGGCCCGACTCGACGAGCAGGCCTTCGATACCCTCGAAGTGCTCGTGGTCGGCCAGGTTGTGGTCGACGTAGGCGTCGCCCCGGCTCACGTTCACGACAACCAGGGATGCGTTTCGTAGCCGGCCCTCTTGGATGGCGGCTCGAAGTGCTGCCTGGCCGGGTGGTGTGGGCGTATAGCCCACGACGATCGTTTTCTCGCCAGCCGGCATGGCCGTCCTCTCAGTCCTCGTCAGCGAAGGCCAGTTTGCCGGCGCCCACGGTCTTCCGGCCGCGCAGCCGGGCCACGATCCGCGGCGCGTAGGGAAGCACCAGCGCCACCAGGGCCAGCAGCAGGATGGCAACCGTGAGGGGCCGCCGCAGGAACACGGTCAGGTCACCGTTGCCGATACTGAGCGCCCGGCGGAACTGGTCCTCCAGCTCCGGCCCCAGAATGGCGCCCAGGATTGTGGGAGCGATCGGGAAGTCGAACTGCCGCATCAGAAAGCCGACGACACCGATGGCGTAGGCGATCAGGATGTCGGTGATCGCTCCGGACACGGAGTAGATCCCGAGCGTGGCGAACACGAGAATGCCGGCGTAGAGCAGCGGCCGCGGGATCTCCAGCACCTTCACCCAGAGCCGGATGAGCGGAAGGTTGAGCGCGAGCAGCATCACGTTCCCGACAAACAGTGATGCGATCAGAGCCCAGACCAGGTCCGACGACTTGTCGAACAGCTGCGGTCCCGGCTGCAATCTGAAGATCTTGAATGCGGCCAGCATCACCGCGGCTGTCGCGGAGGTCGGCAAGCCCAGCGTCAGTAGCGGCACCAGGACGCCGGAGAAGGAGGCGTTGTTGGCTGCCTCCGGTCCGGCGACGCCTTCGATGGCGCCTTTGCCGAACTCTTTGCGGCCGCGCGAGCGTTGCTTCTCGTAGGAGTACGACAGGAAGGTCGGCAGCTCCGCGCCGCCGGACGGCAGCACCCCGAAGGGGAAGCCGAAGGCGGTGCCCCGTAGCCACGGCGCCCAGGAGCGACGCCACTGGTCGCGGCTGAGCCACATGAACCCGCCGGACACAGGTTCGAGCGGTGCCACCGAGCCCGGGCGGGTGCGGCCCTTCACCAGGACGTACAGCGTCTCGCCGATCGCGAACAGACCGATGATGAGCAGCACGGAGTCGATCCCGTTGAACAGCATCGGGTTGTCGAAGGTGAAGCGCGGCTCGCCGGAGACCCCGTCGAGGCCGACGAAACCCAGCGAGATCCCGAGCAGCAGCGACGACAGTCCACGCACCAGCGAGCGGCCGACCAGCGAGGTCACCGTGACCAGCGCCAGGATCATGAGCGCGAAGTAGTCCGTGGCGCGGAACGAGACGGCGATGCCGGCCAGGGGCTTGGCGACGAGAGCCAGTAGGGCGGTCGAGATCAGTGCGGCGACGAAGGAGCCGATCGCGGCGGTCGCGAGCGCGGCCCGGGCCTGGCCGCGCTTGGCCATCTCGTGGCCCTCGATGGCGGTCGCGACGGATGCCGATTCCCCGGGCGTGTTGAGCAGGATCGACGTCGTTGACCCGCCGTACATGGCGCCGTAGTAGATGCCGGCGAACATGATGAAAGCGGGGATCGGGTTGTCGAAGTTGTAGGTGACCGGTAGCAGCAGGGCGATGGTCACCGCCGGGCCGATCCCGGGCAGCACCCCGACCAGCGTGCCGAGCGTCACCCCGATCACCGCGAACAGCAAGTTCTCCGGGGACAGTACCGTCCCGAACCCGCCGAGCAGGTCAGCGAAGGAGTTCACAGCCCCAGGACCCCCTCCGGGAGATGCACGCCGAGGGCGCGGGTGAAACTGAGGTACACCAGCAACGACAGTGCGACCGCGGCGACCAGGTCACGGGTCGGCTGGCGAGAGCCCATGGCCCGGGCCGCACCCGCGAAGAACAGACTGGTGGCGATCACGTAACCGAGCGAATCCAGCGCGTAGGCGTAGACCACGAGCAGTGCGACCAGAGCGGTCGCACCCAGCATGTGCGTGAACCGCTCGGCCGGCAGGCTGCCGGTCCGTTCGATGAATCGCCGGATCTGCTGCCCGAGGTACGTGAGTGCCAGCACCACCCACAGCGACGCGACAATGAAGGGCAGGAAACGGGGACCATCGGGTTCCAGTCCGTCTCCGCTGATCTTGAATGTCTGCGTGAGCATGAGCGCGCCGAAGGCCAGCATGGCCACTCCCATCAGGAGAGGACCGACCGGCGAGGTCGTGGCGTTGACGGGCTCCTCATCTTGCTCGGTGCCCTCCCCGGGCCGCGCGGCAGCGTCCGCGCGGCCCGGGGAATCGATGTTCGTCGAGTCTGGGTGGCTCACAGCCCGAGATCCTTGTACAGCTGTTCGACGCGCTGCGTCTCGTCCTTGATGTACTGCTGGGCAGCGTCACCCGTCTTGTAGAAGTCGGTCCAGCCGTTGGTCGCGAGCAGATCCTTCCACTCCTGGGTGTTGTGCAGGCTGTCGATGACACCGATGACCGCCTGCTTGTCCCGGTCGGAAAGCCCGGGTGCGGCGACGAGGGCACGCCAGTTGCTGAAGTTGACGTCGTAGCCGGCTTCCTTGAGGGTCGGCGCCGGCCGGCCCCCCACCTCCCGCGCATCGGCGGTGCTGATGGCCAGCAGCCGCATGCCTCCGGACTTGATCTGGCTCTCGAACTCACTGACGCCCGAGACCCCGACCGCCACGTCGCCGGACAGGATGCCTGCGGTGGCCTCGCCGCCGCCCGAATACGCGACGTACTTCAGCTTGCTCGTGTCGGCGCCGGCTGCTTTGAGGAGTTGCGCCGTGACGAGGTGGTCGGAACCACCGGCGGTGCCGCCGCCGAACGTGACCGACGTGGGGTCCTGCTTGTAGGCGGTGACGACGTCCTGGATGGTCTTGTACTTCGAGTTTGCCGGCACGACGAAGGCCTCGGCCTCGGCGGTGAGGGTGGCGATCGGCGTGGTGTCCTTCAACGAGACGGGCGCCTTCGCCCGCTGGAGCGCCCCGATCATGACCAGCCCGGTCATCATCAGCGCGTGCGGGTCGCCCTTGTCCTTCTGGAGTTGGGCCAGACCGGTGGCGCCGCCGCCACCCGTGACGTTGAAGACCTCGACCGGGTGGGCGACCAGGTTCTTCTTCTGGATGACCTGCTGCATGGCCCGCGCGGTGGAATCCCAACCGCCACCGGCGGCCGCCGGCACCATGAGCTTGACCGTTTCCGTCGGGTACGAACCCGATGCCGATTCGCCGGCATTCTGACCGCAGGCCGCGAGGGCCGTGCTCAACACCAAGCCTGCTGCGATCGTGACACAACGTCGAGTAGCCGAGCGGCGAAGCTCGCCCATGGGTGTTCCTCCCTGGAGGGGCGGTGCGGGGTGTATGAGTGCCGTCACGCTAACTCAGCCGAACCACTCTGTGAACCCCTTAGACCGAGAGATGGTTTTTGGCCCCCAGTGCAGCCGCATTTTGGCGGTATTGACGCAGCCGGACCATCTGACGGTATGGTCGAACCGTCACACAGTTGCTCCAGGAGGCGTAATGGCCCGGTCCGACGAGACGGAACCGCACGACGGCGGGGTGCGCAGCATCACCCGCGCCATCGACGTGCTGACGCTCTTCGACACCACACACCCCATCCGCACGCTCCGCGATCTGGTGGCCGCCACCGGCCTGCCGAAGACGACCGTGGTCCGTGTCTGCTCGACCCTTGAGGCCCGCGGCCTGCTGCTCCGAACGAGCGAGACGACCTACGCGCCGGGCCCCGTTTTCCTCAGGTGGGCGCATCTGGCGGCCTCGCTGTGGGACGTCTCCGACCACACCCGCGCGGTGATGCGTGAACTCGTCGACAAATGCGGTGAGACCGTCAACGTGTATGTGCGCCAGGGAATGGAGCGGGTCTCGATCGCCCAGGAGGAGGGCACCGCGACGGTGCGCAGCGTCGTGCCGCTCGGCGTACCGATGCCGCTTTTGTGCGGCGCGACGGCGCGCGTGCTGCTCGCCGGCGCCCCGAACGAGTTGCTGGAGCGACTCGCCGGTGCCGAAGGCCTCGACCTGGAACCTTTGATCCGCACCGTCGCATCGACACGCGAGACCGGATACGCCGTCAGCCACGGTGAACGCGAGCTCGGAGCCTCGGCGGTGGCCGCCCCGATCATGGCCCACGACGGCCGGATGCTCGCCGCCTTGTCGGTCAGCGGCCCCACCTCGCGATTCACCGCCGACCGCATCGCGATGTACGTCGACACCGTGGTGACCGCCGCGCGCAGGATCAGCGATCAAGGGCTGGGCAGTGTGGAGGCATTTCTGTGACCGGTGCACCCCTGCTCTCCGGGGTCCGCGTGCTGGACCTGACCAACGTGCTCGCCGGCCCCTTCGCGGGCTACCAGCTCGCCCTGCTGGGCGCGGACGTCATCAAGATCGAGGTGCCGGACACCGGTGACCTGGCCCGCCAACTGGGCGCCGACGCCGAATTGTCCCGGCAGGGGCTCGGCATCTCGTTCCTGGCTCAGAATGCCGGAAAGCGCTCGGTCACCGTAAACCTCAAGAGCCAGAGCGGCCGGGAGGTCCTCGAGCGGATGCTGGCACAGTCCGACGTCCTGGTCGAGAACTTCCGGCCCGGAGTGCTGGAACGGCTCGGCTTCGGCTGGGAGCGGCTGCGCGAGTTGAATCCCGGTCTTGTCTACTGCGCGGTGTCCGGATTCGGCGCGACCGGCCCGGACAGCCGGCGACCGGCCTACGACCAGATCATCCAGGGGCTGTCCGGCATCATGAGTGTCACCGGAACGCCGGAGACCGCCCCCCTTCGGGTCGGCTACCCGGTGTGCGACTCGATCGGCGGTCTCGCCGCCGCGTTCGCGGTGGTGTCTGCGCTCGTTCGCAAGCAACGGACCGGTCAGGGCTCGTTCCTCGACGTGAGCATGCTCGACGCCGCGATCAGCACCATGGGATGGGTGGTCTCCAACCACCTGATCGGCAGCCATGAGCCCTTACCGATGGGCAACGAGAATCCCACCTCAGCCCCGTCCGGGACGTTCACAACCGCCGACGGCATGCTCAACATCGCCGCCAACCGCCAAGAACAGTTCGAGGAGCTCTGCTCCGTCCTCGGCCGTGAGGAACTGCTCGACGACCCGCGGTTCCGCACGCGAGAGCACCGAAAGCGCCACCGGGACGCCCTCCGCCAGCAGCTCGAGGTCAGCCTGCGCGAGCGGACCGCCCGGGAGTGGGACGAAATGCTAGCCACAACCGGAGTGCCGGCGGCGCGCGTGATGTCGGTCCCCGAGGCGCTGGCCTCCCGCCAGGTCACGCATCGCCGACTGGTCGCTGAGGTCGCCTCCCCCGCGGCTGAGGGCGGGAATCTCAAGCTCGTCGGTCTGCCCACCCACGTCGACGGGTCCCCGGTGCGGATTCCCGGCCGGCCGCCACGGCTCGGCGAGCACACCGACGCCGTACTTGCCGAGTTCGGGTTCACCGCCGCCGACGTCACCAGGCTGCGAGAGGAGAAGGCGCTATGACGAACGCACGTAAGGCGGCGCACGCCCGGGTCAGCATCGCGGACACCACCGCTTGGTGGTCGACCGCCGTCACCGACATCGAGCCCGGCGTGATCCGGCTCCGCGGCTATCCCATCGAGCAGCTGATCGGCTCGGTGTCCTTCCCCGCCACGGCCTACCTGATGCTCCGGGGCGAGCTACCGTCCGCGCCGCAGGCCGAACTCCTGGAAATGGCCCTGGTGGCCGCCGTGGACCACGGTCCACAGGCCCCCTCGATCGCGGCCGCGCGGATGGCCGCCACCTGCGGGGTGGGGCTCAACACAGCGGTGGCCACCGGCGTGAACCTGCTCGGCGACGTGCACGGCGGAGCGGGCCAGCAATGCCTGGAGATACTCGACGTGCTGGTCGCCCGGTCCGACGTGCCTCTCGCGGAGGCGGTCACCGATCTGCTCGCCGATTTCCGGGCCCGCAATGCCCACGTGCCCGGATTTGGACACCGCTTTCATCCACACGACCCACGCCGCGGTCCGCTGCTCACCGCGGTGGCCGAGCACGTGACCGCGGGACATCTGGCGGGCAGGCACCTGCGTGCCGCCCAGGAGATCGAACGCCAGCTCAACGAGCACCGATCGCGTCCTGTGCCGATGAACATCGATGGTGCCACCGCGGTGATCTACGGGGAGCTCGGCTTCGAGCCCGAGCTGGCCCGTGGGCTGTTCGTGCTCTCCCGCGCAGTGGGAATCCTCGCTCACGCCTGGGAGGAGCGCAGCTCAGGGCGGCGGATCAAGGGTCCGCTACCGCCGCCGTTGCTTGCCGACTACGACGGTACGCCACCGCGTGACGTTGCGGGTACCGATAGTGGCGTCTGCCCTGGTCACGGCGCATGAACCCGATCGGGCTTTGCGGCTGTCCGCCGTCGACCACGTCACGATCTTCCGGTGGGCGCAACGATTCACGCCGCTGCTGACTGCGGCCCGGTTCTGCCGGCATGCGCCCGGCGACAGATGGTTCGTCGACGAAACCTACATCAAGGTCAACGGTGTCTGGCGGTACGTGCATCGCGCCGTCGACCAAGACGGCCAGGTCATCGACGTGCTCGTCTCCGCCAATCATCGCCGGACACGCCTTCAAGCAGAACCTCCGACGCGGACACTACGAACTCGGGCTCGACGCACCGTCCGGGTTCCGAGTCGCCACAGCGTTCACCGAGCTCGCCACCGCCATCTGAGCCAGCCATGGGAACCGGGCTCACTGCGTCACCCGATCAGATAACGCAACGGCGCCAGGTAGCCCCAGCACAAGCAAACGCCTCACAACTGGCGGTTGGTGCGGCCGTTGCGGTCCGGCGGCACCCTCCCCGGCGTCCTCATGTCATCGGAGGTCCCTTTCGTCGAGTGGTGTGACACCAGGGATTCGAGACCCGGCATGTAACGGATTGGTCGACCTCCAGCCGGAGCCCGGCGGTCGGGGAGCCCGGACCTCGAAGCACGCCTTCGCCCCGGCTGGAGGCCCGGGGGGCGAAGGCGGGCGGCTCGGGCCGGCAACTGTCCGCGCCCGGGCGGGAATCCGCTACTCGTCGATGGGCTGAACGGTCCATCGGACCGCGATTTCGGCGGTCCAGAGCCGCGCTCTGACCCGCGACGGTGCTCAGCCGCGCTCCGTCGCGGGCCGGAGACGGGTAGGGCCCCGCGTCGCGCGCGAGGCCCACCTCCCGTCAGGTATCAGCGCCGGCTACGCGCTGATGGTGCACGGCGTGCCGCGGGTGACGCAGTTGAGCGGCCAGCTGAGACCGATGATGGCGATGCTGCCGTTGACGGAGGTGCCCGGGCCGTACACGCCCGGGTACGCGTTTTCGAGGACGAAGTGCTGACCCGTCCGGGTGACCCGGATGCTGAACGCGAACAGCCCCTGGACATACTCGCCCGGGGGCAGATCGAACTCCATCCGCCAGCCGTTCTCCGAAGCGCCTGTGTCATTTGTGATCGCAAATTGCAGAATGTACGACGCCGGCCCGAGTGGTTGTCGGCCCAGGGTCGCCGTGTCGGCGGACGCCGCGCCGGGTGCCACCAGCGTCACTCCCCCGACGAGCCCAGCCATCAGCGTGACCAGCGTGACAAGTCGCAGTCGCCACCGCTTTGCGTTGTTCTGCAACGTCTTCCTCCTGTGGAATGGGTACGGCAGGACGTCCATGGGCGTCGATGTTATAGGAGATCCGGGTGGCCGTTCGGCCGATTTCTTTTCGACCTGCGGTGGCTTGCAGGCTGCTCAGGAGGTGTCGTCGATCGATCCGTCGAAATTTCGATAATCCATCGATGTAGGTCATAGTCGAGCACCGTCGGCCGGATGCGGTCATTGCCTGCAGGCTGCGCATGCCGCCGACTGCGGCGCTCGGCGTACAACCCAGACAGCCGCGGTAGCCACACTGTCGCGCGTCGCGGACGGGCGGCGGCACCGCGGCCCGATGCCACGATCGACACCTCGCGGCACTGCACACCTGCGACGCGACCACCGCCACGACGTCGACACCGTCAAGCAGCGCCGCGACGACGGTGCTCCACTCGCTACCTGGATCTGGGACGAGCGCCAGCCGACCAAGGTCGATGCCTGCTCCCGCGGCAGCGGCCGGGTTGATCGTGGGCAGCCCAACCAGTGCGCACCACGGGCCGGCCTTCGACGCCGCGCCGAGCAACAGCAAAAGCAGCGACGTGTCCGCGGGGCCCAACCCCGCGACCGCTACAGCGCCGCCACGTGCCAGCCCATGCGGCAGCGACCGCAGCTCGGCAGCGACCGGCAATGCAGTGTCCAGACCAGGTCCGGGACGCTGATGGCCGCATCGCGCAACGCCGAGACGTTCCAGCGCCGCCAGCCGTACAGCTGAGCGTCCTGCGTCGCCCAACGCGGCGGTCGCGACAACCGCCGACATCGTTTCCAGGCGGGTGGGGTCTCGGCGGCGACCGAGGAAGGTTAGCTGCAGCGGGGCCCGGCGGCTGGTCAGTGCGGACAGGCAGAGCGCGGCGACCTCGTCGGCGTCCAGGCCGGCCAGGGCTGTGAAGCGGTGGGCGGTGGCCGGGTCGAGGTGGGTGACTGGGCCGAGCCGGACGACGGTCGCCCGGGGTCCGTGCAGGCCGGCCAGTTCGAGCAGCCGGCGGGGACTGCGCTCAACGCGGTGAGCGAGGCGGAGCAGGTAGCCGGGCAGGACCTCGCCAGGCAGCGGGTCGAGGCTGCGCGGCAGCTGCCTGGGCGGGCTCGTCATGACGCGTCGGTGGTCACCGCGGCTGGGCCGTGGTCGTCGAAGACGGTGCTGCGCGGCTTGCGGCGCCGCTTGCTCGGGCGGGCATCCGCCGGGGCGGGGACGTCGGGGATCTCACCGGCGGCGGGGTCGCGGCGCGGGTCGTTGCCGAGCTGGATGCCGATGCCGTCGACGAGGCCGCCCGGTCGTCCTCGACGTGCACACCGACATCGAGGGCGTCGCCCCCCTTCCCGTCAGCTGTACGAGGCCATTGCCGCTCCCGACTCGTCCGTGCGAACATGCATCGATGAGTGTGATGCTCTTGCGTCGCAACAGGTCCCGCCTGTTGCTGACCGTGGCCGCAGCGGCCATGTCCATCGCGTCCCTCGGCCTCGGCACGCCGGCCGCCGCCGCGACCCCCGACGGCCACTACTGCTGGTACGTCCTGCCGGACAGCGTGCCGTGGAAAGCGGCCAACAACATCGTCAACTACACCGCGACGGTCGCGTGCGACGGCGCGGTGCGGCGCGTCGACCTCACGGTGGAGCTGCTGTACCACGGGACGAGCGGCGGCGCCGGCACGACCGTGAACGGCCGGACGACGCTGTGGACCGACGGCACCTCGATCCCCGTGGTCGCGCTCGGCGTCACCACCCCGAACACGCTCTGCGACTCGGGCTTCTACTCGGGTCGAGCGACCGCCACCGTCCAGTACCGCTCGGGCGAACCGGAGTACATCACCAGATCGATCGCGTCGCAGCAGGTATCGCTGACCTGCTCGTTTCCGGAAATTCCGCCCACCGGCCCGAATCCCAGCACGGTGACGGTCACCAACCCGGGCACCCAGAGCTCGCTCAAGGGGGACAACGGGGGGCTGCAGATGCAGGCCACCGGCGGCAGTTACTCGTACACCTGGGCGGCGGTCAACCTACCGCCCGGGCTGACCATCGACCCCGGGACCGGCCGGATCAGCGGCACGCTCACCCAAATCGGCTCCTACAACGTCACGGTCACCGCCAACGACGGATTCGGCAGCCTGGGCAGCACCACCTTCACCTGGAGCGTCCGCAAGGACTCTCCCTGCACGCGCTGCTGATCAACGCCGGCGGCGCCCGTCCGGACCGGACGGGCGCCGCCTGGCCGCGCTACCGCTGGCCGTGGGCCTCGAGCTCCCGTTGGTGGATGCGTCGACGGTCATCGACGCGGCCCGTCGGGCGGCGGTGCGGCCATCGGTGCAGCAGGCGTTAGTCGACGCGGTTCTCGCCAATAGGGCGGTGCTGTGCGGGGATGGTGCGGCCGCAGCGATGTGGGCGGTCCCACGGTTCGTGGATGCGCTGATCGAGGCCGATGTTGCAGGTGTCGCACGGCCGGCCTGTCCCCGCTGTGGGCGGGTGGTGCCGCTGAAGAAATGGCATGAAGGGGCACGGATCTGCCCGCGCTGTGACCGGCAGGTCCGCGCTGTGTCATGCGTGCGGTGCGGTGTGGTCCGGGCGGTGAGCGCCCGTGACGTTGGCGGCGGGCCGGTCGGCGGGTCGTGCCGTAGCCGGGAACCGGGCCGAGGCGAGCCGTGCGTGCGGTGTGGCCGCACCCGTCGGGGTGAATGTGCGCACGGCCGACGGGCCGAAGTGTTCGTCCTGCGCACCGATCGCCGTCGGCGTCTGTGCGCTGTGTGGGCAAACCGCGCCGTGCAAGCGGTCGAGGCTAACTGGATGGCTACGCTGCCGAGCGTGCACAGGCCGGCCACGCCGATGCTGCGAGGTACTGCCCGGTACACAGCGGCACACCAGACGATCCACGGTGCGCGTCGTGCACGGTAGCCGGTTCCGGGTTGCCGGCGCGGCGATGGCACCGCTGCCCGGGGTGCGGACAGCGCGGCGCCGCCGCGGGCGCGCTGCGCCGGGCCTGTCGCCTCAACACGCTCGCCCGGCAGTTACTCACCACCGGTCGCGGCGTCCGGCCGGAACTGCTGCCGCTGCTTGCCTGGTGGCGTACAGCTGATCGGCCGCAGAGCATCCGCAGCTGGCTCCTGCGCCGTCCGGCCGGCCGGACGCTGCTGCAGGCCCTCGCCAACGGGTCAGTGCCCATCACCCACGCCGGCCTCGACGACGTCGCTGACACCAAAGTCGTCCGGTACGTCTGCGGCGTGCTGGTTGCCTCCGGCGTGCTGCCCGACCGCGACGAGCATCTGCACCGCCTCGAACAATGGGTCTGCCACACTGTCGCCGCGGTCAGTGACCCGGACGACCGCCTCGTCGTACACCGATACGTCCACTGGCACCTGCTGCACCGCTTGCGGGCTCGAACCACCCCGCAACGACCAGTGACCGTCGAACGGGCCAGGCGGCTGCACAGCCATGCCACTACAGCAGTTGCCGTCCTGCGCGCCGTCCGCGCCGAGGGAAGCTCACTGGCGACGCTGTCCGAAGCCGATGTCAGCCGGTGGCTGACCGGACGGCAGGTCGCCGGTCCGGTCTGGCTGGGCGCCTTCCTGCGCTGGGCGTACCGGCAACGACTATGCACGGTGACGTTGCGGGCGCAGCAGTGGACTGGCCCTCAGAGCCGGATCGATCACGCATACCGGTGGGACCTGACCCGCCGTCTCCTGCACGACAACACGCTGCCATTGCCGGACCGCGTCGCCGGACTACTCGTCGTGCTGTACGCACAGACCGCCAGCTCGACAACGGCAAGGTCATCGGGTTCCGAACCAGCCGCGGGGGTGGCCAACTAACCCTTGCAATCGTGGCCAACTAACCGCTGCAGACGCCCCGTCGCACCAGGTCGCCTTTGGCCAACGTGGCCAACTAACGGCTGCGGTCACAACAGCCTTGTGACTGCCAGACTTAGTTGGGAGCGGCGTCCGGGTCTGAGGGTCGAGGGTACTGCTTCGCTTCGGCATCCCAGACGAGTGCGTTGTGGTCCGGGTAGCGGATGACGTCGGTGGGTGGCCACCGCGGGTGATGGTGCGGCGCATGGCGAAGCGGGCGTGCGGGGCGAGGCGACGCTGTGGCTCGACGCGGCCGAAGTACTGGACGTTGCGGCCGGCGGCGCGGCGAAGGTTCCGCCGGAACCGATCGAGCAGGACGGAAGTGCATCGCGTCCTGGGCCGCCCGCCGATCGCGCAACACCGTCTCGGCGGGATGCAACGCATCGCCCCTCCCAGATGTCAGAAGTGTGCCATCATTCCACCCCCCATCTCGGGCGCGACAGAACTCTGACATCGCCCTTCTGCGATTTTCCGTGCGTTTTCGAGGCCAGCGCAGCTCTGCCGGGCGGCGGTTACATAGTTGGAACGATCGAGAAATGTCAGAGTAATGACACGAGGCCAATCTGCTCTCACCTGCAGCAGCCGGCTGCACCTCGTTTGGCGATACCGGGCTGGGCGCTTGGGACGCCGGCGGCTCGGCCCGGGACATGAACATCCGCACCATCCGCTGTGCCGCGACCCCGGCGTCACGCCTCCTTGACCAGGAACGGAGTTCCCGCATATGTCCACCACCAGCAAGCGGCTGCGCACGCTTGTCGCCACGGGCGCCTTCGCGACGGCCGTCGCCCTCGTGCTCGCCGGCTGCGGCGCCCGCGCCGGCGACGAAACGTCCGGCAGCAAGTCGGCCGGACCCAGTTGCGTCGATACCTCCGGCAACACCATCAAGCTCGGCTTCCTCAACTCCCTCACCGGCGGCATGGCGATCTCCGAGAAGACCGTCTCCAACGTGCTGCACATGGCCGCCGACGAGATCAACGCCGGCGGCGGCATCCTCGGAAAGAAGATCCAGTACATCCAGGAAGACGGCGCCACCGATTGGCCCACCTTCGCGGAGAAGACCGAGAAGCTGCTCACCCAGGACTGCGTAGGCGCGATCTTCGGCGGCTGGACCTCGTCCTCCCGCAAGGCCGTCAAGCCGGTCGTCGAGAAGAACAACGGCCTCTTCTTCTACCCGGTGCAGTACGAGGGCCTTGAGGCGTCGCCGAACATCTACTACACCGGTGCGACCACCAACCAGCAGATCATCCCGGCGATGGACTTCCTCGCCTCCAAGGGGGTGAAGAGGCTGTTCCTCGCCGGCAGCGACTACGTCTTCCCGCGCACCGCGAACGCGATCATCAAGCTCTACGCGGCCAAGCTTGGCATCGAGATCGTCGGTGAGGAGTACGTACCCCTCGACAAGGACGACTGGACCACCCAGGTGGCGAAAATCAAGGCGGCCAAGCCCGACTTCATCTTCAACACCATCAACGGCTCGTCGAACGTCGGCTTCATCAAGGCCTACTACGACGCCGGGCTCACCGCGGCGACGACGCCGATCATCTCGGTGTCGATCGCCGAGGAGGAGGCGCCGGCCATGGGCCACGAGGTCACCGGCCACTACGCGTCCTGGAACTACTTCCAGTCGCTCAAGACCGACACCAACCCGAAGTTCATCGACAGCTGGAAGGCCTACCCCAAGAGCAGCGGCGTCACCTCCGACCCGATGGAGGCCGCCTACATCTCGCTGTACCTGTACAAGGCCCTCGTCGAGGCGGCCGGCTCGTTCGACGTCGACGCGGTGAACGCCGCAGCGAAGAAGAACGCCATCACGTTCGCCGCGCCGGAGGGCACCGTCACGCTCGACGGCGAGAACCACCACATCTCAAAGCCGGGTCACATCGGCCGGATCAACGCCAGCAACCAGTTCGACATCGTCTGGTCCTCCGACAAGTTCATCAAGCCCGACCCGTTCCTGACCGGCTACGACTGGTTCCCGGCGAACGTCCGCGACCAGCTCGTGAAAGCCGCGGGCTGATCGCCCCACCCCCTGCACGGACGCGGGGTTGCGTGTCGCTGCGGCAGGCAACCCCGCGTACCCGGAACCGAATCCCCCTCCGCACAGAGAGCGAGAGCACGTGGACGCATTGATCCCACCGCTGCTGAACGGCAGCGCACAGGGTGCGCTGCTCCTGCTCGCCGCGCTCGGCCTCTCGCTCACGTTCGGTCAGATGGGCGTGATCAACATGGCCCACGGCGAGTTCCTCATGATCGGCGCCTTCACCGCCTACCTCGTCCAGCAGGTCATCGACTCCAGCGATCTGTCGATCCCGGTCGCGCTGCCGGTCGCGTTCGTCGTCGCCGGACTGTTCGGCCTCCTGCTGGAGGTCAGCATCATCCAATGGATGTATCGCAGGCCCCTCGACACCCTGCTCGTCACGGTCGGTGTCAGCCTGATCCTGCAACAGGCGGCGCTGCAGATCTTCCCGTCCCAGGGCGTCCCGGTGAAGAAGCCAGGCTGGCTCGACGGGCAGTTGACCATCCTTGGCTACGACTGGCCGCTGCGGCAGGTGTTCACCATCCTGCTCGCGACCGTCTGCGTCGCCGCGCTGGCGGCCTGGCTCAAGTACACCTCGTTCGGCCGCCGCATCCGGGCGACCGTGCAGAACCGGGACCTCGCCGAGACCGCGGGGATCTCCACCCGCACCGTCGACCGCCTGACCTTCTTCGTCGGGTCGGGGCTGGCCGGGGTCGCCGGAGTGGCCGCGTCGCTCATCGGCGGTACGAACTCCCAGATGGGCGCGCAGTACATCATCCCGGCCTTTCTCGTCGTCGCCGCCGGCGGCATCGGCCAGCTCAAGGGCACCATCGTCGCCGCGTGGGCGGTGGGCGTCGTCCTCTCGTGCTTCGCCTACTGGACGACCGGCAGCCTCGCGCAGGTGTTTGCCTTCATCCTCGTGATCGTCTTCCTGCAGGTGCGCCCGCAGGGCCTGTTCACGGTGCGAACCAGGAGTCTGGTATGACCAAACTGAAGCCACAGCTTTCCCTCGTCGGCATCGGGGTGTTCGCCGTCCTGCTCCTCGCGGTCGCTCCCCTCGTGCTCACCGATCACTGGCTCGGCAACCTCGGCAAGTACTGCTGCTGGGCGATGGCCGCCGTCGGCATCGGCCTGGCGTGGGGCCGAGGCGGGATGCTCGTGATGGGGCAGGGGGTGTTCTTCGCCCTCGGTGCCTACGCGATGGCCATGCACCTCACGCTGGAGACCGCCGGTGACGGGGTCCCGGGGTTCATGGTGCTCTACGACCCGCTCGCGCCGCTCCCGGCGTTCTGGGAGCCGTTCCGCAGCGCTGCGTTCACCCTGCTGGCGATCGTGCTGCTCCCGGTGATCGCGGCCGGCATCCTCGGCTACGCGCTGTTCAAGCGCCGCGTGAAGGGCGCCTACTTCGCGATCCTGACGCAGGCGCTCGCCGTCGCGCTCGCCACCCTGATCAGCTCCACAATCCGCGAGACCGGCGGCGACACCGGGCTCAGCGACTTCAAGTACTTCTTCGGTTTCGTGCTGAAGGACCCGGCGAACAGGAACATGGTGTACCTCATCACGGCCGCGCTGCTCGTCGTGTGCCTGCTCGTGGTGTGGCAGCTCTACCGCAGCCGCTTCGGTGAGCTCCTCGTCGCCACCCGGGACGCCGAGGAGCGCGTGCGCTTCCTCGGCTACGACCCGGCCAACATCAAGCTCGTCGCCTTCGTCGTCGCAGCGCTGATGGCAAGCATCGGCGGAGCGATGTTCGTGCCCATCGTCGGCATCATCACGCCGGCCGAGATCGGTGCTGCCGCCTCGATCCTCATGATCGCGGGCGTTGCCTTCGGCGGCCGCGCCTCGCTCTTCGGCCCCGCGCTCGGCGCGATGGCGGTCGGCTGGGGGCAGTCGAGCCTCGGCTCCACCTGGCCCGACGGCTGGACCTACATCATCGGCCTGCTGTTCATCGTCGTCATCCTCTTCCTGCCGAAAGGACTGTCGTCGGTGCTGGCCAGGTTTACCGCAGCGCGACGGGGCCCGGGCGAACAGCCCGCGGCGACGACCGCCACCCTGCAGCTCGAGGAGGCGAGGTCGTGACCGACGCCTCGCTCGTCGTCACGGACCTCCACGTCGAGTTCTCGGGCTTCGTCGCGGTCGGCGGCGTCTCCTTCGACGCGCACCCTGGCGAGGTCCGGTTCCTCATCGGCCCGAACGGCGCCGGCAAGACGACCTGCATCGACGCCATCACGGGGCTCTCTGCGGCCACCGGGTCGGCGAGGCTCGGCGAGCAGGAGCTGCTCGGCAGGCCGGTACACAAGATCGTCCGACTCGGGGTCGGCCGCACGTTCCAGACCGCCAGCGTCTTCAACGAGCTCTCGGTGCTGCAGAATCTCGACATCGCCGCCGGACGCCACCGCCACTGGGCCTCGCTGCTACGGACCCGGCGTGGCGTCGACCCGTCGATCGTGCAGGCGCTGGAGGAGACAGGACTCGCTGGCGAGCTCGCCACGCCGGCCGGCATCCTGTCGCACGGCCAGAAGCAGTGGCTGGAGATCGCGATGCTGCTCGTGCAGGACGCCAGGGTGCTGCTGCTCGACGAACCAGTCGCCGGCATGAGCCAGGACGAGCGGACCGCGACCGGCGAGCTCCTGCAGCGCGTCGCGGCGAAGCGCATTGTGCTGGTGGTCGAGCACGACATGGACTTCATGCGCCGCTTTGCCACGCGCGTGACGGTGCTGCACCAGGGCAAGGTGCTCTCGCACGGCACGGTGGCCGAGGTGCAGGCCGACCCCAAGGTGCAGGAGGTCTACCTCGGCACTGCGGGCGCCGCGACCACGGCCGCGATGTCGGTCGTGCCCGAAGCGGCAGCCGTCGGGCTCGCAGGCTCGCCGGAAGTGGCAGCCGGGACGCAGCAGCAGGAGGAGGACCGACATGCTTGAACTCACCGACATCGAGGCCGGCTACGGACGCACGCGGGTGCTGCACGGGGTGACGGTGCCGGCCGGGAAGGTCGTGGCCGTGCTCGGCCACAACGGCGCCGGCAAGACGACGCTGCTGCGTGTCGCGATCGGGCTCATCAAGCCGACGAAGGGCCGCGTATTCTTCGACGGCGAAGACATCGCGTCGCTCGCCCCCAACAAGCGCGTCGCTCGCGGCATGGCGTACGTGCCGCAGGGTCAGCAGGCGTTCGGGCAGCTCACCACGCTCGAGAATCTGCAGCTCGTCGCCGACGGACGCCGGGGCGGCAAGGCCCTCATCGACGCGCAGCTGGCTCGCTTCCCCGCGTTGGAGCAGTTCGCAGCCCGGAAGGCAGGCCTGCTCTCGGGCGGGCAGCGCCAGCAGCTCGCGATCGCCCGCGCCCTCATCACCGAGCCGAAGCTACTCATCCTTGACGAGCCGACCGAGGGCATCCAGCCCACGATCGTCGCCGAGATCGAGCGCACCATCGTGCAACTGGCCGGCGAGGGCATCAACGTGCTGCTCGTCGAGCAGCACATCGGCTTCGCCCTCGAGGCCGCTGAGCGTTACGTCGTGCTCGCCTCGGGCTTCGTCACCCAGACCGACGAGGGGGGCTCGGCAGCCATCTCCACCGTGCGAGCCGCCATGGCGATCTGAGCCGACATTACCGGTTTCCGGGCCTGCAACGCTTTCGAAACAACGAACCCGGAAGATGCCCCACGCCCGGCGCGTGAGGGGATGCCACTGTGAGCAGGACAGGCAACGCGCGCGCGGCCGCGGAGGACAGCCTCGAGGACTATGCCTTCCGATATGTGCCGCGCACCTTCCGGCGCTGGAGCGCGGCCTCCGTCGGCGCGACAGCCCTCGGGTCCATCGCGTTCCTCGCCGATTTCTCGATCGGCGCGACCATCGGCATCGACCACGGTACCGCCAACGCCATGCTCGGCATCCTGTTCGCGTCGGTCATCATCGTCATCGTGGGCGTACCCGTCGCCTACTACGCCGCCCGCTACAACCTCGACCTCGACCTCATCGCCCGTGGCTCGGGGTTCGGCTACTACGGCTCGATCATCACAACCGTGGTCTTCGCGGGCTTCACCTGCATCTTCTTTGCCTTGGAGGGCGCCATCATGGCGCAAGGGCTGCAGGTGGCGACGGGGACGCCGCTGTGGCTCGGCTATCTCATCTCGACCGTGGTCGTGATCCCGATCGTCATCTACGGCATGCGTGCGCTGGAGCGCCTGCATTTCTGGACCACGCCCCTGTGGCTCGCCCTCGCCCTGCTGCCGCTGCTGTGGATCATCGTCTCCGACCCCGAGTCAGTGCGCGCCTTCACGTCGTTCAACGGCAAATCCGACGGCTCGATCAGTTTCGGCGCCGTTGTCTCAAGCGCGGCCGTGTGCTTCGCCCTCACCCCGCAGCTGGCGGAGCAGATCGACTACATCCGCGCCATGCCGCCGCGCACGCCGTCGAACGCCCGCTCGTGGTGGACGTCGTTCGCATTGTCCGGCCCGGGCTGGGTCATCTTCAGCAGCACCAAGCAGATGATCGGGGTGTTTCTCGCTGTCTACGTCCTCGTGAAGGTCGATCCCACCCTCGGGCACTCCGCGACCGAACCGGTCAAGCAGTTCGTCGGCATGTACCAGACCCTGTTCCCCGACTGGCTCGCAATCGCCCTCGCCCTCGTGCTCATCGTGGTCGCGCAGGTGAAGATCAACGTGACGAACGCGTATTCGGGCTCGCTCGCCTGGTCGAACGTCTTCACCCGGGTCGCAAAGCACTACCCGGGTCGCACGATCTTCGTGCTGCTCAACCTTGTGATCGCGTACGCGCTCATGATGCTGGACGTCTTCACCCTCATCTCCTTCGTCCTGAGCCTGTACGCGAACGTCGTCATGGCGTGGCTCGTGACGATCGCCACCGATATCGCGATCAACAAGTGGGTGCTGCGCATCTCGCCGCGCTTCCCGGAATTCCGCCGTGGCATGCTGCACGACTGGAACCCGGTGGGGCTCGTGTCGGTGGGGCTCGCCTCGGTGCTTTCGCTGCTCGCGTTCGCCGGGCTGCTCGGCACCGCCGTCAAGCCGTTCTCGGTGCTCATCGCGATCGGCGTCGCGTTCATCGCCACGCCGATCATGGCCCTCGCCACGCGGGGGCGCTACTACCTCCGCCGCCGCTCCGACGGCATCGACTCTCCCCTATTCGACGAGCACGGCAACCCCTCGGGCGAGCGGCTCCGCTGCCATGTCACCGGATATATGTTCGAGCGACCGGATATGCTGGCCTCGGCCCAGCGAGGGGCGCACGGCCAGGTGCAGTACGTCTCGTCGCTGGCGCTCACGCTCGACGATTCCGATCGCTACGTGCTTCCGCCGGAAGTCACCGGCCCCCCGCACTGGGCGACTGATCGAGGCAGGGGAACGTGATCAAAATGCGTAGCGCGCGGGCCCCCGGATTCATCCGTGGGGTTAGCGCATCGTCCCCCGGCGGACAGCAGAGAGCGCGCAGCCATGTGCTGTCCTTGTGGCTGTCACTCTGCGGTCGAACAGCAACATCGTGTTCCAGTGCGCCTTCCACGTCGTGTGGTGCCCGAAGTACCGGCGGAGGGTGCTCGGCGACATCTGACGGCGAGACGTACAACCGGGAGTTCGTCACGGCAGGCGAGGCGAAGCGACTCGAGCGGCTTCAGCAGTCCCTGTCCCGGTCGCTGCGCACCCACGGCCGCAGCCGGCGGTCGACGCGACGTGACGCCACCCGCGCCAAGCTGGGGCGGCTCAACGCCCGCATCCGGGCACGCCGGACCGACTTCGCCGCACAGACCGCCGTGCAACTCGTCCGCAACCACGAACAGGTGGCGGTCGAGGACCTGCACACCCGCACCATGACGGCCTCGGCGAAGGGTACCGTTGCGGCCCCGGGCCGCAACGTGCGCCAGAAGGCGGGCCTGAACCGGGCCATCCTCGGCAAGGGCTGGGGCCGGTTCCTGCTCAGGCTGGAACACTCGGCGCGTTACCACGGCGCGACCGTTGTCAAGGTCAACCCCGCGTACACGTCTCAGCGGTGCTCCCGCTGCAACCTGGTCGACGCCGATTCCCGCAAGAGCCAAGCGGAGTTTGCGTGCACCGGCTGCGGCCACAGGGACAACGCCGACGTCAACGCGGCGAAGAACGTGCTGGCCGCAGGGCTTGCGGTCACAGGGCGTGGAGACCTCGCCGATAGGCGGTCTGCGAAGCGCCAACCACCCGAACGGCGAGCGGCGTGAACGCGTCTCAGCCACGGGAGTCCCCCGGCCTCAGCCGTGGGGAGGAAGTCAAGGAGGAGCCGGTCGACACCGCGACCGCGATTCTGGCGAGCGCGGCGGTTCTGCTGCGTGAGCACACGTTCGACGACATCTCCTATCGCGCCCTCGCCGACGAGGTCGGCATCTCGGAGCGCACGGTTTACCGCCAGTACCCCACGCGTGCGCACCTGCTCGCCGCACTGTCGAACTGGATTGAGCAGACCCATTTCCCCCTGCCGCCGTTCGTGACGGTGGCCGATTTCCGCGCTGCCGTGCACGAGCGCTTCCGCGCCTTCGACGCGTCGCCGGCGTACGCATTCGTCGGCGCACGGGCGTCTACGATCTCGCTGACGCTCGACGCCGAGCCCGCCTACATCACGCGTGCGATCGAGGCGATGCTCGACGTGTCGGCTTCGACGCTCAACCGGCGGGATCGGCGGCGGGTCGCGGCATCCCTGCTGTACTTCTCGTCGGCGATGTTCTGGGCGCGGCTGCGCACGGGCTTCGACCTGGATGCCGGCGAGATCTGCGACGCGTTCGATCGCGCCGTGGGCACAGTGCTCGCGAGGCTGCCCGACGCGACGTGGGCGGAGCCGTGAGCAGGTCGATGGCCGTCCCGGCGCTGAGCGGCACGCAAGCGGCGATCCTCGCCGCCTACGCCGAGCTGATCGAGGAAGTCGGCAGCGACGACGTGTCATACCGGCTCGTCGCCCGCCGGGCCGGCATCGCCGAGCGCACGGTGTTCCGCAACTACCCTACGCGGGTCGATCTGCTGCTGGCGACCGCAGCGTGGATCGAGGCGACGGTGTTCGTCCGCGAGGAGTCGCACTCGATCTTCGACATCCCCCTCGCGATCCGCGACGCGATGCAGCGGTACGACGCGCGGCCGGAGCTCGCGCACGTCGTCGCCGAGACGGCAATGCGCGGCGTGAGCGGCGCGGCGCCGGCGCTCGGCCGGGCGCACCTCGAGCGGCTGCTGGACGCCGAGGTGCCATCCCTCGACGCGGCGCAGCGCAGAGCGGTCATCGTGGCGCTGTCCCACCTCGACTCCGCAGCGACCTGGGTGACGTTTCGCCGCGAGTTCGGCATGGACCGGCGTGACATCGCCGACGCAGCCGCATGGGCAGCGGAGGCGGTGCTCGACAGCATCCGCGACCGCGTCGTCCCGTAAGCGCCGGGCGGGCCGGTTGAACTAGAGGAGACCGTCGAAGGAGATCGGCGCGGCAAGGAACAACGTGTCGAGCGCCGGCGCGTCGAAGCCTTCGCCGATGAACGGTGTCGTGCCGATGACCAGGACGCCGTCGCCGGCCTTCGCCTCGGCGAGGCGGCGCACCGCAGCCCTCCGGTCGGCGGCCGACATGCCGCCCTGCAGCACTAGCGCCTGCTGGCCGTGCTCGGCCAGCAACGCGGTCAGCACATCGAGGTGGGCGACGCGGCGGGTCAGCACGAGACAGTTGCGGCCCCGGCCGAGGGCAGCGGTGAGGTCGCCGACGATCTGGGCGTTGCGTGCCGGGTCGGCGGCGAAGGCCCGGTGCGCCGCGGCAAGGACCGCGGCCGCGGACGGCTCCTGGTCGTCGTGGCGGAATGCGGTCTCGTGCACGTGGAGCACGCGCCGCGGTCCGCTGACGTCGGCCAGCGCTTCTTCGAGCGTTCCGGGCCGGCCGGGCGTGATGGTGTGCCGGACGGGTCCGAGCTGCCACGTGACGAGCTCGCCCAGCTTGTCGCGCCGATCCGGGGTGGCGGTGAGCCCGAGCCAGAAAACTGCGCGCCGATTCGCTTGACGGAGTGGTCGTACGCGGCCGCCGCCAGGTGGTGACATTCGTCGACGACGACGTGACCGTAGCCGCCGGTCAGCTCCGCGACGTCGGCCCGGCGGGCCAGAGACGGCAGCATGACGACGTCGACGACCCCGCTGAGCTTGGTCCGGCCACCGCCCAGTCGCCCGGGGCGCACGCCGAGGAGCCGCCCGATCTGGGCCCGCCACTGCTCGGCGAGGGCCTTGCGGTCGACGAGCACGAGCGTGGACGTGGCGCGTTCGGCGATCACCGCACAGGCCATCACCGTCTTGCCCGAGCCCGGCGGCGCGACCAGCACACCGTCGTCGTGCGCGAGCAGGGCGCTCACGGCCGAGGTCCTGCTCGCCGAGCTCGCTCTCAGCATCCTCCGCTCGCAGACCGGCCAGAGCATGGACGAACTCGTCCGCGAGCTCAACCTGCTCGTCGAGCAGGCCCTCGGCACACCACCGCCGTAGGCCAAGAAGTCCCGGCCAGCGTCAGCCGCGCGCGGCCGCCTCGTGCGGCGCGGGGA
Source organism: Dactylosporangium sucinum (assembly GCF_014647515.1). Taxonomy (GTDB): domain Bacteria; phylum Actinomycetota; class Actinomycetes; order Mycobacteriales; family Micromonosporaceae; genus Dactylosporangium; species Dactylosporangium sucinum. The sequence goes on along the minus strand of NZ_BMPI01000062.1, from coordinate 32,733 downwards.
TACCGCCGGCCAGGCCGGGCTCGAAACCGTCCAGGACCATCCACACGTCCGGCACGCTCGCCAGGGCCGCGGCCACGATCTCGTCGGTGTCGCGCAGCCAGGCCAGGTGCCGCAGCGCGTGGGCGACCACCGCATCAGCGGCGACGTGCGGTGGGCTCGGCGCCCTCGGATCACCCGAGTGGGCGAGTTCGCGCGACACCAGCGGTACCGCATCCGCATCCGGCACACCGTCCAGCACCGCGACGTAGGTCAACACGACGCGGCCCGCGTCGAAGCGCCACGACGTGGAGTGCAGAATCGTGAGCGGAGGCGGCGCCCAGTCTGGCTGAGGACCATCGCGCTGGACGCCGCCCTGCCCGGCCGGCACAGCCACCGGCCGAGCGCTCACCGGCGAGCCGACCAGCCCGGTCGCGACCAGGTCCGGATGAGCATCACGCGGCAGATCCCCGCCGACGCGCCGGTAGTACACCGCCGCGTCGCGAGCCGCCACGATCAGCACCTCAACCCGGACCGGCACCGGCCCTCGATCGCCTCGCCCCACCAGTGCAACTCTGCTGTATTTGCCAGGAAGTTGCAACAGCGGCTCCTCCGAGGCCGCACGGAGCGCTGAGCGCCCGCCGGCCCCGCCACAGACGTAGTGGCGCGGCATACCGCGACGAGCATCGAGCAGGCGAGGTAGATGAACGCGGCGGCGGAGACTGCGATCCACAGGATGCCGGCGATCACGGAGTCGGCGAAGTCGCCCAGTGCCTGGAACGATAGCGAGCATCCCGAACGCGGAACCGCCGCGAACGGGGCGACGCCGGCAGCCGGAAACCGACGAGATCCGGGAGTTGCTCTCCCACCACACCCACGTGGTGAGCTGCTCCATCCGGACAACCACCGCGGGCCGCGCTGCGGCTCGTCGAGTCCTGGACGGCGGCCGGTCGATGGTTCGCCCACCTCGCCCGCTGAGCCCGCTCACCACGCTGAGCAAGCTCAGCAAGCTGATCACGCTGTCGCAGCGCTTCACCTCCC
>NZ_BMPI01000062.1:0-31644 GCF_014647515.1 Dactylosporangium sucinum | reverse complement strand
CTGACCGCGCACCTCGGGCTGTGGCTGGCCGCCGCGTTCGGCGTCTGCTTCGCCACCGGCCTGCTCAGCCATGCGATTGGCTCGCCGCGGCACTGTGGCCGTCCTGCGCGCCCGGCGGGCCCGGCGCCAGCAGGACCGGTGATCCGGCAGGTCGCCGCGGCCGGCGTCGACCCAGACCGCCTGCCGGTTGCTCAGCGGACGGTGCCCGCGTCGATCCGCTGTCCGTTGGACACGTTGAGGACGATCCGGACTCCCGTCGGCACTTGGCCGTGGAGCGCATTGAGCAGGTTTCCGACTGGTGGGAGCTGCTGCGGTGCGAGGATGTCGATCGTCGCGGTGTGCGCGGCAATGGTGACCCCGCGGACTTCGGCGCCAGGAACGGCACCGACCCAACGGGTGGCGGCGGCGGTGATCCGGTTTGTCCACGCGTTGACCAGGAGGTTGGCCGCGGTGTTGGCGCCGAGGGGGACGAGGACCAGCACCATCATCAGTGCGATGGTCGCGTAGGCCCGGGTGACCCGGGCGGCTTTCCAGGCGTAGCCGTAACCGGCGAACACCGCAGTGCCGGCGAGGACCAGGGACAGCACGTTCGACGCGAACAGCACCGATGCGCCGGCAGCGAGCGCGAACTCACCCTGCCCGAGGCAGATCCCGGCCACCGCGAGGGGCGGCACCAACGAGATGGCGATGGCAACACCCGGTAGCACGTCGCTGACATCGCGCCGGGACAGCCCCACTGCCCCGGCCAGTCCGGTGGCGACCGCGGCGACCAGATCGGCGAGCCGTGGTGACGTGCGCCCGGACACCTGTGTGTTGGCGAGGAGGTTCTCGCCGCCCGGTACCGCGAGCGAGGCGATCACCCCGACACCGACGACTACGAAGAGACCGAGCGCGACGACACCGGCCGAGCGCAGCAGCAGGCGCCGGTCGGCCGTCACGATGCCCAGTGCCATGCCCATGATCGGCCTCGACAGCGGCGCGATGATCATCGCGCCGATCACGGTCGCGGTCGAGTCGGCCAGCACTCCGGCGCTGGCGATCACCGCTGAGATGACCAGCATCGACCAGAACGCGGACCGCTTCGAGGCCCGGTCCCTGCCGGCGAGGTCGAGCTGGTCGGCCAGCTCGCCGAGCGGCTTGCGCTGCGCGGCCGGCAACAGTCGGGACCACCAGCCGCCGCGCGCCGGCTCCTGCGCCTCGCCGGTGGTCACGGCCGGCGCCGGTCACGCGACGGTCGTGGTGACACCGTGGTCGAGTCGGTGGTTGAGGCGGATCGCAGTGTTGATCAGCGACAGGTGGCTGAACGCCTGCGGGAAGTTGCCGAGCTGCTCGCCGGTGAGGCCGATCTCCTCGGCGTACAGCCCGAGTGGGTTGGCGTAGGTCAGCATCTTGTCGAGCACCAGTCGTGCCTCGGTGAGCCGTCCGGCCTCGGCGAGCGCATCGACGTACCAGAAGGTGCACAGCGAGAAGGTGCCTTCGTGGCCGCGCAGACCGTCGGGCGATGCGGCCGGGTTGTATCGGTAGACGAGGCTGTCGGAGACCAGTTCGCGGTCGATGGCGTCCAGCGTGGACAGCCACATCGGGTCGGTGGGTGCGATGAAGCCCAGCTGCGGCATGAGCAGCAGCGCCGCGTCGAGCACGTCGGAGCCGTAGTGCTGGGTGAAGCTGGCCGTGTCGGGATTCCAGGCGCGGCTCATGATCTGGCGGTAGATGTTGTCGCGTTCGGTCGCCCACCGCGCTATCTCCCCTGGTCGGCCCCGGTCGACGGCGAGTCTGATCGCCCGGTCGAACGCCACCCAGCTCTGGAACCGGCCGTAGGTGAAGTCCTTGCGCCCGCCGCGAGTCTCCCAGATGCCCTCCTCGGGCTGATCCCAGTGCTCGCAGAGCCAGTCGATGATCCGGGCGATGCTCATCCAGCCCTGGTAGGCCATGCCCTGGCCCTGGCTGTCGGCCCGATGCAGCGCGTCGAGCGCCTCACCGTAGACGTCGAGCTGCAGCTGGTCGGCGGCGTCGTTGCCGATCCGCACCGGCCGGGAACCCCGCCAGCCCTCGAAGTGCTCGAGCGTCTCCTCGGTCAGATCCGACGAACCGTCGACCCGGTACATGATCTTCAGCGGGCCGGACCCGGTACCGGAGCTCTCGACGGTGCGGTCGCGCAGCCAACCCCCGAACGCCGCCGCTTCCTCGACGTAGCCGAGGCCGAGCAGCGCGCGCACCGAGAACGAGCCGTCGCGGATCCACGTGTACCGGTAGTCCCAGTTGCGTTCGCCGCCGGTGAGCTCGGGCAGCCCCGCGGTCGGCGCGGCGACCGGTGCGCCGGTCGGTGCGTAGGTCAGCAGTTTGAGGGTGATCGCGGACCTGGCGACCGTCTCCCGCCAGCGTCCGCGGTAGGTGGAGGCGTTGACCCAGTCGCGCCAGTACCGCGCGGTGTCGGCACCGAGCCGCTCCAACTCGGCGACCGGCAGCCGGGTCGGACGACCGCCCATGGATTCGAGCACGACACCGGCGATCTGCCCTTCGCGCAGGGTTCGGGCCATGTGCAGGTCGTCGCCGTCGCGCTGGAGGTCACGGTCATGTTCCGCGACGCCGACCGGGTGGACGGTCAGCTCCAGTCCATCGGCGGCGAAGACAGCGCCGTCGCTGGACAGGTCGAGTTTGTGTGGCGCACGGCCGTAGTCGAACCTGGGCCTGATGTCGATGGTGAAGCGCATGGTGCCGCGCACCGTCCGCATCATCCGCACCAGGCGGTGCCGGTCGGTGGCCACCGCCCCGGCGATGGGCATGAAGTCGACGACCTCGCCGACGCCTTCAGGGGTCATGAACCGCGTGATCAGCATCCCCGTGTCCGGCAGGTACAACTGGCGGCTCACGCAGTTCACGGTGTCGGGTGCGATCCGGAAGTACCCGCCCCGGTCAGCGTCCAGCAGCGCCGCGAACACGCTCGGCGAGTCGAACCGTGGGCAGCACCACCAGTCCACCGTCCCGTCCCCGCTGACCAGCGCCGCGGTCTGCAGGTCGCCGATGAGCCCATGGTCACTGATGTCCGGGTAACGGTTCACAACAAATCCCCTGCCGGTCGACACGTGGGTACCGTCCACGATCACCTGCGACGAAGGCGCTCGCCTCGCCCGCAGCGAACGAACCACGGTCCGACGCCCGGCCCCCGAAGACTCGACAGGCACCAGCTCGACCGGTAGGCCGGCAGCTGCCCGAGCACCGCCGAGTGCGGGTCCGGGTCAGGACGCCGCCGGCGGCTTCCTCAGCGCGGGTGAGTCTCCGCCTCCGGCGACGGGCCCGACTCGACCGCCCGCAGCCGCAGTGCGAGGGCGACCTCACCGGCACCGATCAGCACCGCGCCGATGCCGCTGACCAGCACCAACGCCGTCAACGACGGCCCGGGCCAGAGCATGAACGCGACGCCGACCAGCACCGAGACGACGCCGAGCACGCTCAGCCAGCCCCGCGTCGACTCTTTCGCCGGCATGGCGACGAGCAGCATCGCAAAGCCGCTCAGCAACCACGCCAGGCCGAGCAGCGTGGCCAGTACCACCACCCCACCGCCCGCGTTGCGCACACACGTGATCCCAGCCGCCAGCAGCACCACCGCCATGACACCGGCCAGCAACCGCCGCGACGAACTGGTGTCCGACCGCAACGCCGTCACCGCCCGCATCACGCCGAGCGCGATGAGCCAGACCCCGGCCACGATACCGAGCAGGCGCAGCGTCTGGCCGGGCCAGACGAGCACCGCCAGGCCGAACAGCGCCGTGACGACGCCGAGCATCAGCACCTGCAGATAGTCCTCGGCGAACACCGAGGACCGGTCCTTCCGGGCACCACGCTGATACCAGTGCGTCGTCGTCATCGTCCACCCCTCCCGGTGCTGCGGATCACCGACACATCTCGTCTTCAACCGTTCGGCGACGTCGAGCGACGGCACTCACCCCGCAGGCATGGTCCGGGGTCATCGTTGCGTCATCCCGCGCGGATGGTGTGACGGATCGCCTCGAGACCCGAGGATCGGCCGGTGCCGTCCCGCCAGCCTGCGGACGCCGCGCCGGGCAGCAAGCTCACCGACGTGTGGGGCCGCAAGCGGTGCCTGGTGGCGGGACCGGCCCGCTCATCGGCGGCCTCATCACCTGCCTCGTCACCTGGCGAGCCTCGTTCCTCACATCGGCTACCCTGCGACAGATCGCGGCATAACCCGGTGTCCACATCCCGGGGGGAAGCCCACGGGCTCTGTCTCACCAGGCCCTGCCAGACAGGGCGACCCGGACGCCGCTCGCCTGCGAGCGGTCGCGGTATGACCGCCGGCCGGCACGAGCATCATTCTTCTGTACGCGCCGAGCGCCGTCACTGGCTTGCCGGGCAGGTCGCCACATAGGGCAGGCTCCCGACGTACTCCGACCATTGGCCCGGGGTCAGCCCGCCGCCCGCTCTGGCACATGCGTGGTCGGCTGGATGCGCCAGAATCTCCAGCGTCGGGCCGAGATCCCAGTAGAGCACGGCGGAGGCGTTGCTCGCGCCCGCTATGGCTCGGCCGTCGCCGGTGATGGCGGCGGAGACGACGAGATAGCCGGCCGTGCTCAATGGCTGGCCAATCTGCTGCGGCTTGTCGGGGTTGCTGACGTCATAGGAGATGATGCCGTCGTTCGCTGCCGAGGTGAGAACGTTGCCAGTACGGCTCCAGGCCAGCGACCACACGCCGACATAATGGTCGGTGAGCGCCGGCGCGCGGGGGTAGGCCCAGGCCGGGTCGCTGACATTCCACAACCTGACCGTGCGATCGAAGCTTCCACTGGCCAGTGTCTTCCCGTCGGGGCTGAACACCACCGATTCGACAAAGTCGGTGTGCACGCGTATCGGCTCGCCGAACTGCTTCACGGCCGTTGGCTCGGTGATATCCCACAGCATGACGGAGTAGTCGAGGCTGCCGGTGGCGAGCGTGTGCCCGTCGGGGCTGAACGCGATGGTCTCCACGGTGTTCGTATGACCTTCTAGCGGCGCGCCAAGCTGGCGGGGCCGCGCGGGGTCGCTGACGTCCCAGAGGCGAACCGTCCTGTCCAGGGCGGACGTTGCGAGCAACCGACCGTCCGGGCTGAAGACCGCTTTCTCGACCGTGTTGGTGTGCCCGGTCAACGGCGCGCCGATCCGGCGGGGGTTGGTCTTGCTGGTGATGTCCCACAGCGACGCCGTCTTGTCCGTGCCCGAGGTGGCGAGCATATGCCCGTCGGGGCTGAAGGAGACCGATCGGACCTCGCCGTCGTTGGCGGCGAATGGCCGGCCCAGCATCGCCGGACGGCGCGGGTCGCTGGTGTCCCAGAGGGTGACGGAGTGGTCTGCGCTACCGGCGGCCAGGGTCACCCCGTCTGGTGCGATGGCGACGCTGCGCATGGCGCCGGGTCCGCTGCTCATAACCGTGGGACGGTTCCGCACATCCCACAACATGGCGGTCTTGTCGCCGCTGGCCGATGCCAGCTTCGTGCCGTCGTCGCTGAACGCGGCGGAGAATACCCAGTTGGTGTGCGCCATGAGGGTGGCGTTGCCGCTGGGGGTTGCTGGGTCAGCGAGATCCCAGAGTGCGATTGTGCGGTCGGCGCCGGCAACGGCGAGCATGCGCGCGTCGCGGGTGAGCGCGACGGAGCGCACGGCCGAGCCGCTGTACAGGGATTGACCCACGCGCTTGGGATGTTGCTGGTCGCGGATGTCCCACAGGGTGGCGGTGTGGTCGTAGGAGCCGACGGCGAGCAGGCCAGCGTCACCGCCGAAGGCGACGGAGGAGACCGAGTCGGAGGGTCCGGTGAGTGGTTTACCGAGGACACGGGGGCGGGCCGGGTCACGGATGTCCCAGAGAATCACCGTCCGGTCGGCGCTGCCGGTGGCCATGGTGGTGCCGTCGTCGGTGAACGCGACGGACCCCACCCAGCCTTGATGGGCGGTGAGTGGCTGGCCGAGCTGGCGGGGCCGGGACGGATCGGTGACGTCCCACAGAATGACGCGCTGATCGAGACCGGCGGTGGCGAGCAGGTGCCCGTCCCTGGTGAAGGCGACCGCGTAGAGGCTGTCGGTGTGGGCGGTTATGGGCTGGCCGAGGCGTTCGGGATGAGCCGGGTCGCTGACGTCCCACAAGATGACCGTCTTGTCGAGGCTGGCGGTCGCCAGCGTCCGGCCGTCCCTGGTGAACGCGACGGCCCATACCGTGCCGGTGTGACCTGTCAATGGTGGGCCCCACGGCTTGGCGCGGGTCGGGTCGCGTACATCCCACAGCCGCACGGTCTTGTCTGAGCTCGCTGTGGCGAGGGTGGCGCCGTCGCCGGTGAATGCGACGCTGTATACGCCGTCGTCGTGTCCGACGAGGGTCTGCATATAGCGAGTCGCAGTAACGATCTTGGCGAGGTTGGATCCGGCTTCCGGGTCTGAGCTGATGGTCTTCGCCGCGAGAGCCATCCGCAATGAGAGTTGTGGATCTTTGTCGAAGTTGACGCGGGATTCGGCGATGAGCTGGCGGGCTGTGGCGAGGCGGCGCTGCTGCTCGGCAGCGTCGCGCTGCTTTGTCGCGTTGCGTTGCATGACGACCGCAACAGCGGCGGCAGCCAGGGCGAGCGCGAGGAGGCTGGCGAGCACGGTGGTCGATCGGGTGCGGCGGCGGCGATCGTAGCGCATGCTCGCTTGCAGGAAGCGCCGGGCCGCGTCACCGATGTCGAGCTTCTCGGTGACTAGGGCGCGTCGCTGCAGCCGCAGGCGGGCGAGCATGGTGGCTGCGGCCCGGGCGGGCCGGCGCAGGCGCGCGCCCAGCAACTCCACGGCATTAGCCAGGCGGGTGCGTTCCCACAGGTGTTTCGACCGGTGCTCGTCATTTTCCCAATCGGCGGCCGCCCGCTCGATCTCGGTGCGCGCCCGCAGTGCCGCGCCTGCCGCGGCGATGGCGTTGGCCAACGGTGGCCAGGCGGTGAGGAACGCCTCGTGGGTAACGCCAATGGTGACCTGGCCGTCGACATCGCCCGTGGACAGCAGGCGCAGGTCGGCGAAGACATCGAGTCCACTGCGCACGTCGGCGGGTAGCTCGTCGTAGGGGACGCGTCGGCGGGTGGGCCGGCCGTGGTCGTCCACGGTGACCAGCCGCAGCAGGTCCGCGGTGACGGCGGAGGCTGACCGGCCGGTCCTCGCACACGCCGCCGCCAGCGCGGCGTCGGCCTGCCCCGTCAGCGCGCCGGTGACACCGCCGAGTTCGTCGTAGCGGCGCGTGGAGAGCTGCCCGCCACGCTGGACCCCTTCCGATAGCTGCTGCAGTGTGTACGCGAGCAGCGGCAGCGCCTCGCCCGTGCGGGTGTCGGCGACGAGGCGCCGGACAAGTTCTTCCTCGACGGTGATGCCGGCCACGCGGGCCGGGCCGGTGATGACGGACTCGAGCGCGTCGGAGCTGAGCGGGCGCATGGCGTAGGGGCGTAGCGGAATACCGGCGAGGTCGGGCGCGGCGATGATCGGTTCGAGGAATTCCGGCCGCATCGTGGCAACCATGCTGACGACGTCCACCGCCGAGCGGGTGAACAGGGCAGCGAAGCGGCGACGCTGTTCGGGTGCGGTCTGAGTGAGGATCTCCTCCATCTGGTCGATGGCGATCAGCAGGCGACGGCGGCGCTGGCGGCCGGACGCGGCGACGAGAACGTCGTCGGCGACGCTGGCGAGGCCGTCGGCGGCCTCGAGCCGGGATTGGACGCCGGCGACGGTCCACCGCAGGTCGAGCTGGCTGGCCTGCACCGCCAGCTCCCGCGCGAGCGCGCGCACGGGGTCTGTGCCCGGGACGAAGGTGGGCACGGTCCACCACCCGGTCTCCAGCGACATCGCCGGGAGCAAACCAGCTCGCAGCAGGGAGGACTTGCCGCTGCCGGACGGCCCGACGATGGTGATCAGTTCCCCGGTGGCCTGCTGTGCCGGTGACCGCAGCAGCGCCGATAGCGCAGCGACGTCGTGCTGGCGTCCGAAGAAGACCCCTTGGCGGTCCGGTTCGAACGCACTGAGTCCCGGATACGGGCTGCGGCCATCCGGCCATCCTGCTCCGCCAGAGGCGCTGGCGGTGCGGAGGACCTCTGCGAGCACGTCCAGCGCATGGCCCGTGTCGCCGAAGTCCTCGTGTTGGACCGCTTCCAGCAGCGGATGCAGCATTCCCGCCACCATGGAAAGCGGGATTACCCGGCTGCCCAGCATCTCCGCCGCCGCCACCTCGATGCCGCACCACTGGCTGGCTACATACGCCGGTGACACCAGGCACACCACGACGTCAGCCCAGCGTAGCCGCTGGTAAAGGGTTTGTTTCCACACCTCGCCGGCGCGGATGCCGTCGCGGGGATCAAGGTCGAGGAACACTTCGTGGCCGTGCTCGGACAGCCCGCGATGCAGTGCCCTTGCGGCTGCAGTATCGGCGCTCGAGTGGCTCAAGAAGATGCGGACCAACCCAACCTCCGTGAGTTCGAGGTCACCCGACGCGTGAGGTCAGATTATGTGCGCGGCCGTCGATGCGATCTCCGCCAGAAGGGCAGGAATTCTTGACCCATCTGGGTCCTCAGCAACGCCGGTCCATCGCTGCAGCCAGGTTCGGATCCCACGGTGTCACCGCAGCCCAGCCGGCGAGATCGTCACTGTCCGTGCCAGTTCGAGCGGTGGCTCCCGACCTTCACACGACGAACGTGAAGATCCGGCCGCTCAGCGGCGCGTCCTGTGGTTGCCCGTGAAACTGATGAACGCCCACAGAAAACAGCACGTCAGGCGGCGCGTGGAAGGCCTTTTCGGTGAAACCGGCCGCAGCGAACCAACCGCGAACAGCTGGGGTGAGGTCGGGGCCGCGGCGGGTCCTGGTCCAGATCACCGTCGCGCCGGGTGCGCACAGCCCCGGCATGGCGTTGATCGTTGCCTGCACGTCCCCATCGCTGATGTTGCCCAGTACGCCGGCGAGGATGACCAAGTCAGCAGGGACGGCACCGCGGTACGCAGCGAAGTCCCCGGCATCAGCGTGGACAGCGGTGATCCCGTCGAGCCCGGCGGACGCAACGCCGCGCCGGGCGGCGGCCACGTTGCGCAGGTCGTACTCGATCAACTCCGCCCGCACCCGATTGGCGTCCGACCGCTGCGCCAGGACGCCGATGAGGTCATGCCCTTGCCCCGCGCACACGCTGACAACCCGAAGCGAGGGCTCTGGCCGCTCGTCAAGCCAGTCACTGACGTGTTGCTGTACGAGCCTGAGCCGGCGCGCCAGCGGCGACGTGTGGTCGCCGTACGGCAGGTGCCACTCATGCCAGTCAGTCGTAGCCGTCATCGCAGCGATGCTGCCATTCCGGGCCGGCCCGCTGCTACCCGCTCCGGGGAGCAGACCGCAGCGACGGCAGTGCCCAGATCTGGCGATCTGCGCGCAACGCAGCGTGACGAGCCGGGCCGACGCTCGGCACCCGCAACTGCGGACGTGCGGATGCGGCGTGCACCAGGCGTCGAAGCCGCTCTCCCAGGCCCTCGGCTTCGGCGTAAGCACGGAGAAGAGGGCCGGTCCTCCCGTCGACGGCAGCGGCAACACCCCGGGCAGCGGGGCTGATGTCGAGCCCCACGGCGACCTTGTGGCGCGGCACGCTAGGCCGTCGTCGACGGGTGGCCGGTGATCGGGACGTCGATGACCGTCGGGGTGTCGTCCGCGGCGCCCTTCGCCACCAGTTCGGCCAGGTGGTCGGCGCTCGTCGCACGCTCGGAGCGGATGCCGAAGAACGCGCCGGCGCGGGTGAAGTCCAGCTCCGGCGGGGCCAGGTCCAGCCCGATGTAGCGGCCGCGGGCACTGGACGCGCTGCCCCAGCGGTCCAGGGTGTCCTTGAGGGTGCGGTACTCGCCGTTGTTCATCACCACGAACGTCACCGGTACCTTATGGTGCGCCGCCGACCACAGGCCCTGCAGGCCGAACATCGCGCAGCCGTCCCCGAGCACCGCCACGACCGGGCGGGTCGGGTCGCCCAGCCGGCGCCCGATCGACATGCCGATCCCGGAGCCGAGGCCGCCGCCGACGGTGTGCACGTAGGAGCCAGGGCGGTCCAGCGTCACCACCTGCCGCAGCAGTACCCCGGTGGTGATTGCCTCCTCGACCAGGACCGCGTCCGGCGGCAGACCGGCCACGATCGCGTGCGCCGCCGCGAGCGGGTCCATCGGCGCGGGGCCGTAGCGGGCCAGCGCCTCGGCGCTGACCGAGGCCCGGGCGGCCTCGGCGAACCGGCCGGCCGTGGCGATGCGGTCCGCCGCCCCGGGTACCGGCCCGGCCAGCGCCGTCGCCAGGGCGCCCAGCGACTCGCGGACCGCGCCGGCCAGGCCGAGCTCGATCCCGAAGTTGCGGCCCAGCTCCGCCGGGTCGGCGTCCAGCTGCGCGATCCGTGTGTGCGCCGGCACGAGCGGGCCGGGCGTGTAGTGGTGGGCCATGAACGCGTGCGTGCCGACGATGAGGACGACGTCGTGGACGTCGAGCCGCTCGCGGATGGCGGCGGCGGTCACCCCGAGCGGGCCGGCGTAGAGCGGGTGTGTGACCGGGAAGTTCATCCAGTCGTACATCGGCTGGTGGTAGACGGTCGCGCCGAGCGCCTCGGCCACGGCGACCAGCTCGGCGACCGCGTGCTCGCGGCCGACGCCGTCGCCGGCGACGATCGCGGGGCGCTGCGCCCCGGTGAGCATCGTGGCCAGTTGCGGGATTCCGCTCGCCGGACCAGGTGGGGCCAGGACGGCGCGGGCCGGCACCGGGACCGGGTCCGTTTCCAGCAGCACATCCATCGGGATGGACAGGAAGACGGGGCCGGCCGGCGGGCGTACCGCGGCGGCGAAGGCCCGGCGCAGCATGACCGGCAGCTCGTGGCCGTGCCGGACGTCGAAGGTCTGCTTCACCGCGGAGCGGGCCAGGCCGATGAGGTCGCCGGTCAGCATCGGGTCGATGGCCAGGTGCCGGCGGTCCTGCTGGCCGGCGGTGACGACGAGCGGCGTGCGGGAGCGCGAGGCGTTGAGCAGCCCGACGAGGCCGTTGGCCAGGCCGGCGGCGATGTGCAGGCTGACGAACGCCGGGCGCCCGGTGGCCCGGGCGTAGCCGTCGGCCATGGCCACGACGGAGCCCTCGTGCAGGCCGAGCACGAACTCGAGGTCGGGGGCGCCGGACAGCGCCTCGATGAACGGCAGCTCGCTCGTGCCGGGGTTGCCGAAGACCCGGGTCACGCCCTCCTCGCGGAGGATCGCGAGCATCGCCTCGACCGGCGAGGTCACGCGGCACCCCGGTGGGCGGAGAAGCGGTAGACCTTGTCCAGTACGTCCGGGGAGTACAGCCGCAGCGCCTGTTCGAGGGCGAACTCCGCCATGTAGGCCCGGAAGCCGTCCTGCGACTCCTCGGCGAGGTTCAGCATGCGCCGGTTGGCCAGGACCGCGGGGCCGGACAGCCGCTCGACGGCGTCGGTGACGGCGGCGTCCAGGGCGCCGGGCTCGACGACGTCGTCGAACAGCAGCCGGCCGTCGGGCTCCTGGGCCCAGACCTTGCGGCCCCACAGGATGACCTGGCGCGAGATCCGGCCGCCGGCGAGGCGGCCGAGCCGGAAGTTCCCGGCGCCGGGCACGATGCCCTCCTGCGCCGCCGGGAGGCTGAAGTAGGCGCCGGCCTCGGCGATGACCCGGTCGAAGGCGAGCAGCAGCTGGGCGCCGCCGCCGACGGCGAAGGCGTCCACGGCGGCGATCCACGGCTTGTCGCGGCGGACCGGCGGCCAGGCTTCCTCGTCGCCGTCCAGGCGCAGGCCGCGGATGAGCTTGTGGATGTACCCCAGTTCGCGGCGCAGCAGGAAACCGGTGTAGGAGATACGCCCGGCGTGCAGTTCGGCCAGGTTGATGCCGGCGCTGAACACGCGGCGCCCGCGGTAGCGCGGATGGGTCATGACGCCGCCGCGGACCACGCCGACGCGCACCGCGGGGTCCAGCAGCGCCAGGTCGACGGCGGTCTCCATGTCGTTGACGTGCTGGTTGTCCTCGGCGTTGAGGCAGTGCGTGTTGACGATGGTGAGGTGGGCCCCGGCGCCGGTTCGTTCCAGGTGTACCGCGGGAAGCTCGACCTTGCCGGTGCGCCGGAACTCCGGCAGCAGGGCCAGCGCCGCATCGGTCGGCCGGAGCATGCTGTCCAGCAGGTGGGCGCCGGCAGTGGGCGAGCCGAGCAGGGCGTGGAAGAAGATGCCCCGGTCGATCTCGCGGCCCTCCTTGGCCGCCTGCGGCCGGGCCGCATCGGCGGCGAGCTGGTCCGCGTCCGGCACCAGACCGGGGAACGCCACCGCGGCCCGCCGGGCGAGCTCCTCGATCCGGGGGCGTTCGCGCCGGCCGCCGGTCAGCCGGTCGTAGACCGCGTCGGCGTGCCGGCGCAGGAAGCCCGTCCGCAGCCGGCGCGCCGCGTCGGACCCGTCCGGCCCGAACTCGGCAAGCCGGCCGGCGTCGGTGTCGAGGTCCCCGGTCCAGCCGAGGAACAGGCGGGCGGTCATGCCGGGGCGCCGGGCTGGGCCAGTCGCTCGAAGCGGCCGAGCACCCGGTCGCACGCCGACAGGTGCGCGCCGAGGGAGTCCTCGAAGGTGGTGGTGGTCGCGTCCATCAGCAGCCGCCGCCGGATGGCCAGCTCGCTGCCGGCCAGGCCGTCCACGAGCCCGGCCGCCCGGTCCACGGCCGCCGCGGCCGCCTCGTCGTCGGCGACGATCTCGTCGACGAGGCCCATGCGCAGCGCCTGCTCGGCCCCGACGACGGCGCCGAAGAGGGCGAGCCGGCGGGCCTGGGCGACGCCGAGCTGCTGGGCCAGGCGGTGCAGGGCCATGCCGGGCCAGAGGCTGCCGGCCTGGGCCGGCATCGCGATGGCGAGGTCGGCGGTGGCGATGCGGTAGTCGGCGATGAGCAGGGCCTCCAGGGCGGGGCCGGCGAGCGCGCCGGAGGCGACGCCGACGATCGCGACCGGGGCTCGTTCGAGCCGGCGCAGCGCCTGCTCCCACTTGCTGACCAGGTGGATCTGCGCGCCGCCCGGCCAGGCCGCCGCAGCGGGCGCGCCGGCGCCGCCGGTGTGCACGACGAGCACCGCCGGCGGCGTCGCCGACTCCGCCCGCACGCATGCCTCGGTCACCGACGCGACGAGGCCGGTGCTGAGCTCGGCCGAGCTGTCGATCGCCAGGACGGGCCCGCCGACGACGCCGCGGCTGCCGGGCACGGCCTCGGATTCGATGGTCGCGGTCACGGAGACTGCCTCGCTTCCCTTTGGTTGGCCCGGTTTACCACCGGATCAGTGCCATCTCGATCGTCGAGCCGGGGCCCATCGTCATCAGCACCCCGTAGTCGCCGGGGCGGGGGGACCGCTCCTCGATCAGGCGGTCGTAGGAGAACAGGAACGAGCCGCTGGACAGGTTGCCGTAGTCCCGCAGCACGGTCGTGGTGTGGCGCACGTCGTGCCGGGTGAGCGCCAAGTTGATCATCACCGAGTCGATGACCTTCTTGCCGCCGGAGTGCACGAGCCAGTGCGTGATGTCGGGCCGGCGCAGGCCGGTGCCGGCCAGCAGCCGCCCGAGCGCGGTCTCGACGTTGGCGCCGATGACGTACGGGACCTCCCGGTCGAGGAAGAAGCTGAACTTCCCCTGGATGTCGTCCCACTGGTACCGCATGGCGTCGATCGCCTCGGGGATGATGAGGCTGGAGAAGCGCAGCAGGGCCGGGCCGGTGCTGGACATGTCGGGCTCGGCGACGATCGCGGCGGCCGCGGCACCGTCGCCGAAGAGGCTGTTGACCACGGACGTCTCGATGGTGCCGTCCATGACGTAGGCGGCCGAGCACACCTCGACGCAGAGCAGGACGGCGAGGTCGCCGGGGTTGGCCCGGGCCCACGAGGCGGTGGCGGTGAGGCCGTTGAGCCCCGCGTTGCAGCCCATGCCGACCACGTCGAGGCGCGCGCAGTGCGGGTCCAGGTCCAGCTCGCGGATGAGCATCGCGCTGAAGCCCGGGGTGAGGAAGCCGGTCGAGGTGACGCAGCAGAGGTACCGCACGTCGGAGAGTTCCGCGTCGATGTTCTTCAGGCAGGACTGCAGCGCCCGGGCGCCCATCTCCAGCCCGTTGCCCGCGTGCTTGCGCAGCAGCTCGCCCTGGGTCTCGATGGTGCGCCCGCCGCCGGGTGCGGCCGGCGGGAGGGTGAGGAACCGCCGCTGGATCGCGCTGTTGCGAAACACGGAGCGGATCCGTGGGTCCTCGATCCGGAAGATGTCGAGCAGCTCGTCCTGGGAGTAGGAGTCACCGGGGACGGCGGTGCTCACGCCGACGATGCGCGGTGCGCCGCGCAGCATCGCCTCGGCCCCGGTGAAACCGGTTAACCGAGCACTATTCACATCTGTCATCGTCATTGGTGTCGCCGCTCCGTGCCGCCAAGAATCATCTGACCGCCAAATCATCCGATCGTCCGGCCGCCCCGCGATTTGCCGTGGGTCCCCCGTTGGGCCGGGCCGCGGCCACGCGCAAGCGTGCGGCGAGATATCCCGGCTGCGGTAATCTAACGAGCGATCAGGACCGTACCCGGCACGCGACAACGGGCACCACCCCTAACCCGACCGCTAGCCTGGGACGGGCCGCGGGATCGATTAGGGGCGCACAGGACGCCCAAAGCGGGCGGTGCGGCGGCCGAACCTCCAAGAACGCCGTGAAGAAACCTCAAGATTTCCCCAAGCGTCAATACCTGTTGCCCGGAATGCCGTCCGCCGCCGGAGGACCCCTAGGCCGTCACGGAGCGCTGTCCGGATAGGGGTGGCGAGCCCGGTTCCCGCGTCCGCCGGGCCCTTCCGGCCGGCCGCCGCCACCGAAGAAGCGCAGCTCAGAACGCCGCAGTCGGGTCCCGGACGTTCTGCCGGCGGGCGGGTGCACGGTGCCACCGGCGGCGGTGGCCGTATCCCCCCAAGGTGGCGAACGGGTGCCCGGAGGGTGAGCGGCAGGGGGCTGTAGGGGTGGTCGTCTTGCCGTAACGTTCCTAGCGTTGCTTCGCGGAGAGCGACGCCAAAAGGCAATACCGTACCGCAATTTACCTTCTAGAAACACGTTCGTCGCACCAAGTGCGACTCGCGTGGTCGCTGTCGTCGACTACACAGCGCGGTAGGGTTGCCGACGGCGGCGGGGGCGTGACAGCATAGCGACACTCATGAGTTCCTTCAAGCAGAAACGGCATATCTTCGAGCACATTTTACGGTGGTAGTGCGAGCTCACGGGGGAGGCGCTGCTATGACACTGCCTGAACAACTACCTGAACAAGAGAGTGCTTTATCGAATCTCTGGCAGCTCTTCGAAGAATGTCGAGGAGGCCACGGCCGGGTCGCCGTGGTGACCGGGGCCGTCGGCACCGGCAAGACCAGGCTGACGCACACCTTCGCCGAGCGGGCCATCGCCGCCGGCGCGATCTACTGCGACGCCACGGCGTCGCGCATGGAGCGGGGACTGCAGTTCGGCGTGCTGAGCCAGCTCCTGCTCGGCGCGGAGCTGCCGGCCGAGTTCCGCGAGCAGGCGGCCCGCCTGCTGGAGGCCGGCGCGATGGCTGCGCAAAGCGCGTACTTCGGGGCCGCGGACGACGACGGCGGCAACATCCCGTCGACCATCGTGTGCAATCTGAGCATCCTGCTGCGCGACGCGGTCGCCGGCGCCGACCGGCCGCTGGTCCTGACCATCGACGACGCCCACCACGCCGACGAGGCCTCGCTGCAGTGCCTGTCGTTCGTCCTGAGCCGGCTCTGGCGCGCCCGGGCCATGCTCGTCATCAGCGCGGCGACCGGGCCACGGCCGTTCAATCCGGTGTTCCTGGCCGACCTGCCGCCCGAGCCCTACAGCCGCCGGATCCGGCTCGACCCGCTGAGCCGGGCCGGCGTCGAGGAGATGCTCGCCGCGCGGCTCGGCGCCGAGACCGCGGCCCGGCTGTCCCATGACTGCCACCGCATCAGCGGCGGCAACCCGGCCCTCGTGCGCGGCCTGATCGACGACTGCCGCCGGCAGGGCGGCGACCCCGACGGGTGGCAGCTCACCATCGGCCCCGAGACGGTCCTGGCGCTGCTGGGCATCCTGCACCGCTCCGACCCGTCGCTGCTGCGCACCGCGCGCTGGCTGGCCGTGCTCGGCGGCGTCGCCGCACCCGTGGTCGCCGACCGGCTGGTCGGCCTCGACAGCGAGTCGCTGACCCGCACCGTCGCCGCGCTCAACCGGATCGGGGTCCTCGACGACGGCCGTTTCCGCCACCCGCGGCTGCGCGCCGCGGTGCTCGACGGGCTCGCCCCGGACGAGCGGGCCAAGATGCACGCCTCCGCGGCCCAGTTGTTACGGGTGGAGGGCGCCGCACCGCCGGTCATCGCCGACCACATCCTCGGCGCCGACGGCCTCGCCGACGACTGGGCGGCGCCCGTGCTCGACGACGCCGCCGCGCAGGCCCTCGCCGACGGCGAGGTGAACCGGGCCCTGAGCTACCTGCGCCTGGCGTACCGGATGGGCACCGACAACGCCGCCCCCCTGTCCCCCGTCACCCGCGAGCTGCTGGCCCGGGCCGAGTGGCGGGCCGACCCGGCCCTGGCCATGCGGCACGACACCGACCCCGCGGCCGACGGCGAGCGGGCGATGTCCCGGGCCGTGCGGCTGATGTGGTTCGGCCGCGTCGAGCAGACCCGGGAGGCGCTGGACCGGGCCGGCACCGACCAGCCGCCGTCGGCCCGGCTCGAGGCGCTGCGGGCGTGGCAGTCCTGGCTCTACCCGAACTCCGGCGGCACCACGCCGACCGGCGCCGTGCTGTCGCAGAAGTTCCAGCGCACCACGGCCACCGCGAGCCCGACCGGGCAGGCGATCTCGCTGCTCGTCACCGGCCTCACCGACGGCACCGGCGAGTCGGCGATCGCCGCCGAGCACGCCCTGCACGAGAGCCGCCTGGAGGAGCAGAGCGTCCCGCTGCTGCTGTCCGCGCTGGCCGCGCTCGTCTGCGCCGGCAAGCTCGGCGTCGCCGCCAAGTGGGCCGACACGCTGCAGCAGGACGCCGCCGCACAACAGGCCCCGACGTGGAACGCGATGTTCACCGCGATGCAAGCGCTGGTCGCCCTGCGCCAGGGCAACCTGTCCGCCGCCGAGACCCACGCCCGGGCCGCGCTGATGCTCATCCCGGCCAGCAGCTGGGGCATCGGCATCGGTGTGCCGCTCGCGGTGCTCATCGAGGCCAGCACGGCGATGGGCCGGTTCAACGACGCCTTCAGCCACCTGCGCACCCCCGTGCCCGAGGCGATGTTCGCCTCGCCGTTCGGCCTGCTGTACCTGTGCGCCCGGGGCCGGTTCCACTACGCCCGCGAGGACTACCGCAGCGCCCTGCGCGACTTCGATTCGGTCGGGCACCTCGCCGCGCAGTGGCAGATGGACTACTCCGGGCTCGTCGTCTGGCGGACCGACGCGGCCCTGGCGCACCTGCGCCTCGGCCAGGCCCAGGCCGCCCACGACCTCGCGCTCGACCAGCTGAAGCGGCTGACCCCGGCCAACGTCCGGGAGCGCGGCATCGCGCTGCGGGTCGTGGCCGCGTGCAGCGACGTGCCGAAGCGGCCGGTGCGCCTCGGCCAGGCGGTGAAGGAGCTGCAGAACAGCGGCGACCGGCTCGAGCTCGCCTACGCCCTGGCCGACCTCAGCCAGGCCTACCACGCTCTCGGCGAGATCGGCCAGGCCCGCCGGATCAGCCGCCGGGCATACCAGATCGCCAAGCAGTGCGGAGCCTGCGTCCTGGCCCGCAGCCTGCTGCCCGACGCCGTCGGCGGCGGGAGCGACGACAGCGACAGCGACGCGGCCCCGACGCCCTACACCGGCCTGAGCCAGGCCGAGCGGCGGGTCGCCGCACTGGCCGCGGACGGCTACAGCAACCGCCAGATCGCCAGCACGCTCTTCGTCACCGTGAGCACCGTCGAGCAGCACCTGACCCGGGTCTACTCGAAGCTGAAGGTCAGCCGCCGCGGCGACCTGCCCATGGGGCTGCTCCAGGACGTCGGCGAGCGCAGCTTTCCCCTGCCCGAGGCCGGCGAAGGATTCTGACGCGGGCGCCACACCCACCAGGACGAGAGGTTGCGGGACAAGCATGGCAGGCCAAGACAGCACCACCTGGATCCGGCGGTTCCATCCGGCCGGCGACGGCTCCACCCGGCTGGTCTGCCTGCCGCACGCGGGCGGCTCGGCGAGCTTCTTCTTCCCGGTCTCGGCGTCACTGAGCCCCCGGCTGGAGGTCCTCGCCGTGCAGTACCCCGGCCGGCAGGACCGCCGCCACGACCCGGTCATCGACGACGTGCACCTCCTCGCCGACCGGGTCACGGCGGCGCTGCAACCCTACGCCGACCGGCCGCTCGCGCTGTTCGGGCACAGCCTGGGCGCCACGCTGGCCTACGAGGTGGCGCTGCGCCTGGAGGCGGCCCGCGACGAGCCCGTCGCGCACCTGTTCGCCTCCGGGCGGCGGGCACCGTCGCGGTACCGCGACGAGGACGTCCACAAGCGCGGCGACGCCGCCCTCATGGCCGAGCTGCGGATGCTCAACGGCACCGAGACCGCGCTGCTGGACGACCCCGAGACCCGCGCGATGGTCATGCCGTCGATCCGCAGCGACTACAAGGCCATCGAGACGTACCGGCACCGCCCCGGCGGCCGGCTGAAGGCGCCCGTCACCGCGATCACCGGCGACGACGACCCGAAGACCAGCCTCGACGAGGCGCGGGACTGGGCCGCGCACACCACCGGCCCGTTCCGGCTGGAGGTCCTGCCGGGCGGGCACTTCTTCCTCATCCCCCGGGCCGCGCAGGTGCTGCGGCTCATCTCGGAAACCCTGACGCCGAGCCGCACCGGCTGAGCGTCGCGTAGCATGCGGTATGCGCGTTGCCCTCCTGGGCCCCTTCGAAGTCCGGGACGAGACCGGGGAGCCCGTCCCGGTCCCCGGGACCCGGCTGCGCGCGCTCCTCGTGCGGCTCGTGCTGAGCCCGGAGCACCCGGTCACCAGCGACGCGCTCATCGACGCCGTCTGGGGCGAGGAGCCGCCGCCCAACGCGACAAATGCGCTGCAGTCGCTGGTGTCCCGGCTGCGCCGCGCGCTGCCCGGCGCCGAGGCGGCCCGCCTCGAGCTGCTGCCGGCCGGGTATCGGCTCGCGGTACCGGCCGACACCACCGACATCGCCCAGTTCGAGCGGCTCGTCGCCGAGGGCCGCGACCGGCTCGCC
Organism: Dactylosporangium sucinum; assembly: GCF_014647515.1. Lineage (GTDB taxonomy): Bacteria > Actinomycetota > Actinomycetes > Mycobacteriales > Micromonosporaceae > Dactylosporangium > Dactylosporangium sucinum. Next base: position 12,400 of record NZ_BMPI01000062.1, on the reverse strand, counting down.
GCCGGTGACCGCGCCAGCGCCGCCGAGCGCTTCGCGGCCGGCCTCGCGCTGTGGCGCGGGCGGCCGTTCGACGGGCTCACGGCGGTGCCCTTCGCCGAGGCGACCGGTGCCCGGCTGACCGAGCTGCGGCTGCGCACCATCGAGGACTACGCCGAGCTCGCCATCGCCGTCGGCAAGCACGCCGAGCTCATCGCCGACGTGCGGCAGCTGACGTTCGAGTATCCGCTCGACGAGCGGCTGCGGGCCGTGCACATGCGGGCGCTGTGCGCCGCCGGCCGCCGCGCCGAGGCGCTGTCCAGCTACGAGGACCTGCGCCGGGCGCTGGCCGACACGCTCGGCACCGACCCCGCGCCCGCACTGCGCGAGCTGCACGCCGCCATCCTGCGCGGCCGCATCGGCGGCCCGGCCGCGCCGGCCGCGCCGGCCAGGCCCGCCGCGGCCCCGGCCGTCCCGCGCGGCAACGTGCGCACCGCGGTGACGAGCTTCGTCGGCCGCGACCGGGAGCTGGCCCAGATCGGCGCGCTGCTGGCCGACGCCCGGCTGGTCACGCTCATCGGCCCGGGCGGGGTCGGCAAGACCCGGCTGGCCACCGAGCTGGCCACCGACTGGCCGGCCCGGGCCGGCGACGGCGCCTGGCTCGTCGACCTCGCCGAGGTCCGGGTCGCCGCCGAGGTGCCGGCCGCGGTGCTGGCCACCCTCGGCCTGCCGGCCGCCGGGCCCGACGGCGCCGCGGCCCCCGCCGAGCGGCTGGCCCGGCTGTTCGAGCCGCTGCGCGACCGGCGCGCGCTGCTCATCCTGGACAACTGCGAGCACCTCATCGACGCGTGCGCGCGCACCGCCGACGCCATCGTCAGCGTGTCGCCGGGCGTGCGGGTGCTCGCCACCTCGCGCGAGCCCCTGGCCGTCGTCGGGGAGCGGCTGTATCCGATCGGGCCGCTCGCGGTGCCGCCCCCGGGGGTCAAGGCGACCGAGGCCCTCGACGTCCCGGTGCTGCGGCTGTTCGCCGACCGGGCGGCCGCCGCGCGGTTCGGCTTCCAGCTCACCGACGCCAACCTGCCGGCCGTGACCGAGATCTGCCGCCGCCTCGACGGCCTGCCGCTGGCCATCGAGCTGGCCTGCGCCCGGCTGCGCACGCTGCCGGCCGAGGAGATCGCCGCCCGCCTCGGCGACCGGTTCCGGCTGCTGACCGGCGGCCACCGCACCGCGCTGCCGCGCCACCAGACGCTGCTGGCCGTCGTGGAGTGGAGCTGGCAGCTGTTCACCGAGGCCGAGCGCACCCTCGGCCGGCGCCTCGCGGTCTTCGTCAGCGGCGCCACCCCCGACGCCATCGAGGGTGTCTGCGCCGACGGCCAGCTGCCCGGAGGCAACGTGCTGGGCCTGCTCGGCGCGCTCGTCGACCGGTCCTTTGTGGACTTCCAGGAGAGCACCGGCGCACCGCCGCGCTACGGCATGCTCAACACCATCCAGTCCTACGCCGCGGCCGCGCTCGCCGACGCCGGGGAGTCCGACACGTTCCGCCGCGCCCACGCACGGTGGTTCCTGCATCGGGCCGAGGCGGTCGAGCCGGCCCTGCGCGGCCGCGAGCAGCTCGCCGCGCTGGCCTGGCTGAGCCGCGAGCAGGACAACCTGCGCGCCGCGCTGCGCTTCGCGGTCGACACCGCCGACACCGCCCTGGCCGTCCGCCTGGCCGGCGCCCTGGGCTGGTACTGGGAGCTGCGCGGCCGCAACGCCGAGGCGGCCGGCTGGCTGCGCGAGGTGCTGGCCCTGCCGGCCGGCCCGGACGTCCCGGCCGCGGCGCTGGCCACCGCGTATGCCTTCGACGCGATGAACCACTTCGCCATCCAGGATCCCGACCGCGGCACCGCCTCCGCCGGCCGGGCCCGCGAGCTGGCCGCCGGCGCCACCCACCCCGCGGTGCTGCTCATCGGCGCCATCCAGCACGTGGCCGACGACGCCTCGGAGCTGGCCGCGCTCGTGCGCCACCCCGACCCGTGGCTGTCCGCGGCCGGCGAGCTGTTCTCCGGCCACGCCGCCCGCGTCCGCGGCGACTCGACCGCCGCCCTGGTCCACTCGGCCGCCGCCCGCGACAAGTTCACCGCCATCGGCGACGGCTGGGGCGTGGCCGGCGCGGTCCGCGCCCTCGGCGCCGGGCTCAGCCTCAGCGGCGACCATCCGGCCGCGATCGCCGCCCTCGGCGAGGCGATCCGCTTCGCCGAGACGGTCGCCGCCCATGACGCCGCGTGGCTGCGGGTCGCGCGCGGCATGGAGTTCCTCCGCGCCGGGGAGCTGGACGCGGCCAGCGACGAGCTCGCCCGGGCCAGCGACGCCGGCCACCAGCTGCGCGCGCCGGTCGTGCTGGCCTACGCCGACGCGGCGCTCGGCGAGCTGGCGCGGGCCGCCGGGGAGCCGGCCCGCGCCGAGACGCTGCTGCGGGCGGCCCTGCGGCGGTCCGACGAGACGCCCGGGGTCCCGCTGCCGGTACCGCTGCTGGCCATGACCGGCCTGGCGCGGCTCGCCGTCGCCGACCGCCCGGCCGAAGCCCGGACGCTGCTGGCCGACGCGCTGTCGCGCGCGGTGGCCGCCCGCGACGTGCAGAACCATCCGGTGATCGCATCGGTGGTCGAGGCCCTGGCCGAGCTGGCCCGGGCCGAGGGCCGCCCGGCCGACGCGGCCCGCCTGCTGGGCTACGCGGCCGCCGGTCGCGGCACCCCGGATCACGGCAGCCCCGACGTGCGCCGCACGGCGTCCGCAGCCCGGGCCGCCCTGGGCCCGTCCTACGACGAGCTGTTCGACCCGGCCGCCGCCCTGAGCGCCGACGCCGCGGTCTCCGCGGTGCTGACCCTCACCGCCGCCGAGACCTGAGGCGCGTCTGGCACGGTGGGGCTGGGCCGCCCCGCGAGAGACGGCTCAGTGACCCTGCCAGCGGGGCGGTCGCTTCTCGGCGAAGGCGCGCGGGCCCTCGACGGCGTCGGCGCTGCGCATCCGCCGTTCCTCCCACACGTAGCGGGTGGCGAACGCCTGCTCCAGCGGCAGGTCGGCCGAGCGGTACGCGGCCTCCTTCACCGCCCGCACCGACAGCGGCGCGCAGGCCAGCACGTCGGCGACCCACCCGTCGACGCACGCGTCGAGCCCGTCGGCCGGCACCACCTCGTTGACGAGCCCGAGCTCGTAGGCCCGCCGGGCGCCGAACCGCCGGCCGGTCAGCAGGTAGCCCAGCGCGGCCCGCAGCGGCGCCTGGCGGGCCAGCCGGAACACCCCGCCGGCGCCGGCGATCAGCCCGATCCGCGGCTCCGGCAGCCCGAACTCGGCGGTGTCCGCGGCGATCACGATGTCGCACGCCAGGGCCAGCTCCAGGCCGCCGCCGAGCGCGTAGCCGGCGACCCGGGCCACGACCGGCTTGGACAGCGTGAACCGCTCGGTGAGCCGCGGCCAGCCGGGCTGCCCGCAGCTGCCGAACGTGGCCGGCGGCGTCCCGGCGTTGGCGCCGGAAGCGTTGCGGGCGGCCAGTTCCTTGAGGTCCTGCCCGACCGAGAACGCCCTGTCGCCGGCGCCGGTGAGGACGGCGACCAGCAGCGCGTCGTCGCGCTCGAAGTCGTCCCAGACCTCGCCGAGGGCGGTGTGCGCGGCGCGGTCCAGCGCGTTGAGCACCTGCGGGCGGTCGATCGTCACCCGTGCGACCGGGCCGTCCTTCTCGTACCGGATGCCCACTGCCGTCGCCTTCGAACGGTGTCTCAGAACGGGAACGCCGGAGCGCTGTCCTTGACGGTCAGCCACTGCCAGCGGGTGAACTCGTCGGCGCTGTGCTGCGCGCCGTAGCGGGCGCCGTTGCCGGAGGCGCCCCAGCCGCCGAACGAGACGAACGCGTCGTCGTTGACGGTCTGGTCGTTGACGTGGACGATCCCGGTCCGCAGCCGGTCGGCGATCGCCAGGCCGCGGGCCGCCGAGCCGGTCTGGACGGCCGCGACGAGGCCGTAGGGGGTGGCGTTGGCCACCGCGACCGCCTCGTCGTCGTCGCGGACGGCGACGACGGGGGCGACCGGACCGAAGATCTCCTCGGTGAACACCGGCATCGCGGCACTCACGCCGGTGAGGACCGTCGGTTTGAAGAACAGTCCTTCAGCGGTACCGCCGGTGCGCACGCGAGCGCCGCCGGTCACGGCGTCGGCAAGCAGGCCGGCCACCCGGTCGCGCTGCCGCGCGTTGATGAGCGGCCCGAGCGACACGTCGGCGGCCCACGGGTCGCCGACGGTGAGCTTCTCCGCGCGGGCGACCAGCCGGCCGACGTACTCCTCGAACACCGACTCGTGCACGATGTGCCGCCCGGCGGCCATACAGATCTGGCCCTGGTGCAGGAACGAGGCCCACGCGCCGGCCGAGGCGGCGGCGTCGAGGTCGGCGTCGTCGAGCACGATGAGGGCGTTGTTGCCGCCGAGCTCCAGCAGCGCCCGTTTGAGGTCCCGGCCGGCGGCCGCGCCGATCTGCCGGCCGACGGCGGTCGAGCCGGTGAACGCGATCGCGGCCACGTCCGGGTGCTCGGCCAGCGCGGCGCCCGGCACCGCGTCGCCGGGCAGCACGTGCAGCACGCCGTCGGGCAGGCCGGCCGCGGCGAACAGCCGGGCGACGAGCAGGCCGCCGGCGACGGCGGTGTGGACGTCGGGCTTGAGCACAACCGCGTTGCCCAGCGCCAGCGCGGGCGCGACGGCGCGCAGGCTCAGCACGAGCGGGAAGTTCCAGGGGGCGATGACGCCGACGACGCCGAGCGGCACCCGCCGGCTGATCGACTGCCCGCCGACGACCGAGGGCTGCAGGTGCCCGGTCGGCTGGGTCGGCAGCCCGGCGGCGACCCACAGCTCGTCGAGCGCGGAGTCGATCTCGAAGGCGGCCTTGGCCCGCACGGCGCCGCCCTCGCGGACCAGCCACTCGGCGAACTCGTCGCGGTGGCGCTCCAGCAGCCGCGCGGCGGTGCGCAGGACGGCGGCCCGCTCCGTCGGCCGGCGCCCGGCCCAGCCCGGCTGGGCCGTCCCGGCCGCCCGGACCGCGTCGTCGATGTCCCGCGCGTCGGCGAGCCCGACGGTGGCGAGGCGGTGCCCGGTCGCGGGCTCGACGGCCTCGAACGTGCCGCCGCGGGTGGCCGGCTCCGGGTCCGCGCCCGGAGAGAACAGTCGGGTCATCGTGGCCTCCTCCGCACCGCACGCTACGGATCGCGCGGGCGCGCCAGAACCCCTATCGGGGCGCCGGATCCCCCTGATCCGACTTCGATCACCCCACAAGTCCCCCGAGAGGGAAAGGCGGTACCAGGTGGGAATCCGAAGGATCCGGATCGATGGGAGCCGTACACTGTCAGAGCGGGATCGTTGTACGTAAAGGAGTCGAAGACATGGCCAACCGGCGATCCATCGGCGACCTTCTGCACAGCCTGACCCACCGGACGCCCGGGGTGCCCGAGCACCGGGACAATGAGCCGGGCCACCAGGGCGACGGGGTGGTGAGCCACCAGGGTGAGGCCCTGCAGGGCGCCCACCCGAAGCTGCAGGGCCGCGGTGAGCAGCACCGCAACCCCGGTCAGAACCGCAACCCCGGCCAGAGCAACCGCAACGCCAACAGCGGCGAGCCACGGGTGCTCGTCGGCTGGCAGCGGCGCATCGCGGCCTTCTTCGGCCGCAAGGACCGGTGACCGCAAGGCTTCACAACCGAGAACACCCGCCCCGGCCGCCGTTCGGCAGCCGGGGCGGGGCGTCTTCGCACCCGCGTCGCGGGTGGGCTCAGCCGGCGGCCTCGACCTTGTGCAGGTCGATGACGCCGCACGGCTCCCACTTGCCGTCGACCAGGTAGGTGATGTCGTCGCGGAGGTGGCCCGGCGCGACGAAGGAGAAGTCGTCGATGCTCTTGATGACCTGGCCCTCGGACACACCGCTGGTGCCGCCCGCGATGATGACGCGGGTGTACTCCCCGGTGAAGCGCAGGTGCCCGTCGACCCAGCCCGGCGAGGTCGCGGTGCCGTAGCTGCCCAGGTTGTCGTACCACTGGGCGACGTACTGGAGGGCGACGGAGTCCCAGCCGAAGTTCCACCAGCCGACGACGGTGCCGGTCTCGGTGTTCGTCGGCATGACCATCTGCATCTGGTACCAGTTGCCGTCGAGAATGCTCGCGGTCTTCGTGATGACCTTGAGGGGTCCCTCGTCCGGCACGTCCGACGTGAGCCCCCGGTACTCCCCCAGGAAGAAGGCGAGCTCGGACATCTGATGCGGGGCGGGGTTGATGATGATCGGGTCTGCACCGTCTCCTGGCGGGACGGCGGAACCGGCGGCGGGTTGGGTCACCGCGGGCGCCAGCGCTTCAGTCATCGAACACTCCGTGAGGATCGTGGGCAGGACCGGGTGTGCACTGACAGGAAGCTATGTCCGCGCCCGCCGGGCGGACAAGGTTCAAGGCCCAGGACAGGGGCCACCGCGAACCCGGCTGGGGTCGGCAGGGGCCGCGAACCCGTCAGACCCGGCGGCTGTAGACCCACGTCGCCAGCGGCCCGAACACCGCCACGATCACGGCCGACCACAGCAGCGCGGTGACGACCGAGTGCCCGACCGGCAGGCCGAGCAACAGGTTGCGGGCGGCGTCCGACACGTGCGACACCGGGTTGATCTTCACCCAGGCCTGCAGCCAGCCGGGAAGCTTGCCGACCGGGACGAAGACGTTGCTGCCGAACGTCAGCGGCAGGATCAGCAGGAAGCTGAACGCGTTGACGCCGGCCGGGTCGCGCACCAGCAGGCCGAAGAGGGCCATGACCCAGCTGACCGCGAACGCGAACAGCACGATGATGCCGCAGCCGGCGAGGATGGCGAGCGGGTTGGCGTGCGTGCGGAACCCGAGGGCCAGGCCGAGGGCGAACACCAGCACCAGCGACAGCACGTACCGGAACACGTCGGCCACGACGTAGCCGATGAGCGGCGCGGAGCGGGCGATCGGCAGGCTGCGGAGCCGGTCGAAGATGCCGTTGCGCTGGTCGTTGCTGAGCCCGACACCGATGCCGAGGGCCGTGAACATGAGCGTCTGCACCGCGATGCCGGGCAGCACGTACTGCAGGTAGGAGTGGGTGCTGCCGGAGACGGCGTTGCCGAACAGGTACACGAACACGGCGACGAGCACGATCGGCATGGTGACGACGTCGATCAGCTGGTCCGGCGAGTGCCGCAGCTTCGTGAGGTTGCGCCAGGCCATCGTCAGGCTGTGGCGGACGGTCCAGAGGGCGGTCATCGGGGCTCTCCCGTCACTTGGGCGGCGTCGGCCGGCGCGGCCTCGGCGGGTGCTTCCGTCACCGTCGGACGGCCGGTCAGGGACAGGAACACCTCGTCGAGGGTGGCGAGGCGGATGCCGATCTCGGCGACCTCGATGCCGGCGTCATCGAGGCGCCGGGCCACGGCGGCGAGGGCGTCGGGCCCGGACAGCGCGGGCACCAGCGGTACCGAGACCACGCCCTCCGCCGCACGGACCTCGGCCTCACCGACGGCCGCGGTCACCACGGACCGGGTGTGCTCAAGGTCGGCCCGGTCGGCCGGGCGCACGTCGAGGCTCTGCCCGCCGGCGCGGGACTTGAGCTCGGCCGGCGTGCCCGAGGCGATGAGCTTGCCGTGGTCGATGACCGCGATCTGGCTCGCGAGCCGGTCGGCCTCGTCCAGCTGCTGGGTGGTGAGCAGCACGGTGGCGCCGCCGGCCACGAGGTCGCGGACCATGTCCCACAGCTCGGCCCGCGACCGCGGGTCCAGGCCGGTGGTCGGCTCGTCGAGGAACAGCACGGCCGGCTCGCCGACCATGACGAGGGCGAGGTCGAGGCGGCGGCGCATGCCGCCCGAGTAGGTCTTGGCCAGCTGCTTGCCGACGTCGGCCAGGCCGAAGCGCTCCAGCAGCATGCTCGCCCGCCGCTTGGCCTGGGGCCGCGACAGCTTGAGCAGCCGGCCGATGAGCAGCAGGTTCTCATAGCCGGTGAGGTCGTCGTCGACGGCGGCGAACTGGCCGGTCAGCCCGATCGTCGCGCGGACCTCGGCGGCGTTCTTCGTCACGTCGAAGCCGCCGACGCGGGCCACGCCGCCGTCGGGACGCAGCAGCGTGGCCAGGATGCGGATCATGGTGGTCTTGCCGGCGCCGTTGGAGCCGAGGAGGCCCTGCACGCAGCCGGTCGGCACCTCGAGGCTGAGGCCGTCCAGCGCGGTTGTCTTCCCGTAGCGCTTGACCAGGTCCTCGACCTGGATCGCGTACACATTCGGGTTCATGCGTACAGTGTCGGGCTCCGCGCTGGCACGGCACGCACACGACGCTGAGATGCAACCGCACGGCCGCAAGATCAGGGGCCCGGCCCCTACCACCCCTACACGGTCGCGGCCAGCCACGTGCCGACGGCGGCGGCGGTCGCCTCCGCGAAGTCCTCCAGCATCGAGAAGTGGTCCCCGGGCACGTCGGTGCTGTCGTGGGCGAAGGACATCGAGGCCTGCCAGTTGCCGCCGGTGCGCTCGACGACCTCGTCGCTGAACGGCGCGGTGGCCCGCACGAGCAACGTCGGCGTCCGCACGGGCTCCGGGTGCCAATGGGCGATCAGCGACTCGTAGCGGCCCATGGCGGTCACCCGCACGTCGCTGAGCATCGTCGAGCGCTGCTCCCGGGCCATCATCGCGCGGGCCCCGCTGTAGAGGTTGGCCCGGTCCTGCTGCTCGCCGAAGTACGTGTCCAGCAGCACGACGGCGGCCGGCGGCGCCCCGATGGCCTCCAGGTGGTGGGCCAGGCTGTAGGCCAGCCAGCCGGAGGCGGAGCGGCCCAGCAGCGCGAACGGCGCCCCGTCGGCGGCCCGCAGCACGGTGTCGGCGTGCAGGCGCACGAGAGCGTCGAAGGTGGAGGGTAGCGACTGCCCGGCGACGAACCCCGGCTCGGGAACGACGAGCACCCGGCGCTCGTCGCGCAACGGTGCGGCGAACCGGGTGTACTCATGCACGCCGGACGCCGGGCTGAACGACGGGAAGCAGAACAGCACCGGGGTGGCCGGCCCGCGGGTCAGCTCGACCGGGCCTGGCCGGTCGGGCAGGTCCTCGGGCCCGTCGAAGCTGGGCGCGAGGCGGGACACGACCCGGGCGAGCTCCCACGCCTCGTCGTACTGGCCGGCCTCGCACGCGCGGATGTAGAGCGCGGCGATCGGGTTCGCGGCCTCGGTCGGCTCGGCCGCGCCCGCCTCCTCGGCCGCGGCGGTGCTCAGCTTGTCCAGCAGGTGCTCGACGAGCAGCTGCGGGTTGGGGTGATCGAAGACGAGCGCGGCGGGCAGCCGCAGCCCGGTCGCGGCCCCGAGGACGTTGCGCAGCTCGACCGCCGTCAGGGAGTCGAAGCCGAGCTCGCTGAAGGTGCGGTCGGCCGGCATGGCGGTGGCGTCGGCGTGGCCGAGGATCCGGGCGGCCTGCTCACGGACGAGCCCGAGCAGGACGGCCGGCAGGTCGGCCGGGAGCACCGCGGCGAGCCGCTCGGCCCAGCCGGTGGCGGCGCCGGGCGCGGCCCGCCCGGCCCGGCGCGGCGGCAGGAGCCGGCGCAACAGCGGCGGTGCCGGGTCGGCGCCGAGCTGCGCCCGCAGCGCCGCCAGGTCCAGATTGGCCAGCACGGGCGCCGGGTCGGGCAGGTCGGCGGCGGCGTCGAGCAGGGCCAGGGCCTGCGGCGAGCTCAGCGGGGCGGCGGCGCGGGCCAGGCGGCGCCGGTCGGTCGCGGAGAGCCGCCCGCCCATCCCGCCCTCCTCGGCCCAGGTGCCCCAGGCGAGCGACGCAGCGGGCAGGCCGAGCCGGCGGCGGTGGTGGGCGAGGCCGTCGAGGTAGGCGTTGGCGGCGGCGTAGCCGGCCATGCCGGCCGCGCCGAGCACGCCGGAGGTGCTGGAGAACAGCACGAACGCGGCCAGCGGTAGGTCGCGGGTGAGCTCGTGCAGATGCCAGGCGCCTTCGGCCTTGGCCCGGAACGCGCGCTCGAGGTGCTCGCCGGTGAGGGACTCGACGGTACCGTCGGCGACGACCCCGGCGGCGTGCACCACCGCGGTCAGCGGCCGTCCGGCGGGGATCGAGGCGAGGACGGCGGCGAGCGCGTCGCGGTCAGCGACGTCGGCGGCGACGACGCGGACGCCCGCCCCGAGCCGGAACAGCTCGGCGGCGAGGTCCCCGGCGCCGGGCGCGTGCGGGCCGGACCGCGAGACCAGCAGGAGGTTGCGCACGCCGTGTGCCCCGGCGAGGTGCCGGGCGACGACGGCGCCGAGGGCGCCGGTGCCGCCGGTGACCAGGACGGTGCCGGCGCCCCACCACACGGGGTCCGCCTCGGTGGGCGGGGTGGCGCGGGCGAGGCGGGCGGCGTACAGGGCCCCGCCGCGGACGGCGAGCTGCGACTCGTCGCTCGCCGTGGCGATCGCGACGGCGGCGTCCGGCAGCGGACCGTCGGGGTCGCTGCCGGGGTCGGTGTCGAGCAGGACGATCCGGCCCGGGTGCTCGGTCTGCACCGTGCGGACGAGGCCCCAGACGGCGGCACCGGCGAGGTCGGTGACGTCGCCGCCGGCGGCCGGGACGGCGCCGCGGGTGACGACGACGAGCCGGTTGCCGTCGACGAGCCAGTCCTGGACGGTGGCGAGCGTGGCGGCGACGGCCGCCCGGGCCTCTTCGGCGGTGGTGCCGGCCGGCGGGTGGTAGGCGGCGACCGGGGCGGTGCGCCAGGCCGTGCCGGGACCGACGACGGCCCACGTCTCCGCCGGCACCGCACCCGGTCCGGTGTCCTCGACGGGCTCCCAGTCGACCCGGAACATCGCGCCGCGGGTGAGGCTCGGGCGGAGTTCCTCCCCGGCCGGGCGCAGGACGAGCGACTCGATGGACACGACGGGCCGGCCGCCGGGGTCGGCGGCGGCGATCGCGGCGCCGCCGTCGTCGGCCTTGCCGATGCGGACCCGGAGCCGGTCGGCGCCGGTGGTGTGCAGCCGGACGCCGGTCCAGGCGAACGGCATCCCGCGACCCTCCACGTTGGACAGCGCGACGGCCTGGGCGGCCCCGTCCAGCAGCGCCGGGTGGAGGCCGAACGCGCCGGCGGCGGCCCCGTCGGGCAGCGCGACCTCGGCGTAGACGTCGCCGCCGGCGCGCCAGGCGGCGTGCAGGACCCGGAAGGCGGGCCCGTAGGCGACACCGCCGGCGGCGACCAGGTCGTAGAAGTCGTCGAGGTCGACGGGTTCGGCACCGGCGGGCGGCCACGACCCGGCTTCCAGGACCGGGCCGGCCGCAGCGGCGTCATCGGCCAGGACGGCGGACGCGTGGCGGGTCCACTCGCCGTCGTCGCCGGCGCGGGCGTGCACGGCCAGCTCGCGGGTGCCGCCGTCGTCGGGCTCGGCCACGGTGACCTGCAGCTCGACGGCGCCCCGCTCCGGGATGACGAGCGGCGCGTGCAGGGTGAGCTCGCGCACGGCGGCGCAGCCGGCCACGTCGGCGGCGCGGACGGCCAGCTCGACCATCGCGCTGCCGGGCAGCAGGACGGTACCGCCGACGGCGTGGTCGGCGAGCCACGGCTGGGCGGCCAGGGAGAGGCGCCCGGTGTGGACGGTCCCGCCGGCGGCGAGGCCCACGGCCGGGCCGAGCAGCGGATGGTCGCCGCCGGGGGCGTCGAGCCAGTAGCGCTGGTGCTCGAAGGCGTAGGTCGGCAGGTCGACCGGACGGCCGGGCCCGCCGAGGAGCTTCGCCCAGTCGACGCCGACCCCGGCGCAGTGCAGGACGCCGGCCGCGGTGAGGAACTGCCGCCACTCCGGTTCGTCCCGGCGCAGCGTCCCGCTCGCGGCGGGCACGATGTCGCCGATCCCGGCCGTCAGCACCGGGTGCCCGCTCGCCTCGAGGAACACGCCGTGGCCGTCGGCGACCAGCGCCTCGACGGCCGGCGCGAACCGCACCTGTTCCCGCAGGTTCGTGTACCAGTAGCCGCCATCGGCCTCCGGCCCGTCCATCCACCGGCCGGTCACCGTCGACAGCCACCCGATCCGGGCCTTGCCCGGCCGGACGTCCGCCAGCCGGGACCGCAGCGACGCCTCGATCGGCTCGACCATCGGGCCGTGGGACGCGTAGTCCACGTCCAGGACCCGGGTCTGCACGTCGAGCGTGGCCACCCAGTCGCGCACCAGCTCCGGCGGGCCTGACACCACCACCGACTCGGGGCCGTTCACCGTGGCGATGCTCAGCCCGTCGGCCAGCCACTCCTGCACCCGCGCCGCCGACGCGCCGACCGAGGCCATCGCGCCGGTGCCGGCCAGCTCCCGCAGAGCGCGCGCCCGGACCGCGACCACCTTCGCCCCATCCTCAAGACTGAGCGCACCGGCAACCACAGCCGCCGCGATCTCACCCTGCGAATGACCGACCACCGCATCCGGTGT
>NZ_BMPI01000061.1:63660-71724 GCF_014647515.1 Dactylosporangium sucinum | reverse complement strand
CACCGACGAAACCACCCCAACCTGGCGAGACACCTGAACGTACATAACTCACAAACTTCGTGAATCAGACGTCCTCTCAGGCCGACTTCTTCGCCGCCGTCGTCTTCTTCGCCGCGGTGGTCTTCTTCGCCGGGGCCGCCTTCTTGGCCGGCGCCTTCTTCGCGGCGGTCTTCTTGATCGGTGTCGGCTCCTCGGCCTCCTCCTCCGCGGCCTCCTCGGCGGCCGGGGCCGCCTCGCCGCGGGCCGCCCGCGCCCGCTCGACCGACGCCCGCAGCGCCGCCATCAGGTCGACCGCCGCGGCCGGCGCCTCCTCGGCCTCCTCGGGCTGCACGACCTCGCGGCCGGCGACCTTCGCGTCGATGACCTCCTGGAGGGCCTCGCGGTAGTTGTCGGTATACGCCGACGGCTCGAAGTCGGCCGCCATCGACTCGATCAGCGAGCCGGCCATCGCCAGCTCGGCCGGCCGGGCCGAGATGTCCTCGTCGAGGATGTCGAACTTCGCGGCGCGCACCTCGTCGGGCCACAGCATGGTGTTGAGGACCAGCACGTTCTCGCGCACCCGCAGGGTGGCCAGCTGCTCGCGCTGGCGCAGCGCCACCTTGACGATCGCGACCCGCTCGGTGTTCGTCAGCGCGTCGCGCAGCAGCGCGTAGGGCTTGGCGGCGGTCTGCTCGGGCTCCAGGTAGTAGGCCTTGTTGTACAGGATCGGGTCGACCTGCTCCACCGGCACGAACTCCAGCACCTCGATGGCCCGGCTCGTGGTGAGCGGGAGGTCGGCGAAGTCGTCGTCGGTCAGGATCACCATCTCGCCGCCGCCGAGGTCGTAGCCCTTGGCGATGTCGTCGTAGCTGACCTCGTCCCCGTCGATGGAACAGACCCGCTTGTACTTGATCCGTCCGCCGTCCTCCCGGTGCACCTGGTGGAAGCGGATGTCCTTCTCCTCGGTCGCCGAATAGAGCCGGACGGCGATCGACACCAACCCGAAGGAGACCGCGCCCTTCCAGATCGCGCGCATCGGTAATCCCTTTCCGCAGCTTGTCGACCTTCCACCAACAGAATTGCATCGTTTCGACGCGGACGCGAGGAACTCGCAGGCGAACTATGGTGTGGACATGGGGGGTCCGCCGGCGCCGATGCTCGCCTCGGCCGGCGTGCTGCCGTCCGGGCCGGGCTGGGCGTTCGAGTTCAAGTGGGACGGGATCCGCGCGATCGCGGTGATCAGCGGGGGAGCGACCCGGTTCTACGCGCGCAGCGGGGCCGAGGTCACCGCCGCCTATCCGGAGCTCGCCGGGATCGGGCGCGGGCTCGACGACACCGTGCTCGACGGCGAGGTCGTCGCCATGGACGAGGCGGGCCAGCCGTCGTTCCAGGTGCTGGCCGAGCGGATGCACGTGCGCGACCCCTACCGCGCGGCCCGGCTCGCCGCCGCGGTGCCGGTGACCTACCTGGTCTTCGACGCACTGAAGATCAATGGTGAGGAGCTGGTGCACCGGCCGTACCATCTGCGCAGAAATCGCCTCGAAAGCCTCACCCTGGGCGTGCGCGCCGTCGTGCCCCCGTCGTTCGACGACGGCCCGGCGACGGTGGCCGCGTCGCGGGAGAACCGGCTGGAGGGGGTGGTCGCGAAGCGGACGAGCTCGCTGTACCACCCGGGGATCCGGACGCCGGACTGGGTGAAGGTGAAGCTGGAGCAGAGCGCCGAGTTCGTCGTCGGGGGCTGGCGGCCCGGCAAGCGCGCGTTGGGCGCCCTGCTGGTCGGCGTCCCGAGCGGTGAGGGCCTGGCCTACCGCGGCCGGGTCGGCGGCGGCATCTCCGGTGAGTCGGAGAAGGCGCTGCTCAGCGCCCTGCAGCCGCTCGCCGCCGGGGGCTCGCCGTTCGGCGACACGGTCCCGCGCGAGGACGCCCGCGGCGCCGTCTGGGTCGCGCCGCACCTGGTGGTCGAGGTCAAGTACAGCCACCGCACCCGCGACGGCCGCCTGCGCTTCCCCCGCTTCCTGCGCATCCGTCCCGACCTGTCCCCGGCGGAGGTGAGCGATGCCTGACCGGCTGCGCGTCGAGGTCGAGGGCCGGCAGCTGGAGATCAGCAACCTGGACAAGGTGCTGTATCCCCAGGTCGGCTTCACCAAGGCCGAGGTGATCGACTACTACACCCGCGTGGGTCCGACCCTGCTGACCCACCTCGCCGGCCGGCCGCTGACCCGCACGCGGTACCCCAACGGCGTCGACGGCAACAGCTTCTTCGAGAAGAACGCCCCGGCCGGCACCCCCGACTGGATCCGCACGGTCCGCCTGCCGGTCCCCGGCTCGACCAAGAGCCGCGAGAAGATCGACTTCATCCTGGTCGAGGAGCTCGCCGCGGTCGTCTGGCTGGCCAACCTGGCCGCGCTCGAGCTGCACACCCCGCAGTGGCGGGTCGACGACGACGGCCGCGCCCTCGACCCCGACCAGCTCGTGGTCGACCTCGACCCGGGCCCGCCGGCCGGCCTGCCGGAGTGCTACGAGGTGGCCCTGCTGCTGCGCGAGCGGCTCGCCGCCGACGGCCTGTCGGGCTGCCCGAAGACGTCCGGCAAGAAGGGCATGCAGCTGGTCGTGCCGCTGCCCGGCGACGAGACGGCCGACGAGATCAGCGCCTACGCCAAGGCGGTCGCCGACGAGCTGGCCCGGGCCCACGCCGGCCTGATCGTGTCGAAGATGGCCAAGCAGCTGCGCCCGGGCAAGGTCTTCATCGACTGGAGCCAGAACAACGCCTTCAAGACGACGGTCGCGCCCTACTCGCTGCGAGCGGGCGCCCGGCCGACCGTGAGCGCCCCGCTGACCTGGGACGAGGTCGAGGCCGGCCGGCTCACGGCGGCCGACCTGACCCCGTCCGCGGTCCTCGACCGCCTCGACGACCTGGGCGACCTCCTGGCCCGCTGAGGCCTGTTCCAGCACCGGGGCTTCCGACCCCGGTTGTGCGACAGGCCTTGGTGCGGTGTCCGGGAAGCTTGCCCGGGCTGCCACGCGATCTTCCTGGCCGGAGCACCTATTCCGGCGGCTACCGATCGAGGGCCGCGAGCAGGCGGTCCACGTGCTCCGCCGTGGTGCCCAGGCCGAGGCTGGCGCGCACCGCCTGGGTGGGGACGTCGACGGCGCCCAGCCGGGTCGCCGCCTCGGCGAGCAGCCGGCGGGTCAGCGGGTGTGCGCAGAACAGCCCGGTGCGCACCCCGATGCCGTGGTCGCGGCCCAGCCGCACGGCCAGCTCACCCGGGTCCTCGCCCGCGACCGCGAACGACACGATGCCGACCCGCGGCGCCTCCGGCCCGAACAGCCGCAGCTCCTCGACGTGCGGCAGCCCGGCCAGGCCGGCCCGCAGGCGGTTCACCAGGGCCTGCTCGTGTGTGTCGGCGTCGTGCAGGGCACGCAGCGCGGTGGCCAGGGCGACCGCGCCGAGCAGGTTCGGCGTGCCGGCCTCGTGCCGGGCCGGGCCGGTCGCCCAGCGCACGGTGCCGTCGGCGGCAACGTTGGCGCTGGCGCCCCCACCGGCGAGGTACGGCTCGGCGGCGTCCAGCCAGTCCGCCCGCCCGACCAGCACGCCGGCCCCGAACGGCGCGTAGATCTTGTGGCCGGAGAACGCCACGTAGTCCGCGCCCAGCTCGGCCAGCGAGACCGGCGCGTGCGGGGCGAGCTGGGCCGCGTCGACCGCGATCCGGGCCCCGAACCGGTGCGCGACGGCCGCGAGCCGCGCGACCGGCCACAGCTCCCCGGTCACATTGCTGGCCGCCGTGACGCTGACCAGCGTGCTTTTCCCCGTGTTGTACAGGCAGCGCGTGAGCGACGCCACCGCCTCCTCGGCCGACCGGGGCGCCGGCAGCCGCACCACGTCGGCCCAGGGCAGCAGGTTGGCGTGGTGTTCGGTGTCGAACGTGACGACGGTCGTGCCCGCCGGCAGCGCCCGCGCGAGCAGGTTGAACGCGTCAGTGGTGTTGCGCGTGAAGACGACGGTGTCCCCGGCGCCGCACCCGAGCAGGTCGGCGACGGTCTCGCGAGCCTGCTCGTACTCCCTGGTGCACCGCTCGGACAGCGCCCCCGCGCCGCGGTGGACCGACCCGTAGAAGGGCAGCAGCTCGGCGACGGCGTCGGCGACGACCCGCAGGCAGGGGGCGGTCGCGGCGATGTCGAGGTTGGCGAAGTCGACGCTGCGACCGTCACGGAGCTTGACGTCGCCGGGGGACAGGACAATGGACATGGAGGCATGGCCTTCCGCTCGCGCTTGCCCGCCACACCGCGCGACGGGCCGGGTCATCACCCGGGGCACCCCGCCGCGAACGCGAGGGTTGCCGGCCAGCGAGCCGGGGCTTGGCGCTGGCACTCATGACCTCCGGTGACGATAGCGCGGATAGAGTTGGCCCATGAGCGAACTCCCGCCGAATGGGACGCCGTCCGACCCACCGGCCGGGCCCGCGACGGGCCAGTCACCGCCTCCGGATCCAGCCGCGCGGCTGACCGCCGCTGCGGGCTCCGCTTCGGGTTCCGCCGGGCCCGCGGACGACCAGCCGCCGGCGCCCTCCGCCGGGTCCGCGGACGACCAGCCGCCGGCGCCCTCCGCCGGGTCCGCGGACGACCAGCCGCCGGCGCCCTCCGCCGGGTCCTCGGGCGGCCAGCCGACGGCGCCCGCGCCGTGGGCCCCGGCCGCGCCGTGGGTGTCGCCGACCCAGCCGTCGGCCGCCGCGCCCGGCAACGGGTCCGTGCCGCCGGCCGCTTCCACCTGGGCCTCGCCCACCGCCTCGTCCGCGCCTTCCGGGCCGCCCTCACCTTCCGGGCCGCCCGCGCAGCCCGGCGGGTCGCCGTGGGCTCGGCCCGCGCCGCCCGGGGCGCCCGGGCACTCGCCCTTCTCCTCGCCCGCGGGCCTCACCGACCCCGGCGCCTCGTCCCGGAGTTCCGCGGCGCCGTCCGGATGGCCGGCCGCGCTGCCCGCGGTGCCCGGCGCTCCCGGCAACTGGGCGCCGACCGCCGAGGCCGCGACCTCCGCCGTGCCGAACGTGACCGAGGCCGCGGAGCCGGTGACCAACGAGCAGGCGTACGCGACCGCCGCGCTCGCCCTCGCCGCCGCCCCGCCGGCCAAGCGGTCCGACCGGCGGCGGCTGTGGACGCTCATCCTGGTCATGGGGTTCATCGCCGCGTGCGGCGTGGCCGTGCTCGCGTTCTTCGGGTTCAGCGGGGGCTGGACGGCGCTCGTCATCGGCGTCGGGGCCGCGGTCATCCCGGTGCCCGTGCTCGTCTTCTGCTTCCTGTGGCTCGATCGGTACGAGCCGGAGCCGGTGAAGTACCTCGTCTTCGTCTTCGGCTGGGGTGCCTGCGTCGCGACCGGGGTGGCGCTCGTGGTCAACACCACCAGCAGCTATCTCGCCGATCGCGCGGGCCTGTCCGACGCGCTCGTGGCCGTCCTGGTGGCGCCGTTCATCGAGGAGAGCATGAAGGCGCTCGGGCCGATCCTGCTGTTCTGGCGCCGCCCCCGCGCGTACTCCGGCATCATCGACGGCATCGTCTACTGTGGACTGTCGGCGACCGGCTTCGCCATGGTGGAGAACATCCTGTACCTCGGGTTCAAGGGCTACGCCGACACCGCCGAGAAGAACGGGCCGGTCTCCGGCGCGGCGGTGCTGGTCGGCATCTTCATCGTGCGCATCCTGATGACCGGCTTCGCCCACCCGCTCTTCACGTCGATGACCGGCATCGGCCTCGGCATCGCCTCGCGCACCTCGAACCGGACCGTGCGCTTCCTGGCCCCGGTCGCCGGCCTGCTGCTCGCGATGATGCTCCACGGCGCCTGGAACCTGATGTCGGTGACCGCCACGGCCAGCGCGTGGGTGCTGCTGTACGGCTACTTCGCGGTGATGATGCCGATCTTCCTCTGCATGGTCGGCTTCGCCCTGTGGCTGCGCGCCCACGAGGGCCGGATGACCGAGCGCGTGCTCGGCGAGTATGCGCGGGCCGGGTGGTTCTCGCCGCCGGAGGTCGCCGCGCTCGGCACGCTCGGGCGGCGGCTGGCGGCCCGACGCTGGGCCCGCCGGGTGGCCGGCGACGCAGGCGACAAGGCGATGAAGGCGTTCCAGTTCGACGCGACGCGGCTGGCGTTGCTGCGCGACGGGCTGCGAAGAGGGCTCGACAAGGAGCCGAGGCGCCGGCAGGAGGCGCTGGTGGAGGAGCTCCGGCTGCTGCAGGCGCTGCAGGCCTACCGCCAGGTCTTCGTCGGGCGGGATCCGCAGGCTCCGCGGGCGGTGTGGGACGGCTCGCAGTACCACATCACCTTCCCGGACGGCGTGGTGCGCGTGCTCGACGCCCCGCCGACCCCGGTCGTGCCCGTGCCGGTCGTGCTGGCTCCGCCGCAGCCCCCGCCGATGCCCGTCTACTACAGGTAGAGGCCCGTCGAGTCGGGCTCGACCCGCCGGGCCGCGACCGCGTGCACGTCGCGCTCGCGCAGCAGCACGTAGTCGCGGCCCTGCAGCTCGACCTCGGAGCGGTCCTCGGGGTCGAACAGCACCCGGTCGCCCGCCACGATGGACCGCACGTTGGGCCCGACGCCGACGGCCGTGGCCCACGACAGCCGGCGCCCGACCGAAGCCGTCGCCGGGATCACGATGCCCGAGGCGTGCCGGCGCTCGCCCTCCGCACCCTCGAGCCGGACGAGCACCCGGTCGTGGAGCAGGCGGATCGGCAGGCCGCCGTCGAGGTCGTGGGCGGGCGGGGTGGTGGCGGGCTGTGCTGTCACGCTTGCGACGCTACCGCCTCGATGCGTGCCATTGCCGCTCGACCCGGACTACGGTGAGGTGTCAGCTGCCGTCGGGGGAGGTTCGTTTCGTGGGCCGGTTCGATCAGGTGCGCGCCAATCTGCGCCGCGCCTATCTCCAGCGGGTGGAGACCGCCCGAGCCCAGCGGGAGGCCGCGATCGTCGAGCCCGAGCCGGACCCGGACCCGGTGATCGAGGAGATGGAGGCCGAGCTGGCGCCCGGCCACCCGTCGACAATGAGCCGCGACGACGCCGAGGTGCCGCACGGCCTGCGCATCGCCGCCGCCTGGTCGTGGCGGCTGCTCGTGCTGGTGGCGGCGGCCGCGGTGCTGCTGTGGCTGGTCGGCCGCCTGAAGACCGTCCTGATCCCGCTGAGCATCGCGCTGCTCCTGTCGGCCCTGCTCGCGCCGATGATGGGCGTGCTGAGCCGGCGGGTGAAGCTGCCGCCGTCCCTGGCCGCGTTCCTGGTCCTCATCACCGGCCTGGCCGCGGTCGCGGGCGTGCTGACCCTGGTCGTCAGCGAGTTCGTCGACGGCTTCCCGGCCCTGTCCGACAAGGCGTCGGCCGGCGTGCAGCAGATCCAGACCTGGCTCACGACGGGCCCGCTGCACCTGAGCGGCCGCCAGCTCGACGCCACCTTCGACGCCGCGTCGAAGTGGCTCAGCGACAACCGCGGCACGCTGACCGACAGCGCGGTCTCGACGGCCACGGCCACCATCGAGTTCCTCGCGCTGCTGTTCCTGATCCTGTTCGTGACGTTCTTCTTCATGCGCGACGGCAAGCGCATCTGGCACTTCCTGACGGGCGTCCTGCCCGGCCCGGCCCGCGACCCGATCCGCCGCGCGGGCGAGGCGGCCTGGCACACGCTGGTCGCCTACGTCCGGGCGACGGTGCTGGTGGCCTTCATCGACGCCCTGGGCATCGGCCTGCTCCTGCTGATCCTGAACGTGGACTTCTGGTTCCCGCTCGGCACCCTGGTCTTCCTGGGCGCCTTCGTCCCGATCGTGGGCGCGACCCTGTCCGGCGCCGTGGCGGTCCTGGTGGCCCTGGTGGACGAGGGCCCGATCACGGCCCTGGTGGTCCTGATCGGCGTGATCGCGGTCCAGCAACTGGAGGGCCACGTCCTGCAGCCCCTGATCATGGGCCGGGCGGTGTCGGTCCACCCGCTGGCCGTGATCGTGGCCATCTCGGCCGGCGTGGTGCTGGCGGGCATCATCGGCGCGCTGGTGGCGGTCCCGCTGGTGGCGGTCCTGAACACGGGCATCCGCCACCTGGTCCAGCACCGAAGGGAACCCCCA
>NZ_BMPI01000061.1:973-63626 GCF_014647515.1 Dactylosporangium sucinum | reverse complement strand
CCCGACGCCGTGATCGTCTCCTCCGACTAGCGGGGGCCGGGCGGTCGCGTTGACCTTGGAAGATTCCCGTCGCCGGGGCGACCGAAAACTTCCAAGGTCGACTCAGAACAGGGGGCGGACCGCCAGGTAGGACAACACCGCGATCAGCGCCGCGGCCGGGAAGGTCAGGACCCATGCGGTCACGATGTTGCCCGCCACGTTCCAGCGGACCGCCGACAGGCGTTTCGTCGCGCCCACGCCCATGATGGCGGACGTGATCGTGTGGGTCGTCGAGATCGGCAGGCCCAGCTGCGACGTCGTGAACAGGACGCCCGCGGCCACCGTCTCGGCCGCGAAGCCCTGCGGCGGGTCCAGGTCGATCACCTTGCGGCCGAGGGTGCGGATGATGCGCCAGCCGCCCGCGTACGTGCCCAGGGCCAGCACCGTGGACGAGGCCAGGAAGACCCACTCCGGGATGTGCGTGGTGTTGTCCTGGTAGCCGCCCGCGTACAGGGCCAGGACCACGATGCCCATCGTCTTCGCGGCGTCCTGCATGCCGTGGCCGACCGACATCGCGGCGGCGGAGACCGTCTGGGCCAGGCGGAAGCCGCGGGTCAGCTTGCGCGGCTGGCCGCGGCGGAAGATCCACATGATGGCGAGCATCACGATGCCGCCCAGCAGGAAGCCCACCAGGGGCGAGGCGACCATCGGGATGATGACCTTCTCCAGGATGCCGCCCCAGAGCACCTTGCCGTCGTGGCCCAGCCAGACGGCGCCGAGGGTGGCGCCGACCAGGCCGCCGAAGAGGGCGTGGGACGAGGATGAGGGGATCCCGAAGTACCACGTGATCAAATTCCAGGCGATCGCCCCGATGACGCCGGCGAAGACCACGCCCAGGCTCGACAGGCCGGCCGGGAGGTCGACGATGCCGCTGCCGACCGTCTTGGCGACGTGACCGCCCAGGTGGGCGCCGACGAAGTTGCCGACCGCGGCCATGAGCAGGCCGGCCCGCGGAGTGAGGGCGCGCGTCGACACCGAGGTGGCGATGGCGTTCGCGGCGTCGTGAAAACCATTCGTGTAGTCGAAGGCCAGCGCCACCACGATGACGGCGACGACCGCGACGAGCTGCGCGTCGATGGCTAGGACTCCTTGACCACGATCGTCTCGACCGTGTTCGCCACGTGCTCGAAGGCGTCGCAGGCCGCCTCCAGCTCGTCGACGACCTCCTTCATCTTGAGCACGGTCAACGCGTCGTACTCGCCGGAGAACAGCCGCACGAGGGCCATCCGGTAGGCGCTGTCACCCTCGTTCTCGAGCCGGTTGCACTCGACCCAGTACTCCTCGAGACCCTTCATGGTCTTGAGCCGGGGCATGGCCTCGGCGGTGAGGCGGGACTGCTGGTCGAGCACCTTGACGATCTCGTGGATCTCGCGGGGGAGCGTGGGCAGCTTGGTGAGGCCGTAGAGGTACAGGAGGCTCCCCACCGCCTCCAGGTGGTCCATCACGTCGTCGAGCAGCGACCCGAGCCGGTAGATGTCCTCGCGGTCGAACGGGGTGATGAAGCTTGAGTTGATCTTCTTGTACAGCTCGTGCGTGATCGCGTCGCTGTCGTGCTCGACCTCGACGAGGCGTTCGCTCACCGACTGCACGTCGACGCCCGGCAGAGCCAGCTCGGAGAGCAGGTCCGTGCCCTTCACGAGGTTCGCGGCCGCACGGCTGAAGAACTCGTAGAACGAATCGTCGCTGGGACGAAGCCTCAACCGCACAGCAGGACCTCGATCGTCGGTAACGGGGGAGCCGGGCATCCCCCGGCTGGGTGAATCGTAGGGGTAAGCCTAGATCGACGCCGAGGCGCCAGCCCCCGCCAGCAGGCCGTTCATGTCGCGTTTACCTGGGGTTCACCTTTGGCTGGTTAGCCGCTCCGGCGCGTATCGCATCGTTTCCGCGCGGTGTTTGAACTCGCGCCGGACGGGCCGGCGCAGGAACCGCGCGAGCGCCACCCGGTGCCGGCTGCCGATCAGGTCGGCCTCGGCCGCCTGCAGTTCCCGCCAGAACGCCGTGCGGACCCGGCGGGGCGACTCCGGCACATCGACGAACCGCACCCGCCGGCCGTCGCCGTGTGCGGCTCTGACCAGGGAGCGCACGATGTGCCGGGCCTCGGCCGGGAACTCCGGCCACTCCTCGTGCGGGTCGTACCGCAGCCGGGACGCGAGCGCGTCGCTCACCATCGGCGCGACCGTGACGGGCAGCCCGCCCGGCTCCAGGTCGCTGAAGCGCCCCTCCAGGAAGGCGTGCCGCTCGTAGGCGCCGAGCAGGTCGGCCCGCGACCAGTGCGGCCCGGTGAGCAGAACGGTGATCGCGCCCGGGATCACGCGGCCGCCCAGAAATGTGGTGAGGATCGCACCGTGTGGGCGCAGGAGCCGGGCCAGCACCTCGTACGGCGAGCCCGTCTCCGAGCGGACCAGCAGCAGGAACGGCTCGGCCCGGCGTGGGTGCACGCGCCCGAGCGCGTTGCCGGCGACCCGGTTGGCCAGCGGCGTCAGCACCGCCTGCTCGAACGTCGGCGGCTCCTCGCCGGGCGGCATCGCGCAGGTCAGCCGCAGCTCGCCGGCGACGAGCCGGACGCCGACCTCGACCCCGGCGTAGCCGGCCCGGGCCGCGGCGACCGCCGGGTCGACCGGGCCGTCGATCGCCACGTAGAGGCCGCGCGCGAGGTAGGGCTTCCCCCGGCGGGCGCGCGCCGCGGTGGCGGCACCGAGCGCGCCCAGCGCCGCGAGACCGACGAGGCCGCCGGCGACCGTGGCCAGTCCATTGCTCATTCGCAAATCGTACTTAACGTACATATCGCCCGACGGACAAACGCTGGTTGAATTGACCCCGTGACTGACGCGTTCAGCGCGCATCGCGGCCACCTGTTCGGGGTCGCGTACCGGATGCTGGGCAGCCGGGCCGATGCCGAGGACGTGGTGCAGGAGGCCTGGCTGCGGTATGCGGCCGCGGACCAGGGCCAGATCGTCGACCTGCGGGCCTGGCTGACCACGGTGACCGGGCGGCTCTGCCTCGACCTGCTGCGGTCCGCGCGGGTGCGGCGCGAGGCGTACGTGGGGCAGTGGCTGCCCGAGCCGATCGTGGAGCGCCTGCCCGACCAGGGTGCCGATCCCGGCGAGTCGGTCGCGCTGAGCGAGAGCGTGAGCCTCGCGCTGTTGCTGATCCTCGACACGCTCAGCCCGGAGCAGCGGGTGGCGTTCGTGCTGCACGACGTGTTCGCGGTGCCGTTCGGCGAGGTGGCGGGCACCCTCGGTACCACCGCTGAGAACGCCAGGCAATTGGCGTCCCGCGCGCGTCGAGCCGTCGCGGCCGGCGAACACCGCCACACCACCTCCCGCGCTCGTCAGGCGGAGGTGTTCGCCGCGTTCACCGCGGCCGCCGCCGGGGGCGACCTCGACGCGCTGCTCAAGGTGCTCGCGCCCGACGTCGTCGCGATCGGTGACGGCGGCGGGATCGGCCCGGCGGCGAGGCGGCCCGTCGAGGGCGCGCTGCAGGTGGGCCGGTTCGTGCTCGGCCTGTACCGGCAGGCGCGCCGACTCGGCTACGAGGTGATGCCCGCGCTGGTCAACGGCGACCTGGGGATCGTGATGCGGATGGGCGACGGCTACGCGGTGTCCAGCCTCGCGATCAGCCCTTCCGGTTTGGTGACGGGGGTCTACAACCAGCTCAACCCCGCGAAGCTCACGGGGCTAGACGACGAGTTCTAGCCATTCGTGGTACTTCGAGCCGAAGGGTTCGTTGCGGTCGCGCACGTTCTCGAAGAGCCAGGCGGCGCTGGCCTCGGCCTCGGCCACGACGTCGGGCGGGTACGAGTACTTCACCTGGTGGGCGGCGAACTCGTCCTCGTCCAGCAGCTCCACGGCGCCGGCTCTTCTCCGCCGTACGTCGAGGTCGAGATCGATCGCGGTGACCTCGGTCTCGCCGAGCCAGTGCGGCACGGTGGTGATGTCGCAGTAGATCTCGGTGCGGTGGGGCGCGGCGTTGAAGCAGGCCGTCCACCAGCTCTGCCGCGGGAAGAGCAGCACGTGGGGGCCTTCCACCGGGCCGGTGCGCGTCGGTCCACGGTGGACGATCGTGCCGCTGTCGGCGCCGACCCAGATGCCGTGGTCGTCCTCGCCGAGGAGTCTCGTCTCGTAGTTCCAGTGGAGGGATCCGTCGAACTTGCGGTAGACGACGCGCACCTGGGTCATGTGGGAATTCTGTCGTACGGAGCGGGTAGCGTGCGTTGACGTGAAAGCCTCCGTCTCCGACCTTCTCGCCGCGGCCGTCGGCGCGGTGCCCGGCGGCGCCGAGCGGCCCGGGCAGCACGCGATGGCCGAGGCCATCGCCACCGCCGTCGACCGGGAGGAGCACCTGCTGGTGCAGGCCGGCACGGGCACCGGCAAGTCCCTGGCCTATCTGGTGCCGTCGCTGCTGGTGAAGGGGCCGGTGGTGGTGTCGACCGCCACGCTGGCGCTGCAGTCCCAGCTGGTCGACCACGACCTGCCGCGGCTGGCCGAGGCGGTCGAGCCGCTGCTGCGGCGCAAGCCGACGTTCGCCGTGCTCAAGGGCCGCCACCACTACCTGTGCCTGGCCCGGCTGGAGGGCACCTCGGCCGACGAGCCCGACGACGCGCTGTTCGACGTGGGGGAGTCGAAGCAGACCAAGTGGCTCGGCGAGGCCGGCCGGCTCGGCAAGCAGATCGACCGGCTGCGCGACTGGGCGATGGAGACCGAGACCGGCGACCGCGACGAGCTCGACCCGGGCGTCGACGACTCGGCGTGGAAGATGGTCTCGATGCCGGCCCGCGAGTGCGTCGGCGCGCAGCGCTGTCCCTACGGCGCGGAGTGCTTCGCCGAGGCGTCCCGGGCGCGCGCCCGCGAGGTCGACGTCGTGGTGACCAACCACAGCCTGCTCGCCGTCGACATGCTCACCGGCCGGCAGATCATCCCGCCGCACGAGCTGCTGGTCGTCGACGAGGCGCACGAGCTGGCCGACCGGGTCAGCTCCGCCTCCCAGGCCGAGCTGACGCCCGACCTGCTGGAGCGCTCGGCCCGGCGCTGCCGGTCCTACGTCGACGACGACGTGGCCGACCGCCTGATGGAGGCGGGCGACGCGCTCACGGTCGCCCTGGCCGACGCCCCAGCCGGCCGGATCACGGGCGCGCTGCCCACCCCGCTCGCCGAGGCCCTGACGCTGCTCGACGCCGGCGGCCGCAAGGCCCTCGACGCGATCGGCGAGGTCAAGGCCGACGACGCCGACCCGGTCCGCAAGCAGCAGGCCAAGACGATGATCACCGACCTGACCAAGGTCGCCCAGCGCATGCTCGCCAACGCCGACCACGACGTCACCTGGATCGAGCGCGACGACCGCGGCCGCCGCGCCGTCGTCATCGCGCCGCTGTCGGTGGCCGGCACGCTCAACGTGCACCTGTTCCACGAGCGGACGGTCGTGGCCACGTCGGCCACCCTGGCGCTGGGCGGCCAGTTCGACACCGTGGCCCGCTCCCTCGGCCTGCCGGTCGCCCCGCCCGCGTCCCCGGCGGCCCCCGGCTCCCCGGCCGACGCGGCGCGCGAGGCGGTCATCCGCGCCGACGCCGCCCGCGACGAGCTGACCTGGAACTCGCTCGACGTCGGCTCCCCGTTCGACTACGCGAAGCAGGGCATCCTCTACGTCGCCGCCCACCTGCCCCGCCCGCAGACCTCCGGCCTGCCCGACGCGACCGCCAACGAGATGGTCGAGCTGGTGGAGGCCCTGGGCGGCCGCGCGCTGGGCCTGTTCTCCTCCCGCCGCGCGGCCGAGCGCGCCGCCGAGGTCCTGCGCGCCCGCACCCCCGGCATCAAGATCCTGCTGCAGGGCGAGGAGGCGCTGCCCATCCTGGTCCGCAAGTTCCGCGAGGACCGCAACAGCTGCCTGCTCGGCGTGATGTCCCTCTGGCAGGGCGTCGACGTCCCGGGCGACGCCTGCCAGCTGGTCATCATCGACCGCCTCCCGTTCCCGCGCCCCGACGAGCCCCTCGCCGCCGCCCGCTCCGCCGCCGTCGACGCCTCGGGCGGCTCGGGCTTCGCCGCGATCAGCGTCCCGATCGCCGCGGTCCGCCTGGCCCAGGGCGTGGGCCGGCTGATCCGCGCGAACACGGACAAGGGCGTGGTGGCGGTGCTCGACTCGCGCCTGGAGACGGCCCGCTCCTACGGGGCATACTTGCGCGCGTCCCTCCCCCCGTTCTGGTACACGACAAAGCCCGACCTGGTCCGCGGCGCCCTGAAGCGCCTCCGCGCCTCGTAGCTCACCGCCCGGGCCGCCGCTCACCGCCCGGGTCGCCGGTCACGGGCCGGGTCGCCGGTCACGGGCCGGGTCGCCGGTCACGGGCCGGGTCGCCGGTCACGGCCGGGGGGAGCCGACTCCGAGCTCGGTGACCGGGGCGTGGTCGGTCGCAACCCACGGCGCTGCTCTGTGGCGCTGGCCGGCTGTGGCATTGGCCGGTCCGTGGCGCCGGCCGGTCCGTGGCGCCGGCCAATTTTGTGGTGCTGGCCGGTTGTCGCGCCGGCCGGCGGTGGTGCTGGCCGGCCGTGGCGTCGATGGCGGGTGGCCCGGAGAGTTCCGCCGCCAGAGCGTTGTGGGTCGAGCCCCGTTCCATGATCGATGGAGACTTCTGGTCGCCATGACAGCCAGAAGTCTCCATGGATCATGGCGTGGTCGGCGGGCCGGTTGAGCGGGAGCCGTTTCGGCGATTTGTTGCGGCGACATGCCCGTGTCGGCGGTGCCTGTGCCGGCGGTGCCCGCGTCCGCGGCCGCTGGGCCGTGTGCGCGCTGGGCCGTCTCGTGATCCAGGGAAGCTCCTGGTCGTTCTGGCAGCCAGAAGTTTCCCTTGATCATGGCGCGGGCGGAGCAGGTGGCCGACCGATCGCCAGTTTGGGCGATTTGTCCCGCAAACCGCGGCGTCAGCAGCCGGCCGTCGACGTGATGGTCAACGAGTCGGTGTCCTTGCGGAGGGACGCGCCTGCCTCGCCGGCCCGGTAGGCGAAGAGCTTCTCGGTGTCCAGTACCACCGCCGACGGCGGGACCGTCGTGCGGGCCTTCGTGTCGTCCGTGACCGGGGCCTTCGCCTCCACCGTCCACAGCGTGCCGCCCGACGGGCAGGTCAGGCGGTGGGTCTGCCAGGACGACGCGGGCTTGCCCAGCGTGTCCAGCACCGCCTGGACCGGGGCGCGGTTGGCCTTCTCGGACTGCGGGGTCGCCTCCACGACCGGGGCGTCCTGCACCCGGCAGCCCGTGTCCGCCGTGAACCGGAGCTGGCCCGCGGCCACCATGCCGCCCCGCAGGAGGACGAAGTTGCCGGCATCGGCGCTCAGCGTGTGCGTGGTGAGCGTGTGGCTGACCGAGGCCTTGTACGAAGCCGGGAGCGCGGACTTGACCCGGTCGATGGTGGGGCCCTCTTCGCTGCTCTTGACGTACACCATGAGGATCCGCTCGAACCGGGTGCCCTCGCGGGCCGAGGTCACCCGGCAGCTCTGGTCCGTGCGCGTGTACCCCGACAGCACCGCCACGGACGACGCCGGATCGAGGGCCGCATAGACCGACCCCAGCGCTGTATCAAGCGTCGGCAGGGCTTCGGCGATCGTGGTCTGGTCGCGAGCCGTGGGCGAATCGTACCGGTACGAGAAGTAAGCGAGCCCGCCGATGACGAGGGCCCACGCGGCGGTACCGGCGATGATCCAGCGACGCTTCACGGCCGCCATCCTGCCAGTTGAGACGCGCGACGCCGCCCGCCGGGGTTGGGCCCGGCGAGCGGCGTCCCGTTTACCGGTAGGGTCTCAGCCGACCGAGACGGCGACCTCGTTGATGCCGCGGTCGGCGGCCAGCGTGGCGTCACCGTTGCCCTGGCGGGACAGGGCGCGCAGCGTCCAGGTGCCCGGGGCGGCGAAGAAGCGGAACTGGCCGGCCGGCGAGGTGACGACCTCGGCCGTGAACTCGCCGGTGGAGTCGAGCAGGCGGACGTAGGCGCCGCCGACGGGGCCCTCGCCGGAGCTCACCACGCCGGTGATCACCGTCTCCTTCTCCACGTCCACGCTCGCCGGGATGGGCGCGCTCTGCTCGGGCGCGCCGCAGCTGTCAACAGTGCTCATGATCCGATCCCCTCTCAGGCCTGGCCGGGCTCGTCGCCGACCGCGACGGGCACGCCGACCAGCGAGCCGTACTCGGTCCAGGAGCCGTCGTAGTTGCGCACGTCGCTGTGGCCGAGAATCTCCTTCAGCACGAACCAGGAGTGCGAGGAGCGCTCGCCGATCCGGCAGTACGCGATGGTCGCCTTGCTGTCGTCGAGGCCGGCGGCGGCGTAGATCGAGCGCAGCTCGTCGTCGGACTTGAACGTGCCGTCCTCGTTCGCGGCCTTGCTCCACGGCACCGACACCGCGGTCGGGATGTGGCCGGGGCGCTGCGCCTGCTCCTGCGGGAGGTGCGCCGGCGCGAGGAGGCGGCCCGCGTACTCGTCGGGGGAGCGGACGTCGACCAGGTTGGCCACGCCGATCGCCTTGACGGCGTCGTCGCGGAAGGCGCGGATCGACAGGTCCTGGTCGTGGGCGGCGACGTAGGTGGTGGCCGGGCGGGTGACGTCGTCCTTGTTCAGCGGACGGGCGTCGAGCTCCCACTTCTTGCGGCCGCCGTCGAGCAGCTTGACGTCGCCGTGGCCGTAGAGCTTGAAGTACCAGTACGCGTACGCCGCGAACCAGTTGTTGTTGCCGCCGTAGAGGATGACGGTGTCGTCGTTGCCGATGCCCTTGCTGG
Organism: Dactylosporangium sucinum; assembly: GCF_014647515.1. Lineage (GTDB taxonomy): Bacteria > Actinomycetota > Actinomycetes > Mycobacteriales > Micromonosporaceae > Dactylosporangium > Dactylosporangium sucinum. The sequence goes on along the minus strand of NZ_BMPI01000061.1, from coordinate 54,836 downwards.
ACAGCAGCGCCTCGAACTGCTCCTTGTTGACGAAGTCCCGGCGGACCTGGTCCTGCAGCTCGGTCTTCCAGTTGATCTTGACGGCGCCGGGGATGTGGCCGCCGTCGTAGGCGGAGGTGTCCTCGTCGACCTCGACGAAGACGACGTTGTCGGTGCCGACGTTCTGCTCGGCCCAGTCGGCCGTGACCAGGGCGGACTCGCGACTCATGAGTGTTCTCTCTCCCAGGGACGTTTTGGGGTGGGTCGAGTCGACACACGGGTCGGGGTGTGCACCACGCCGCGCGCGACCCGAGGGGACGGATCACGGTTTCGGCGATGGGTCTGCGTTGCCGGCGAGAAGAGAAAATGCACGGCCCAAACCCATCGGTCTGGGGCGCCGCTGCCTCGAGCCGTTATGAGAGCACGCTGAGCAGCCGCACCATCAGGAGCGGCAACACAGACAGGTGGCCACGCGGCACAGGTCGACCGCGCGCCGTCGAGTGAGCAGCATGCTCATGGTCTGGCAGCCTAGCATCGCCGGGCGGGTCGGCCCAGCGTCCGCCAGGTCACTGTCCGGTCAGCTTGACGTTTTCCGCCGAGGCGGTGACCTGAAGTCCCGCGTCCGTGCTCTGGACATTGTTGATGACGAGGTTGTAGGGGAGGCCCGGCAGGCGCAGTGCGACCTGCAGGCGGCCCTGGTTGGCCTTGATGAAGTTGTTGACCACCGGCGGCAGGTTGCCCTCCTCCGACGTCACCGACTCCAGCTTGAGCCGCACCTTGCCGGTCTCGACGACCATGCTGCCGCGCGCCAGCAGGGTGATGGTGAATCCCTGGTACTGCAGCGGAATCCGAATCTCGATCTTGTTGTTGACGACCTTCAGGTCCACCTGCGACGGGTCGATCTGGGACGGCAGACCGGCGAGCTCCAGCAGCGGCCGCACGTTCTCCCAGCTCATCGACGCCGTGCCGACGACGACTCCGGCGGTGACGTCACCGCTGCCGTTGATCAGGTCGCGGGCGTCGGCCCGCACCGACCGCGCCTCGACGGTGAGGTCGTTCAGTTTGACGTTCTGGATCTTCGGCTGGTCGAGGAAGATCGTGATCTTCTTGTACTCGCCGGCGACGACCTGCGTCAGGAAGGGGAACCCGGTCACGTCCACCTTGGGGCCACCCTGGTACGTCACCTCGTTGGCGGCCAGCTGGTTGCGCGTCTCCTCGGTGATGCGGTCCTCCGCCGCCGAGGCCGCGATGCGGTCCACCACGAAGAGCACGCCGCACAGGATGATGGCCAGGACGACCAGCACGATGCCGGCCTTGGCCCCTCGACTCGCCGCCACGGCGCTCCCTTCCGAAGATGTAGGACTCTTCCATTTGGGCCGCGGCCTTCGGCTCTTGGCCGGCTAGAACGACCGTACCCAGTCACCAGGATTTCGTACCGTGGCAACCCGTCACAGGATCAGCAGTGAGCTGGCGACGTAGGCCGCCGGCGCCGCGAACGCGAACGCGCCGATCGGACCCTGGATGTGCCGGGCGAGCCAGAAGGCCGGCTCGTCGCCGTCGATCACCCGGCTCGCGTCCGCATAGCCGACCGACAGGTCGACCATCACCGCGACGATCGCCGTGGCCAGGCCGGCCAGCGCGGCCGGCAGGGGATCGAGCCCCTCGAGGTAGTTGCCGATGGCGCCGGCGGCGGCGGTGCCCACCATCGCGCCGAGCACCACACCGGCGCCGCCCCGCGGCACCTGGGGCGCGATGCGCGGCAGCGGCACGATCGCGTCGACGATCCGGGCGATGAACAGCGCGATCCCGGCCGCGGCGACGCAGGCCACGATCGCCTGGGTGCCGTGCGGGATGCGGCCGAGCACCACCAGGCTGGCCAGGGACACCACCCCGAGGGTGACGAGGAGTGACGACCCGAGCGACTCGGTCACCCGCTGGCGGCCGGCCGGGCGGGTGAGCTGCCCGACGACGCCGATGATGAAGCCGGCCGCGGTGACGTAGGCCAGCGGCGCGAGCGACGCCGGGCGGGTCCAGACGGCGGCGAAGTCGGTGCCGATCGCCACGGCCAGGCCGACGGTCGCCACCACGCGCGGGGCCGGCGGCCGGCTGGCGACCGTCCACACAGCGACGAACAGCGCCTGCACGCCGAAGATCACCACGGCATACGACTCGTGGGGGGTCTGCGCGCCGACCACCAGGCCGATCATGACGAGGGCCGCGAACCCGGCGACGCCGAGCGACAGGAATCGCCGGACCGGTGGCAACGGGACAGGCTCATCGGGCGCCGGCTCGTCGTCCTCCCGGTGGCGGCGGGACGACGGCTCGGCGGCCGGGGGCCAGGCGCCGTGGTCCTCGGTGGGGGGCGGGGTAGCGGGCACGCCCCGATCGTGCCAGAAGGGGGGACCCCGGGACCGCACGGGTGGGCCCATATCATGTCGACGGAAACGGCGGGGTGTGGCTCACCCAACTGTCTCGATCCGCGGTCGGGCAGCTAGCAAAACGTGAATACTCAGATATTCTCGTGCGGGATACACCCACAACCCCGTCAGTGTTGCCGGGACACTGCGCCGCGGCGACGGAGGTGACTCGTGGAGATTCTGCTGCTGACTGCGGCGCCCGCGGGGCAGGTGGTCCTACCGGGCCTTGACCTGCTTCCCCACACGGTGCGCACCGCGCCTCGCGACGTGCGCACGCTGGTGAGCGGGCCCAGCCCCGACGCGGTGGTCGTCGACGCCCGCACCGAGCTCGCCGACGCGCGGGCCACGTGCCGGATGCTGCACGCCACTGGGCTCGGTGTGCCGCTGCTGGCCGTCGTCACCGAGGCCGGCCTGGTCGCGCTGCACGCCGACTGGGGCCTCGACGACGTCATCCTCGCCACCGCCGGCCCGGCCGAGATTGAGGCGCGGCTGCGCCTGGCCGTCGGCCGGCTCAACTCGGCGGCCGCGGCGAGCGGCGGCATGATCAAGGCCGGCGAGCTCTCGATCGACCCCGACACCTACGCGGCGAAGCTCAAGGGACGCCCGCTCGACCTCACCTACAAGGAGTTCGAGCTGCTGAAGTTCCTCGCCCAGCACCCGGGCCGGGTGTTCACCCGCGACCAGCTGCTGCGCGAGGTCTGGGGCTACGACTACTTCGGCGGCACCCGCACCGTCGACGTGCACGTCCGGCGGCTGCGGGCCAAGCTCGGCTCGGAGTACGAGTCGATGATCGGCACCGTCCGCCAGGTGGGCTACAAGTTCGTCGTCCCGCCGGCGCGCCCGCTCCACGAGTCGGAGCCGGTAAGAGTCTGATCGCCCTCCGCCGGTTACATTGACGTCGTGCTGCAGCGCTTCGAACACCTGGACCCCGATCAGATCGCTCAGGTCGAGCGGCTCATGCAGGCGGCGGGTGACACCGACGGCGCGCTGCCGCTGTCCGAGCACGTCGTGCTGCACCTGCGCCACGGCGGCGAGGCGCCGGCGATCCACCTGCTGGCGTATGAGGGCGACCGGGTCGTCGGCTACGCGCACATCGACACCACCGACGCCGTCGAGGGCGCCGCGGCGGAGCTGGTCGTGCACCCGCTGCACCGCCGCCACGGCATCGGCCGCGCGCTGGTGACCGAGGCCATGCGGGTCGCCGACGAGCGCAACGACGGGCGGCTGCGGCTGTGGGCGCACGGCGACCACCCGTCGGCGTCGGCGCTCGCCATCCGGCTCGGGTTCGACCGCACCCGGGTGCTGCTGCAGCTGCGCCGCTCGCTGTTCGCCCCGCTCGACGAGGTGCGCATGCCCGAGGGCGTCCGCCTGCGGGCGTTCCGGCCCGGCGTGGACGACGAGGCCTGGCTCGCGCTCAACGCGGCCGCCTTCGCCGACCACCCCGAGCAGGGCAAGTGGACGCTCGAGGACCTTCACGTGCGACTGCGGGAGCCGTGGTTCGACGCCGAGGGCTTCCTGCTGGCGGAGTCGGAGCGGGACGGCGGTCTGCTGGGCTTCCACTGGACGAAGGTGCACGGGCACGAGGCGCACGACCCGATCGGCGAGGTCTACGTGCTCGGCGTGTCGCCCGACGCGCACGGCGGCGGGCTCGGCAAGGCGCTGACGCTGGCCGGTCTCTGGTACCTTCGCGCCCGCGGCCTCACCCAGGTGATGTTGTACGTCGACGAGAGCAACACGCGCGCCGTCGCGCTCTATCAACGGCTGGGTTTCGTCCGTTGGTCGAACGATGTTTCCTTCCAGCGCACGCTCTAGACGTTGACGCCCCAAAACGGACACAGTGCACCTCGGCTGGGCAGTTCACCCAATGGCCAACTGTCCTCCGACCAGGCGTCACCTGTCGCCCTGGACCTGTTCACCCTGCGTTCACCCTCTCCGGGCGGGAAGGTTACCTGCCGCTCTTAGCGTCGCTTGCAGTCGACGACCTGCGTCGGCCTTCCGACATACCTCCCCAGGTCACGGAAGACGGAACATCCCGACGAAGGGACCGCAGTGAACCTCAAGCGGCACGGCCTCATCGCCGGCATCGCGATCACCGCGACGCTCGCGCTCGCCGCGTGCGGCTCGGACAACGAGACCCCCAGCACCCCGGGTGCCGCCGGCTCGTCCGGCGCCGCCGGTGGTGGCAGCATTGCCTGTGCGACCGGCTCGCTGACCTCTCAGGGCTCGTCCGCCCAGAAGAACGCGATGGACGAGTGGATCAAGGCTTACCAGCAGGCCTGCTCCGGCGCCAAGATTGACTACCAGGGCACCGGTTCCGGCGCCGGCATCACCGCGTTCACCGGCGGCACCGCCGACTTTGCCGGCTCGGACTCCGCCCTCAAGGACGGCGACGAGACCACGAAGTCGACCGCGCGCTGCGGTGGCAGCCCGGCCCTCAACCTGCCGATGGTCACCGGCCCGATCGCGATCGCCTACAACCTCGACGGCGTCAAGGACCTGCAGCTCAAGCCGGCGACGCTCGCGAAGATCTTCAACGGCTCGGTCAAGACCTGGGACGACGCGGCCATCAAGGCCGACAACCCCAGCGCGACGCTGCCGTCGACCCCGATCCTGGCCGTGCACCGCGCGGACTCGTCGGGCACCACGGAGAACTTCACCGACTACCTGACCAAGACCGCGGCCAGCGACTGGACCTTCGGCAAGGACAAGGTCTGGAAGGCCCCGGGCGGCCAGGGTGAGCAGAAGTCGGACGGCGTTGCCGCCGCGCTGAAGAAGAGCGCCGGCTCGATCGGCTACGTCGAGTGGTCGTTCGCCAAGACCAACAGCCTCGCGACCGCGAAGGTCTACAACGGCGCCGGCGAGTACACCGCGCTGACCGGTGAGGCCGCTGGCAAGACCGTTGCCGGCGCCAAGATCACCGGCACCGGCGACGACCTGAAGCTGTCGATCGACTACGCCACCAAGGAGGCCGGGGCCTACCCGATCATCCTGGTGACCTACGAGATCGTCTGCAGCAAGGGCACCGCGGCCGACAAGCTCGCGCTCGTCAAGGGCTTCCTCGGCTACACCGCCAGCGCCGACGGCCAGAAGGTGCTCGACAAGCTGGGCTACGCCCCGCTGCCCGAGTCGGTCCGGGCCAAGGTTGAGACCTCGGTCAAGAACCTGGCCTGACAGGAACCTCGTTGAGCCAGCAGACTCTGCCTGCCACCTCCGCCGGTTCGCCCGGCGGAGGTGGTGGTCTTCCGCCGCGCAAGCGATTCGGCGGGGACGTCATCTTCCGCGGCACCGCGACGGCTGCCGGCTCGATGGTGCTGGTCATCATCGCCGCCATCGCCGTCTTCCTCATCGTCAAGGCCATCCCGGCCATCAGTGATGACAACGCGAACTTCTTCACCTACAAGGAGTGGTTCACCGACGGTGACGATCCGAAGTTCGGTATCGCCGCGACGGTGTTCGGGACGATCCTCACCGCCTTCCTGGCGCTGCTGCTGGCCGTGCCGGTAGCGCTCGGCATCGCGCTGTGCCTCTCGCACTACGCGCACCGCCGGGTCGCCACCACCCTCGGCTTCATCATCGACCTGCTCGCCGCCGTCCCCAGCGTCGTCTTCGGCCTCTGGGGCCGCGACTACTTCTACGAGCCGGTGAGCAACCTTTCGAAGTGGCTGCACGACACGTTCGGCTGGCTGCCGATCTTCGGCAGCGAGGGTCCCTACGGGAAGTCGGTCCTGCTGGGCTCGATCGTCCTCGGGATCATGATCCTGCCGATCGTCACCTCCCTCTCCCGCGAGGTCTTCATGCAGACCCCGCCGGAGAACCAGGAGGCCGCGCTGGCCCTGGGCGCGACCAAGTGGGAGATGATCCGCACGTCCGTCCTGCCCTACGGCAAGGCGGGCATCATCGCCTCGGTCATGCTCGGCCTGGGCCGCGCGCTCGGCGAGACGATCGCCCTGGCGCTGACCCTCGGCAGCGTGTTCGCCATCAACTTCGACCTGCTGGGCCCCGGTGGCGTCACGATCGCCTCGAACATCGCCAACCGGTTCGCCGAGGCCAACGAGTTCGGCCGCGGCGCGCTGATCGCCTCCGGTCTGGCGCTGTTCGCCATCACGCTGGTCGTCAACATGGCCGCCCGGGCCATCGTGTACCGGCGCCGTGAGTTTGTCGGGAGCGCATGATGAGCGTCGAAACACCCACCCGGCTGGGCTTCCAGGACGCTCACCAGCTGCGCGTCAAGTCGCTGCCGTCGTGGGCGCCCTGGGCGACCGCCGCGGCGGCGATCGCCGTCTCGTTCGTGCTGGTCTACCTGACGTCGTACGGCGGGATGATCCTCACCGGCGTCGTCGCCGCGCTCCTGTTCGTGATCTTCATGGGCGTCGCGGCAACCTTCGTCGAGGGCGGCCGGTCCGCCCGCAACCGGATGGCCACCATCCTGATCTACGGTGCGTTCATCCTCGCGCTGCTGCCCCTGATCTCGGTGGTCTGGACGCTGCTCAGCAAGGGCACCTCCCGCCTGGACGCCAACTTCTTCAACACCTCGATGAACAACATCGGCGTGTTCGACGAGAAGGGCGGCGCCTACCACGCGATCGTCGGCACGATCGAGCAGGCGGGCATCGCCACGCTGATCACGGTGCCGCTCGGCATCATGGGCGCGGTCTACATCGTCGAGTACGGGCGCGGCTTCCTGGCCAACGCGATCCGCTTCTTCGTCGACGTCATGACCGGCATCCCGTCGATCGTCTCCGGTCTGTTCGTGCTGTCGTTCTGGGTCTTCACGATCACGCCGCTCTACAACGACGGCCGGCCGGAGTACTCCGGCTTCGCGGCGGCCCTCTCGCTCAGCGTGCTCATGCTGCCGACGGTGGTCCGCTCGACCGAGGAGATGCTGCGGCTGGTGCCCACCGCGCTGCGGGAGGGTGCCTTCGCGCTCGGCGTGCCGAAGTGGAAGACGATCACCAGCATCGTGCTGCCGACCGCCGGCCCCGGCATCGTCACCGGTGTCATGCTCGCCGTGGCCCGCGCCGCCGGCGAGACGGCCCCGGTCCTGCTCGTCGCCGGTGGCCTCAGCGCGATCAACTTCAACGTGTTCAGCGGCGGTCAGTCCTCGCTGTCGCTGTACGTGTTCCAGCAGGCCGGCGTGGCCTCCGAGTTCGCTCCCGGGCGGGCCTGGACGGCGGCTCTCACACTGGTCGTGCTCGTGCTGGTCCTCACCGTCGCGGCGAAGCTGCTCGCTCGCCGGAACAAGCTCGCTCGATAGACACTGGAGCCCCCCAAATGGCAAAGCGGATCGAAGCCCACGGCGTCACGTCGTACTACGGCTCGTTCAAGGCGATCGACGGGGTCTCGATGACCATCGAGCCCAAGTCGGTCACCGCGCTGATCGGACCGTCCGGCTGCGGCAAGTCCACGTTCCTGCGGTCCATCAACCGCATGCACGAGGTCCTGCCCAACGCGCGGATCGAGGGTCAGCTCCTCATCGACGGGCAGAACATCTACGACCGTGACGTCGACGTCACGGCCGTCCGCCGCATGATCGGCATGGTCTTCCAGCGGCCCAACCCGTTCCCGACGATGTCCATCTTCGAGAACGTGGTCGCCGGCCTGCGCCTCAACGGCGTGAAGAAGAAGTCGGTCCTCGAAGAGGTCGCCGAGAAGGCGCTGCGCAGCGCCAACCTGTGGAACGAGGTCAAGGACCGGCTCGGCCGCCCCGGCGCCGGCCTGTCCGGTGGTCAGCAGCAGCGCCTGTGCATCGCCCGCACCATCGCGGTCGAGCCGCAGGTCGTGCTCATGGACGAGCCCTGCTCGGCCCTCGACCCGATCTCCACGCTGGCGATCGAGGACCTGATCACCGAGCTCAAGAACCAGTACACGATCGTGATCGTCACGCACAACATGCAGCAGGCGGCCCGGGTCTCGGACCGGACCGGGTTCTTCTCGATCGACAAGACGGGCGACCCGGGCCGGCTCATCGAGTACGACGACACGGCGAAGATCTTCACCAACCCCTCGGTGAAGAAGACCGAGGACTACATCACGGGCCGCTTCGGCTAAAAAGGGCGGATGGCGTCGGCCGGATCCCGGGCCGGCGCCGCCGCCAGGGCCGCCGCGATGCTGCCGGCCGCCGCGAGCTCCGAGAGCGTGTGGACGGTCGGCGGCAGCATGGTGAACCGGCCGTCCGCCGCGTCGGCCGGCGCGCACCAGACCGTGGCGTCGGCCTCGCCGCCGACGTCGCGGGTCAGCTGCCCCTCCGGCAGCAGGGCGAGAAAGAAGTAGGTGTCGAAGCGCCGGGGTTCGAACTCCGGCGTGATCCACCGCGACCACGGCACCAGCAGGTCGCTGCGCAGCACCAGCCCCCGGCGGCTGAGGAAGTCGGCGAAGCCGAACTCCCGCGCGATGAGCGCGAGCCGGGCCTCCTCCCACTCCGGGCCGCTCACGTCGCCGACGACCGTCTCCGGCGACGGCCCGGCCAGCAGGACGCCGGACTCCTCGAACACCTCCCGCACCGCCGCGCAGACGACGGACCGGGCCACCGACTCCTCCAGCCGCAGCCGCCGCGCCCACTCGTCCGGCGCCGGGCCGGCCCAGCCGGGGTGCACGGCGGCGTCCCGGGGATCGACGCCACCGCCGGGGAAGACGTACATCGACGCCGCGAACGCCATCGTCGGCACCCGCCGGATCAGGTAGGCCTCGAACGGCTCGCGCAGCAGCACCACCGTGCTGGCCAGGCGCACCTCAGCCGGTACGCCACCTTCTTCCGCGAACCGTCGGGCTCGTTCCGCCAGCGCGGGCGGCAACCGGTACTCCACCATGAGGCAACGCTAAGGGGTCGCCTCGTGGCCGGGTGCGCCGTGGGTGCGCCGAGCCTCCTTCATCTCCGCCTCGAAGACGTGCCGGCGGCCCTGAACGAGCTCGTCGCGGGCCTCCCGCTCCAGCTCGCGGAACAGCGCGTAGTAGCCGTCGTCGAACTCCTCGACGAGCTGAAACGTCCAGCGGCCCGGGATCACGTTGCGGCCGATCAGCTCCGTGTCGATGCGGTCGGCGAGCGGGTCGTGCCCGGCGGCGCGCAGCAGCGCCACGGCCTCGTCGAGCATGAGGTCGGCGTGCCCGATGAGCTGGTGCAGGTCGTACAGGCGCCCGCGGGCGCGCTCCACCGTCTCCAGCGCCTCGCTGAGCTTGCCGAGGCCCTCGACGGTCCGGTCCGACACCCCGTCCGGGCGGCGATCACGAGGTTTCACCGCCCCCCGATACCCGGTCGATCATGGACCCAACCACGGAGGACTACGCTCTCGCCATGGCCGACCGCATTCGCTGGGGCATCCTGTCCACCGGCGTCATCGCCACCAAGTTCGTCGAGGACCTTCGCCTGCTGCCGGATGCCGAGGTTGTGGCGGTGGGATCCCGCAGTACCGAATCCGCACAGCGATTCGCCGAGGCACACGGCATCCCGCGGGCCCACGGCTCGTGGCGCGACCTGGTCGAGGACGACGGCGTCGACGCCATCTACGTGGCCACCCCGCACACCGCGCATTACGAGGCGACGATGCTGTCCCTCGGCGCCGGCCGGGCGACGCTCACCGAGAAGCCGTTCACGCTCGACGTCGCCTCCTCCGAGCGCCTCGTGGAGACCGCCCGCTCGGCCGGCGTGTTCCTCATGGAGGCCATGTGGATGCGCTGCTTCCCGGTCATCCGCCGCATCGCCGGGCTCATCGCCGACGGCGCGATCGGCGACCTGGTGAGCGTGCACGCCGACTTCGGCATCCAGGGTCCGTTCGAGGAGACCGGCCGGCTGCGCAACCGGGCGCTCGGCGGCGGGGGCCTCTACGACGTCGGGATATACCCCGTGACGTTCGCGCACCTGTTCCTCGGCGCCCCGAGCGAGATCCACGCCTGGGCGCGGATGAGCTCGGGCGGTGTCGACGAGAACACCGGCATGCTGTTCGGCTACGAGTCGGGAGCGGTGGCCGCGCTGACCTGCTCGCTGCTCGGCGACAGCGCGCGCCGGGCCACGATCACGGGCACAACGGGCCGGTTCGAGATCCCGCGCGACTTCTTCTGCCCGCCGGAGTACACGCTCTGGCGGGGCGACGAGCCCGAGCGGGTCGAGATGCCGTTCGAGGGCCTGGGCTACCACTTCGAGGCGGCCGAGGTGCAGCGCTGCCTCCGCGAGGGCCTGACCGAGAGCCCGCTGATCCCGCTGTCCGAGACGCTGGAGATTCTTCGGGTTTTGGACGTTGTACGGGCAAAGGTCGGTCTTGACTATTCGGCCTGATCGGGCCGCGGGCCGCGGGGTGGCCTAGCTACCCTGCGGCCTATGGGGAAAGAGATCCGGGTCGATCCCAGCACGCTCGTCGACCTGGCCACGGCGAGCCTGGCCGCGGCGGACCGTGCCGGCGCCCGCTACCGGGCCGGCTTCCGCCACCTGCCGGTCCCGTCGTCCGCGCTGGGTGACCTCCCGGCCGCGGCGGGCGTGGCCCACACGGCCGACGGACTGCTGGCCGACGCCCATGACGCGGTGAGCAGTCTGGCGGCGGCGCTGGAGGTGGACGCGGACGCCCTGCTGCGCACGGCGTTCGCCTACCGCGCGGCCGACGTGGCGGCCGACTCGCGGCTGGGCGGCTCCCGCGGACCCGGCCGCTGATGGCTGCCTGGGACCTGCGGGCCGATCCGTCCGCGCCCGCCGCCGCGGCCGGCGTCTGGTGGGCGGTGGCCGCCGACCTCCGGGGCGCCCGCGACCTCCTCGACCGGGCGGCGGCGCCGGTCGCCTGGGCGGGCGACACGGCCGACACGTACCGGTCGCACCGCGCCCGGCTCGGCGCCGACCTGGAGCGGGCAGCCGCGACCGCCACCGCGACGGCGGTCGCGTTCGACGGGATCGCCGCGCTGCTGCGCCGCGGCCAGGCCGCCCTCGACGACGCCTTCACCCGGCAGGCGCCCGACGCCGAGGCGACCGCGATCCGGGCCGACGTCGACCGGGGGCTGCTGCAACTGGGTACCGCTTTGTCGGCGGCCCGGCGGGAGTGGGCCGACCTCCGTCGCGACTGGGCGGCGATCGCCGCCGGCCGCATGGACGACTGGCTGGTCCCCGCCGCCCGGGACGCCGACGGGTTCGCGGCCGGCGGCCTCTACCTGGTCAACACCGGCGACGGCGACGACGTCGTGGAGATCCGCGGCGACGCGGTCGTGGTCGGCGGCGTCGCGATGACCGTGCCGGCCGGCGCCCGCGTCGTGGTCCGCACCGGGGGTGGCAACGACACCGTCCGGGTGACCGGCGGCGGCGCGGTCACCGTCCTCGGGGGCGACGGCGACGACCGGCTCACCGGCTCGACCGGCGACGACACCCTGCTGGCGGGCGCGGGCAGTGACACGGTCGTCGCCGGCTGGGGCGACGACCGGGTGTCGCTCGGCCCCGGCGGGCCAACCGCCGAGCATGCCGTGCTCGGCCCCGGCGACGACCGGCTCTGGGGCAGCGACGCCGCCGAGGAGGTCGACGGCGGCGCGGGCGACGACCTGCTGTTCGCCGGGGCCGGGGACGACACGGTCGCCGGCGGGCTCGGCGACGACCTGCTCAGCGGTGGCGCCGGCGACGACGACCTCACCGGCAACCGGGGTGACGACGCGGTGTTCGGCGAGGACGGCCGGGACTACACCGACGGCGGCGCCGGCCGCGACCTCGTCGACGGCGGGGCGGGCGACGACACCGTGTACGGTCTGTCCGGCGACGACGTCCTGCGCGGCGGCGAGGGCGCCGACTTCCTGGAGGGCGGGGCGGGCAACGACCGGCTCGACGGCGGCGCGGGCGCCGACGTCCTGTCCGGCGGGCGCGGCGCCGACACGCTCGACGGCGGCCCGGGCGACGACGTCCTGTACTCCGGGGACGGCGCCGACGCGGTCACCGGCGGGGACGGCGACGACCGCCTCTTCGGCCAGGCCGACGACGCCGTCGGCGGCGTCGAGCGGCTCGTCGCCACGCCGATCCGCGGCGATCTCGGAACGCTGGTCGTGCCCGACGGCGACCGCGAGTTCGAGGAGCGCGTGGCGGCCGACCTGGACCTGCTGCGCGCCTCGCCGACCGGCCAGCAGATGCTCGCGGCGCTCGACGTCGTGGTCATCCGCGAGACCACGGACGCGAACGGCTACGCCCGGCCGGAGGCGATCCGCTACAACCCCGGCTGGCAGGGGCTCCCGGGCTCGGCGCCGCCGATCGTGACCCTCTTCCACGAAATGGCGCACGTCTACGATCACGCACACGGTATTTCGAATCACCGGCCGTACAACGGGGCGAGCGGCCGGGACGTGGCCAACGGCGCGCCGGTGCCCAACCTCGAGCGCCAGGCGGTCGGCCTGCCGATCGACCACGACGGCGACCCGGGGACGCCGAACGAGGTCGATCCGGCGCACCCGCTGCGGTACACGGAGAACGGCCTGCGGGCAGAGCTCGGCCTGCCGCCGCGGGCCACCTACGGATCGCCTTAGTAAACGAGGGCCTGGGCGTCGTCCTGGAGGGCCTCCTCGACGAACACGGCCGCGCCCGCGATCCGGACGCCCGGGATCACGTCCTCCGGGCCGATGCCGCGGCGGGCGGCGCACTGCGTGCACAGGGTCACCGTGCCACCCGCCAGGATCGAGTCGAGCAGATCGGCGAGCGGCGCGGCGTGCGCCAGCTCGAAGGTCTCGGCCCGCCCGGGCAGCGCGAACCAGGCCGACTCGCCGGTCAGCCAGAGCGAGGTGGGCACCCCGCCGGCGACGGCGGTCGCGGCCACGGTGAACGCCTGCGAGCAGCGCTCCGGGGCGTCCGCCCCGGCGGTTGCCTTGACGACGAGAGAACGTGTCATGCCTCGCAGCATAGGATCGGGGGGATGGTTACCGAGATCGGGTTCGTCAGCCTGCTGGTCGCCGGCATGGGCGGGCTGGCCGGCGGGCTGATCTATCTCGCGGTGCGGGTGTCGAGGGGGCGTTGGTGACTGAGGTCGAGCCGCCGCCGTGGGCCGGTCTGGCCCCGGTGGGCGAGTATCCGTATGAGGAGACGCACGACCTGCGGACGGGGCCGGACCTGCATCCGGCGCTGCTGGGCATGCTCCCGCTGGTGGGCGTGTGGCGCGGGCGGGGCGAGGGCGACTACCCGACGATCGAGGGCTTCCACTTCGCCGTCGAGATGCGCTTCAGCCACGACGGGCGGCCGTTCCTGTTCTACGAGTCGCGCGCCTGGATCATCGAGTACGACGGGACGCCGATCCGGCCCGCCCAGCGCGAGACCGGCTTCTGGCGCCCGGTGATGAAGGACGGCAAGGCGACCGACGAGCTCGAGGTCGTCACGTGCTCGCCCACGGGCATCGTCGAGCTGTATGCCGGTGTGACCCGCAGCACGACCCAGTGGCAGATGGCGACCGACGGCATCGGCCGGACGGCCACCGCCAAGGAGGTCCGTGGCGGCCAGCGGCTCTACGGGATCATCGACGGGGCGTTGCTGTACACCTTCGATCTCGCCGCGGTGGGGCAGGAGCTGCAGTCCCATCTGTGGGCGCGACTCGAGCGGGTGGCGGGCTAGCCTTTATCCCGTGGAGGAACTGGCCGAGGTCCTGAGGTCGCGTGGCTTGCGGTTGACCGCGCCGCGGCAGCTGGTGCTGGAAGCGGTGTATCGCCTGCGCCACGCGACTCCCGATCAGATCCACGCCGACGTCGCCGAGCGCGCCGCCGGGGTCAACATCACCACGGTGTACCGCACGCTGGAGCTCCTCGAAGAGCTCGAGCTGATCACCCACGCGCACCTGTCCCACGGGGCACCCACCTACCACCCGGTGGGCGAGCACTCGCACGCCCACCTGGTCTGCCGCGGCTGCGGCTCGGTGGAGGAGCTGCCGACGAGCACGCTTGACGGCCTGTCCGGCGAGCTGCTCGACACGCGCGGGTTCCGGCTCGACATCGGGCACGTCGCCCTCTTCGGGCTCTGCGGCAAGTGCGCGCCGGAAGGAGCATCATGCTGAGCGCCGTCCCCGTCGCCGCCCTCGACCCGACCGATCCCGATGCCGGTGCGGTCGCCCACTACGGCGACCCCAACCGCGAGCAACGCATCCTGGACACCGAGGCGGGCCTGGTCGACCGCTCGCACCGCAGCGTGCTGGCCGTCCCCGGCGCCGACCGGCTGGGCTGGCTGCACAGCCTGACCACCCAGCACCTGGAGTCCCTGCCGCCGATGACCGGCTCCGAGCTGCTGGTCCTCTCCCCGCACGGCCACGTGGAGCACCACGCCGTCCTCACCGACGACGGCGGGACGACCTGGCTCGACCTGGAGCCCGGCGCCGGCGACGGCCTGCTCGACTTCCTCAACCGCATGCGCTTCCTGATGCGCGTGGAGCCCGCGAACGTCACCGACGACTGGGCGCTGCTGTCGATCGTCGGCCCCCAGACGGACGAGGCCCTGGTCACGCTGGGTGTCGGCCCGCTGCTCCCGCCCGACTCGGTCCCGGTCCCCGAGGCCAAGTTCGCCACGGGCACCGTCCCACCGCGCCCGACGGTCCGCTACTCCGCGGCCCGCCTACCCGACCTGGACGGCTGGGCCCGCCGGATGCCCTTCGGCGCCGACCTGCTGGTCCCACGGGCCGCGGTCCCCGACCTGGTGGCCGCGGCCGGCCTCCCGCCGGCGGGCATCTGGGCGTTCGAGGCCCTGCGGGTGGCCGCCCGCCGCCCGCGCTTCGGCTTCGAGACCGACCACCGCACCCTGCCGGCCGAGGTGGGCTGGACCGCCGCGGCGGTCCACCTGGAGAAGGGCTGCTACCGCGGCCAGGAAACGATCGCCCGGGTCCATCACCTGGGCCGTCCGCCCCGCAAGCTGGCACTCCTGCACCTCGACGGCGTGACCACCGACGAACTGCCCGCCCGCCACACGCCGGTCGAGCTGGCGGGCCGGGCGATCGGCTTCGTCGGCACGGCGGTGCGCCACTACGAGCTGGGGATGATCGCCCTGGCCGTGGTGAAGCAGAACGTGGCCGCGGACGCCGTGCTCCAGGTGGGGCCCTCAACCGCCGCCATCGACCCGTCCTGACCCGCGACCGGCACGGACCGCCGGCCGCGGGCTCAGGCGGGCCCATGATCGGTGGAGACCTCCGGCGACCAGGAGGCTCTGTCGATCATGGGCCCCCGAGCGGCCGCCCAGCGAGAATGCGGTGGTCAGCCGCGCGGCGTGGCAGGATCGGGCCGTGATGACAACGACGTTGATCACGGTGGCTCCCACCGGTGCGGAATCCCGCAAATCAGACGTGCCAGCCCTGCCGGTGACCCTGGCCGAGCTGGTCGCGACCGGCAAAGAGTGCGAAGCGGTAGGGGCGAGCGTGATCCACGTCCACCTCCGCGACGACGACACCAACCCCACCCTCGACCTCGGCCGCCTCAAGGAGGCCGTCGCCGCCCTCAGGGCCGAGACGAACCTCATCGTCCAGCTGTCCAGCGGCGGTGCCGTGACCGACCCCGAGGAGGACCGGCTCCGGGTGCTCGACGCCGAGCCGGACATGGCGAGCTGCACCATGGGCACCGTCAACTTCGGCGACGACGTGTTCCTCAACCGGTGGGGGTTCGTCGTCGAGCTGCACACGAGGATGCAGGAGAGGGGGATCGTCCCCGAGTACGAGATCTTCGACCTCGGGCAGCTGACCAGCCTGCATCGGCTGCTCGGCAAGCATGGCCTGCCCAGCGGCGGGCACGTGCACGTGGACTTCGTCATGGGCGTCCCCGGTGGCATGCCGGGCACCGTGCCGGCCCTTGCCGCGGGGCTGCAGGCGCTCGCCGATCTTCCCAGCGGCACCACGTTCTCGGCGACCGGCATCGGACGGAGCACCCTGCCGGTGCTGCTGGCGTCGCTGGCCGCGGGCGGGCACCTGCGGGTCGGCATGGAGGACACCGTCACGTACGCGAAGGGGCAGCCCGTCGAGAGCAACGCCCAGCTCGTCGCCCGCGCCTCCGGATTCGCCCGGCTGGCGCAGCGGCCCCCGATGAGCGCGGCCGACGCACGTGAGCTGCTGGGGATCAAGCACAATGGCTGACGCGTACCTGGGTGGCGAGCCGCTCGCCGAGGTCGTCCGCAGCGGGTTCGTCGAGAGCCGGCACAGCGGTTCGGTCGTCGTGCTCGGCGCCGACGGAGAGGTCACCGCCTGGGCCGGTGACGTGATGGGCGCGATCTTCCCGCGCTCGTCCAACAAGCCGCTGCAGGCGGCCGGCATGCTCCGGGCCGGGCTGCGGCTCGACCCGCTGCGGCTCGCCGTGGTCGCCGCCAGCCATCGTGGCCAGCCGGTGCACCTTCAGGCGGTACGACATGTGCTCGAAGAGGCCGGAATCCCCGAGTCCGCCCTCGGATGCCCCCCGGACTATCCGCTGTCGGAGGACGCCCGCGACGAGCTGATCCGCGCCGGGCGGGGCCGCGAGCGGCTGTTCATGAACTGCTCGGGCAAGCACGCCGGGATGCTGCTGACGGCGGCGCTCAACGGCTGGCCGCTGGAGACCTACCTGGAGCCGGAACATCCGGTACAACTCGGGATCAAGGCGGCCCTGGAGGATCTTGCCGCGGAACGGGTCACCGAGGTCGGCGTGGACGGCTGCGGAGCACCCCTGCTCGCGCTGTCGCTGCGCGGCCTCGCGGCCGGCGTCCAGCGCCTGGTCGAGGCCGGGACCGGCACCCCCGAGCGGGCGGTCGCCGACGCGATGCGCGCGCATCCCGAGCTCGTGTCGGGCAGCGACGAGGGCGGCGACGACACGCGGCTCATGCGCATCGTCCCGGGCCTGCTGGTGAAGAGCGGCGCCGAGGGCGTGCTGGTCGCGGCCATGCCGGGCGTGGGCGCGGTCGCGCTAAAGGCCGACGACGGCGGGATGCGGGCCCGGGTGCCGGTGCTCGTCTCCGCGCTGCGGCGGCTGGGTGTTTCGGTTGACGGCGAGGTGGAAGTTGCCGTGAACGGCGGCGGGCGGCCGGTAGGTGTGGTGAAGTCGATCTGGTGAGCGGACTCACGCTAGCGGGAGTTAGCATTTTGCTTGCTACAGCAAGCAGGGCGAGCTACGGTCGGTAGCGTGACTGAAGAGCCGCGCGATCTGGGCGGGTTCATCCGGGACCTGCGCCGCAACGCGCGCATCTCGCTCCGCCAGCTCGCCGAGCAGGCGGGAGTCAGCAACCCATATCTCAGCCAGATCGAGCGTGGCCTGCGCAAACCCAGTGCCGAAGTGCTGGCGCAGCTCGCGAGTGCACTGCGGGTGTCGACCCCGTTGATGTACCTGCGCGCCGGCCTGCTGGAGCGCGAGGGCCACGACGTGCTGGCCGCGATCGCCGCGGACGGTGACCTCACGGTCGCCCAGAAGCAATCGCTCACGCAGATCTACGAGACGTTCCGCCGGGAGAATGCGCGCAACGCCGCCGAGGGCCCTGGCGAAGTCGACAAAGCGAAAAAAGACGACAAAGACGACAAGGAGGCCACATGACCACCACCACGAAGAAGATCCCGACTCCGCTGTATGCCGCGGCCGGCGCCGGCGACTACGCCTACGAGCAGCTGCGCAAGCTGCCCGGCCAGGTGGCCCAGCTGCGCGACCGGGTCGGCGACCTGCGTCCGGCCGGCGCCGACGCCACCCTGCGGGCCGACATCGACCGCCTGGCGGTCGTCGCCCGCCGCAACGCCGGTGCCTTCCTGGCCAGCGCCCAGGCCGGCGCGCAGGTCGTCCAGCACCGCGCCGCCGCCGTGTACACCGGGCTCGTCGCCCGCGGTGAGAAGGTGGTCGGCAACGCCCGCACCGCCGAGGCCAGGATCGAGCTGGAGCCGGCCGAGAAGACCGTGACCACCGAGGTCAAGGCGACGACGCCGGCGAAGAAGACCACCACCGCGGCCAAGAAGACGGCCGCCGCCAAGAAGTAACCGGGAGTTTCTCGGAGCCCTCCGGCACCGTCTCGCACGGGCCGGGGGGCTTCGGCATAAGCTCAGGGGATGGTGAGTGCGGTGCCGGTGTTCTACGCACAGGTCGAGTGGTATATCGCGATCGTCGTGTGGGTCTTCTGCCTGGTGCTCGGCGCGGCGGCGTTCCTGCACTGCATCGTGCAGCGCGCGGACGCGTTCCCGGCGATCGGCACGATGTCGAAGGCGATCTGGCTGGCGCTGATCGGTGGCGGCGAGTTCTTCACGGCCATCTCCCCGACCATCGGGCTCGGCTTCCTCGGCATCTTCCCGCTGATCGCGGCCGGCATCTTCGCCGTCTACCTGCTGGACATCCGACCTACGCTGCGTGACGCGGTCGACGGGCACGGCTCCTGGTAGGGCCCATGGACTTCCGCTGGCCACCCCCGCCCGACGGGCGGCCCGACCGCTTCCGCCCGCCCGTCACCCGGGGCCCGCAGACCGGGCGGCCCACCCTCCCGGCCCCGCCGACCGAGCAGATCGCCACCCCGCACGGCGTCGAGCTGGAGTGGCTGGTCACCGGCGAGGGCGACCCGGTCACCGTCTTCGCCCACGGCCTCGGCAGCGGCATCGCCGAGACCCGCCCGCTGGGCAGCGCCGTCACCGGCCGCAAGGCCTTCTTCCACTTCCGCGGCCACGGTCACTCGGCCGCGCCGGGCGGCCAGTGGACGTATGAGGACCTCGCCCGCGACCTGCGCGCCGTCGCCGACCTGTCGGGCGCGACCCGCGCGCTCGGGGTGAGCATGGGCGCCGGCGCGCTGTGCCGGCTGCTCGCCGACAACCCGGGCCGGTTCGACCGCGCCGTGTTCTTCCTGCCGGCCGTGCTCGACACGCCCCGCCCGGCGGCGGCCCAGGACCGGCTGACCGCCCTGCTGGAGTCGATCGAGGCCGGCGACGCGGCAGCGGTGGCCGACGTGATCTCGCAGGAGATCCCGTCGCAGATGCGCAACACGCCCGCGGTCTGGGCGTTCCTGCGCCAGCGACTCGACCAGCTGATGCGCGACGGCCTGGCCACCGGCCTGCAGTCGCTGCCGGAGCAGGCCGCGATCGACGACCGGGCGGCGCTGTCGTCCGTGACCGCGCAGTGCCTGGTGCTGGGCTGCCGGGGCGACGAGCTGCACCCGGCGGCGGTGGCCGAGCAGCTCGCGGAGGCGTTGCCCGACGCCGAGCTGCACGTGTACGACCGGCCGGGCATCCTCTGGACCCAGCGGGCCGACCTCAGGTCACGAATCTCGACGTTCCTCAACGCCTGACGTATCAGGGCGCCGCGCGGCTCCTCTGTCTGGCATGGACCCCTTCGAACAGTCCGACCTGATCGTCGACCTCGACCATCTGCCGGCGGTCACCCAGTGGCTGCGCGGGCGGAAGATCCGGTTCGCCGAGGTCGAGCGGCACGAGACGCTCCGGCTGGCACTGCTGCGCCTGCCCGGGGCCGAGTGCCCGCTGTGGCTGGAGAGCACGATCGCCGAGCTGCGGGACGCGTTCATGTTCGAATACGCGGGCTGGACCCCGCTTGTCGGCAAGAATCGGCACGTCCTGCCCGTTCCGCACCATGCCGCACCGGCGGGAGTCCCGGATGCCGGCGAGGGGGTCCGGGTCGGCGTGGTCGGCCCGGGGGAGGCCGTGGTCCGCGCCATGGCGCCCCGCGCCGAGGTCCGGTCGGTGCCGGCGGCGACCGCCTGGGCGGCGGCGACGGCCATGGCGGGGTTCGAAACCGACGTGCTGTACGTGGCGGTGACCTGCACGCCCTACGACGGCCAGCCGCCCCTGGCCCTCCAGCGCGCGGTCGACGTCCTCGGCCCGCGGGTCGTCATCGTCACCGCGGCCGGCCCGCAGACCGGCTACCCGGCCGCCTGCGCCGGCGTGGTGACCGTCGGCCTGACCGGGCAGGAGGCGCCCTGGCTCGACTGCTTCGCCGACGGCGGGGCGGCCACCGTGGCCGGCCTGGTCGCGGCGGGCACGGTGCCCGGCTCGGTGACCGCCCGCGAGGCGTACGAGAAGCTGCTCGCGGGCGGCGACCCGATGGTGCGCCGCTATCTGCCGCCGGGATGATGGACGGCATGCGGGACGATCCGACGCTCGTCGCCCTGGTCCTGGAGGCCCGCGGCGGGAGCCAGGCCGCCTGGGACCAGCTCGTCGAGCGGTATGCGCCGCTCGTCTACGGCATCTGCCGGCGGTATGGGCTGACCGGCATGGACGTCGACGACGTCGGCGCGTCCGTCTGGCTGCGCCTGGTCGAGCGGCTGGAGACGATCCGCGAGCCGGCCGCGCTGCCCGGCTGGATCGTGACGACGACCCGCAACGAGTGCCTCCGCGCGCTGCGCGCCCGCCAGCGGACCATCCCGGCCGAGCCCGACGAGCGGCTCGCCGACGACGACCCGCCCTTCGACGACTGGCTCGTCGCGCAAGAACGCGGCATCGCGCTGCGGGCCGCCTTCGCCGGCCTGCCGGACCGCTGCCGGCAGCTGCTCGCGCTGCTCTTCGCCGACCCGCCCACGCCGTACAGTGAGATCAGCGCCATCATCGGCATCGCCGTCGGCGCCATCGGGCCGAACCGGCAGCGCTGCCTCGACCGGCTGCGCCGCGACCCGGCCCTCGCCCCCCTGCTGGACGCAACGGAGGTCGCGCGATGAGCGACGACTCGCTGCTGGAGGAGCTCGGCGCGGCGATCCGCGACGCCGGGCGCGTCCCGGAGTCCTTCCGCGCCGCCGGCCGGGCGGCCTTCGCCTGGCGCAATGTCGACGCCGAGCTGGCGTCCCTCTCCGTCGAGCCGGCGGCCGCGGCCGGCACCCGGGCCGAGCCGGCCGCCCTGCGGGCGTTCACGTTCGCCGCGCGCGAGCTGTCCATCGAGGTCGAGGTGACGGCCGACGCCCTGGTCGGCCAGGTCGTGCCGCCCCGCCCCGGCCGCATCGAGCTGCGCACCGGCGCCGGCTTCGAGCAGGCCACGGACGTCGACGAGGTCGGCTGGTTCGCGTTCCGTCCCTTGCCGACCGGGATGTTCCGGTTGTACCTCCACACGCCGGACGGCTCGCAGATCCTGACCGAATGGGTGACCTTGTAACGCATCACCGGCGCCGCCCGGCGCTCCTACCTGTATGGAGAAATTGCTCGCCCGCTGGGCCGGTCCGACCCGGGTCTAAAGTCGCCAGGTATGGGTGTCACGCATCACGGACGTACTCACCGGCTCGACCTCGCCGACCCGACCCTTCGCGAATGGACCTGCACCGTGCTGTCCTCGGACCCCGAGGAGGGCATCGTCCTGGACCGTTCGGCGTTCTACCCCGGCGGCGGTGGCCAGCCGCCGGACCACGGCGTCCTGCTGTGGCAGGGCGTGCAGACCCGGATCACGGGCACCCGCAAGGGCGACGACCTGTACCTGCTGCCCGCCGAGGGCGACCCCCTCCCGCCGCCCGGCACCGAGGTCATGGGCGCGGTCGAGGACGACCGCCGCACCAAGCTCATGCGCACCCACTCGGGCCTGCACGTGATGTGCGGCGTGGTGTTCCGCGACTTCGGCGCCCTGGTGACGGGCGGCTCGATGGAGCCGGCCGAGGCGCGCATGGACTTCAACCTCCCCGAGGTCCCCACCGACTTCAAGGCCCGCCTGGAGGAGCTGATCAACGCCGAGGTGGTGGCGGACCGCAAGGTCGTCACCAAGGTCCTGGCCCGCGACGAGGCCCTGGCGCTGCCGGACATCATCCGCACCCAGGCCAACCTGATCCCGGAGGACGAGGAGGAGATCCGCATCGTCGACATCGTGGGCCTGGACTCGCAGGCGGACGGCGGCACCCACGTGGCCTCGACGTCCCAGATCGGCCGCGTCCAGGTGGTGAAGGTGGAGAGCAAGGGCAAGGCCAACCGCCGCGTCAGGGTCCGCCTGGCCGACTGACTTCCTCGTACGGTTGATCTAATGGCCTTGTGGCCCTATATTCGGTGCATCGGATCGTTGATCCTCACTCGGGGGAGGAAAAGGTGACCACACACCGATCGGATCGAACCCAGATTCCCGCCGGTCCGCCGCCCAACTGGGCGTGGGATCGGCCAGAACCCCCGCTCCCGCCCCACACGCCCGGACTGGGCGCCCGGCTTCTCCGGGAGCGCTGGGGCGCGGACCGGGTCCCGGACATCACGCCGGAGGGCGAGCGTTTCGTCGACGAACTCATCCAACGGGCACGAAGGGACGGTGCGGGGCGGGGCCGGGACCAGCGCTGATGTTCATCCTCGACGCAAGTGCCCTGGCGGCGTTGTTCAACTCCTACGACCCCGTCTTCCAGGTCTGGCTCAAGGCCGACCGGGACGACCTGATGATCGGTTTCCCCGCCGCCGCCATGGTGGAGGCGAGCGACCGGATCGGTGCGCGACCGGGCGACTGGGAGCTGTTGTTGCTCTCGGCCGGCGTGGTGGTGCTGCCCCTGGACCAGACGGCGGCCGCGGCGATCGGCACCTGGCGCGGCTCGGTGGCCGCCTGTCAGGCGGTCTGGGAGTCGCGGGCGACCGGGTGGCCGGTGCTCACGTGTGACCCCAAGCAGTACGAGCCCGGCGAGCACGTCTACCCCGTCTGAAACGCGACGCCCCGGCGCGGCGTGGGGTCTGCGTCGCGTCGGGGCGAGGGCCGGGTCGGTGCCCTAAGGTTGGTGCATCAGGGGGAGGGATGGCGATGAGCAAGCCTCAGCTCACGAAGGACTTCTGGTTGGCGGCGCTGCGCGCTGAGGGGGATGCCTTCCGCGCCGCCCTCGGCAGCGGGACGCCGATCGATGCCCCCGTGCCCAGCTGCCCCGGCTGGAGCGTCGGCGATCTCGCCTGGCATCTCCACCTGGTGTACTCCTGGGTCACCGGCCACGTCAGCCGAGGCGTCACCGAGCGGCCCGAGGAGCGGCCGCAGACCCCGCTGCCGGAGGGCGTCGACCCGGTGGTGGCCTGGACCGACGCCTTCACCGAGCTCGTCGCCACGCTCGACGCCGTCGATCCCGAGCGGCCCGCCTGGAACTGGGCGCCCCAGGCCAAGAAGGCCGGCTTCTGGCACCGCCGGATGGCCCACGAGACGGCCGTCCACCGGTGGGACGCGCAGATGGCCGGCGGGCTCAGCGTGCCGATCGAGGCCAAGCTGGCCAGCGACGGCGTCACCGAGGTGCTCGACAGCTGGTTGCCGGCGGGGCGGCGCAGCGGGCCGGTCGACCGGGCCGGGATGATCGCCCTGCACGCGACGGACGTGGAGCAGGTCTGGTATGTGCGGCTGCGTGGGGCCGGCGTCGCGCTGCTCGACACCGACACGCTTCTGGACACCGACGACCGGCACGAGCGGGCCACCGCGAGCGGGCCGGCCAGCGACCTGGTGCTCGCGCTCTACGGGCGGGTGCCGTTCGACGCGCTGCTCGCGACCGGCGACGTCACCTTGCTGCCGGGGCTGCGGGTCTGACCGCGGCGGCCTCGATCGGCAGGCCGAGCACGCGCCGGGTCAGCAGCGTGCCGCCCGCCACCGCGGCCGGCACGACCACGATCGCGGCCAGCGGCAGGAGCAGCACCAGGAACACCGGGACCCCGAAGCCCAGCGTGAGCGCCCGGTTGGCCCGCAGGATCTTCCGGCGGTCCTTCAGGCGCAGGCCGCGGCGGTTGAACGGGATGCCGGTCAGCTCGACCGCGATGAGCCAGCCGCCGATGACCGCGTTGAGCACCGGCACGACCGTCTGCCCGACGATCGGCACGAAGCCGAGCAGGAACAGCGGGATCGCGAGCGCGACGCCGAGTGCGATCAGCCGGATGGAGTCGACCAGGTTCGGCCACAGCGTGCGGTACCACGGAAGGTCCAGCGCACCGGGCGTGCCACCCAGCTGGCCCTCGATGCGCTCCGAGATGACCTCGTAGAACGGGTCGCCGATGAGCAGCGTCAGCGCCGTGTAGCTGACGATGGACAGCAGCGCTGCGGCGGCCAGGATGCCGGCGCCGGCGCCGACGCGGATCAGGGAGCGCCAGAAGCCCGACCAGTCGTCGGCGAACCAGGTCACGGCGGCGGCGAGGTCGTCGACGAAGACGATCAGGAAGAACCAGGCCACGCCGAGCAGGGCGAACGAGATGACGGCCGGGATCATGCCGAGGAACAGCAGGCCGGGATTGCGACCGTACCGCCCGAACCCCTGCCCGAGCAGCTTGATGCCCTCGACGAACTCCTGCCAGGTCGACTTCACCGCACCAGACTACGGTGCGACGGCCGAGTACCGGACGGTCAGCTCGCCCAGCCGCCAACGGGCCGGGCGGTCGACGACCGGCCAGCCGGCCGCCTTCGTCGCCGCGACCGCCTGCCGCCAGCGCTGCCGGGGGCCGAACACGGTGAGCGGCGCGGCGGCCCGCCAGGCGTCGTCCAGTGTGGACAGCAGGGCGTGGATGCGCTCGCCGGGCACGTTGTGGTGGATGAGCGCCTTCGGCAGCCGCTCGGCCAGGGTCGCCGGGGTGTCCAGGGTGGACAGCCGGGAGGCGAGGGTGAGCGTCTGCGGTCCGGCGCCGGTCACCGTCACCCAGGACGCGAGCCGGCCCAGCTCGTCGCAGGTGCCCTCGACGAGCACGGCGCCGGTCGCGGTCATCGCCGTCCACGCGGCGTCCACTTCGGACTCGGGGTACTGCCGCAGGACGTTGAACGCGCGCACCAGGGTCGGGCGCAGGCCGGCCAGCTCGAAGCCGCCGCGGCGGAACTCCAGCCCGGGCGGGTCCGCGAACGGCTGCGCGGACGCCACCCGGGCCGGGTCGATCTCCAGGCCGACGACCCGCACGCCGAGCCGGGCCCGCAGCTCGACCGCGGTGACCGGCGTGGCGCCGTAGCCGAGGTCGATCACGAGCGGGTCGTCGGCCCGGCGTAGGAGGCCGCCGAGCGTGGCGGCGATCCAGTTGTCGACCCGACGCAGCCGGTTGGGGTTCGTCGTTCCCCGCGTGATCGAGCCGACCGGCCGCATGGTCAGAGGACCCGGTGCACCTTGTGCTGGGCGGCCTGGGCCAGCGGCCGGACCACCAGCCGGTCGATGTTCACGTGGTGCGGCCGGGTGGCGGTCCACACGATGCAGTCCGCGATGTCGTCGGCGACCAGCGGGAACTCGACGCCGGCGTACACCGCGGCGGCCTTGTCGGCGTCGCCGCCGAACCGGTTCAGCGCGAACTCGTCGGTTTTGACCATGCCGGGGTCGATCTCGACGACCCGGACCGGCCGGCCGTTGAGCTCCAGCCGCAGCGTCTCGGCCACCGCGGTCTGCGCGTGCTTGGCCGCCGCGTACCCGCCGCCGCCCTCGTAGACGATCAGGCCGGCGGTCGAGCTGAGCACCACGATCGTGCCGCGGCCCGACTTCTCCAGCAGCGGGAGCAGGGCCTTCGTGACGCGGACGGTGCCGAGCACGTTGACGTCGAACATCCACTGCCAGCCGGCGAGGTCGGCGTCCTCGACCTGGTCGGCGCCGACCGCCCCGCCGGCGTTGTTCACGAGCAGCTCCACCGGGCCGCCGAGGCCGCCGACGATCTCGGCCAGGCGGGCGGCGTCGGCGTCGGACGTCACGTCGGCGACCACGGGGGTCACCGAGGACAGCTCGTCGGCGAGGGAGTCGAGGCGGTCGGCGCGGCGGGCGACCGCCACGACCTGGAAGCCGGCGGCGTCGAGCCGGCGGACGGTGGCCGCGCCGATGCCGCTGGACGCGCCCGTGACCACGGCGATACGTGAGGACATATGGCAATCCTGCCCCACGCACAAACGCGAACACACCGCAGTGACCAACGCAACGGTGGGTAGACGGCCGTCGGCGAGGGAACATGGACGGTTGGGAAGATGTAACCCACCGGCAACAGACAAAAGGAGCACGACGTGGCGCGGGTCGGATCGCTGCACAGCCATACCCCGCAGTCCGGTCGTTCCCTTCCGAGGCGGGTCGCAACGCTGTCCGTCCACACGTCGCCGCTCGATCAACCGGGCACCGGCGACGCCGGTGGCATGAACGTGTACATCGTGGAGGTCGCCGAGCGGCTGGCCCGGGCCGGCGTCGAGGTGGAGATCTTCACCCGGGCGACGAACAGCGACCTGCCGCCGGTGGTCGAGATGGCCCCCGGCGTGCTGGTCCGCCACGTGGTCGCCGGCCCGTTCGAGGGCCTGGCCAAGGAGGACCTGCCGGCCCAGCTCTGCGCCTTCACCGGCGGCGTGCTGCGGGCCGAGGCCGCCCGCCCGCTGGGCTGGTACGACCTGGTGCACTCGCACTACTGGCTGTCCGGCCAGGTCGGCTGGCTGGCCAAGGACCGCTGGGGCGTGCCGCTGGTGCACACCGCGCACACCCTGGCCAAGGTCAAGAACCTGCTGCTGGCCGAGGGCGACAAGCCCGAGCCGCGCGCCCGGGTCATCGGCGAGGAGCAGGTGGTCGCGGCGGCCGACGGGCTGGTCGCCAACACGCCGGCCGAAGCGCGCGAGCTGATCGAGCTCTACGACGCCGAGCCGCGGCGGGTCAGCGTGGTGCCGCCGGGGGTGGACCTGGACACGTTCACGAGCGCGCCGGAGCGCCGCGAGGCGGCCCGGCGGCGCTTCGGCCTGCCCGCCGACGCCCAGGTCGTGGCGTTCGTCGGGCGGATCCAGCCGCTCAAGGCGCCCGACGTGCTGCTGCGCGCGGCCGCCGAGCTGCGCCGGCGCGGCCAGGAGCTGGTGGTGGCGGTCTGCGGGGGGCCGAGCGGATCCGGCCTCGACCGGCCCACCGCCCTCATGGACCTCGCCCGCGACCTGGGTATCGCCGACATCGTGCGGTTCATCGAGCCGCAGCCCCGCACCGCGCTCGCCGATCTCTACCGGGCCGTCGACGTGGTCGCGGTGCCCAGCTACAACGAGTCGTTCGGCCTGGTCGCGATCGAGGCGCAGGCGTGCGGCACGCCGGTGGTCGCGGCCGCCGTGGGCGGGCTCGTGACCGCGGTGCGCGACGGCGTCTCCGGGCTGCTGGTCGACACGCACGACCCGCGCGACTGGGCGACCGTGCTCGGCCGGCTGCTCGGGGAGCCGCGCCGGCGGGCCGAGCTCGCGGCCGGTGCGGTCGGGCACGCGTCCGAGTTCTCCTGGAGCCATACCGCGAGCGGCCTGCTGGCCGCCTACCGCGACGCGCTCGACGTGCACAGGGAGGTCATGGCGGCATGACGCGCGACGAGGTGGCCGAGCTGATCCGCAAGGTCGCGGCCGACCGGGAGATCCCGTTCGACGTGACCGGCGAGCACTCGTTCGTGGTCACGCTGCCCGGCACCCACAAGCAGAAGACGAACTGCAACCTGATCGTCGGCGAGCACACGCTGCGCGTCGAGGCGTTCGTCATGCGCCACCCGGACGAGAACCGGGAGGCCCTGTGGGAGTGGCTGCTGCAGCGCAACGCGCGCATGTACGGGGTGGCGTTCTCGATCGACGCGGTCGGCGACGTGTACCTCGTGGGCCGTCTCCCGCTGCACGCCGTGACCGAGGACGAGCTCGACCGGCTGCTCGGCGCGGTGCTCACCTACGCCGACGAGAGCTTCGACCCGATGCTGGAGATCGGCTTCGGCTCGGCGATCCGCCGCGAGTGGGAGTGGCGGGTCAAGCGCGGTGAGCCGCTGGACAACCTGCGGGCGTTCACGGCGTTCGTGGAGCGTGGTACGCCCTCCTCCTAACGTGGGGAGCGTGATCGAGCGTCCCCGATTCGCCTGGAAGCCCGTCGGCACCATCGCCGCCGGGGCAGCGTTACTGCTGCTGGTCACCATCACGCGATACGACTACCACCGCGACGAGCTCTACTTCCGCATGCTGGGCGCGCACCCCAAGTGGGGCTACGTCGACCAGCCCCCGTTCACGCCGCTGATGATCCGCGCCTGCGTCGAGCTGTTCGGCGACACGGTGTGGGCGATCCGGCTGCCGGGCCTGATCCTGACCGCGCTCATGGCCGGCCTCCTCGCGCTGATCGCCCGCGAGGTGGGCGGCGGCGCCCTCGCGCAGAGCATTGCGGCGCTCGCCGTGTTCACCACGTTTCCGCTCGTCAGCGGGCACGTCACGGTGACCACCGGGCCCGACGTGGTGATGTGGCTGCTGGCGATCCTCTGCATGATGCGGGCGTTGCTGCGCGAGCAGCCGCGCTACTGGCTGCCGGCCGGCCTGGTCGTCGGGCTGGCCCTCTACAACAAGCACCTGATCGTGCTGCTCCTGCTGACCGTCGCCGCCGCCCTGCTGCTGGTCGGGCCGCGCCGGGTCCTGGCATCGCCCTGGCTGTGGGGCGGCGTGGCGATCGCGCTGGTGGTCGGGCTGCCGAACGTGCTGTACCAGATCGCCAACGACTTTCCGCAGGTGTCGATGGCCGCCGCACTGCGGGAGAACAAGGGCGACGACGCCCGCATCACGCTCCTCCCGCTGCAGCTCGTGTGGCTCGGTCCCCTTTTCGTCCCCGTGTGGTGCTGCGGGATCGTCGCCCTGCTGCGCAACCCCGCCCTGCGCCCGGTGCGGGCGTTCGCCGTGGCCTATCCGCTGATGCTGGTCCTGCTGTTCGTCCTGGCCGGCCAGCCGTATTACAGCGTCGGCCTGCTCGCCGCGCTGTTCGCCGTCGGCGCGGTGCCGGTCGCGCGCTGGCTGTCGACCAGGCCCCGCCGGGTGTGGTTCACGGTCGGCGCCGTGGTCAACTGCGGCGTCGCGATCGTGAGCTCGCTGCCGGTGCTGCCGGTCGACGTCGTCGGCCACACCCCGGTCCCGGCGATGAACCAGGTGGTCGCCGACCAGATCGGCTGGCCGCGATATGTCCGCCAGGTCGCCGACGTCTATGCGGCGCTGCCGGCCGAGGACCGCGCCGCCACCGTGCTGCTCACGGGCAACTACGGCGAGGCGGGCGCGCTCGACCGGTACGGCAAGCCCCTCGGCCTGCCCGATGTCTACAGTGGACAGAATGAGCTGTGGCACCTGGGCCCGCCTCCCGAGTCGGCCACCGTCGTCGTGTTCGTCTACCAGGGCGACCCGAATCGGCTGAATGCGTTCGGATCCTGTGCGGAACGGGCCCGGCTGGACAATCGTTACGGCGTCGAGAACGAGGAGCAAACAGCTCGCGTCTACGTTTGCCGCGACCGGAAGGGCACGTGGACTGACCTGTGGCCGCGCTTCCAGCATTTCGATTGATTTCGATTATTTCGAGTGTGTGAGCGAGCCGACAGCGCGTTTACTTGTCGCTTGAATAGCGCGGCGCGTAACGTCGTTGACGGATCCGGCGATTCCTGAAGTTGGGGAGCGACGGGGGTGTTCTGGGCCTTCGCGGCCCACTCGCGGTGATGTGTCCGGGCGGGGCGCGTCACCGCAAACCGGCGGCACGCGCGGCCGAAAGGCTGCTGCAGAGCGGGTGTCGTGGACTGGGGGTGCACGTCACCCGCTGCCGCCGGTTCGAGCTTTCCGGCGACGCCGCAAACTTAAGCCGGGCGTAAAGACGCACCGGGCCGGAAACCCGTAACTTCCTCGCATGCGAACGCTGCCGCGCGCCGTCGCCGCTGCCTTCCTCGCCCTTGCCCTCGCCGGATGCGGCGAGCAGCCGTCGTCCCAGCCGTCGTCCCAGCAGTCGGTGACCACCTCGGACGCGGGCGACGTCGCCGCGACGGCGGACGCCGCACAGGAAGCCTCCCCGGCCGACAGCGGCGTGGCGGCTCTGGGCGTCGCGGGCCAGGCGTCGGCCAAGCCGACCAGCGCCGGGCCGAAGACCGCGCCGACCCAGACGTTCGGGGTCGGGGTCAGCCAGTTCACCTTCTCCCGGGCCGGTCGCACGCTGCGCACGCTCGTCTTCTACCCGTCGACCGGGAGCGTCGGCGGTTCGCCGAAGAGCAATGCCCCGGTTGCCGCGGGCCGGTTCCCGCTGGTGCTGTGGAGTCACGGGCTGCATGGTTCGCCCGAGGGGTACCAGGGGGTCAGCGCGAAGATCGCCGCGGCCGGCTTCGTCGTGGCCGCGCCCGCCTACCCGTTCACCAACGACAAGGCCGACCCGTTCAACCAGGGCGACATGACCAACCAGCCGGCCGACGCGTCGGCGGTCATCACCGAGGTGCTCAAGCTGGACACCAAGGCCGGCGCCGCGCTGGCCGGCCACATCGAGACCGGGCGGGTCGGCGCGGCCGGCCACTCGGCCGGCGGCTACACGACCGCCGGCATGCTGTCCGGGTCGGGTCGCGACAGCCGGGTCAAGGGCGCGGTCATCGTCGCCGGCGGGGGAATGGGCGGCAAGTTCAGCGGCGCCGCCACTCCGGTGCTGTTCATCCACGGCGACAAGGACGGCACCGTGCCGTACAGCAGCGGAAAGAGCCTCTACGACAGTTGCTCGTGGCCGAAGGGCTTCCTCACCCTGCTGGGCGGCGACCACGGCGCCGCGCTGTTCGGCAGCACGCCGGCGGCGCAGGCGGTGTCCAAGACGATGATCGACTTCTTCCGGTACTCGCTCTACGGCGATGGCCCGGCCAAGTCCCGGCTGCGCGGGGACGGGACGGTGAGCGGCGCGGCGAAGTACGACGGGACGATCTAGAGCGTTTCAGTTCTCGCCTCAGTTCTCGCTCAGCGCGAACACGTCCAGCAGGCCGGTCAGCTCGAGCTGGGCGTAGGCGAGCGGGCGCGGGTTGCGCAGCGTCAGCGTGCAGCCGGCGCCGTTCGCCAGCTTCCAGCAGCTCACCAGCGCCCCGATGCCGGCCGAGTCGAGCACCGTCACCGCCGCCAGGTCGAGCACCAGCGCGCCGGGCTGGAACGCGGGCAGCACCGCCCGCACGGCCAGCACCACCTGCTCGCGGGTCGCCAGGTCGAGCTCGCCCGCCAGGCGGATGACGACCGTACCCGCCTGCTTGGCCTCCAGCGTTGCCGACAGCCCGTCCAACGTCGTCCCCCGCCCGTCCTGTGGAGGGCAGCCACTACCCGGCGATCGGCACCTCAAACCGTTCGGCCGCACGTTGTTTCGCCACCCGGCGCTCCCGGGCCGGCTGGATCAGCAGGTGCCCGGCGGCCGCCGCCAGCCCGAGCGCGCCGCAGATCGCCCAGTGCCAGTTGCCGAGGTGTTCCAGGCTGGCGCCGCCGGCGGCCGGCGCGATGAAGCTCGCGGCGGGGAAGACCAGATAGAAGACGCTCTGGTACCGCCCGCGCAGCGCCTCGGGGGACAGCTCGGCGATGACCGCGGCGTTCGGCGGCGCGGCGATCATCGAGCCGACCGTCCAGATGCTCGCGGCGATGAGGTAGCCGTAGAGGTTGTCGGCCAGCGCGACGTAGGCGAAGCCGAGCCCGAGGAGCACGTTGGCGACCGCGAGCGCGGTGCCCTTGCGCCAGCGCCCGATCAGCTTCGGGACGAACAGCTGCCCGACGACGATGAGCAGCCCGGCGTAGGCGACCACCGACCCGTACGCCGACGGCCGCAGCCCGTCGGCGTTGATCGCCAGCGGCAGGATCGTCGACGTCTGCAGCGTCACCACGGCCAGCAGCAGCGACAGGCCGACGAAAAGCATGAACGCCGGGTCGGTGAGCGCCGTGTGCAGCCCGCCCGGCGTCGCGGCGGTCTCATGGCGCGCGTGGTGCTCCGGCCGGGTCTCGCGCACCTTCCACAGGATGAGCAGCGCCGTGATCAGCGTGCCGGCGGCGTCGACGCTGAAGAGCAGCGTGAAGCTCACCTCGGCGAGCGCGCCAGCGACCAGCGAGGCGACCGCCATGCCCAGGTTGAACGCCCAGAACTGGAGGTTGAACGCGCGGCTGCGGTCGTCGGCCGGGGTCACGTCGACGATTGCCGCCACGAACGCCGGCCCGGGCATCGAGTGCATGAGGCCGAGCAGCGCGGCGAGCACGGCGATGGCGGCGATCCGGTCGGTGAGGGCGAGGCCTACCAGCAGGACGGCGGCGCCGAAGTGCGCCACGAGCAGCGTCGGCCGGCGCCCCCAGAGGTCGGCGAGCACGCCGCCGAGCAGGACGCCGGCGATGCCGCCGATGCCGTAGCCGCCGACGACCAGGCCGGCGACGCTGGGCGTGAGGCCGCGGTCGGCGGTGAGGTACAGCGAGAGGACCAGGGCGACGAAGCCGCCGACGCGGTTGATCAACATGCCGGTCCAGAGGTACCAGTACATCCGGGGAAGACCGCCGAAGATGCGCACTCCGCCTCTATCTATTAGGAAGCCTTACAGTCAGATCGTAGCGAGGCTGGTTTCGCGCTCCTCGGCGGCCAGGTCCCTGACGCGGCGCTCGCGGGCGGGCGCGGCCAGCAGGTTCCAGGCGCCCGCCGCCAGGCCGAGCCCGAGGCAGCCGAGCCACAGCGTGGTGTTGCCCGCGTGGTCACGCACGGCGCCGCCCAGCGTCGGCGCCAGGAACGACGCCAGCTGCCAGGACAACGAGTAACCGCCCTGGTAGCGACCGCGCATGGCGACGGGGGAGAGGCCGGCGAGCAGCGCGGAGTTCGCCGGGGCGTTGAGCATCTCGCCGAGAGTCCAGACGAGCACCGTCGCGCCGTACCAGACCGGGGTGTGCGCGAACGCGGTGAGCCCGAAACCGAGCCCGATGACCACGACCGACACCGGCAGGATGTAGGCCGGGCGGCGGCGGACCAGCAGCCGGGTCAGCCCGAGTTGCCCCACGACGATCAGGATGCCGTTCAGCGCGATGACGACGCCGAAGGTGCTGGGAGGCAACGGCTCCTCGACCATGGCCAGCGGCAGCATCGACATGTGCTGGAGGAGGACCAGCGCGATCATCAGGTTGCAGGCGATGAACCCGAGGAACACCCGGTCCCTCGCGACGGCCGCCAGGGAGCCGCCCTCGTGCTTCGCCTCGAGGTGCGCGGGCCGCGTCTCGCGCGTCCTGACCGCGATCAGAACGGCCGCGAACGCCGTGGTGACCGCGTCGGCGGCGAACAGCCAGAAATAGCCGGCCGAGGAGGCGAAGCCGGCCAGGACCGCGGCAACGGCGAAGCCGAGGTTGATCGCCCAGAAGTAGACGTTGAAGGCCCGCATGCGGTCGGCGTCGGGAACGATGTCGGTGATCATCGCGCCGAGCGCGGGCCGGGCGGCCTCGGCGGCGAGGCCGAGCAGCCCCGCGGCGACCATGATGGCGACCTCGCCGCGCACCAGGCCGAGCGCGATCATCAGGACCGATGCCGAGCCGAGGGCGAGCAGGGCGGTGGGCCGGCGGCCCCAGCGGTCGGTCAGGTGGCCACCCGCCGTGACGCCGATCGCGCCGCCCAGCCCGTAGAGGCCGATGACCAGGCCGGCCGTCGTCTCGGAGAAGCCGCGCTCGGAGGTCAGGTAGATCGCGAGAAAGATGATGACGAACCCGCCGGCCCGGTTGATCAGCGTGGCCGTCCACACGGCCCAGAACTGGGCGGGCAGCGGCTGTTTCCCCGTAATGACCGGCACGATTTCGCATCCTTACATCCGGGCCCCTGCGGTGTCGAAAGGTTATGTGCGGGAGGATGGATCCATGAGCGAAGTCGGGACACTGGTGCTCTTGCGGCACGGTGAGAGCGAGTGGAACGCCAAGAACCTGTTCACCGGCTGGGTCGACGTGGACCTCAGCGCCAAAGGGGAGGCCGAGGCCCGTCGGGGCGGCGAGCTGATCCGTGAGTCCGGTCTCCTGCCGGATGTGGTGCACACGTCAGTGCTGCGCCGTGCCATCCGCACCTGCGAGATCGCCCTGCACGCCGCCGACCGGCACTGGATCCCGGTCCAGCGCAGCTGGCGGCTCAACGAGCGGCACTACGGTGCCCTGCAGGGCAAGAACAAGAAACAGACGCTCGAGGAGTTCGGCGAGGAGCAGTTCATGCTCTGGCGCCGGTCCTACGACGTGCCGCCGCCGCCCCTCGCCGACGACGACGAGTGGTCGCAGATCGACGACCCGCGGTATGCGAGCCTGCCGCCGGAGTTGCGGCCGCGCACCGAGTGCCTGAAGGACGTCGTCGCCCGGATGCTGCCGTACTGGTACGACCAGATCGTCCCGCAGCTGGTGGACGGCAAGACCGTCCTGGTCGCGGCGCACGGCAACTCGCTTCGTGCGCTCGTGAAGCACCTCGACGGCATCTCGGACGAGGCGATCGCCAAGCTCAACATCCCGACCGGCATCCCGCTGCGCTACGACCTGGACGCGTCGCTCAAGCCGATCACGACCGGCGGCACCTACCTGGACCCGGAGGCGGCGGCCGAGGCCGCGGCCGCGGTGGCGAACCAGGGCCGCTGACGCCTGTTCGAAGGGGGAGGGTCTCGGCCCTCCCCCTTCGCTGTTGTCACTCGGGGCGGCTGTCCAGCGCCTCGCCGGTGACCAGGAACACCACGTGCCGGCCGGCGTTGACCGCGTGGTCCGCGTAGCGCTCGTAGAAGCGGCCGAGCAGCGCCGAGTCGACGGCGGCCTCGGTGCCCTCCGACCAGGCGGGCCCGAACATGGTGGTGAACAGGCTGGTGTGCAGCCGGTCCATCTCGTCGTCGTCGCGGTCGAGCTGGCCGGCGGCCACGACGTCGGAGGTGGAGATCGCCCGGGAGATCTTCCCGGCGATCCGGTCGGCCACGACGCCCATCTGCTCGAACGTCTCGACTAGGGGCTCCGGCACGGCCACACCGGGGTGCCGGCGCAGCGCCGTCTTGGCCACGTGCTCCGCGAGGTCGCCCATACGCTCCAGGTCGGCGGCCAGGTGCAGGGCCGTCAGCACCAGCCGCAGGTCCGACGCGACCGGAGCCTGGCGGGCGCAGAGGTCGTAGACCTTGTCCTCGACGAGCCGGTACAGCGCGTTGACCTCGGCGTCGCGGGCGATGACCTCTTCGGCGTCGGTCTGGTCCGCCTTCAGCAGGGCGTTGGTGGCCCGGGCCATGGCGCTGCGGACGGCGTCTGCCATCCAGACCAGTAGCCGGTTGACCTGCACAAGATCCGCACGGTATTCGTCGCGCATACTGCTCCTATCGTGTCGAACTTCACGGTATGGTTCCGCGCCCGCGCTGGACGTGAACATCGCCCCCCACCAGGGTGAACACTGGGCTACGGGAGCCCGTTTCGTGCCCCTGCGAGCCGTCGGTCGGGTAAGGGACCTCCTACCATCAAGCCGTGGAGTGGAAGTTCCGGCAGGCGAGGTCCGAGGGGCCGGCGATGACCGACATCCTTGACGCACTGCAGGTCGGGGTGCTGGTCCTAGACGGGACCGATCATCCCGTGCTGGCCAACGCGGCCGCCCGGGAGATGGGTCTCGTGCGGCAGCGGGCGGGCGGTCCCGAGGAGGCGCACACGATCGTGCGGACCCTCGCCGGCCAGGTCCGGCGCAGCGGGGCCACCCGGGTCGTCGAGCTCGACCTGCCCCGCCTGACCTACGGCGAGCCGCTCGGGGTCAACGTGCGGGCCGTTCCCCTGGACAACGGCCGGGTGGCGATCGAGGCCGCCGACGTGACCGAGGCGCACCGCGTGGCCCGCGTGCGCCGCGACTTCGTCGCCAACGTCAGCCACGAGCTGAAGACGCCCGTCGGCGCGCTGCAGCTGCTCGCCGAGGCGCTGCTGGACGCCACCGACAAGGACCCCGCCGCCGCCATCCGGTTCGCCGAGCGGATCAAGCACGAGTCGTCCCGGCTCGGCCGCCTCGTCTCCGAGCTGCTGGAGCTCTCCCGCCTGCAGGGCGCGGAGCCGCTGCCCGAGCCCGAGCCGGTCGACGTCGACAAGATCACGGCCGAGGTGCTCGACCGCACCAAGACGCCCGCCTCCGCCAAGGAGATGGAGGTCGTCTTCCAGGGCATGCGCGGCCTGACCGTCTACGGCAACGAGAACCAGCTCGTCACCGCCGTGGTCAACCTGGTGGAGAACGCGATCGCGTACTCGCCGGAGTCCACCAAGGTCACGGTCACCACCTCCGCCAGCGGCGACGGCTACGTCGAGATCGCGGTCGCCGACCAGGGCATCGGCATCGAGCCGCGTGACCTCGACCGCATCTTCGAGCGCTTCTACCGCGCCGATCGCGCCCGCTCCCGAGCCACCGGCGGCACCGGCCTGGGCCTGGCGATCGTCAAGCACATCTCGACCAATCACGGCGGCCGGGTCACGGTGGAGAGCACCGTCGGAGTTGGTTCGACATTCACCCTGCGGCTGCCTTCGCGTCCGTCTGAGGCTGCGTTGGCGCTACCGCCGTCAGTTGAGATCGGAGGGGCCCCATGATCGTTATGCAACAGCAATCTGAGTTCCGCGGTTCGCAGCGCAGTGCGGCTCCCCGGCAGCTACGAAAGGACAGCACGTTGGCGCGCGTACTCGTGGTCGAGGACGAAGAGTCGATTTCCGACCCGTTGTCGTACATGCTCCGTCGCGAGGGCTTCGAGGTCTCCATCGCCGCGACCGGCACCGAGGCCCTGACCGAGTTCGACCGCACCGGCGCGGACATCGTCCTGCTCGACCTGATGCTCCCCGAGATGTCGGGCACCGAGGTGTGCCGGCAGATGCGGCAGAAGTCCAACGTGCCGATCATCATGATCACGGCGCGGGACAGCGAGATCGACAAGGTGGTCGGCCTGGAGATCGGCGCCGACGACTACGTCACCAAGCCCTACTCGCCGCGCGAGCTGGTCGCCCGAATCCGCGCCGTGCTCCGCCGCCAGGTGGACGCGGTGGGCGAGCTGGCCCCGCCGACCCTGTCGGCCGGCCCGGTCCGCATGGACGTCGACCGCCACGTGGTGACGGTGGCCGGCGACGTTGTCCAGCTGCCGCTGAAGGAGTTCGAGCTGCTGGAGCTCCTGCTGCGCAACGCCGGCCGGGTCCTGACGCGCGGCCAGCTGATCGACCGCGTCTGGGGCGCCGACTACGTCGGCGACACGAAGACCCTGGACGTACACGTGAAGCGCCTCCGCTCCAAGATCGAGCCCGAGCCCTCCGCGCCGCGCTTCATCGTGACGGTCCGCGGCCTGGGCTACAAGTTCGAGCCGTAGGAGTTCCTCAGCACGCCCCTGGTCGGCGCCCTGTTACGGCGCCGGCCGTCGCGCGCCCGTCCGTTTGTGCGCCGTCCGCGATCGCAGTGCGTCCTCGTTGCGCGCCACGCGCCCGTTGCGCGCCGTCTGTGATCGCGGCGCGCTTTCGTTGCGCGCCACGCGCTCTCCACGCGCACGCCGTCCAGGTCTCCGCGCGCTTTCCGCGCGCCGTCCAGGTCGCCCCGCGCGCTCGCCCCGCGCCTGATCCCGCCCGTGATCTTGGACTTGTGGTCCCAGAAATGCCGGACTTAGCGGCATATAGTCGGGACCCAACTCCAAGATCGCGGAGGCTTTGGGGCGGCGCCGCACGCGGCCGGGCGGCGCCGGGCGGCGCCGGGCGGCGCCGGGGGGAGCGGGGGCGGGGCTGGGCGCGGTGCGTCAGCCGGCGTTCGCTACCGACTCGCGGGTGCGGCGGCGCTCTTCCATCTCGCGGCGCAGGACGTAGCCGCGGATGGCGCGCCCCACCAGCTCCGTCGTCTCGTACGTGATGATGACGTCGAACGTGGCGTTCTCGTAGTCGCGCCGCACGAACAGGACCGTCCCCCGCAAGGGGATCGTCTCGTTCTCCAGTGCGATCCGCACCTCGACCCGGTCATCGCGGTCGAATTTGTCCTCCGTCAGCCGGCACCGCACGCCGCCCTCGGAGAGGTCGATCACCTTGCCCTCGTACGATGCTCCGCCCGAGCTCACCTCGACGGACTCCCCGCCACCGCCGCGGACGTAGTTGCGGCGCGTCTGCAAGCGGATCGACCCGACCGTCTCCAGCGACCACCGCGGCGGCTGCTCGCGGCTCAGCGCCGTCAACCGTACGTCCACCGCCACCCGCCGGTCGCCCGCCACCCACGCCAGCTCCATCGACGAGCCGATCTTGGGCATGTCGGCCGCGTGGATGCCGTACGGCGCGGCGACGGTCAGGCGGCGGTCGGTCACGTCCTCGACGCGGGACTGATAGGTCTCGCCGTCCATCAGCACCACGTCGACCAGACAGTTGATCGCGGGGAGGCTGGTCACGCCCCAACCTTCGGCCCCCGCTCAACGGACTTGAGAAAGACCGGGGATCAGGAGTCGAGTGCCGCGCGCCACTCGTACGGCTTGGCGAAGTGGCCCGGCGCGCACACCAGCTCGTCGATCTTGCGCTTCTCCCGGGCGGGGCTGCCGGCGACGACCGTGTCGGCGGGGACGTCGCGGGTGACCACCGAGCCGGCGCCGACCAGCGCGCGGGCGCCGATCCGGACACCGGGGAGGATCGTCGCGTTCCCGCCGATCGAGGCGTCGTCCTCCACCGTCGCGCCGCCGACGCACTCGTCGTACCGCGGGCACGGCGGATGCGGATCGTCGGTGAACACGACCCCGGGGCCGAGGAAGACCCGCCGGCCGAGGGTCACGTTCTCCAGGAAGCAGTGCGAGTGCACCCGGCTCCCGTCGCCGATCCGGTTGCCCGGCTCCAGCACGGCGTTGGTGCCGACCGAGCAGCCGTCACCGATGACGTTGTTCTCGCGGATCATCGCGCCGTGGCCCGAGTTGAACCGCTCGCCGATCACGGTGCCGGCGTAGATAACCGTGCCGGAGCGAATCCGGCTGTTCGCGCCGATGACGGTGGGCAGCTCGCCCGGCTCCCTGCCCCGCGGCGGCACGCCGATCCGGGCGCCCGGCTCCACGACGGTACCCTCGCCGAGCTGTACTCCCGGAAAGATTTCCTCACTCACGGCTCGAACCTATCGGGGCCGCGGGTTCGCCGGTTGTCGCACACCGGACACCACCCTGCCCGTACCGTCGGCTGTGGTGCGAGATTTCAACACCGGCCCGGCCGGAATGATCATGATGCTGGTCGGCCTGCTCCTGGCCGCCAGCTCGGCCTGGACCGCGATGGGCGCCGCGACCTGGCCCGAGTCGCTGCCGAGCATCTTGATCGGGCTGTCGCTGGTGGCCGTGGGCTACTCGCTGGTCGCCCGGGCCCGCCGCCAGCGGCAGCCGACCGAGGGCTCCGACGGCGCCGAAAGCGAGTAGCCGGCTCAGACGGGGCGGATCGGGAGCAGCCGCCGGGCCGCCTCGGTCGCCGGGTGCGGCGCGATCATGCCCTGCTCGGCGCGCGCCGCGCACAGCTCGGCGAGCTTCGCATAGGCCGCCTTGCCGATGAGCGCGGTCAACTCCGGCTCGTACTCCTGGTAGAGCCGCTTCGCCCCGACGTGCGCCTCGGGCGACGACGTGCACCACCAGTGCAGGTCGTGGCCGCCCTCGCCCCAGCCGCGCCGGTCGAACTCGCCGAGCGTGGAGACCAGCACCTTGGTGCCGTCGGCCCGCTTGCGCCAGTCCTGATCCCGCCGTACCGGAAGCTGCCAGCAAACGTCGGGCTTGTACTCCAGCGGGTGCACCCCGTCGCGCAGGGCCTGCCCGTGCAGCGCGCACCCGCCACCGCCGGCGAAGTCGGTGTCGTTCTGGAACACGCACCCGGCGCCCGGCCGGGTGGCGGTGCGCAGGGCCGGGTTCTCACCGTCGATGGTGTCCATCTCGGTGTAGTTCTTGAAGCCCTTGCGGTAGTGCTGCCAGTGCTGCGGGGTCAGCTTCTTGGCGGCGGCGCGCACCCGCTTCTGGTCGTCGTTGTCGGTGAAGAACGCCCCGTGGGCGCAGCAACCCTGCTCGGGCGCGCCCTTGACGATCCCGTGGCAGCCGTTGCCGTAGACACAGGTCCAGTTGGACAGCAGCCAGGTCAGGTCGGCTCGGACGAGGTGGTCGGCGTCGGCCGGGTCGGTGAACTCCAGCCACTCGCGCGGGAAGTCGAGGTCGACCTCAAGGCTGCGCGGGTCGTCAGCGTCTTCCAGACCCTCGACCTCGACGTGGATGTCCATTCAACAAAGCGTACGCCGTCCTGCGCGTACAGCCGCAACCCGACGCGACTACGGTGAGGCGATGCGTCTCGGTGTGCTCGATGTGGGCTCCAATACGGTCCACCTGCTGCTCGTCGACGCCCACCACGGCGCGCATCCGTGGCCGGCGCACTCGCAGAAGGCCGAGCTGCGCCTCGCCGAGCGGATCGGCCACAACGGCGAGCTCACCAAGGCCGGCGCCGACAGCCTCATCGCGGCCGTGGCCGAGGCGCGCGACGCCGCCGCCGGGCTGGAGACCGACGACCTGCTCGCGTTCGCGACGTCGGCGGTGCGCGACGCGAAGAACTCGGCGCGGGTGCTCAAGCGCGTGCGCGAGGAGACCGGCGTCGACCTGCAGGTGCTCTCCGGTGAGGCCGAGGCCATCATGACGTTCCTGGCGGTCCGCCGCTGGTTCGGCTGGTCGGCCGGCCGCCTGCTGGTCATGGACATCGGCGGCGGCTCGCTCGAGCTCGCCGCCGGCATCGACGAGGAGCCCGACGTGGCGATGTCGGTGCCGCTCGGCGTCGGCCGGCTGACCCGCGAGCGGCTGCACGGCGACCCGCCGACGGCGGCGTCGGTCGAGGCGCTGTGCGAGTACGTGGAGACGGAAGTCGCCAAGGCGGTCACCAAGCTGACCGACAACGGCTGGGACCGCCCGGTCGCCACCTCGAAGACCTTCCGCACGCTGGCCCGCCTTGCCGGGGCCGCGCCGTCGAGCGCCGGACCCCGCGCGCCGCGCCGGCTCACCCGGGTCGGCCTGCACCAGGTGCTGTCGTTCATCCGCCGGATCCCGTCGGCGGCGCTGGCCGAGATCGACGGCGTCAGCCCCGGCCGCGCGCACCAGATCCTGGCCGGCGCCGTGGTGGCCGAGGTCACCATGCGCAGCCTGGGCATCGACGAGGTCGAGATCTGCCCGTGGGCGCTGCGCGAAGGAGTGATTCTTCGCCGGCTGGAAGTGCTGGAGTCGAGTTGATCGACAAGAGACGCTACCCCGATCGGGCTAGCCTGGTGTTGTGAGTCGTCAAGTTCCGGTCCTGTTGTCCACCTCCTCCGTCTTCCCCGAGCCCACGGCCGCCGGCTTCGAGATGGCCGCCGCGGTCGGCTACGACGGGGTGGAGGTCATGGTCTGGTCCGACGCGGTGAGCCAGGACGCGGGGG
Organism: Dactylosporangium sucinum; assembly: GCF_014647515.1. Taxonomy (GTDB): domain Bacteria; phylum Actinomycetota; class Actinomycetes; order Mycobacteriales; family Micromonosporaceae; genus Dactylosporangium; species Dactylosporangium sucinum. Next base: position 13,586 of record NZ_BMPI01000061.1, on the reverse strand, counting down.
CGCTTCTCGGGCTGTCGAAGCACTACGGCGTGCCGGTGCGGTCCGTGCACGCGCCTTGTCTGATGGTCACCCAGCGGGTGTGGAGCCCCGATCCCTGGGAGCGCCTGCGCCGCGCCGCGCAGCTCGCCGACACGCTGGGCGCCGACGTCGTCGTGGTCCACCCGCCGTTCGCCTGGCAGCGCGACTACGCCCGGACGTTCCAGTCCGGCCTGCTGAGGCTCGGTCGGGAGTACCCCGGGATCCGCTTCGCCGTGGAGAACATGTTCCCGCTGCGGGGCGTCGGCCGGGAGTTCGTCCCGTATGCCCCGGGCTGGGATCCGACGCTGATCGGCTTCGACGCCTACACGCTCGACCTGTCCCACTGCGCCGCATCGCGCACCGACGCCATCCAGCTCGCCGACACCATGCGCGGCAGCCTGGCCCACGTCCACCTGGGCGACGGCACCGGCAAGGGCCGCGACGAGCACCTGGTCCCCGGCCGCGGCACCCAGCCCTGCGCCGAGCTGCTGGCGTCCCTCGACGCGCGCGGCTTCACCGGCTCGGTGGCGGTCGAGGTCGGCACCCGGAAGGCGCGCAGCCGCGCCGAGCGCGAGGCCGACCTGGCCGAGTCGCTCCAGTTCGCCCGCCAGCACCTGGCCACCCCGTCCCCGGTGGCGTGACGCGTCGCGCCACGCCCAGGCGCTGCCGACACGGGCCGCGCCGGGAGCGAGCAACGGCCGGCCCGCCGCCACCCCGGCCCCCCTGCGCGTCGATCTTGCAGTTGTGGTGCCTGACAAACCGGGCGATTCTCGGAGTGTCCGGGCACCACAACTGCAAGATCGACGCGCGGTCGGGGCGCGCGGGGGCGTGACGAATGCCCCCGGCGCGTACGCGACGCCGGGGGCGGCAAGTCGTGGTGGGTCAGATCTTGCGGACGGACTCGGCCTGGGGGCCCTTGGGGCCCTGCTTGATCTCGAATTCGACGCGCTGGTTCTCGTCGAGGCTGCGGTAGCCTTCCGAGACAATCGCGGAGAAGTGGACGAAGACGTCGTTTCCGCCGTCCACGCTGATGAAGCCGAAGCCCTTCTCAGCGTTGAACCACTTCACGGTTCCCTGGGCCATGGTGCTGTTTCTCCTTCGTAGGGCGTTGTGATCCGGGGCATTACCCGGTGTCTGGGGGCGCCAAAGATCGAAGCGTCCCCGCATCGCCCAACCCCGCCTGTCCGACTGGTCGCAGAGGCGGTAAAGCGAACCACATCACGCAAGATATGCCCAACCGGGCAGCGCTGTGGCCCGTTTCGCCTTCTTAGGCGGACACGACCGCCCGGTCGGCCTCGCCCGTGCCGACCTGCGCCGGAGCCAGCGCGGCGCCCGTCTCGGCGGCGCGCTTGCGGGCCCGGTGGGCCGCGACGTGGGAACGCGTCGCGCACCGCTCCGAGCAGAACCGGCGGCAGCAGTTCGAGGACGTGTCCAGGTAGACGTTGCCGCAGCGCTCGTCGGCGCACACGCCGAACCGGGCGCTGCCGTGCTCGCACAGCCACACGGCCAGGCCCCACGCGGCGCCGGCCAGCAGCTCCGAGCTCACCGACGAGCCCCGGCCGGTCACGTGCATGTGCCAGTCGTGGGTGTCGTGCCCGGAGATCCGCGGCTGCATCGGATACGCCTCGAGGAGCGCGTTGAGCTCGGCGACGGCCGCGACGTCCCGGCCGGAGGAGCCGTGCTCGAACACCTCCCGGAGCCGCTTGCGGGCGCGCCGCAGGGCGACGAGGTCGCGCTCGGTCGCCTCGGCGGTCTGCCAACTGTCCTCGCCGAACAGTGCGGAGAGATCTTGCATGCTTTCGAGCGGCGCGTTGACGATGTCGACGGCGGTCCGCGCATACGCGTCGAAGTCCACCCGACCAAGGTAGTCAAGAAATGCCACACTGGCGACCAGGCGTCACCGGAGCCGGCGTGATCTGTTTACGCTCGGCACATGCTCAGATCGGCAATCCTCGCCGCCGCCCGCTCAAACAGGGTCGAGCGGCTCGTTGAATCCGCCCCGGTCAGTCGGTCCATCGTGCGTCGCTTCATCGCCGGTGACCACGTGGACGACGCCCTGGCATGCACCCGTGACCTCGTCGCCGACGGGCTGGCGGTCACGATCGACTTCCTGGGTGAGGACACCACCAACCCCCAGCAGGCCGAAGCGACCCGCGACGAGTACCTCAAGCTGCTCGACGCCCTGCACGCCGCCGAGCTCACCCCCGCGGCCGAGGTCAGCCTGAAGCTGTCGGCCCTCGGCCAGGTCTTCGACGAGAAGGTCGCCTACGAGCACGCCCGCGCGATCTGCGCCAAGGCGACCGAGGCGGGCACCACGGTCACCCTCGACGCCGAGGACCACACCACCACCGACTCGACGCTGGAGATGCTGGCCCGGCTGCGCGCCGACTTCCCGACCACCGGCGCGGTCGTCCAGTCGTACCTGCGGCGGACCGAGGCCGACTGCCGCGAGCTGGCGGTCAGCGGCTCCCGGGTGCGGCTGTGCAAGGGCGCCTACAAGGAGCCCGAGTCGGTCGCCTACCAGCGCCGCCTCGACGTCGACAAGTCGTACGTGCGCTGCCTCAACGTGCTGATGTCCGGCACCGGCTACCCCATGATCGCCACCCACGACCCCCGGCTGGTGGCCATCGGCGAGGACCGCGCCAAGTGGTTCGACCGCACGCCCGACGAGTTCGAGTTCCAGATGCTGTACGGCGTGCGCCCCGACGAGCAGCGCCGGCTGGCCGAGCTGGGGTACACCGTCCGGGTCTATCTCCCCTACGGCACGCAGTGGTATGCGTACATGATGCGGCGCCTCGCCGAGCGGCCGGCCAACCTGGCCTTTTTCGCGAGGGCGTTGCGGTCGAAGGGCTAGTGCCACCTCTCGTCCGTACGGGCGACGCGATCACTTGACCGGGTCGCGTACGGTCCGGCGTGATGGAAGGGGAGCGACCGGACGCGACGGGATACGCGCAAGACCTGCGCCACCCGCCGCTGCCGCACCAGCGCCCCGCCGACTTCTTCTTTCAGCCCCAGCCCCAGCCGCCGAGGCCGCCGCAGCCGTCCCGGGTCGGCGTCCTCCGGATCGCGCTGATCGCCGCCCTGGCCGTGCTGCTCGGCGCGCCGCCGGCCGCGATCGCGTTCGAGACCGCCCGGCAGGACCGCGCTTCCACGCTCGTCGGCCAGGGCGCGGTCACCAGCGGTGAGCGGGGGCCCGGCCGGTCGGGCGGCACCGGCCCGAAGGCCACACCTGGCGCCACCAAGGGCCCCGCGCCGACCACGCTCGAGGGCCGGGTCCGCCTGGCCCTGTCGGAGCAGGGCACGAGCCTGCTGGCCGGCGACCAGGACGGTTTCCTCGCGTCGGTGGATCCGGCGGTACCGCAGCTGCGTCAACACCTCTCGAAGCGCTTTGCCTCGCTGCGCCAGCTGCAGGTCAAGGTCTGGGATGTGTCGCTCGTCGGCAAGGTCGACACCGCGGCCGACGGCACCGCGACGGCGACGGTCTTCGTGCAGTACTGCTTCGTCGTCACCACCTGCGAGCGCATGAACCTGCAGGCGGCCACGCGGTGGAAGGTTGCCGGCAAGACCGTCACGCTGCTCGACTTCGGCACCTCGCAGGACCTCGGGCCGCGGCCGTGGGAGGCCAGCGAGCTGCGCACCGCCGTCGGCGACCGGGTGGTGCTGGCGACGACCCCGAAGTACGCCGGCCGCCTCCAGTCGACGTTGAGCGCGGCGGAACGGGCCGCCACCCTGGTCGACCGCTACGCCAAGTGGGGTCCGCCGCCGTCGCGGTACGTCGTCTACCTGGCCGGGCCGGACGAGTGGGCGTCGTGGTACGGCATGAAGCAGGAGAACTGGGTGGCCGGCTTCGCGCTGCCGCTCACCGCCGACGCCACCGAGATCGTGCTCAACGCGGCCCGGGTCGACACCAAGGAGACCCTCGACGTGCTGCGCCACGAGTTCACGCACGTCGTGACGCTCGCGCACGTCGACCGCGCCTACGACCACACGTGGTGGCTCGTGGAGGGCATCGCCGAGTACGTGCGGGTGCGGGGCACCGGCAAGCCGTTCGACGCGATGAACGAGGTGCGCACGTTCGTCCGCAGCGGCCACTGGAAGAACAACGAGATCGCGATGGACGACCCGCCGGAAGGGACGTCGACGGCCGACGTGAGCGGCCGCTACGGCATCGCGTACCTGTCGGTGCAGCGGCTCGCCGACCGGTTCGGCGAGGAGCGCATGCTGCAGTTCTTCGATCTCGCCGCGCGCCAGGGCGTGTCCCTCGACGAGGCCGCATCGACGGCCTTCGGCGTCGGCTGGGACAACGTCGCCGCCGACTGTGTGAAGAACATCAAGAGCCGTATCTAGACTTGCGAGCGTGCATCGCGTTCCCCCGCGCGTCCAGCTCACTGTCTTCGTCGGCCTGCTCAGCATCGTCTCGCTGACCGCCGCCTCCTGCGGCGGCGAGGACGACGACATCGGGCTGGGCAGCGCGGGCCGGGCCGACGTCGTCGAGGTGGTCGATGCCCCCGCGACCATCACCGCCCGCGCCGCCGCCACGCTCACGGCGGCCGCCGACGGGACGCTCGCCACGCTCGCGGTCAAGCCGGGCGACACCGTGGCCGCCGGGCAGGTGCTCGCGGTGATCGACTCGCCGGCGGCCCGGCAGCGGCTCGCGGCGGCCGGCGAGGCCCTCGACGCGCTGAAGGGCGCCGGGGGAGGGGGCGGCGGCGTCAAGAACCTCTCGGCGACACAGAAGAAGACCGATGACGCCGCGGCGAAGGCGTTCAATGAGGCCCGCAAGGCCGCCGAGAAGGTGGGGGATCCGACGGTACGGCAGGTGCTGCTGACCCAGATCGATCTCGCCGAGAAGACGTATCAGGAGGCGGCGGCCTCGTCCCGGGCGCTGATCGCGTCGGTCCAGCGCGGGCTGGCGAGCGTCAACGAGGCGATGTCCGCGCTCACGGCGGCGCAGCGGGCGCAGGCGCAGAGCGCGTACGACCTGGCCAGCTCGACGGTCGACGCGCTCACCCTGAAGGCCCCGGTGGCCGGGATCGTCCAGCTCGGCGGCACCTCGGCCGGCTCGGCGCCGTCGATCACCGAGCTGCTCGGCGCCTCGGCCGCCGGCGCCTCCGGTGCCCTGCCGACCGGGGCGCCCCAGCAGGCCGGCCCGGGCATCGACCCGGCGATCCCGGTCGGCGGCCAGGTCTCGGCCGGTGCCGCGATCCTCACGGTCGTCGACGTCTCGCAGCTCGGCCTGCTGGCCGAGATCGACGAGACCGACGTGCTGCTCGTCCAGCCCGGGGTGACCGCGCGGGTCGAGCTCGACGCGGCCCCGGGCGCGACCTACGAGGCCACCGTGCAGTCCGCCGACGTGCTGCCGACCACCTCGGCGCGGGGCGGCGTCTCATACCGCACGCGGCTGACGCTGGGCGCCGGGAAGTACGACGACGGCCGGGTGGCCCCGACCCCGCGGCCCGGCATGAACGCGGTCGCCCACCTGCAGGTGCGCTCGATCCGCGACGCGGTGACGGTCCCGGCGGCGGCGGTGTTCAACGTCGGCGGCAAGGACGTGGTGTGGCTGGTCCGCGACGGCAAGGCGGTCCAGACGCCGGTCACCGTCGGCGTGTCGGGCCAGGACCGGGTCCAGGTGCTCGGCGGGCTCTCCGACGGCGACCGGGTGGTTGTCCGCGGCACCGACAAGGTCAAGCAGGGCATGGAACTGCCGCGATGACCGCCGCGCTGGTCGCCGAGGACGTCACGCGGGAGTACGCGCTCGACGGCGTGACCGTGCCGGCGCTGCGCGGGGTCAGCTTCACCGTCGACGCCGGCGACTACGTCGCGATCATCGGGCCGTCGGGCTCCGGCAAGTCGACGCTCATGCACCTGCTGGGCGGCCTCGACCGGCCCACCTCGGGCCGGCTGCTCATCGGCGGGCGGGACGTGGCCGGGCTCGGGCCGCAGGAGCTGGCCCGGCTGCGCAACGAGACGATCGGGTTCGTCTTCCAGTCGTTCCACCTGCTCGCCCGTACCAGTGCCGTGGAGAACGTCGCCCTCCCGCTCGTCTACCGCGGGACGCGGGCCGCCGAGCGGCGCAAGAAGGCCCGGGCGATGCTGGAGCGGGTCGGGCTCGGCCACCGCCTCGACCACCGGCCCAACCAGCTGTCCGGCGGCGAGCAGCAGCGGGTGGCGATCGCCCGGGCCCTGGTCACCGACCCGCAGGTGCTGCTGGCCGACGAGCCGACCGGCAACCTCGACACCAGGAACGGCCAAGCGGTACTGGCCCTGCTGGAGGCCCTCAACAAGGAGCAGGGCGTGGCCCTGGTGATCGTCACCCACGACAACGAGGTCGCCACCCGCGCCGACCGCCGGATCGTGATGCGCGACGGGGAGATCGTCCCGTGAGCGGTCCGGAGCGCAGCGGAGGGACCGCTCACCATCGGCTCAGGGTGAACTCATGTGGCCGGAGCGAATCGGAGGCCGCATGAGGCTGGCGGAGGCGTGGCGGGTCGCCATCGACGCACTTCGGGCGAACCGCCTGCGGAGCGTCCTGACGATGCTCGGCGTGATCATCGGGGTCGCCGCGGTGGTGGTACTGGTGGCGATCGGCACCGGCACCAAGCAGAAGATCGAGCAGCAGGTGGAGGGCCTCGGCTCCAACCTGCTCATCGTCGTGCCGGGGCAGGTCAACATCGGCTCGGCCCCGTCCGTGTCCCGCCTGGACCTCTCCGACGTCGACGCCGTCTCCAAGATCGTCGGCGACCGCAGCCGGGTCGCCGTCACCGTGGCGTCCGGCGAGACCGTCGCCGCCGGGACCGCCGACACCTTCGCCACGATCAACGGGGTCATCGAGACGACGCCGCAGGTGTTCGTGCGCCACCTGGCCCGCGGCACGTACCTCAGCCGCTCCGACGTCGACACCCAGCGGCGCGTCGCCGTGCTCGGCTGGAGCGTGGCCCACGCGCTGTTCGCCGACCGCGACGCGGTTGGCCAGCAGATCACCATCGCCGGCGTGCGGTTCCGCGTGATCGGCGTGTTCGAGCAGCTCGGCCAGAGCCTCGGCATCGACCGCGACAACGAGGTCCACGTGCCGATCACGACCGCCCAGCGGCTGCTCGGCACCAACCGCGTCGACGGCATCGCGATCAAGGCCCCGAACCGCGACGAGATCGACGACCTCGGCGCGCGGATCATCGCCGAGCTGTCGCGTCGGCACCCCGGCACCGAGTTCAGCGCGGTCACGCAGGAACAGATCCTGGGCGTGCTGGGCGACATCCTGGGCGTGCTCACCGGCGTGCTGGCCGCGATCGCCGGAATCTCGCTGCTCGTCGGCGGGGTCGGGGTCTCCAACATCATGCTCGTGTCGGTTCGCGAGCGGACCAAGGAGATCGGGCTGCGCAAGGCGGTCGGGGCCCGGCCGCGGGACATCGGCCTGCAATTCCTGCTGGAGGCCGTCCTGCTGACCACCTTGGGGGGTTTTGCCGGGATGGCACTCGGCATCACGGCGTCGCTGATCGTGGCCGCTCTGTCACCGGTGCCGGCGGCGATCACCTGGTGGTCGCTCACGCTCGCGTTCGGCGTCTCGGCCGCCGTCGGGATCGTCTTCGGCGTCGTCCCGGCCCAGCGTGCGGGCCGCCTCGACCCGGTCGTCGCGCTGCGGACCGAGTAGCCCGCGCCCATGCCGCCAGTTGATGTTGGCGAGGAAAGATTCCGACGAACCCAGGGCGCAAGTCACAGCAGTACCGTTACCGTACTGATAGCACGCTGATTGTGAGTGCCGCGGTGCACGGCGAGACGCTGGTCGGAGGTAGCGATGTCGAGTACGCCACACACCACCGAAGGCCGGCTTGGCGAGGTCAGGTTCCTCACCGTGGCCGAGGTGGCCACCCTGATGCGGGTGTCCAAGATGACTGTCTACCGCCTGGTGCACGCTGGTGACCTCACCGCGGTCCGCGTCGGTCGGTCGTTCCGGGTGCCTGAGCACGCGGTCGACCAATACCTTCGCGAAGCGTTTCGTGAGACGGCATAGCGGGGTCGTTTTCCGATCAAGCGGCGGTGCGGCTACCCTTGAGCCGCTAACCATGTCTTTTGCGTGCCAGCGATGGCACGCGTTCCGCTGTATCGAGGAGAAACCCGCATGGGCTCGGTGGTCAAGAAGCGCCGCAAGCGTATGGCAAAGAAGAAGCACCGCAAGCTGCTGCGCAAGACCCGCGTCCAGCGTCGTCGTCTCGGCAAGTAGTAGCGCCTCGCCGGTCCGCCCCGGCCCAGTCCAGGGGCGGCCCGCGTGGATCTCCCTTTGGATCGGGGCCGCGTGACCACGCCGTCAGCACCACGGGTCGTTCTGGTGACCGGGGTGGGCCGCTATCTCGGCGCGCACCTGGCCGCCAGGCTCGCTGCCGACCCCCGCATCTATCGGGTGATCGGCATCGACAGCGCGGCGCCGTCCGGTGACCTGGCCGACGTGCTCGGCGGCGTCGAGGTCCATCAGGTCGACCTGCGCACCCCCGGGGTGCTGCGGGTGATGGTCGACGCCCGCGTGGAGGCGGTCGCGCATCTCGCCGTCGCCACGGCGGCCGACCAGCAGGGCGGTCGTGCGGCGATGAAGGAGCTCAACGTCATCGGCACGATGCAGCTGCTCGCGGCCTGCCAGCAGGCGACGCGGCTGACCAAGCTGGTGGTGCGCTCCTCCACGGCGGCCTACGGTGCCTCGTTCCGCGACCCCGCGATCTTCACCGAGGACACCGAGCCGCGGGAGGTCCCGCGCGGCGGCTTCGCCAAGGACGTGCTCGACATCGAGGGCTACGTCCGCGGCTTCCGCCGGCGTCGCCCGGACGTGCCGGCCACGGTGCTGCGGTTCGCGCCGTTCATCGGCTCGTCGGTCGACACGCGCCTGACCCGCTACTTCGCGCAGCCGGTCGTCCCGACCGTCTTCGGCCGCGACCCCCGGCTGCAGTTCCTGCACGTCGACGACGCGTTCGAGGTGCTGCACCGCTCGGTCGTCGAGTCGCATCCGGGCACGTTCAACGTGGCCGGGGCCGGCACGCTGACCCTCTCGCAGGCGGTGCGGCGCGCGGGCCGCGTCACCATGCCGGTGCTGGAGCCCGGGCTCAACGCCCTGGCCGGCCTCGGCCGCGCCGGGGTGTCGCTGGACCAGCTGGACCTGTTCGTCCACGGCCGGGTCGTCGACACCTCGCGCCTGATCAAGGCGTTCCGCTTCACCCCCCGCACGACCGCCGAGGCGTTCGAGGAGTTCGTCCGCAGCCGCAGCGCGGGCGAGATCCTCCCCGCGGATACGATTCGCTCCGTCGAGCAGGCGCTGCTCGACGGATTCCGCCGGACCCGTGCGGCCCGTGCCGCGTTGGAGGCTGGCAATGACTGACCCTGGTCCTTCCCTCCCGGACCAGTGGGACGACCGGGTCGCCGGCGCGCTCGCGTTCCTGCGTGAGCGGCTCACCGGCGACTACGAGGTCGACGGGTTCGGGTTCGACCGGCACCTGACCGACGGCGTCTTCCTGCCGATGCTGCGACCGCTGTACAAGCAGTGGTTCCGCACCGAGGTCTTCGGCATCGAACACCTGCCGAAGGAGGGCGCCGCGCTCGTCGTGGCCAACCACTCCGGCACGATGGCCCTCGACGCGCTGATGGTCTCGGTGGCCGTCCACGACGAGACCCCGGCCCGCCGCCACCTCCGCCTCCTGGGCGCCGACCTGGTCTTCCGCATGCCGGTAGTGTCCGAGCTGGCCCGCAAGTCGGGCGCGACGCTGGCCTGCAACCCCGACGCCGAGCGCCTGCTGTCGGAGGGCGAGCTCGTGGGCGTGTTCCCGGAGGGCTTCAAGGGCATCGGCAAGCCCTTCGCCGAGCGCTACAAGCTGCAACGCTTCGGCCGCGGCGGCTTCGTGTCGGCGGCCCTGCGCACGGGCACCCCGATCGTCCCGGTCTCCATCGTGGGCGCCGAGGAGATCTACCCGATGATCGCCAACATCCGCCCACTGGCCCGCCTGCTCGGCGCCCCGTACTTCCCGGTGACCCCGACCTTCCCCTGGCTCGGCCCGCTGGGCCTGGTGCCGCTGCCGAGCAAGTGGCTGATCGAGTTCGGCGAGCCGATCCCCACGGACGAGTACGTGGACGCCGCCGACGACCCGATGGTCATCTTCAACCTGTCCGACCAGGTCCGCGAGACGATCCAGCAGACGCTGTACAAGCTCCTGGACCGCCGCCCGGACGCCTTCTCCACCTGACCCGCGCCGGCTCCGCGCAGCCGGCGGCCGCAGCGTCGTGACCGCGGCTGGCGTCTCCCGCCCCGCCCGGCCCCGCCCGGCCCCGCCCGGCCCCGCCCGGCCCCGCCCGGCCCCGCCCGGCCCGGCCCCGCCTGGCCTACCCGGCTGCGTCCTGCTTTGCCCCGCCCCGCGTGGCCCCGTCCTGCTTTGCCCCGCCCCGCGCGGCCCCGTCCTGCTTTGCCCCGCTCGGCCCTGCCCCGCCGCCGTCGGATGCCCCAGCCCCACCCGGCTCTCAACGGACGTCGGTCGATCTACCCGCGGTTTGATCTCGGCGGTGAGGGTAGATCGACCGGCGTCTGTGCGTGTGCCCGGTGTTGGCTCGTTCGGGCGGCCGGTTGCTCGGTGCAGATCGTGTTGTCGGTCTGGCTGCGAAGCTGCGCGCGTCGGCGGCTGGCGCCGCGCCGTCCTCCACAGACGTTGGTCGATCTGCCCTCAGCTTGATCTTCAGAACTGAGGGTAGATCGACCAACGTCTTGGTGGGTCGGACCGGGTGCCGTGGGCGGGCCGCGGCCGGGGACGGCGGCGGGCGCCGGCCGGCGACAGGCAGTAGGGGGCGACAGGTGGCGCCGGCGGCAGGCGGGCGGAGCGGCGGCGCTCGAGCGGCGGAAGACGGGCGGCAGCGCCCAGGCGGCGGCGGGCGGCAGGCGGCCGGTCAGCTCTCCGGAGTCGGACCAGGCTGGGCCGGAGGACGCCGGCGGCGCTTCCGCATCGCCGTCGCCGTGGCCACACCGCCGATCACGATCCCCGTAGCCAGCGCGGCCGGCACCGCGATCCTCGCCGCCTTCCGGCCCGTGCGGAAGTCGCGGATCTCCCACCCCCGCTTGCGGGCCTCGCGGCGCAGGGCCGGGTCCGGGTTGACCGCCACCGCGTAGCCCACCGTCGAGAGCATGGGGGTGTCGTTCACCGAGTCCGAGTACGCGGCGCAGCGGCTCAGGTCCAGGCCCTCCGTCAGGGCCAGCGTGGTGATCGCCGAGGCCTTCTCCGGGCCGTGCATCAGGTCGCCGACCAGGCGGCCCGTGTAGACGCCGTCGGAGATCTCGGCCACCGTGCCGATCGCGCCGGTGAGGCCCAGGCGGGCGGCGATGATCCGGCCCAGCTCGACCGGGGCCGCGGTCACCAGCCAGACCCGCTGGCCGGCGTCGAGGTGCAGCTGGGCGAGGGCGAGCGTGCCGGACCAGATGCGGTCGGCCATCAGCTCGTCGAAGATCTCCTCGCAGAGCCGCACCATGTCCTCGACCTTCCAGCCGGCGATGAACGCCAGGGCGGTGGACTTGGCGCTGGAGACCGTGCCGGCGTGCTCGGACGCCAGCAGGCGGAAGCGGGCCTGCTGATAGGCGAACCGTAGTAGGTCGGTGCTGGTGAAGTACTTGCGCTTGGCCAGGCCGCGGGCGAAGTAGTAGATCGACGCGCCCTGCATCATCGTGTTGTCGACGTCGAAGAACGCCGCGGCGCCCGGGTCGGCGGGCACCTCCAGCGCCGCCTCCACCTCGGCCGCCGCCCAGCCGGCCGCGGACGCAACGATGCGACCCGCTGGCCGCTTGCGTCGCAGCGCCGAAGGTCGGAAAGGCATGCCTCTGCTCCCTGTGTCTGTCCCCCGGCGGTCTCATCCGACGGACCAACGGTACCGGTCCGGAATACGAACAGGGCCCGGTGGATTACACCGGGCCCTGACGTGTCCGTGCGGAGTGTTCAAACGGACAAGTTAGTGGAACAACCAGTCAAGAAGCCCGGGGCTTGATTTTTCCGACTTGCTGGGGGAAGGCTCCGGGCTCGGGGTCGACGCGGCGGGCGCCGACTCGGTCGCGGAACCGGCGGTGCTGGGGGAGGGCCGCTCGCCGGTCGCGGGACCGGTCTGGCCGGAGGTGGTCTGGGCGGGAGCGCCGGGCTGCTGGCTCTTCTGGCCGTTGCCCGAGGTCTTGCAGGCCGAGCCGTTCGGGACGGGGCCGATGTTGTCGGCGGCCGACGTGGCGTTCGCGCCGCACTTGAGCAGCGGGCGCAGCGCCTGCGAGCGGCGCTGGATCTCCTCCAGCAGGGTCACCGACTTCGTCGCCCGGGTGCGGGCGTCGCCGGTGGTCGACGCGCGCAGCTTCTCGGCCGCGGTGTGCTGGGTCGAGGCGAATGTGTCGATCGCGTCGAGCGCCGCCGCGTCCTTGCGGGTCACCGCCGTGGTGGTCAGCAGCCGGACGCCCTGGAGGGTCTCGTTGTCCATGTCCTCCAGGACCGCGCTCAGGCCGGCCGGGTCCTTGACCGCCTGGGCCTCGTCGAGCCGGGTGCGGGCGAACTCGAGGTACAGCTGGCCGCGGCTGATGTCCGAGCCGGCCAGCGCGAGCTGGGCCTTC
>NZ_BMPI01000061.1:0-943 GCF_014647515.1 Dactylosporangium sucinum | reverse complement strand
GTGGACCGCTTGACCGAGTACAGCGCGTCGCCCGGGATCGCGTCGCCGCTCGCGGCCGACATGCCCGACAGGGCGAGCGTGCCAGCGGCCAGGCCGACGACGATCGCGCCGCGGGTGCGGGTCCGGCGGCTCACGGCCGGCCGGCTGCCCGCCGGGCGGCGCAGGGACCGCAGGGTCGTCCGGGACGCCGGCTCCGGCTCCTTCGCGGTGGCGCCGATGCCCTCGCGTTCGGCCGTGGCCAGCAGCATGGCCCGCAGGCCGTCCCGGAACTCCGGCTGTCCTTCCACCTTGATCGGCAGGTCGGAGAGTCGCTGGCCGACCTGCACGAGGTCGGCCAGGGAGTCGTCGAGCGTGGACCTCATGCGGTGCCGTCGGGCCCCCGTGGCCTCGTCCATGAGCTGGGCGAACCGCTCAGCCCGTCGACGATGGAAGACGGAGCCAATCACCTGAGGCACCCCCCTTCCGTGATCGCGTCAATCAGGCGCGGCAGGGCAGCGGGATGGTGGGCCACCGCGACCGCCGTGCGCCATGCCGACGGTCGCATCAGGACCAACGCCGCAGAGCGGAGGCTGGTTACGGCGCCGCCGGGGGCACTGTAACGGAAGGTGACAGCGGTCACGGTTGGAATCCGTCGGGCAGGAGCCGGGCGAGTGCGCGCACCGCTCGGTACTGCAACGCTTTGATCGCTCCCTCGTTCTTGTTCATGGCCTGCGCGGTCTCCGCGACGGAGAACCCGTGCAGGAACCGCAGCACGATGCACTCCTGCTGCTCGGGGTTGAGCTGCTTCACGGCCTTGAGCAGGTCGACGTTGGTGATGTGGTCGATGACCGCGGCCTCCGGGCTGCCCTCGGGGCCCCGGTCCGGCCGGTCGGCGTCGAGCACGTCGCCCGTCGTCACCTCGAGCCGGTACCGCCCGGACTTGAAGTGGTCGGCCACCAGGTTG
>NZ_BMPI01000060.1 GCF_014647515.1 Dactylosporangium sucinum | reverse complement strand
CAGGCGCGGTACCTGCGGATCAACATCATCGCGCCGACCAACAACAGCGACACCGCCGCCCGTATCTACGAGTTCGAGGCGTTCGCCTCCTGATGAACGGCGAGCCGCCGGCGCCCTGGGGTGAGGGCGCCGGCGGCTCCGCCTTGTCGCGGGCCTTCGCTCAGGTCAGGGCGCTGACCCGGGCGCGGTCGACGACGACCACGCGCTGGGCGTCGCCGTAGTCCCACTCGACGATCTCGCCGGTCGTCGTGCGCACGGCCAGGGTCAGCGGGGTGCCGGCCACGTCGACGGTGAAGCCGAGCGTGCCGGCCCTGGCCGGGCCGCGGTACGCGAGCCCCGGCAGCCCGGCGACCACGCGCAGGACGGCGGCCCGTTCGGCGCGGTCGAGGTACCGCAGCCCGATCAGGTCCAGCACGCTCGTGACCGCGGTCGGCCCGGCGACCTCCAGGGCGCCCGGCGGGTAGTCGGTCACCGTGGCCGGCCCGGGGCCGCCCCGCCCGGTCAGCCGCCGCTCGGCGAGCCGCCCCGACCCGTCGGCCGCGCGCCACCGCACGCTGTCCCACACCACCGCCCGCCCGCCGCTGCGGGTCACCCGCCGCAGGTGGATCCGGCTGTACTCCCCCGCCGTCACGTCCCCCGGCGCCGGCCCGGCCCGCTCCGCGACGGTGAGCAGCCGCTCGGCCGGGCTGAGCCCCTCGGCGAGCGCGACGGCCTGCCCGGCGGTGCCGGCGGCGCCGCCGGGCGGGGCGAGGCTCGCCGCCCACATCAGCGCGGCCACGGCGACCGCCGCGAGCCCCCCGACCACCGTCCGCTCCACCGCCGCCACACCATGCTCAACCCGGCAGCCCGCCCGGCGGCATTCCTCATTTCGGGCGGATGAAACGCCCCGAACACCCGATGGCCGGCGTTCGGCCCGCGCCGGCCGGGGAAGCCGACGCCGATGCGTGCCATCGTGATCGAGGGGTTCGGCGGGCCGGAGCACCTCGTCTACCGGGACCTGCCCGAGCCCGAGCCGGTGTCCGGGCAGGTCGTCATCGAGGTGAAGGCGTTCGGGCTCAACCACGCCGAGATGCACATGCGGCGCGGCGAGTGGGCCGAGGCCGCGCCGGTCAGCGGGATCGAGTGCGTCGGGATCGTCGCCGCCTGCCCCGGCGGGGAGTTCCCGGTCGGGGCCAAGGTCGCGGCGCTCATGGGCGGGCTCGGGCGCACGATCAACGGCAGCTACGCCGAGTACACGCGGGTGCCCGCGACCAACGTGGCGCTCATCGAGTCGGACCTGTCGTGGGCCGAGCTGGCCGCCATCCCGGAGACGTACGCGACCGCCTGGACCTGCCTGTTCCGCAACCTGGAGGTGACCGCCGGCCAGACGCTGGTCGTGCGGGGCGGCACGTCGTCGTTCGGGCAGGCGGCGATCAACCTCGCGGTCGACGCCGGCGTGCGGGTCACCGCGACCACCCGGCACGCCGACCGCTTCGCGATGCTGGCGGCCCTCGGCGCGGAGCACATGGAGGTGGAGCGCCCGGACCTCTCGCACGGGATGGCCGGCACCGGCGAGGTCGACGCGGTGCTCGACCTGGTCGGCAACAGCACCATCCTCGACTCGCTGGACCTGCTGCGCCGCGGTGGCCGGGCCTGCCTGGCCGGCTGGCTCGGCGGCCTGGCCCCGATCCGCGACTTCAACCCGCTGCTGCAGATGGCCAGCGGCGTGTACCTCACCTTCTTCGGCAGCTTCGTCTTCGGCAAGCCGGGCTTCCCGCTCTCCGACGTGCCGCTGCAGGAAATCGCGGAGAAGGTGGCGGCCGGCCGCCTGCCCGCGAAGCCCTCCCGCGTGTTCCGCTTCGACGAGATCCGCGAGGCCCACGCGGTCATGGAGTCGGGCGAGGCCCGCGGCAAGATGGTGGTGGTCCGCTGACGGCACACCCCGGCCGGCCTGATCAGCGCCGGTAGTGCAGCACGACCACCCCGTTGCCGAGCGGCTCGGCGGCGCCCTCCAGGGTGCGGCTCACGACGTGCGTGCGCAGGTGGGCGTAGGGGTCGCGGATCCCGGCGTCGAGCGCCGAGCGGCTCACCGCGCCGCAGCGATAGTGCGCGCATCTGAGCACTTGGTGACAGCACCTCGATCACTTTGCTGACCACGGAGCGTGAACCTGGCCCGTACGTTCTCCTCAGTCACGACAGCGACCAGAGGGAGAACTGGTACCAGATGGGCCTCTTCAAGCAGATGAAGGACCTCCGCAACGTTGCCGCGCAGGCGCCGGGCATGGTGGCGCAGGCGCAGCAGACGGCCGCCGCCGCGCAGGCCTACGCCGCGCAGCAGCACGCCGCCTACGGCGCCACCGGCTACACCGCCGCCAACGCGTTCGGCGCCCCGGTCAACACGGGCATCGCCGCCGACGACCCGCGCCTGGCCCCGATCGCCGGCGTCGACCTCGTCATGTACGCCCGCATCTCGAAGGCCGCCTCGCAGGAGGGCCTGAACGTCGACGGCCTGCTGCTCAAGGCGCAGAGCTTCGGCGTCCCGGCCGAGGCGTGGCAGGAGGCCGCCGCCGGCTGGCCGCAGCGCATGCGCGGCGACACGCAGCTCGCCGTCCACTACGGCAACGTCTTCGGTCAGGTCTGAGCCGTGGGCCTGTTCGGCGACCTGCGCAAGCTGCAGCGGCAGGCGAAGGAGATCGACCGGACCTGGGACCCGGGCGCGCAGCTGCGCGCCGGCATGGCCCAGATGCAGCACGTCGAGCAGCAGCTGCAGGCCCAGACCGCCGACCTGGAGCTGGTCCGCACCGGCGTGCCGGGCGCGGCGACGATCATCGGCCTGGCCGACACCGGCACCCGGGTCAACCTTGAGCCGCTCGTGCGCATCAGCCTGCTGGTGGAGGTCGCCGGCCGCCCGCCGTACCCGGTGACCCGCGAGGTGCTGCTCCCGCTGCACGCCTCGGCCCAGGCCGGCGTCGGTCAACGGGTGTCGGTGCTCGTCGACCCGCGGCAGCCAGACCACATTCTGGTCCGGTGGGGCGTTCCGGTCTGAGCCCATTTATACATCCACCTCGGTGAACGCCGGTCGACAACTCCGTCGGCCGGCGCTGCCGTTCAACCACAGGTCAACCGGCGTTCATGAGCAACTCATAGCGTGCGCGGAACTTGAACACGACTTCCAATCCCGCGCCGAGGAGACCCATGACAGAGCCATACCGCCGCCCCCTGCCGTTCATCGGTACCGCGAAGGTGCCTTCGCACGGCGGCCGTGACCGTATGACCTGCCTGTACCGCTGCGGCAACGCCTGTGACCACCCGGTGCCCAACCAGTCCGCCAACGAGTACTTCGGCGACCTGATGACCAGCGCCTCCAGCAGCGCTTCCGGTGAGGTCACCCGCCGCGGCATCATGCGCGGCGCGTTCGTCGTCGGCCTGGCCGGGGCGGGCGTCGCCGCCGGCGCCGTGCCGGCGATGGCCGCCCCGGGTGGCGGGGCGTCCGAGCCGGACGTGCTCGTGCCCGAGGTCGACACGTTCGCGTCGAAGGCCCCCGAGTCGTCGCAGCTGACCTTCAAGGCCGTCACGCCCAACCAGGTCGACGGCATCGTGGTGCCCAACGGCTACGACCACGCCGTCGTCATCAAGTGGGGCGACGAGGTCGTCCCGGGCGCGCCGCGGTTCAACGTGGCGAAGCAGACGGCCGACGCGCAGTCGAAGCAGTTCGGCTACAACAACGACTTCGTCGCCGTGCTGCCGCTGGACCGTCACGGCGAGCGGGCGCTGCTCGTGTGCAACCACGAGTACACCAACGAGGACCTCATGTTCCCCGCCTTCCCGGGCATGGACGGGCTCTCGGTGGAGCAACTGAAGGTCGCGATGGCCGCGCACGGCATGTCCGTCGTGGAGCTGGAGCGGGTCGGCAGGTCGGGCCGGTGGGAGCCGGTGACCCGCGGCTCGCGCCGCTACAACCGCCGCATCACCGCGCTGGCCACGAAGTTCGCGGTCACCGGCCCGGCGGCCGGCAGCGCGCTGCTGAAGACCAAGGCCGACCCGACCGGCCGCGTGGTCGTCGGCACGCTGAACAACTGCGCCGGCGGCGTGACCCCGTGGGGCACGATCCTGTCCGGCGAGGAGAACTTCAACCAGTACTTCGTGGGCGCCGAGACGTCGACGGGCGCCGACAAGGACCGGTTCAACCGCTACGGCATCGACACGGTGAACCGCTACCCGTCGGGCAGCCGCAAGTGGGACCGGGCCGACGAGCGCTTCGACCTGACGAAGAACCCCACCGAGGCCAACCGCTTCGGCTGGATCGTCGAGGTCGACCCGTTCACCCCGGGCTCGACCCCGCGCAAGCACACCGCGCTGGGCCGGGTGAAGCACGAGGGCGCGAACGTCATCATCGCCAAGAGCGGCAAGGCCGTGGCCTACATGGGCGACGACGAGCGGTTCGACTACCTCTACAAGTTCGTCTCGGACAAGAAGTTCGACAGCGGCAAGTCGGACTCCGCCCGCCGGCACAACCTGACCCTGCTGGAGTCGGGCACGCTCTACGTGGCGAAGCTCGGCTTCACCTCGGCCGCGGAGATCGACGGCTCGGGCAAGCTGCCGTCGGACGGCGCGTTCAACGGCACCGGCACCTGGGTGCCGCTGGTCAAGGACGGCAAGTCGCAGGTCCCCGGCATGACCACCGAGGAGGTGCTGGTCTTCACCCGCTTCGCCGGTGACGCGGTCGGCGCCACCAAGATGGACCGTCCCGAGGACGTCGAGCCGAACCCGAACACCGGCAAGATCTACGTCGCGCTGACCAACAACACGGCGCGCGGCCCGGCCGGCAAGGCCCCCGCCGACGAGGCGAACCCGCGCACCAACAACAAGCACGGCCACATCTTCGAGATCACCGAGGACGGCGGCGACCACACGGGCACCACGTTCACGTGGACGATCCCGATCGTCTGCGGCGACCCGAAGGACCCGGCCACGTACTTCATGGGCTACGACAAGAGCCTGGTGTCGCCGATCTCGTGCCCGGACAACGTCGCGTTCGACGGCGCCGGCAACCTGTGGATCGCGACCGACGGCAACGCGCTCGGCACCAACGACGGCCTCTTCGCGGTGCCGCTGGAGGGTCCGGAGAAGGGCCACCTCAAGCAGTTCCTGACGGTGCCCTACGGCGCCGAGACCTGCGGCCCGTGGATCCACACCGACAACAAGAGCGCGTTCGTCGCCGTGCAGCACCCGGGCGAGATCTCCGGCGCCTCGGTCGAGAAGCCGGCGTCGAACTGGCCCGACGGCGACTTCGCCAAGCCGGGCATCGCCGTGGCCTGGCGGGTCGACGGCCGCAACATCGGCGTCTGATCCGGTTGTACCGCTGAAAGCCGGCCGTTCGGGTCCTCAGGATCCGAACGGCCGGTACACCATGAACACCACGATCACGCACACGATCACCAGCGACAGCACGGCGGCCCCGCCGAGCCGGTCGGCGAGCGCGCTCAACCGCTCCCGCTCGGCGTCGTCGGGCTCGTCGAGGGCCGCGACCGCCGAGCGCCGCTGCAGCAGCCGCGCCGCCTTGCGCAGCGCCGGCACCGTGTAGGCGGCGGACACGCCGAGCAGCACCACGTACAGCGTCGACGAGATGATCACCCACGGGGTGCCGAAGGTGTACCGCGGCGTCGCCGCCACCGCGAACGCCCCGAACAGGGCGACGACGACCGACCCGGCCGTCGCCCAGCGCCCCGCGACGAACGCCTGGCGCGCCTCGTCGGCGTCACCCCGGCGGATGGCCCGGCGCCCCCAGAACCCGGCGAGCACGAGCGGCCCGATGAGCAGGACCGCCGCGAGCACGTGGATCAGGACGACGAACCGCTCCATGCGCTCACCGTACGTTCGCGCCCGGATCCGGCGGGTCACCCCGGACGAATGGCGCCCGATGCCCCCATCACCGGCCATGGTGTACGCGTCCCAACTACCGGAACGCGAACGTACTCAGGGGGAACTCATGACGAGTGCCACGGCCGAGCGCACCCAGGGCCGCACGATGGAGCGCGAGGGCGAGGACGTGCTCCACCCGTTGCTGCTCGCCGCGTTGATGTCGCGCCGCGAGGAGTCGTCCGAACGGATCTTCGAACACCCGCTGCTCGTGGCCGCGCTCGCCAAGCGGCGGGCCGAGGGCGAGAGCATCTTCGAACACCCGCTGATGATCGCCGCGCTCGCCAAGCGCCGCCGCGAGGAGGGCGAGAGCATCATCGAGCACCCGCTCCTGCTGGCGATGATGATGCGCCGCCGGGAGCGCGGGGAGAGCATCATCGAGCACCCGCTGCTGCTGGCGATGATGATGCGCCGCCGCTCGGAGGAGGGCGAGAGCGGCATCGAGCACCCGCTGCTGCTGGCGATGATGATGCGCCGCCGCTCGGAGGAGGGCGGGGGCGGCATCGAGCACCCGCTGCTGCTCGCCGCGATGCTCGCCCGCCGCTAGGTCACGAGGGAGCCCGCCATGCCGGCCGAGCCGTCCGGCGATCACGAGCAGACACCGCAGGTGGACTCGCTGATCGACGATCTCATCCACGACATCCTCAGCGACGCGGGGCGCGCGCCGGGCGCCGCCGCCCGGGGACGGCCTTCACCGGCCTCGTCGCTGATCGACCTCATCCTGACCCAGGGCGCCCGCGGCGCCGGCGGCTCCCTCGTCGAGCGGGTGCTGCTCGCCGAGATGCTCGCCGGCGCCATCGCCGACGCGCTCGCGCCGGCGCTCGCCGAGGCCCTCACGCCCCGGCTGCTGCAGGTCATGGAGGGCGAGGGCGGCGGTGCGCCGACGCACGGTCGACGCCCCGACGCCACCAAGTCCACTCCGTCTACTCCGCCCACTCCGTCCAGCCCTGCATCCCGCAAGTCCGACGCGAAGTAGCGTCAGCAGCCGATCCGCGACGCCCCGACCGCCACGTCGTCGAACCACAGCGTGTCGTCGCCCGTGCCGTACGCCTCCCAGCCGAGCCGCAGGTCGGCCGGCTGCGGCCGCCAGGTGCGGGACAGCCACTGCTGGTCGATGTCGGCGGTCGGGGTGCCGTCGACGGTCAGGCCGGGCACCGCGGTGCCGTCCAGCCACGTCGACAGGGTGCCCCGGCCGTCGACCATGAACTCGACGCAGGTCCACGTCCCGGTCGGCAGCGGCCGGCTCTGCGCCACGCCGGCCGGGCTCTGCGCCGGCAGGGTGGCGTCGTCGGACTCGCGGTTCCACTGCAGGGCGCCGTTCTGGCCGCCGAGGCGCAGGTCCTTGCCGCCGTCGCCGTTGTCCTTGAGGGCGGCGAAGGCGACGTGCGCGCTGGGCAGCGCGGTGTTGTGCCGCACGTAGAACCGGCCGTACCACACCGAACCCAGGCCGCTGAGATCCTTCGTCGGCTTCAGCATGACGTGGTTGCAGTAGCCCGCCTTGCCGTCGATCCGGACCGACTTCGTGCCGCCGTGCCGCACGGCGGTGTCGACCGTCGCCGTGCCGCTGCCCTGGCAGTTGGCGAACGACAGCCCCCAGGCACCGGACACCGTGCTGCCCGTCTGGCTCTCGAAGCCGTCGCAGAACGCCGCCGCGCCGCAGTTCGTCGCCGGGGGCGGCCCCGACATGCTCACCGACGGGCTCGGCGAGGTGCCGGGCGGGCTCTGCGTGGGCTGGGTGCCGCCGGCCGCGGTACACGTCGGCTGGGGCAGCGGCGTGCTGGGACCGTTGGCGAGGAAGCCGAACATCGTGCTGCCCTTGGCCGGCACCGTGCCGTTCCAGGCCACGTTGGTGGCGCTCACGCGGGTGCCGGACTGGCTCACGGTCGCGTTCCACCCCTGGGTGACGACCTGCCCGCCGGTGTAGTCCCAGCCGACGGTCCAGCCGCTGATCGGCGACGTGCCCGGGTTGGTGACGGTCACCGAACCCTGGAAGCCGCCCTGCCACGAGCTGGCGACCTGGTAGGTGGCGGTGCAGGTGCCGCCGCTGCCGGGGTTGCCGGGGTTGCCCGGCCCGGAGCTCGACGGCGCCGGGCTCGACGGGCCGTTGCTCGACGGCGGCGGGCTGGACGGACCGGTGCTGCCGCCGATGCCGGTGACCTCGCCGTGGCCGCCGTCGAAGACCACGTCGGAGCAGTTGTAGAACGTCTCGGTGCTGTCCGAGCGGGCCCACATCGAGTAGATGATGTGCCGGCCCGACTTGTTCGACGGCAGGCGCCCGGTCCAGTAGTAGTGCCCGTCGGTGGTGCCCGGCGCGCCGACCATCGGCGGGTTCGTCACCTGCAGGAACGGCGTCGGCTCCAGGTCGCCCCAGGAGAGCGGCTTGAGCGGGTCGAAGCCGTCCTTCGTGATGAACAGCGAGAACGTGCCCGGGTGGGCCGCCCAGTTGCTGTAGTCGAACTCCATGCTGGCGCCCGTGGTCAGGTGCGTCACCGGCCAGTCGTTGCGGGCCAGGTCGAAGCCCGAGAAGTCGTAGACGGTGGCGTTGGCGCTGCACAGCTTGCCGTCCGGCAGGAAGCCGGAGATCCGCCCGGCGCCGTCCGAGCGCAGCTGGGCGAACCAGTTGTACAGCGAGTTCGGCCCGCTCTGGGCGACGGCGGCGGCGCAGGCGGGGTTCTTCGGGTGGATCGCGCCGGTCGCGTCGAGGCCGTCCTTCCAGCACAGGTACGTCCGGCTCCCCGGCTGCATCATCGCGCCGTGCGCGGACGCCGGGCTCGCGGTCAGCACGACGGCGGCCGCGCCGGCCATCGCCGCGGCGAGCCAGAGCGCCACTCTTCGTCGTCGGTCCACTGCATCTCCTCGGTCATCGATCTCGGTCACTACATCCGGATTGAAGGCCGCTGACCAGCGCATTGACAACGGCGAGGGCGTCACGGAGCGCGATGTCCAGGGTTTTGGGATGAAAGATTCATCACCTGCCGCTATCCACGGGCCTGAGGGGTCGATAGGCTTCCGACGCTCAGTGCGCCTTTTGTCCCCCCTCCCGCGAGAATCATCGAGGTTTGGCCATGGGTTCATCCGCTCCCCTGCGGATCGCTGTCGTCGGCGCCGGCATCGGCGGGCTCGCCACCGCCATCGCCCTGCGCGCCAAGGGTCACGAGGTCGTCGTGTACGACCAGGCGAGCGAACTGACCGCGATCGGCGCCGGCATCGCCCTCGGCGCGAACGGCATGAAGGTGCTCGACCGCATGGGCCTCGGCCGGGCGGTCCGCGACGCCGCGTCCAACCTGCAGCGCATCCAGTTCCATCACTGGAAGACCGGCGACATCTTCTACGAGCACCCGATGGGCGACTGGTACGACGAGCGCTTCGGCGGCCCGTTCCTCGGTATCCACCGGGCCGACATGCACCAGGTGCTGCTCGACGCCTACGACGGGTCCCCGATCCTCGGCCACCGGGCCACCGCGGTCCGCGAGTCCGAGGACGCCGCCGAGGTCGAGTTCGCCAACGGCACGACCGTCACCGCCGACGTGGTGATCGGCGCCGACGGCCTGCGCTCCGCCGTCCGCGAGCACGTCACCGGCCCCGACGAGGCCGTGTTCTCGGCGATGAGCTGCTACCGCGGCCTGGTGCCGGTCGAGAAGGTCCCCGGCGGCGACGAGATGGGCCTGACGTTCTTCCTCGGCCCGAACCGGCACCTCGTGGTGTATCCGGTCCGCGGCGGCGAGCTCATCAACTTCGTCGCCTACGTCCCCGACCCGGAGTGGACCCTGGAGTCCTGGTCGTCGAAGGCCGACTCGGCCGAGGCGGTCGCCGCGTTCGCGGGCTGGAACGACACGGTCACCACGATGCTCAGCAACGTGCAGGAGACCGGCCGCTGGGCCCTCTACGACCGCGAGCCGCTGCGCCGCTGGAGCACCGGCCGGGTGACGCTGCTCGGCGACGCGGCCCACCCGATGCTGCCGCACGCCGGCCAGGGCAGCAACCAGGCGATCGAGGACGTCGCCGTGCTGGCGGCCCTGCTCGACACGCCCGGCCTCCCGGTCGCCGAGGCGCTGCACCGGTACGAGCAGATCCGCAAGCCGCGGACCCGGCAGATCCAGATGGGCTCGCGCGGCAACGCCGCCTGCTTCCAGCTGCCGGACGGCCCGGCGGCCGACGAGCGCAACGGCCGCCTCCTCGCGTTGCCCGACAACGTGGCCTGGATCCACGGCCACGACCCGGAGTCGGATCTCACGCCGGTGGCGTGAGCCTGTCGAAAACCCGGTCTCCCGTTCGACGCGTCAGTGAGGCACCGCTTCCTGACACGTCGAACGGGAGACACATCATGACCACCCCGACCACCCCGACCACCCGCACCGTGGCGGCCGCCGCCGTCGCCGCCCCCGTGTTCGTCGCCGCCGCGCTGGCGCAGGCCGCGACCCGCGACGGCTACGACCTCACCCGCCACCCCGTGAGCATGCTCGCCCTGGGCGACCTGGGCTGGATCCAGACCACGGTCTTCGCCGTGACCGGCCTGCTCACCGTGGCCGCCGTCCCCGCCGCCCGCCGCCTGGTGGGCGGCTGGACCCCGCGCCTGCTCGCCCTGATCGGCATCGGGCTGCTGATCGCGGCGGTCTTCCGGATGGACCCGTCCGACGGCTTCCCGATCGGCACCCCGGCCGGCCCGCCGTCGTCGCTCAGCTGGCACTTCGTCCTGCACAACGTGGGCGGCAGCCTGTCGTTCCTCTCGATGATCGCCCTGTGCTTCGTCCTGTCCCGCCGCCTCGCCGGCACGTGGCGCTGGACCGGCCGGACGGCCGGCGCGCTGTTCGCGGCCGGGCTCGCCTGGGCCATGACCGGCGGCGCGGCCGGTTTCCTCACCCTCTTCCTGGGCGACGCCGTCGCCTGGCTGTGGATCGCCGCCGCGCTGCTCCGGGTGGCCTCACGCGGTGCCGGCGACTGACCAGGCGCGGGCCGGCAGGGTGAACGGGCCGTCCGGGAGGGCGGCCCGCACCCGGTCGCGGATCGCCGCGCGGTGCGCCTCGGGCAGGGACATCAGGTAGCCGGGGGCCGCCCCCTGGCCGCCCAGGAACGGGGTCCAGTAGTCGGCGAAGTCCGCGAAGGTGGTCTCGATCTCGATCGGGGCCACCGCGACGTCGCGCAGCCCCGCCGCCGACCAGGCCGCGCGCAGGGCGTCCGGGTCGCAGAGCGGGAAGCGCGGGCCCTCGTCGAGTGCGGCGGCGGCCGGGTCGACGGCGATCGCCGCCTGCCAGAAGCGCCGCATCATGTCCATGCCCCCGGCGTAGTCCCAGACGTAGGCCGCGACCACGCCGCCGGGTGCCGTGACCCGGGCGCATTCCCCGACCGGGCCGGCGGCCGGGCCGGGGACGAAGTTGAGGGCCAGGCCGCTGATCACCGTGTCGAAGGTGGCGGTCGGATACGGCAGGGCTCGCGCGTCCGCGACCGTGAACACGGCGTGCGGGACCGCCGCGCGGGCGGCCCGGACGAAGCCGAGGGAGCGGTCGACGCCGGCCAGCAACGACGGCTGCGGCACCGCCGCGGACAGGGCGCCGGTGCCGCAGCCGAGGTCGAGCCAGCGGCCGCCCGCCGGGCGGGCCAGGCGGGTCAGGAAGACGGCCGCCACGCGGCGGCTCCAGCGGCCGACGTACGCGTCGTAGGCGTCGCCGGCCTCCCAGGTGTCGTACGTCATGCCATCGAACCTTACGGGTGCGTCCGGGGAGCTGTCCGGGGTGCGACCCGGATGTCCCGGCCGGCCGGACGGACGAGGCCGCCGGCGGTGCGGGCCGGGCGGTCCGCCGGGTTGGGGCCGGTGCGCGGGCGCTCGGGCACCGGGCCGCGCACAAGCTCGTAGCGGTCGAAGTCGTACTCCAGGACGCCCTCACCGCGGGTCAGGCCGGGCAGCGCCTGCTGCAGCCCGTGGACGTCGGCGGCCGGCACGTCACCCTCCAGCCGTCCGGGCAGGCTCAGCAGGGGCACGGCGCGGTGGCGGCCGAGCGCCCGCAGTACCACACCTGAAACGTCCGGGGGGAACTCCAACCGGAACCGGTGGACGGGCTCGAGCACGGCGGTGCCGGCCTCGCGCAGCGCGTCCATGAGGACGAGCGGGGTCAGGTTCCGGAAGTCGCCGGCCGTGCTCGACATGCTCTTGTCGAACGTGCCGTGGGCGTGGCTCTGCCGGGCCCAGTAGCCGGCGTGGGTCATGGTGACCACGCAGTCGGTGGTGCGCCAGCCGTGCAGCCCCGCCCGGAGCGTCTCGTGGACGGTCTCCTCGACCGCGGCGAAGAACGCCGGCGGCATCGAGCCGCGCTCGACCCCGAGCCGGAACGCGACGCCGGAGCCGGACGGCGCCGGGTCGACCCGCAGCCCGACCGTGGCGAGGAACGGGTTCGGGGCGACGCCGATGTGCTCGACCGCGGCGCCGGTGCCGGCCGGGCGCTCGACGCAGATCGTGGTGCTCTCCCGGAAGGTGACCGCGAGGCCGTACTCGTCGCGCAAGGTGGCCTCGACGACCTCCTTCTGCACCTCGCCGTAGAGCGAGACGCGCAGGTCCTCGGCCCGCAGGTCGATGAGCGGGTCCTGCTCGGCGAGCCGGGCGAGGGCCGCGTGCAGGGCGCCGCGCTCGGCCGGGTCGGCCGGCACCACGACGCTCTCCAGGGTCGGCGGCGCGAACTGGCGGCCGGCGCCCAAGGGCGGCTCGCCGACCGGGTCGCCGATCCGCACCGACGCCAGGCCCCACAGCTTGGCGATCCGCCCGGCGGTGACGGCGTCGCGGCGCACTACCCGGCCCGCGTCGAAGACGCCGATGGCGGTGACCTTCTCTTGGAGGAGGTGGTCGCGGACGTGGACGGCGCCGGAGAACATCCGCACGTACGCCACCTTCTCCCCCGCCGGCCCCCGCTCCACCTTGAACACGGTGCCGGACACCGGCCCGGACGGGTCGCCGTCCCCGGTGGGCAGGCAGTCGCGGATCGCGGCGGTGAGCGCGTCGATGCCCTCGCCGGTGATGGCGCTTCCCTTGTACACCGGATGCAGCTGCAACGCCCGGGTCTGCTGGGCGAGCTTCGCCCGCACCTCGGCGGCGGGCACCGCGCGGCCGGCGACGAACGCCTCGAGCAGCTCGTCGTCGTGGTCGGCCAGGGCCTCGACGACGTCCTTCCAGGCCGGGGCGAGCTTGACCGCGAGCTCGCCGAGCACCCGCTCGGGGTCGGCGCCGCGCCGGTCGGTCTTGTTGATGAAGATGATGGTCGGGATGCGCAGCCGGCGCAGGGTGCGCATCAGGATGCGGGTCTGCGCCTGCACGCCCTCGACGGCGGAGACGACGAGCACGGCGCCGTCGAGCACGCCGAGGACCCGCTCCACCTCCGCGATGAAGTCGGGGTGGCCGGGCGTGTCGATGAGGTTGACGGTGACGTCGTCGATCGCGAACGACACGACGGCCGAGCGGATGGTGATGCCCCGGCGCCGTTCGAGGTCGAGCGAGTCGGTCTGCGTGCTGCCGTCGTCGACGCTGCCGAGCTCGTCGATGACGCCGGCGGCGTGCAGGAGCCGCTCGGTGAGGCTGGTCTTACCGGCGTCGACGTGCGCCAGGATGCCGAGGTTGAGGATGCGCGAAGGCAAGCGTCATGTCCCTTGGTCCGAGGATTGGGTGGGTGGACATGAAGGTTGCTCGCACGACGGTCTCCTTTCCTGGCGTCTGTTCGCAGTCAAACACGGGCGTCAAGGCGTTTGTAGAAGAAGCTGCAATCCTCCAGCACGCCGGCCGGGTTCGCGGCGTAGTCGGGCACGACGCCGTACCGGGTCCAGCCGGCCGTCTCGTACAGCCGCTCGGCCGGGCTGTCCTTGGCGGTGTCGAGCAGCAGCAGGCTGATGCCGCGGCCGGCGGCGGCCCGCTCGGCGGTCTCCAGCAGCGCCCGGCCCAGGCCCCGGCCGCGGGCGGCGCGGTGCACGATGAGCTTGACGACCTCGCCCCGGTGGCGGCCGTTGGCCTTCGGCTCGGACGCGAGGCTGACCGTGCCGACGATCGCGCCGCCGTGGTCGTGTGCCGCCCAGACGGTGAGGCTGCCGTCGGCCACCGCGGGGCCGCGGGCCCGCCACCACTCGGCCGCCTGCTCGGGGCCGAACGGGTCACGGAAGCCGAGCGAGGCGCCGCCGGCGACCGCGTCGGCGAGCACGCGGCCGAGGTCGTCGGCGGTGTCGGTGTAGGCGTCGGCGCCGAGTTTCCGGATCATGTGGGCCCCTCCCGTTACGGCAGGACGATGAGCAGGACGTAGCGCGCGGGGTCCGGCCCCGGGCAGTGGAACCTCGATCGTCCCCAGAGGCGGTATCGCAGGCAGTCGCCCGTGGTCAGCCGGTGCTCGGCGGCGCCGACCGTGAGCGAGAGTGCGCCGCCGAGCATCCACAGGTGGTGCTCCAGGCCGGCGACGGGCGGCACGTCGTACTCGATGTCGGCGCCCGGCCGCAGCGTGCCCTCGACGACCTCGCCGCGCAGCCCCGGGTGCGGCGGCGAGACGGAGCGCCGCACGAAGCCGGAGGCGTGGTCCTCCCAGACCGGCTGCCGGTCGGCCGGCACCAGCCGGGGCGGCTCGGGCTCGACCTCGGCGAGCAGCCGTGAAAGGGTGCGGCCGTACGCCGCGCAGAGCTTGTTGAGCAGGGACGCGGTCGGGCTGATCTCGCCGCGCTCGAGCCGGGACAGGGTCGAGCGGCTCACGTCCGCACGCTGCGCGAGGTCGTCGAGCGACCATCCGCGCTCGGTGCGCAGCTCGGCGAGCCGCCCGGCGAGCCGCTGTTCAAGCTCGGTTGCTCCCACATCCGGGACGATATCCCAGATCTGGGATGCGAGCTACTTCTTTTCGCGGTTGGCCTCCTGCAGCCGCTTCCACTGCGCTTTGGCCTCGGGGCTCCAGCCCTGCATCGCACCCTCGACGGTCGCCGGCCCGAAGATCTTGAACAGGAAGTCACCGATCCGGTCACGCTTCGCCATCACGCCATCCTTGGTGTACAAATTATTTGTGTGCCAAGAGTTTGCCATGCGGGCCGCATTCCGGAACAGGGCATAGTGGTGGTCGTGACGAACGCCGCAGACCCGGTTCCCGACCCGCTCGCCCTGGAGCGCCAGGTGTGCTTCGCGCTGGCGGTGGCGGCGCGCAGCGTGATCGGCGTCTACCGGCCGCTGCTGGAGCCGATGGGGCTGACGCATCCGCAGTACCTGGTGATGCTGGCGCTGTGGCAGCACGCGCCGCTGTCGGTGACCGACCTGAGCCGCCTGCTGCAGCTGGATCCGGGCACGCTGTCGCCGCTGCTGAAGCGGCTGGAGTCGGCGGGCTACGTGACGCGCGAGCGGTCCCGCTCGGACGAGCGGGCGCTGGCGGTGACGCTGACGGAGGCGGGCCGGGCGCTGCGGGCGGAGGCGGAGAAGATCCCGGCGGCGGTGGTGGATCGCCTGGGCATGCCGCTGGAGGACCTCCAGCACCTGCACGCGGTGCTGACCGAGGTGATCGCAGCAACCCGTTCCTGACACCCTCCCACCCGCCGCCGGCTCCATGATCAAGGGAAGCTTCCGGCTGCCCCTCCCAGCGACCAGATGCTTCCCACGATCATGAACCGGGGCCGCGGCAGCGCCAGGGGGAGCGGGTGGGTGACGTCGTGGACCGGGGCGGGTGGAGGCGGGGGCGGCGGGTAGGCCGGGCCGATGGCTGACCAGATGGTGCGGCGGATCCGGGAGGTGATCGCGCCGCTGCGGGTGCCGCCCGACACGCGCGTGCGGCTGCCGCGGGACTTCGACCCGCGGTACAAGGCGCGGCTGGCCCGGAAGAAGGACGGCGCCGAGATCCTCCGGCGCGGTGTCGAGCTGCTCGCCGACCAGCAGGCGAAGCTCGCCGCGCAGCGCACCCACGGGCTGCTCGTGGTGCTCCAGGCGCTCGACGCGGCCGGCAAGGACAGCACGATCCGGCACGTCATGAGCGGCGTGAACCCGCAGGGCGTGCACGTGCACAGCTTCAAGCAGCCCTCGGCCGAGGAGCTCGACCACGACTTTCTGTGGCGGTACACGAAGCGGCTGCCCGGCCGGGGTGAGATCGCCATCTTCAACCGGTCGCACTACGAGGAGGTCCTCGTCGTCCGGGTGCACCCGGAGCTGCTCGACCGCCAGCGTATCCCGCCGTCCGCGCGCCACGGGAACGTGTGGCGGCGGCGGTACCGCACGATCAACGCCTGGGAGCGCCACCTGGTCGGCAGCGGGTTCCGGATCGTGAAGCTGTTCCTCAACGTGTCGAAGGAGGAGCAGCGGCAGCGCCTGCTGCAGCGGATCGACCGGCCGGACAAGAACTGGAAGTTCTCGATGAGCGACGTGCAGGAGCGCCGGCGCTGGGACGACTACCAGGCCGCGTACGGCGACATGCTCTCGAGCACGAGCACCCCGTGGGCGCCGTGGCACGTGATCCCGGCCGACCGCAAGTGGTTCGCCCGGCTCGCCGCGTCGGCGGTGATCGCCGATGCCCTGCTCGGCATCGGCGCGCACTTCCCCACCGTCGACGCGGCGACCCGGCGCACCCTGCAGAAGGTCAGGGCGAGCCTGGAGGCGTCAGGTTCCGCTTGAGGCGAACGACGCCACCTCCGCCGCGGTCAGGGCCCGGCTGTAGAGCCGGGCGCTGTCGATCGCGCCGTCGAGGTACGGGTCCGCGTACTGCGACCGGCCGAGCCAGTTCTGCGTGGTGTTGCCGAGGTTCGACGGGCTGAGGGTCATGGCGGTGTTGCGGGCGACCTCCGCCCCGTTGACGTACAGGATGCCGAGGTTCCCGCTGCGGGTCACCGCGACGTGCGTCCACGCCCCGGCCGGCAGCGCCGCCGGCGCCTCGATGCGCTGCTCCCCGCCCGAGCCGGACGACGTGATCGCGAACCGGGCCGTGCCCGTGCTGGAGCGCGGGGTGAGGAACATGTTCACGCCGCTGCCCGAGCCGAAGTCGAAGACCCGCGACCAGGTGGTGAGCGTGTCGATGCGCACCCACAGCGCGATCGAGAAGTTCGTCGCGCCGTTGAGGATGCCGGTGGGCAGCGCGACGTAGCCGTTCGTGCCGTTGAGGTTCACCGCGTCGCCGGTGCGGCCGGCGACGAACGACGTGTTGACGCCGGTGGCGGTCCTGCCGTTGCCGGTGGCGTCGGTGTACGCGCTGTCGAACGGGTAGTGGGCGACGAACTGCGGCAGCGGCTGGGTCGTCGTCACCGACCAGTAGACGGAGTACCGCTGGCCGTGCACCTTGTAGAACGGTGCGAGCGTGACCCCGCCGGCGGTGTACTGCAACGGCGTCGACGTCGCCGTCAGCGACGACGGGTTCAGCGACGGCAGCGCCGAGAGGTTGGCCGTCCCGTAGAGCCCGGCCAGCACGATCGGGCCGACCTTGACCGCCTGCACGGTGCTGTTGTCGTTGGTCGCCTCGCGGGTCAGCGCCATCGGCAGCGTCACCTGCACGACGTCGCCCGACGCCCAGGTGCGGTTGATCGTGGCGTACGCGCCGGGCGCCGGTGCGGCCTGGGCGGTGCCGTTGACGGTGATCGCCGCGCCGTTCGCCCACCCGGGGATCCGGATGCGCATGGTGAACGCGCCGGAGCCGGTGACGGTGAGCCGGGTGGAGCCGGCCTCGGGGAACGACGTCTCCTGGCGGACCGTGATGCCGCGGGCCGACCAGGTGAGCACCGACGGGATGAACAGGTTGACGTAGAGGGTGCTCGCGTTGTCGTGGAGGTAGATGGTGTCGCCGTACTTGGTGTTGCTCTCCATGCCGGTGCCGTGGCAGCAGACGAAGCTGTTGTAGTCGTTGCTGTACGTCTTGATGCCGCCCGCGCGCAGCGGCACGTAGTAGCACTGGAAGCCGTGCGACGAGTTCGGGTCCTGCGAGGCGAGGATGTGGTTGTACAGCGCCTTCTCGTAGTAGTCCATGTAGTCGGCGCGCGCCGGGTTGGTCATGAACAGCAGCCGGGTGAGCTTGAGCATGTTGTACGAGTTGCAGCACTCGGCGGTGGTGTCGGACAGCTCGCTCGCGATGCGGTCGGGTGCCTTGAAGTACTCGCCGTTGGAGTTGCCGCCGATCGCGTACGTGTGGTGCCCGACGACGATGTCCCAGAAGTTCACGGCGATGTCCCGGTACCGCGTGGTGCCGGTCGCGTGGTACTCCCGGATCGCCCCGACGACCTTCGGGATCTGGGTGTTGGCGTGGTAGTTGTTCAGCGCGTCGGTGTTGGACGCCAGCGGGTCGAAGATCTCGGCGTGGTCGAACTGCTGCGCGGCGGCCAGGTGCGCGGCGGTGCCGGTCAGCTGGTAGAGGTTGGTGAGCACCTCGTTCATGCCGCCGAACTCGGTGTCGAGCATGTTCTGCCGCTGGGTCTGGGTCAGCCGGTCGTTGCGGAACTTCACCCACGACGCCATGCCGGTGAGCACGGTGAGCGCCTGCGCGTTGCCGGCCAGCAGGTGCATGTCGAGCAGCCCGGCCATGATCTTGTGCAGGGTGTAGTACGGCGCCCAGACCGACTGCCGCGCCTCGACCCGGTCGATGAAACTCTCCGGGAACGCGCTGAGGTAGCCGGTGTTGAAGCCCGCGGTGGCGGCGCGGGCCTGGCACTGGGCGAGGACGGTGACGAGCGCGTCGCCCTTGGTCTTGAACGCGGTGTTGCCGGTGCTCGCGTAGGCCTGGGCGAGGGCGGAGAGCAGGTGCCCCATCGAGTGCCCGCGCAGCTCGGTGGTCGGCGACTCCCAGCCGCCGCACGCGGTGGCCGACGACGACAGCCCGACGTTGAGCCGGAACGTGTGCAGCATCCGGTCGTTGTCGAGGAACAGCAGGTAGGACTGGGTGCGGGCGGTGTTGGCGCTGAACGGGCTGGTCAGCAGCGCGACCGCGGAGAGCGGGAAGGCGTAGAGCGAGACGCCGGTGTCGGGCCGGGCGGCGGTGGCGGCCGCCGTGGTGCCCAGCTCGACGAGTGTCGTGGCTCCGACGGCGGCGGCGCTGCCGGCCGCGCTCCTGAGGAGCGTTCGACGCGAGACTGGCATGGTTCCTCCCTGGGCAAAGGGGTGTCCCCGGACCGCCCGTCGATGGGCGGCCCGGTCCGTGCCGTGTTCACTCCGCGCCGATCTTGCAGTTGTGGTGCCTGACAAACCCGGACATCGACGGCGTGTCCTGGCACCACAAGTGCAAGATCAACGCGCGAGGGGCGGCGTCAGCCGCGCAGGGCGCCTGACATGAAGCCGCGGACGTAGCTGCGCTGCAGGAACAGGAACAGCAGCAGGCAGGGCACCGCCATGAACGTCACGCCGGCCTCCAGCGCGGCGTAGTCGATGGCGCCGAACGAGGCGGTGCGCATGTTCACCACGGCGAGCATCATGGTGAACTTGTCGGTCGAGTTGAGCAGGATGAGCGGGGCGAAGAACTCGCTCCACGAGGTCAGGAACGCGAACAGGCCGACCGTGACCAGGCCGGGCCGCACGGCGTGCAGCATCACCCGGGTCAGGATGCCGAAGCTGGAGCAGCCGTCGATGAGCGCCTGCTCCTCCAGCTCCTTCGGGATGGCCTCGAACGAGTTGCGCATCATGAAGATGGAGAACGGCAGCTGGAACATGATGAGCACGGCGCTGAGCCCGACGAGGGAGTCCTCCAGGCCGATCCAGCCCAGCAGCACGTACAGCGCGATGAGAATCGTCGCGTAGGGCACCATGAGGATCGCCAGGGTCAGCAGGAACAGCGCGTTCTTGCCGGGGAACTGGAAGCGGCCGAACGCGTAGCCGCCCAGGGTGGCGACGACCAGCGTGCCGCCGACGGTGAGCACCGAGACGGCGACGCTGTTGAACACGTGCTCGAAGCGGATGCCGTTGTCGGACGTGAACAGCCGCGAGTAGTTCTCCAGGCCGAAGCCCGTGGGGGTGCGGAACGACGCCCAGGCGCTCCACAGCAGCGGGAACAGGAACAGGATGGCGAGCGCCGCCGCGGTGAGCTTCTTCATGTCAGCCCTTCCTGCGGAGCATGCCGAGCTGCACCACGTTGAAGACGATGAGGACGCCGAGCAGCACCACGGAGATGGCGGCGGCCGAGCCCAGGTCGAGCTCGATGAACGCCTCGCGGTAGATGACCATGACGAGCGAGGTGGTGCTGTTGTCGGGCCCGCCGCGGGTGAGGATCCAGAACTGGTCGAAGGCGAGCAGCGAGCCGGTGACCATGAGGGTCAGCACGAGAGCGATCGTGGTGCGCATGAGCGGCACCGTGATGCGCCGGAAGATCTGCCAGGCGGTGGCGCCGTCGAGGCGGGCGGCCTCGTAGACCTCGACCGGGATCGCCTGCAGGCCGGTGAGCAGGATCAGCATGTTGAACCCGGCGAAGCGCCACAGCACGAGGCCGACGGCGGAGCCCAGCGCCGTGTTCGGGCTGCCGCTGGTCCACGAGACGTAGCCGTCGAGCAGGCCGACCGCCTCCAGGATCCGGTTGACCGGGCCGATCTCGTCGCTGAGCATGCCGAGGAACAGCAGCGAGGCGCTCGCGAAGCCGACCGCGGCGGGCAGGAAGTACGCGGTGCGCAGCAGGCCCACGCCGCGGGAGCGGTGCTGCACGATGAGCGCGAGGCCGAATGAGAGCGCGAACAACAGGACCGTGACGACGACGGTGTACTTCAGGGTGAACCACGCGGCCGTCCCGAGCAGGTCGTCGTCGGAGAGGGCGGCGTAGTTCTCGGGCGCGTTCAGCTCGGGCGGGCCGAGCAGCGGCCAGTGGTGCAGCGACATCCAGGCCACGAGGCCCAGCGGGACGACGAAGAACATGCCGACCACGAACGCCGTCGGAGCGGCGTAGAGGGCACCGATCCACCGTCTCGTGTCGCGGCGTCTCCGGGCGGGTGCCGCCGTGACAGCGGGCGGCTTGGCGGGGGCCAGCAAGGTCATCTTCGCTCCGGTCGGGGGCTCGCTCCCTGGCGGGGGCGGTTGCTCCGGTGGTTGGCCCGCCCCGGGTGGGGCGAGCGCTGCGGTCGGGAGGCCCGCCCCGAGCGGGGCGAGCGCTGCGGTCGGGAGGCCCGCCCCGAGCGGGGCGAGCGCTGCGGTCGGGAGGCCCGCCCCGAGCGGGGCGAGCACCGTGGTGGTCGGTGGCGCACCCGCCCCTCCCTCCCCCGCGATCTTGGAGTTGTGATCGCCGAAATATCGGATATATCAACGTAAGTTCGGGACCACAACTCCAAGATCGCGCGCGGTTCGGCTCGGGGCCCGCCCCCGGACGGCGGGGGCGGGCCGAACGCGGTTACTTCTTCAGGGACGCCGTCAGCGCCGTGGCGCCGTCGTCCAGGGACTTCTTGGCGTCGCCGAACAGGGCGCCGCGGAAGGCGGTGACCCAGGGGCTCTGCGGGTCGTTGTACGTGGCGTTGAAGTTCTTCGCGTAGGGCGTCTTGCCCTTGCCCATCAGGCTGTTGATCTTCACCACGCGCGGGTCGGACGAGGAGTACTTGTTCTCGGCCAGGTCGGTGCGCACCGGGACGCCCTTGCCCTTGGCCACGACCTCGACCTGGGCCTCGTCGCCGAGGGTCCAGGCCAGGAAGTCCCAGGCCTCGGCCGAGTGCTTGCTGGTCGCGCCGATGCCGATCGCGTCGCCGCCGACGAACGTGGACTCGCCGCCGGTCATGCCGCTGATCGGGGCCACACCGAGCTTGAAGGTGGCCTTCTCCTCGATGAGGCCGAGCCAGGCCGACGGGGCCGGTGCGATGCCGATCTTGCCGCTCTGCAGCGCGCCGAGCCAGGTCGGTCCGGCCTCGTCCTTCGACGCCGGGGCCGCGACGCCCTCCTCGTAGAGCTTGCGGTACAGCGCGAAGACCTCCGACATCTCCTTGCCGTTGACCTTGCTCTCGGTGCCGTCCTCGTTCATGACGTCACCGCCCGCCGCCCAGACCGACGGCCACAGGGTGAAGACGTTGCAGCCGCCGCAGTTGCCGCCGAAGTACGTGCCGTTGATGTCGCCGCCGAGCTTGTCGACCGCGCGGGCCGCGTCGGCGAACTCGGTCAGGTTGGTCGGCGCCTTCTCCGGATCGAGGCCGGCCTGCTTGAACAGGTCCTTGTTGTACAGCATGACCGACATGTCGATCGTGTGCGGCACGGCGTAGTTCTTGCCCTTCCAGGTGCCGTTGCGGACGTGGGCGGGGGCCACCTTGTCCTTGACGGGGAGGGCGCCGAACTTGTCGGTGATGTCCAGCCAGAGGCCCTGCGACGCGTACTGGGGTGCGAACACGACGTCGGAGGCGAACAGGTCGGGCAGCGCCTTGGCGCCGGCGGCGGAGGCGAGCTTGGCCGGGTACTCCTCGTTGGGGTACGCCGTGACCTCCACCTTGTTCTTGTGCGTGGCGTTGTAGGCGGTGGCGTACGCCTTCGAGATGGACTCGGTGGCGGCCCGCGTCCAGAGCGTGATGGTGGCGCCACTGTCCGGTGACGCGGACGTCGATGGGGTGTCGTCGCCGCAGGCCGCAGCACTCACGACGAGTAAGGCAGCGACAGTGCTACCGATCCAGCGTTTCAAGGTCCTCTTCCCTTCCCAGATGACACACGATGCTTGTGAGCGTTCTCATTGCGCAAGGGCTTTGGTGCTGTGGCGCACGACGAGGCTGGGTGCCGACCGGTGCTGACCGGTGCGGCGCACGCCCGTCGAGATCTGGGTGACCAGCAGGTTCAGGCTGTCGCGACCGAGCTCGGCGAAGTCCTGCCGGACGGTGGTGAGCGGGGGTTGCAGGTACGGCGCCTCGGGCACGTCGTCGAAGCCGACCACGCTGACGTCCCGCGGCACGGTCCGGCCGGCCTCGTGCAGCGCCCGCAGCATGCCGATCGCCATCTGGTCGTTGCCGCAGAACACCGCGGTGACCGACGGGTCGGCGGCCAGGCGCAGGCCGGCGGCGTGCCCGGACTGCGCGCTCCAGTCGCCCGGCAGCGGCGCCGGCACCGGCCGGCCGGCGTCCTCCAGCGCCGCCCGCCAGCCGGCCTCCCGCTCGCGCGCCTCGGGCCAGTCGGCCGGGCCGGCGACGTGGTACACGGTGGGGTGGCCGAGCTCGATCAGGTGGCGGGTGGCCAGGGCGGCGCCGGCGGCGTTGTCGACCGCGACCATCGGCACCTCCGGATGGCTGTCGCCGTCGATGCCGACGGCGACGATCGGGACGTCGAGGGGGACCTGGCCGAGCGCCGTCCAGGCGGCCGCGACCGGCGCGAGCGTGACGATGCCCTCGACCGACTGCTCGCGCAGGCGGCGGATCGCCTCCCGTACCGATGCCACGTCCAGCTCCCGGGCGCTCGCGATGCTGACGAAGAAGCCGGCCTCCCGGGCCGCCCGCTCGATGGCGTGAACCATGAAGGACGGCCCGAACAGGGTCGTGTCGAAGGTGACCAGCCCGATCGTCTGGGACCGGTTGGTCGCCAGGGTCCTGGCGGCGGCGTTGGGCTGGTAGTCCAGCTTCCGCATCGCCGCCAGGACCCGTTCCCGGGTCTCTGACCGCACGTTGGGGTGGTCGTTGACCACCCGCGACACGGTCTGGTGGGAGACCCCGGCGAGGTGGGCGACGTCCCGCATCGCCGGCGGCCTCCGCACCTCCGTCATCGCGCTACCCGAACGCCTTCACTTCGAGGAGCCCGACGGACTGCGTTCCGCTCTGCAGCAGGACCCGCAGCCTTGTGGTGCTCACGGGGGTGAAGGTGACGTGGTTGTACTGGTTGATCACCGTCGGATACCCGGAGGATCCGGCCACGTCGACGTAGGCGGTGCCGTTCCAGTACTGCAGCTTCCACGACGCCGGCAGCCGCACGCCGCCGTTGTCGTCGAAGAAGTACACGTCGGCGCTGCTCAGCGTCTGCGCGGACGACCAGGTCAGCAGCGCCCACTGCTCGCCGGTGTTGGGCCAGGTCCCCCACCTCGGGTTGACCGTGTCGTTCGACGACGGCGGGTCGATGCCGTCGTTGAGCGCCGCCACGGACTCCCACGACGAGGTGTACGACGCGGACGGCGTGGCGCTCGTGGCGAGGTTCCCGCCGCCGGTCGGCGGTGGCTCGCTGGTGCCGCCGCGGTTGTACACCTTCACCTCGGTGAGGCCGGTCTTGAACCCGGAGGCGTGGGTGACCTGCACCCGCAGCCGGGTCGTGTTGACCGCGGTGAACCGGACCACGTTGTAGTTGGCCTGCGGGCTGGACGGCGTCTTGACCTGCGACGCCGCGTTCACCCAGGCGCTGCCGTTGTAGTACTGGACCTGGTACGAGCTGGGCTGGCGGTACCGGTTGGTGGCCCGGTCGTTGCGGAACCACAGCCGGACCTCGTCGACCGTCCGCGCCTGGCCGAGGTTGAGCTCCAGCCAGTCGGTGGCGTTCGGCGAGCCGTAGGTGCCCCAGATCGGCTCGTTGATCGGGAACCCGTCGACCGCGTTGGCGCCGGCGGTGCCGGAGGCGGTGTAGGACGCCGTCGTGGACACCCCCTGCGCGTAGTTGGTGAGGTTCGCGGTGAGGTCGACGCCGGCCTTGTTGAACATGTCGACCATCTGGGTGCTGTTCTGCGTCACCTGGGTCGGCGACTGCAGGCCCGAGTAGGCCGCGCTGAACTGCACGGTCGCGCTCGTCGTGACCGCACCGGTGTCGGGGTTCCACGTCATCGGCGCCAGGCGGTCGATGGTGGCGACCCGGGTGCCGTTGATGAAGATCGAGTAGCCCTGCGGGATGCCGCTGTACTTCACCACGCCGTCGGCCGGGTCGTCCCAGACGATGCTCAGGTCGGCGTTGCGGTACCGCAGGTTGTTGGCCGCGAAGTTCGGCCAGCCGATGTTCAGCGGGCTGAGCTCGACCAGCTTGTCGCTGCGCGGCCGCAGGCCCATCACGTCCTCGATGACGGTCCAGTTGTTGCTGCCGAGGATGTTGTGGTGGATCCAGGACCGGTAGTCGATCGTCTTCGTGCCGGCGTTCCAGTCGGCCCAGAACTCGTTCGCGTCGGGCCACTGGGTGTTGCCGCCGATGTACTGCGCCCAGGCGTTCCAGTACAGCAGCTTCTTGTAGTCCTCGACCGTCATCCACTGGTTCGGATAGTTGCGCAGCACCGACGAGTAGAGCCGGAACTGCACGGTGGAGTTGATGGTCGAGAAGTTGTTGCTGCCGGGCTGGCCGGCCGCGGCGGCCGCCGCCTTGTCCTTCTGGTTGGCGGTGAAGAACGGGAAGATCGGGTACTCGGCCGGGTCGGCGAACAGGCGCAGCGCCTGCTTGTACTCGTCGGTGTTGGGCATCGCGCCGACCGAGAACGGGTAGTAGTTGTTGATCTCTTTCCAGGGCACGAGCGTGTTCGTGCCGACGTGCCGGTGCTCGATGAGCTTGTTCGTCGAGTCCCAGAGGTACGTCACGATGCCGTTGCGGACCCGGTCCGCGATCGCCTGCATCTCGGCGGCCTTGGTGGTGTTGCCGATCGCCGTGTACGCCTGGGCCGCGGCCAGGGCGCCGCTGTAGACGTAGGCGGACTCGGCCCGGTCGAGGTTGCCGGAGCGCCAGTGGAACGACACGGCGTCGGCGTCGTTGCCGGTGAGCGCGCCCCAGTCGTACTCGATGAGGCCGTTGTTGTTGTGGTCGTAGTACGCGAGCTGGCCCTTCGCGTCGCCCTCGGCGTACTTGGCCAGGTTGGCCGCGATCGCCGGCTGGCCGCCGTGGATCTGGTAGCTGCGCCAGGCCGCCTCGGCGATGTACTGGGTGTAGCTGTTCGACCAGTTCTCCGGGTCACCCGGGTTGTCCATGAACCGGCCGCCCTTCGACACCTGGCCGGCCGACACCCACGAGCCGTAGGACAGGGCCGGGTTGCGCAGGTACTTCAGGTCGTCGATGTGCATCGGCTGGGTGAGCACGATGGCGTTGTTGTAGCCCAGCGCCCCCTCGACCGGGATCGGGAACTGGAAGTCCTGACCGGGGATGTCGGCGTCGAGGAAGTTGAACCGCATGAGCCACCAGCGGTAGTAGATCTCCTTCTTGATGGCCGGCTCGGGGACGTCCAGGTAGGGCACGTTCTGCGCCCACCAGCGGTTGTAGTCGCGCACGTGGGTGGCGAACGCGGTGGAGGCCGTGTAGCCCTTGTACGTGTTGTACTCGGTCAGCGACGCCGGGATCTCGTTGGCGACGAAGCCCATGAGCACCTTGGTGGTGACCGTGGCGCCGGCCGCGACCGTCACCGACCGGTTCAGCCCGCCGCTGCTGACCGTGAAGCCGTCGCCGGACAGCCGGGGGTACAGCGTGGTGAGGTTGTTCTTGACGTTGACCTGGCCGGTCAGCTCGTTGCCGCTGCCGCTGGTCGCGTAGGGCGACGTCGCCCGCAGCGTGATGGTCGCGGACGAGCTGCCGCTGTTGGTGATCGCCAGGTTGGCGACCGCCACGTTGTTGTTGGTGATGAACTTCGTCTGGTCGATGCGGATGCTGCCGCTGGTGTGCACGCTCTTCCAGTGACTCGGCGCCTGCCAGCGGGAGCTCACCTGCTCGGTGAACGTGCCGGGCGACGCCGTGACCGTGAAGGCGTTCGCGTTGCTGATGCTCTCCCAGTAGGCGACCTGGCCGGCGAAGCCGAGCGTGCCGGGTGTGTGCGTCTTCATGAACAGCGCACGCCCGCGGCTCATCAGCCAGGTGCCCGCCGGGTCGTTGCCGGGCCGGGCGAGCAGCCGGTCCATCCAGAAGTCGGTGCCCCCGGCCTCCGCGTCGTAGATCGCCTGCATGGTGTTGCCCGTGCTGAGCCCCACGGGCGGCTGCGGGACGGCGGGCCCGCTGAACGTGGGGTAGCCGATGGTCTGGGCCGCGGACGCCGAAGTGGCGGTCAGCGTCACGGCCGCGAGGGATCCGGTGAGGACGGTCGTCAACGCGAGTGCCAGTCTGGATCTCCAGCGGGGGTGTGGCATCGCGTCACCTCCTAGTTCGGGTCAGGACGGAGTGGTGGGCAGCCAGATCCGCATCGTCGACGGGCCCCGGCGGGCCCAGCGGTGGTAGGGGACGAGAGGGATCACGACGGGATCGGGCTGTTCGGCGGTCTGGGGTTCGCCACGGTACGGCCAGCCGCCGGCGACGGGCAGGATCCGGCGGCCTTTCACCGCCGTGGCCTCGGGTGCGACCGACGTGTCGACCCGTAGCTCGTCGAGCGAGACGCCGTCCTCCTGGTCGACGGACTCGGCGCACATGACGACCGGCCCGACCTCGACGGCGGCACACCCGCGCAGCGCGTCCGCGCGCGGGTCGGGGAACGTCCAGCGCGGACGCATGTTCAGCTCCACGCGGATCTGCTGGTTCGGTTCGCTCACCCGGTGCTGCCGGGTTCCGCCGCCGGCCCACTGCGGCACCCGCAGCGTCAGCGTGCGCGGCGTCTCGGGCGCCTCGACGACGGTGATCGTGACGGCGCCCTGGTCCGGGTAGGCGGTGTCGACGTCGAGCACCATGCCGCCGGCCTCGACCCGCATCGGCGCGTACTGGTGCAGCTGCACCCCGCCGTCGTCCTCGGTGACCAGGTAGGTGCCGAGCGACGCGACCAAGCGGCCGACGTTGTTGAGGCAGCAGGACACCTCGAACCACGGCGCCCGCGGGCCGCCGCCGAAGCGCAGCTGCTCGCGGTCGAGCGGCAGCACCTCGGTCTGGGTCCGCTGGTGGAGGGTGTTGGCGTAGAAGAACGACCGGCCGTCGTCGGCGACCGCGGTCGCGACCACGTTGTGCAGCACCCGGTCGACGATGTCGCCGTAGCGCAGCTCGCCGGTGGCCAGCAGCAGCCGGTGGGCCAGCATGATCGTGGCGACCCCGGCGCAGGTCTCGGAGTAGGCGCGGTCGGGCGGCAGGGCCCAGTCGTCGCCGAAGCTCTCGTCGAGGTGCCGCGAGCCCATGCCGCCGCTGATGTGGGTGCGCCGCTCCAGGGTGCGGTCGAACTGCCGGGCCACCGCGGCCAGCAGGTCGTCGTCGCCGGTCTCCACGGCCACGTCGACCGCGCCGGCGGCCAGGTAGAGGGCGCGCACGGCGTGGCCCTGGAACACCTCGCCGTCGCGGACCGGGATCGCGTCCTGGAAGTACCGCCACCCGAACTCGTGCTCGGGAAGGCTGCGGTGGCCGCGGCGCTCGACGAACTTGCGGGCCTGGTCGAGGTAGCGCTCGTCGCCGGTCACGCGGAACAGCTCCACGAGGCCGGTCTCGACCTCCGGGTGGCCGCAGAAGCCCTCGTCGGCGAAGCGCACGCAGACGTGGTCGGCGACCCGGCGGGCGATGTCGAGCAGCTGCTCCGGCGCGGCGCCGGTCCGGGCGCCGGCGACGGCCGCCTGCAGGAAGTGGCCCGCGCAGTACAGGTCGTGGCCGAAGTTGAAGTCCGCGTACCGCGGCGGCTGGCCGGGCCGCCCGTACGCCGTGTGCAGGTAGCCGTCCCCGGCCTGGGCGCCCGCGACGAGCGCCGTGAGCTCGGCGAGCTGCGCGGCGTGCGAGGTGCCGCCGGGCCGGCCGGTCTCCCAGGACAGCGCCTCCATCAGCTTGTACACCTCGGAGTCGGAGAACTCCCGGCCGCGCCGCACCGGGCTGATCGGCTCGACGAAGTTCCCCGTCCAGCCCAGCCGGTCCAGCCACGTGCGGGAGTGCTCCACCGTGGCGGTGCCGTTGACCGCCTGGCGCTGCCCCCAGAACCCGCCGGTGATCCGCACCTGGTGCAGGCCGACGGGCCGCAGCGCGCCGCGTGAGGGCACGACCGGTCCCCGGATGGCTGTCACCGCCACCGCCTCTCCGAAAAACTCGAAAACCTTTTCGGAGATTCTGGCCGTCCGTTACCGGTGTGTCAACGGTCTCTTCCCTTGGAGAGTCCACGTTGTGACAGTGGCGCCTGGCCGGCTATGCTCGCCGAAATATTTTCGGAGGGCAGCAGCTCTCGGGGGGCAGTGTGGCTTCGGTGGGCAGGAAACGGGCGCAGGTCACGCTGACCGACGTCGCCAAGCGGGCGGGCGTGTCGGTGGCGACGGCGTCGAAGGCACTCAACGCCCGCGACGAGGTCGCCCCGGCGACCCGCCGCCGGGTGCAGCAGGCGGCCGAGGAGCTGTCGTTCCAGCCGAATGTGCTGGCCCGCGGCCTGATCTCGGGCAACACCCGCACGATCGGGCTGCTGACCGACGAGCTGTCGGCCGCCCGGTTCGCGATCCCGGTCCTGCTCGGCGCCGAGAACGCGCTGGGCAACGAGCAGATGAGCGTGCTGCTGTGCGACGCCCGCGGCGACTCGATCCGCCGCCAGCACTACATCCGCACGCTGCTGGCCCGGCAGGTCGACGGCTTCATCATCCTGGGCGACGCCAACGACCTGCGGCCGTCGCTGACCCGCGACATCCCCGTCCCGGTCGTCTACGCGTACTGCGAGTCCGACGACCCGGCCGACCTCTCGGTGGTGGCCGACGACGCGGGCGGCGCCCGGCTGGCCGCCGAGCACCTGGTCTCGCTGGGCCGCCGGCGGATCGCCCACATCACCGGCGACCACTCGTACCGCGCGGCCCGCGACCGCGCCGCCGCCCTGACCGCGGTGCTGTCCGACGTCGGGCTGCCGCTGGTCGGCGAGCCGCTCTTCGGCCAGTGGTCGCAGCGCTGGGGCCGGCACGCCACGGCCCGCCTGATGGCCTCCCACCCGGACGTCGACGCCATCTTCTGCGGCAGCGACCAGATCGCCGCGGGCGTGACCGAGTCCCTGCGCGAACTCGGCCGCACCGTGCCCGACGACGTCGCGGTGGTCGGCTACGACAACTGGGAGGTCTTCGCGGCCGAGTGCCGCCCGCCGCTGACGACGGTGGACCTCAACCTGGAGCAGCTCGGCGCCACGGCGGTCCAGCACCTGTTCGCGGCCCTGGACGGCGACCGCCACGGCGGCGTGATCCGCCAGCCGGGCCGCCTGGTCGTCCGCGAGTCCACCGGCGTCGCCCCGGCCCCCCGCTGACCGCGCGCCTCGGGGCGGCGTTCCAGTTCCATGATCGATGGAGCATTCCGGTTGCCATCACAGCCGGAACGCTCCATCGATCATGAGCCAGTGCCCGCATCGAGGGTGTGCAGCGCCCGGCGGTACCGGGCCTCCGCCTCCACCGCCGCCTCCAGCAGCTGCCGCGAGAT
The DNA here is from genome assembly GCF_014647515.1 of Dactylosporangium sucinum. GTDB lineage: Bacteria > Actinomycetota > Actinomycetes > Mycobacteriales > Micromonosporaceae > Dactylosporangium > Dactylosporangium sucinum. The sequence goes on along the minus strand of NZ_BMPI01000060.1, from coordinate 44,227 downwards.
CACGCGTCCTCCCCATCGGCCGCCGGACCGGTGCGGTAGGCGACCGGGAGCCAGGCCGACCGGCTGGCCTGGTCGACGCCGGCGCCGAGGCCGGACAGCCAGGTGCCGACGTCGGTGGCGTGCGGGTGCCCGTGCAGGCGCAGGCCGATGCGGGCGGCCTCGGCGGCGATGCCGGCCAGCTCGGCCCGCACGAGCAGGACCCGGTCGCGCAGCGGCAGGGTCGGCGACGGGCCGAGGCGGCCGGTGAGGTCGCCCATCGGGTCGGCGGCGAGCGCGGCGACCAGGGCCGGCCAGCTCGGGCCGCTCGCCCGGGCGGGTGCCGTCGGCGAGGGTCGTGTCGTCGTCGGGGGCGACCGCCTGCCCGACCGCGGCGATCCGGATGTACCGCCCCGCGCGCAGCTCCACGACGTGCAGCAGCCGCGTCAGCTCGTCGTGGACGGCGCCCGGCGGCACCCCGTCGACGGCGGCCCGGCACCGCTCGACGGCCGCGCCGAGCCGGCCGGCGTGGCGCTGCCAGTGCCCGGTGCCGGCGCCGCCGTTCGGCTGGTCGCGGGCCTCGCGCAGGCTCACCGGCACGCCGGGCCGGCCGATCCCGGCGGCCAGGGCCCGCACCCGCACCGGATCCACCGGCGGCGGTTCGGGGAGGTCGGGCTCCCCGTCGCCGCCGGGCACCGCCGGGCGCAGCCGCAGCGGCCGATCGTCAGCTGTCACACCTCCAGTCTCAACGGCCGCGCAAGGGCTTGCAGCGCGGTCACGGACGGGCCACCATCTCCCGTATGCATCTGCCGGGGCTCGAGGGCTGACGGCGATGACGGCCGCCGCGATCGAGACGGGCCACGGCACCATGCCGGTCTACATCGCCACGCCGCGCGGGCCCGGCCCGCACCCCGGGGTCGTCGTCATCCACGACGCCATGGGCATGGGGCAGGACGTGCGCAACCAGGCCGACTGGCTGGCCCGGGAGGGGTTCCTGGCGATCGCGCCGGACCTGTTCTTCGACGGCCGGCGACTCCGGTGCCTGGGCACCGCGGTCGGCGACCTGCGCCGCCGCTCGGGCCGCACGTTCGACGACGTGGAGGCGGTCCGCCGCTGGCTCGCCGAGCGGCCGTGCTGCACCGGCCGGATCGGGGTGGTCGGGTTCTGCCTGGGCGGCGGGTTCGCGCTGCTGCTCGCGCCCGGCCACGGCTTCGGCGCGGTGAGCGCCAACTACGGCATGCTGCCGAAGGACCCGGCGGCGGCGCTGGCCGGCGCCTGCCCGGTGGTGGCCAGCTTCGGCGCCCGCGACCTCACGCTGCGCGGCGCCGCGGACCGTCTGGAGCGCGCGCTGGAGGCCAACGACGTGCCCCGCGACGTGCGCGAGTACGCGGCCGCGGGGCACGGGTTCCTCAACGACCACAGGGGCGCCGGCGACCCGACGCCGCTGCTGGTGCGGCTGTCGAAGCCGGTCCTGCGGTACGGGCCGCACGAGCCGTCGGCGGCCGACGCCCGGGCGCGGATCGTCGCGTTCTTCAAGACCCACCTGGCGGGGCCGCCGGCTGACGGCCCCGCCCCGGCGGACACCTAGACGGTGTAGGGGATCGTCAGCGTCGACTGGCGGCCGTTGGCGGCCGAGGCGTCGATGCGGACGGTGGTGCTGGCGTTGCCGATCGCGTTCCACAGCTCCAGCCGCACGCAGCCGCGGTTCATCGCCGCGAGGGTGCCGCTGGACGAGGCGAGGCCGACCGCCTGGGTGTACTGCTCCGTGCCCACGACCGGGTCGGTGGCGAAGTAGCGGTAGGTCTCGACCCGGCCGTAGGTGCCGCCGCCGGTGAAGTCGTACGAGACGCGAGCCTGGACGCCCTGCGCCACGGCCGTTCCGGCGTCGACGTGCAACGTGAAGGCGGTCGACCCGCCGTTCAGGCTGCCGGTGATCCCGCAGACCTGGTAGGTGACCGGGTTGTGCGGGTTGCCGTCCCAGTTGCCGTTGGCGGCGGTGATCGTCTGCGTCCCGGCCGCGGTGCCGGCCGTGGTCGACAGCGCCGGGCCGCCGCGCAGGTAGAACAGGTTCGACCCCACGGGCGGGTTCGACGGCGGCGGGCTGGACGGGGGCTGGCTCGACGGGGGCGGCGACGACGGCGGCTGGCTCGACGGCGGGGTGCTGGTGCCGTTGCCACCGCTCCAGGTCCACGCGCCGGTCGTCGCCGTCTTGCCGGCGCCCACGGTGAGGGTGCGGCCGTCGGAGAAGGTGACGGTGATCGGGGCGGTGCCCAGGTTGGTCGCCGCGTACGTGCGGGCGCCGTTCTTGTTGAACACCGCGTAGAGCGGCGTGTTGGCGGTGATCGTGGTGTCGACCTGGCCCAGGGCCGCGAGGTTGCGGATCCAGTGGAACGTGTGGGCCCGGCTCTCACCCTCCTCCGGCGTGTAGCCGGGGTTGTTGCGCAGGTTCGTCAGGGCCTGGTCGCCGTTGCCGAGGGCCTGGAAGGACCACAGGATGTCCTGCCACACCGTCGGCTGGCCGCCGTTGTTCGTGACCAGCTCGTTCCAGTTGGTGGTCACGTACGACGGGCGGTACCCCAGGTACAACGACCCGCCGGTCACCGGCAGCATGTTGATGCCCTGGATCATCTCGGGCTCGGCGCTGAACCAGGTGGCGTAGGCGCCGCCGTCGCCCCAGACCATGCCGACGGTGTTGTGCCCGAAGGCGGCCGGGAAGTTCTGGTTCTGGGAGTCGAACCAGTACTCCTGGATCGCCTGCGCCTGGGTGGTGTAGATGTACAGGCCGGCGTCGCGCACGGCGGTGTTGCCGGTCGCGATGCCCCACTGGATCAGGGCGTTGGCGAAGTTCATGCCCTCCGACGAGGACTCCTGGTTGTTGCCGGCGCCGAAGGAGCCGTGGCCGGACGCCCAGTCGTGCCCGGCGTAGATGTCGAAGTCGCGCAGGAACGGGAACATCGTGTCGCTGCGGTCGGGGTTGTTGGCGTCGCGGATGAGCAGGTTCACCATGCCGCCGTAGGCGCCGTTGGCGGCCCAGGCCGGGTCGAACTTGGCGAGCGTCGCCGCAGCCGCGATGTAGTAGCCGTAGTGGAAGTGGTGGTCGTTGAGCTCCTGGTCGGAGCCGTACGACGCCGGGTAGCCGATGAGCGTGCCCCACGCCGCGTCGTAGGCGAACAGCCGGCCGGTTTCGCCGGAGCCGGCGGTGAACCAGTCGGTGAGCCGGGTGCGGATCGCGTTGAGCAGGCTGTCGCGCTGCGCGGTGCGGCCGAGCTGGTCGGCGATCTCGGCGGCGCGGGCGGCGCGGCCGAGGCCCTTGCCGGTCCAGTAGGTGTCGTTGCCGAAGCCGGCGAGCGGGTCGCCGGTCGCGACCTGGTCGAGGTAGCCGCCGAGGGTGGTCAGGTCGGCGCCCGAGGACGTCGCGACGGCGGGGATCTCCGGCAGTACACCCTGGAACTTCGTGGCCGTCGTGAACGCTCCGGCGCCGGTCAGGACCTTCATCGCCCCGCGCGGGGAGACGTAGGTCTGCGTGATCGGCGTGCTGCCGCTGAGGTTCTTCCACTGGTGCGGGTAGAGGGCGACGACCGTGCCCGAGCCGCTGCCCTCGCGGGCCGTCGTGGTGAACGTGTAGGTCGCGTTCACCGTGCTCGTGGCCTGGTTGTACGACCAGCCGACGCGGGTGCCGGTGACGTGGTTGTGGGCGTACTGCCCGTAGGTGTTCGCCAGGGCCGTGCGGTCGGCGGCGGGCGTCGACGGCGTCGTGGGCAGCAGCGCGACCGAGAAGAAGTCGCGGCCGGCGAGCGCCGAGGTGATCGTGGTGCCGCTGACCGTCCAGGTGGCGCCGGTCGGGGCGTACGCCATGTAGTCGTGGCCGCGGACGGTGAAGCCGATCCGGTTGCCGCTGTTGGACCACACGGCCGGCGCGCCGCCGAAGCTCAGCTGGGCGTTGCCGCCGGTGGTGCGGGCGTAGACGAACGGCAGGCCGTGGCCGATCGTGGCGCGCAGGGTGCGGGCGCCGTCGGACCACGACGGCGTGACCGTCCAGTCGGTCCAGCCGTCGACGAGCGTGTTCGGCGCGTTGAGGCCGGTGACGCCGAGGGTGAACTCGGTCGCGTACGGGTAGTGGTACTCCCCCACGCCGGTGGCCGTGCCGGAGATCGCGGCGTCGGTGGTGTAGCCGACGCCGAGACCGCCGGCGCTCGGCTGGAACGACATCGGGTGGGCGTGCAGCGGCGTCGAGTAGGCGCACTCGGTGCGCTTGAACAGCAGCGCCGACCACCAGTCGTTGGTCGGCACCGGGCCGGAGGGGGCGTTGGCGGTGACGAACTGCCGCGGGTTGGTGCCGACGCTGCCGCAGCCGGTGGGCCCGGACGTGCCGGCCGGCCGGGAGGTGGCGTAGCTGCCGGAGCCGAGGGTGGCGGCCTCGGCGTCGGGGAGCGTCAGGAAGGTCACGACGGTGGCGACCACCGCGACGGCGATCGCGCCGGCAGCGAAGGGCCGGCCTCGGGCAAGGCGCATGAAGGACTCCGTGTCGTCTGAAGTGGCGGCTTCCACAGGTCCCTGCGAATGATGCGGACCGCGGCGACCGATGTCAATGGCCAGCTCGCGGAGAGCGCTCTCTACTCACGGTCTGACCTGCGGAAACGTTTTGAGAGCGCTCTCGGCTCGCGGGCGCGGCACACTCGATGCATGCGGATGCGGCTGACGGAGCGGTGGACCGTCGAACTGGCGGGGGCGTGGGAGCGCCGCCGGCAGCGCCAGGCGCAGCGCCCGGCCGTCTGGACCGGGCCGGCCGGGCTGCTGCAGGTGCTCGACGTGACGACGGCCGGCTCGCGCGACGTGAGCGAGCTGGACCTCCTCGCGGCGCTCGCCGGCGAGGTGCCGCCCGGGTCCACCGGCCGGCTCGGCGAGGCCGGCCGGGACGGGATCGGGCACCGCGCGGCCTGGCTCTTCCCCGACACGCTGTGGGGATACACGTTCGTCGACGGCCGCTACGTGCGCACGGTGTTCGTCAGCGCCGACGCCGACCTGCGCTGGGCCTTCACCGCCTGGCGGTCGATCCGCTACGAGACGTGATCCGGGGCGTTCTCCGGAGCGCTCTCCGCGGCGCTCTCCGGAGCGCTCTCCGGGGCGTGATCCGGCCAGTGCACCAGCGTGTGGTGCAGGGCGTCGAGGGCGCGGCGCCACGAGTCGTCGAGCGAGCGCGGGTGGGCGAAGCCGCCGTTGCTCTCCAGCACCGCGAAGCCGTGGAAGGCGCTGCGCAGCAGCCGCGCCGCGTCGGTGAGGTCGGGGTCGGCCAGGCCGTAGCCGCGCAGCATCCCGTGCGTCAGCTCGACGCTGCGGAACATGGCGGCCGTGCCCTCGGTCACCGCCGGGTCGAGCGGCCGCTGGGTCGCCGCGTAGCGGCCCGGGCGCTCGACGGCGAAGGCACGGTACATGTCGGCGAAGGCCACGAGCGCGTCCTTGCCCGACCGGCCCACGACCGCGAACGCGATCCGGTCGGTCATCTCCTCCGCGGCCAGCAGGGCGATCCGCGTGCGCAGGTCGTCGAGGCTCCTCACGTGCGAATACAGGCTGGCGTCCTTCACGCCGAGCCGCCGCGCCACGGCCGACACCGTGAGGGCGGGCAGCCCGACCTCGTCGGCGAGGTCGGCCGCCGCCTTGACCACGATCTCGGTCGTGAGCCCCTTCCTAGAGTTGATAACCATTTGCCTAGGGTATCTAGGCAACGTACCGTCGGGCAACGTGAAGGCACTCTCCGACCGCGACATCCGCACGTCGTTCGTCAACTGCTCCAAGGGCGAGGCCCAGCGGGCGGCGCTGCCGCGCGACCTCGCCGAGCGGCCCTGGGCCGACCTCGACTTCCTCGGCTGGCGAGATCCGGGCGCGCCGGACCGCGCCTATCTCGTGGCCGAGCACGGCGACCGCCTGGTCGGCGTCTCGCTGCGCATCGCGGCCCAGCGGCGCGGCCTGCTGCACCGCGGCATGTGCTCGCTGTGCCTGACCACCCACCCGGGCCCGGGCGTGACGATGATGACCGGGCGCCGCGCCGGGCAGGCCGGACGCGACGGCAACTCGATCGGCCTGTACGTGTGCACGGACCTGGCCTGCTCGCTGTACATCCGGGGAAAGAAGCGCCCGGAGCTCGGCGGCCGGTTCGACGAGACGCTGTCGCTGGACGAGCAGATCGGGCGCACCCGCGGCAAGCTGGCGGCGTTCCTGGATCAGATCCTGGTGTCGTCGGCGCAACAGCCGGCCGGCACGGAACCCGACTGACGGCCGGCGGGCGGGCGGCGATGCTGGTCGCCGTGTCGAGCCTCAACTCGGGCGCCGGTGCCGCCCGCCTCACCGGCCTCATCCTGCTGCCGGTCGCCGTCCTGCTGTCGTTCGTCGCGCTCGCGCTGCGCGGCGTCGAACTCCTCGCCGTCGCCGCGGTGGCGGTCGCGCTGTTCGCCACCGGCCTGCCGCTGCTCGTGATCGGCGCGCGGAACCTCGCCCGGCAGCGGCGGGTGCTGCGCACCGGCACCCCGGCCCTGGCGACCGTCGTGGCGGTCGGCGACCTGTCGGCCGACCCGGACGAGCACCAGGTGACCCGCATCGACCTGGCGATCCCGACCCCGGCCGGGCCGGTCGCCGCCCGGGTGCGGCAGGTCGTGCCGCCCGCGCTCGTCCGGCTGGTCGGGCCGGGCGTGCTGCTGCCGGTCCGGTACGACCCGGCCGACCCCTCGGTGGCGGTGGTCGACTGGGAGCACGCGCAGGAGCCGCGCCGCGTCGGCGGTTCTGTCGCGGTGGACCTGACTATCGGTCTGCTCGGTTGAATCTTTCCTTCATCCCAGCAGTACCGTAGGGTGGCGTGATCGAAAGATTGACATACATCCGCGACTGAGCGCGGCGGCCGCGCCGTAACGGCCGGCCGAACAGACGAGAAAGGCACCGCCATGCCGAGCCGTCGTCAACTGTTCGGTGCCGCTGCCCTGGGTGCGGCGGCCTCCACCACCCTGCTCGGCTCCGCCGGCGCGGCACCCGCCCACCGGCCCGACCGGGTGCCGCGCGACAGGATCAGCGTCCAGCTCTACACGCTGCGCGACCAGCTCGCGATCGACCTCGACGCCAGCCTGCGGGAGCTGCGCGCGATCGGGTACACGCGGGTCGAGCACGCCGGCTTCGTCGGCCGCACGGCCGCCCAGTTCCGGGCCGCGCTCGACGCCGCCGGGCTGCGGGCCACGTCGGGGCACGTCGGCATCCCCCAGCCGTTCGACGCGTCCGCCTGGGAGCGGGCGCTCGAGGACGCCAACGTCGTCGGCAACACCTACGTCGTGCACCCGTTCTTCGGCCTCGACTTCGCGACGGGCCAGCCGATCCGCGACGGTGCGAAGTACCACGCGATGGCCCGCGACCTCAACCGCGCCGGCCTGCTCGCCAAGCGGGCCGGCCTGGACTTCGGCTACCACAACCACCAGCTGGAGTTCGTGCGCCAGGACGGCGGCAGCCGCCGAGGCTACGACATCCTCACCGCGGAGACGGACCCGGATCTGGTCCACCTGGAGGTCGACCTCTTCTGGGCCTGGCGCGGCACCGCCGACCCGGTCGACCTGATCCAGCGCCACCGCGGCCGCATCCGCCAGGTCCACGTCAAGGACCTGGACACCAACGCGTCGTTCGCCGACCCGGGCGCGGGCCTGATCGACTTCGGCCGCATCTTCGAGCACGCCCGCGAGGCCGGCCTGGTGGAGTACATCGTCGAGCGCGACGACGCGGGCAGCCCGCCCCGCACGCCGGCCGAGGCCCTGACGACCGCCCGCAACGGCTACAACTACCTGGCCGGCCTCCGCTTCTAGGAGGTTTGGTGAAGGTCCTTCCGCGGCGGGGACCACGCGCGACAGCATCACGGCATGCCGCTGACCTTCCCGTCACACGCCGCCGCGCCGGTCGTCGTGGCGCACCTGCCGCGGGGCGGGCCGCTGCGGCGGTTCGCGGTCGGCGACTACGCGGCCCTCGCCGCCCGGCGGCACCCGTGGGCGATCACGGTGCTCAGCGCCTGGCTCGGCGCGGTGTCGCACCGGCTGTGGGACCTGGTCACGCACGCCGCGAACGCCGACCGCGGGACCGAGCGGCTCACCTTCCTCGACGCGACGGCGTTCGCCGGGCAGCCGTGGTGGCGGGTACTGCACTACGGGTCGACCGTGGCCGGCGCGCTGGTCGTGCTCGCGGTCGCGCTGCATGCCGGGCGGACCGGCTGGCTGCGGGACGGGGTCGCCGCGGTGCCGGTGGCCGCCCGGCGGCCGGCCGTGTTCTGGACCGCCGCGCTCGCCGTCTGGGTGCCGGGGCTCGCGGTGCAGCCGTTCCTGGCCTGGTTCACGGCGCCGCAGGCGGTCATCGTGCGGCTGCTGGAGCTCGGCGCGGCCGGGCTGTTGGTCGCGGCGCTGGTGACGCGCTTCCTGAGTGATTCACAGGTTCGCTCAGGAACCTCTTAGCGTCCTCGATGCAGGCTCTCAGCATGGGGGAGAATCGGGTCCACAGTGGACAACCGCCGCGGCTCGTGCGGTGGTACGGGTTCGCCGGGTGTGCGGCGGTGGCCATCCCGCTGGTCACGGGCGGCGGCGGGTACCTGCGGCTGGCCGCGGCCGGGGCCGCCGCGGCGCTCCTGCTGGTGCTCGTGCGGCCGGGGACGCCACCGCGGCCGCGGGGGCGGATGCTGGCCGTCGCCTGGCCGGTCGCGGTCGCGGCGCTCGTGGGCGGCACGCTCGGGGTGGCCGCCTGGCCGGACTCCTGGACCTCGTTCGCCGTCGGGGTGTACGGGTGGTCGCTCGCCGTCGTCACCGCCTCCTACCAGTGGCGGACCCGGCGGCTCGCACCCGTTCACCTGCCCGTCACCACCCGTGAGTACGCCGGAGCGGGCGCCCGGGGCTGAGCGTCTGCGACGATGGCCGCATGGCGGAGCTCGGGGGGTTCACCTGCGTGCGGGACCCGGACGTGCGGTCGTTCGCGGCGGCGGCCCTGGACTGGCTGGTGCGCGACCCGGTCCGCAACACGGTGCCGGCCGCGCTCGTCGACGGGCTCCTGCGCGACGGGCTCGACCCCGGCGACGCCGTCTGGCTGCGGGTCATGCGCGGCGGGACGGTCGCCGGCACGGCGCTCTGGACCCCGCCGCGGGCCATGTTCGTCAGCGCGCCCGACCCCGCGGCCGCGCGGTTCCTGGGGGCGTACGTGGCCTCGGCACCGGCCGAGCTGGCCGGGCTCGACGCCGTCAACGGCGCGGACGGCGAGCTGGAGGCGTTCGCCGACGGCTACGGGGCGGCGGAGGTCACCGGCTGGCGCAACCGGCTGCACGTGCTCGACACCCTCCGGCCGCCGGTCGGGGTGCCGGGGAGCCTCGCCGAGGCCACGCCGGCCGACCTCGGCCTCGTCCTGGACTGGGTGCGGGCGTTCGGCGTCGAGACCGGGACGTCCAGCGAGCAGTCCGAAGCCTCCGCCGCGGCGCGGCTCGCGGCCGGCGGGCTGTGCTGGTTCTGGCGGGCCGGCGGGGAGCCGGTGTCGTTCCTGTGGCGCACCCGGCCGGTCGGCGGCGTGGTCCGGCTCAGCGCCGTCTACACGCCGCCGTCGCGGCGCGGCCACGGCTACGCGGCGGCCTGCGTGGCCGGCGCCTCGGCCCGCGCGCTCGACGCCGGGGCGCAGCGGTGCGTGCTGTACACGGACCTGGCCAACCCGGTGAGCAACCGGCTGTACGCCCGCCTCGGCTACGTTCCCGTCCTCGACGGCGGCGTCCGAAAACTTGGTGTCCCACGCGTGGCGGCCTGACTACGCTGCGGTGCGGGATCGTGCGGACGAGGCCTTAGCATCGAGGGCGATGTCCGTCATCGACCTCGACACGCCCGCGGTGCCCGCCGTCGGGCGCCGGCGGCCGGCCCGGCGTGCCGTCGCGTCCGCGCCGGGGCGGGCCGGGCGCGTGCTCGCCCTGGTGGCGCTCGCGCTGGCGGCTCCGCCGAGCGCGCCGTCGCCGGTCACCGCGGCGCGCACGATCCCGCTGCCGAGCTACTGCACCGGGCGGCCCATCCCGGGCGGGCGGTTGAACATCGTGGAGCACGGGCGGTACATCATCCTCGACGCCACCACGAACACCGTGGTCGGCAGCGGTGCCTGCCCGCGGTGATCAGGCCGGCTTCGCGGGATAGCCGCCGCGGGCGCCGGTGCGCAGGTCGATCGCCGGGCGGTCGGGCAGGCGTCGCTGCAGGTCGAGGGTGTACACGACGGTGCTGCCGACCGGCACCCGCAGCACGATGATCTTCGACCGCACGTCCTTGCCGTTGTGCGGGTCGACCATGCGGGGCGTGCCCTCCCAGCGCGGCTCCGGCCAGGCGTCCGCCGGCGTGGCGTAGACGGCGATGCCGTGCTGGTCGCGCCACGGGTGGGTGGCGACGGGCCGGTCCGGGACGCGGCTGACGAGCAGCGCGACGTACTCGTGGGCGTCGTCGAGCGGCACCATGCCGTCGGTGTCCGAGTCGAAGTCCGATTTGTCGATGTGCAGCGTGCGGGTGACGGCCGTGGCCTCGACCCGGATGCCGCGCGTCTCGCCGGTCAGCACGCCGTCGGCCACGGTGACCGGCTGGACGCCGGTGATCTGGGCCAGCCGGTCCACGCCCGCGTTCACGCAGCAGAGGTTGTACTCGACCGGCACGTCCTCGACCGACTCGTCGATGAGGTCGGCGCACGGGCCGAGGCAGCCGAGCATGGCGAGCAGGGCCGGTAGGGCGATCGCGAGCCGCCAGGTTCTCCGCATCGCCCGATTGTGGCGACCGGATGCGACTACACGGTGGCGTCGGCCGGTGACGCGTGGATGGTGAACACGCGGTCCAGGCCGGTGATCTGGAAGATGCGCAGCAGGCGCGCGTGCGGCACCACGAGCTCCACGACGCCGCCCGTCTCGACGAGCCGCTTGTGCACGCTGATCAGCACGCCGAGCGTGGTCGAGTCGAGGAACCCCACGTCGGTGAGGTCGACGACGACCGTCGAGGCACCGTTGTCGACCAGCTCGTGCAGGTAGGCGCGCAGCTCCGGCGCGGTAGCGACGTCGAGCTCGCCGCTCGCCTTGACGACGGCGCGCGACCCGTCGACCGCAGAGGTGACCTGCATTCCGCCACTGCCCTTCTCGATGCCCAATTCGTACTTCCGGTCGAATCATACGGCCGAACGGCCGATTACCGCCCGTCGGCGACGTCCCACGTCAGGTGCTTGCTGAAGCGCACGAGCGTCCCCGTCTCCTCGACGGACACCACATCCAGGCGCTCCACCAGCGCCGCGACGACCTGCAGCCCGCGGCCGCTCTCGCTCAGTTCCCCCGCGGGGCGGACGCTCCCGGGGTTGAATCCGCCGCCGTCGTCGGTGACCTCGATGACGCACTCGTCCTCGTCGACCGTGACGTCGATGTGGTACTGACTGGCGAGCGACGCGTGCGACACCACGTTCCCGCAGGCCTCGGTGAGCGCCAGCTGGATGTCGTCGCGGCAGTCCCGCGTGACGCCGGCGCCGGCGAGCGCCCCGTCCAGTGTGCGGCGCGTCACCCCCACCATGGCCGCGTCGCGCGGCAGGTCGAGCGAGAACTGCAGACGCATCGCGTTGGCTGGCACGGTACCCCTCCCCTGGCGGCCGGTTCGGTCTTCGCGGTACCCAGCGGCCCGGGTTTGCTAACGGAAAGTGTCGTACCTGGGGGGCATGATGCGGGGCATGGGGATCGAGGTGGTGAGCCGGCGACGGAGCGCGACGGCCGTGGCGGCGGCGTTCCCGGGCGCCGCGATGGTGGACGTGACGTCGAGGGCCCCGCAGCCGTGGGTGAGGTTGAGCCCGTTCTACCCGCACGGCGGCATCCCGGTGCCCTTCACCCCGGGCGTCGAGGCCCAGTCGGTCGAGGGCGTCTGGCAGGCCCTGAAGGTCTTCGACACGGCCGACGTCGACCCGGCGAAGCTCACCCTGACCACGATGACGGGCCTGAAGCGCACGACCCGCCGCTTCGGCGCGGTCCACGGCCACCGCGCGGGCCTGCGCGGCGACACCCTCCTCGACTACGAAACGGCCCGCCGCCGCATCTACCTCCCGTCGTATTACTGGGTCCTCACCCACCACGCCGCTGCCGAGCTGGCCGAGCTGCGCGCCTTAGCGGACGGCGGGACGGTGGTGCTGCTCGACTACACGACCAACGGCGACGTGACCGACCTGTCGACGCCGTTGTCCCACGCGGCCCTGATCCGCCACCACCTGGAGGACACCTGGCCCGGCTGATGCGCGGCAGTCCACAGTGGATTCCCACCGGCCCGGCGCGCGCCGCCGGACGACGTGGGGCCCTTCACCAGCGTGGCGCGCGCCGCTGGCAACGGGCCGAGCCCGGCGGGTCGGCAGCGCGCGGGGCACAGCGGCGGGCGCCGCGCGGCGCGGGTCGGCCTGTTCCGCGCGGTCGGGGGCGCCGCACCGCCGCCGCGCCGCGCCCGCCCGCAGACTGGGCGCCTCGCGCGCTCCCGTGCCCCGCTGGGGCATGGATCGGAACGGGCGGGACCCGTCAGGCGGCCGGCTCGGCCAGGTCGCTCAGGTCGATGCCCGCCTGGGACAGCAGCTCGGCCACGCGCGTGATGGTGAGGTAGTCGATGACGTTGTCGCCGTGCACGACGCGGTACCAGCGGCTGCCGCTCGCGTGGCGGACCACTTCCACCCGCCAGCCGCCGTCCGGAGTCTGCATCGTGCCGATGACCTTCACCCTCGCGACCTTAAACCGCGCTTCCACCTGCACAAAGGCTTGATCCAGAAGTACAGCCGTGTGATTCGGCGCGGGGTCCGAGGAGGTTCTTCGTCCGGTGTCACCGCACGCCGCACCGCCCACGGCCCGCACGCCGCGCCTGCTCGGCGTGCGGACGTGGGACGGCTCGGACAGCGTGCTCGCGCCCTATGGCGTCGCCTGAGGCACCCGGTAGTCGGGCAGCTCGATGCGGGTGGCGCGGTCGTCGGCCATCCGCATGAGCAGCCCGAGCCCGGCCCGGTTGTTGAGCACCGAGTTGCGCAGCCAGGCCGCCCACGCGGTGCGCGGCGCGAGGAACCGGCCGGTGGTGTCGCCGCCGGACTGGGCGCGGCGGGCGAAGGTCGCGAGCCGCTGCTCGTAGCGCTCGAAGGCCGTTGTGTGGTCGGGCGCGGTCGCCAGCTCGCCCGCGAGCACGTAGGCGGCCACGATCGCCGTGCCCGTGCCCATGCCGCCGATCGTCGCGCCGGCCGCGGCGTCGCCGACGAGCGCCACCCGGCCGCGCGACCAGGGCGAGACGTCCACCCGGCAGATCGCGTCGAAGTAGAAGTCGTCGGCGGCGCGCAGGCCGTCGAGCAGCCGCGGCACCTCCCAGCCGAGCCCGGCGAAGCGCTCCAGCAGGATCCGGCGCTGCGCCTCGCGGTCGTGGCGGTCGTACCGCAGCGGCGGCGACGCGAACGCCACGAAGGCGGTGGCGCGGGACGGGTCGCGATGGTCGCCGCCGACGCTCGCCATGAGGCCGGGCACGTTGTAGACCAGCGAGTCGCGCCCCAGCCCGAGGTGGTTGGGCAGCTCCCAGGTCGCGACGTAGTACCCGAGGTGCCGCACGAACCGCTCCTCCGGCCCGAACGTCAGCCGGCGCACGGCCGAGTGCACCCCGTCGGCGCCGATCACGAGGTCGAACGTGCGCCTGGCCCCGCCCGCGAAGGTGACGTCGACGCCCTGCGGGCCGTCGGCCATCGCCACGATCCGGTCGTTGAAGAGGTACTCCGCGTGCGCCCGGCTCCGCTCGTACAGCACCCGTGAGAGATCGAAGCGCGGCACCTCGATCTCCCCGCCGGCGAAGTCGGCCGGCAGCTCCATGAGCCGGCGCCCGGCGGCATCGACGAACCGCATCGCGGTCCCACCCGTCTGTACCGCCCGCAGGTCGTCGAGCACCCCCATCCGCTCCAGCAGCCCGAGGTGTGTGGGCCCGCGGAAGTCGACGGCGTTGCCCCCGGCGCGCAGGGCCGGCGCGACCTCCACGACGGTCGGCCGGAACCCGTGGCGGGCCAGCCACAGCGCGGTCGCCGGCCCGGCGATGCTGGCGCCGGAGATGAGCACGGTCTGCATGGTGGGGTCCCTTCCCGAAAAACTGTGTCCCATGGACTCGGTTTTTATTGTGTACCATGGACGCAGTTATTCGCCAAGGGGAGTGCTGTGGACCACGACCTACTCTGGGACGGCCCGCGGCCGGCGACGCGAGGCCCGAAGCCGACGCTCACCCTCGACCGCGTCGTCGCGGCGGGGATCGCGATCGCCGACGCGGAGGGCCTGGGCGCGGTCGCCATGCACCGGGTCGCCGCCGAGCTGGGCGTGACGAAGATGTCGCTGTACCGGTACGTCCCCGGCAAGGCCGAGCTGGTCGCCCTGATGGTGGAGCAGGCGGTCGGCGCGCCACCGGCGCTGGCTCCCGGCGCCTGGCGGGCGGCGCTCACCACGTGGGCACGGGCGCTCCTGGCCCGGTACCTCGCGCATCCCTGGGCCCTGGAGGCGACGGTCGGCCCGCGCCCGGTCGGCCCGGTCGAGCTCGGCTGGATGGAGGCCGCCCTCGGCGCGCTCGCCGGCACGCCGCTGGCCGGCCCGGAGCGCCTCGACGCCGTGGCAGTCCTCGCGGGCCACGTGCGGGCCCTGGTCCAGCAGAGCGCGGCGGCCGACCGCCCGGAGGCCGCGCTGTCGGCGGCCATCGCGGCGCCGCTGGCCCGGCACGGCGACCGGTTCCCGCAGCTGCTCGCGGCGCTGGCCGAGACGGCGGCGGCCGGCGCCGGCGACCAGGCGTTCGAGTTCGGCCTGGCGCTGCTGCTCGACGGGCTGGCCGCCCGCATCCCGGCATGACCGCCGGGCGGAAGGGGTACTCACCCACTCGCGGGTGACCGACCGCCCGCTCGCCGAGGGCCACGAGCTCCACCACGCCGCCTGACCCGCCGTACTGGTCGTCCTCCCATGACGCCCCGTTCGGGAATGCGGAAGCCCGCCCGGGCGTCATAGGGAGCCGAGGAGGTCGTACCGTCATGTCCGCTGAGATCGTCACCTGTCCCAACTGCAAGCAGCGCAACCGCGTGCCGGCCGCCGCGCCGGGCAAGCCGGTGTGCGGGTCCTGCAAGGAGCCGCTGCCGTGGATCGCCCACGCGGACGACCGCACCTTCGGCGACGTGGCCGACCGGGCCGCCGTCCCGGTCCTGGTCGACCTGTGGGCGACGTGGTGCGGCCCGTGTCGGATGGTGAGCCCGGCCCTGGAACGGGTGGCCACCGACCTGGCCGGCGTCGTGAAGCTGGTCAAGGTCGACGTCGACCAGGCGCCGGCCGTGGCCCGCCGCTTCGACGTCCGCGCCGTCCCCACCCTGATCCTCATGCGCGACGGCAAGACCATCGCCCGCCAGTCCGGCGCCGCCTCGGCCCCCACGCTGCGCCGGTGGGTCGAGCAGACCCTCGCATCGGCCTAGCCCCTGGTGAGCACCCGCTTGTCCCCGGCGGCCGTCCGCTCCCGCACCACGTCGAGCCACAACGACGACGAGGCCGCCCACACCCACGGCGCGGCCCCATCAGTCCGACCGCGCGGCATGCCCCTGCGGCCCGCTGCCCTTCGATCCGGGCCGCAGGACGAATACACGGCGACAACGGCAACCGACGACTCCCCGCCCTGTCGACCGAACGCAACCCCCCACGGCTCGCCGCGAGGGCCGTTCATGATCACGGACGTTTTTGTGTCGCCCGCGACACAAAAACGTCCGCGATCATGAACCCGGGCCGAACGACCAGGCACGGACCAGGCACGAGCCAGTCCGAGCACCGGTGCAGCGCAGGACGGGCCAAGCAGCAACGGGCCACGCGCGAAGCGCACACAGCGCGAAGCGCACACAGCGCGAAGCGCACACAGCGCGAAGCTCGGTCAGGTGGCCTCGGTCGGGCGCATGGGGACCACCAGGTAGCGGAGGGTCGTCGCCGGGGACGTCAGTTCCGTGGCTCGGTTGGACTCCTGGATGCGGACGTGGACCGGGGCGTGGGCGAAGGCCCGGGCCGCGTCGGCCAGGAGGCGGGCCTGGTAGTGGCGGGTGCCCTGGCCGTAGTGGACGGTGGCCTTCAGCGTCTCCTCGGACTCGCCGTGCAGCGGATCCGAGGCCTGGACCAGGACGGCGCCGTCGATCACGTGGAGGGTCACCCGGCCGTGCGGGCCCGCGTAGCGAGCCGCCCGGTCGGCGGCCGCGGCCAGCGCGTCCGCCTCCAGCTCGGCGACGCACTCCGGCGTGGTCGAGAGCAGGCGGTCGAACTGGGCGTCGGGATACGTCATGCCGAGCGTCGGGGTCAGCAGGCTGCCCGCCGGCCAGGAGACGGCGAACAGGTCCGGGGACGCGTGCAGGGTCACCTCGTCGGCGCGGGACGGGGCGGAGGCGGCGCGGGTCAGGACCGTGGCCGGGACCAGGGTCTCCAGCGGTGTCGTGGACGGCCAGGGCAGCGTGGCGGCCGCCATGCGATAGCGGTCGGTGGCGAGCAGGGACAGGCCGGCCTCCGTCGTGCGCAGGCGGACGCCGGTGAAGATCGGGAGGGCGTCGTCTCGGGAGGCGGCGCCGGCGACCGCGGCCACCGTCGAGCGCAGGTCGGCCGCCGGGAGGGTGGCGGCGGGCGGGGGCAGTGCGGGCAGCGGGGGCCAGGGGTCGGCGAGCAGCGGGAGGGCGAAGCGGGCCGACGGGACGCGGACGGCCAGGCGGCGGCCCTCGACGGCGAGGCGGGCCGTCGGGGCGGACAGGCCCGCCAGAGTCTCGGCCAGGGCGCGGCGCGGCACGACGGCCTCGCCCGGCTCCCGGACCGTGGCGGGCACGGTCAGGCGCAGGGTCAGCGTGCCGTCGGTCGCGGACAGCTCGAGCGCCGGGCCGGTGGCGTGCAGGCGGACCGCGCCGTGGACGGGCTGCGGGGAACGACCGGTGAGCAGGCGGTTGGCGAGGGTGGCCGCGTCGGCCAGCGCTCCCGCATCCACGTCGACATCCATGCCCCGCACCGTAGCCCGCGGGTACGACAAAAACCGGACGACAAAGCGGGACGGCAAAAGGCGGACGGCAAAAAACCTTGACGCGCATACCCCCGGGGGGTAATCCTTGAAGCACATTGGTACCCCCAGGGGGTAGGGTAAGAGCACCGCACGGAAGGAACGGGTTGATGGAAACGACGTACACGGTGAGCGGAATGACCTGCCAGCACTGCGTGGGCTCGGTGAGCGGGGAGCTGCTCAAGCTCGACGGGGTGCGGGACGTGCGGATCGACCTCGGGTCCGGGACGGTCACCGTGACCAGCGAGCAGCCCCTCGACGCCGCCGCCGTGCGGGAGGCGGTCGACGAGGCCGGCTACGCGGTGGTGGGCTGAGTCATGCGCACGCCGCTCAAGCTCGGGGCGTTCGCCGCCGGGCTGGCGGCCGTCTTCGCCGCCTCGCTGGGCGCCGGCCACCTGACCGGCCCGATCGCCGCCCCGGCGTCCCAGCCGGCCCACGGCCCCACCGAACAGGCGCACGGCCGAACCGAAACCCAGCAGGACGAGCACAACGGCCAAAGCCACGGCAACGACGCCAAGCCACCGGGAGGGCTGCAGATCAGCCAGGACGGCTACACCCTCGTCCCGCTGACCACCAGCCTCACCGCCGGCACCCAGCAGGACTTCCGCTTCCGCATCGACGGCCCGGACGGCACGCCGCTCACGCGGTACAGCGTGGAGCATGAGCAGGAGCTCCACCTCATCGCCGTCAGAAGAGACCTCGCCGGCTTCCAGCACGTCCACCCGGCGCGGGCGCAGGACGGCACCTGGTCGGTGCCGCTGCAGGTCACGCAGCCCGGGCAGTATCGGGTGTTCGCCGACTTCCGGCCGGACGGGAGCGAGCAGGGCCTGACCCTCGGCGCGGACGTCGCCGCGGCGGGCGACTTCCGGCCGCAGCCCCTGCCGCCGGCGGCACACACCGCGACCGTCGACGGGTACACCGTGGAGCTGCGCGGCGAGCTGCACCCCGGCGGCGCGTCGACGCTCGACTTCACCGTCAGCCGCGACGGCCGGCCGGTCGACCCGGAGCCCTACCTGGGCGCCCAGGGCCACCTCGTCGCGCTGCGCGACGGCGACCTCGCCTACCTCCACGTGCACCCGGTCAAGGGCACGACGTTCGCGGCCGAGGTCCCGAGCGCGGGGCGGTACCGCCTGTACCTCGACTTCAAGCACGGCGGCACGGTGCACACCGCCGAGTTCACCGCGGGAACGGACCACTGATGGCCACCAACCGGATCGAGCTGAGCATCGGCGGCATGACCTGCGCGAGCTGCGCCACGCGGATCGAGAAGAAGCTCAACCGCATGGACGGCGTAACAGCGACGGTCAACTATGCCACCGAGAAGGCCAGCGTCACCTTCACCGAGCACGTGACGCCGGAGGACCTGGTCGCCACGGTCGAAAAAACCGGCTACACCGTGAAAAAAGCCGAAAAAACGGGCAACGAGCGAGACCCGAGGCTGTGGATCACCGCCGCCCTCACCGTCCCGGTCATCGCCCTGGCCATGGTCCCCCGGTGGCAGTTCGAGTACTGGCAGTGGGCGAGCCTGACCCTCGCCGCGCCGGTCGTCGCCTACGGCGGGTGGCCCTTCCACAAGGCCGCCTGGAAGAACGCCCGGCACGGCACGGCCACCATGGACACGCTGGTGTCGCTGGGCACCCTGGCCGCGTTCGCCTGGTCCGTCTACGCGCTGTTCTTCGGTACCGCGGGCATGCCCGGCATGACGCACCCGTTCGAGTTCACCATCCAGCGCGGCGACGGCGCTGGCGACATCTACCTGGAGGCCGCCGCGGGCGTGACGCTGTTCCTGCTGGCCGGCCGCCACTTCGAGCAGCGCGCCAAACGGCAGGCGGGCACGGCGTTACGCGCGCTCATGGAGCTCGGCGCCAAGGACGTCGCCGTCGTCCGGCAGGGCGTCGAGACCCGGATCCCGGTCGGCCAGTTGCGGGTCGGCGACCGGTTCGTGGTACGCCCCGGTGAGAAGATCGCCACCGACGGCGTGGTGGAGGACGGCAGCTCCGCCGTCGACCAGAGCATGCTCACGGGCGAGTCGGTGCCGGTCGAGGTCGGCCCGGGCAGCGCCGTCACCGGCGCGACCGTCAACGCGGGCGGGCGGCTCGTCGTGCGGGCGACGCGGGTCGGCCGCGACACCCAGCTCGCGAAGATGGCCGAGCTGGTCGAGCGGGCCCAGACCGGCAAGGCGGCCGTGCAGCGGCTCGCCGACCGGATCTCGGGGGTGTTCGTGCCGATCGTCATCGCCCTGTCCGTCGGCACCCTCGGCTTCTGGCTCGGCACCGGCGGCGGCCCGGCGGCGGCCTTCACCGCGGCCGTGGCCGTGCTGATCATCGCCTGCCCGTGCGCGCTCGGCCTGGCCACCCCGACGGCGCTGCTCGTCGGCACCGGCCGGGGCGCCCAGCTGGGCGTGCTCATCCGCGGGCCCGAGGTGCTCGAGTCGACCCGGCGCGTCGACACGATCGTGCTCGACAAGACCGGCACGGTCACCGAGGGCCGGATGACCCTCGGCGAGATCCGGCCGGCCGACGACCAGGACCCGGGCGAGCTGCTGCGGATCGCGGGCGCCGTCGAGCACGCCTCGGAGCACCCGATCGGCCGGGCGATCGCCAAGGCGGCCGAGGAGCGCGGCCCGCTGCCGGAGGTGCGGGACTTCGCCAACCTGCCGGGGCTGGGCGTCCGCGGCACCGTCGAGGGCCGCACGGTGCTCGCCGGGCGGGCGCGACTGCTGCGCGAGCACGGCATCGACGCCCCCGACACCGACGGCGTCCACGTCGCCTGGGACGGCGGGTACCGTGGCTCGCTCACCGTCACCGACGCGGTACGGCCGACCAGCCGCGAGGCGATCGCCAAGCTGCGCGCGCTCGGGCTGCGGCCGGTGCTGCTCACCGGCGACACCGAGGCCACGGCGAGGGCGGTCGCCGCGGAGGTCGGCATCGACGAGGTGATCGCGGGCGTCCTGCCGGCCGACAAGGTCGACGTGGTCAAGCGGCTGCAGGACGAGGGCAACGTCGTCGCCATGGTCGGCGACGGGGTCAACGACGCCGCCGCGCTCGCGCAGGCCGACCTCGGCCTGGCCATGGGCACCGGCACCGACGCCGCGATCGAGGCGGCCGACCTGACGCTGGTCCGCGGCGACCTGCTCGCCGCCGTGGACGCGATCCGGCTGTCGCGGCGCACCCTCGGTACCATCAAGGGAAACCTCTTCTGGGCGTTCGCCTACAACGTCGTCGGGCTCCCCGTCGCGGCGGCCGGCCTGCTCAACCCGATGCTGGCGGGCGGTGCGATGGCACTGTCGTCGGTGTTCGTGGTGGCCAACTCGCTGCGGCTGCGGGCGTTCCGCTGATGCGCGTCCTGCTGGCGGCGGCCCCGGCGGAGGTCCTCCTCCGCGTCGGGGCCGTCGCCGGGCAGTAGACTGCTCCCGATGGCGCTCAGTTCGCGCGAGGTCGATCTGTTCGAGCGCTCCAGGGGCCGCCTGGAGGCGATCGCCTACCGGCTGCTGGGCTCGGCCGGCGACGCCGAGGACGCGGTGCAGGACACGTTCCTGCGCTGGCAGGCCGCCGACCGGGAGCGGATCGAGACGCCCGAGGCCTGGCTGACGAAGGCGCTCACCAACCTCTGCCTCACCCAGCTCACCTCGGCGCGGGCCCGCCGCGAGACGTATGTCGGGCAGTGGCTGCCCGAGCCGGTGCTGGCCGGCGACCGGATGCTCGGCCCGGCCGAGACCGCCGAGCAGCGCGAGTCCGTCTCGATGGCCGTGCTGACCCTCATGGAGCGGCTGTCGCCCAACGAGCGCGTGGTCTACGTGCTGCGCGAGGCGTTCGGCTACGCCCACGCCGAGATCGCCGGGATGCTCGACCTCACCGAGTCGAACTGCCAGCAGATCTACCGGCGGGCGCGTCAGCACCTGGCCACCGGCCGGGCCCGGGTGGAGGTCGACGCGGCCGCCGCGCGGAAGATCGCCGAGGAGTTCCTGGCCGCGGCCCTCAGCGGCGACACCGAGCCGCTGGTGCGCCTGCTCGCCGACGACGCGGTCAGCGTCGCCGACGGCGGGGGCGCCGTCCCGGCTCGCGGCACGCCGGTCGTCGGCGCGCTGGCCATCGCGCGGTTCCTGCGGGGCGTGCTGCGGCCGTCGACCGCGCTGCGGTTCATCGATGCCGAGCACGTCGCCGCGTACGCCGCGGTCGTCAACGGCGCCCCGGCGGTGGTGGCCGTGGTGGACGGCCGGGTCGCCGCCGTCCTGGCGCTCGAGGTGACGGCCGACGGCGTCGCGGCCGTGCACATCCAGGCCAACCCGGCCAAGCTGGACCGCCTGACCCGCGAGTGGGCGGCGTCGGAGCCCGGGGAGCCGATCACCGCGTACTGGTGACCCAGGTCATAGCCGCCCCTGTCAGGGATCGCGCCGCTGTCCGGTCTAGGTGGTGAGCCGCTACCGCGGACCACTCGGACTCGGACAGGAGCGACACCCATGAAGCACCGCATCGTCGTCCTCGGCGCCGGATACGCCGGTGCCCACGCCGCCGGCCGCCTGGCCCGGCGGCTGCACCGCGACGACACCGAGATCACGCTGGTCAACGCCGAGCCGGACTTCGTCGAGCGGGTCCGCATGCACCAGCTCGCGACCGGGCCCGACCTGCGGCACCGCCCGCTGACCGGCGTCGTCGCGGGCACGCACGTCGCGGTACGGCAGGGGCGGGTCGTCGCCGTCGACGTCGAGCGCAGGTCGGTCGAGCTGGCGGACGGCGCCGAGCTCGGCTACGACACGCTGGTGTACGCCCTCGGCAGCACCGCCGCCGTCGACGTCCCGGGCGCCGCCGAGCACGCCCACCACCTGGCCGGCCGCCCGGCCGCGCTCCGGCTGCGCGCCCGCCTGGCCGAGCTGCCCGCCGGCGCGTCCGTACTGGTCGTCGGTGGCGGCCTCACCGCGATCGAGGCGGCCACCGAGATCGCCGAGCGCCGGCCGGACCTGGCCGTCGCGATCGCCGCCCGCGACGGCGTCGGCGACTGGCTGAGCGACAAGGCCCGCGCCCACCTGCGCCGGGTGTTCGACCGGCTCGGCGTCACCGTCCACGAGCACACCCCGGTCGCCCGGGTCGACGGGACGGGTGCGGTGACGGGTACCGGCGACCGGCTCCCGGCCGACGTGACCGTCTGGACGGCGGGCTTCGCCACCCACCCGATCGCCGCCGCGACCTCGCTGGAGGTCGCCGCCAACGGCCAGATCGTGGTCGACGGGACCATGCGCTCGGTCTCGCACCCGGACGTGTACGCGGTCGGCGACGCCGGCCTCGCCCCCGGCGTGGGCGGCAAGCCGCTGCGGATGTCGTGCGCCTCGGGCATCCCGATGGCGTGGCAGGCGGCCGACGCCATCGCCGCCCGCCTGACCGGCCGGCCGGTGCCGGTGACCCCGATCCGGTACTTCGTGCAGTGCATCAGCCTGGGCCGCCGCGACGGGATCATCCAGCTGGTGACGCCCGACGACCGGGCCAAGCCGTCCGCGGTGACGGGCCGGGCGGCCGCGCGGATCAAGGAGTTCGTGTGCGCGGGCGCGGGGTGGAGCGTGGCCCACCCGACGGTCCTGCTGCCGACCCGCCGCCACCGCGTGACGCCGGCGGAACACCTGACCCCGACGGCGTAACCCGGCCCGCCCCGTCGCTGGCGCGCCTCTCCGCGCGCCCGCCCGCCGGCCCGCCCCGCCTCACCGCGCGCGCCCCGCGCGCGCCCCGCCTCACTGCGCCCGCTTCGCGCGTCCGCCCCGCCCCACTGCGCCGATCTTGGACTTGTGGTGCCCGATTCGGCCTGATATTCCATGAAATATCCGAACCACAACTCCAAGATCGGCGCAGTGGGGCGGGGCGGGCGGCGCGCGGGGGCGCGGAGCGAGTCAGGGGCGGGGCGCGCGCGGAGCAGGTCAGGGGCGGCGCGCGCGCGGAGCAGGTCAGGGGCGGCGCGCGCGCGGAACAGGTCAGGGGCGGCGCGCGCGGAGCAGGTCAGGGGCGGGGCGGGCGCGCAGAGCGGGCCGGGGACGGGCGGGCGTGGAGGGTCAGGGGCGAGACAGGGCGCTCGTCATGTTGGACAGGATGGCGGGCCAGCCGTTGCCCATGCCCTCCAGGGCCTGCCGGCCGAGCGGGGAGTCGGGGTCGAAGCCGGCGTGCTCCAGGAACAGCCGGGTGCCCGTCCCCTCCGGCTCGAGCCGCCAGGTCAGGGTGGTGTCCAGGGAGCCCTCGGCGAAGGTGTACCGGAACAGGCGCTCCGGCTCGACCTCCAGCACCTCGCACGGCTGGTGGCCGAACCTGCCCATGTCCAGGGTGAAGCGGTGCCCGACGACCGGGCGTACGTCGCCGGGCGCCCACCACTTCGCGTGCATCACGGGATCGGTCAGGGCGCGCCACACCACGGCCGGCGGGTGGGCGATGAACTGGTCGCACTGGATCACGGTGGTGTCGATGGTCACGGATGTTCCTCCTCGGCGAGGTCGGCAGCGATGACGTCACGGAGTGCGGTGAGGCGATCCCGCCAGTACCGCTCGAACGGATGCAGCCAGTCCTGGACGCCTGCGAGCGGGGCGGGCTCCAGGTGATAGAACCGATGGCGGCCGCGCGGCTCCTCGCGGACCAGCCGCGCGTGCCGCAGCACCGCGAGGTGTTCCGAGATCGCCGGGCGGCCGAGGGCGAACCGGCCCGCCAGGTCGTTGACCGCGAGCGGCCCGTCCCGCAGCGCCTCCAGCAACTGGCGGCGCACCGGGTTCGCCAGGGCCGCGAACACGTCCTGTTCCGTCACGCGCTCCATCATGCGTCGGAAGGTTCCGACACGTCAACAATCTCCGACGCATTCCCGCGGACCTACGGCACGACCAGCACCTTTCCGCGCACCGCACCCGCCTCGGCCGCGCGATGCACCTCCGCCACTCGCCCGAAATCCACAATGTCCGAAATATCCGGCACAACCGCCCCGGCGTCCACCAGCGCGACCAGCGCGGCCAGCTGGGCAGGATCGTTGCGCACCACGAAGTGCGACGGCCCCGGGGTCGTCGCCGACACCAGCCGGCCGCCCGGCCGCAGCACCCCGTCCGGCACCGGCCCCGGCACCAGGTGCAGCACCACGTCGACCGGCGCCGGCAGCAGGGCGTCGAGCGGCCCCGCCGGGTAGTCCAGCACCTCCGCGGCGCCCTGCGACCGCACCACCGAAGCGCTGCGCGCCGACGCCGTCGCCACCACGTGAGCGCCCGCGTGCCGGGCGAGCTGCACCGCGAACCCCCCGATCCCGCCGCCCGCCCCGTTGACCAGCACCCGCTCCCCCGGCCGTACCGCGCCGTGCTCGAACACCGCCTGCCACGCCGTCAGTCCGGCCACGGGCAGGGCGGCCGCGTGCTCCAGCGGTACCGTCGAGGGAGCCGCGACCAGCAGCGAACGGTCCGCGGCCACGAACTGCGCCGCCGCCCCGGTGTCGATCCGCCCCACCACCCGTTCGCCGGTCCCCTCGACCGTCCCGGCCAGGTCCCAGCCGAGGGTGTGGGGCAGCGGCAGCTCGAACATGCCCCGCAGCAGCCCCAGCCGCAGGCCGACCTCGGACGGGTTGAACGACGTCGCGGCGGTCCGCACGAGGACCTGATGCGGCAGGGGTACCGGCACGGGCACCTCGTCGACGCGGATCACGGACGCGTCGCCGTAGGCGTGCATTCGCACAGCTCTCACACCGCTCGACGGTAGGCGGCCCGACCGAGACGATCCATGCGGCGGAGTACCGTTTTCATACGTGGACGTGCTCAGCGATGTGATCGCCCTGCTGCGGACCGGCCGCCCGGTGTCGGTCCGGCTGGCCTGGCGCGGCCGGTGGGGCCAGCGGTTCGCGTCGGTCCCCGGCGCGGCGGGCGTGCAGGTCGTCCTTCGCGGCCGGTGCTGGCTGCTGCCGGACGGCGCGGACCCGGTGCCGCTCGCGCCCGGCGACGTCCTCTTCGCGCCGCACGGCCGCGGGCACGCGCTGGCCGCCGACCCGGACGCGCCGATCCAGCCGTGCGAGCCGGGCCTCCCGTTGCCGTCTGCTGTGGACGGTCCGGACGGGATCGTCCTCTGTGGAGCGTACGAGCTGGACCCGCGCCGGACCCATCCGCTGCTGCGGAGCCTGCCCGAGCTCGTCCACCTGCCGGCCGAGCTGACCCGCAGCCCCGAGCTGCGGGCCACCGTCGGGCTGCTCGCGGGCGAGCTGGAGCGGCCGCCGCGGCCCGGCGGTGAGGCGCTCGTGCCGGCGCTGCTCGACCTGCTCCTGCTGTACATCCTGCGCACCCGGATCGACGAGGACACCGGCCCGGGCTGGGCGGCGGCGCTGCGCGACCCGGCCGTCGGCGCGGCCCTGCAGGCGATGCACGCCGACCCGGCCGCGCCGTGGACCGTCGCGTCGCTCGCGCGGGTCGCCGGGCTGTCCCGGGCACCGTTCGCGCGGCGGTTCGGCGCGCTCGCCGGTCAGCCGCCCCGCACGTACCTCACGTGGTGGCGCATGACCACCGCCGCCCGCCTGCTGCGCGAGGACGGCGCGCCGCTGCACGCCGTCGCCGCGCGGGTCGGCTACACCTCGGAGTTCGCGTTCGCGACCGCGTTCAAGCGCCACTTCGGCACGGCCCCGGGCCGCTTCCGCCGCGCTCCGACCGGCTAGCCGAACGGCAGCGCGACCAGCGACAGCACGTGCCGGGCGGCGCTGCCCTCCGGCGCGAGCAGCACGAACGCGCTGCCCTGGGCCCGGTGCCGGGCGGCGACCGTGTGCAGCGCGGCGACCCCCGCGCTGGCCAGGTGGGTCACCCCGGACAGGTCGACGGTCAGGTCGAGCACGCCGCCCCGCGAGCGGTACAGCAGCTCGTGCTGCATCCGGGCGGCGGTGGCCGCGTCGACCGGACCGGCCACGGTCACGCTGCCCTTGCCGGTGTCGACGATGGACAGCTCGGCGGGCGGCCGCGGGCGGGGCACGGCGGCCGGCGGCGGCGCGGCCGGGGACAGCATCGACGCCGGGCGGGTGAGCCGGTGGCGGACCTCGGCGACGGTACCGCCGGATCCCCGGTCCAGCCGCAGCGCGTCGACGAGCTGCGCGGTCACCGCGAGGCCACGGCCCCGCTCGGAGACGTGGTCCGGCTCGCGCCAGGTGCCCCGGTCGGCGACCCGGACGACGACCTCGCCGTCGCCGGTCAGCTCGCCCCGCAGCGCCACGACGTCGTCGCTCAGCGAGTGCTCGATCGCGTTGGTGACCAGCTCCCCCACCGCGTGCTGGACGAGGAACACGTCGTCGCCGGCCGCGCCGAACCCGCCCAGCCAGCCCGCGAGGGCCCGGCGCAGCCCGGCGAGGCGGGACAGGTCGGCCCCCAGCTCCAGGTCGAGCGGGGCGGGCGGCGCGGTCCGCTGCACGGCGAGCAGCGTGATGTCGTCGGCGTGGCCGGTCGCCCGGACCAGCAGCTCGACCGGCTGGGTGGCGGCCCGCTCGGCCGGCGAGGCGTCCGGCGCCCGCAGGGCCCGCCCGGCGACCGCGTCGGCGGCGACCCTCGCCAGCTCGCCGGTGCCCTCGGCGGCGGTCCGGCCGGGCCGCTCGACGATCCCGTCGGTGTACAACAGCAGCACGTCGCCGACCGCCAGCCGGGCCTCGCGCACGGGGAACCGGCCGCCGGTGCCGAGCGGCCCGCCGCCGGTCACGTCGAGGAACCGGGCGGCACCGCCGGCCGGCACGAGCAGCGGCGGCGGGTGGCCGGCGGTGCAGTACCCGACGGTGCCGTCCGGCCGGAGCAGCGCCACGCAGACGGTGGCCGCGTGGGCGGCGGTCAGCCGCCCGGCCAGCCGGTCGACGGCGGCGAGGGCCGCGCCGGGGTCGCCGTCGCCCTGCAGGCGGTCCTGCAGCACGGCCCGCAGCTGGCCCATGACCCCGGAGGCGGTCACGCCGTGCCCGACGACGTCGCCGACGACGAGCGCGACGCTCCCGTCGGGGCGCACGACGGCGTCGAACCAGTCGCCGCCGGCCGAGGTGTCGGCGGCGGCGAGCAGGTAGCTGGCGGCGATCCGGGCGCCCGGCAGGACGGGCAGGCCGCGCGGCAGGAGGACCTGCTGGAGGGCGTCGACGACGTCCCGCGCCCGCCGGTACTGCTGCCGCAGCTCCTCGGCGTGGCGCTCGGCGGCGAGGCGGGCCCGGACGATCTCGGTGACGTCGGTGCCGCCGCCGATCACGCCCCGGATGCCACCGTCCGGGTGCCGCCAGGGGGTGATGCTGAAGTCGGCGTAGAGCTCCCGGGTCGAGCCGTCGGGCAGCGCGATGTGGGCCCGCCACTCCTGCCCCGTGATCGCCGTGCCGGTGCGGTACACCTGGGCGTAGAGGTCGATCCACTGCTGCCCGGCGAGGTCGGCGAACGCCTCCCGCATGGGCTTGCCGACCGGGTCACGGCCGGGGAACAGCGCGCGGGCCGTGCCGTTGAGGGCGGCGATGCGCAGGTCGGGCCCCTCGCACACGATCAGGATGTATGGCGCCTGTTCGATGGCTGACTGCAGTGGCCCGGGCTCCATGAGGCCCATCCTGGCATCCGTTCGTCCCGCCGGGCCAGACCACCCGTCCGTCGCCGGCCGCCCGGGCGGCGGACTGTCCGGCCTGCGTCAGTCGCAAGACGGCGGGGCCCGCCGGCCGCACCATGGCCGCATGATCGGACGATTCAGGCGGCAGCCGGGCGACCCGGGCGGTCCACCGGACCTGTCCGCCCTGCCGCCGGTGCCGGTCGGTCACCCGCTCGGGCTGGCCGCGGTGCCGCCCGACCTGCTGAGCGCGTACCTGCGCCACCCGGTCGCCGGGATCGGCTGGACGGTCCGGTTCGCCGACGGCACCACCGCCGCGGTCGACGTCCAGCCGCGCGGCGGGCCGAGCGTCTTCGAGCACCTGCGGGCCGGGTTCCAGCGCCAGCCGGCCGGCGCCGACTTCGGCGTGGCGCCGGTCGCCGGGTCGCCGTACGAGACCTACCGGGAGGGCGACGTCGTGGCCGCCCGTGGCCGGACGTTCGACGTGGCCGTCCGCGGCGCGGGCCTGCGCTCCGGCCACGCGGGTGCGGTGCTGGCCGGCCTGGCCGCGCTCACCCTGCGGGTGCTCGGGAGCTAGATCGTGCCGACCAGGCGCTCGTAGCTGCGGCGCAGGATCTGCACGGCGCGGCGGCTGCGGCCGGCGTACGCCGGGTCGAGGTCGCGCTCGGCCCAGCCGCCGAGCCGCTCGCGGGCCGCGGCGGCGAGCTCCTCGCGGGTGGCGCCGGGCGGCAGGCCGAGCCGGGCGGCGAGGCCGGTGCCGTGCTCGCCGGTGACCCGCAGCAGGTCGGCCGCGTCCTCCTCGGTGAACGTGAGCTCGCCGTCGTAGTAGTGCCGCAGCACGTCGAGCTCCTTGAAGGCGTGCTCGTTGTGGTCCAGCGACAGCAGCGGGCCGACCGCGTCGAGCAGGGTCATCCGGTCGCGGGGCGGCAGCCGGTCGGCGAGGGAGTCACGCAGCTGGTAGACGTGGTCGAGCATGCCGCGCACCTTGATGAGGTCGGCGCGGTTGCCGAAGTGGTCGACGAGGAGCCGCTTGAACTCGGTCATGCCGCTGCGCGCGGTCAGCTCGGCCCGCAGCGACGCCGGGTCGGCGACGCCGTCGCGCAGCAGCCCGGTCGCGAGGGCGATGCCGTACTGCCCGAACCGGCGCAGCAGCGGCGCCCGGCGCTGCGGCGGCACCGGCACGTCGTCGTACTCCCGGGTCGCGAAGTACGGGCCGCGGCGCAGCCGCCGCTCGAGGCTCTCGGCGTCCATCGTGGACAGTTCGACGAGCGAGCCGAACTCGTCCTCGGTGAACGTGGCCGCGGCCGCGCCGACCAGGCTGGCAACCGGCCGCACGTCGTAGAGCACGCGCCGGGCGCCGGCCGAGGCCATCACCCGCTCG
Organism: Dactylosporangium sucinum; assembly: GCF_014647515.1. Taxonomy (GTDB): domain Bacteria; phylum Actinomycetota; class Actinomycetes; order Mycobacteriales; family Micromonosporaceae; genus Dactylosporangium; species Dactylosporangium sucinum. The sequence continues at coordinate 15,275 of NZ_BMPI01000060.1, read as the reverse complement.
GCGAGGTGCCGGCCCTCGGCCATCGGGTCGGGGTGCTGCGGCCAGGCCAGCTCGACCTTGGTGAGCGCGGCGATCGTGGTGATCGGCCCGCTGCCGCCGAACCCGGGCCCGACGAAGTCGGCGAGCAGTTCCTCCTCGTTGGCCGCGAGCCCGCGGGCGAACACCACGACGAGCGCGTCGGCCTTGCTGGCCTGCGCCTCCGACGCGGCCCGCACCTCGTCGCCGGTGCGGCCGAGGAAGCGCAGCGTGTTCTGCGAGTCGTTGTGGAACACCGAGTCGAGGCCGGGCGTGTCGACGAGGTCGAACGCCTTGAGGTACGGGTTGGGATCCGTGATGACCAGGTAGTCGATCGCCTTGAGCAGGCGCTGCCGCTCGACGTCGCCGTCGCGGGCCCGGACGGTCAGCTCGGCCAGCTCGGCGGCGTCGCGGCGCTCGGGCCGGCGGTCGCCGCGGAAGTGCACGGTCAGCTCGCGGCGCGCACCGTACTGCAGCCAGTTCACGTTGAACGTGAGCTCCTCGACGCCGGTCGGCGCCAGCTCGCCGCCGAGCATGGCGTTGGCGAGCGTCGACTTGCCGGAGCTGACCCGCCCGACGAGCGCGACCGGCATCGGCGCGTCGAGGCGCACGCGGTGCCCGGCGAGGGCCTCCCGGACGGGTCGCAGGGGTTCGCCGGTACCGAGCGCGGCCGCCGCCGTCGCGAAGGCCGCCCGCGCCCGTTCCCGCAGTTCCGAACCCGTCATGCGGGACCCAGGAAGCGCTCGACGAACTTGCCGCCGAGGATCCGGTAGTACGGCAGGAGGCTCGGCTCCATCAGCCGCGACAGCGCCGCGCCGAACTCGTCGGCGGCCCCGAACGGCACGCCCTCCTGGAGTGCGTCGAGCATCTCGTCGTACAGCGCGAGCAGCGCCTCCTTCGCCGCGATGTACTCGCGGACGCTGCCGCGGACGGCGTCGTGCGGGAACGTGCCGACCGCACCGGGCCGGCCGCTGATGTCCCACGGCCGGGTGTACCGCAGGTCGGCGTACTCCATCGGCCGGCCCGTCGCCCAGTCGACGGTGAGCGTCGCGAACGGCGGGTAGAGCGAGGCCCCCCTGCCGTCCTCGGCGCGCTGGTAGCCGTACAGCGGCAGCTTCAGGAACACCGCGGTGTCGCCGTGCCAGGCGGGGCGGTGCCGCATCGGGATCGGCCACCCCACGCCGGACTCCATCGGCGCCAGCTGCCGGAACAGCGGCATCTTGCGCACGTCGGCGAGGAGCTTGCCGGTGCGGGTGGTCGACGGCTCAGGCATGCCCGCTCCCCGCGGTGACCAGGTAGTTGCCGGAATCCTCCCACGCGTCGAGGAACGCCTCGAGCGGCACCCGCTCGCCGCCGCCGTCGGGCGTGCCGGGGTCGTTGAGCACGACGACCGGGTGGGCCGGGTCGCTGTAGTCGACGCCGGTGACCTGCACGGCGTGGTCGGCGCCCTGGCCGGGGATGCCGGGGTAGGCGTCGAGCGGCTCGTCCGGGTCGTGGCCCGGGGTCCAGATCTCGTCGGAGTCGACGCCGACGATGACCTTCTGCCCGCCGTCGAGGGCGTGCTGCAGGTCCTCCAGCGTCGCGCCGTACTCGCGCTGCACCGGGACGCCGAAGTACTCCAGGATGTTGCCGACGTCGGCCATCGCGGTACCGCCGCCGGGCTGGTACCAGCCGTGCGCCTCGGCGATCTCGGTGAGCTGGGCCTCGCTGTGGTCGACGCCGGTCAGCTCGTCGAGGATGAACTCCTGGCTGGCCACGGCGCAGGTGTCGGCGCGCTCCTGCATGTGCCAGTGCTCGGCCCCCGCGGCCGGCTCCCCGATCACGGCCGGGTCGTCGTCGTGGGAGTGGTCGGGCAGCGGCTCGGCGACCGTGTCCTGGTGGTGGTCGTCGTCGTGCCCGGTGATGATGTCGATGAGGTCGTGCAGGTGATCGGCGAGGTTCTCAAATTCGCTCATGCGTCCGCCCAGTCGTCGTCGTGGGCGGCCGCGCGTGGGGCCGGGGTGGTGGGCGCGCTCACGGTGGCCGTGGCGGTGGACAGCCGGTCGACGTCGCGGACCAGGGCCGTGATCCGGCCGCGGGCCCGCACGATCGGCGCCTTCTCGGCGTTGAGCTCGGCGGTGCGCTGGCGCGCCTTCTCCTGCGTGGCCTGCCGCGCGTCGGCGAGCCGCGGCAGCAGGTCGCGGACCGTCTCGCGCTCCTGGGCGATGCGGCTGTCGAGCTCGGCGACGACCATCCGGGCGAACACCCGCATCGCCTCCTGCACCGCCGACGTCACGTGCCGGCGCTGCTCCTGCTCCAGCAGCCGCAGCTCGCTCTGCAGGCTGCTGCGGCGGGACTGCCGCTCGGCCTTGCGCTCGTCCTGGGCGCCGCTGCGGTAGCCGACCGCGCTGCCGAGGAGGCTGCCGAGGGCGCTGCCGATGACGGTGCCGACGCCCGGGAAGAGGACGCTGCCGAGGAACCCGCCGATCGCCGCGCCGACGCCGCTGCCCAGGCCCGCGTCGCGCAGCTTGCGCTTCATCGGGTTGGGCCGGTTCTCGCCGTGCAGGTCGCCGTGGATCTCGAGGTGCGGCACCGGCGGGTCGGGCAGCTGGCCCAGCTGCGGGTGGCCGAGGTCGAGGCCGTTGCGGGCGGTGAACTCCCGCAGCACGCCGGCGGCCGCCCGGCTGGCCTGCTCGTTGAGCTCGCCGATGACCTGCGCCGCGTCGGCGGTGAGCTGGCCGACGAGCCGGTCGGGGTGGTACAGGTACGTGTCGTCGCGCAGGTACTCGGTGTTGAACACCTGCCAGACCTTGTCGAGGCGCTGCTGGCCCTGGTGCCCCAGCTGCCGGCCGATGCCGTTGAGCTCGTCCGCGAGGTCGCGCCGCCAGCCGGCCGAGCCCTGCTGCAGCTCGTTGAGCTTGGCCTGGCGCTCCTCGGCCTGCTTGGTCAGCTCACCGACCCGCTGCTTCGTCTCGTCGGCGAGCGCCTCGATCGCCTCGTCGAGCGGCGTCTGCAGGCCCTGGGCGCCGCGCTCCAGCTCGCCGAGCGCGTCGCCGAGCAGCCGCTTGGCGCGCCACCGGCCGAGCGCGGTCCACAGCCGGGTCTCGAACTCGACGAAGTTCGACAGCTCCAGGTCCTCGTCGTCGCCGTCGATGAGGTAGTCGCGCTTGGCGTGCGACGAGACCGGGGTGATGACCACCCGCTCCGGCGGCCAGCCGAGCGTGTCGGCGATCTTCTTGCGGGAGTTGGCGAGCATCGTGGAGAAGTCGGCGACGCCGTCGGTCTTGGTGAGCACGAACTGCAGCGCGTCGGTCGAGTCGCCGGCCGCGACCGCGTCGGCGGCCCGGCCGAGGAAGCGCAGCTCGCTCTCCAGCAGCGGCTGGGTCGCGTCGGCGACGAAGACGATCGCGTCGGCGCTCGGCAGGAACGCCATGGTGATGGCGGTGTGCTCCTGGTGGACGCTGCCGACGCCGGGCGTGTCGACGAGCGTGAGGCCCGACGCGAGCTTCGGGTTCGGCGTGGTCACGTTGAGCAGCCGCGCCCGGCGGGCGTTGTGCGGGTTGCCGCTCTCGGTGACGTACGTGGCGATCTCGTCGCGGCCGATCGACACCGTCTCGGTCCCGGTGCGCGTCTCGACCAGGACGTCGATCTCCTCCTTCGCCCCGTACGACACCGTCGTCACCGCGTTGGTGGCGATCTCGCCGGCCTCCGGGAACAGCAACGGCTTGCGCCACTCGTCGAGCAGCGCGTTGAGCAGGCTGGACTTGCCCCGCTTGAACTCGCCGCAGACGACCACGGTCAGCCGCCCGTCGGCCAGCCGCTGGTGGGCGGCGTCGAGCCGGCCGACCGCCGTCGCCGCACCGCGCCGCCGGGCCGCGTCGGTCAGCTCGCCGAAGAGGGCGAGCACGTCATCGCGTACCGCGTCGAAATCCCGCATCCCCGAAGCCCTTTCCTGTGGTGGTGCGGTGCAGATCGGCCCGGCTCGCGGGTTTGTTCCCGGTCACCAGAGGTCCTCGTCGTCATCCGGGTCGTGATCCGGTCCGTCCTGGGCCACCTCGGGCACATCCTGGTCCGGGGCCTCGAACCCGTCGTCGTAGCCGGGGTCGTCGAAGCCGTCGGCGGCCACGTCGACCAGGTCGTCGCCCGGGTCGAACGCCACGTCGAGCAGGTGCGCCCAGTCCTCCTCGGGCAGCCCGGCCACCGGCGCGCCGATGCCGTCGCGCAGCGCCGCGAGGTCCTGCGGGCGCACCGCGGCGTCGGGGTCGAGGTCGGGAAAGACCGACATGTCCAGCCAGTCGCTCACGCTCACACCCCATCCGGCTGCAGCAGCGACACGAGCGCCTGCCGGGCCCGGGAGATGCGGCTCTTCACCGTGTTGAGCGGGATCTGCAGGATCTCCGCGATCTCCTCGTACGAGTGGTCGGCGCACTCGCGCAGCACGATCGCCGCCCGGTACTGCGGGGGCAGCCGCCGCAGCGCCGCCTGCACGGCGAGCCGGTCGGCGATCGTGTCGGCGAACGCGGGCCCGGCGCCGGCCGGCGGGGTCAGGTCGAACGGGTCGACGGGCTGCGGCCGGTCGGCGCCCCGCTGCGCCTCGGCCACGGCGGCGTTCACCGCGATCCGGTACAGCCAGGTCGAGAACCGGGCGTCGCCGCGGAACTTCGGCAGCCCCCGCCACGCGCGGATGAGCGTCTCCTGCAGCGCGTCGGCGGCGGCCTGCGGGTCGCCGGTGATGCGCACGCAGACGGCGTGGATCATCGACCGATGCCGGGTGACGAGCTCGGCGAACGCCGCCTGGTCGCCGGACGCACCGCGCGTGACCAGGGTCGCTTCGTCTTCCACCCGTCACCTGACCGTGCGTGTGCCCGCCGCCTGCTCGCGATCACGGTAACCGTCGCGCACCTGGAACACGGTCGCACGAGCGGTTACTTCGGTTCGACCGTCCCGCCGGTTACGGTGTCGTAGTACTCGTTGTACGAGGTCGACCAGGCAACCGGGTTGCCGTCCTCCGTCTGGCCGTCGACGTCCAGCGCCGTGCCCAGCATGGTGTCCGGATCCTCCTCGGCGATCGGCTCGGCGCGGTCCTCGTGCACGTCGGCGAAGCCGTCGTCGTCCCAGTCCTGCATTGCCGGGCTCCTTCCCCGTCGGGTCGTCGGGGGGTCTGATCGCGCCCGCCGCGGAAAAGTTCCCGCTCATTTCCCGGGATCTCGTGCCGTCGTGCCGCGGGGCGCGAACACCGGTGATTTCGCCGATCCCGGCCCGGGCGGGAGCTGCACACACTGACGAGCGTCGAAGTAAGACCCCGAGCCAGAGGGAGTGCAGCCTTGCAACGACAACACCCCGCCATCCGGTTCCTCGTCCGTGCCGCCATGGTGTTCGCGCTCATGGGGGCCGGGATCACGGCCGCCGCCGCCCCGGCCGTCGCCGACGAGATCGGCCAGGCGCCGACCGCCGGCAACATCACGGGCAACGGCAGCTTCACCACCACGTCGGAGAGCATCTCCAGCCTGGTCAGCGGCTTCGGGGGTGGCCGCGTGTACTACCCGACCACCGCCGGCAAGTACCCGGTGGTCGCGATCTCCCCCGGCTTCACCGCCACCTGGTCCAGCCTGAGCTGGATCGGGCCGCGGCTGTCGTCGTGGGGTTTCGTCGTGGTCGGCATCGAGACGAACAGCATCTACGACCAGCCGGCCAGCCGGGGCAGCCAGCTCCTCGCCGCGCTGAACTGGGCGGTCAACTCGTCGTCGTCCGCGGTGCGCGCGCGGGTCGACGGCAGCCGGCGCGGCGTCGCCGGGCACTCGATGGGCGGCGGCGGCACCCTGGAGGCGCTCGCCGCGGACACCACCGGGCTGGTCAAGGCCGGCGTGCCGATCGCGCCGTGGAACAGCGACAAGACGTGGAACAACGTGAGCGAGCCGGTCATGATCGTCGGCGGCCAGTCCGACACGGTCGCGCCGGTGGCGAGCCACTCGATCCCGTTCTACAACACGCTCGCGGGCCCGAAGGGGTACGTCGAGCTGACCGGGGCGAGCCACTTCTTCCCGCAGAGCACGAACGCCACCCTGTCCCGCGCCCTGGTGGCCTGGTTCAAGCGCTGGCTGAACCAGGACTCCCGCTTCACCCCGTACACCTGCGGCTTCTCCGGCCTCGCGGTGTCGGACTTCCGCAGCAACGCCTGCTAGGAACGGGCCACGTCGATGAGATGGTGCTCGCCCTCGTGAACCGTGTGCCGGCCGAGCCACAGCAGGGTGCGCTCGGCCGGCTCCGGCCACGGATACCGCCCGGTCCGCTCGAGCTCGACGGCGGTGAGCCGGGCGAAGTCGGCCGCGAGCGCGTCGGCCGCCAGCGCCAGCGCGGCCAGCACGACGGCGGGGTCCTGGGTGTTGTAGGCGTCGGCGACGACCCGCTCCTCGCGCCCCATCGGCACGAACTCCGGCCGGTCCTCCCGCAGCCCGAGGGCGAGCCGCTCGCGCTGCACGGCGAACACGTCCCGGACGTGGCAGGTGTACTCCAGCGGCGACCACACGTCCGGGGCCGGGCGCCGGCGGACCTCCACCGCGGCGAGCGCCGCCGCGAACCGCGCACCGAAACCCCGCAACCGCTCCGGCACCGCCTCGGCGGGCACGCCGGCATAGTCGAAGCCGCACTCCTCGCAGCGATCCATGCGGCCACGGTACGGCGAGCGGCCCGCACCCCGACCGGTCCAATCGGCACCCCGCGGCCCGCCGGCCCCGCCGTCGCGGCGGCGCGGGCGCGGAGGACGTGGGCGGCGCGGGCGGCGCGGGCGTGAAAGTTTCTGGATCTCGGCGGCAATATTTCGGACGGGCCGCTAGACGGCCGGGGGCGGCGGGGCGGTGCTGCCGCGGACCACGAGCGTCGTCGCCAGCTCCACCCGGCCCGGCGCCGGCTCCTCGCCCGCGGCCAGGGCCAGCACCATCCGGGCCGCGGCCGCGCCCATCTCCGCGAACGGCTGCCGCACGGTGGTCATCGGCGGGCCGCACCAGCGGGTGACCTCGATGTCGTCGAAGCCGATGACGCTGAGCCGGTCGGGAATGCCGACGCCCAGCTGGCGGGCCGCCTCGTAGACGCCCAGGGCCTGCAGGTCGTCGCCGCACAGGATCGCCGTCGGCGGGTCGGGCAGGCGCAGCAGTGACAACCCGAGCGCCAGGCCGTCCTCGAAGCAGAACGTGCCGTTGCGCACCAGGGACGGGTCGAACGGGGCGCCGATCGCGTCCATCGCCGCGCGGCAGGCCTCGAGGCGGGCGCGGGCGCAGAGGTACTCGACCGGGCCGGTGATCACCGCGATCCGCCGGTGGCCCAGGTCGAGCAGGTGGCGGGTGGCGGCGATCCCGCCGCTCCAGTTCGTCGCGCCGACCGACGGCGTCGGGTGCATCGGCTCGCCGGTCGGGTCGAGCACGACGAGCGGGATGCCGCTGGCCGTGAGCTGCTCGTACTGCCGCGGGGACAGCGCCGAGTGGACGGCGATCACGCCGGCCGGGCGGCGGGCCACGAGCCGGTCGGCGGTGAGCCGGCCGGCACTGCCGCGGGCCTGCAGGTCGGTGAACCCGACGGCCAGGCCGCGGTCGCGCACGACCTCCTCGACCCCGCGCATGATCTCCATCGCGAGGTGGCTCTCCAGGCCGAAGAACGCCACCTCGACGCTCTTCGACGGGCTCGTCGCCTCGGGCCGGCGGTAGCCGTGCTCGCGCAGCAGCGCCTCGACCCGCTCGCGGGTGTCGACGGCGATGCCGGCCCGACCGTTCAGAACTTTCGAAACGGTCGGCGGCGACACCCCGGCCAGCTCCGCGATGGCCGCCACCGTGACCTCGCCCCGGCGCCGCCTGGACCGCTGCTCGTGCGCGTTCTTCCCAGCCACGACGGCATTCTAAGCACGCCCGGTCAATATCGACGTCAGTCGCTCGGGTCGGCCGCCGGCCGCCGGACGGACGGATCGACGGGCATTGACGAAGACGGGCGTCGATCGTAGCGTGAGGAAACATTTCCGGAATCTTTCCGTAAGCCGGGGCCGCCCAGCCCCGGCCGATCACCCCTGCCCACCGCCAGCGGAAGGACGGCCTTGACGCAGACGCAACGCCCGACGGCGACGCCGCCGCCGGTGCCCGACCCCGCCGCCGGGCCCCGGCGACGGGAGCCATCCCCGCGACCGAAACGGTACCGCCTGAGCCGCGACCGGGTGCTGCTGCTCGCCACGGCGCCGGGCCTGGCGGTGCTGCTCACGTTCCACTACCTGCCGCTGCTGGGCAACGTCATCGCCTTCCAGGACTTCCAGCCGTACCTGGGCATCCTCCACAGCCCGTGGAACGGCCTGGCGAACTTCGAGGTGCTGACGACCGGCGACCCCCAGTTCGTCACCGCGCTCGGGAACACCCTGGTGATCATGCTGCTGCAGATCGGCGTCGTGTTCACCGTGCCGATCGCCCTGGCCCTGCTGCTCGACAGCCTCGTCTCCGAGCGGTGGAAGCGGGTCGTGCAGACGGTGCTGTACCTGCCGCACTTCCTGTCCTGGGTGATCGTCGTGTCGATCTTCAACGAGCTGCTCGGCGGCAGCGGCCCGCTGAACACGTTCCTGCGCCGCCACGACCTCGGCACCGTCGACATCGTCGGCAACGCCGCCGTGTTCCAGGAGCTCATCACCGGCCAGGTCCTGTGGAAGGAGGCCGGCTGGGCGATGATCCTGTTCCTGGCCGCGCTGTCGCGGATCGACCCCGAACTCTACGAGGCGTCGGCCGTCGACGGCGCCGGCAAGGCCCGCCAGCTGTGGCACATCACGCTGCCCGGGCTGCGCAGCGTCATCGTCCTGCTGCTCATCCTGCGGCTCGGCGACGCGCTCACCGTCGGCTTCGAGCAGATCCTGCTGCAGCAGCAGGCGGTCGGCGTCGACGCCAGCGAGGTCCTCGACACCTACGTCTACAACCACGGCATCGTCATGGGCGACTGGGGCGTCAGCGCCGCCGTCGGGCTGGTCAAGGGCCTGGTCGGGGTGGTGCTGGTGCTGGGCGCCAACAAGCTCGCGCACGTGTTCGGCGAGCCCGGCCTCTACCAGCGGAGCCCGCGATGAAGGCCCTCAAGGCGCTGGTCCTCACGCTGTGCTGCGCGCTGGTGGTGGTGCCCTTCGCCGGCATCGTCGCCACCAGCCTCTCCACCCGCGAGCAGATCGTCCAGGCCGGTGGCTTCGTCATCGTCCCCGACGAGATCACGTTCGCCGCCTACGAAGCGCTGTTCACCGGCGGCGTCGTGCCCAGGGCCGTCGGGGTGAGCGTGTTCATCACGGTCGTCGGCACGGTGCTGAGCCTGGCGACGACCACCCTGCTGGCCTACGGGCTCAGCCGGCCGGGCTCGCTCGGGCACCGGCCGGTGCTCTCGCTCGTCGTCGGCGCGCTGCTGTTCACGCCCGGCATCATCCCCGGGTACCTCACCGTCAGCTCCCTCGGCCTGCTCGACACCTACTGGGCCGTGATCCTGCCGGCGGTGGTCAGCGCGTTCAACGTCGTGATCCTGCGCGCGTTCTTCATGGAGATCCCCGCCGAGCTGGTGGAGAGCGCGCGCATCGACGGCGCCGGCGACTGGCAGATCCTCACCCGGATCGTGCTGCCGCTGTCCAAGGCGGTGCTGTCCGTCATCGGGCTGTTCTACGCCGTCGGCTACTGGAACGCCTTCTTCACCGCGCTGCTGTACCTCAACGACGCGGGCAAGTGGCCCGTCCAGCTCGTCCTGCGCACCTACGTCGTGAACCAGCAGCAGCTCGGCGTCGACCAGGTCGGCGCCGGGAACCTGCCGCCGCAGGAGGCGCTGCAGATGGCGATCCTCGTCATCTCGATCGTGCCGATCCTGCTGGTCTACCCGTTCGTGCAGCGCCACTTCACCAAGGGCGTCCTCGTGGGCGCCGTCAAGGGCTGATTTCGTAAAGGGAGAGCCATGCTGACCAGACGAACGCTGCTGCGCGGCGCCGCCGCCGCGGCCGTGAGCGGTCCGCTGCTCGCCGCCTGCGGCGACGGCGGCACGAGCAACGAGAACACCACCGAGCGCAACCAGGGCGTCAAGCTGCCCGCCTACGTGCCGTCCACCGTGGTCAAGCCCGACCTGCCGGGCAACGCCGACGGCCTGCTCGACGCGTTCCTGTCCTACCCCGACCCGCCGGTCCAGCAGTTCACCGGCCCGCCGCTCAAGGGTGGCACAGTGTCGGCGTTCGTGCTCACCGGCTCGCCGGTGCCGCCGCCGAAGGAGAACAACCCGTTCTGGCAGGAGCTCGACAAGCGGCTCGGCACCGAGCTGAAGCTCACCATCACGCCCAGCGCCGAGATGGCGGCCAAGTTCTCCACCCTCATCACCGGCGACGACCTGCCCGACCTCATCGTGCCCGCGCTGTTCCTGCCCAACGGGGTGCCCGCCGGCATCGGCAACCTGCCGCAGTGGATGGCGACGAAGTGCACCGACCTCACCGAGTTCCTCGGCGGCGACGCGGTCAAGGAGTACCCCAACCTCGCCGCCATCTCGACCGCCGCCTGGAAGCAGTGCGTGTACAACGGCGGCATCTACGGCGTGCCGGTCCCCCGCGGCGTCGCCGGGACGCTCATGTTCCGCCGCGACGACCTGATCCAGAAGCTCGGCGTCGACCCGGACCCGAAGAGCTTCGCCGAGTTCCGCGACTTCTGCCGCAAGGTGACCGACGCCAAGGCGAACCGCTGGGCGATCGTCAACGCCGGCGGCCTGATGTTCCTGGTCCAGCAGATGCTCGGCGGGCCCAACGGCTGGCGGTGGGACGGCACCAGGCTCACCCACCAGGTGGAGAGCGAGGAGTTCCGCAAGGCGCTGTCGGACGTGGTGGCGATGTACAAGGAGGGCGTCGTCCACCCGGACAGCTTCGCCAACAACGCGCCGACGAAGCGCTGGTTCAACGCGGGCGAGGCGGTGCTCACCGCCGACCGGTACACGGCCTGGCCGCAGTACTACGCCGAGAACGTCGCCGGCCTGAGCTTCAAGATCAGCGGGATGCGGCCGCCGAAGTACGACGGCGGCGGCTGGGCCCCGACCTGGCAGTCCAGCGCCGGCGCCACGAACAACTTCACCGTGTTCAAGAAGGCCGACAAGGGCCGCGTCAGGGAGCTGCTGACCCTCTGCAACTACCTGGCCGCCCCGTTCGGCACCGCGGAGTTCCTGTTCCGCCGCTACGGCGTGGCGGGCACCCACTACACCATGCAGAACGGGGGCCCGGTCTACACGCAGGCCGGCGTCACCCAGACCGCGCTCGGCGTCCGGTACATCGTCGACGCGCCCGACGCCATCTTCATCCCCGGGAACCCGGACGCGACGAAGACCTCGTACGAGTACCAGAAGGCCGTCATCGGCACCTCGGTCCCCGACCCGGTGATCGCCAACGCCCTGTTCTCCGACGAGTGGTCGCGCAAGCAGCCGGTGCTCGGCGGCATCGTCAACAACGGCCAGAACGACATCATCGCCGGGCGCCAGCCACTGTCCTACCTGGACGAGATGATCAAGAACTGGAAGGCGCAGGGCGGCGACAAGGTCCGCGCGGAGTTCACCGAGCAGCTGCAGAAGCTCGGCGTCAAGTGAGCGTGCAACTCAGGTGAGCGTGCGGATAGCGGTCGCCGGGACCGGGAACATCGCGCGGATCCACGTCGAGGCGCTGCGCGAGCTCGGCGACCGGGTCACCGTCGTGGCCGGGGTCGACATCGACGAGGCCCGGGCCCGCGAGTTCTGCGCGGCGCACGGGATCCCGCGGGCCGGCGCGGACCTGCCGGCGGTCCTGGCCGCCACCCGCCCGGACCTCGTCCACGTGTGCACCCCGCCGGGCGCGCACCTGGACGCGGCCCGGGCCGCCCTCGCCGCCGGCGCGCACGTGCTGGTGGAGAAGCCGCCGACGCTGACCCTGCGCGAGTTCGACGAGCTGGCCGCGGCCGGCCCGGTCGCCACGGTGTTCCAGCACCGCTTCGGCGGCGGCGTCCGGCGCCTGCGCACGGCGGCGTTCGGCCGGCCGCTCGTCGCCCAGTGCGACACGAGCTGGTTCCGGCCGCAGGAGTACTTCGACGTGCCGTGGCGCGGCAACTGGCACACCGAGGGCGGCGGCCCGACGATGGGCCACGGCATCCACCAGATGGACCTGCTGCTCGCCGTCCTCGGCGAGTGGACCGAGGTGCGGGCCGTGGCCCGGCGGCAGGCCCGCCGGGTCGCGACCGAGGACCTCTCGCTCGCGCTCGTCGAGTTCGCGAACGGCGCGGTGGCCAGCGTCGTCAACAGCGTGCTGTCCCCGCGCGAGGAGAGCCGGCTGCGGTTCGACTTCGAGTGGGCCACCGTCGAGCTGACCCACCTCTACGGCTACGGCGACGACAACTGGCGGGTCACCCCGGCGCCGGGCCACGAAGCGGCGGTCAAGGCCGAATGGACCGGGCCGGACGGGCCGAGCGGGCACCGCGCGCAGTTCGCGGCGGTGCTCGACGCCCTGGAGGCCGGCGAGCCGCTGCCGGTGACCGCCGCCGAGGCCCGGCGGACGCTGAGCCTCGTCGCCGCCGTCTACGCGTCGGCCTTCACCGGCCGGCCGGTCCGGCCCGCCGACGTCGGGCCGGGCAGCCCCTTCTACGACCGCATGCAGGGCTCCGGCCCACCCTGGGAGGCACCGTGACCGAACCCGTTCCCGCCGGTCTGGCGCTCAGCCACGAGCACGACCGGTCGCTGCGCGTGTCGTGGCGCGGCGGCGAGCTGTTCCGCTACGTCTACCGGCCGTGGGACGCCCGCGTGGAGTCGCCGAAGCCGTACCTGCACCCGGTCCGCACGCTGTCGGGCCGCGAGGTCAGCCTGTACCGCCCGCACGACCACGTGTGGCACAAGGGCCTGTCGATCGCGCTGTCCAACGTCGGCCGGGAGAACTTCTGGGGCGGCCCGACCTACCTGCGCGACCACGGCGGCTACGCGCAGCTGCCGAACAACGGCAGCCAGGACCACGCCGGGTTCGAGACCCTGTCCGCGGACGATGCGGCGGTACTGGCGGTGCAGCGCCTCGACTGGACCTCGGAGCACGGCGGCGCCGTCCTCGCCGAGCGCCGCTCGCTGGCGGTGACCGTGCGCCCCGATGCCGGGGCCTGGCGCCTGGAGGTGGCGACCGAGCTGCGCAACGTCGGCGCGGCCGGCCTGGCGATCGGCAGCCCGGAGACGGAGGGCCGGGCGGGCGCCGCCTACAGCGGCCTGTTCTGGCGCGGGCCGCGCAGCTTCAGCGGCGGCACCGTGCGGACCGCGACCGCCGAGGGCACCGACGACCTCAACGGCACGGCCGCGCCGTGGCTGGCCTTCACCGGCCGGCACGACGCGGACGGGGCGTCGTCGACGCTCGTCTTCGCCGACCATCCCGGCAACCCCGGGCACCCGACGCCGTGGTTCGTCCGCAGCGGCGTCTACGCCGTGGTCTGCCCGGCGCCGTTCGCCCTGCGCCCGGTCGACCTGCCGGCCGGGGCCACGCTCGCGCTGCGGTACGCGGTCGTCGTGGCCGACGGCGAGCTCGACGCCCCGGCCTGCGAGCGGCTGGCCGCGTGGTGAAGGGCGTCCGCTTCGACGCCGGCGGCGTGCTCCTGCGGGACGCGCCGCCGCCCGGTCCGCCCGTCGCGGCGTACCCGGACACCGTCCCCGCGCTGGAGCGGCTGCGCGTGGCCGGGGTCCGGATGGCCGCGACTGCCTCCTCGTCGGCGGCGACCCGGCCGTGGTGGCCGCGGCGGCGGGCCTCGGCTATCCGGCGCTCACGCTGTCCCGCGCGGCCGGACAGTCCCTGGCGGACGTCGTGGACATCGTCGCCGGTCGCTGAAAGTTTCAGTATTCCTTTTTCGAAAACAGCACTCCCGGACCGCATTCTTTGCGCTCGCGGGCCTGGTCGGGCCCCGTCCGGAAATTGCTCGCCGAGGGGCGCTGCACAGCGATTGCCAACTCGACAATGCTGGGGCTCATCCCCGCCCACCGCCGAATCGTTTTCGAAAACGCACTCCGGCGAACCGTACTGGAAAGGCACAGCATGGACAGCAACCGGAGGCGATCGCGGGCCGCGATCACCGTCGCGGCGGTCGGTGCCCTCGTCACCGGCGTCGTGGTGAGCCTCGCGGCCACCGCGAACGCGGCCACGACGCTCGGCGCCTCGGCGGCCGAGAAGGGCCGCTACTTCGGCACCGCGGTCGCGGCGTACAAGCTCAGCGACAGCACCTACAGCACCATCCTGAACCGCGAGTTCAACATGGTGACGCCCGAGAACGAGATGAAGTGGGACGCCACCGAGCCGTCGCAGAACAGCTTCTCGTACGGCTCCGCGGACCAGATCGTGGCCCGCGCGCAGCAGCAGGGCATGCGGGTGCGCGGGCACGCCCTGGCGTGGCACTCGCAGCAGCCCGGCTGGGTGAACAACCTGTCCGGCACGGCCCTGCGCAACGCGATGCTCAACCACGTCACCCAGGTCGCCACGTACTACAAGGGCAAGATCTACGCCTGGGACGTGGTGAACGAGGCGTTCGCCGACGGCAGCAGCGGCGCCCGGCGCGACTCGAACCTGCAGCGCACCGGCAACGACTGGATCGAGGCCGCGTTCCGCGCCGCCCGCGCGGCGGACCCGGGCGCGAAGCTCTGCTACAACGACTACAACACCGACGGGCAGAACGCGAAGTCCAACGCCGTCTACGCGATGGTCCAGGACTTCAAGAGCCGCGGCGTGCCGATCGACTGCGTCGGCTTCCAGTCGCACTTCAACCCCCAGTCGCCGGTCCCCTCCGACTACCAGGCCAACCTGCAGCGCTTCGCCAACCTCGGCGTCGACGTGCAGATCACCGAGCTGGACATCGAGGGCTCCGGCACCGCGCAGGCCAACAACTTCCGCACGGTCACCCAGGCCTGCCTGAACGTCTCGCGCTGCACCGGCATCACGGTGTGGGGCATCCGGGACAGCGACTCGTGGCGCGCCAGCGGCACCCCGCTGCTCTTCGACGGCAACGGCAACAAGAAGGCCGCCTACGACGCCGTCCTGCAGGCGCTCAACGGCGGCAACCCGACCTCGCCGTCGCCGTCCAACCCGTCCTCGCCCTCGCCGTCGAACCCCTCGTCGCCGTCGCCGTCCAACCCGAACCCGGGCACCGGCGGCTGCTCCGCCACCGTCTCGATCAACCAGTGGCAGGGCGGGTTCGTCGCCACGATCCGGGTCACGGCCGGCTCGTCCGCCACGAGCTCGTGGTCGGTGCGGCTGACCCTGCCCTCGGGCGCCACGATCACCAACGCCTGGA
>NZ_BMPI01000059.1 GCF_014647515.1 Dactylosporangium sucinum | reverse complement strand
GCGACGCTGTTGCGGGAGCACCGTGGGGACGGCCACAACGCGGCCCTCGTCGTTCATGGCGTCGGCGGTACCGAGGCTCATGTCCTGTTCGCTGTTTCCCTTGGAATGCGGGCGGAGGAATTCGGCCGGATCCACCATCTGGGCAAGGCGCAGTTGGCTGCAGTCGTTGACGGGCTGCGCGGCCGCGGTCTGGTGGACGCCGGCGGCGGGTTCACCGACGCCGGCCGGGAAACCAGGCAACGGATCGAGGCGCTCACCGACGAGCTGGCGGCGCCGGCGTATGACGTGCTCAGCGCGGACGAGCTCGACGAGCTGATCGCGGGGCTCGAGCCGGTCGCCACCGCGGTAGAGGCGGTCGACTACTGAGCCGGCGTATCAGGCAACGGCCACGCCCCAGCTCGGCACGGCGGCTTCCAAGACGCCGAGCGCTTTCCGTCGTCGGTTGGCTGAGGCCGCACTACTCGCAGGTCAGGCCGCCCGCCATAGTGCGGTGAGTGGCCGGTCCGCGAGGACGAGCACGATCGAGTCGTCGTGGTGCTTGACGTCGTCGGGCCAACTCAGGTCCGAGGACGGGATGAGCTCGGCACAGGCTTGGTCGGCCCAGCGGATGATGCCCCGGATCGGCAGGCAGCCGGTGAGCCGCCCCGTCGTCGCGGCGAGGCTCATCGGCCAGTCCTTGGTGCGCAGGTGCTGGGCAAGCAGCTCGGCGATCTCGGCCGGCGGCTGGCCGGTGCTGCTCCAGACCTCGATGGCCTCGGTGCACACCCCGGTGCCGGTCCGGCAGTCCAGGCCGATGCGCCTGCTCTGCAGCACTGCCGGGAAGGGCCCCAGGTCGTTGCGGTCAACGGCGACGTCGCTCGACCTGGGACGTAGGCCGGCGGGGCCATTCGCGACGACGGCGGCGAGGCACAGCAGCACGACGGCCCCACCCGCGCCGGACAGCAGCAACGTCTTGCGCCGCTCGGGCTCGGCGGTTGCGACGCACGCGGTGAACGCCGCGACCCAGACCAGGACGGCCAGCGCGAGGTACGGCAGCAGCCAGTCGGTCTGCGGTGGCCTCAGCGCGTGCGGCCAGCGTGTCGATGCCACCACGAGCCCGACCAGCCCGGCCAGCAGCCCGCCGACGACGGCCGCGCCCGAGCGCCAGGCAGGGGCGAGGAGCACCGCGACGAGCGCAGGCGCAGCCAAGAACAGCGCGGTGGTGAACCACTCCCCGAGCACGTCAGCGGTGAACCAGGCTGTCCAGCCCGTCACGGCCAGTGAGATGACCACGGCGCCCAAGCGCCAGCGACGAACGAGCATCGCGGCATTCGATCACGCCAGACCGGCCGCCGCCACCCCGCCGTAGCTCATGTGCGCGCACGCCAAGACCCGCGTCCTACGCAGCGTCTCTTGCCGCGTGCATCGCGCACGACTCGCGGCAAGATCGGACACGCGATCATGCCGCCACAATGGTCGTGTGGGCGATGACCGGCAGGATCTCCCGGTGCAGGACGGCGTGCCGATGGACATGGAGCAGGCATGGGAACTGGCTACATCTTCAAGGCCGGACAGTAGGGCTTGACCGCGGCATTGGCCTTGTCCATCTCGTCGATGGGGTCAATGGTGGCATAGCTGTCGGCGCGCCACGTGTCCGCGTAGATCACCGAGTAGTGTTTGATCGCTGCCTTCGCCGCGGGATCGGCGGCCTTGGCCAGCTCGGCGTCGATCACCTTGTCCAGCCTGCTGAGCACGACCTCGGCATCTGCCTTGACCTTCGCGATCTGCTGCTGGTCATGGCTCAGTGACGCCTTGGCCATCGCACTGCCGAGCGGCAGCAGCTGGGCCTCTTCTGCCTTGTAGGCGGCCACCACCGCATTGCACACCGCCTCGGTGTTGGCTTTCACGTCAACGGTGGCGCTCGGTGCGGCCGCCCGTTCGTGGCCGTTGTGTTGCCCGGCCCTCTGGTGCATCCGGTGGTCAGGCCGACCGTCGTGGCAAGCAGCAGCACCGGTAGCAGTCGTGGCGTTCGCATGTTGTCTCCCCGTGTCGTGAACCAGCGACAGCAGCATAGAGACCACCACCGACACTTTCTCTGCGCTGGTGCTTTGGAGGAGTTGCGGGCCTGGGCAATCCGCGAATCCTGCGGGCGTGGCTTCGTCGGTACCTTCTGGACTCGTTTGTCGGCGAGCGTGGGTCCGACCGCCCGATGGCCCGATTTGTGAGTTCGGGGCCATACGTGGTCGGCGAGGGGGATCAGCCGGGCGAGCCGGCGCGAGCGGGTCGCCAGCAGCGTGGACATGCTCAGCCGGGATGTTCGGTAGGAGCGCAACGGCCGCCCCCACTGGCCGCGCACGGTCAGCGGCGGAACAGTGTGCCGGTCACCGTTCGGCAGGGTACAGCGTCGGCTCGCGACGGGTGGCACAATGCGCCTGTGTCGATCTCCGCGGATGGCTCTCCCAAGGCTCGCATCGTCACGGCGTTGCTGCGCGACGGCAACCGGGTTCTGCTCTGTCACCGATCTCCCCGGCGCCGTTGGTATCCCGACGTCTGGGACCTGCCCGGTGGACACGTGGAGCCCGGGGAACTGCCCGGCGCGGCACTTGCCCGAGAGCTTCGAGAGGAGCTGGGCATCGACATCGCGATACCGGCGGGTCCGCCAGCGCATGAAGTTCAGGGCGACACGTTCGACATGCAGATCTGGCTGGTCGAAGCGTGGATGGGGTCTCCGGTCAACATCGCGCCAGACGAACACGATGCCATCGCATGGTTCACCGAAGATGCGCTCGGAGAGCTATCCCTGGCTCACGACAGTTACCTTGCGATGTTCAGGAACGTTCTTGCCGAGCATCGGGCCTGACCACGACAAACTGAACACGCGCTCACCGGCGGGCGCTGTGGGGTTCGAGCGAACGGGTCGCCGCCAGTCGGTAGCAGCCGCGATGGACCTTGAATCGAGCCGGCAAGCGCCGGAAATCGAGGCGAGGACCAGCACGTTCCCGAACGCGTGACCTCTTCGGAAAGGCCGAAGCGTGCGGGGCACGGAGTGCGGATGCGTCGCGGCGGGCGCGGCACACCGTTGACGGTCAGAAACCCGCACCTACTCGCGCGTCGGCGCGGTATGTCCGCGCGCCCCGCGACGAGCGTGAGGCCGCCGAGATCAGTATCGTGCCGATCGCTGGTTCCCGGGGGAGCGGGTAAGCCGGCGCGAAGGGGGAGTTGTTCCATCCATTCTTCCGGACATGAGGAGGACGGGCGTGGGCTTCTACGGCACGTTGGTCATCGCGAGGTGTGACACGCTGCTGCCGAGCCTGCCCGAGGTCCAGTCCGCGTTCGGCACGCGGGTGGTGTGGCCGTACCGCCGGGACGGCGGTTGGCAGCTGCTGCACCTGGCGTCGCCGTTCGGGCATCAGTGGCCGACCGTCGGTGCGGGGCCCGCTCCGCTGGCAGAGTCCACCGGTGCTCCGGCCCTGGCGGTATGGATCTCGGAGAGTTCGTGCCTGCAGTACGCGGCCGCAACACCCGACGGGCAGTCGTGGACGGCGCACTTCGCCAACGACGCCAACGCCGACGTCGAATGGCTCCGTGCCCGCGCCGCTTCGCTCCCGGCGCGGCGACCCCCGGCGGTGCGCTGACCCAGCTAGGCACGTCGAAGCCCAACGGCCAAGAGTGGTCAGCCGCACAGATCAGCGATCCCGCTGTTCTCCCTTACGACGGCGCTCCTCCTCTTCCCGAGCCTTACATATCTCAGCCTCCCGGGCTCGCTTGAAGTCCTCCCACTTGAAGTAGGCCCAACCGCCGCCGATGATCACGGCGAACGCCATGACGGCGGGGCCAACGGTGTGAGCAATCTTGCCGATCTTGTCGAGTAGGCCATCCTCGTCAGCGAGAAGGCGAGCCACATTCGTTCGCATCAGGCCATCTCCAGCATGTGCGCAGCGCCTGGGTGGATGCTAAAGCCTAGTGGGCAACCGATCGACAATCTCGTACTGCCTCAGCCGATCGTGTCGAATCGAGACGCCGACAGGGGATACCCTTCCTGCTTCTGGCGGGCACACCCAGGAACTGGTCTACCGTCCAACCCCGGTGATGGCGTACCGCCACGGCACCCTGCGCAACCGCCCCACTCCCGGCGGCACGAGCGTGCGCCGGTCCCGGTGAAACGCGTCGGCCAAAAGACGCTACGAAGTGTGGCGATCTTCGCCCAGCCGCAGCCACGCGCTCGGCGGCAGATGTGCACACCCGATCAAGCTGTGGGAAGTGTTGTCGATACGCGACCGGTTCCGCGAACACGTACCTGGCGTGTGCCTGCCGTACCTCATCATCGCGCGCGGGCCCGCACCTCGGCGGCGCAGGCCGCGGCGATCGGCGCCCACTGCGTGCCGAACGCCGTGGGTGCAGCGGTTTCCGGGGCGGACTGCTCGCGGACCACGGCGGTGAAGAAGGCCAGCATCCGGTCCTCACCGAACCGCTTCGCCAGGCAGGTCACGGCCAGCAGCGCGATACCGTCCCCGTTCCACCAGGTACTCCACTGCTCCGGCCCGGCGAAGTAGACGACGTACCGCTTCGGCGGCGCGCCCCATCGGGCGAACCGGTCGGCGATGTCGGCAGCCTTGCCGGCGGCTGCGAGCGTCTGCTGCAGGTCACCGGCGAGGGAGACCGGCGCGGCCAGGATGACCCGCCGCCCGTGGACGGCCCGCAGCGGCGTGAGATCCCACGGCAGCACCGTGCGCTGGAAGCTGGTCGCGACGGCTCGCGCGTCCTGCACGGTCCACGTGCTCGGCAGTACGAGCTCGGCCGGCTCGCAGTCGGCGTCGCCGAGGCAGTACTCGATCGTCACCGTTGCCCGCGCTCACCGTGATGCACACGGCCGACAAACGTCCTCGACGGAGTCAACGCCCCGAATCCCGGCGGCAGATCCGTGCACTCTCATGTCCCGCGATCTTGGCGATGCAGCGGTCAGAATGGCGTGTGATCAGTCGAGTGGCAGCAGCCGACGTTCGCGTCTTCGATCGAGCCATACATGTGTTCGGCGCAGTGCCGGGCGGCGGCCAGGAATTCCTGGAGCGTCCGGGTGCTCTGGCCTTCGTGGCCTCCCAAGCTGAAGAGATCTTCGGATGGTGCTGGGGCTATCACCTGGTCCGACCCGACGCCTCCTCGATGCTCTACCTGCATCAATTGGAGGTGGCGCAAGAACACCGCCGGAGGGGAGTCGGACGGGCGCTTCTCCATGCGTTCATGTCGGCCGGTGCGCAGGCCGGTGCCACCAGGATGTTCTTGACCACGGGCGAGGCGAACGCCGCTGCCCGGTCACTGTACGAGTCCCTGGGCGGTGTTCTGGCCGCACAAGGTCCCACGGTCAGCTACTGGTTCCTGTTGCATCCCGACGCAACGGCATCAGTTCGCCCTGCCTCGGGCCCGGAAGCCGGTCAGGCATCTGTGTGTCGAGTCTTGCTGCTCACCGGCGTCGCCGGGGTCGGCAAGTCAACCGTGGCGGACGCGGTCGGACGAAAGCTGACCGAAGCGGGCCACGTCACGGCCGTCGTCGACACAGACATGCTGGCTCAGTTCGGGCCGCCCCCGAACGCGGGCCCTGCGGGTGGACGACTGTATGACGAACTCAAGTGCGTCAACCTGGCGTCCGTATGGACGAACTTCAGGGCTGCCGGCGCACGATTCCTCGTCGCCGCGGCAGTCATCGGCACCGTGGCCCAGCGGGAACGGTATGTGCAGAGTCTCACGGGCTGTGACATCCGCGTGGTCAGGTTGATCGCGGATGTAGACACCGTCCGCAGGCGCCTGCGCCAACGAGACACCGGACCAAAGCTCGAACAGCATCTCAGGACGCTGGACGAGCACGGGCCTGCACCGACAGAAACCTCTGTTGAGGACTTCACGGTCACCAACGACCGTACCCCCGCGGAGGTCGCCGCCGGGATTCTCGTCCGAGCGGGATGGATGGGTCAGGTCAACCGACCCGGCGCCGATCGCACACCGCCGCCCTGACCCGGGCGGCTTGCCAGGCCGCCCTATCCTCAGGGCGCGCGTCCAGGCTTGTGTACCGGGGGAGATACGCCATGGAGTCCGACCAGCACCTGCCGGCACCGCCCGACGACGAGGAACTTGCCGCACCGCCTACCGCTGCCGGTCCGCCGCCGTTGGCCATGGTCGGCGTGATCAGCGCCGTCCTGGCGCCGATCGCCGCCGCGCTGACGCTGCTGATCTTCTTCCGGTTCGGCCGGGTCACCGAGCCCACCACCGCGGATGTGCAAAGTGCCAACCGCCTGTTCGCAGCGGCCCGAATCGTCGTGCCGATGCTCGCGCTGTTCGGCGCCGCGTACGTGTTCGTGACCTGGCGCCGGGCGCGGTGGTCCGTGCTCCGCGGGCTGGGCGCGGCCCTGCTGGCGCTCAACCTGGTGGTGGCCGCCGGCTTCGGCCTGTTCGTGCGCCTCCGCACGGACATCTTCGACCACTCCGAGCACCGGACATGCGGGTTGAGCAAAACCACGTCAGGTGTCGTCTTGCAGCTGCAATGCACGCTCACGGCGACCAATGCGCCGACATCCACGGTCAGCCTGCACTGGAAGGGCATCAGCGACCCTCCAGGCGCCGTGTTCGAACCCGGCTCCGGAACGCTGGCGCCGGGCGAAACCTCGCCGACGATCTCGATCGACGCCGGTGCTCAGTGTCCCATCGTGTTCATCCTCCGCGACGAGCAGCAGGGGAAGGAGATCCGCAGCCAGTTCGACGGCTGCAGCTGAGACGCATGCCGGTTGTTACGGGCCCGGGCGGCGGGTAGTCGCTCGGGCCATGAATCTGGTCCTTGTCGCCACCGCCGAGGGGTTGCCCGCGCGGGCTGGTCCACCACGACAGCGAGCGCGCCGACCGTATGCCGCGCGGTGCGTCACGTTGAACCGGCGCGGCTCGGCTTCCCCGTCCGCGCGTCGGAAGCGTCGCGTCGCACGCTGCTGGGGCCGGTGATTCTGGGACGGGTGGAACCGATCGCGTCTGCTGTGCGCCAGAGGAGGTGACCGTGCTTTCCGAACCGGCCGTTCGGGGCGACTTCGACGCGCTCTACGCGGCGCAGTTCGCCCCGATGGTACGGCTGGCGTGTGTGACGACCGGCAGCGTACCGGCGGCGGAGGACGTCGTGCAGGAGGTGTTCTTGGCCTTGCTGCACCGTCCGGACGTCCGCGAACCAACCGCATGGCTGCGCCGTGCCGTCGTGTCCAGGTGCACCTCCTGGGTGCGTCGTCGACGGCTGGAGAACCGCCATGCCGGCCAGCCTGAGCCTGAACCGCTCGTGCCGCTGGGGCCCGACGCGATCGCTGTCCGCGCCGGACTCGCCCGGCTGCGTCCGCGGCACCGGGCGGCCATCTTTCTGCGCTACTACCTCGACCTGTCCGAGGCCGACATCGCCGACGCGCTGAACTGCCGGCCGGGCACCGTCAAGTCCCTGCTGCACCGGGCCCACTCCGCACTGCGGGAGCACCTCGATGACCACTGACCCACGCCTGCGCGCCGCCGTCCACGAACTCGTCGCGGCGATCCCTGTGCCCGCGGTAGCGCCGCCCGTCAGGCCGCTGCCCTCCCGCCGATCGTGGCGGCCCGTGCTCGCGGCCGCCGCCGTCGTGGTGCTGCTGCTCGCGGTGGGGCTGGTGCGCTTGCCGGCGGCGCCGAGCGCACCTGCCGCCGGTCCCGCCACGCTGCCGCGCGTCTTCGCCGGCCACTCCTACCTCACCGCCACCGTCTCCGCCGCGCCTGCCGGGGCCGCCATCGCCATCTACGGGTACGGGCAAGGCGACCTGCCCTTCCAGACCCCGCAGCTCATCGCCGTCGGAGTAGACGGGCGCACCTACCGCGAGATCGATCTTGCCAGTAAGCGCGGTCGGCCGGTCGACGCCCCTCTGCTGAAGTCACCGGCGGCACCCGTCCTGCTGTCGCCGGACGGCAGCAGGGTCGCCGTCGCCGACGCGCGCGGGCCGGTCCACGATGTGGCGATCGTGGACCTGACCACCGGCCGTACCCGCAGCTACCCGGTGCCCGCCGGCTCGGCGATGCAGCTACTCGCGTGGTCGCCGGACTCGATGCGGCTCGCGTACGCCGCCGCGCCGTATCGGGCGGACAGCCATGGCGACCCCCGAGTCGCGCTCGCCGCCGACGGCGAACTGACAGTGCTCGACCTGGCCACCGGCGCAACGTCCACGGTCGCCGGGCAGCGCGGGGTGCTCGACGCGACGTTCTCCCCCGACGGCAGAACGCTGGCCGTCCAGGTCGGCACCGAGCTGCGCCTCCTCACCGCCGATGGTGGGAGTACGGTCATCCCGCTGCCGGACGGGCACCGGCTCGGCGGGCCGGCCGCCTGGTCACCCGACGGCAGCCGGCTCGCGCTCTTCCGGGTGGCCGCGGGCAGCCCGTCCTGGGCGGCCGGATACTGGTCGCCGAGCGGGTTGGCGGTCCTCGACCTGCCCACCGGAGCGTCCGCGCCGCTCGACACCAACGCGACCACGATCCTCGGTTGGCAGGGCGCCGACCTGTTGGCAAGCAACAGCGACACGATTGTCGCGGTGCCGCCGACCGGGCCGGCCCGGGTCCTCGCCCGGCTCCAGCCCGGCAACGACCACTGGATCGACACGGTGCAGTTGGCGACCGCCCGGACCGGCGACCTTACGGTACGCGATACCGTCGTCGATCGCGGCCCGTGGCCGTGGTGGCTGCGGGTGCTCACCACCGGGCTGCTCGTCCTGGCGGGCGGCGTCGCACTCATGGTGCTACGCCGCCGACGGGCTCGTTGAGGCCGTGGCAATGCGCCGCCAGTCGGTGCCGGCCGGCGGGACCTCGGCGGCCGGCGGCAGTACCCGCATCAGCTCCGCGACGCCGGCCGGGTTGAACTCGGGCCGCGCGGTGGGATCGACGTCTCTCCACGTGACGCCTCGCTCAGCGCCGTTTCAACGGCGTCGTCGAACGAGCTGCCGATTCCCTGTCAGGGCAACGGCGAACGGCGACGTTCGGGCGTGCGGACCCGGACGGCCCGGATCCGTTCCGGTGGCAGCGGCACCGGAAGGGCCGCGGCGACGACGCTGATCGGGCGCTGCGTCGCGTCGCGGCACGGGTAGACCTTGACCGGCAGCGTGCGCCAGCTGCGTCTCGGTCAGGACCAGCGTCACCCCGGCCGCCACCGCGGCGGCGGGCGCGGGCACGGGAGTGGCCGGCACCCAGCCTTTGCAACGGAGCGCGGCTTACGTCGCATCGACCAACCCGGTCCGGGTGGCCCACCGGACGGCGCTCGGCCTGTACGAGGCGGCGGAACGCTCGCATGACGCAGCCTCGGCCGGCACTTGGCCAGGAGTCTGCGCTGCATCAGCAACCCGCTCGCCGTGGATCGCCGACATCCGTTCGGCGATCCATCGGCCGCTCGACGGCTGGGGAGGCACAGCGGTCAGTGCCCGGACCGGTGCAGCCGCATCCGGTACGAGTAGAGCTCGGGTACGTAGTAGGCGACGGCCAGTTCGACCAGCTCGCCGGCGCTGTTGGAGTACATCTTGTCGATGCGCAGGACCCGTTCGCCGGCTTCGCAGGGCAGTTCGGCGGCGGCGAAGGGCGGCAGCTCGGCCACGATGATGCTCTGCTCGGCGTCGGTGATCGGCAGTTCCAGCCGTTCGTCGAGCAGGGCGACCACCGAGGTTCGGCTCACCGTGCGCGGCTGGGTCAGCTCGGGCGTGCCGTCGAGGAGCCGTCCGATGTGGACGGGCAGGTAGACCCTGGTGAAGGAGAACGCGACACCGTCGTGCAGGCGACGGAACGAGCAGGTCAGCACCTCGTCGGAGGCGAGCCGCAGCCGGCTGGCCGCATCGAGGTCGATCCGCTTGCGGAGCGGCTCGACCACCTCGAGGTCCGTCTCGTCCGCGATGCCGAGCAGGTCCCGAACGGTGCCGCGGGGCGACGCCGGGGTCGACGGGCTGATGGCCGCGAAGGTGCCCCGTCCCGGCACCCGCAGCAGCAGGCCCTCGGCCTCCAGGTCCTGGATCGCGCGCCGCACCGTGTGCCGGCTCAAGCCGTAGCTGGCCATCAGCTCCGCCTCGGTGGGCAGCCGGGCACCGTTGTCGTACTCGCCGTTGAGCACGGCGGAACGCAGTTGCTGGGCCACTGTGCGGTACGCCGAGTCGCGACCGCGAGCCCCGTTGCTGGACATCCGGCACCTTCTCCTGACGTGGCGGGCGAGTCAATCGCCGCCAACATTGTCCGTACAAATTCGCGGGATCTTCCGGGCGATCACACGGTATCCCAGCAATAAAGCCAAAGTCCATGTTGACAAAGTCCGGTCATGAGCACAACATCGACCCACACGGCACATGCATGGCCGGATCGAATCAATCACCTCCACTGTCAACCCGCGTGCTCGCGTCTGCCGAGCCGGGTGGACGGGCGGACCGCCATTTCAGGACGGAGATTCACCATGCCATCGGGCGATGAAACCATGAGCCAGATCAACACCATGAGCCACCTCGGCACCCTGAACAGAGCCGCGTTTCTGCGGCTGGTCGGCGGGTCGATCGCAGCGGCGGCCGGGCTTCCGCTGCTCACCGCGTGCGGGCCGGACAAGCCGGACGGCACAGCACCGGCGGGGAACGCGAGCCCGCCCGCGAAGCCCACCGGCACCGCCACGCTGGCCGTCATCGGAACCGTCGCGTCGCTCGACCCGGCCCGGAAGGGCGACTATCAGTCGTACTACGTCACCGAGGCCGCCTACGACGGCCTGACGAACTGGAAACAGGACCCCGTCGAGCTGGCACCCGGGCTGGCCACATCGTGGTCGTCGAACGCCGACGCCACCATCTGGACGTTCGAGCTCCGCACCGACGTGACGTTCCACGACGGCACCCCGCTGACCGCGACGGCGGTCAAGAAGAGCTTCGAGCACTACCGCAGCGGCAAGGGGTCGTTCATGGGCGCGTACGTGGGCGACTTCGCCTCCATCGACGACAGTCGCCCATCCACCGTGGTCATCACCTACCCGCGGCCCTTCCCCGACCTGGCCCGGAACGCGCCGTGGCTGGGTATCGTCTCCGCGCAGGCGTTGACCGGCACACCGGACGAGATCGCGGCCCGGCTGGACCGAACGTCCGCGGGTGCCGGCGCCTTCCAGGTAACCCGCTCAAACGACGGCGGCACGGTCACCGCAACCGCGTTCGACAAGTACTGGGGAACCGGACCGTACCTGGCGAAACTGGTCTTCCGGTCGCTGCCCGACGAGAGCGCCCGGGTGGCCGCATTGCGCTCCGGCGACGTCGACTGGATCCCGCAGGTCTCCCCGCAGCCGTTCAAGCAGCTCCGATCCGCCTACCAGAGCAGTACCACCGCGAGTTGGCTGCAGACGATGGCCATCTTCGCCGCGGACCGCGGCCCGACCGACAACCGGCTGGTGCGGCAGGCTATCGCGTACGCGATCGACCGGGCGGCCATCGTCAAGGCCCTCATGCAGGACGAGGCGCAGGTCGCCCAGAGCAACATCCCGCCCGGCTGCTACGGGTACGTCGAGGCGACGCCGCGCTACCAGCCCGACCCGGCCAAGGTGAAGTCGCTGCTGTCGGGACTCGGCACGCTACCCACCATCGTGGTCGGCTACGACGCCGGCTCGGACTACCGGCAGAAGCTCGGCCAGGTGATCGCGAGCCAGCTCTCCGCGGCGGGCATTCCGGCCACCGCCCAGGTGATGTCCGGCGCCGATTCGCAGAACGAGTTCGACGCCACCAAGCCGCGCAAGTACCACCTCTTCCTGACCCAGTTCGGCTGGATCAACGGCGGACCGTTCTTCTACGCGCCCGGCGGCGCCTACAACCTTGCCGCCCTGGCCCGCTACACCGATCCGGCGTTCCTGGACCTGCAGACCCGGGCGAGCTCGGTGGCGGACGGGCCGCAGCGGCTGGATCTGATGCAGCAACTGCAGAACAGCGCCGCCGAGGAGATGTTCGCACTGGCCCTGTTCAACATCCAGGCCACCGACGTCTTCTCCCGCGAGCTCTCCGGCTACCTGACGCCCGCGGACGGATTCGGTCCGCGGTTCAACGCCACCTACCGCAACCGCTGACGGTCGGGAGGCTCGGCATGACACACCTACCCAAGTACATCGGCACCCGGCTCGGCCAGGGCATCGCGGTGGTGTTCGGCGCGATCACCGTCGGCTACGTGCTGATCAACGTGGTCGGCGATCCGGTCGCGGCGATGAGCACCCGGCAGCTGACCGCCGAACAGCAGGCGGCGCTCACCCAGCAGTACGGTCTGGACCAGCCGCTGGTGCCACGATTCCTGCACTACCTCGCCGGGGTAGCACGCGGGGATCTCGGCCAGTCCTACGTCTCCGAGGACTCCGCCGCCGGCCTGGTCCTCAACGCGCTGCCCAAGACCGGCGTGTTGGTCGCCGTGGCCCTGGCCGCCGCGCTGCTGGTCGCCATACCGCTCGCGGTGCTCGGCGTGCTCCGGCAGGGCAGCCTGCTCGACCGGCTCCTGGAGCGGTTCGTCATCCTCACCCAGGGCATACCGGACTTCTGGCTGAGCCTCATCCTCGTACTGGTCTTCGCCGTGCAGCTGTCGCTGCTGCCGAGCATCGACGACGGTTCGCCGGCCGCGGTCGTCCTGCCCGCCGCCGCGCTCGCCCTGCCGCTGATCGCCACGATCATGCGGATCTACCGAGCGGAGCTGGCACAGGTGCTCGTCCCGGACTTCGTCGCCGCGATGCGGCTGCGCGGGCTCGGCACCGCCCAGATCGTCTGGCGGCACGCGGTGCCCAACGCGCTCGCTCCGCTGGCGACCTTCCTCGCGCTGCAACTGGGCTGGCTCATGGGCGGCACCCTCGCGGTCGAGACCATCTTCGGCTGGCAGGGCATCGGCGCGCTCGCGGTCACCGCGACCAACCAGCAGAACCTGCCGGTGCTCGAAGCACTGATCATCATGATGGCGGTGACGTTCGTGCTGATCAACCTCGCCGCCGACCTCGCGGTGTACGCACTCGATCCCCGAGTGAGGGCGGCCCGATGAGCACCATCAACAGTTCGCTCCGGCTGGCCGTCACCCTCGTCGCCGTCGCCGCCGCTACCGCGGTCTACGGAGCGGTCGTCCTGCCCGACCCCACCGCGCAGGACCTGCTCGAGGCCTACCTCGGACCGGGCCGGGCCGGGCACCTGCTGGGCACCGACGCCCTGGGGCGCGACATCTTCAGCGGTATCGCGGCGAGCATCGCCACGGCCGCGCTGGTCGGTCTCAGCGTGGTGCTGATCTCGGCGATCATCGGCGTCACCGTCGGCCTGGTGTCCGGCTACCGTGGCGGCTGGCTGGACGCGGTGCTGATGCGCGCGGTCGACCTGCAACTGTCCATCCCGCCGCTGCTCCTGTTTGTCAGCATGGTGGCGGTCCTGGGCCACAGCCTGCCGGCGATGATCGCCCTGCTCTGCCTGCCGTCCTGGGTGCCGTACGCCCGGGTGGTCCGGGGCAAGGTGCTCGCGGACCGGCAACGCCCCTCCGTCACCGCCGCCAGGCTGGCCGGCGCCACCCGGCTGCGCGTGATGACCCGGCACCTGCTCCCGGCGAGCCTGCCCAGTGTCCTGGTGCTCGGTTCACTGCAACTGGGCTGGGTCCTGCTCTGGGAGTCGGCGCTGAGCTTCGTCAACCTCGGCGTCCAGCCGCCCACGGCGAGCTTCGGCCAGCTCATCGCCGCGGGCCGGCAGGACCTGCAGAGCGCCTGGTGGGTCGTGGTCTTCCCCGGCCTGACCCTGGCCCTGCTGGTGCTGGCGGCAAACCTCCTCGGCGACGGGCTCGGCAAGCTGCTCGACGTCGACGCCCGGCTCATCGAGAGGTGATACCCGATGCCTGAATCGGACAACTTCCACGTCAGCGGGCTGACCGTGCGCGCCGCCGGCCCCGACCGCCCGGCCCTGGTCAGCGGGGTCGAGCTGACCGTCGCACCCGGACAACTCCTCGGCATCGTCGGCGAGACCGGTGCGGGCAAGACGCTCACCATCCGCGCCATGCTCGGCCTACTGCCGGCCAACCTGCGCGGCCAGGGGCGGGTGCGGTTCCGTGGCCGGGAGCCGATCGACGTCGCCGACCTGCCCCGGCTGCGCGCCGCCCTGGGACGCCGGATCACCTGCGCCCTCCAGAACCCGATGACCATGCTGGACCCGCGCCAGCGGGTCGGCCGCCAGATCGTCGAGGGCGTGGTCCACACGCGTTTGCTCACCCGGCGGGAGGCGCGCGAGCGGGCGCACCGGCTGCTGGCCCGGATGGGCTTCCGCGACCCGGAGCGGGTGACCCAGCTGTACCCTCACCAACTCAGCGGCGGGATGGCCCAGCGGGTGGTGCTGGCCGGCTGCCTGATGCCCGAGCCCGAGGTCGTCGTCCTCGACGAGCCGACCTCGGCCCTGGATGCCCAGGTCCGGGTCGAGGTGCTGGAACTGTTGCGGGAGGCCGCGACCGACAGCAACACCGCGATCGTCATGATCGGTCACGACCTCACCCTGATGCGGCAGTTCAGCGACCGGATCGTGGTGATGTACAGCGGCGAGATCGTGGAGCGGGGAGCCACCCCGGACGTGATCCGGGCCCCGGCACACCCGTACACCGAGGCCCTGATCGCCTGCTCCGCCATGGACGATTCGCAGCACCGGCAACGACTGGCCACCATTCCCGGAACCGTGCCGGCCCCGTCCGAGCGGCCCTCGGGATGCTGGTTCCACCCCCGCTGCCGGCATGCCGTGCCCCGATGCGCCGGCGAACACCCATCGCCCACCGTCCTGGGCGACCGCGCCGTGGCCTGTCATCTGCCTCGGCTGCCCGGTCCGGCCACGGTTTCCGCGGCCGACGCGTCGAAAGGAGCACACCATGCCGGCGGCGACTGAACACCCCGGACCCGTCGTCCAGGCCGAGCACGTGTCGGTCCGGTATGGCTCGCGCCGCCATCCGCACGACGCGTTGCGGGACGTCTCGTTCCAGGTGCGCCAAGGCGAGACGCTCGCCGTCATCGGCGAGAGCGGCGCGGGAAAGTCGACGCTGACCCGGGTCGTCGCCGGGCTGGAGCAACCCACCGGCGGACAGGTGCGGATCAACGGCCGGATCCCCGTGGTCCGGTCCGGGGTGATCTCCCCGGTGCAGATCGTGTTCCAGAACCCGCTGCTCGCCCTCAACCCCCACTGCTCGGTGGGCGCCAGCGTCGCCGAACCGCTGCGGGCGTTGCCCCGCCGGGCGCGCGCCGAACGCGTCGCCGCCCTCGTCGACGCCGTGGGTCTGAACCCGCGCCGGGCCGGCGAGCGGCCCGGCGCGTTCAGCGGCGGTCAGCTCCAGCGCCTGGTACTCGCCCGGGCGCTGGCCGCCGAGCCGCAGGTGCTCATCTGCGACGAGGCCACATCGGCACTCGACGTCTCGGTGCAGGCCCAGATCGTGAACCTCATCCTGGACCTCCAGGCCACCCAGAACTACGCCTGCCTGTTCGTCACCCACGACCTCGCGGCGGCCCGCGTCGTCGCCGATCAGGTCATGGTGCTGCGCCAGGGCCGGTGTCTGGAGCTGGCCCCCGCCGGCCAGTTCTTCCGGCAGCCCAGCTCCGACTACGCCCGTTCCCTGCTCACCCTCTCCGGCAACCGGCCGGCCCACGCCCACGAGGAGATCCTTTGACGGTCGAAGCCATTGGCGAGCTGACACACGCCGTCGCCGACCGGCGGAACGAGCTGGTCACCCTGACCCGGGAGCTGGTACAAGCGCCGTCCGTGGTGGGCGCGGAGGAAGCCGCCCAGACGATCATGGAGGACCGGCTCACCGCCCTCGGCTTCGCCGTGACCCGGGTGCGCCTCGCCGACCACGTCGATCCCGATGACAACACGGCCGGGTACCCGCCGCTGCCCGCCGCAGACCGCTCCTGCGTGGTCGGCACCTTCCCCGGCTCGGGGCATGCCCCCGCGGTGCACCTGTCCGGCCACATCGATGTGGTACCGGTCGAGGACGCCGAACGATGGTCGGCGGATCCGTTCTCCGGCAGAGTGTCCGACGGCCGGGTCTGGGGCCGGGGAGCCGGGGACATGAAGGGCGGACTCGCCGCATACCTCATCGCGGCGGCCGCGTATCTGGACGTCTTCGGGTCGCCGCCCGGCGACCTCGTGTTCAGTTCCGTCCTGGAGGAGGAGTGCGGCGGGAACGGCATGAAGGCCGTGCTCGCCGCCGGGTACCACGGCGACGCCACGCTGATCGGCGAGCCGAGCGGGCTGCGGCTCCAGCACGCCGGGGTGGGGGTGGTGTGGGCCCGGGTGACGGTGCGCGGCGCCGGCTCGCATCCGGCCTTCGCCGACGGACCTTCACCGTCCGCCTCGCTGCTGACCGTCCTGACGGCGTTGGGGGACCTCGAACAGCATCTGAGCGACCACGCCGGTGACCGGTTCTTCCACGAGCACCTGGCCCGGCCTTACCGGCTCACGGTCGGGCAGCTGGGCGGGGGTGTGTGGCCGTCCTCGGAGCCCACCACGGTGGCCGCGCGGGTCCGACTGGGCTTCGGGCGGGACCTCACCCCGGCGCAGGCGCAGCGACGGATCGCCCAGACGGTCCTGGCCGCCTGCCCGGAGGCCACTGTCGAGTTCGAGGGATTCCGGGCTCCCGCGTACTGCCACGATCTCGACCACGACCTCGGCCGTGCGCTGACCCGCGCACACCGCGAGGTCACCGGAGACGTGCCAGCACGCCGGGTCCTGGGCGGGACGACGGACGCGCGCTCGGTGCCGGGAGCCTGCGTGTGCTACGGACCGGTGGCAGGCAACATCCACAGCATCGACGAATGGGTCGACATCACGTCGATGGTGCAGACCGCTCAGGTCGTCGCCCTCACCCTGCGTCAACTGCAGCACGGGGAGGCGTAATGTCGCGACACCTGGTCTGCCTCACCTTCGACTTCGACACCACATCGCTGTTCACCGCGAGTGGCCTGACCTCACCCAGCGCCCTCTCGCGCGGAGAGTTCGGCGCACTGGCCAGCCGCCGCATCCTGGACCTGCTGCACCGGTACGGGCTGCGGGCGACCTGGTTCGTTCCCGGCCACACCATCATGTCGTTCCCCCGTGAGTTCACGGCGGTGGTGGAGGCCGGCCACGAGATCGCCAACCACGGCTTCACCCACCGGTCCATGGCACAGCTCGGCCGGGACGAGCAGGAGCAGGAACTGCTCGACGCCAACGCCCTCATCCGGCAGCACACCGGAGCGGATCCGGTCGGCTTCCGCGCACCGGGCTGGGAGCTGGCCGAGCAGACCGTCCCGCTGCTCATCGAGCACGGATTCCAGTACGACAGCAGCATGATGGCCTCCGACCACCAGCCGTACTTCGCCCGCGTCGGCGACCACGTCGATCCGCGCGGCATCCGGTTCGGCACGCCGTCGCCGCTGGTCGAGGTGCCGGTGAGCTGGTCGCTCGACGATTTCCCGGTGTTCGAGTTCTGGCCCACCGACGGCGGCGTGATCCCCGGGCTCAGGTCAACCGCCGAGGTCGAGGCCAACTGGTTCGACGACTTCGAGTACCTGCGCCGGAGCGTCCCGTGGGGCGTCCTCGTCCTGACCCTGCACCCGTTTGTCATCGGGCGCGGGCACCGGATGCTCATGCTCGAACGGCTGATCGTACGGCTGCTGAACGCCGGCGCCGTCTTCACCCCGATCCACGAGGCGGTGCGGGAATGGCAGGGGGACCAGCGGTGAACAGCTCGCTGGAGGCGTTCGGCCTGGCCGTGACCGGCTGTGCCGACCAGTGCGGCGCGGTGCGCTTCAACGACCCGTACCGGATGTTGGAGGACGAGACCGTGCCCGTC
This sequence comes from Dactylosporangium sucinum, assembly GCF_014647515.1. Lineage (GTDB taxonomy): Bacteria > Actinomycetota > Actinomycetes > Mycobacteriales > Micromonosporaceae > Dactylosporangium > Dactylosporangium sucinum. The sequence goes on along the minus strand of NZ_BMPI01000059.1, from coordinate 56,757 downwards.
CGCCGGTGGCAACACCACCAGTCGGATTCGGGCCGGGACAAGGTACACGCGCTGGTCGGCACGGACCGCCTGGCCGAGCTCACCGCCGAACTGCGCCGGCACCTGGACACCGTGCCGTCCGGGCCGCACCTCGGCCGGCACCGGGTCGGCGCGGACCGCCGGACGGTGCTCGACCGGGACACCCTGTGCTGGTCGGTCACCGCCGTCAGCGACGACGGCGACGAAGAGATCGACTGGCTGGTGCCGTCCCCCGACGGAGCGCTACTCGCCATCGGCGTCACCGCGCAGGGCGACGAGCAGACGACCCTCCATCTGGTACCGACCGCCGACGGCCGGCAGTACAGTTGGCAGCACGGTCCGATCCGTAACGTCGGGTCACTCGTCTGGGTGCCGGACTCCAGTGGCGCATTCCTCACCAAGGGGCTCGGCGACCACGAGAAGCCGCTCAAGCGGCTCCACCACCTCGACCTCACCAGCGGGAGCCTGACCATGGTCCCGGCTCCGGAGGCCGTGGCGAGCGCCCGCATGTTCGTCCAGCTGTCGGCCGACGGCCGGCTGCTGGCAGCGGCGAGCACCGCGATGCACCCACGCGTGCTGGGCATCCTCGACCGGGCCAGCCACACCTGGTACCTGGGCCCCGACAACCTCGACGGGCACGTCCTCCACGGCGACTTCGTCGGTTCCCGGTACGCTGCGGTGACCAGCCTCGACGCCCCGACCGGCCGGATCGTCTCACTCGAGGTCAGCGACATCGCGACGCCGGCACGGTGGCGCGAGCTCGTACCGGCGAGCACGAGCGTACTGCGGGCCCTGCGCGCCTGGGGCGACCGGCTCGTCGTGTCCGAGCTGCGGGAAGGCCGTCCCGCCCTGTTCACGATGGACGCCGACGGTGCGGGCCGACGACCGGTGCCCGTCCCCGCCGGCGTTGCGGTCTGCGCGCTCGATGGGTCGCCGATCCTGCCGGCGGCCGACCCGCCGGTGCTCCCCGACGGCCGAGCCCTGGTGTTCACCGGCTCCGAGCCGTCCGGCTCCGTCCGGGTCTGGCGGTTCGACCCGGGCACCGGCACCACCCGTGCGCTGACCGAATCCCGGTCGACACTGCCGCCCCTGGCCGTCGAACGGCACGCGGCCCGCGCCGAGGACGGACACGTGGTGCGCTACGACACGATCCGGCTCGCCACACTGCCCCCGGACGCACCGCTGCCGCACCTGCTGACCGGGTACGGCGGCTTCAACCAGGCGTCGCTGACCGGCACGCACCCCGGGCCGTACGCACCCTGGCTACTCGCCGGTGGGGCGTTGACCTTCGCCCACGCCCGCGGTGACGCCACCTTCGGCTACCACCTGTGGCGCGACGGCCGGCGGGCACACAAACAGCACACCTTCAACGACGTGTACGCCGTGGCCGACCACCTGATCGCGACCGGGCGCGCCGACCCGCGGCGGCTGGCCCTGGCCGGGGCGAGCAACGGCGGGCTGCTGGTCGCGGTCGCGATCACTCAGCGGCCGGACCTGTTCGCCGCGGCGGCCGCGTTGGTGCCCATCACCGACATGAACCGCCTCTACCGTGAGCGGTTCCCCGAAACGTTCCGTCCCGAGTACGGTGACCCGCGTGTCGAGGCCGAGGCGGCCTGGCTGCGCCGGTACTCGCCGTACCACAACGTCCGCTCCGGGGTGGACTACCCACCGACCATCATCGTCGGCGGTGATCGGGACATGCGTATCCACGCCTGGCACGCGCGCAAGCTGTGGGCGGCGCTGGTCGACAACGCGGCCCGTCCCGAGCACATCGTGCTGCGCGTCCACGAGCGGGCGGGTCATCTCACGACCGGCCGGGACGCCGCACGGGTGGCGGAGTGGCTCGGCTTCCTGATGGCACACACCGGACTCGGCGGCCGGAGATCGGGCGACGTGGATCCGGGGTGACACCGGTCGATGAAGAGGCCAAAATCGGGTGAACGGGAGCGAATGAAGATCTTCACGCGTGAGCTTCGATGGCGTCGAACGCTGTCTCGATGATGTCGAGGGCCTCGTGAAGCAGGCCGTCGCTGATCGTCAGGGGCGGCAGGAAGCGCAGCACGTTGCCGTACGTGCCACAGCTCAGGACGATGACGCCGTGCGTATGCGCGAAGGCGGCGACGGCCCGCGTAGCTTCGCTCGGGTCCGTTGTTCCGCACCCATCGTGGCGCGCTGCAGGACTTGGACGTCAGCGTTCGGATCGTGCGTCCCATCAGTACGGTCCGCGCCCTTGGTTGGCCATTCCCTTGGTTGGTCGTTCCCTTGTGGACGATGCCCGCCGATCGACAGGATGACGTACGTCGTCGACGGGTGCCTTCAGCTGCCGGTAGACGAGCAAGGTCCTCATCCGGGTGAGTCTCGCCCGCACCGTGCGATCTTGGCGCCTCCCGGCCGGCGGGTCACCCATTCATAGCGACTTCGCCGATTCCAGCGCCGTCGCGTCACGGGGAGAATGCCGAGTGTGAGTCGACCGAGGTTCCCGTGGCACCAGATCGTGGTACTCGCGCTCGTCGTCGCCGGCGCTGCGGTCCTAATGTGGCGGTGGGACTCAAATGTGCTGGGCAAGTGGATCGCGCTCACCGGGCTCAGCGTCGTCGGGCTGGTCGGATGGGTCGCTAAAGGCATTAACGCGTGGCGATCCGGCGGCGATGGCGCTGCGACGGTGTCACTGGACCAGGCAGGCGCCGATCTCGCCGCACGGGTGCGGCATACCTGGAGCCGTGAGGCGGCCCATCGAGGGCTGACCACACCGCAGGCCATTCCGCTGCTGCTCCGGCCGGCCGACCCGCGGATCGCCGCGCACCCCGCGCAGTGGACCGTCCCGTCCGGAGCCGCTGATGCGGCGGACCCGGACCGGCACCCGGGTCTGACCGGACAGGTCACGGAAGTGGCAGAGCTCTATCGCCGGGTGTCCACCGGCCGGCTAGTCATCGTGGGTCCACCCGGCGGCGGCAAGACGGCCGCAGCACTGCTCCTGCTGCTGGCCATCGCCGACGTACCACGGGCGGACGGACGGGTACCGGTGTGGTTCTCGCTGGCCTCGTGGGACCCGTCCGTCGGGACGATCGACCGTTGGATGGCCGAACAACTCGTCATCACGTACGGCACCCCGGCGGCGACCGCGCGGGCGCTCATCGACAACGACTGCCTACTGCCGGTGCTGGACGGGCTGGACGAGATCGCGGCGGCGTCTCTGCCGGCGGCCATCGCCGGCCTGCACGCGCTGGGCGCCACGCCGCTGGTGCTGACGTGCCGCACGTCGCAGTACACCCGTGCCGTGTCTGACGGCGTGCTGAGTGGTGCCGCCGTCGTGACGGTGGAGCCGGTCGACGCCGCCACGGCGGCCGACTATCTGGTGCGGTCCGGCACCGCGGACGTGAGCCGCTGGCAACCGATCCTGCGGGCTCTTCGCGACCCGGTACCGAACCCGTGCCAGCAGGCCCTGTGCAACCCGTTACTGCTCTCACTTGCCCGAACGGTGTACCAGGCACCGGCTGCCGATCCGGCCGAGTTGACCCGGTACCCGTCCGCCGAGCAGGTGGAGGACCGGCTGCTGGACGGCCTCGTCCCGGCCGTCTTCGGGCGTACCCCGGCCGACATCACCGCCGCCGATGCACGCCGCTGGCTGTCATTCTTCGCTGATCATCTGCACTTGCTCGGTCCGGCATCGATCGGCTGGTGGCGCCTGCCGCGCTGCGTCGACCCGTGGCGCCTCCGCGTTGCTGCCGGGCTGGCATACGGGCTGGCTGCCTCCGTCTGGACGACGATCGTCGTGCTCGTGTTCGTCGCGTACCTGAGCCCGACCGCGTCGCTTGTGGTCGGTCTGGCGGTCGGGCTCGCCGTCGCCGCAGCGGGTGCGCTGATTGGCCCGCCCGACCTGCCTCCCGCGCAGTACCGTCGACCCGGCTGGCGGGACGTGACGCGCGGATTCGCGACTGCGGTCCCGCTGGCCATGATGTTCGGAATCGTGGCGGGCCTGGTGGTCTGGCTCGCCACCGGGTTCGCAGACGCGCTGGGCGACAGCGCCTTGGTGCCAGCACTGGCGGACGCGACGGACATCGGCGCTGGTGTGTGCGTCGCGGTGGCCGTCATCGCGACGGTCTTGTTCGGGCTGGTCCGGTCGTTCTCGCGTCAACAGCGGGACGCCATCACACCCTTGTCGGCGTTCGGTACCGACGTCCGCGCTGGCGGCGTTATTGGTCTGATTGTTGGCGGCATCGCCGTGCTGCTCTTGGCGGTCCTCGCCCTGGTGCCGCCACACGCCGGGTTCGCCGTCGTCTCCATGATGTGGTATCGCTACGACGAGAGCCCCAGTCTCTCGTCGTTCGCGGTGGCCATGCCGATCCCCTTGCTGTCACTGTGGCTCATGGCGGTCCTTGGCATCGTGCTGTGGTTCGGGCTGCGAAGATCGACGTCGTGGTGGTACCTGATCGCCGTGGCGATATTGGCTCGCCGCGGCGTGGTACCGCGCCGGCCCTTGCGATTCCTTGAGGACGCGTACCGGCGGGGCGTGCTGCGCCAGGCCGCGATGCTCTACGAGTTCCGCCACGCCCGCCTCGCGCAGCGGCTCCGCACGACAGACCCGGACCGCCACGAGCCAGCCGCGCTGGCCAGGTGCGGCGACGCCGTCCAAGCGACCGGCCAGTCATGAATGCTTTGCGAGCGTGGCTCGGGGAGATGAGTACGGGTTCGGACGCCCACCGTGGCAACGGAGCTCACCCGGGGTCCTGCTCCCCGCTGCTGGGGGTCTGTGTTGGTTGGTCGTCAGGGCTGGGAACCCGTGCCTCGGCGATGAATCGCAGGACCCGGGCGTTGACCACGTCGGGAACTTCTGCGGGCAGGCCATGGCCGGCGTTGGGAACGATTTCGGCGCGTACGTCCGGTAGGAGTTCGGTGGTGCGAGCCAGCGCTGTGCGGGGGTCGAGGAGCGTGCTGCGCTGCGCCAGCAGCACAAGCGCCGGGAGGTGTATGGATCGCAGTTCGTCGTCGGAGAACGGTCGGGCCGGTGGTCGGTCGGGCTTGAAGGTGAGGGCGCTGATACGTACCGGTGTCGTGAGTTCGCGAGGCAGGATGAGTGCAGAGTTCGCCAGTAGCCGGGCGAGCCTAGCGCGTAGCCTGGGCGGGGTGCCGAGCGCGAACAGGCCGGCGAGCATGCTGAGGTAGAAGCGGATCCGGACCTTCTGCAGACCGCCGGGGTCGAGTGCGGTGATGGTGGCGAGCCGCTCGGGCCCGTAGATGGCCTGGTTGAGCGTCAGCCAGCCGCCGTAGGAGAGTCCGATCAGGTGCACGTTGTCAAGGTCGAGGCCGGCGAGGACGTCGTTGATCCAGGCGGCGTTGTCCAAGGAGTCGGTTACCGTGACGCGCTGGATGCTACGGCCGGGATCGTCGATGGTGTCGATCGCGTATACCGGGTGGTGCTCGCCGAGCGCGGCGACTTGTGGGTACCAGGTTGAGGCGTTCGCGCCGTGCCCGTGCAGCAACACAATCGGCTCACCGGTCGCAGGCCCGTAGCGGTGGACGTGGACCGTGCCGAATCGGGTTTCGATGTCGCGTTCCGTTCGGGGCTGCGGCCACAGTCGCATGGCTTCGTCGTACGCACGCAGGAACTTCGTGCGGGCGGACTCGCTGGTGAAGCGTGCAACGGCGGGTCTGGTCACGAGTAGCCTCCTGTCGGGTCACGTCACTCACCAATTTGATGGTACGAGCGTATCATCAAAAGGCGAAGGGGGATCGGGTCGAAATGCCGAAGCTGGCAGACCATGACGCACGCCGCGCACAGATCGCCGACGCCGTGCTCCGCATTGCGGGGAGCACCGGCCTGCACTCGGTGACGATGCGCTCCGTCGCCGCGGAGGCCGGCGTGTCCGTGCGGCTGGTGCAGTACTACTTCGAAACCAAGGAGCAGCTACTGCAGTTCACGCTCACACGCCTGGCGCAGCACATGGCCGAACGGCTCCGAGTTCGGGTAGCTGCGGCCGGCGAGGCGCCGACACCTCGCGACGTCGTCAACGCGGTGCTCACGGAGGCGCTGCCGACCGACGCGGAGAGCCGCACCTTCCACCTCCTCTACACCGCGTACGCGGTCCTGGCGGTCACCGACGCCAAGCTCGCGGCGCAGCCTTTCGTCGACGCCCCGAATGCGATGGAGGACCTCCTCGTTGCCCAACTGCGCGCTGCCCAGCAAGCCGGCGACATGACCGCCCAGCTGGACGCGCGGGTCGAGACCGTGGGCCTGCTGGCCATGTCGGCGGGTTTAGGCACCAGCGTTCTGCTGGGCCAACGTACGAAACGCGACGCGTTGGCGGTCCTGCACTACCACCTCAACCGGATCATGCCGACATCCTGAATGGGGAACCGTGAGGATCCTGCTTGCACAGGTAAGGCGGCGACCTGGTCGGTGCGGACGGCCTCGAGCAGGTCGAGAGTGGTCCGGTCGAGGGCTTCAGCGCCGCGGTTCTCGGACGACTGGTTGAAGGCGCCGTTGTTGGTTTTGATGGTGAGCAGGTCGTCACCGCCGATGCCGCGCATGGCGTAGGCCCAGTCGGCCAGTCCGATCCCGCCGCTGTCGATGGTCATGGCCTTGCCGACGACGTCGAGGACCTTGTTGAACTGCGCCGAGTTGGTCAGCACGTCCTGCTGAGCATCTTCTTGAAGATGGCCTTGATGAACTGCTGCTGGTGGCGCTGCCGGTCGTAGTCCGGGCTCGGTGCCGGCCCGGCTGGAGCGGGCCGGCACCTTCCAGCCGCGGCGCACCGGCACCCGCAACCCGTTCGGCGTGCTCGGCTCCGAGATCGTCACCGGCGCCGCGGTCTCCCCGGACCGCAGCCGGGTCACCCTGCGCACCTACGCCGACGCCTACACCTGGGCCGCCCCCGACGGTGACCTGCTCACGGCGATCACCACCGGCACTCCAGCCATCACCCCATTGCCCGACGAACCCCAGGGCGAGGCGATCGCCGCCACCGCCGACGGCCGTGACCTGCTCACCGTCTCCGACCAGCCTGGCCCCACCCGCCTGCTGCAGTACGCCCCCAACCCCGCCGCCGCAGCGAATACCCCGGCCGTCTTCCCGCCCGCCGCTGGGTCCGCGCGCAGCCCCGGTATCAGCCTGGCTGCGGGCGCGGCCGTCGGCGTCCTGATCTTGCTGACCGGCGTTGCCGGCCTGCTCGCCGCCCGCCGCCGTGACGCCGGCGGGGTCGTGCGCCGGCCGTCTCGCTGTGGCCGCAGGAAGGCGTCGACTTCTCAGCTGACCGCCCGGCCCCGGGTCGGCACCCGGACCCAGCGACCGGACCCGGCGACCGGTACCGTTGCCCGCTCGGAGCTTCGCAGACAAATCGGCGAGCGATGCCGAGCCCGTATGACGGAAGGGAGTCCGGGTGGATCCGGTGGGCTGGTTCGAGGCGGCGGTGCTGGGGCTGGTGCAAGGATTGACGGAGTTTCTGCCGATCCCCTCCTCCGCGCACCTGCGGATCGTCTCCGCTTTGGCGGGCTGGTCGGATCCGGGGGCGGCGTTCACCGCGGTGACACAGCTGGGCACGGAGGCGGCGGTGCTGCTGTACTTCCGGCGGGACATCGGCCGGATCGTGGCGACCTGGACCCGGTCGCTGTTCCGTCCTGCGCTGCGTCAGGAGGCGGATGCGCGGCTGGGCTGGTACGTCATCCTCGGCACCGTGCCGATCGCGGTCCTCGGGCTGCTGCTGCAGCACAGCATCGAGACGGTGTTCCGCGACCTGCGCCTCACCGCGGCGATGCTGGTCGGGTTCGGCCTGGTGCTGGCCTTCGCCGACCACGCCGCGACGAATCAGAAGACCCTGCCCGACCTGCGGCCCCGCAGTGCCCTCGTCTTCGGCCTAGCCCAGTCCCTCGCGCTCATCCCAGGGGTGTCCCGTTCGGGCGGCACGATCGCCGCCGGGCTGCTGATGGACTTCCGCCGGGACGCGGCCGCACGCTACTCGTTCCTGCTGGCCATCCCGGCCGTGCTGGCATCCGGACTCCTCGAGCTGACGAAAATCGGCGACACCGACACTCCGGCGGCCGGGCCGACCGCGCTGGCGACCGTGGTCGCGTTCGCGGTCGGCTACGCCGTCATCGCCTGGCTGATGCGCTACATCACCCACCACCGGTTCACGGTGTTCGTCATCTACCGCATCGCCGCAGGACTGCTGCTGTTCGCGCTCATCTTTGCCGGAGTACTCAGCCCTACCGCCGGCGCGACCTGACCCATCCCGCCTCGGCCAGCCCCCTCCGCCGCCTGAGTATCCGTGTGAGGACGACCAGGTGCGGGTCGAGCAAGCGGCTCGTCCCGCACCCGGCCCGGTTCAGAGGCCGAACGCGCCGCCCTCGGCCAGGCCATCGTTGCGGGTCTGCCTCAGAGCGTCATCCGGCGGTGCGGTTGCTGCCGCATCTGCCGGCGCCGTGCGCGACTCCGGCCGCAGTGTGTTGCCGCCGAGCCTGGCCTGGCCGGTAGCCGCAGCGAGACCAGCGCCATCTCGCTGCCGGACAAGGCGCCGTTGAGCAGGATCAGGCGACCGCACCTGGTAGTCGCCGTGTAGCGACCTGGGGGTATTGGGTTTCGTCGAGCGGGTGGGCAGGGCAGTGCAGTTGGCAGGCCGTTTGGTCGGGTCGGCGTGAGCCGGGCTGTCAGTGCGCCTGCTCGCTGGGTTGGACGACGACGAAGCCATGGCCGGTGAAGCTCATGGTGAATGCTTCACCGGTGGATCGGCCGATGAGGGTGCCGAGGCCGAGTTGGTCGGCGCGGTGGTAGCCGGTCTGCAGGTTGGCTGACCAGCAGATGGCGGCCTGAGGGTCGGCGTAGGTGGGTTCGTCGATGGTGAGGGTCAGTGGGTAGCCGTCGGTGGTGATGGCGATGCGGCCGGGGCCGGTGAACACGCAGTTGAACATGCCGGCTGCCGACAGCATGCCCAAGCCCTGCACCATCTTGATGTCGTACGTGACCGTCGTGTCGAAGGCCAGGATGTTGGCGCCGTTGACGGTGATGGCATCACCAGGCCCGAGGTCGATGAGGTGGATCTCTCTGGCCCGGTCGGCGAGCATGACGTCGCCCTTGCCGGCCAGTTTCATCAATGGCACGCCTTCACCGGTCAGTTTCGACTTGAGCCATTTCGCGGCGCCACCGGATCCGAGCGCGGTGAATTGGACCTGGCCCTGGTACGCGACCATGGATCCAGTGCGGGCGTAGCATTCGCCGTCGAGATCGACCTTCAACATGGACTTGTTCTGCAGTCGCATACCCGGCTCGGCGGATGCTTTCTCCAGGTTCTCGGTGGCGAACAGATCGCTGCGCATGACATCTCCTTCAAGGTTGCGGCCGAGGTGTTGCCGCGTAGCTGGTTGCGGTAGGTGACGTTCGCTGCGGCCAGGGAGCCCCGGGCTGTGTTGGTGGGCGGGCAAAGGCCGAGCAGTGGACGGGTTCCGGCGGGTTGCTCAGTCTTCCTGGAAGTAGGAGATCAGGCGCAGGAATTCCAGGTACAGCCAGACGAGTTCGACGAGGATGCCGAACGCGGCGAGCCAACCGTGCTTGCGGGGCAGCCCGGCCGCGATACCTTCTTCGATCTGGTTGAAGGTCACCACGAACATCAGCGCCGCGACCACGATGCAGGCGAGGCTGAAGAGGATGGCGAACGGTCCACCGTCACGCAGCGGCCCGGCCGAGCCGGTGAACATCGTGATGACGACATTGACCAGCATTACGACCGCGAGGCCGGCGGCCGCGCCGACGACAATGCGGGTGAACTTCGCCGAGGCCCGGATGATCCGGGCCCTGTACAGCGCGGCCATGACGAAGAAGACGCTCAGGGTGGCGATGACGGCGAGCATGACGATGCCGTTCCACCGGGTCTCGTAGGCCTTGGACACCGCTCCCAGGAAGACACCTTCCACCACGGCGTAGCCGAATAGCATGACCGGGTTGGTGATCTGCGCGAAAGAGATGACCAGCCCCAGGACGAGGCCGACGAGCATGGAGCCGATCCAGACCGGACCGATCGACTGCACCGGTACCAGCGCCCACGTCACTGCGGCGGCCAGGACCGCGGCGCCAAGCAGCGACACCGTCTTGACGACAACATCGTCGATGCTCATCACATCGCGGCGGCCAGTCGGGACGACGTCGGGGTAGCCGTACCCGGCAGGCCCGCCGGGTGCCTGGTAGGTGGGCTGGTACGCAGTGGCAGACAAGCGGCCCAGGACCGGGTTGGACGACTTCACAGAGCTATCCCTTCACAATTTGAGGCCCGGGAGGACGTTCGGCCCGGCAGCGGCCTGGGCCCTGGGACTGACTGCCACCGGGAAGTGAGCCCATCATTCGGATACGGGGGGCAGAGCCCGCGGCCGTGCCCGCCGTACCCCAGCGGTGGTGCGCACGAAGCGGCAGCCGATCGTCCCCAAGGCGTCCATGATGTGCTGATGCGCAGGGGAGGCATCCAGACGGGCCGGGTCGAAGTCACCCTTGGCGCTGCCTGACGCCACTGCTACCTCGGTGCGGACACCAATGTTGATGCACCAGTCCCGCCGGGCCTTGGCCGTTGATATCCGGTCGCAGGTGAAATGTGGCGAGCGCATGGTCAGCGACGACCAAGGGCACCGTGGCGGAAGCCGGCACCGCCGCTGGCGCAGCAAATGGATGCCGACCGGTGTAAGCGCACCGGTCCGCGGGGACGGTCAGCACGTCAACGATCGACACGATCCCGGCCACCGCCATTCGGACCGAAGCGGAGCGGGCCATCTGTAACGCCTGTCGTGCACCCCGGCCACGCCATCAGCTGCCTGACGCGGTTTGCTTCCGTCGGCGCGGGCATAGACAAACCTCAGCGCCACAAGATGGGCCGCCGGCATCACCGGCAGGATCAGCCCTATCGCTATCGACACGGCAGTGCCGACACCCCACATCGCCATCGGGCGCCAGCAAGCCGGACAGTCAGCCCCAGCGGCCGGCACGCACCCCGAGGTGTGCCCGTATCAGCCATGAAACCGACACTAGCACGTGAAACTGTACGGTTGCTGAAAGGATCTGGTCATGGCGGACCTGATGCACATCAGCGAAGGCCAAGTGATCCGCAGGCACCGCACCCGTCCCATGAAGACGCGGAAACCGCACGCCACCCGGCGCGTCGACCGCGTCGGACACGGGACCGGTCACAGCGCCTCGGCCAACTGGGGCCGTTGCGTTCTGGGATCGGTGGACGCGGTTGGTCCGCATCGGGTCCGGGGTCAGGTCGCCTTGGCGACTTCGGTGAACGCAACCGCGACGCGCACGGCGGGCGGGGCGTCGACGGCGAGTTCGTAGTGTCCGCGGCGGAGGTTCCCCTGACATACGTCTGATCGACAAACCACCTGTCCCCGGGTGTATGGCGACCGAACCGGGCGGCGTCGGCCAGTAGCGGGGGATCGCTGTACCCACCGGAAGACCGTGACGTGATCGACCTCCACGCCACGCTCGACCAGCAACTCCTCCACGTTGCGCCAAGACAAGCCATAGCGCAGGTACCAGCGCACGGCCACCACGATCACCTCCGATGGGAACCGGTACCCAGCGAACGCCGACTTCGGAGGCAGCCACGGCGGCGAAGGCTCGACAGCTTCACCGATCAAGCGCGCCTCGATCAAGCCGATGCCCAATGCAACGGAGCCGGTTGGGTTCCTCAGCACTACTGTGTGGCCGTGACCTCTACCATCGTTGTCGCCATCGCGGGCATCGTGGGCACCCTCGCCGGGACGGTTGTCGGGCCGTATGCAACCGCTAGATTCTCTGAGCGTCGTGAGCATCAAGCCCGCCTTCGAGACGCACGTATGGCGCTCTACCTGGACATCAACACGTCAGCCCGATCAGTTGCGAAGCACCTCGACTTCGTAATCGATCTACAGGCCGCCGGCGAGCTACGCCAGATTCCCACCCAGCCCGGTTGGGCAACTCTCGATGCCCGGATCGAGCTGCTCGCGACCGACGAGGTCAAGGAGGCGTTTCACTCGATGCACCATGCCCACGGCTTGGTAACTCGCAAGCTACAAGAGGTCAGCAGCAAGCCCGCCACGAAGCTAGAGCCCGGTGATCCCTCGGTGGTCGCTGCTCGGAGTGCAGTGAAGCGCATGTATGAGTTGACGAGGGCGGCGGTCGAGCAAGCCTGACGGTGCCGGCAACGATGACAACGTCGCCGAACCCTCGCCGGTTCGGTACCCCCCTGTCAGTGGGTCGACCACCACGGCTCGCCCTGACCGACGTCGGCACCGAGTTCGCCGGCGCCGACGCGCCCGCAGCTCGACGAGCCGGCGTTCGGCAAGCAGCGCGGTAGCCCGCTCACCGGCCACACCGACCGGGTGCGGGCGGTGACCACCACGATCCTCGACGGCCAGCCGGTCGCCGTCACCGCCAGCCACGACAACACCATCCGCGTCTGGGACCTCACCAGTGGCACGGAAACCGGCGCACCCCGCACCAAACAGCAGCGGTGGGTGCGGGCCGTCGTCGCCACCACCGTCAACGGTCGGTCCGTCGCCGTCACCGGCGGCTGGCAGGGCACCGTGCACCTGCGCGACCTAGCCGCCAACGGGGATGTCGGCACCCCAGCCACTGGCCGACACGGCAAACCCATCCAACGCCTCGCCGCCACCACCACCGGCAACGGACAACCCGTCGCGATCACCAGCAGCGGCAACGGCACCACCGAACCGTTGACAGTAGCTTCTCGATCCGTCCCAACAGGTAGTCGGCGATGTCGCGCTGTGACTGAGCTGACGGAAGTTTCGGCAGTCGGTGGTGGGTGTCCGCGCCGGTCCGTTGAGGGATGCACTGTCATCGGCAGTTCAGCGCACCGACCGGTGTCGGACCCGCGTCACGCGGCGTGACGGACGTCGCCGACCCTGCGCGCACGGTCGGCGGCGTGAGTGGGTGCCCCCGGCGCGGCGAACGACGTCACTCCCACGCGGAGCCACCTGGCTGTGGCTCATCGAGATCGTCAGTCGCGAGCGTGGTGGGCTCGGGCAAGCGCGCAGATCTGCTCGTCGGGGTCGTCCAGCAGGTACGTGACGGAATGCGCGATGCGCTCCGGATCGGTACCCGCGACCTCCTCAACCAGGGCATACAGGGCGTAGTAACGTATTTCGGGCTCCTCATCGAGGCACAGCCGCTGCAATGCGTCGACCGCATCGGGCTCGATTCGCTCCGGGTTCACCAACCCGGGAAGTGCCGCCGCGACGTGGAAGCGAACCCGCCAGTCCGCGTGGCCAGTGAACCTGAGGACCCCGCCGAGCGCCTCCTTCACGCCGTTGAATCCCAGCGCCGAGATCACCCATTGCAGCACCCCCGGGTCGTCCTCCCGGCTGAGCCGATCAACCAGCAGTGGTGCCGCCTCCGCAGTGAACGGCCGATGTCCTGCCTCGTCCTGGCGCCCCAACTCACGCAGAATCCGAACACCGAGCTCCCGCTCCACCGCATCGTCCGACGACAACAGCCGGACCGCCGCCTCGAACACCTCCCGGGAGGGTCGCTCATGCAGGGCAACCAGATGCGAGACGCGGTCATCCGGGCCGGCCTCGACAACTTCGACCCGGGCGGCGGCTAACAACCGCGCCGTGGACATCTGCGCCAACCCAGCGCCGCCATCATTCATCACCCAATTGTCGGCCGCGGCGCAATCAGGTTGATCGAGGCCAGCCAGCACGCAGTCGAGAGAGCCGACCGCTCGCTCATCGGCTTCTTGTTTCATTGCCGTAGGACCGAGCCCGCGTCGGCGGGCGCTGTGGGGTTCGGGCGAAAGGGTCGCCGCCAGTCGGTCGTAGCCGCGATGCCGCGATGAACCTTGAGGACCGGGGTCCTGTGCCAGTTGGGCGACTACACGGCGTCGCGAGCGGCCCCGGACTGTCATCGGACACGCGTGTGGACGCCACTGGCACCGGCCTGTCGCGGGCGAACGTTCACGCCGGCGGGAGAGCAAAAGCGGGAGCACAACGGCCCCCCAAACAGCGCCCAGCCGCACATCGCGTCATGAGACCGGGCCCGGCTCCATGTAACCACGGGGCGGACCGAGACGCCGGCCGCCGCCCGGATCGCGGCATGAGCGTGCACCTGATCAAGCGCGCGTTCACACGGTCCCTCGGCGCGAGCCTGGCGTGCTTGAGAAGTTGCTCGAGATCCACTACTCGGGTCAGGTCTCATTCAGGTCGCAGGCGACCCTCTCGATCTCGGCACGTCACCGGTCAACTGGCGGAACTGCCGACCGCCGGCTCGGCACCCTACCGCCGTACGCGAATCCGGTCGAGTGACCGCCGGCCACCGGCTGTCCGTCCGTGACCGTGCGGACGGCCGGAAATGGGTTTCTCCGATTGCGGGCACTTCGTAGGATCTCCGGTGATCAAGGAGGATGACGCAGTGGGCGATTTCCAGCAGTTCGTGACGGATGTGACTTCACGTCTGTCGGCGATGTCCAGGGGCGAGTTGTACGTCGTCGGCGACGGTCTCGACCGGGACTCACTCTGGCTCACCTTTCTCGATTCCTTCCCCGCCGGCACCAATCTCCGGTTCCGTGAGCGGTCCAAGTACGACTGCTCGACCTGCCGCGGGTTCATCAAGAACTTTGGTAATGTCGTCGAGATCCACAACGGACAGGTCCGCTCCGTCTGGTCCGGGGTGTCTGCATCCGACCCGGTCTTCTCCGTCGTCGCCGCCGCAATGGACGAGTTCGTCGGCACGCTGCCGTTGTCCACCATTTTCCGGTCCACCGAGGCGCAGTACGGGACGAGGACGACCCGGACGCTGCGCGACGGTCAGGTCGAGGCGTGGCACCACCTGCACGGCCGGGTGGAGAAGCGGCATCGCATCACAGACGTCGGCGCGGCACGGGGCACCTTCGACGCCGCGGTGCAGGTGTTCCAGCGTGGCGTGGCCGAGCTGACCCAGCACGCTCTGGACACCGTCGTCGACCTCATCGATGACAACGCCCTCTACCGAGGCACGGAGCATCGCCGGGCGGTGACCGAGTTCCGGTCATTGCAGAACCGATGGACGAAGGCGACCGACAAACGGGCGTTCATTTTCGCCAACGCCATGAACCCGGCGGCCCGGTTCCGCAACACGGTGATCGGCACCCTCGTCCAGGATCTGTCCGCGGGCGTCGACCTGGAGCAGGCGGTCCGGTCGTTCGAGTCGAAGGTGGCACCGCAGAATTACCGGCGCCCCACGGCGTTGATCACTCCGGCCATGGTCAAGGCTGCGATGAAGACCATCGACGAGTTGGGCATCGAGGAGTCGTTGCAACGACGGTTCGCCCGACTGTCCGACGTGTCGGTCACCAACGTGCTGTGGGTCGACAACGACACACAGTCGCGGATGAAGGACGGCATCGAAGGGCTGCTCATGCAGGCGGCCACCACGGGGCCGGCAGGTGCGCGCCTTCGTGACGCGAAGCCGGAGGAGATTCCCGTGGTCGCCTTCATGAAAGACATCCTGCCCGGCGCTGCGACCATCGACCTGTGGGTGTCCAACAGCCACGAACCGAATCTCGTCAGCCTCACCACCGGCCGGCACCCGGCCGCCCCGCGGCTGTTCACCTGGGACAACGATTTCGGCTGGTCCTACAACGGCAATGTCACCGACTCGATCAAGGAGAAGGTCAAGCGGGCCGGCGGCAACGTCACCGGCAAGCTGCGGGTGAGCCTGTCCTGGTTCAACCACGACGACCTCGACCTGCACGTGTTCGAACCCAACGGGGATCACATCTGGTACAAGGACAAGCGCAACAAGCTGGACGTCGACATGAACGCGAGCGGGCCGTTCTCGCGCGAGCCGGTGGAGAACGTCACCTGGACCGGCAAGGTCCCCGACGGCGAGTACCGGATCGAGGTGAACCAGTTCAGTAAGCGGGAAAGCACCCAGGTCGGCTTCGTGATCGAGACCGAGAGCAACGGGAAGATCGAGCATTACAGCCACGAGCGGGCGGTCGGTCACAAGGAGACCGTCGAGGTGGGCCGGATGACGGTCGCCGGCGAGGTGATCGCCGCTTTCCGGCCGGGGAAGGACATGCAGGCGGGCAGTGCAGGCAAGGAACTGTGGGGAATCACCACCGAACAGTTCGTGCCGGTGTCCACCATCATGTACTCGCCGAACTACTTCGACGACGGCGAGGTCGGCAACCGCCACTACTTCTTCATCCTGAAGGGGTGCGTGAACGACCAGCCGACCCGGGGAATCTACAACGAGTTCCTGCGCGGCGACCTGCAGCCGCACCGCAAGGTGTTCGAGGTTCTCGGCGATCGCACCAAGTGCGAGCCGTCGCCGGATCAGCTGTCCGGCCTGGGCTTCAGCTCCACGGTCCGCAGCTCTGTGCTCGCCAAGGTGACCATGACCGGCGGCCGACGCCACCTCATCAGTATCCAGTTCTGATTCCCTACCCCGAAAACCGGAGAGAGGCCATCGTGACCATTTTCGAAAAGGCCACGCGGGAGAAGTTCCGCTACCCGTCGGCCAAGGGACTGCTGACCACGGAACAGCTGTGGGAGCTTCCACTGACCGCCAAGTCCGGCTTCAGCCTCGATGACGTGGCCAAGGCGGTCAACGCCGAGCTCAAGGCCGTCGAAACCGAGTCGTTCGTGGCCACCGAGGCCAACCCGGCCAAGGCAACCTTGGAGACCAAGCTGGAGGTCGTCAAGCACGTCATCGCCGTCCGCCTCGCGGAGGACGAGGCGGCGAAGGCAGCGGCAGCCAAGAAACTGGAGAAGGAAAAGCTGCTGGCAGTCCTGGGCCGCAAGCAGGACGCGGTCCTGGAAGACTTGACCGAGGCAGAGCTGCTGGCCCGAATCAACAACCTGTAGCCCGCCTACGATCAGCGTCTGCCAGCGGGCCTGCACATCGCCGAGAAGTACGGTCGCCATGCAAGACTTGCGCGACCAGGCCGGCACCCACGGCCACTTCTCGGCGAACTCGTATCGGTACGACAGCGAGCGCGACGCCCTCTCATCGACGACCAGCAGGAATCGATCAAGGACCAGCGCGTGGTCAACGCTAGCGTCCGGCGCTGTTGAGTACGCCCTCGATTGTTGGCGCCGGTCGGTCTCGGTGCGCGGGATGATTGAGCTTTATCATCATGTCGTGGGCGTTCGCGATTGGTTCGTCGGCCTGACCGCCGTCGTGGTCGTGGGTGGTGGAGCCGCGGCGTGCTCAGCGCGGCATTCGACGCACGCCACGATCGACGTAGATGCCACGGTCGCCCTGGCTGATCAGCCCGTCCATGTGCGGGTGTCGGGCCTGCGGGCCCGCGAGGCCGTCACCGTCGCGTCGCAGGCCGCAGACGCCAAGGGCCAGCGCTGGCGCGGGGAGGCTACCTTCGCGGCGGACGGCGACGGCGTCGTTGACCTCGATCGGTCCGCGCCCGTGTCGGGCTCTTACGGCGGTGTCGACGGCATGGGCCTGTTCTGGTCGATGGGGCCGGCGACCGGCGATCCGGACGAGGCGTGGTTCAGTCCCGGGTACCCCGACGCGGCAGGGGCGTACGAGGTCCGGCTGACCGTGACCGTGGCCGGCCGGGAGATCGCGGCGCGCACCTTGACCAGGCAATGGACCACGACCGGTGTGACCCACCGGACCCTGACGCTCGACGTCGACGGGGCGGCCGGAGTCCTGTTCCTGCCGTCCCCGGGTGCCGTGCGCCGCACCGGCGTGCTGCTGTTCGGCGGTTCCGAGGGCGGTGTCGGGCGGAAGTACGACGCGGCGCTGCTCGCCTCGCACGGCTACCCGGCGCTGGCGTTGGGCTACTTCGGTGTACCCGGTCTGCCCGAAACCCTGCGCGACATACCGCTGGAGTACTTCGTGACGGCGGCGCGGCTCCTACGCGCGCAGCCGGGGGCCGATCCCGGCGGGGTGGTGGTCAACGGCTACTCCCGCGGCTCCGAGGCGGCGCTGCTGCTGGCCGAGTCCTACCCCGACCTCGTCCGCGGCGCGATCTTGTACGCGCCCAATGACACCGTCTGGTCGAGCTTTCCCGGCGGTGGCAACGCTTGGACCATCGGCGGCGTCCCGGTGCCGCGGACCGCGATACCGGTCACCCACGTGGCCGGTCCGGTCCTCGCCATCGCCGGCGGCAAGGACCGGCTCTGGCAGTCCGTCGCGCAGGCGCAGCGGATCATGCAACACCTTGACGACGCCCGCGTCACCGCCGGGCACCAGGCCCTGATCTATCCGGACGCCGGCCACGGTGTCGGCAGCTTCCCGTACCTCGCCGCGGGCACGTCGTCCCCGGGCACGGGTGTCGCCAGGAGCTTGGGCGGCACCCGTGACGCCGACGCCGCGGCCCGCAGCGACGGCTGGCCGAAGGTCCTCGCCTTCCTGGCCGCCTGAGCCAGCCCCCCGGCCGTCTGGCTGGCGTCCGACGCGCCTCCGGCCTGCATCTACTCAAAGGACAAGCCACCCATCAACCAGCATCTACATAACGAAGCCGGGCCGCCGTGCTAGCCGGAACAGAGCACGAAGACGGGGCCCAGCCGCACATCGCGTCATGAGACCCGGCCCCGGCTCCATGTAACCATGGGCCGGACCGAGACGCCGGCCGCCGACCGGATCGCGGCAGATCAGGATGCTGGTCGGTCGAGCCGGGCGCTGAGATCCAGCATGCGACACCTCGGACGAATGGCTCAGGCTCATCAGGAAGACTGGCGGGCATGGCTGATCTGGGCGACCCGAAAGCTGCGCTGCACCACTACCTCCAGGCGACTCGCGATGACCTGATCTGGAAGCTCGACGGCCTGAGCGAACGCGAGGCCAGACTGCCCCGCACCGCGACCGGCAACAACCTGCTGGGCGTCCTCAAGCACTGCCTCAACGTCGAAGCCGGCTACTTCGGGCCCACATTCGGGCGCGAGTTCCCGACACCTGAGGACTTGGTCTCCACGCAGGCGTTTGAGGAGGACCCGCAGGCGGACTGGTACGCGCGGGACGGCGAGACGAAGGATGGACTCATCGACCTGTACCGCCGCGTGGGGGTGTTCGCGGACCAGACGATCGAACAGCTGCCCCTCGACGCGCCGGGGCAGGTGCCGTGGTGGCGGCCAGGCGGACGGGACGTGACGCTGCACAGGATCATCATCCATGTAACCTGCGACCTCGCCCGCCACGCCGGACACGCCGACATCATGCGCGAACAGCACGACGGAGCGATCGGCTGGCAGCGGGAGAACACCAACATTCCCCACGAGTACGACTGGCCGGCGTACGTCACGAAACTGACGAAGCTCGCTGACCGATTCGAATAGCGGTTGGGTCCGTCAATACAGTCGGCCAGGTCCGCATCCGCTCATCGGCGGCTGCGGGTGCCATGCGTCGGTCAGGTTCGTCACGCCGCGTTGCGCGCGGATCGCGGCATGACGATTGCGTGCTGCCCGAGCTGCGAGCCGGAATGCTGCGCGATCGAAGCGCGTGTCCGCCGTGAGGTAGGCGACCGGCGCGGCGTTCGCTGGGTGGGCGAGCGGCGAACGATGCTGTTCGATGCCGCGGCCTACGACGCCGAAGTTGGCCACATCGAGACCGACCGCAGCTGGGAGTTGTGACCGCAGCGTCGAGCCCGGCCTCAGCCGCCCGTCCGGCACGGGCGTGGGTCAGCCACGGCGGACGGCACCGCCTGGGACGTTACGAGCGCGACGATCTTCCGTTGGCCCGCCCACGCCCGGGTCGCGGCAGATCCGGAATTCAAGATCGTCGGTTCGCGGTCGGCCGTCGTTTCGTGCCGCTCGATCTGCGTTTGTAGCGGGTTAGGTGCGTTGTAATGTCGCGGCATCCGGGCCGTCGTCGGGGCCGGGGATCACCTGGCATGCTTGGTCGATCGTTTCGTCACGAACGAGCCCGTCGATCGTCTCGATCATGGCGGTGATGCCTGGCCTGGGGATGATGACGAGGTCCGTCGACCAGAAGTAGCTGCCGCCGGCGGCTTCGCCGGTTTGCGCCCAGCGGCGTAGCACTGCATCGATCGCGTCGAGGGTCATGAGGCTCACGTAGTAGGTCGGGCCGCCGGTGACGGTCACGTAGATGTCTTGGTCCCGAAGTTGTTCAAGGTCGCGTCCGTGGTCCGGGAAGCGCGCGACGAACCGCTCGTGCTCGATGCGGAGGAGGTGTCTGTCCTTCGTGATTTCCACGGTGAGCCTCGTTCTGTGTCGACGTGTTCAGGGTGCCGCAGCGCCGACACCATGCGTGCTGCTCAGCGGGCAAGGACACCATTGGGTCGCACTGGACTACCGGGCGTGCGGATCAAACGGTGCGCCCTCGGTCGCCTGGATCGACAACGAGATGGAACAGCAACTCCAGCTCGCGCCCGACTTCCGCGCCCTTGTTGAGCGTCTCGTACCATCAGTCCACCTTCCCAGCTGAAACCGCGCGGACACCCGCCGCCGTCCGACCGGACCACCGGGCACGGTCAACGGTCGGAGCGGAACGCCCCTGCCCTGCGCCCGCAGCGCGGCAGATCAGGAAGCCTGATCATCGCGGCGAAGGGTGTGGATCACGCGAGCTCCGTCGGGCCAGGGGTGGATCGGAGTTTCGTCGTTGGTCCTGTCCACGGCCAGCACTGTCGCACGCGCGCACAAAACGAACCCGGCCTCGGGTCGGGTGGACAGCGTCAGACTCAGGTACCGATGCTGATGCCGTTCTGGCATGTCGGCGAACGCCAGGATGTCCTCGCGTACCGGATTGGCGGCGGGCGCCAGGATCAGCGGCTGATACGACGAGCGGAGCTTGACCGCACGGACGTCCTCGAACAGGACGTTGAGGTGGTCGGCGTCCGCGCCTTCGGCGTGAGCGTGCAGCAGCAGTTGTGAGTGGCTGACGCCGTAGCGCCACACCCGGAAGCGCCGATCAAGCACGATCCGATTCATAGACAGATCATCGTGGCGGCATGGCTTGGCGGTCCGTGGGTCAGTGTTCGCTCAGCCGGCTGAGGAACTGGCGGGTCCGAGCGTTCTGCGGGTCGCCGAGTACCTGTCCCGGTGGTCCCTGCTCGATGATCCGACCGGCCTCCATGAAGACGACCTCGTCGGCGACGTCGCCGGCGAAGCGCATCTCGTGGGTCACGATCAGCATCGTCACCCAGCTGCGCTCGGCCAGCCCCCGGATGACCGAGAGCACCTCGGCCACCAGCTCCGGGTCGAGCGCCGAGGTCACCTCGTCGAACAGCAGCACGGACGGGCGCATCGCGAGCGAGCGGGCGATCGCGACGCGCTGCTGCTGGCCGCCGGAGAGCTGGTGCGGTCGGCTGCCCGCCTTATCGGCGAGGCCGACGCCGGCGAGCAGTTCGCGGGCCTCGGCCTCGGCGCGCGCCCGGTCGAGCTTGAGTACCCGGCGCGGGGCGAGCGTGATGTTGTCCAGCACGGTGAGGTTCGGGAACAGGTTGAAGTGCTGGAAGACCATGCCCACCTTGCGTCGGACCGGTCCGAGGTCCCGGGCGTGCGCCTTCACGTGCGGGCCGTTGATCTCGACCCCCTCCACCCTGATCGACCCGGCCTCGATCGGCTCCAGCATCGCGACCGTGCGCAGGATCGTGGTCTTGCCCGATCCGCTCGGGCCGATGAGGGCGATGCGTTGCCCCGCCCGTACCGAAAGGTCGATGTCGTCCAGAACTGTTGTCTCGCCGTATTTCTTGCGGACGGCGGTGAGACTGATCCCGCTGCCCGCCAGGTGGTCAATGGCGGCGACTGGCGCCGTATCAGGCCCGTCGGTCATGAGCGGGCTCCCTTCCGCGAGATGCGGCGCTCGATCGCGCGGATGGCGAAGGAGGCCGGCAGGGCGAGGGCGAGGTACATGGCGCCCATGACGGTGAACAGCGTCGTGTACTGGAACGAGGTGCTGGCGAGTTTGCGGGTCACCCCGAGCAACTCCAGCACCGTGATCGCGGAGAGCACCGCGGAGTCCTTGAACATCGAGATGAGGTTGTTGCCGAGCGCCGCGAGCACCGGCGGGATCGCCTGCGGGAGGATCACCGTGCGCAGCGTGGTGACCGTGGAGAGGTTGAGCGTGCGGGCGGCCTCCCACTGTCCTTTCGGGACAGACAGGAAGCCGCCACGGAACGCCTCGGCGGTATAGCAGGAGAAGTGCAGTCCCAGGGCGACGATGCCGAGGGTCAGCGCGTCGATGAGCACGCCGTAGCGGGGCAGCACGTAGAAGAGGAAGAAGAGCTGGACGAGCAGCGGCGTGTTGCGGATGAACAGGATCCAGCCGGCGACGACTTGCCGCAGAACCGGTACGCGCAGCACCTGCACGCAGGCGAGCAGCAGCCCGACTACCACCGCGAGCACCATGCCGACTCCGGTGGCGATCGCGGTGATCCGCAGCCCGTCAAGAAGCTCGGGCAACACCGAGCGCAGGTAGTCGCGGTCCACTGTGGGCTCCTAACGGTGCGGGGACGGGAGGCGGCGGCGGTAGAAGCGTTCCAGCAGCCGCATCCCGCCCGACAAGGGCATGGACATCGCGAAATACCCCACCAACAACAGGGTGTACGCGAGCGTCAGGTCCAGCACACCGGTGGTGGCCCACTGGTTGATCGCCCGGGTGAAGTCCGAGACCGTGATCAGGGAGACCAGCGCCGACGCCTTGAGCACGTCGATGAGCGTATTGCCGGCGGGCGGCAGCATCGTCGGCACGGCCTGCGGGAACACCACCCATCGCATCCCCTGCCACCGGCCGATGCCCAGCGTCTGCAGGGCTTCCCACTGCCCTCGCGGCACGGCATTGACGGCTCCCCGCACGATCTCCGCCCCGTAGGCTCCCGCGTTGAGACCCAACACGGCACATCCGACCGTCAACGGTGGCAGGACGATCCCGAACTCCGGCAGCACGAAGTACGCCCAGAACAGTTGCACCAGGGCCGACGTACCCCGGAACACCTCGACGTAGGCCCCGGCGATCAGCCGTACCACGCGCAGTCGGCTCAGCCGCGCCAACCCGGCCACGAGGGCGACCGGGATCGCGACGAGCACCGCGACCGCGACCACCACGAGGGTGACGAGCGCACCCCGCAGCAACGAGTCGACGACGGTCTGGGTCATCGCGCCGCTATTTCCAACTCGCGTTCGGGCACAGCGTCTTGGCGGTGACGTCCTTGGGCGGCAGGGTGTCCTGATCGTACCCATACGGCGACTCGAGCTTCAGCAACTCACCGTTGTCGATCATCTTGGCCAGTTCGTCGTTGAAGTCGTCACGCAACGCGGTGTCCTGCGGGCGCAGCGCCCACGCGCCATACGCGATGACCTCCTTGCCATCGACAATGGGACCCTTGAAGGGGGTGGCGATCTCCAGCCCGTTGGCGCCGTAGTTCTTCAGGTCCTGCACGAGCGAGAATGTGCCGTTGAGGTACGCGTCGGCCCGGCCCTGCCGGACCGCCTCGACACCGAGCGCCTCCTCCTGGAAGAGCTGGATCTGGCTCTCCTTCACGCCGGCCGCCTTGGCCCAGTCGATCTCCGCGTTGCCGGTCTGAATGGCCACCTTGACGTCGGGCTTGGCGAGGTCGGTGAAGCTGTGGATGCCCTTGGGGTTGCCGGTGCGCACGAGCGCGCCTTCGAGGTACTGCGCCATCGGGTTGGTGAACGCGACCTGTTCGCAGCGCTTCGGGGTCACGTAGAAGGGGAATGCCGACATGTCCCAGCGGTTGGCGATCAGGCCCGGGATCATCGCGTCGAAATCGACGAGCACGGGGTCCACATTGGGCACCCCGAGCTTGGCGAGGATCGCGGTGAGCACGGCCGGGCCGCTTCCGGTGAGCTTGCCAGTCTTGTCGTCGGTGTAGGAGAGGGGCTTGTTGTTGATGAAGGCGATCCGCATCGATCCGCGCTTGCGCGCGTCGGCGAGGGTGTCGCTGGTGGCGCTGCTGTTCTTATCCGTGCTCTTGCCGCACGCGGCGAGCACCGCGCCGGCACCCACCGCCCCCGACAACGTGAGGAATCTGCGCCTGGTGACAAAATCAGCCATGGTTATCTCCTGTCCGAAATATTGAACACAGTCCACTTAGGTGCGCTTTCCGTGCTGGTCGACGACTTGTATGGCGCGAACGGCCCGGAGGATCGAACCGAGCGCCCGGGAAGGGCCAGAACAGGCCAGCCGGGCCGTTGACCGACGAAGCGTTCAGTCGGCGGGCGCCCAACCGGCAGGCCCGCCGAGTCGGTTCGGTCGCCCGTCACCGACGCCACGCAGTCGATCTCGACGAGCATGCCCGCCACGCTCGGCGAGTACAGCGGCCACGGCGCTACCGGCGGCAACAAACGCGGCCGCTGCCACGCCGCCGAAGTCCTGCGACACGGCAGCGAGCACCGCGCCGGCCGCTGCCGCCGCGGCAAGCAACCACCAGCCGCGCAGCCGCTGCCACCAGTGTCGCAGCGCCCACGCCAGATCATCCCAGCGACGCTTGCCAATCTCGTATCGACCGCGACCAACGCCGAGACCTGTGAGTGAAACCCGGACCGTGAGGATCACCCACGACCCGCCTCGGCCATCACCGCCGAGAAGCACTTTGTGGGGACCGGCCAGCTGATGACCCAACGATCACGGCGTCATCGAGCACCAGCGGCACGGCCACCCCGCGTCGCACCGGCCTCCGTCACCGATACCTCGATCGCCTCGGAGTGCATGGCGGCTCCTGCGTCGACCGGGAGCACGACGCCTGTGACCCACCGCGACCGGGGGTCGGCGAGGTACAGAACGGCCTCCGCGACGTCCCACGCCGTGCCCTCGGTGCCGAGCACGTTGAGGGAAGCCCGCAGCGCCCTCGTCGCCTCGTCGACGCCCGACTTGGTCGAGACCATCGGGGTGTAGACGAGTCCGGGCGCGACGGCGTTGACGCGAATGCTCTCCCGTCCGTGCTGGCTGGCCATCGCCTGGGTCAGGCTTATGACGGCGCCCTTCGTGGTGGCGTACGCAACGGCCGCGTGACCGCCGCGCAGACCAGCGAGCGAGGACATGTTGATGATGGAGCCGGCGCCGGCTTTGCGCATCCGCGGGATGCACGCCCGCGAAGTGAGCACCATCGACGTGAGGTTGACGTCGAGGCACCGGCGCCAGGCCTCGAGATCCACGTCGACGACCGTCCCGGGCGGGCCGGCGATTCCCACGTTGTTGAAGAGGATGTCGAGGCGGCCGAAGTGGGCGACGGTCGCGGCGACGACTTGCTCCACCATCTCGGCGTCGGTGACGTCGCAGCGGAACACCGCCGCCTCGCCGCCACGCTGCTGGATCATGTCGAGCGTGTCCTCGACGGATGACTCCATGTCCAGCAGCGCGACACGCGCTCCTTCCTCGGCGAGCCGGATGGCCGCCGCCCTGCCGTTGCCCACCCCTGGACCGACCGATCCGGCTCCGGTGACCACCGCCACCAGCCCATCAAGCGCTGCCATGCCTCCCATCGTGGGACACCCGCCGTCCCGGCGATAGGGCGCGCTGTACAGCGATCGCGGGCGCCGGTTGTTCGGGGATACAAACGAGGCGCTCGCGGACCTACTATCAGGCGCGTGGCCAAACCGACATCTGCCGAGGCGATGGCCGGCGTGCTCGCCGCGCTCGACGCCGAGACCGAGACCCTCGCCGCCGACGCGGCGGCCGCCATCTACGCCGAGCTCGAGGGGTACTCCGCCGTTCCCGGCGAGGCCATCCAGCGGTCGATGCGGTTCAACGTCACGCGGGCCGTCTCGACGCTGCGATCCGGCCGCCCTCCGACGTCGATGACGCGCGAGGAGGCCGAGGCAACGACCCTCGAGCGTGCGGAGCAGGGCGTGCCGATCGACGACATCATCCGGGCCTACCGGCTTGCGCTCCGCGTCATCCACTCCCGCTTCTTGGAGCTTGCCTCGGGAGCGGGGATCAAGCCGACGGCGATCCTCGACTGCTCCAACCTGCTATGGGAGGTGGGGGACTGGTTCACGGCGGTCGCGGCCGTGGCGTACCGACATCACCAGGTCGAGGTCACGGTCCGTCAGTCGGTGCGCAGGACGGAGCTGTTGCGCGACGTTCTCAGCGGAATGCTGTCCGGCTCCGAGCTGTGGAAGGCGGCGGCGACTCTCGAGCTTGACGAGTCCCAGCACTACGCCGCGTTCTGCATCCCCCGGGCCGAGGGAATCGACGCGCTCGGCCTCGCCCGCTCGACCCGGGGCGGCGTCGCCGAGATCGCCGGGCAGCTGTTCGGGCTCGTGCACGATAGCGGCGACGCGCGGCTCCCGAAGCGGGTCGCGATCGCCGTCGGACCGGTGCGCCCGCTTCCGCTCCTGCACGACTCCACCCGCATCGCGGCACGCATAGCGGAGCTCGTCGCGGACGACGAGCCGGGCGTCTACCGGGTAGAGGACGTGCCGTGGAGCCTGGCCGCGCACGCGGTCCCGGAAGTCCTGACGATGCTGCGAGGGAAATACATCGACGCCGTTGGCGAACGCGGCCCGTTCGGGGAGTCGCTGCTGGCCTCGGTGAAGGCGTACCTCGCGGCCGACATGAACATTGCGGCCGCGGCCCAGGTGCTCGTCGTCCACCCCAACACGCTGCGGTACCGGCTCGCGAAGTACGAGGACATCGTGGGCGTCCCGCTCTCGCAGGTGAGGGCGATCACGGAGCTCACCATGGCGCTCGACCTGCGTCTCCCCGCGAACGCCCCGGCGCCGCGCTGATTGTACGAGGCTCCAACGAACGCGGACGGACGCTGACACGCCATCCATGGCGGGTGCCCCCGGGCACCTGCCACCGTGTCGTGCATGCCACCCGGAACGTTCGCCGAGCTTTGGTCGGCGCGTATCGCGAGCACCCCCGGCCAGATGTTCCTCCTCTTCCAGGACTCCGACGGGTCGGTGACGCGCTGGACGTATGGCGAGTTCGACGTTGCGGTCCGGCGCTGCCAAGCGCAGCTTGCGGCGGTCGGAGTCCGGCGCGGCGACGCCGTGCACGTCGCGCTGCGGAACTGCCCGGCGTTCGTCGCCCTATGGCTCGCGTGCGCCGCGCAGGGCGCCTGTCTCGTCCCCGTAGACCCGTCGTCGTCCGAGCGCGATCTCGTCCAGCAGCTCAACCGCGTGCGTCCCCGGGTCGGGTTCTGCGGCACCGGCCGAGCGCTCACCTACCGCGCGGCCGCAGCCCCTGTCGGCCTGACCTACATCGCACTCGCTGAGTCAGCCTCGGACCTCGAGCAGCTCGGGGCCCCGTTGGCGCCCCCGCGGATCGAGGTCGCGGAGGGTGACCGGCTGGCCGTGATGTTCACCTCGGGAACGACATCGCAGCCCAAGGGCGCGGTCGTCACCCAGGCGAACTACCGTGAGGTCGCGCAGGTGATGTCGAAGATCGTCGGTCTGGGCGCGGCGCATCGCTGGTACGTCACGCTGCCCCTGTTCCACGCCAACGCGCAGTACTACTGCTTCGCCCCCGCCATTGCCGCGGGGGCGAGCGTGGCGCTCACGTCGCGGTTCAGCGCCAGCGGTTGGGTGCGGGGCGCCCGTGAGCTCGAGGTGACCCATGCGAGCCTGTTCGCCGCGCCGATCCGGATGATCCTTGCCCGGACCGACGAGGCGGAGCGGCACCTCGCCCTCGAGCACGTCTGGTTCGCCCAGAGCCTCGGGCGCGTCCACTTCGAACGGTTCGCAGAGCTCGTGGGCGTCCCTCCGCGCCAGCTCTACGGCATGACGGAGACGCTCGCCATCGTCTGCGCCGATCAGGACGCGGTCCCGCAGCCCGAGCTCATCGGACGGCCGGCGGGGGGCCGCCACGTCCGGCTCGTGGATCCCACAACGGGCCGCGCCCCCGCGGTCGGCGCGCCCGGCGAGATCCGGGTCGCAGGGGTCCGCGGGCGGTCCCTCTTCCTGGAGTATTTGGACGCCCCGGAGGCCACCGCCCGCGCGTTCGAGGTCGACGACGCCGGCGTGACGTGGCTCCGGACCGGGGACCTGGCGGCCGACGTCGGCGACGGTGTCCTCCGGTTCGTGGGCCGAGCCGACGACGTCATCAAGGTCGCCGGCGAGAACGTGAGCCTCACCGAGGTTGAGGCCGTCGTCGCCCAGGCGCCCGGGGTGCTCGAGGCCGCGGTCCTGTCGAAGCCCGATCCCGTGCGCGACGCGGTGCCGGTCGCCTACGTCGTCCCGGTCGATCCGGCCGCCCCGCCGAGCACCCGAGACCTGGAGGCCTGGTCGCGGGACAACCTGTCTCCCGCCGCGCGGCCGCGCGAGTGGCACGTCATCGACGCCCTGCCCCGGACTAGTGTGGGCAAAGTCCGTCGCTTCATGATCGACCCGTCCCTGCCCGATGGGTAGTCCGCTCGCCCCGGTTACCCACCCGTCACCGTCGATAGAAAGCACATGCGCACTGAGGCACCAGCCGTCACCGCGCTTGCAGCAGCGGGTCACGATCGCCCGTGCGCTCGCTGCGCGCCCTCCGTGCCCCTGTTCGGATCGGCGAGGTCGGCCCGCCGGCCCAGGTGCTCGGTAAACCTCAGAACCAGCGGGCCTTTCATTTCCGCGTCGGGCCCTCGACCATGTAGTGCCCCGACCGACGACACAACAGATGAGGAGCGCAAGTGACCACACGACAGGGATCGGTTCAGACCGTCACCGGGCTGATGGATCCGGCGGATCTGGGGATCACGCACAGCCACGAGCACGTGATGTGGGACTACTTCCAGATGATCCGCAGCTACGACGTGATCTTCGACGACGAGAACGTCGCCACCGAGGAGGTCCGCCTCTTCGCCGCCGCGGGCGGAGGCTCCCTCGTCGACTGCACCACCACCGGGCTGGGACCTCAGCCCGAGGCGCTGCGGCGCATCTCCGAGGCGACGGGCGTCAACATCATCCTCGGGTGTGGCTGGTACCGCGAACCCGTCTACGTCCCCGAGGTGTCGGAGCGCACCTCCCGCGAGCTGGGCGAGATCCTCGTGCGTCACATCACTGAGGGGTTCGAAGGAACGGACGTGAAGGCTGGGTTCATCGGCGAGATCGGGACCGAGCGGCACCACATCAGCCCCCGCGAGGAGCGGGTGTTCCGGGCGGCCGCATACGCCAGCACGCGTACCGGCGCGCCGATCTGGACGCACACGACCCATTTCGGCGAGCTCGCCCAGGAGCAGATCGACCTGCTCGAGGAATGCGGCGTGCAGCCGGAGAGCATCGTCGTCAACCACCTCGGCGACCGCGAGGACACCGATCACCTCCTCGCCATCGCGCGCCGGGGCGTCTACATGAGCATCGACAACATCGGCTACTCCGGGGAGGGATACCCGAGCGACGACGTGCGCTTCCGCAGCATCGAGGCGCTCGTCGAGGCCGGATTCGAGGATCGCGTCATGCTCGGCACGGACGTGGGGACGAGGGCGGCGCTCAAGACCTACGGCGGCCGCGGCTTCGCTTGGCTCATCGAGTCGTTCATCCCGCTGATGCGCGACCGCGGCCTCGACCCGGCGCTCATCGAGAAGTTAACCGTACACAACGTCGCCAGGGCCCTGACCATCGCCTGACGGGCGGAGCCGGCGTAACGACCGCCTCACGGGCGCTCGAGTCGCAACTTGAGCCCGCGCGCGAGCGCGTCGACATCGCCGTCGAGGGCTTCCCGCGGCGCAGCCGTGAAGAGGAAGTCCCCTCTGGCCGATGCGTTCGGCTGGTGCGCCTGGTCCGGCGTTGGATGGTGCGCGGCCTGATCCCTAGGTGCCTGAGCGGGCTCTGCGGCGCTGGTTCACGGCGAAGTACAGATTGGACATCATGGCCGGTTGCCTGGGATACCAGACGGCGGAGGCCGCCTGGCTGCTGCCGGACTTCGTCGCGTTCCTGGACGAGCACGGCCAGACCACGGAGACCGTTCAGGCCGCGCTGACCTGGGTCCGCTTCCGCGAGAACGACGTCGTCACGACCGTCAGCCCGCGACGGATCACCGCGGTCCGCTCGACGACACTCACAACGCGTGCGTGGCTCTGCCGGCTTGATGCGTTGGCGCGGTCGGCTTGGAGTTACATGCCGCTACCCGGGTACCCCTGACGCGGATGATCCAGCTTGCTACCTGCCGGACGGCGGGGGAGCGGGCGCTGACGCTGGTGTTGCGGGTGATCTTCGGGTGGTGACGGTCCGTCGAACGGACAACCGTTCGATGATGCCGATGCGGCGCCGGTTCGCGGTCAGTGCCGGGAGGCGATTCGGTATGTCAATGTCGGATACCGCGTTGAATGCGCTGTTCCGCGGCCTGGACCTGACCGGGGTGTTCGCCAACGCCATGCTCGGCGGATTGATGGCCCGCGGGGAACGGCTCGACCCGATCGGCTTCGGGGTGTTGGCGATCCTGTCCGGCCTGGGCGGCGGTCTGATCCGGGACACGCTGCTCCAGCACGGCACGCCGGTCGCGCTGACCGACTACGCCTACATCATCACCGCCCTGGCCGGCGCGGTGGTCGCGTTCTTGCTACGCCTCGAGGGTCCGCTCTGGGACCGTGGATTCCTGTTCGTGGACGCCCTCGCACTCGGCTGCTGGGCCTCTGCCGGTGCGCAAAAGACGCTTTCCGTCGGCCTCGGATGGCTTCCGGCGGTACTGCTGGGCACGATCACCGCGGTCGGCGGTGGCATGGTTCGAGACGTCGTGCTGCGTCGGATTCCCGGGATCTTCGGCGGCACCACCCTCTACGCGACGTCCGCCTTGTTCGCGAGCGTGGTGATCGTCGTGCTCCACCACCTCGGCATGCCCTCGATCGGGTTGGTGGTGTCCACGGCGATCGGGGCCGGCCTGACCCTGCTGGCGCGGTGGCGTGGGTGGCGGCTCCCCGAGGCGTACACGTGGCGGCCCAGCCAGATCTGGGCGACATATCCGCGGCCGCACTGGAGGAGGCACAATCGTGAGAGCGACGAGTCTGTGCAGCGAAGCGACCGATCCCCGCCCGACACGCCGGAGTCGCCATGACAACCTCGCACACCGCCGACCCTCGGCTCGCCACCGTGCTGGCCGGGTTGGCGGGCCTGCGCAACCGGCAGGAGGAGTTCTATCGCGATCTGCACCGCCACCCCGAACTCTCCCACGAGGAACGGCGCACCGCAGGCCGGGTGGCGGGGCGGCTGCGGCCGGCCGGCTACGAGGTGCACGAGGGCGTCGGCGGCACCGGCGTGGTCGGCGTGCTGCGCCATGGCAAGGGCGCGACGGTGCTGCTGCGGGCCGACATGGATGCGTTGCCGGTGCGCGAGGCCACCGGCCTGCCCTATGCGAGCACCGCCACGGCCACCGATGAGGACGGCCGCCAAGTACCGGTGATGCACGCCTGCGGCCACGATATGCATGTCAGCTGCCTGACCGGCGCCGCGCAGCTGCTCGCCGACGCCCGGGACTCCTGGCACGGTACCGTGGTCGCCCTGTTCCAGCCAGCCGAGGAGACGGGCGACGGCGCCCGGGCCATGCTCGACGGCGGCCTGGCAGACCGCATCCCCGTCCCCGACGCGGCCCTGGCCCAGCACGTGCTGCCGTTCCCCGCCGGGAAGGTCGGCACCCGCACGGGACCCGTGCTCTCCGCGGCAGACAGCCTGCGGATCACGGTGCACGGACGCGCGGCGCACGGCTCGATGCCCCAGGCCGGGGTCGATCCGGTGGTCCTGGCCGCGAGCATCGTGCTGCGGCTACAGACGATCGTGGCCCGCGAGATCGCCCCCGCAGAGCCAGCCGTGCTCACCGTCGGCAGCCTGCAGGCCGGCACCAAAAGCAACGTCATCGCCGATTCCGCGAAGCTGCTGTTGAATACTCGCACGTACAGCGAGGCGGCCCGCACCACGATGCTCGACGCCATCCACCGCATCGTCGCCGCCGAATGCCAGGCGTCCGGATGCCCACTGGACCCGGAGTTCGAGCACTACGAGCACTACCCGGTCACCGTCAACGACGAGGTCACCACGGCGCGGGTGGCGCAGGCGTTCGCCGGCTTCTTCGGCAACCGCGCCGTACGGTTACCACGTCAGTTCGCCAGCGAGGACTTCAGCGATCTTGCCGCCGACCTGGGTGTTCCGTACACCTATTGGGGCATCGGCGGGATCGACCCGGTCACCTACCGCGCCGCTCAGCGAGCCGGCCGGGTCGACCAAGACATCCCGGTCAACCACTCGGCGAAGTTCGCCCCGGTCATCCAACCCACCCTCGACACCGGCACCCAGGCCCTGGTCACCGCGGCGCTCGCCTGGTTGTGACCTGCACAGCGTCCCAGATGGCCCCGACCGTGAGCCTCGCTGCTTTGCGTCAACCAGGACGACAGCCACCGCCTCTCCGAGGCCACCACCGGGTGCGGAGTCGTCGCCCTCACCTGACCCCCACGAGCAACACTCTCGTGGGGAGAAACCCTGTCCGCTGGGGAGAAACCATGTCCGCCAGCGGGGATCATGATCTTCCGCCGTTGGCGATTTCAAACTGTCCGTTGACAGATTGGCTGGCCAACAGCCAGGAGTCAATACGTGATGAGATCTACCGGGCGCTTAGCACGGCAAGGGCGGATGCTTCGAAAACGTATTGCTCGAACTGTTGGCTCCACTGGCTCGTAGGCAGGCCGACGCTGTATTCGCCCGCGTCACCCTCCAGAAAGAAGTAGCCGAGGTTCGCCTGTGATTTCGTGAGTGCAGACAGCCGGAATCCAACCGCCTGGGGTCGCGGTGCAACGAAGATGAGCCGGCGGTCGGTGAGGACGAGCAGGCAGTTGACGGCCGAGTCCGGACGTACGGAGGCGCTTGCGACTGCCTTCACCACCTCGTCGTCAGGCAGGTTTGCGTCGACGAGTTCGACGCAGCGAGCGGCCCCGACGAGGATTTCCCGACGGATTGCCGGCGGCGTGGCGTCAATCGCTGCAATGAGGTCGGGTCGGTTTACGGTGACCGAGGGCTGGGCCGGTTCAGCTATAGCGATTGGCTCGATCGGCTCGATCGGCTCCTGGCTTGCCGTCGGTTGGCTGTACGTGGCTGGCGGTAGATCTGAGTAGCCCGCCGGTGCGGCGGGGGCCTGCGTCGGAATTCTAGCTGGTGCTGGTATCGGATGATGCTGTACCGACGACCGTGCGGCGACGGCCGCCTGGTTGAGAGACAAGGCCAAATGCGGCTCGTCACGGACCGCTTGCCGCAGGGCACGCTTGATTTCAGACTCGTTGGCCCGCTGAGTGCCCAACCCGTTGAGGAGATGCGCCTGCCCGCGACGCTGTAGAGCCGCCGCGATCGTCTCGTACAGCGCACGCGCCGCCGGATCTTGTAGCACGGGGAGGTGCGGTTTCAAAGCGCTGATCGATTGGTCGACGACCGTGATTGAGTCCATCGGGGCCTCTTCGTTGTGTGGCAAACGCAACGGCTATGTCGCCCGCGAGCGCGGATCCGACCAAACTCGAACGCTCGAGGACGCGATCCGTTTGTTCGCGCCGGTATCACGACTAGAAATGCGCGATGTCAAGGGCGCCGCCACCGGCCGTTGAGCGCCGCCCCTCAATACATAATGATGTCCTACCAGCCAGACGTCATCGGCCAGCCGCGGCCGATCCGCGGCGAACGAGCCCCATTGAGGCGACGGTTGGCTTGCATGAACACGACCCCTGGGCCCGGCAGTGTGGGATGATCGGCAGTCATCGGCTCATGCGGTTCGACACCCGCCGGCCGAGGGTTCGTGCACCGGCGCTTGACAAAGAGGAGTGCCTACGTGTTGCTGGCCAGGTCCGGTCAGGCCGGTGGGTCGACGACCTGACCTCTTCGGAATCGCCGAAGTGGTGATCGAAGGGACGTTCGGGCTTCTAGGCGACCGGGCTGACGGTCACCAGTACAGTCCGTGCTTGATCATCCGTTTCCCGTCCAGGTCGTAGGAATGCCGGTGCGATGAACCACAACCGACGCAAGCACGAGGCGGGGCTGGCGCGCAGGCTGTTTCGGCCCAGCTCGAACTCGATGCGCCGCTGCCCCCAACGCGGATGCTGCCGGCGCAGTTCACAGATCGCCGCATCCACCTCCGGCGATGTCTGGGCCGGATGGGCAGGCGGCCGGTGCGAGCCGTCGGTCAGCCCGTCCAGGCCAAGGGACCGGTACCAGCCAAGCCAGCGGTGCACCGCCTGTCGGCCTCCATTTGATCCGTTACATCAGCTTCACTTGAAGGGTGACGGTCGGCTGACCTCCTCGGGTTCTGCTGTCACAGTGCGTAACTGGCGTGCACGGTTCGCCGGAACGGTCCTCTGTAGCATGTCGAGCCATGAACCGCATCGTGATGAGACCACGTATCCAGATCCCTTTCCTGGTTCTGGCTTTCACGCTGTGGACCCTGCTGGGCGTCGTCTATTTCACGTTCGGTGACGTAGTAGCGAAGCGCGACTGGGTGGGCATCGTGCTCGGATGCCTACTCATCACGAGCGGCGTGGCCGGGATCTGGCGAGCCCTTCGACTCGGCGTGGTAATCGACGAAAAGGGTGTCCGTGTCCGCGGCTTCGACAGCCGCGACCAACTGACACCGTGGAGCCGGATTCAGTCGGTCGACTGTGTACAGATCGACGTACGAGGAGGCTTGCCGCTCTTCGCTCCCGCCCTCCTGCTCGATGATGACGCCGACTCCATGCCTCTCCCGGCGCTTGGCTCGTACTCGCGGCAAGACGTCGAACGCAAGGCCGAACAACTGCGGAGCCTCAAGAACGACGCCACGCGTTCCTGACCGGGATGCAAGACAGGCGCCCGACCGGCAGTGGAATGAGGACGATGCGGACCGGAGAGCTTCGCCCAAAGGTTGGGCATGGCACGCCACTGGCCGCACGCACCTTCGAGCCGCTGCAATAATCCGCGAAGACATCGGCTTCTTCGACTTGGAAGCGACGGCGTTGACCCCCGGCCTGCCATGGCCTCGCGAGCTCCCCGCCTCGGGCTGGGTCCAGGGGGATTGCGGCGAGTCGGCGCTGCGCGGGCGTGGCCGCCGACGGCGATCGCAGGCCGTCTGGGAAGACCGCACGCAGGTACGGCTCGCACAGCGCGCCCTGCGTCCGGTGCTCGTCGCCGACGTCGAGATACGTCGCGCCGTACGGCACCGACGCGATCGCCGCCGATGCGCCGGCACAGCCGCTCGGCGAGCACGGCCGCCGCGTGTGGCAGGACCGCGAGCGCCATCGTGCCCTCGAACGCCTGCATGTCGATGACGGCCGGATTCCTGGTCGCCTCCGCCTGCAGCACCGCGGTCGCGTCGGCATCGTCGGCAAGCGCCGGGGCGAGCGCGGCGCACACTCGCACGCCGGGGTGTGGGTCGTGCAGCCAGGCTCTGGGTGCCCCGTTCAGTTCGCCGGCGCCCAGCAGCATGGATGCGCGATGGTGCGGGTCGTTCGAGACGCACTCCGCGAGGTGGTACGCCAGCAGCCGAGGCCGGTGCGCCTCCAGATCGGGATGGCGGCTCAGCATCGCCGCGGCCGAGGCCGCATGGATCCGCAGGCGCGGCGCCGGGACGGTCAGCAGCGGCTCGACCGCGGCGAACGCCTCGGGCAGCAGGTCGAAGCAGTCCGCGCGCGCCGCGGCCAGCAGGACCTCCCCCGGAGCGTCGGCCGTCGTCCGGTCCAGAACGGAGCGGGGCTCGCGCAGGTATGTGGCCAGCCACTCCCGCACCTCCGCGTCGTCCCGCCGGGACGCCGCCGCCCGGTCGACGCCCGCGAGCGCGACACCGGCGACGTCGCGCAGGAACCATAGGGCTGCATGGCGCAGGGTCGGGTCGTCACCGCCGAATCCGGGCTCGCCGACCGTCCGAACGAGGTACCGCACGCCCTCGACCGTGGCCGGGGTCAGGCGCCCGCCGCAATACAGCGCCGACGTCAGGAACGAGTACGGCGCCCGCCAGAACGGCTCGTCAGGCTCCGGGGGACGGTCGTCACCCTGACGCAGGGCGTCGAGGAGCGCCATGTCGTCAACGGACGGGCCGTAAGCGTGGAAGGGCACAGCTCAGCGTCACCAGGACGAGCGCCGCAGCGGGCGGGTCATGCCGAGGAACGGTACCAGCGCACCGCCCCCGCCAAGGACCGCGCGTCCGAGCCCATCGTCGCAACGGATGCCGCCGGAGACCGTAGCGGAAGCAAGGTCAGGCGCGCACGTCGGCCATGTCCGGACACCGGCTGAGCGGGCCGAACCCCGGCTATGGATTCGGCGTGAGTCCGACCCCGAACCTGTCGCTCGACGAGCACATGGAGCACATCCGCAACTTCCGGGCCCTCGTTGGCCCCACCACCGGATACATCGAGGACGACTGAGCCATAGCGCCGCTTGACGTTGCCGTCCACTGAGCTGCCTGCGCGACTTCGGCACGTCCTCAGGTCGGCATCCGTGGACAGCGGCAGCGCTGCGCGAGCGCGGTCAGCGGCAGATGTGCGATCTGGATCTTGGGGTCGGTCACGCCGTTCCGCAACGTTTGTTGGTCGTGGTGTTGTGGATGCGGTTGGCGTGGCGTAAGGATGTGGCGGTGACGGGGCGTAGAGGTGAGCTGGAACAGTTGGCCCGCCGGTGGCTGGCGCCCGGGATCGCCGATCGGTTCATGGCGCTGCTCCGGCCGGCGATCCGGCTATGCGCGTCGGGTCCAGATGATCAGCGGGTTGGACAGCTCGGTGGAGAGCCGGCGCTGCCCGACGGCATGCCGTGGCCGACGTGGGCTGACGATGAGCCGCTGTCGTTGGTGTTGGCGATCGGGTTCGACCGGTTGGTCGGCTACGAGGTTGACATTGATCTGCCGTTGGCGGGATCGCTGCTGTTTTTTCGACCAGGGCCGGAGTCCGCTCGCGATCCCGACCCGGGAGCCCGGCTGATCTACGTGCCGCCTGGCACGGCGGTGAGCCGACGACGTCCGCCGTCAGGCACCTACGTGTACCCACTCAAGCGGCTGGCCGCCCGCACGGTGCTCACCTGGCCGCACGGGTGTGAACCGGTGCTGATGGCGCAGTTCGGCAGCTTCGCGCAGGCCGATCAGCTCGTCTGGGGGCAGCAGTGCGATGGGCAGTCTTTCCAGGATGCGCTGTGGCGGCATCGGGTGGTGGTCGATCGCGGTGAACCGGACCATCAGATCGGTGGATACGCCTGCACTGTCCAGAATTCGATCGTGTACCAGGCGGCCGGGGCCGCGCTCGGCCACTACAACTACCAGGGCGCGGCGTTCGCCGCCGAGGCGGCGATGTGGACGGCGCTGCTGCAAGTCAGCGAGGACACCGACGTCGACATGGGTTGGGGTGACGGGGCCCTGTTGTACTGGGCCGTGCGCACCACGGATTTGTCCGCCCGGAACTTCAGTCGGGCGTATTACGAGACCCAAGGACACTGAGCCCCCACCGTCACCTGGCCTTTGGCACGCTCGGCGGCATGAGCGGATGCCGCGGCGATGGTGTTCACCGATCGGCTGCTCACGACGGTCGGCCTGGGTGTGGCCGGCTGGTCTGGGTGTGGTGGACGGGGCGATCGCGGGCGGTGGTTTGATCGTGCTCTGCCGCGGTCCCGGTGCCGCCAGGCCGGGGCTGGATCGCGGGGAGAATGGCGGCAAAGATTCTGGAGGAGTGGTGCGGCGATTCGAGGGCAAGGTCGCGCTCGTCACGGCGGCGGCACAGGGCATCGGGCAGGCCGTCGTACGGCGGGTTGCCGCCGAGGGCGGTGCGGTGGTCATCACGGACCTGCGGGAGGACGCGGTCGCAGCGCTGGCCGAGGAGGTCGGCGCGGAGCACGCCCTCGGGGTCAAGGTCGATGTCACCTCACGCGCCGACGTCGACGCCGCGGTCGCCGCGGCGGTCGGGCGGTTTGGCCGGCTCGATCTGGTGGTGAATAACGCGGGCGGCTGCATCGTCACGTCGATGCCCGAGGACACCTCAGCCGAGGACTGGCACCGTCAGCTCGACTTCACCCTCGTCAGCGCCGCCCGTTGCATTCAGGCGGCTATCCCGCACTTGGTGAGGACTCGCGGCAACGTAGTCACGATCAGCTCGGTAAACGGCATCGCGGCCTTCGGCAACGTGGAGTACGCCGCGGCGAAAGCCGGCCAGATCGCAATGTCGCAGAACTACGCCGCCCGGTACGGTCCGCTCGGCGTGCGCTTCAACGTAGTCGCCCCCGGCACCATCCGGACACCGAATTGGGACTCCCAGTCGGACGCGCTGGAGAAGCTCAAGCCGATGTACCCGCTCGGCCGCGTCGGCGAGCCAGAGGACATCGCGGCAGCAGTCGCGTTCCTCGGCTCCGACGACGCCGCATGGATCACCGGACACACGCTACCCGTAGAGGGTGGCGTGCTGACCGGCCCCAACCCGATCGACCTGAGCCCGCCTGACACGCTCCACAAAGGCTTTTAGCAACCGCGCGTCAATCCGCCGATACCTTCAGACCGGCATGAACGCACGCTGTACGCGGCAGATCCGGGCGCCTGATCTTGGCGAGCGGTATGGCAGTCAGGAAGGCACCGCCGATGGCTCGGTTCGTCGGCGCTGCGTTCAGGGTTATCAGCCGATCGGATGACCGAAGGCGATGATCGGCTATTTCCATGTGCGACGGACACCCTGCGACGCTTAGGAAGGAGGCATGACCAACGAGGTGACCGTTCCCCTGCTGCCGTGCGCATCCATTGACGACATTGAAGCCTTCTACGGAGTTCTCGGTTTCCGTACCACGTACAAGCAACGCAAGCCCAACGCGTGTGTGGGGGTGCAGCGGGAAGACCTGCATCTACAGTTCTTCGAGATCGCCGGATTTGACCCGGAGCAGTCCTATGGCTCCTGTCTCGTACTCACCGCGGACATCGAGGGACTACACCGGGCATTCGCAGCCGGCATGCGTGCCGCGTACGGCAAGGTGCTGGTGTCCGGAACGCCGCGGATGACCCGGCCTAGGTCGCGGAAGAACGCCGACGGGTTGGGCGGATTCAGCGTCATCGACCCGGGCGGCAACTGGATCCGCGTCTTTCGGGACGCCGCCACCGCGCCCATGCCGGCCACCACGCCTGCCGGGCGGCTGGCCAAGGCCCTAGCGAATGCTGTCGTGCAGGCCGATTCCAGGGGAAGCGTCGGACAGGCCGTTCGGATCCTCGACAGCGCGTTGGCCCGCCCGTACGCCGACGACGACCCGGTCGAGCAGGTAGAGGTCCTGGTCTACCGCGCCGAACTCGCGATGGTGCTGCACGATCCAAAGACTGCGGCCGAGATGCTGGCCCGCGCCCAGTCCGTCACGCTCACGGAAGACGAATCCGAAAGGGCGGCACCCGCGTTCGACAACGCCGCCGAACTCGCAGCAGCACTGCGGTGACTCACCATACGAACGCCTCTCTCATCTCGGCATGGTCGCGAACCGCGGGTCAGGTTCCGGACGCCATGTGGGCGGCGAGGATGTAGTTGGGGTGGCGGTCGAGGTTGGTGCGAGCGCGGTCGTAGCGCACGGTGGTGCGGGGGTCGGCGTGGCGGGCGGTGATCTGTACGTCGCGGAGGCTAACACCGGCGTCCAGCATGGTCGTGACAAACGTGTGCCGGAGCATATGCGGGTGCATCCTGGGCATCCGCACGCCGGCGGCCGCGGCCAGGTGCCTGAGCCGCCGGGAGGCGGCATGGCGATCCATCCGCCCACCGAGCAGCCAGCGGACGTAGCGTTCGATGTCGATCCGGACCGCCGCGAGCGGATCGAGCTCGTGATCGGTGCACCAGCGTCGGAAGACCCGCAGGTCCGATTCGCTGTGCTGCCGGGTCTGGCCGCGGTAGCGACCGAGGTAGGCCACTACCGCGGCCCGCAGAACAAGGTCGCCCGAGGTCTCGAGGTGGGCGGTGGGGACAGGAAACGCAGCCATACATTACGGTGCGTCACCAGCCGCGTGTCGAGTCGATCGGTGGGCGGTGCGTGCGACCCAGGTGTCCGACGCCAGCGCGATGCCGAAGTTCCGGCCCTTCTTGCGGACGATCCAGGTTCCGGACACGGGACGATCTCGATCACGGCGCTGAACCAGGTCGGTCGTCTCGGTACCGCAGTGACCGTGGCGCTGGGCGCAAGCATGGCCCGGCCCGCGGACGACGGTGGGAGCGGTACACGGTCGAGGGTTGATCCATTTCTGGCCGAACGGGCATGTCCGGTGTGACGCGGCCACCGTACTGTCGCATGCCATGACCGTCGATGCCGCACGTCCGGCCCGGCCCGCGCAGGTGACTGTCGCGTTCTGGTTCCAACTCGCCGCCGTTGCTCTGCTACTCGGCCTTGTCGGGCTGGTCGTCGCGTACGCTGTGCATTTCGACGACGAGATCTCCCGAGCCGCCGCGCTGGTGCCCGACGCGGACCCAGCCGAGGTGAGCTCGGAGCGGTCCGGAAACGTCTTCACATCGCTGATCCTCGGTGTACCGACGCTCCTGTTGGCGGTCTGGCTCGCCGCGACGGCGGTGCCGGTCTCGCGGGGCAGCAACATCGCGCGGATCCTCGTTTTCGTCGCCGGGGGCGGGCAGTTGCTGATCTGCCTGCTGCAAGGCTGCGGCGGGTTCCTGGTCGCGCCGTTCTTCTTCGCGTTCGACAGCGCGGATGTCTCCGGGACCGATGTCTCCGGGACCGGCGAGGTGCCGTGGGAGGAGTCAAAGTTCCTCGAAACCCTGTACTCGGATGTGGACCCGTTCTCCGAGGTGTCCTTCCTGGCGGGCGGCGCCGGCGCGCTGGTGGTACTCATGTTGACGTGCGTGGTGGTGCTGCTGCTGGCCCTGCCTCCTGCGCACCGCTACTTCGTCCCGCGCACCGCGGCACCCCAGGCGCCGGGCTGGCCGGCTGTCCATCCCGGCGCCGGCTACCCGTTGCCGGTGCCGTACATGGTCTGCCCCGATCCTTCGGTCCATTTCCCACCTGTCGCCGCATCGCCAGTCACCGCTCCACCACCCGAGCCCACCAGCGCGCCCCCAACCACCACGAACGACGCGTAGCACCATCCGGCCCGCGGTCGCATGACCAGCGGCGAATCAGCGCGCCCACGACTCCCGTGTCGTCTGCGGCGCCAGCCCAGATGCTGATTGCGGCGGTGTTGACCACCTACCACAGCAACGCGCGCAGTGCACCGCTCGAGACGGCCGCGGTGAGCAGCGTGGGCCACGCACGCCGGAGGCGGTGCGCTGTGGCCAGCGAAGCCAGAATGGCGGGCGGCAGGCAATCTTGATTAGTTGCGAAACCGCAACGCCGCCGGGCCGCCGTTCTTGGCCGCAATTACGGCCAAGTTCCGGTGTACCTCTTGGGATGTACGTGCCGGTGATGGTCGGATGTAAGCGCGGCAGCCACGCGGCGTGCGACGCAACCTCAGCCGGGGCGGAGGTGCCTCAGGATCGGCGGAGGCGCCACGCCATGGGGCCCGCAATGAGCAGGACTACCGCACCGCAGCAGCAGCTACCCGACCCCCACAGGCCAGGACCCACGCTTGCCTCGTCGCCGTTGACGAAAACGGTCTTCTGCGCCCCGGGCGCCATGTCCTGGTCGGCCGGCATGTGCGCGCTGTGCTGCCGGCCGCCGCTTTGCCAGATGACCGCGCAGTAGCGATTGCCCGAACTCTTGGCGGACGGCTTCCTGGAGTACCCGCAGTCGCCGACCGTCGCCGTGGCCTTTTCCCAGGTCAAGGTCCGAACCTGCCAGACACCGAAGAGGAACAGGAGAAGACCGAGAATGGCCCCCGCCAACGCCCATTCCAGGCCCGACGT
The DNA here is from genome assembly GCF_014647515.1 of Dactylosporangium sucinum. Classification (GTDB taxonomy): domain Bacteria; phylum Actinomycetota; class Actinomycetes; order Mycobacteriales; family Micromonosporaceae; genus Dactylosporangium; species Dactylosporangium sucinum. The sequence continues at coordinate 15,145 of NZ_BMPI01000059.1, read as the reverse complement.
GTCGGATGCACCGTCATTCGACATGTCCGCACTGTAGGGACCGCCAGCAAGCCGCGACGGCAGTCGATGATCAGACCGGAGCGGAGCTGTTCATCCAACACGAAAACACCGCACAACCCTCCGATCGGGACGTGCCGAGCACTGTCACTCACGTCACCACCTGGTCGACCCCGACCGACGGACGCCGCTCGTCCAAGATCCGGTGCACACTCATCGGCATGTCCGCGCACCGGCCGGACCGGACGCTCGTCACTCGGCGTGACGGAGTTCGCCGACCTCGCGCTCACGGTCGGCGGCCAGATTCGGTCACCATGCCGGACGTTCGACGGCGACCGGTGTTCGTCAATGCGGAAGCCGTTGCGACGTACCTGCCGCGCGATCACGCCTACTGGGCCGCGCGCCTCGCTGATGCTCGGCCTGCGCGCTGAGTTTGTGGAGATTCGCCGGTCGGGTCGACGGCAGATGCGAATCGGTCGACCATATGCATGGTGATGAGCACTCGGAGCATTCCGGCCACCATGGCGCTCGTGACTGGCGCCGTCATGCTGGCGTTCGACCTTGCCGTGCAGTTCCAAGCGCACGTCGGGTCGTGGCATCTGGTTGCGCTTGCGCCGCTGGAGCGGCTGTCCCGCGCAGCGCTGATCTTCGCAGCCGGGCTGGTGCTGCTGGCAGCGGCGAGTTGGCGGGTGTCGGACGGGAAGGTCGTGGCGCGCGTGCTGACCGTGTTCGCCGGGGTGCTCGCGCCATTCGCCGTCATCGCGGCCGCGGCCGCCAACGTCGTCGAGACAGGCATACTCGAACGCTCCTCGGCGCATCAAGTAGCGGTCACGCCGGACGGACGGCACGCGCTGTACGCCCGGTCCGTGTACAGCCTGCGCTACGACGACACCTGCTACCGGTTGCGTACCACCGGTTGGCTGGTGCGCGAGAGTCGGGTCGATGTGGTCTGCGTCGACGGCGTACAGGTCGAATTCGCCGACGACAGCCATCTGCGGGTAGGTACGAGGACGATCGCCTTCTCCGGTGTGGCAACGGCCGAAACCGTCTACATGCGGAACTCGGACTAGCCGTTCAGCGGTGTTGCCGGGGCTAGCGGGCCGAGGAGCTAGCGTTGGTCGGCTGAGCCGATGTGGGCATCGGCTCCGGTATTGCAACCTCTTCACCCGCGCAACCCGCTGCACAGGCAGATCGCGGCCTACCTCGCGGAGCTACAGCGGCACGCTCTGCTCACGGCGGCGATCGCTGGCCGCCCGCGACGCGCGGGCGGCCAGCGATCGCCGTGGCCGTAAGGGACAAGCGCAGGTCTGCACCTTGCGGGGGAGTGGATTTGGGAGCAGTCCACCGAAGTGGTCACCACCTACATCGCTCCCAGCTGAGCCGGCGACCAGCTGGAATCGCTCAAGGCGAGGACCAGCGTATTCGTGAGGGCGTGACCTCTTCGGAATCGCCGAAGTGGCGACCGGGGAGGCGACGTCGCTCCGCTCTGGGGTTCAGCGTCGCGCTGCTGTCACCTGGCTTGCTGATCTCCATCGAACCACGGCCGTAGCAGCCACGGCGGTGCCACCGAGTTCGGCAACTCGAGCACAAGGACATCGTCGAGCGGGGCCGCCGGCAGCCCTGTGCGGCCCAAGGCCGCGAGGGTGACTTCCTCGTTCACTGTCCGGAGGTGGCCGGCGACAGCGTCGGCGACCTCGGGGTACGAACCGTCCAGAGGACGCAAGGATTATCGACCACCAGAAAGTAGTGACCGTCCATGCATCGCACGAAGACATACCGCACGATCGTTACGCTACGCGAGTGCCCAGACCGCGATGCTCGGACGCGGGTATCCGCTGCGGGCGACTGCGAGAAATGCACCCTCCAGGACCGGGCCGTGGGTGGACGGCGCGCCGGGGCGGCGTGATCATCGAAACTTGTGCCATGAGCGACAACCTCGACGTGTTCGCCCCGGTCCATGACGCGCTCGCTTCGTTCCAGGGCTACGGGCTCGACTATCTGTCCGTCTCCGTCATCGGCTCGGCCGACGCCATGGAACTCAGCTTGCGCCCGATCCATCCGAAACCTCAGGTGACCTCTCTCTCCGCGACATCCACTACCTCGCCATGCACCGGCTGCCCCACGAAGACATCGACTTCTTCGACTTCGAAGCGACGACGTTGACCCCCGGCCTGCCATGGCCTCGCGAACTCCCCGCCTCGGGCTGGGTCCAGGGCGGATTCCCACCGTTGCTGTGGATCCGAGGTACAGGCCCGGCATCCTTCGACGTGGTCGCCGCTATCGTCAGCGTCATGCGCCAGATCCGCTGAACCCGATAGCGAAACGCTCGATCAGCGGCAGATGCGTATGCGATAGGAACTCGCGCGTCTGGTAGCGGATCGCTACCGGCACAGCCAATAACCGTCTCCCGGATAGCAGACCACGTCGCCGCTCCGGTTTCGGGCCCAGACCGTCGCGCCCTGGACCCAGACGTGCTTGCCATCGTGCAGCAGGAGCGGACTCGGAAGCTCCACTGCCCAGTCGCCGGCCTCCACCATTGTCACGATCGTCAATCAAGACACCGGCACGGGTTCGGTCCGGACAACCCCACTGGCGTCATCACCTCGACCGAGCTGCATCTGCACGAGCCACGACGACTGAGCGCGGAGTGCCGCACCGTAGTGTCCATGCACCCTGAGACCAGTTCACTATTTCGGATCCGCGCGGATCGCGGCATGTGCGCGCAGCTGATCAAGGGGTTCGTCCTCGGGGCTGGACGTTGTACGCGGTCGACGGAAGGGCCGTGCCGCTGCGCATCATTGTTGATCACTGGGGCGAAGTTCCACTGCGCAGGCAGGTCGCTGTCGCACTGGGCACAGGTGAAATCGTTGTCCCGCCCGACGTTGCGTTCGCCGCAGGCCGGGCATCGTCGGAATATGACCTTGTCGGTGAAGTCGACTGGATGCCGTACACCGATTCGGTCGAGCGCTTCGCCGGCGGCTGGCCAGGAGTCCGGATCGGGGCAGTACCCGGTCGACTGGTTGGTCACCTGGACCACGTGCCAGCCGGAGACGGCGGGAGCGAACGCGATTTCGCCGGCTGCGAGGACGTCGTGTCCACCGGCCAGCGCGACGTGTTCGGAGCGCCGGGGCGCCAACCTCAGTTCGCCGTCGGGCGCGACGACGAAGGTGAAGGGCTCGGCGAGTTCACCGCGGTCGCGCCCCGCAAGCCACCGCGCGAGGGCGGTAGCTGTATCGACGGCCACAGCGTCCACCCTCGCCACGCAGTTGCGGTCGCGCTTAGTTCAGGCGGCCCAACGTAGCTGTACCGCCTGGCATGCTTCACCGGGCGACGGTTATCCACTGACCGCCGGAGAGGTCCACAGGAAATCCGAGCTTCACTGCTCGTGTGAACTGACGCCCAATCAGCGGCATGAGCGCCCACCCGGTCAAGCGGGTCCACCGACGGTGCCTGGCTTGATCGACGCCAGCACATGCTCGGCGAGCGCCATCCCGCGGGTCGAGCAGTGGACCGTTTGTGGGATGCCGTTCCGAAGGATATCTCGATACAACGTTGACTAGCTAACGCCATCGGAAGGTCCAAGTTGACCAGCCTCGACGTCCTTGAAGGGGTCGTCATGTCGATTTTCCGCAGACCCTCAGATTCGTCGCGTCGGCGGCGAATCCCCATTCTAAATCCGGCGACGTATAGGGAGATACTTGAAGCGAATGATAAGCCGCTGACGATGGACAACATCGTCGCCGTTGCCGAGTTCATGGCATGGAATATCTCGGTGAACGTCCAGAAGTTCTGGTACAGGCGATACCCGGACGCGCTAGAAGCATTTGTGGATAGGTTTGGCGGCTGGGAGGGAGATGACGTCGGCGGTCATCCGTTCGGATTGCTGGATCGGGATCAGATGGCGAGAGTCGCTGACGAAATGATCGACTTCCTGCTGGCGCCTCCGAGTGCAGCTTGGCCGGTGCCAAGCCAGGGCATACAGAAGCTGCTTGATATTGCGCCAGAGACGTTCGCCGACCTTTTGTCGCGATTTGGCCATTCACTACCGAGAAACCTGATGAGTCTTGATTTCTACCACGAGTCATCCAAAAGAACCTTCGCTTTCGACGCGAGGATCCCTGCGGTCAGAAAGTGTCTCAAATGTAACGATGACCTGCTGGGCGGGGTAGTTGAGAACGTCCACCATTTGACGGACCACGTCGACCTAATCGAAGGCGGTCGGCATGCCGGCCGTTTTACCTGGTGGTGCCCGGAGCATGGTCTAGCCCCAGCGCATTGGGAAGACCGTTATAATGCGGCGGCCGGTCTGGGAATGCACATGCATAAGGATCATGGATATCCATTGAGTGCCTCCTGAGCTTGCTGCTCGGGCGGCGCAGGGCGGCGCACGGCGGTGGTCGAAATTGATCATGGAACCATCGTGCGCGCTCATCGGCATGCCCGGACACCTGCGCCAGCGAGGGCCGGCGACGACGCCGTGGGCCGATGGCCTTCTTGTTTCTTGACCCGGAGCACGAACGCGTTGACGTAGCTGCCGTCGGCGTGGATCTCAGTCCATGACCGGGGAGAACTGGGCGAGGGCGCCGGCGCGCAGGTAGTCGCCACTGGAGTAGCCGCCGCGTGCAGTGTATTCGTCAGATGAGTGCACCCGAAGCGTCCGGCCGCTGACGGGGCACACTGGCAGCCTGCGCCGGGCTGCCACCCCACCCGGAGGTCGCTGCGCTCACTGCCGTCCACGCCGGCTGCTCGCCGGTACCGGCGCGGAGGAGGGCCACGCGATCGCGCCGCGCGCCGTACCCTGCCGCCATGACACCCATGGTGGTTGCACGGTTCCTCGCGGCAGCGGTGGTGGCGGCCGGCATGACCGCCTGCACCGCCGGCGCGATGCGCCCGGCCGTCCCGGTGACGGAGGCCACCCCCGGCGCCAACGACGTGCTGGTCGGCGCCTGGAGCTCGACGACGGACGGCGCCGCACACATCGAAGGCACGTTCCCCGTCAGTCCGCCGCCCGAGGTTCCGAGGCCCGAGGGGTGGACGTTCTTCCTTCGGGCGCGATGCGCCGGCGACGGCACCGTGTCGATCCGTGTGAGCGGAAAGACCGGCTTCGCCCAGACACACAAATGCGAGTGCATCGGCAAGTGGGCCGTTGGACGGACGTCGTTCCCGCCCGGCACCGAGACGGGCCCTTCTGACCCCGGACCCTTCAGCCTCGCCATCGACCGGTCGGGCGGCGTCACCTCCTGGGACGTCGAGGCCTACGCGCAACGGGTCGCCAACGTCTACCCGAAGCCCAGCGCGTCACCGACATAGCGGCGCGACGCCTCCTGCCCCTAGCCCTGACAAACGAACTCGTCGCACGCCAGGGTCAGCGTCGTTTGCGTTTGCGTTTGCGTTCGCGCGCGCTCAAAGCCATGGCGTCGCTGCCATGACGACACAGACCTGGATCATCACCGGTGCGTCCCGCGGTTTCGGGCGAGCACTGGCGGAGTCGGCGCTCGCCGCGGGCGACCATGTGGTGGCGGCGGTACGCCGGCCGGACAGCGTGGCCGACCTAGCGGCGAAATACCCCGACAACTTTCTGATCGCGAACTTCGACGCCCGAGACATCGCTGCGGCGGCGTCGCTCGTGCGGGCCACCCTCGACCGCTTCGGTCAGCTCGACGTTCTCGTCAACAACGCGGGCCGGGCCGTGGTCGGAGCGGTCGAGGAGGTCAGTGACGCGCAGCTGCGCGAGCTGATGGATCTGCACCTGTTCGGCCCAGCCGCGCTCGTGCGGGCGGCGCTGCCCGCGATGCGTACCCGGGGCGCTGGGATGATCGTGCAGATGAGCAGCCAGGGCGGGCGGATGTCGTTTCCCGGCGTATCGGCCTACTCTGCGTCGAAGTTCGCCCTCGAAGGCTGGTCCGAGGCCCTGGCCGGGGAGGTCGCACCGTTCGGGATCCGCGTGATGATCGTCGAACCGAGCCGGTTCCGGACCGACTTCAACGCCGCCGACGTGCTCGAATTCACTGAGGCGTCCGAAACGTACCGCGACTTGCTCGCCGCCGTCCGCGCGGACATGGCCGGGACCGACGGCCGCCAGGAAGGTGACCCAACGCGGGCGGCCGAGATCATCGTGTCCCTCGCACACAGCGACGAGGTGCCGCTGCGCCTGCCGCTCGGGCGCGAAGCGGTCGAGCGTATCTCGGGCGTGTACCGGCGTGGTCTGGACGAGGTCGAGCGGTGGGCCGAGACTTCCCGCAGCCGCAGTCGCAGCTGCGATCAACCTTGAGGGACCGGACTCCTGTTCCAGTTGGGCGACTGCCCGCCGTCGCCAGCAGGTCCGAACCGTCACCCGGATGCGCGTGTGGGCGCCGACGCCACCGGCGACACCGCCCGCCGTCGGCGAACGTCCACCACCGGACGGGGGGCAAAGCGGGAGCGCAACGGCTCCCCAAACCGCGCCGTACCGCGCTGAACTGCTCCCACGTTTGCGCACGTCGTTGCATCGCGGCAGGTCAGAGGCGGTGCAGCCACATGGTTCACACCTAAGCGTTGTACTACGCTGAACCTACTTCAACGGGCGTCGAGACAACCTGGCCAGACGCCCCGCGATCGCCGTGGCCGTAAGGCATGGACGCGGGTCTGCACCTTGCTCGGGAGCGGAACTCCGAAGTGGTCACCACTTACGTCACCGCCAGTTGACCGACGGCAAGCAGGAAGTGATCAAGGCGAGGACCAGCGCGTTCGCGTGGGCGTGACCTCTTCGGAAACGCCGAAGAGCACCCACAGGACCGCTCGGTGCCGAAGCCGCCGGCGATGCACTACGGCAGGTTGGCTCGTACACCCAACTACACCTACCGCAACGGTAAGCGGACCGAAACCGTCGATTCGGCCTTGGGGAGGCACCGAAGCGGCGGGTGGGCGGGGCCGCCGGCGGAGCTAACTTGGCGCTACGGTGGCGCAGTGGGCACACCGGAGCTCATCGACAAGGGCACGCACGTCCTCGCGGTCAGGCCGGACGGTGAGGTCCTTGCGGCGGCTGTCCGTTCGCCGGAAGGCACCCGTTGGAGCGTCATGGTGGTCGGCGGCGGAGTCGGACGCCAGGTCGAGTCCAAGGAGGCCGCGGTCGCCGAACTCAAGAAGCTCGACGCTTGAGCCGCCTGCAGCTCGCCCAGGGATGGAGCCAGCTCGACGCATCAGCACGACGGCCGCACCGATTGCCCCCAGCGCGGCGGTTACGGCTCTGGACCACGCGCTGCCAGCGTCACGGTTGTCGCGGCCATCGCAGGCGGCGGTGGCATGAACGCGGACCTCGCTCCGGGCACGCAGAGGTCCTGTCCATGGTCGCCAGCGGGTCAGTCGCGGCGTCGAGGTGGCGGCGGGTGTCCGCGGTTTGGGTCGTGTTTTCGGAGTGAGTCCGCAGTCTCGGCGGCCAGTCGTTGCAGCAGCCATGCGGCGGCAGCCTGTACCTCGGTGGCGGCCTCGATCGGGGTCTCGACCGGCGGCCCGGTCCGGGCGTCGACCTGGTGGACGCCGCAGATGGTCGGGTGGGAGTCACAACTGAGCGAGATCGTGGTGTGTACCTGCCACGGTGGTCCGGGCCGATGGTACGGTCCGCGGCCCACCGGGGCGCAGAGGATGTCCACCCAGATCTGATCTGCTCCACCCTCGCCGGCCAGGATCGTGACCGGGAACTCCGGTTCGGGCCCAAGCCGCTGATAGTGGAAGCGGTGCAGTGGGACGCCCCAGAGCTGAGCGTCGGGTCGTGCACCGAGCTGCTGCCCCAGCCGATAGAGAGTTTCGTCGGCGGCTTGCAAGAGCTCACGAACCCGGTCGTGTTCCGTCCGTTCCGTCAGGGCGGGGAAGAGCCAACCGACCTCGCCCAGCGCCAGCGGAATGTACCGGGACGTCACGGCCCCAGTCTGCGTCGCTGAGGCCTGCCACGTCCACATCCGTTGCGACCCCAACCGCTGCGACCTGGCATCCGACTTGGGCGGAGCGCCGAGACTCACAGTTGCGTTGCGGGATTGGCGGACGCGTGGAATCCGTATCGGGTCCGCGTCAGATCGCCCGGGCGAGTTCGGTGAACGCAGCGGCGACCCTGGTCGCGGTCGCCGCCCAGATCAACGGCGCGTATGCGAGCGTCGACGCCGAGGCGCTGTGCCACGCCGACGACCCAACTCCCGGGTGGAGCTTCCTGCGTAAGCTGATCCGGCTGCCGGTGACGCTGCCCCGCGTGTCCGGGTCGAGCGGTACCTGAATAGCCTGCTTCCCCGACTCTGGAGGCGACCCATCGCGGAGTCATGCTGGTTTTCGCCGCCCGCCGCGGCTTGGTAGGGCGAGTCGGCGCCGGCCACCGAAGTGGCTACGCGGTCGTCCTCGTGCTGTCCCGGCTGTCACTGCGTGCCAGCACGACGACCGCAGCGGGGGAGCGGGGCGATCAGTACGACCGGGTCGGCCCGCCGGACTCGAGCGCGCTCGCGACTCATCCAGTACCGCGCGTCTGTAGGGCGACCTCCAGAGCTCTCAACTACGGTCGGACTTCTCGGGTAGCGCTTCATCTGAAGCGGGAAGTTCACAGCATCGTCGAGAACGGACACCCGCGTCCGAGGCCGCGCAGTTTGTTACTGCAGCTTCCACCGGTTCCTCACCGAGAACGTGCGTGAATCTCGCGCGCTGGGCGGGTCGGCCGCAGCGGTTCGGCCCGCACCGGTGATTTTTCAGGTATGGCTGTTTTGTGTCGTACTGGTCGTCCGGGTGGCAGCTGTGTGCGTCGGGCGGCTGACCGGTCAGGGTGCCGGGCTGATGGCATGGGCCAGGGCGGTGAGCGCGGTCGGGATGGCGTTGGCGAGGCGGTTGAGGTCTGGCACGGCCCGGTGGTCGGCGTGGAGTCCGATGTGGACCGATTCTCGGTAGGTCGACAGTGCGATGCCGAGTGCCTGGCCGTGGGCCAGGGGAGCGATGGGATACGCGTGGTGGAGTGGGGCCCCGGCGAGTGTTATCGGTCGTGAGGGGACCGGGACGTTCGTGATGATCGTGTCGAACAGCAGCGGGCCGGCACGGCGCAGGAGGGGGATGGTGAGGTGTTGTGCGGGAACCGGGATCTGTTCGGTGAGCACGGGGAACGCGCCTGGGCCGCGGGCGAATCCGGCGGCCTTGTGGCGATCCATCGCGGCGCGGACGTGGTGCAGCATGGTGATCGGGTCGTCCTGCTGGATCGGCAGATCGCACAGGTAGCCGGACAGCACGTTGTGACGTTGTGGCTGGGTGGTGCGGCCGCGTCGGCTGACCGGGATGAGCGCTCGGATGTTGAGGTTCTCGGGGCGCTGGTTGTTGGCGACGAGCCAGCGGCGCAGCGCGCCGGTGATGACGGCCAGCAGGACGTCGTGCTCGGTGCCGCCGTAGTGTTTGCGCACGTGCCGGACGTCATGGGTGTTGAGCCGGAGGAGGGCGAGGGATCGTGCCGTTCGTGGTGGCGTCTTGGGTGCTGCGGCGGTGCGGGCGATGGCGTGCATGGTGTCGTGGAGGGAACTGCCGAGTGTTGATGGCAGCAACACGGCGAGGCGTACGTTCGACAGCAGGGATGCGGCGATCCCCGCGCTGCTGGCGGCGAGGCTGAGTGTGCGGGGAATGCGCTTGGCGCTACGGGCGACGTCGGCGATGGCATGTGCCGCTCGGGTCGCTCGCTCGGCGGCTGCCTGGACGGCCGTCGGGGTGGGTGGCGCCATGGCTGTGGTCGAGTCCGGTTGGGGGTGGTTTGGCTGGTGGTCGGTGAATCCGTCGAACAGGCGAAGGCCCAGTTCAACCGCGCGGAGTCCGTCGGCCATGGCGTGGTGAAGTTTGATCAGTAGCGCGAAGCGGCCCTCAGGTAGGCCGGTCATCAGGTGTATTTGCCACAAGGGGCGGCTGAGGTCGAGGGGTTCGGCCATCAGTTCGCTGGCGAGCACGGTCATCGCGTTCTTGGCTCGCTTCAGCTGGTGGACGCGTATGTGCTGGGACGGGTCGAACGTTGTGTCGGGTGTCCATACCGCGCCGCCAGGTGGCCACCAGGTCGTGCGGGCGCGCTGGCGCAGCGCCGGTATCCGCCTGACGCGTTCGCCGAGCACCGCGGCGAGCCGGGCGGGCGGGATCTTCTCCCGCGGTTGGAAAATGGCCAGGGCGCCCAGATGCATGGGTGCCTGCGGGGATTCCAGGCGTAGGAAGGCAGTGTCGAGGGCGCTCAACCGTTCGTGGTCCACCGACGGCACTCTCCATGCGATGTTTGGCCGGACGCGGCGCTCTCGACCTGGCAAGGCATGACGCGCACTGCTCATCAATGTTTGCAGTTCCTGCGCGCTCTTCCGACGTGGGTGTTGAAATGTCACCCTGGCAACGCCTCGAATCACACGAGGTGAGCGACGGCCACCGCACGGCAACCGCAACAACCAGTCGACTCTGCGGGCACCCGAGGACGGCCGCCTCGACGGCCGAAGAGATGATCATGCCCTTCCGGCCAGCCGACCCACCAGCAGCCGTGGCCTGGCCGGTGTTGGTGGTGCTCGGCCGCCGCAGCCGCCGCGATGGCTCAGAACGCCAGTCGTCGGCCCGCGCCGACTCGCGAGTCATCGGGGCGGCCGGCGCACCGCAATCCGGGCGCCGTAGGCCACCACTGTGTGGGAGGCCGGTTGGTCAGGACTTGGGCACCGTTAGTGCCTGGACAGCGGCAGATGTGGATGTCGTGAGGTGCATCGGCTGGTGCGGACGGGATACTGCTGCAGCGCCGAGGACGCCTGCTTCAGCGCGGCCTTTCTTTCGGCAGATGTTCTGACGTTTCTGGCAGCGGGGTGCGGTGGTACAAAGGCGTGGTGGTCACCGATGCCAACGCAGATGAGCAACCCGGCGATCCGTTCGCGGATCTCGATGCCTACATTGGTCTACCGCGGGTCGCTGGGCTGTGGCTGTCGCCGGACGGCCGTCGACTTGTCGTGGGAGTGGCGCGGCCCGATCGCAAGAAGACCCGCTATACCACGGCGTTGTGGGAGGTCGACCCGGACGGGGCGCGGCCGGCCCGGCGGCTGACCCGCAGCAGCCAGGGCGAGTCGGCTGCCGCCTTCACGCCGTCGGGTGATCTGTTGTTCGTGTCGGCACGGCCGGAGCCCGACGGTGACACCGACGAAGGGCCGAGGGCAGCATTGTGGCTGCAGCCGGCGATCGGCGGCGATGCCCGCGTGGTCGCCTGCCCGCCAGGGGGCGTGCGTGGCGTCGTCGTGAGCGGGGCCGGGACGGTCGTCGTTGGCTCGGCGATGATGCCGTCGTCCGCCGACGCGGCCGATGACAAGAAGATCCGCGCGACGCGGAAGGAGGCGGGGGTCTCGGCGATCCTGCACGAGGAGTACCCGGTCCGGTACTGGGATCACGATCTTGGGCCGGAACGGACCCGTCTGCTGGTCGCCGACTTCGCCGAGGACGCCACCCTCGGGGATGCCCAACTGGATCTGCGCGACCTCACCGGCCACGTCGGTCGGGCGCTGGACGACGAGTGCAGCTGGGACATCGCGCCCGACGGCCGCACCGTGGTCGCGGTGTGGGCGGTCGCCGAACCCGCTGGGTCCCAGCGGTACACGCTGGTGACGATCGACGTGGCGACCGGCGAACGCCGAACGCTGGCTGACGACGTCGACCACGAGTACGAATCGCCGCGCTGTTCCCCCGACGGGACGAACGTTGCGGTCGTCGTTCGCCGGCGGTCCGCACCGCACGATCCCGGCGACTGCTGGATGGGGATCGTCCCGCTCACCGGCGGCCCAGTTCAGGCACTGACCGAAACCTGGGACCGCTGGCCCCAGTCCGCCCGCTGGACGCCGGACAGTATGGCGTTGGTCGTGGCCGCCGACGATCACGGACGCTCGCCGTTGTGGCACGTGGACGCCGCGACCGGACACCTCACCCGGTTGACCCACGATGACGGCGCCTACACCGACATCCAGGTATCGCCGGACGGGCACTGGATCTACGCGCTGCGCTCGTCCATCAACAGTCCGCCCGCCCCGGTTCGGATCCCCGTTGATCGGGCGTCGGCGGTGGAGCTCCTGCCTGGCCCGACCGAGGCGCTCGGCGCCAGCTTCGGGGTACCGGGACGGCTGGAGGAGGTCACCACAACCGCCGCAGATGGCACGTCGCTGCGCGCCTGGCTGGCGCTGCCGGAACTGGCCAGCGCGAATTCGCCCGCGCCTCTGCTGCTGTGGATCCACGGCGGGCCGCTTCGTTCCTGGAATACGTGGTCCTGGCGTTGGAACCCGTGGATCGCCGTGGCCCACGGGTACGCGGTCCTGCTGCCCGACCCCGCCCTGTCCACCGGATACGGCATCGACTTCATCCGGCGCGGCTGGGGTGCATGGGGTGACGCCCCGTACACCGACCTGATGACGATCACCGACGCCGCGCAGGCGCGCGCCGACATCGACGCCGGCCGCTCCGCCGCCATGGGCGGCTCCTTCGGCGGCTACCTGACCAACTGGATAGCCGGGCACACCGACCGATTCGCAGCAATCGTCACCCACGCGTCGCTGTGGGCGCTCGACGAGGCGTTGGCGACCACCGACACGTCGTACTACTGGGCCCGCGAAATGACCCACGAGATGGCAGACGCCAACTCACCGCACCGCTTCGCCGACGCCATCACCACCCCGATGCTCGTCATCCACGGCGACAAGGACTATCGGGTACCGATTGGTGAGGCCCTGCGCCTGTGGTGGGACCTGCTGTCGCGGTCGAAGACAGAGAACGGATCGAGCCCGCACAAGTTCCTCTTCTTCCCCGACGAGAACCACTGGATCCTCAAACCCAACCACGCCAAGCTCTGGTACTCCACCGTTCTCGCCTTCCTCGCCCACCACGTGCACGGCGAGGATTGGCAACGGCCGAGTCTCCTCGGGTGACAAGGACCCGGAGGGATCAGTCCCCATCGTCTCCCTGCACCCGTCTACCGAGCTGGTCAGCGATTCGCTCAGCGGCCGGCGAGTAGTTGCCCTCGATGTTGACGACGCCGTCTCGCCAGGAGAAGTTGGCCGACTCACCAGACACCGCATACACAGGCTGCGGACCGATGTCACGCCAGGGCACATGCCCATCGAAGACCGGGCGAGGATCCCAACCTCGGTCAGCGGACGACCCGCCCGCGTGTCGCCAGCGGACCCGGGGAACAGCGGCCACCGGCCACCGGCTGCCCTGGCCACGCCGCTTCTGCGATGGCCAGCCCATCCGATGGGGATGGGCTGGCCATTTTCGACTCAGCGGCGGTGTAGCGATCTCAGGCCGTGTCGATCCACGGGTTGCCAATGATGGTGCCGGCGTCACAGCGCAGGCTGGTGGGGGTGGTGACCCTCTTCCACGCGGACCATTTCCAGTCGCCGTCGGTGCACCTGATGCCCAGCCGCCACATGCCGCCGCCCGACAGGTTGTTACAGGCGCCACGGCCGAAGGAGGGGGTGGTCTTCTCCGTCCAACAACCAGTGGGTGCCGCCTGAGCGGGGGTGGCCATGAGGCCGACGGCGAGTGCAGAGCCGACGCCCACGGCGGCAAGGATTCTGCGAGCACGCATTCCGAACTCCTATCGTGAAAGATGGTTCCCTTTCGGCGTGGACTCAGAATCGCGTAGGGGACCCAGTCCGGGCATTGTCTATTCGCGCGGTGGGTTTGTCGTTTCGCGTACGACCGTGCTGCGGTAGTCCCGGGGGGATTCGCCGTAGGTGGTTCGGAATAGCCGGCTGAAGTGGGCGTGGTCGGTGAAGCCCCAGCGTGCGGCGATGGCGTGGATGGGGAGTTGGCGCTGGGCGGGGTCGGCGAGGGCGTGTCGGCAGCGTTCCAGGCGTTGGCGGCGGATCCAGGCGGCTGGGGTGGTGTCGTTGGCCGCGAAGAGCTGCTGCAGGTGGCGCAGGGAGATGTGGTGGGTAGCGGCGATGGTGCTGGGAGACAGGTCCGGGTCGGAGAGGTGTTGCTGGATGTAGACATGTACGCGGGTGAGGAGGGCTCGCCGGTGGTTGTCGGGTGGGAGGGCGCCGAGGGCGTCGAGTTCGTGGGCGAGGATGGTGGTGAGCAGGTCCAGGGCGATGTCAAGAAGCCGGGTGATTTCGGCGGCCCGATACCGGGCAGGTTGCGTGGTGATCTCGGACAGACAGTGGGACAGGAGCCCGCCGATGCCGTACTGTCCCGCCAAGCGTCTGGCGAGGAGAGGGGCGACCCTGCTCTCGGGCAGCGGTAGCCAGGACTTGGGCAGCCAGAACATGTGGTGCCCGCCGCCCTGGTACCAGACGTGGAACGGTTGCGATGAGTCGAACAGGAGCATGTCGCCGGCCCCGATTTTCGCCTCGCGACCCAACTGGCTGAATCCGTACATGCCATTGCGGATGACGCCGAGCAGGTACTGTTCCGGATCCGACTGGCGGATGAGTTTCGGGGTGCGCTCCACGTGCAACGACGATTCCACTGTTTCGGCTGATACCTGCATGGCGCCGGATCCCCATAACCTGGTCGCGGCCCGGAAGTTTGCTGCGTCGTCAACCTGCGCCCGTGTTGGAATGAGCGAGCGGCATGTCATCTCGTGCCAGCAGGCGAAACGATCCGCCGTAGGCAGATTCTCACTGTTGAACACCATCTCGAACATCGATCCCCCGTTGGTCGGGCGTCACAGAAATTGATCAGCCACCGCCATTTGTGATGTTGCAAGCAGGCCGCCATGGCGCATTGGTGTGCGTGTCGCACACCCGGATCGTCATGGACTCTCTGCGTGGCAGACATCGCATAATGCCCGGATACCCATGATCGATTCCAGCTTGCTGTCAATAATTGACAGTCTTCGCTAGACTCGGCCATTCGTGCGCCCAGCGGGGCCGGAGGTGAGTGTGCAGCTCAGCTGCAGTCGCAAGCTTTGGCTGGGTTGATGTTGACCGGAGTTGTCGGATCGGGGCCGCGCTGTTCGTAGTTCGGGTGAGAGGCTGCCTCCGAGGGCGCTGTCATGACCACAGGAGGGGCCGACCGATGCCGCACCCGCTGGCGAGGGTTGCCGAGCTTGCTGCCCGGGCCGCGGTCAGTGCCCCGATCGAGGGTCGAGTGCTGTACGCCGGGTTGCGGGCGCTTGCCGTGCCGCAGGAGCCGGTGGCCAGGCTCTGGCATGCGGCGACGCTGTTGC
>NZ_BMPI01000058.1:74484-74830 GCF_014647515.1 Dactylosporangium sucinum | reverse complement strand
TCAACGCCCACGGCTCCGGCGACATCCTGCGCATCGACGGCCGCGGCACCGTCCAGGACTCCTGGCTGCACGACCCCCGGGGTGTCGGTTCCGCCCAGCACAACGACGTCATCCAGTCGACGAACGCGACCTACGTGCGCATCCTGCACAACCGGCTGGACAACCAGAACACCCAGACGTCCTGCATCCTGCTCAAGGCCGACATCGGCCCGATCAGTGACGTCGTGGTCGACAGCAACCTGATGAACGGCGGCGGCTACTCGTTCTACTGGTACGACGCCAACTACAAGATCACCAACGGCAAGGTCACGAACAACAAGTTCATGCGGTCGCCCACCGGCGGTTA
>NZ_BMPI01000058.1:0-74440 GCF_014647515.1 Dactylosporangium sucinum | reverse complement strand
ACGGCACCCAGGCCTTCAACGCCGCCACCCTGCCGCAGTGGAGCAACAACACCTGGAACGACAACGGCCAGCAGATCAAATAGGTCAGCGCTGCAACCCCGTCAGCCAGGGGCGCGGTCCGGGATTCCGGGCCGCGCCCCTGGCTGTTTCCCGGTCGTCAGGTCAGGGCGCGGGCGAAGACCGCCGGGGCGTTCGGGGCCGTGCCGAAGACGACGTGGCTGCCTGCCGCCTCCTCCACCGCCTCGTCCCAGCCGGGCGGGGTGACGTCGCCCGCCGGGCCCAGGCGTGGGAGGAGATAGCCCGCCTCGCCCGGGCCGTCGACCACGAGCAGGGTCAGGCGGCTCAGGAGGGACCACTCCCCCGCGGCCAGGTCCGGCGGCGGCTGCACGGCCAGGGTGATCACGGGTGAGCCCGAACTGAGGGTGAAGCTCGCGGCCTCGGGCGGCAGGAAGGTCGGCACCCGCACAGTATGACCGGCGCGCGGCGGGCCGGAGGCGCCGCTGCTAGCGTCGGGCTATGAACGGTGACCCGCGGCGGAACGTGCCGCGGACGGATCGGGTGCTGGACGATCCGCGGCTCAAGGACGTCGATCGCGGGCGGGCGAAGGTGCTCGCGAGGGAGCAGCTCGAGCGGGTCCGGCGTGGGGAGATCCGCGGCGAGGACGTGGTGCCGGCCGTCGTCGAGGCGCTGCACCGCACCCGGAGCCGGGTCGTGCTCAACGCGACCGGGGTTGTCCTGCACACCAATCTCGGGCGGGCCGCGCTCTCCGAGGCGGCGGTCAGCGCGGTCGCCGCCGCCGCCGGGTATACGGACGTCGAGCTCGATCTCGACAGCGGGAAGCGGGCGAAGCGAGGGCGCGGGGCGATGGGGGCACTCTCCGCGGCCGTTCCGCGGGCCCAAGCGGTACACCTGCTGAACAACGGTGCCGCGGCGCTCCTGCTTGCTGCCACCGGGCTGGCCAGGGGCAAGGAGATCGTCGTCAGCCGCGGGGAGCTGGTCGAGATCGGCGACGGGTTTCGGCTGCCCGAGCTGCTCGAGTCCACCGGGGCGCGGCTGCGGGAGGTCGGGACGACCAACCGTACGTCACTCGCCGACTACGCGAACGCCATCGGGCCGGGCACCGGGTTCGTGCTCAAGGTGCACCCCTCGAACTTCTACCAGCGCGGGTTCGTCGCCGCGGTGCCCGTGCGGCAGCTCGCGACCCTCGACGCGCCGCTCGTGGTGGACATCGGATCCGGCCTGCTGGCCCCCGACCCCGTCCTTCCCGACGAGCCGGACGTGGATACGGTGCTGCGGGAAGGCGCCGGCCTCGTCACCGCCAGCGGCGACAAGCTGCTGGGCGGCCCGCAGGCCGGGCTGCTGCTCGGCCGGGCGGACCTCGTGAACACCCTGCGGCGGCACCCCCTGGCGCGCGCCCTGCGGGTCGACAAGCTCACCCTCGCGGCCGTCGAGGCGACGCTGACCGGCGGGACCACCCCGACCCACCGAGCGTTGCACGCGACGGTCGCTCAGCTGCGGCCCCGGGTCGAACGGCTGGCCGCGGCCGTGCAGGGCGAGGTCGTGGACGCGGTGGCCGTGGTGGGCGGGGGCGGCGCGCCCGAGCTGGAGCTGCCGTCGATCGCCGTCGCGCTGCCGGAGGAGCTGGCCCGGCCGCTGCGGCTCGGGGAGCCCGCCGTCGTCGGGCGGGTCGAGCGCGGGCGGCTGCTGCTCGACCTGCGCTGCGTCCCGGAGCCGCAGGACGCCGCGCTCGCCGACGCGGTCCGCCGCGCGAGCGCCCCGGGCGCGGCGGCGGCGCACGACGGCGCCGGGCGTTGAGCATGTGGGTCGTCGCGACGGCCGGGCACGTCGACCACGGGAAGTCGACGCTGGTGCGGGCGCTCACCGGGATGGAGCCCGACCGGTGGGCCGAGGAGCGCCGGCGCGGCATGACGATCGACCTCGGGTTCGCCTGGACGACGCTGCCGTCGGGCGCGAGGGTGGCCTTCGTGGACGTGCCGGGCCACGAGCGGTTCGTGCCGAACATGCTGGCGGGAGTGGGCCCGGTGCCGGCGGCGCTGCTCGTCGTCGCCGCCGACGAGGGCTGGAAGCCGCAGTCGGCCGAGCACCTGGCCGTCCTCGACGCGCTCGGCGTCGCGCACGGGCTGCTGGTGGTGACCCGCTCGGACCTGGCCGATCCTGGGCCGGCGACCGCGCAGGCGCGCGCCGAGCTGGCCGGCACGTCCCTGGCCGGGGTCGAGGCGGTCGCGGTGAGCGGCACGACCGGCGCCGGGCTGGACGAGCTGCGGGCCGCCCTCGACCGGCTGGGCGCGGCGTTGCCGGCGCCCGACTCCGGAGCGCCGGTCCGGCTGTGGGTCGACCGCAGCTTCACCGTCCGCGGCAGCGGCACCGTGGTCACCGGGACGCTCGGGGCGGGCCGGCTGGCGGCCGGCGGCGAGCTGGAGCTGGCGTCGACCGGCCGCTCGGTCCGGATCCGGGGGCTGCAGTCGCTCGGCGCACCGGAGTCCACTGTGGACGCGGTCGCCCGCGTCGCGGTGAACCTGCGCGGGGTCGAGCGGGACGCGCTCGGACGCGGTGACGCGCTCGTGACGCCGGGGCGGTTCACGGCGACCGAGCTGATCGACGTCCGCGTGCACGGGGATCCGGTGGCCGACCTGCCGGCCTCGCTCATCCTGCACGTGGGTTCGGCGGCGGTACCGGTGCGAATCCGTCCGCTGGGGACCGACACGGCACGGTTGCGGCTGGACCGGCCGCTGCCGCTGCACGTGGGCGACCGGGCGCTGCTGCGCGATCCGGGGCTGCACCGGGTGCCGGGGCGGGTCACGGTGCTCGACGTCGCGCCGCCGCCGCTGCGCCGCCGGGGTGCCGGCGCGGCCCGGGCGGTGGAACTGTCCAAGCTGGACGGGCCGGACCTGCCGGGCGAGCTGCGCCGGCGCGGTCTGGTCCGGGCCGGCGAGCTGGTCCGCATGGGCGTGCCGGCCGACGGGGCCGCACCCGTTGCCGGGGAGTGGCTCGCCGACCCCGCGCACTGGGCGGCGCTCGGCGAGCGGCTGGTGTCCGAAGTGGACGCCTACGCCGCCGCGCACCCGGTGGAGCCCGACGCGCCGGTGGAGGTACTGCGGCAGCGGCTCGGCCTGCCCGACCGGTCCCTGGTGGAGGCGCTGGTGCGGGCGCCGCTCACCGTCCACGACGGGCGGATCGGCACCGGGCGCGGGCTGCCCGAGCGGCTGCTGCGGGCGCTCGGCGCGGTGCGGTCCGACCTGGAGCGCGCGCCGTTCGCCGCGCCCGAGGCGGGGCGGCTGGCCGAGCTGGGGCTCGGGCCGAAGGAGCTCGGGGCGGCGGTGAAGGCGCGGCTGCTGCTGCGGATCGCCGACGGGATCGTGCTGCTGCCCTCGGCCGTGGACGCGGCCGTCGCCGCGCTGGCGCGGCTGCCGCAGCCGTTCACCGTCGCCGAGGCCCGGCAGGCGCTCGGCACGACGCGGCGGGTCGCGGTACCGCTACTCGAACTCCTCGGACGCAAAGGCCTCACACGACAGCTCACGGACGGACGGCACACGACATCGATGTGTTGACATATCTAAGAACTTGAAACAAACTTCACCGTTGAGAGCGCTCTCAGCCCTCGCCCTCGGGTCTGGAAGGGGACCCCCATGAAGAACGTGCTGAGAGCCGGGGCGGTCGTGGCCGCGCTCGTCGCGCTCAACGCGACGGCAGCCAACGCCGCGCCCACCCCTGTATCCCCCGCTTCGGCGGAGTCGGCCGAGGCGGTGCTGGGCACCGCGTTCGCCGGGGCCTGGCAGGCGCCCGACGGCCGCCTCGTCGTGGCCACCACCGACGGCCCGAAGGCCGCCGGGCTGCGTGCCGGCGGCGTCGAGGTCCGCACCGTCAAGCACAGCAAGCAGGACCTGGAGCGGTCGCGCAAGGCGCTCGACGCCAGCGCGGCGAAGGCCGCCAAGTCGATCCACAGCTGGTACGTCGACGTCACCACGAACGCCGTGGTCGTCACCGCCGAGCCGTCCGCCACCGGCTCGGTCGCCGCGTTCGTCGCCGCCAGCGGCGCCGACGCCACCGCCGTCCGGGTCACCGCCAGCGCCGGGGCGCCGCGGCCGCTGTACGACATCCGGGGCGGCGACCAGTACGTCATCAACAGCTCGGTGCTGTGCTCGGTCGGCTTCTCCGTCGTCGGCGGCTTCGTCACGGCCGGGCACTGCGGCGGCACCGGCGCGTCGACGGCCGGCTACAACAACGTCGCCCAGGGCACGTTCCGCGGCTCGTCGTTCCCCGGCAACGACTACGCGTGGGTGCAGACGAACGGCTCGTGGACCCCGCAGCCGTGGGTGAACAACTACGCCGGCGGCAACGTCGCCGTCGCCGGCTCGCAGGAGGCCGGAGTCGGCGCCGGGGTCTGCCGGTCCGGCCGCACGACGGGCTGGCGCTGCGGGACGATCCAGGCGAAGAACGTCACGGTGAACTACGCGCAGGGCGCCGTGTACGGCCTGACGCAGACGAACGCCTGCGCCGAGGGCGGCGACTCCGGCGGCGCGTGGCTGTCGGGCAACCAGGCCCAGGGCGTGACGTCGGGCGGCTCGGGCAACTGCAGCACCGGCGGGAACACGTTCTTCCAGCCGGTCAACGAGATCCTCCAGACGTACGGCCTGACGCTGGTCACGACCGGCGGCGGCGGCTCGACGAGCCGGATCATCGGGTACACCGGCCGGTGCATCGACGTGCCGAACTCGAACGGGACCGACGGCCAGTACCTGCAGATCTGGACGTGCAACGGCACGGCGGCGCAGGCCTGGACGTTCCCGGGCGACGGCACGGTCCGCGCCTTCGGCCTGTGCATGGACGTGGCGTGGGGCTCCACCGCTCCGGGTGCGATCATCCAGCTGGCGTACTGCAGCGGCAACCCGGCCCAGCAGTTCGTCCTGACCGCGGCGGGTGACCTGGTCAACCCCCAGGCGAACAAGTGCGTGGACGTGAAGGACTGGGCGGGCTACGACGGCGGCCGCCTGATCACGTGGGACTGTCACGGCGGCGCCAACCAGAAGTGGTACCGCGGCTGACCGTGCTTCCCGGTGCGCCGGGCTCAGCGCTCACGCGTCACGGGAGGCTGGGCCCGACGCACGCTGCGACCGGCGTCGCCCCGCGGAAGTCCGGCCACCGGTGGTTGTCACCGGGCTTCGCGGGGTGGCGCCAGGCGGAGGCTGGGCCCGTCGCGGCCCGGCCTCGGTCGTGCGGCGGGCCTCAGCCGGTGGCCAGCGCCTCCATGCCGCGCAGGACCGCCTCGCCGTCCGACGGGGAGAGGTGCGCCGCGTCGAGGTACACCGTGAGCTGCAGCGTGCCGGGGACGTTGTCCACGTGCACGAAGAGGGGCTCGAACGACGGGGCCTCCTGCGAGCCCACCCAGCGGAACGTCGACTCGCCCGGGGGACACGGCACGTCCCGCACCGGGCCGCGGCGGTCGTTGAAGTAGCAGCCCAGCTCGACCGGCTCGCCCCGCTCCGAGGCCACCCGGTCGACCAGGGCGGCCATGTCGGCGTGGTGGAAGTAGGCGTACTTGTACGCGCTCATCGTCACCCGCCGCATCCGGTCGAGGAGCTCGTCGAGGTCGGCGCCGGCCGCGTCGATCGAGAGCAGGCCGGCCTGGGCCAGGGTGCAGACGACGCCGGCCAGGCCGGGGCGGAAGCGGTTGCTCACCATCGGGCGGATCACCACCGGGTCCACGCCGGTGACCCGGGTGAGCGAGCCGGCGTAGAGGGCCAGCAGGACCGTCGACGAGTCCAGGCCGCTGGCCGCGGCCAGGTCCGGCACCGTCCTGGCCAGGGACGGCGACGTGAACTCGCCGTGCCAATACCTCGGCGTCACCACGGAGGCCGGTGCGGGGAAGCGCCGCGGCTCCACCGAGCGCAGGATGCCTTCCCAGTATCGCTGGGCCGCCGCGTTGTGCCGTTGCCCGGCCGGCGACCGCTGCCACTCGGCCTGGGCGAGCGGCTGCAGCCCCGCTACCGGGGCCGTCACGCGGGACGCCACCTCGGCCATCATGGTGAGCGCGCCGGCGGCGTCGGTGACGAAGTGGCTGACGAGAACGGCCATGTGGGTCAGCGTGCCATCCTTGCGTACCACCGCCATCCGCACCGGCCACTCGGCGGCGAAGTCGAGCTCCTCGTCCCGCCAGCGGTCGCAGACGCTCTCGGCGACCTTCTCCGGGTCCTCGTCCCCGGCGTCGACGACGTCGAGGAACGTCTCTCCCTCGCGGTACACCTGCTGCCGAGGCGTGCCGTCGGGCTCGAACGACAGTTTGGTGCGCATCGGCTGATAGCGGCTCATGAGGTACCGCAGCTCGCCCGTGATCTCCTCGATCGTGGTTCCCGCGGGCAGGGGCTTGACGCCGCCGAGCGGCAGCCAGGTGCCCTGCTTGACGATCGCGGACCAGTTCTCCAGCTGCCCCCAGGACAGCGGCCCGCTCCCGGAGCCTTCACCGTCGAACAGCACAGGTACGCGCACAGGCCTTCCCTTCCGTGGTCACGGCATGGCTGACCGGCAGGGCACTCCCCTGCCGGCCGACCGCGCCCCCGGCACACGGGAAGCGACCTGCGCGGCGTGGCGGGTCGCGGCAGGTCGCCCGGGAAGGCATCGACGTCGGCCCTGAGCCTACGGATCATCGTTCCGGTGTGCCATGAGACGTTGGTACGATGTGCGGCATGACTGCCGGGTCGGCCACGCGCCGTGAGTGGAAGTTGCGCCCGGCCACGGCTTGATCGCCCCGCGGGCCCGCGGCCCGCCCCTCCTTCCCGCGTCCGCATCCTGCGGCGTCTGCCGAGGAAGGAGGTGATCGCATGACCCGCTCCGAGGGATGGGACCAGTTCGCCGCCACGCACCGCGCAGGTGACGTGGTGGACGGCGTGGTGACGAGGCTCGCACCGTTCGGCGTGTTCCTGTACGTGGGCGGCGACGTGCCGGCCCTGCTCGTCACGGACGCCCGCCCGGCCGTCGGCACGACGCTGCCGGTGCGCGTCAAGGAGATCGACCCGGTGAAGCACCGGGTGGCCTTGACCGAGGCGTAGCACTACGCAGACGTTGGTCGATGTACCCCAGGGTCATCGACCAACGTCTGCCGGATCGCGCGACCACGGATTTCGCGGACGAGGCAACCGGACCCGGCCGCCGGTCCGTGTCTTACCTCGATGATGGGATTCCTACGGCGCGGCGGCCGGCGCGGGCACGACGAGGACTTCGTCGCGTACTACGCCGCCCGTGCGGGCCACCTGCGAAACACCGCCTACCTGCTGTGCGGCGACTGGCATCTCGCCGAGGACCTCACGCAGACGGCGTTCACCAACCTGTACCGGGCGTGGGGGCGGATAGACCACCACGACGTCCTCGACCAATATGCCCGGCGCGTCCTGCTCCGCGCCTTCCTCGACGAGCGCCGGCGGCCT
Source organism: Dactylosporangium sucinum (assembly GCF_014647515.1). Taxonomy (GTDB): domain Bacteria; phylum Actinomycetota; class Actinomycetes; order Mycobacteriales; family Micromonosporaceae; genus Dactylosporangium; species Dactylosporangium sucinum. The sequence continues at coordinate 67,001 of NZ_BMPI01000058.1, read as the reverse complement.
TGGCGGCGCGAGCACCCGACGGTGCCCGACGACGCCGCCCTCGACTCGGTGGCGGTCGGCGAGGACCACCTCGAGAACCGCCAGGTGCTCAAGACCGCGCTGCTGCGCGTGCCGAAGCGGCGCCGGGCGGTGCTCGTCCTGCGCTTCTGGGCGGACCTGTCGGTGGAGCAGGTGGCCGAGATCCTCGGCTGCAGCACCGGCACCGTGAAGAGCCAGACCTCCCGCGGCCTCGACGACCTGCGCAACGCGCTCGGCGGGGCCCTTCATGACCTCAAGACGTCCGGAGGACAACCGTGAACGACGTGAAGTACCTGTGCGAGGTCAGCCTCGACGTGCCCCCTCCCCCGCTGCGCGACGCGCAGGCCGCGCTCGCCATCGCCCGCCGGGACACCGCGCGCCGCTCCGGGCTGCGGGCGACGGCGGGCCTGGCCGGCGCGGCGGCGCTGGCCGCGGTGGTCGCCCCGGCCGCGATGGGCAACCCGGCCGTGGTGGCGGACGGTCCGGCCCCGAGCGCCGCGCCGTCCACCGTGTCGTCGCCGCCGTCGGTCGAGACGCCCCCGGCGCAGGCCGCCACCACGCACGACCGCAAGGTCTACGACCACCTCGTCGCCGCGCTGCCGGCCGGGTACACGGCCCGCACCCAGTACCCGTTCGCCACCGACCCCACGCCGTACCCGATCCGCCTCGACGGCTCGCCCGCGAGCGGGACCGTCCTGATCGCGATGACGGCGAACGTCCTCGTCAGCGACGGCAGCGGCGAGGGCAAGCTGTGGGCGTACATCGCGAACGACGGCAAGCCCACGCCGACCGGCGACCTGTGCGCTCCCCCGGCCCTGCTGCCGACCGACGGCGAGGACTGCGTCGTGCGGACCGTCGGCGGGGTGCAGGTGCGGGTCACGACGCAGCGCGACGATGAGGGCCGCCCGGTCACGGTGGCCCGCCGCTACCTGCGCGGCGGCTGGCTCGAGGTGATCGCCGAGCAGAAGGTCCAGGTGTACGTCGGGCAGTCCGACCTGCCGCCCGACGCGAAGCGCGACGGCAGGCCGGACGAGAAGACGGCCAAGCCGGCGCTGGCCGCCCCGTTCCTCACTCGCGACCAGGTCGCGGCGCTGGCGGCCGACCCGGCGATGCTGCCCTGACGAACTGACGGATCCGGTCGGCGACGGCATCCAGCGGCTGGGTGCCGTCGACGACCAGGTCGGCCAGCTGCCGGCCGTTGGCGACGAAGCGCGCCAGCCCGTCCCGGCCGTACTCCAGATATCCCCGCAGCACCGGCCGCGGATCCTCCGCCTCCAGCGCCCGCCGCACGATGGCGATGTCCGGCGGCGTGTCGACGTAGACCGTCCACCGGGCCGCCCACCGGATCGGCGGCAGCGCGAGCGCGAACACCCCCTCCACGATGATGAGGGGCGCATCCTGCACCTCGTCGAGCCGCTCCTGCAGCGCGAGCAGGTCGACCTCGTGCTGGTCGGCGAATCCCCCGTCGTCGAGCCCGACCACGGCGGCCCCGAGCGGCCCGGCCACGGCGGCGGCGATGGTGCTCTTCCCGGAGCCGGCCGGCCCCGCGAGCACGAGGGCGGGCGGCACAGCGAGCATCATGATCCCGGACCCTACCGCGTCCGGGCTCCACCCCGCGGCCACATTGTCTAGCTTTCCTACCCAACTAGTTGGATATACTCGCTCCCGGAGCACATGTCGATGCTTCGATACCACTGGCCGAAGGAACGTGAAGGTCACCCAGAAGGCCCTGATCGGCTTCGTGGCGCTGGCGCTGACCGCGTACTTCGCGTTCAAGGTGGAGAAGGACGCGACCGGCTCGCCGCGGGCGGTCGAGCTGTGGCACCGGTTCCCGCATCGGCCTGGAGTTCCGGGTGACGGCGCTGCGCGAGGCGGGCTGGCGGCCGATCGCGGTCTTCGCCGGCGCGACCGTGGTGAACATCGGCCTGGCACTCGGCCTCGCCGCCCTGCTGTTCGCCGACTTCGCGGTCCAGTCAGCCGATCGGGCGGATGACCGTGGCCTCGTGTGCGCGCAGGACCTTGCCCAGCGCGGTGGCCACGGTCGTCGCCTCGGCGGCGGTCATCCGGCCGGTGAAGTGCCGCTCGATGCCGGCCAGGTAGGTCGGGGCGGCGGCCGCGAGGCGGGCCCACCCCTCGGGCGTCAGCTTGGCGAACGCGGAGCGCTTGTCGCCCGGGTTGGGCTCGCGCTCGACCAGGCCGGCCCGGACGAGCTCGTCGACGACCCGGCTCACCCGGCTGCGGCTCACCACCGCGGCCGCGCCGAGGTCGGTCATGGTCAGCCGCTTCTCCGGTGCGGCGTCGAGCTCCAGCAGCACGTCATACCAGGTCAGGGGCAGCCCGTGGGCCGCCTGCAGCTCCTGGTCGAGCAGCGGCACGAGCGCGGCGTGCACCCGCAGCAGTCCCGCCCAGGCAGCCGTGTTGTCCACCGTCACACCGTAGCAGTCTTGTGCGTGCGCACGCATTTCCGGCACTATGTGCGTGCGCACGCATTAGTCTTGACCGGAGGAACCATGACCACGCTGCTGCACATCTCCGCCTCGCCGCGCGGCGAGCGCTCCGAGTCGCTCGGGCTCGCCGGGCACTTCCTGGCCGCGTACCGCGAGCTGCACCCCGACGAGACGGTCGTCGAGTGGGACCTGTGGGACGGCTCGTTGCCGGCCTTCGGCCCGCCGGCCGCGGCCGCCAAGATGGACGTCTTCGCCGGCCGCACCCCGAGCGGCGAGGGCGCCGCGGCCTGGGCGGCGGCGCGGGAGACCTTCGAGCGCTTCGCGGCGGCGGACAAGTACCTCTTCTCCGTGCCCATGTGGAACGCGGGCGTGCCGTACATCCTGAAGCAGTTCATCGACGTGGTGAGCCAGCCGGGCATGGTGTTCGGCTTCGACCCGGCGGCCGGGTACTCGGGCCTGGTCACCGGCCGCAAGGCCGCCGTGATCTACACCAGCGCCGTCTACGGCGAGGGCCGCGGCCCGTCGTTCGGCGCCGACTTCCAGCTCCCGTACTTCGAGAACTGGCTGCGCTGGGCCGGCATCGAGGACATCACGCCGGTGACGTTCCGCCCGAACCTGGCCACGACGGACGCCGAGGCCCGCCGTGACCGCGCGACCGCCGACGCGGTCGAGGCGGCCAAGCGCTTCTAGCGCACGTGTATCAGCCGGCCGTGTCCGCGATCTGTCAAGTGGGGCTGCCCGAACGGCCGTCGTGATCGAGGGGGCCGCGGGTCGAGTCTGGGAACACGCAGAGAAAGGGGTGTCTGACATGGCGTCACAAGGGTTCCGGGACTGGGTGGCGGCCGGCAAGCCGTACACCCTGATCCGTCCCGCGAAGGCCCTCAAGCGCAACCTCAAGGCGCACGGCCTCACCGTGTTCGACTTTCCGGACGACGGGCACCAGCGGGCCGAGCCGCCCGAGGACCACACGCCGTACTCGGCGACCGGGTGGCCCGGCCCCAACGCGCGGTGGAAGGCGCGGGCGCTCGACATCATGCCGCGCGCCGACAACAGCGCCGGCCGCAAGGAGAACGCCGACATCGCGCGGCAGCTCATCCGGGACCGGGACGCGGGACGGCCCGCCGTGATGTGGATCAAGTACCTCAACTGGACCGACGAGCAGGGCGTCTGCCAGCAGGAACGGTGGACCGACGCCCAGCACCCGAACCGCCGCACGACCCGGGACAGCAGCGACAGCGGCCACGTGCACGTCTCCGGCCGCTCCGACGCCGACGACGACGGCCGCGCCGAGGACTACGACCCGATCTCCCGGATGCGAGAACTGGAGGACGACATGTACAACGACGAGGACCGCCGGCGCGGGCGGAACGTGGACGAGGCCATCTGGCAGGGCATCGTCAACGGCGCGCCGAAGGCCAAGGGGCTGGTCATTCCCGGCCAGCCGCTGGTCGACCGGCCGATCTGGCTGGTCGAGAAGCTCACCGAGGTCGCCGCCGACGCCAAGGCCGGCCGCAAGGCCATCGAGGTCCTGGTGTCGGCGCTCAACGCCGGCGGCGGCCAGGTGGACACCGCCTCGATCCTGTCCCGGATGGACGAGCTGGCCGCGGCCGAGGTCGCCCGCGAGCGGGTGCTCCTACAGCGGATCGCCGACCTGGAGGCCGAGCTCGCCGCGACGCGCCAGCCGGTCGCCTGAGAGGGCCGTCGGTGGCGCGGTGCGCCGGTTCCACCACAGGCAGAACATCAGCACCGTCCAGAGCTTGCGCGAGTGGTCGTGGGCTCCGCGGCGGTGGGCCGTGAGCAGCGCCTGGACGTAGGTCATGTCCAGCAGGTCGTCGACGTCCGTCGTGGCGAAGACCTCCGCCGCCCACTCGCCCACCATGCCGCGGAGCCACACGCGCGTCGGGGTCGGGAAGCCCAGCTTGCGCCGGTCGACGACGGTGTCCGGGACGATGCCGCGGACCGCCTCGCGCAGCGCCAGCTTCGTCGTGCGGCCCAGCTTCAGCGACGTGGGCAGGGTGGCCGCGGCCGCGTACACCGCGCGGTCCAGGAACGGGACCCGCAGCTCCAGCGAGTGGGCCATGGTCATGCGGTCGGCCTTGGTGAGGATGTCGCCGGGCAACCAGGTGTGCAGGTCGACGTACTGCATCGTCGCCACGTCGTCCAGGTCGGCCGCCTCGCGGTACAGCGGCGCGGTGACGGCGGTGTGGGCCGCTCCCGGCACCCGCATGAGCCGCGCCTTCTCGGCGGGGCCGAAGATGCGGGCGTTGCCGTAGTACCGCGCCTCCAGCGGGGTCGTCGCCCGGTCCAGGAAGCTCTTGCCGCGCACGCCCTCCGGCAGCGCCGCCGACAGGGCGCGCAGCCCCCGGCGCAGCGGGTCGGGCAGGCCGGCGACGCCGGCCAGGGCGCCCGGCTCGCGGTAGATCTCGTAGCCGGCGAACAGCTCGTCGGCGCCCTCGCCGGACAGCACCACGGTCACGTCCTGGGCCGCGCGGCGGGCCAGGAACCACAGCGGCACGATCGCCGGGTCGGCGACGGGGTCGTCGAGGTGCCACACGATCTGCGGCAGCGCGCCGATGACGTCCTCGTCGCGCACGACCGTCGCGGCCAGTGACACGCCGAGGGCGGCGGCCGTCTCGGCGGCGGCCTCGATCTCCGAGTACCGCGCGTCGTCGAAGCCGACCGTGTAGGTCTGGATGTTCGGGTGCCGCTCCTTGGCCAGCGCGACGACCGCGGTCGAGTCGACGCCGCTGGACAGGAACGCGCCCACCGGCACCTCCCCCTGCAGGTGGGCGTGCACGCTGTCGCGCAGCGCGTCGCGGACGGCGGCGATCGCGACGTCCGCCGGGAGCGTCGCGGGGCGCAGCGAGTGCCGGAAGTACCGCTCGATCCGCGGCTCCTCGCCGGGCCGGTAGGTCAGCGTGTGGCCGGCCGGCAGGCGGCGCACCGCGGTGTGCAGCGTCGCCGGCTCGGGCACGTACTGGAACGTCAGGTAGTTGGCGAGGGCGTCGGCGTCGAGCCCGTCGGTCGCGTACGGCAGGAGGGCCTTCTTCTCGCTGGCCAGGAAGAGGCCGGACGCGGTCTGCATGAGGTACAACGGCTTGATCCCGAACGGGTCCCGCATCGCGTGCAGCGTCCCGGTGTCCCGGTCCCAGGCCACGATCGCGAACATGCCCCGCAGCCGGCGCACCGCCGACGGCCCCCAGTGGTGGAACGCCGCCGCCAGCATCTCCGCCTCCCCCTCGGTGGCGAAGACGGCGCCGTGCTCGCGCGTGAGCTGGGCACGCAACTGCCGGAAGTTGTAGATCTCGCCGTTGAACACGACGGTCCAGCCGGCGTAACGCACCGGCTGCCGGCTGTGCGCCACGTCGACGATCGCAAGGCGCTGGAAGCCGAACGCCACCCCCGCGTCCAGCGCCACCCCGGTCTCGTCGGGGCCGCGGTGCCGCAGGCGGTCCAGCGCCTCGGCGAAGCCCGGCACATCGACGGTACCGGTGGCACTCACGAACACCAGAAGTCCACACATGGCGGTGAGTGTGCGGATCCGGTGGTTGGGAACTGATGAAGAACTGTGGCCGGAATCAAAACCCGACCCCGGTTTCGCAAGTTCTTCACATTCGACGCGGGACAATGGCCGGGATGAGCGCACGAATCCTGGTCGCGGAGGACGACCCGAAGCAGGCCGAGCTGATCCGGCTGTACCTCGAACGCGACGGGCACAGCGTGCTCACCGTCAACAACGGTCGGGCGGCGCTGGAGCAGTGCCGCTCGCGCAAGCCCGACCTGCTGGTCCTCGACGTCATGATGCCGCTGGTCGACGGCCTCGACGTGTGCCGGATCATCCGGGCCGAGTCGAACGTGGCGATCCTGCTGGTCACGGCCCGCTCCACCGAGGACGACCTGCTGCTCGGCCTCGACCTCGGCGCCGACGACTACATGACGAAGCCGGTCAGCCCGCGAGAGCTCACCGCCCGGGTGCGGGCGCTGCTGCGCCGGGCCGGGATCACCAGTCCGGGCCACCAGCGGGTGCTGCGGGTCGGCGACCTGACCGTCGACGCCGGGCGGTTCGAGGTCCGGGTCGGGGACGCGTCGGTCGTGCTCACGGCCAAGGAGTTCGGCATCCTGGAGCTGCTCGCGGGCGAGCCCGGCCGGGTGTTCACCCGCGGCGAGATCATCAACCGGGTGTTCGGGTTCGAGCGCGACGTGTCCGAGCGGACGGTCGACGCGCACGTGGTGAACCTGCGCCGCAAGATCGAGGCGGAGCCGATGGAGCCACGGTACGTGCAGACGGTGTACGGGCGCGGCTACCGCCTGGCCGAGCAGTCGTCATGAGCGGTCCGGAGCGCAGCGGAGCGGCCGCTCATCATGGGCTCGGCAGCTACTCATGCGCCGAAGCGGAGGGTCCATGAGCTTTCGTGCCCGGCTGTTCGGGCTGGTCCTGCTGGTGGCCGTGATCGCGATCGGGGCCACCGCCTGGCTCACGTTCAAGCTGGCCACCCGCCAGATCGACGAGTCGCAGCAGAAGGCCACCCAGCACGTCGTCGACACGGCCGACATCGTGCGGTCGTACGCGCGCCGGCACGGCACCTGGGCGGGTGTGTCGTACAAGGTCCAGGAACTGTCCGAGGCCAACCATCAGCGGATCCGGCTCGTGAACCTGTACGGGCAGGTCACCGTCGACAGCGACCACCTGGCCAAGCGCGCGGCCCGCCCGGTCGTCAGCCCGCCGACCCTCATCGACCCCCGCCCGACGCTGATGCTGCCGGACAACCTGGACTCGCTGCCCTGGCCGGAGAACGTCATGCGGGACGCCAAGCTGAAGGGCCTGACGAAGGCCGAGGCGGTCACGCTCGAAGGGATCCGGCGGTACCGTCAGACGCAGCTGCTCGCCCGTTGCCTCACCGGCCGCGCGCTCGATCCGCCGGCCGTGGCTCCGGACCAGCTCGGCATCCCGGTCCCGGCCGTCGCGGCGAACTCGCCGGAGTGTGCCCAGGAGATCCAGGCGAAGCTGATCGACGACCAGGGCGGCGACATGCCGGCCGTGGAGGCCTGCCGCTCCGAGAAGGCGCAGCACGGCTGCCTGGTCCGGGTCTTCGGCGAGCGGGTGTCGGAGTTCTCGCCCGAGCCGCTGCAACTGTTCCTCGGCGCCGTCGACGACGACCCGGCCAAGCTGGTCGGCGGCCCGATGGCCGTCGCCGCCGGCAGCGTCCTGGTCCTGGCCCTGGTCGGCACGGCCGTGGTCGCCCGCCACGTGAGCCGCCCGGTCCGCTCGCTGACGGCCGCCTCCCGGCGCCTCGCCGACGGGCACCTCGACACGCGGGTCCCGCTGGTCGGCGGCGGCGAGCTGGGGCAACTGTCGACGTCGTTCAACCGCATGGCCCAGGCCATCGAGGCGTCCGAGCAGGCCCAGCGCCGGCTGGTCGCGAGCGTCGCGCACGAGCTGCGGACGCCGCTGTCGAACCTGCTGGGGTACCTGGAGGCGCTCCAGGACGGCGTGGTGCCACCGTCGCGCGAGCTCTTCGCGTCCCTGCACGACGAGGCCCAGCTGCAGCGGCGCATCCTCGACGACCTGCAGGACCTGACGCTCGCCGAGGCCGGCCACCTGACCTACCGCCGGGTGGACCTCGACCTGGCCGAGCTGGTCGAGTCGGCGCGGGTGGCGCACCTGGCGGTGGCCGAGGCGTCGGGCGTGCGGCTCCGCACGGAGGTGGCCGGCCCCCTGCCGTTCCACGGCGACCAGGACCGCCTCCGCCAGGTGCTCGGCAACCTGGTGACCAATGCGGTGCGGTACACGGACGCGGGCGGTTCGGTGACCCTGCGGGCATACGCGGGCAACGGCCGGCGCATCCTGGAGGTCGAGGACACGGGCTGCGGCATCTCGGCCGCGGACCTGCCGTTCGTCTTCCACCGCTTCTGGCGCGCCGACCCGGCCCGCGACCGCGCCACCGGCGGCAGCGGCCTGGGCCTGACGATCGCCCGGCAGATCGTCCGCGACCACGGCGGCGAGATCTCCGTGACGAGCGCCGTGGGCGTCGGCTCGACGTTCCGCGTCACGCTGTGACGGTTCACCCGGGCGATGTCCGGTGCGCCACGCGGGCACCGGACGCCTCGGGCGGCGATGATCCCCGCATGACCGTTGATCTGGCGCTCGGCGTCGAACAGTTGCTGGCCCGGGCCCGCGAGGGCATGCACCGCCTGGACCCGCACGAGGCAAGGGCCGCCGCGCTGGCCGGCGCGCTGCTCGTGGACACCCGCACCGAGACCCAGCGGCGGGAGCAGGGCGAACTGCCCGGCGCCCTGGTCATCGACCGCACGGTCCTGGAGTGGCGCCTCGACCCGGCCTCCCCGGACCGCATCCCGGAGGCGACGTCCTACGACCGTCTGGTCATCGTGGTGTGCCGCCAGGGCTACAGCTCCAGCCTGGCCGCGGCGAGCCTGCGCGCGCTGGGCCTGCACCGCGCGACGGACCTGGCGGGCGGCGTCGAGGGCTGGCTGGCCGCGGGCCTCCCGACGGCGGCGGGCCCCGCCGACGTCCGCCGCTAGCCCGGTGTCCACCAACGTCGGTCGGAGGGACGGTGTCCTGGTCCGTGCGAGCAAGGACGGCCGGAATCCGGGCAAACCCGTGCCAGCCGGCCAACCTTGGCACCGTGCGCTTCGACGGTGCCGAGGGCCGCGTCTTCGACGCGACGACGGCCGGCGACGGCCGGTTCAGCATCACCGTGCCGGCCGGTACGTACACCGTCACCGGCATGCCGCTGAGCCACGGCGCGAGCAGCCCGCCGGGCGTCCAGCCAACGCTGCGCGTCATCGACCCGGCGACGTACGTGCCGGTCTGCCGGGCGGAGGCGCCGGTGACCGTCCCGGTGGGCGGACTCGGCGACGTCGAGGTGATCTGTCAGATGCGGTGACGCCGCCGCTACAGTGGGCGGCATGACGGGGATCGATGACGACTGTGTCCAGCTGCGGCGGGAGATTCATCGCGCGCCGGAGCTCGCGGGAGAGGAGCGGCGCACCGCCGGGCTCGTCGCCGAGCAGCTGCGGGCCGCCGGGCTCGACGTTACCACCGGGGTCGGTGGGCACGGGATCGTCGCGGTGGTCGACGGTGGGGACGGGCCGGTCATCGGGTACCGGGCCGATCTCGACGCCGTGCCCTCCGAGGACGGCGGGGCGGCGCACACCTGCGGGCACGACGTCCACACCGCGGTGGGGGTCGGGGTGGCCCGGGCGCTCGCCGGGACGCCGGGGCTCCGGGGGAAGGTCGTCTTCTACTTCCAGCCGGCCGAGGAGAACCTCGAAGGCGCCCGGGCGATGATCGCCGACGGGGCGCTCGATCGGCTCCTGCCGGACGAGATCTACGCGCTGCACTGCGCGCCGCTCCCGGCCGGGATGTTCGGGATCATGCCCGGGACCGGGCTGCCCGGGCACGATGCCGGGACCGTCGTCACCGACCGGCCCGAGCACGTCGCGGCGGCCGTCGAGGCGCTGTCCACCGTCGCCTACCCGCAGTCTCCGGAGGAGTACGAACGGATCGTCGCCGACCTCCAGACGCCCGGCGGGCAGCTGCAGACGTTCGTGGTCGCGAACGCGTACGTCGAGGACGAGCGGCGGGTGCGGGTCTGGGTGCGGGCCTGGCCGCCGGAGCGGTACGACGAGGTGCGGGAGCAGGTTCGCGCCATCGCCGGCGCGGGCGTCGACTTCCCCGCGCCGCCGTTCCCGGCGATGGTGTGCGACCCCGTGCTGAGCCGGGCCGCCGTGCCGCACCTCGGCACCGTCACGGAGACGCACGCGATGTTCCCGTTCAACGGCGAGGACTTCGCGCTGTTCCTGGAGCGGGTGCCCGGGGCCATGTTCTACCTCGGCGTCGGCGGCGAGGGCATCCCGCACCACTCGGCGTTCACCCCGGACGAGCGGGCGATCGGCACGGGCATCGCCGCGATGACCCGCCTGCTGCGCGCCCGCCAGGAACCCTAGGCAGCAGGGCGGCGGTCGCGAGACGACCGCCGCCCTGGTCCCCCACCCCATCGGGCGGAGGTGGGCAGCGCGGCCCCCACCCTCATGCGCACCTCCCGTCATTGCAGAAGCACGCGCAGCGGCGGCAGGTGGTTCACCAGCGCCTCAGGATTCTCGACGTGGGCGTTGTGCCCCAGTCCAGGCAGTACCACGAACGCGTCGACCAGCGCGCCGAGGTCCTCGGAGGACACCATCCGGTCGTGCTCGCCGCGGGCCAGCACGACGGGCACGGGTGCGGCGGCGAGCAGGCCCGCGACCCCGGGCTCCCCCACGCCGAACGCCCGCTGGTCGAAGGACAGCCCCCACCCGCCGGGAACAGGACGAACGGCCGCGTCCGGGGCGGCCGGACCATCGAGCCCGGCGACGCGCAGGTGCCGCCGCACGGCCTCCTCCCGCGTGCCGAACACCGCGGCCGACCGGTCGGCCAGTTTCGCGGCCCGCGACAGTTCCTCCGGAGTCCACGCCACCTTGATCCCGATGCCCGCCACGGCCCGGACGCCGGGCACTCCGGCCAGGTGCAGGCCGATCACGCCGCCGAAGGAGTGGCCGACGACCACCGTGCCGGCCGGATCCACGAGCGGCGCGACGGCCGCCGCCACTGCCTCGAACGTGTAGCCCTCCAGGTGGCCGGACCCGCCGTGCCCGGGCAGGTCGGGTGCGATCCAGGAAAGGCCGTCCAGGGCCCGGGCCACGCCGTCCCACACGTCGGCGGTCGCCCCGAGCCCGTGCAGCAACATCACCGTGGGACCCCGCCCATCGCCACGCAACACCCGCAGTTCGGTCATGCGCTCAGCATCACACGACCAAAGCATAAGTACTCTATATAAGCTAGTGATATACCGGAGGGCATGGGTGCGTTCCGGCAGCCCCGGGCCGTCTGGGCCGTGGCGTTCGCGTGTGTCATCTCGTTCATGGGCATCGGGCTCGTCGACCCGATCCTCCCGGCGCTGTCCAAGCAGCTCGACGCCTCGCCGTCGCAGGTCTCGCTGCTGTTCACCAGCTACCTGCTGGTCACCGCCGTCGCCATGCTCGTGACGAACTGGGTGTCCAGCCGGCTGGGCGCGAAGCGGACGCTCGTCGCCGGGCTCGTCCTCATCGTGCTGTTCGCCGGGCTCGCCGGTACCTCCGGATCGATCGGCGGCATCGTGGGCTTCCGGGCCGGGTGGGGGCTCGGCAACGCGCTGTTCATCGCGACGAGCCTCGCGATCATCGTGGCCAGCGCGAGCGGCGGGATCGCGGGCGCCATCATCCTGTACGAGACGGCGCTCGGGTTCGGCATCGCGGTCGGGCCGCTGCTCGGCGGGTACCTCGGAGCGATCAGCTGGCGGGGACCGTTCTTCGGCGTGAGCGTGCTGATGGCCATCGCGCTCGTGCTCACGCTGGTGCTCGTCCCGGCGACGCCGAAACCCGACCACAAGACCTCGCTGAAGGCGCCACTCGTGGCGCTGAAGGACCGCGGGCTGCTGATCATGAGCCTGGCCGCGGTCTGCTACAACTGGGGCTTCTTCACCCTGCTCGGGTACGCGCCCTACCCGATGCACCTCGACGAGCACCGGCTCGGCCTGGTCTTCACCGGCTGGGGCCTGCTCGTCGCGCTGTTCAGCATCGCCGTCGCGCCGCGGCTGGAGAAGCGCTTCGGCACCGTGCGGACGCTCTACGTCAACATGGCCGGCCTGGCCGTCGTGCTCGCCGTCATCGGCGCCTGGACCGGCAGCGCCGCCGCCGTCATCGTCGCGACGATCGTCTCCGGCGCGTTCATCGGCATCAACAACACGCTCACCACGCAGGCCGTCATGACGGTCGCGAAGGTCGAGCGGCCGGTCGCCTCCGCCTCGTACGGGTTCGTCCGGTTCATCGGCGGCGGCCTCGCCCCGTTCGCCGCCGGCAAGCTCGCCGACCACTTCGACATGCACGTGCCGTTCCTCGTCGGCGCCGCCGCACTCCTGCTGGCCATCGTGGTCCTCGCGGCGGGGCGCCGGTTCATCACCACCCAGCCCGAGCCCGCGGCGGCCGATCGGCGGCCCGTCGTGGTGGCGGTCGACGCCACCGACGCCGCCGAGGCGGTCACCGCGAAGGCCGTCGAGGTCGCCGCGCGCCGGCACGCGCCGATCGAGGTGCTGCACGTGTACGAGGTCGACATCATCGGCGACGACGCGGTCGAGCGCGAATCCCTTGAGCAGGCCAACCGGGTGGTCGCCGAGCACGTCGCGGAGATCACGGCGACGGGGGTCGTGCCGGCGGTGTCGGGTCGCGTCCTGCGCAGCGTCGCCGACCACGCCGCCACCGGCCGGCTGCTGGTCCGCGAGGCCGAGCGCCTCGACGCGCAGGTCCTCGTCGTCGGCCGGTCGACCACCGGACCGATCGCCCGCTGGCTCGACGACAGCAGCACCCGGCGGGTCCTGGCCGAGGCGACCACGGACGTGCTGGTGGTCCAGGGAACTCCGTTGACCGCCCAGCCGTAGAGCGGTTGGCCGCGCGCCTGACCTGCGGTTCGCCGGGGCGGACGGTTACGTGGAGGTCGATCGCTACCTGTCGGAGGGCGGCGACGTCCCGTACGTCACCCTCAGCCTGGCCTGACTCGACAGCACCGCGACGACGGCCAGCAGCACCAGGGCCGACCCGAACGCCACCGCCGGCTCGGCCAGCGGCGGCACGCCCGCCCACTGCAGGCCGGGCAGCGAGCCGGCCGCGGCCAGCCAGGCGGCGACGGCCGCGAGGGCCCCGGCGACGCCGGCCGTCAGGACCAGCCGCAGCGCGGCGAGCGGCTCGACGAGCCGGGCCGTGCGGGCCGGCAGCCCCTGCGAGCGCAGCGCGCGCAGGTCGGCCGCGTTCCCGCCGATGGTGCCGACGACGAGCGCGGCCGCGGCGAGCGCCACCGCGATGGCCCCGGCGACGAGATAGAACCGCAGGCCCTGGGCGCTGCCCTCGCCCGCGAGCGCGACCCGGGCGTCGCCGACCGTCTGCCGGCCCTTGACGGTCAGGCCGCGGGACACCAGCGTCTCGACGACGGACGGCGGGGCGTCGGCGGTGAGCCACACCTCGGCGTCCTCGGCGGCGCTGTCGACGGCGAGCCGGTCGGCGTAGTCGAGGTCGACGAGCGCGCCGGTGGTGCCGAGCCGCGGCAGCCGGTCGGCGGTCGCCGCGATGCGGGCCGGGACCGACTTGCCGCCGAACGAGCCGACCGTCCCCTCCGGCGGCAGCGGGCCGGTGGCGAGCACCGGCAGCGCCTCGGGCGCGTCGGCGGTGCGGAGGATGCCGGCGTCGGCGCGCCCCGACGCAGGGAGGGTGAACGTGACCCCGCCGCCGTCGGCCGGCGCCGCCGACGCGCCGGGCGCGACCCGCCAGCGGGGCGACGGCGGGTTGTGCACGGTCAGCACGACCGTCGGCCCGAGATATGGAGGCAGCCGTACCGTCAGGTCGACGAGCCGGCACCCGGCGGCGCACGGCACGTCGGCCGCATAGGCCGCCCGCCCCGGCCGCAGCGCGCCGAGCTCCACGGCGGTGGTGGCCCGCCCGTCCCGCGGCGCGACGGTGACCGCGAACGCGATGTCCGGCCGGTCCAGCGTCGTGACCGTGACGTCGAGCGAGATGCGGCTCGCCGTCAGCACCACCGGCTCGCCGGCGACCGGCGGGTGGAGCACGCCGGCCAGCTCGCCGCGCGGGACGGACGCCGACGTGTGCGACAGGATCGCGACCCGTTCGAGCCGCGACGCGTCGACGGCGAGCACGGCGGGACCGTAGGACGAGGCGGCGATGGGCACGACCGCCATCGCGTACCGCCCGTCCGGGTCGGCGGCGCGGACCGCGCTCAGCAGGTGGGTGCGGCTGGTCGCGCCGACCCGCAGCACGACCGGCGCCCCGGTCTGCACGTCGGCGTCGACCGCCTGCCGTTGGGTGACGGCGGTCGTCGCGGCGGCGGCGAACCCGAGCGACGCGAGCGCGACGACGAGCACGACGAGCACCCGCGCGCCGACCGGCCGGCGGGCCAGGCGCAGCCCGGCCAGGGCCGCGGCGAGCCGGCCGCGGTGCAGCGCGCGGCGGGCCGCGGCGGCGGCCAGCGGCGGCACCACGGCCGCGGCGGCCAGGGCGACGGCGAGCATGACGAGGGCCGGCGCGACGAGGGCGACCCCGCCGCCGAACCCGTCGGCGCCGCGCAGCTGGACGGTGGCCACGGCGGCGGCCACGAGCGCCAGCACGACGGCCCCGCGCCACCGCCGGGCCCGCCGGTCGACCTCACGCAGCAGCGCGCTCACCGGCGCCGCCACGGTCCGCACCGCGACCACGAGCGCGAGGAGCACCGCGCCGAGGACGGCGATCCCGGCGTACCGCAACGCGCCCGGCGTGGTCCAGCCGCCCACCGCGGTGAACCCGGCGACCGCGCCCACGGGCACGGCGACGACGGTCTCGCCGGTCGCGAGCCACCACCGCCACCGCCGGGCGACGCCGCGCAGGGCGATGATGCCGTGCTCGAAGCGGCGGGCCCGGGCGGCGGCCGACACGGCGAGGACGATGACCGCCCAGGCGAGCACGAGGACGGGGGCGACCGCGTACGGAACGGTGGCCCGCACCGCGGCCCGCCGCTCGTCGATGCGTTCGATGACGCCGTCCAGGCCGGTCGACAGCCGCGCGCCCTCGGTGCTGCGCCGCTTCGCGCTCGCGATCCAGTCGCGCAGCTCGTCCAGGGACGCGACGGTGATCGCCCCGGGCCGCGGGTAGGCGTCGTACCACTGCAGCTCGCTCGGGCGGGCGAAGGTGGCCAGGGTGCGCCGGTCGACCGAGAGGGCCGGGCCGGCGAGGTCGGCGAGCGCCCCGCTGCGGCCCCAGTAGGGCTCGGCGCTGTCGCGGGCCCGGATGATCCCGACGACGGTCAGGGCCGTGGGGCCGCCGGCCGGCACATACTTGTTGATGAGATCGTCGTAGCGGGAGCCGCTCATCGAGACCGCCTGGCCGGGCTTCACCCCGAGCCGCTCGGCGGAGTGCTCGCTGACGACCGCCTCGCCGGCGCCCATGAGGCAGCGGCCGGCGACGACCACGACGTGCTCGCAGAGGCGTTCGCGGTAGGAGATCCGGGAGAGTTGCTCGGCGGAGGCGAACGGCAGCTCGGTGGGCTGGGCGACGAACTGGGCGGAGAACACCGAGTCGTAGCCGGGCGCGTCGAGCCAGCCGGACGCGAGGCTCTCGAAGGTGCGCGGCATGCTGCCGTCGCCGGTCGACTCGACCTGGCCGGTGACGACGACGTTGAGGTCGCCGGCGGCGGCGCCGGACACCTCGGCGCCGACGATGCGCCGGTCGGCGCGGTCGACGTAGACGGGCGCCGCGACGGCGGCCGCGGTCGCCAGCGCGGTGAGCAGGGCAACGATGAGCGCGCGGGCCCAGCGGGACCGCAGCATCGCCAGCACCAGCGCGATCACGGGCGCTCCTCCCCCCGTCCGGACAGGGCGACGGCGGCGAACACCGCCAGGGCGAGCACCGCCACGACCCCGAGGGCGAGCGGCTGGACGGCCGGCTCCGTGACCGGCCAGCGGTCGGTGAACGGCCGCACCGGCGGCGGTGCGAGCAGGCGCAGCGCGACGGCGGCGAGCAGCCCGACCGGCACCCCGACCAGGACCGGGGCGAGCGCCGACCAGCGGCCGGCGGTGCGCAGCGCGGCCCGCCCGACGCCCTGGCGGCGCAGCGCGAGCCGCTCGGCGGCCCGCTGGCGGCGGTCGACGGCGGCGACGACGGCCGCCGTGACCCCGCCGAGCAGCAGGATGGCGGCCGCCCCCGCGAGGCCGCCGAGGAGGATCAGCGCGGGCGCGAGCCGGCCGGCCCGCCCGGTCGCCTTGGCGACGGTGTCGTCGCCGACGACGGTGAGGCCGGCGGCGCGCAACCGCTCGACGGTCCGGTCGGTGGCGGCCGGGCCGAGCCAGACCTCCGGACGGTCGCCCGAGCCACCGGCCCGGCCCGCGGCGGCGGCGATGCGCTGGGCGTAGTCGAGGTCGACGACGATGCCTTCGGTGCCGCCGCGCGGGACGGTGGCGACCGGGCGCGGCGCCAGCGGTACCGTGGCGCCGAAAATCATGACGACGGGGTCCTCGTGGGCGGGCAGCGCCGCTCCGGACACGAGCGCGGGCAGCGGCACCGGCGTGTTGACCGCGTAGAGGCGACTGTCGATCGGTGAGGTGCTCATCGGCGCGGCGTCCAGCAGCCGCAGTCCGCCGCCCGACTGGTCGACCTGGATCCCGCTGACGGCCTGGCCCAGCGTGGTGCGCCAGCGCGCCGGGTCGCCGAACGCGCCGGCGTCGACGACCGCGCGGCCGCCGGCGGTCAGCTCGCGCAGCTCGACCGGGCCGTGATCGGCCTCGATCGCGTCGACGCGGCAGCCGCGGTCGCAGGGCGGCACGGCGACGGTGCGGGCCGACGGCTGCGGGTCGACCGGGCCGAACTCGGCGACGACCTGCTCGCCGGTCGCGGCGACGGAGAGCACGACCCGGATCACCGAGCCTTCGCCGCCGGCGGTCAGGGTGAGCGCGGTACCGCCGAACTCCAGCGCCTCCGGCGCCGTCCCGCGCAGGTCCTCGGCGGGTTGGCCGGTGACGGCCGCGAACCGGGCGCTGTCGACCGCGACCACCGGCGCTGAGCCGGCCGCGCCGGTGACGACGACGGCCATCGCCTCCCGGCCGGACGGGTCGGCGGCGCGGACCGCGGCGAGCAGCCGCGGCGGGGCGACCGGGGCGACGCGCAGCACCCGGTCGGCGCCGAGCTCGACGGCGGCCCGCTCGCTGCGGGCGGCGGCCGCGCCGGCCCAGTCCTGGGCGGCGAGCGCGGCGACGCAGGTGGCGGCGGCGAGGACGGGCACGATGCGGTACGCGGTGCGACGCCGGCCGAGGGTCAGCCCGGCGATGCCGCCGGCGACCCGGCCGGAGGCGAGGGCGTTGCGCCCGGCCAGCCCGGCCGCGGCGAGCAGCGCGCGGGTGGCGAGCACCCCGACGCCGACGGCGAGCAGCAGCGGCGCGGCCTGGGAGAGCCCGAAGCCGGTGTCGCGCCGTACGTCGGCCGCGGGCTCGGTGGCGACCTGGAAGAACGCGGCGACGGCGAGCGCCAGGGCGCACACCTCGACGGTGGCGGCAGCGAGCGGGCGGCGCGGCAGCACGACGCGCAGCAGGTCGGCGACGCGCCGCTGGGTGGCCGCCCAGTCCGCCGCGACCACGATGACGACGGCCGCGCCGAGCAGGACCCACAGCTCGATCGGCGGTCGCTGCCCGAGCCCGTACGCGACGGCGAGCGGCACGGCGGCACCGGCCGCGAGCGGGATCAGGCTCTGCCCGGCGGTGGCGGCGAGGGCACGCCACCGGGGCAGGCCGCGGATCGCCAGCCGGGCGGCGTCGCCGCGGCGCTCGGCGGCGGCGTAGGCGGCCGCGACCGCGATGGCCAGCGCGCCGAACAGCAGGACCTGCAGCTCGGCGATGCGGATGCCGCGCAGCGTGGCCCGCCGGTCGGTGGCGAGGGCGGCGGCGAGGGCGGGTGCCCCGGAGTACACCTGGGGAAATGCGCCCTGGAGGTGGACCAGCTCGGCGGAGAGCTCCTCGGGCGCGTCGAACGCCTCCGGGCGCAGCAGGGCGTCGACGGTGGCGACCACCGACACCTTCGCCCGGGCGATCGTGCCGAGCGTCGTGAACGCGGCGGGGCCGCTCTGATCGGACCAGTACCAGCCGGTAGGGTCGGCGGCCTGGAAGACGCCGGTGACCGTGAGCTCGACCGGCGCGGCGGTGAGACCGGCCTCGTGCCGCACCTCGGCGCCGGGGCCGACGCCGAGCTGGCGGGCCAGGTCGGCGCCGAGCATGACCTCGCCGTCGGCGGCCGGGCAGCTCCCGGCGGTGAGCGTGACGTTGCGGCAGACGTCGTCGAGGACGCGCAGCTCGACCGACTGCTTGCGGTCGCCGGCGTGGAGCCCACCGGCCAGGCGAACCCCGGTGATCATCCGCTCGGTGTTGGCTGACGTCAGGACATCGCCGCTGACCAGCTGGCGGAAGCGCTCAAGGGTCGAGCCCTGGCTGGGGCCCAGGTCGACCGGGCCGCGCACGCCGAGCGTGCGCTGCGTCTCGCCGGCGGCGTCGATGCGCTGCCGGGTCGCGGTGTGCTCGGCGGTCGCGGCGCCCCAGCCGGCTGCGAGCGCGGCAATGACGGTGATCGCCGTGAGCAGCGCCATGACCAGAGCCTGCGGACGTCGTGCCCGGAGCGCACCGGAGATCAGGCCCAGCATGCAGTGGACCCTAGCGAAGTCCGTTTGGACCATCAAACCCCTTGAGTGCCCCGGAGAAACCTCAACGCACCCCACGGGCGGCCGATGAGGCGATCGTCCGGTGTTCAACCAACGCGACTGGGACGTGAAGCATGAGCACATCCACGACGCCGACGAGCAGCGACTACGCGATCGCCCGCAACTGGACGATCGGCTCGCTCGCGGTCGGGCTGCTGCTGGCGCTCGTCGTCGGCATCGCGATCGGCCGGCGGATGAACGCGCAGCTGCGCAGCGTCTCGGAGACCCTCCGCGGGGTCGCCGAGGGCGACCTGACCCGGCGGGCCGAGGTGCACGGGCGCGACGAGCTGGGCCGGATGGCCGTGGCGGTCAACCAGGCGAACGCGAGCATCGGCCGTACCGTGGAGACCCTCAGCACCGCGGCGAGCACCCTGGGGACGAGCTCGGGCCAGCTGACCGGCGTCACGTCGCGCATCGCCGACAGCGCCCGGGCCGCGTCCGAGCGGGCCAACGTGGTGGCCGGCGACGCGGGCACGGTGTCGCACAACGTGCAGACGGTGGCGGCCGGCTCGGCGGAGATGGGCGCCTCGATCCGGGAGATCGCGCAGAACGCCAACGATGCGGCGCGGGTGGCCTCGCAGGCCGTCGGCGTGGCCGAGTCGACCAACCGGACGGTGTCGAAGCTCGGCGACTCCTCGATCGAGATCGGCAACGTGGTCAAGGTGATCACCTCGATCGCCGAGCAGACCAACCTGCTGGCGTTGAACGCGACGATCGAGGCGGCCCGGGCGGGCGCGGCCGGCAAGGGCTTCGCGGTCGTGGCCTCCGAGGTGAAGGACCTGGCACAGGAGACGGCCCGGGCGACCGAGGACATCTCGCGGCGGGTCGAGGCGATCCAGTCGGACACCGCGAACGCGGTCGAGGCGATCGGCGAGATCAGCCGGATCATCGCGCGCATCAACGAACATCAGCTGACGATCGCCTCGGCGGTCGAGGAGCAGACGGCCACGACGAGCGAGATGAGCCGCAGCGTCGGCGACGCGGCGCACGGGGCGGCGAACATCGCGAACAACATCGCCGGGGTGGCGGAAGCGACGCAGACGACGACGGCGACGCTCGCGGAGGTGGACCGGACGGTGGCCGAGCTGAGCCGGCTGGCGACCGACCTGCAGCAGGCGGTGGGGTCCTTCAAGGTCTGACGCCGGTGGATGCGGTGGCCGGCCCCGACCGGCCACCGCATCCCTTTTCCCTGCGCGGCCACCCCACCGTGGCCGCGCCGGGTGCTCTCAGGCTCGCCAGGTGTACGTGGCGAGCGCCCCACCGGGGAGCGTGTACTCGAACGTCCTGCCGCCGATCGTCACCGCAAACGAACGCGGGTCGTCGTTCTGGTTGTGCACAACGAGAGCGATCGTGCCGTCGGGCGTGCGGAAAGCGACATCCTGGATCTGGCCGTTCCAGCCGGTGGTGCCGTAGGAGGTGCTGGCGATGCGCACCGAGCCGGGCGGCACGAACTTGGCGAGGTGCCCGATCGTGTAGTACTCGGCGTCGGTCGTCACGCTGCCGTCCGGCTGGCGGGTGACCAGGCCGGTGCAGGTGCCGCAGCCGCCGAGGTGCGGGCCGCCGTCGCTGTCGAGCGCGATGTTCCAGTTGACGACCGACCTCGCCCACTCGCGCGTGGTGCCGATGACGATGTTCCGGGCGTGCCAGACGAGCGTGTCGCGGAAGATCTGGGCCGGCGGGTCGTTCGGGCCGTGCGAGCCGGAGCACTCGGTGAACCAGATGCCCTTGTCGGGGAAGGCGTCGTGCAGCTTGCCCTGCGCCGACGGGTCGCCGGAGTAGCAGTGGTAGGCGGTGCCGGCGATCCACTTGGCCGCCGGGCTGGCCAGCAGCCGGTACGGGTAGTCGGTCTCCGGGTCCTCGCCGGGCGGGGTGGACCCGACGTCGCCGGGGTGCGTGGTCCAGTTGTGGTCGTAGCCGAGGATCTTCGTCCGCGGGCTGAACAGCCGCAGCAGCGGGCCGAGGATCTCGATGACCTTGGCCTCCTGGCGCATCGGGAGGTCGGTGCCCGGGTACCCGCTCGGGTGCCGGTTCTGCGGCTCGTTCTGCACGCTGATGAAGTCGACCGGCACGCCGGCCGCGGTGTAGGCGAGGACGAAGCGCAGCAGGTAGGCGGCGTAGGCCGCGTACACGGCGGGCTCGTCCTTGAGGCGGCCGCCGACGAGGGAGTCGCCGGTCTTCATCCAGGCGGGCGGGCTCCACGGCGTGGCCATGACCTTCAGCTGCGGATTGAGCTGCTTGGCCTTCTTGAGCAGCGGCAGGATCCGCGCCCGGTCGTGGTCGATGCTGAAGTGCCGCAGGGTGAAGTCGGTCTGTCCCGGGGGCATGTCATCGTACGTGTAGTGCTGCGCCTCGGCGGTGAAGTCCGACGAGCCGACGGGCTGGCGCAGGAAGCTCACGCCGATGCCGGAGCGCGGGTCGAACAGCTTGCGCATGGTGTCCTCGCGCTGCGCCGGGGTGAGCCGGTAGAGCACGTCGGCGGCGGAGTCGGTGATGGCGGCACCGAAGCCGTCCATGCGCTGGTAGGTCTGTGCGGGGTCGACGGTGATCGTGACCTCGGTCGACGTGCCGGGCCGGAACGCGACCGGCGCCCGCTCGTGCAGCAGCTCGGCGCGGTCGACGGTGGTCACCCAGACCCGGGCGGTCGTGGTCCGGGGTTGCGCGACGGCGCTTCCGGACGCGGCGAGTGCGAGCACGCACCCGGCCGCGACCGCGCCGGTGAGGCGGGTCAGCATGCGATCTCCTCTGCGGCCTCTGTAACAAAATGAAACAGCCGTGTAACATCGCCGGGCATTAGGAAACTCTCATCGATATCGACTGTCAAGCTTGGTGATGTAACAGATGACTGATCGACGGCGGGTGACGGTGCGCGACATCGCCTCGGCGACGGGCCTGTCGATCGCGACGGTGTCGCGGGCGCTGAACGGGCACGCCACCGTCACCGAGGCGACCCGGACGGTGGTCAACGAGGCGGCCGAGCGGCTGCGGACGGGATCGCACTCCTTCCGCGGCACCGTGTTCGTGCGCTGCCCGTACATCCTCACCGACTACTTCGGCCTGATCGTGTCGTCGATCGCCGAGACGCTGAGCCTGCACGGCCGCCAGCTGGTCCTGACCGCGGGCGAGGCGGCCCAGCGCACCCCGCTGCTGGCCGACCTGTCCGGCCGCCAGGGCGTGGCCGGGGTGATCGTGATCCTGCCGCCGGAGCCCGGCTCGGCGTTGCTGGAGCTGCAGGGCCGCGGCGTCCCGTTCGTGGTGGTGGACCCGCGCACCACCCTGCCGCGCGACATCGTGTCGGTGTCGGCGGCCCACTTCGCCGGCGCCCGGGCCCTGACCGGCCACCTGGTGGGCCTGGGCCACCGCCGCATCGGCGTGATCGGCGGCCCGACCGAGTGGCTGGTGAGCGACGCCCGCCTGGCCGGCCACAACGCGGCGCTGGCCGACGTGGGCGTGCTGCCCTCCCCGTCGCTGCTGCGGACGGTGGAGCCGACGACGTCGCAGGGCTATGTGGCGGCGTCGTCGCTGCTGGACCTGCCGACCCGCCCGACCGCGCTGGTGTGCTTCAACGACAAGGTGGCGGTGGGCGCGCTGCGGGCCGCGCTGGAGCGTGGCCTGCGGGTGCCTGCGGACCTGTCGGTGACGGGCTTCGACGACCTGGACCTGGCCCAGGCGACGGGCCTGACGACGGTACGCCAGCCGCTGCAGGAGATGGGCCGCATGGCGGTGACGCTGCTGATCCGCCTGCTGGACCGCCACGAGCTGGACGCGTTGCACGTGGAGCTGGCGACGGAGCTGGTGGTCCGCACGTCGACCGCTCCCCCACCCTCGGATCATCCTGTGACACGGAGTGGTTGAGCTGGGATCGTGCACCGCTGACCGCCATCCGCTCCGTGGTGCTGGTGGAGACAGGCGGATTCAGACCCCGACTGCACCCTGCATTGGAGAAGAGCCGCTCTTCCTGGGGGTCGACCAACGATACGACGCGCTCGGATCGGTCAACGGCGCAGCCGATAGCGCAGGTGAAGCACCCGGTTGCCCTGAATCACCACGTCCGGATCCTCCAGCAGGTGCTGCGCGTGGACCGACCCGAAGTAGCGCTTGCCGGACCCGAACACGACGGGTACGACGTCCATGCGCACCTCGTCGACCAGGCCCGCGGCAAGCACCTGGCCACCGACGTCGCCGGCGGCGACCTCGACGATGCGGTCACCCGCAAGCTCCTGCGCCTTGGCCACGGCTGCCTCGACGCCGTCGACGAAGTGAAACGGCGCCTCGGGGTCCCAGCCCTCGGGCGCCGGCCGGTGCGTCACGACGACCACGTGGTCGATCCCGCCCGGCGGCTTCCCGTCCCAGCCGTCCGTCATGTCGAAGACGTGGCGGCCGACGATTGTCGCCCCGATCTGGTCCCAGTACGGCCGGGTGTAGTCGTAGGAGGTCTGCGACACCTTCAGCTCGCCGCTCTCGTCCAACGGGACGTCACCGCTGGACAACCAGTCGAAAAGCGGCCCGGGCTGGTCATTCTCGTCCGCGACGAAGCCGTCCACCGACACCGAGCTGTACATGACCACCCTGCCCACGGGGCTCTCCTCTGCTTTGGATACCCCCAAGTTAGCGTGTCGTGAGCCGTCGCTCTTGTAAGAAATCAATCGGCCGGCAGCGGCCAGCCGTCCATCGCGTGGCCGGGATGTTCGCGCAGGAACCGCCGCCGGACCTCGACGTACCGGGTCGGCGTGAGCCCGGTGAACGCCCGGAACTCGTGGCCGAAGTGGGCCTGGTCGAAGTAGCCTGCGCCACCGGCGAGGTCGCCCCAGTCGATCGGTCCGGCGGGGTCGATCGCGAACACGGTGGCGGCGAAGCGGTAGGTGCGGGCCAGCCGCTTCGGCGTGACCCCGATGAGCTGCTTGAACCGCTGTGCCAGATGAGTGCTGCTGACACCGGCTGCCACCCCCAGGTCGCCGATCGCCACCGCCCCGCCGGTCGCCGCGATGACGCTGCTCGTATGGCGGACCAGCCCCAGGCCGGCGGTCTCGCACAGCCGTCGCATCAGCTCCTCCTCGAGCAGCGTCAGCATCTCGTGCGGTCCGTCCGCCGTGGCCAGCCGGTCGCGCAGCTCAGCAACGGCGGGCCGGCCCCAAACCTGCTCTATCGTCACCGGCCGGTCGCACAGCTCGGCCGCGGGCATCGGCAGGAACGGCGCCAGCCCCCACGGCTTGACGTGCACACCGACGGACCGGGTCCGGAGTGGGTAGCCGAACTCCAACGCGCGGGTGGGTGTGGTGACCACGCAGCCGTCGGCGTACTCGGCCGTCTCGATGTCGGTGCCGGCGCGGATGCGGAACGGCGCCCCGAGGTTGACGATGAGCAACGCCGCCGGCATCGGCGGCAGCGTCAGCCGGGCGTACGGCGGCGCACCCTCCAGGTAGTAGAGGTCGTCGATCAACCCGTCCAGCGGCGGTCGCGGCACTCTGGACACGTACTCCACGCCCACAGCATCGCCGCCACCGTGTTCGCTATCAACCCCGCCGGCCGCGACTGGGACCTGTACGACACGCGGCACGTGGTGTAGGACGGCGGCTGGAAGAGGCTGGAAGAAGTGCGAGCGCGTGTGGGACGGGTGCTGCACGCGTTGCCGCTGCTGGAGCCCCCGAGCGGCCTCGTGAACGCACGAGTGCGACGATCGGGGCATGACGCTGGCGGTGCTGGGAACCGGGATCATGGGCGCGGCGATGGCGCGCAACTGGCTGAAGGCCGGGCAGGACGTGCGGGTCTGGAACCGCACCCGCGAGGCGGCCGACGCGCTCGCCGCCGACGGCGCGGTCGTCGCCGGCTCGCCGGAGGAGGCGGTCGCGGGGGCCGATGTCGTCGTCACCATGCTGTTCGACGCGCCCGTCGTCGAGGAGGTCATGACGGCCGCGGCGCCCGGCCTCACCGAGGGGGCGCTGTGGCTGCAGATGTCCACCGTCGGGGCCGAGGGGGCCGACGCGCTCGGGGCGCTCGCCGGGCGGCTCGGCCTGGTGTATGTCGACGCGCCCGTCCTCGGCACGCGCGGCCCCGCCGAGCAGGGCAAGCTCAACGTCCTGGCGTCCGGGCCGGCGCAGACCCGGCCGGCGGTCGAGGAGCTGGCCGGGCCGATCGCGGCGAAGGTGACCTGGCTCGGCGAGGCCGGCGCCGCCAGCCGCACGAAGCTCATCGTGAACAGCTGGGTGATGACGACCGTCGCCGCGACCGCGCAGAGCGTGGCCCTCGCCGACGCGCTCGGCATCGACCCTGGGCTGTTCCTGTCGCTCATCGCGGGCGGGCCGCTCGACCAGCAGTATGCCCAGCTGAAGGGCGCCGCCATGATGCGGCGCGACTACCCGGTGGCGTTCCCGGCGAGCGGCGCGGCGAAGGACGCAAGGCTCGTCGGTGAGCTCGGCGCCCGGGCCGGCATCGACACCTCGGTCGTCGACGCGGCGCGGGGCCTGCTGGAGACCGTCGTCGACCGCGGGTTCCACGACCACGACATGGCCGCCCTGTACGAGGCCGTGCGCGCGCCCGAGCAGTGACGTTCACGGTGTGGCGGCTGCTCGCCACCGCCCTGCCGGCGCTGCTGGCGGCCGCGCCGCCGCCACGCGGCACGCCCGACGTGCTGATGCTCGCCGCGCGGCTCGCCACCGCGACCGGGGTGCGGCTCCCGGTCGCCGGGCTGGACGACGCCGCGGCCCGCGGGGGCGGTGGCCGCCTGGCCGTGGAGGCCCGCCGCCTGCGCGAAGCCATGGCATAGGGTGACGTACGTGCGACGGCGGGCGGTGCTCGGGCTGCTCGGCGCGCTGCTGACCGGCTGCTCGGCGCCCCGGGTCGCGGCGTCGTCGCTCGATCCGTGGACGGTTCCGGTCTCCACGCCGTCGCCGTGGGCGCCGCCCACCGGCCGCTACGAGGCCTCGTTGCGGTCGGCGCTCCAGCGGTACCGCGACCTGTTCCCGGGTGCGGTGCTGTTCGCCGCCGTCGACGGGCACGTCGCGGCCCACTTCGCCGTCGGGGACGCGGTGCGCTCCGGCGGCGATCCGGTCCCCGCGACGACGGGCACGATCTACGACCTGGCCTCGCTGACGAAGGTGTTCACGGCGATCCTGGTGCTCCGGCTGTACGAGCAGGGCACGGTCCAGCTCGACGCGCCCGCTGCTCGATATGTACCGCTGTTCGGCAACAAGCCGGACATCACCGTCCGCATGCTGCTGACCCACACGTCGGGGCTGTCGAAGGACACGCCGCTCGTCGGCGACACCCCGGCCGACCGGCTCGACCACGTGCTGCGCGAGCCGCCGGTCGCCGCGCCCGGCAGCGGCTACCGCTACGCCGACCAGAACTTCATCGCGCTCGGGGCGCTCGCCGAGCGGCTCGGCGGCGAGCCGCTCGACCGGCAGGTCCGGCGGCAGATCGCGGCCCCGCTCGGCCTGGCCGACACCGGCTACCGGCCACCGGCGGCGCTGCTGCCGCGCATCGCGGCCACCGAGGGCGCGCTGCGCGGCCGGGTGCACGACCCGTCGGCGGCCGCGTTCGGCGGCGTGGCCGGGCACGCCGGCCTGTTCTCGACGGCGGCCGACGTCGCGCTGCTCGGGCGGGCGCTGCTCGCCGGCGGCGGCCCGCTGCTGCGCCCGCCGACGGTCGAGCTCATGCGCACGAACCAGAACCCGGCGTTCGGCCCGTCCGCCGCGCACGGGCTCGGCGTCGACCTCGACCAGGCGTGGTACATGGGCCGCCTGGCCGGGCACGGCGCCTTCGGCCACACCGGGTTCACCGGCACGTCGATCGTCGTCGAGCCGCGGCGGCGGGTCGTGCTGGTCCTGCTCACCAACCGGGTGCACCTGGGCGCGTCCCCGCCCAGCACGAACCCGGCCCGCAAGGCCGTGGCCGACGCGCTCGCCGCGTGAGGCCACGGTCACGTTGCCCGGGGCGCACGGTGCGGTACAGTGGCGGCGTGATTCGGTGGTATTGGCGCTTTACCGTGGCTCCGGGTGGAGCCGGCGGCCGTTTGCGCTGAACGCCAGTCACCCGGAGCCAGCAAGGGCAGAGACCTCGGTCTCTGCCCTTCGTCGTGTCACACGGCGGGCTGGTCGTCCGAAGAGCCCGCCGCCAACCAGGGAGGGCCTCATGAACGACACCAGCAACCTGCGGGTCACCGGCTACCGCCCGCTGGTCACGCCGCGCGAGCTCAGCGCCGAGCTGCCGATGGACGACGCACGCGCCGACGTGGTGCGCCGATCACGCGACGAGGTGCACCGGATCGTCACCGGGCAGGACGACCGCCTGCTCGTCGTGGTCGGCCCGTGTTCCGTGCACGATCCGGTCGCGGCCGTCGACTACGCCCGCCGCCTGGCGGTCGCCTCGGCAGCGCACGGCGCCGATTTGTGCATCGTCATGCGGGTGTACTTCGAGAAGCCGCGAACGACGGTGGGCTGGAAGGGCCTGATCAACGACCCGGGGCTCGACGAGACGTTCGACGTGCCGACCGGCCTGCGGCTGGCTCGTCGCCTGCTGCTCGACGTGCTCGGGCTGGGGCTGCCGGTCGGGTGCGAGTTCCTGGAGCCGACGAGCCCCCAGTACATCGCGGACGCGGTGTCGTGGGGCGCGATCGGTGCCCGTACCCCCGAGAGCCAGGTCCACCGGCAGCTCGCCTCCGGCCTGTCCATGCCCGTCGGCTTCAAGAACGGCACCGACGGCGACGTCCAGGTCGCCATCGACGGCTGCCGCACCGCGGCCAGCAAGCACGTCTTCTTCGGCGTCGACGAGGACGGCCGGGCCGCGGTCGTGTCCACCACGGGCAACCCGGACTGCCACATCATCCTGCGCGGCGCCCGCTCCGGCCCGAACTACGGCCCGTCCGACATCCGGGACGCCCTGGCCCGCCTGGAGAAGGCCGGCATGCCGCAGCGCCTCATCGTCGACGCGAGCCACGGCAACAGCGGCAAGGACCACGTCCGCCAGGCGTCGGTGGCCGGCGAGGTGGCCGAGCAGATCGCCGCGGGCCAGCCGGGCATCGCCGGCATCATGCTGGAGAGCTTCCTGGTCGCCGGCCGCCAGGACCTGGGCGGCGAACTGACCTACGGCCAGAGCGTCACGGACGCCTGCATGTCCTGGGACACCACCGCGGGCATCCTCGACGAGCTCGCCGCCGCGGTCCGCGCCCGCCGCGCTAGCTGAACACGGCCGGTTGACCTGTGGCCTCCAGCACGGAGAGCCACAGGTCGCCGTCCGGGTCGACCAGGTTCCGCGAGCTGATCGCCAGCGCGATCGGCACGTGCACGAACCGCCCCCGCCAGCGGCCGACGACCATCTCGGTCCGGCCGGCCATCGCCGCGTGCACGGCGGCGTGGGCCAGGCGGATGCAGTACACGCTGTCGTAAGGGTCGGCGGGAACGCTCCGGATGGTGTAACTGGGGTCGATGTACTTCAGGTTCGCCTCGACGCCGGCCGCGGCGAAGTGCTCGGCGATGCGCTGGCGCAGGTAGCGGCCGAAGTCCTCCAGCCGCACGTTGCCGGACGCGTCGGTGCCCTTGGTGCTGAGGTACTCCTGGCCGGCCCCCTCGGCGACGACGATCATCGCGTGCCCGCGGTCGACGACCCGCCGGCGCAGGTGCTCCAGGAACCCGCCGGGGCCGTCCAGCGCGAACGGCACCTCCGGGATGAGCACGTAGTCGGCGTCGTTGTTGGCGAGCGCCGCGTAGCAGGCGATGAAGCCCGAGTGCCGGCCCATGAGCTGCACCAGGCCGATCCCGTTCGGGAACGCCGTCGCCTCGACGTGCGCGGCCCGGATCGCCTCGGTCGCCTTGCCGAAGGCGGTCTGGAAGCCGAAGGAGCGCTCGATGTACGGGATGTCGTTGTCGATCGTCTTCGGCACGCCCACGACGGCGATGCGGCGGCCCCGCTCCTCCACCACCTCGGCGATCTTCAGCGCGCCGCGCATCGAGCCGTCGCCGCCGATGACGAACAGGACGTTGATGCTCAGCTGCTCCAGGCAGTCGACGATCTCGTTCGGGTCCTGGTTGCCGCGCGAGGTGCCGAGGATCGTGCCACCGTACTCGTTGATGCCGCTCACGACCTCGGGCGTGAGGTCGACGACGGGCCGGCCGTAGCGGGCGGTCATCCCCTGGTACCCGTTGCGGAACCCGAAGATGCGGTGCACGCCGTAGTGGTTGGTGAGCTCCAGCACCAGGGCCCGGATCACGTCGTTGAGCCCCGGGCAGAGCCCGCCGCAGGTGACGATCCCGACCCGCGTCTTCGACGGGTCGAAGAAGATCTTCGAGCGCGGCCCACCGGGCTCGAACCCCGGCAGCTCCGCCACCGGCACCCCGCGCGCGGCGACGAGCGACACGGTGTCGTCGAGCAGCACGCGGTCGTCCTCGTCGACGTAGTGCTGGGTGCTGCGCTGCCGGCGCAGCGCCGCCGACAGCGGCGAATCGATGCGGCACTCGCCGAGGGTGGTGACCTCGAGCTGTGCGCGTTCGTCGACCATGCCCGCCATCGTCCGCCGCGCACGTTTCACGCCGATGAATTGTGTTCCAGCAGCAAATGCGTTGTGGCGGTCGGCACGGCCGGGGGATGGTGGGACGACGCGTCCGCGCCGCGGTGGCCGCGCTGCGGGCGGCTCAGGAGCGCTGGAGCGCCCTGGCGGTCGGCGACACGCTCGTGGTGGAGTGGCCGTCCCACCGCCGGCTGCCACCGGCACCGCACGCCCGCCCGGCTCGTCGCGAGCCGGTTCTCATGATCACGGACGTTTGTGTACCGAAAACCGACCAGAAACGTCCGCGATCATGAGAAGCGGCCGCCCCATCAGCCGAACCAGCGACGCCGCCGGCCAGCTGAGATCAAGATGAGGGTAGATCGACCAACGTTTATGAAGGAGCACGCACGAAGTCCGGTCAGAGGTCGACGTCCACCCAGACCGCGGCGTGGTCCGAAGCGCCATGGCGGGACGCGGTCAGGTCCTCGTAGACCGTCCAGAGGCTCGGCGGGTGCTTGTTCGTCGGGGTGCCCCACAGCCCCTTGCGGAAGACGCCGCCGGCCGTCACGCGCTCGGCCAGCTCCGGGGAGAGCAGGAGGTAGTCGAGGCGGTTGCCCAGGGTGCACGACTGGAAGCTGCCCGGCCGCTCGCGACCCTCGTCCCTCGCATCGTAGAGGCCCGTGAACGCGTCCAGGTCGTACGCGTTGACCAGCGGCGTCCCCGGATCCAGCAGCGGCTCCAGGGTCGGGTGGTGCTTCGGGTCGTGGCGGTCCGGGCCCTTGTTGAAGTCGCCCATGATCGCCACGTAGGTGGCGCCGGCCGCGCGGAGGCGGTCGTAGATCGCGCGCACCTCGGCGCTCTGGCGCGAACGTAACGGGTCGGGGTCGCCGCCGGTGAAGGACTGGCTCTTGAGGTGGTTCAGCAGCAGGTAGAGGTCGGTGCCGCCGGGCAGCCGCAGCTTGTACAGCGGGCAGTCGCGGCTGAACAGGCGCTTGCCGGGGCGGCCGGGGTCCGGGACGTCGACGTGGCTGCGGACCCAGTCGACGTCGATCTCCGCGGTACACAAAAGGCCCACGTCGATGCCGCGGGCGTCATTGCCGTCGACCAGCATCGCGTGGCCGTAGCGGCCGCCGAGCAGCTCGTCGTTGAAGCGGACGAGGGCCGGGCGGTTCTCGGCCTCGACCAGGCACAGGACGTCGGCGGCGACGTCGCCGATCACCCGCGCGGTCATCCGGGTCGACTGCTCGTCGACCGGCTCGACGGTCAGCTCGACCCAGCCGGTCCAGTCCGCCCGCCCGCGCGCGACGATCCGCGGCTCGCGGTCGTCGGGCGCGGCGAGGAAGTCGCCGCGGTTCTCCCGCAGGACCGCCCACGCGGTCTCGAACTGCTCCCTGTTGAGCCGCCGGCCGGCCCGCGTCGACACCAGGACGCCGAGCGCCTGCAGCGCGTCAAGCATCGCCGCCTTGTCGTCGTCGGAGTACTCGGGCTTCGCCGCGATCCGGTTGAACGTCTCGAACGCGGTCAGCGCCGGCTGCCCCGCGTCCCGCAGCGCCTTCGCCCGCGCGAAGAGGTTCTCAACGTTGAACGTCGCCAGCCGCATGCACGCACCGTAGCAATCCCTCACCGACGGTCAGGTCGGCAACGCGACACGTGCGTCCCAGTCGATGGGGTGGTCGAACTGCCAGGCGAACGAGCTGGGCCGCGCGAGCCGCATGAGCGTCGGCATGAGCAGGTCGCGCAGCACCCGGGCGACGGGACCGGCCGCCTTGTCGCTGTTGGTCCGCGCCGCCATCTTGATGATCCGCTCCACGCGGTGCCGGCGGATCCGCTCGTACTGCTGGAAGGCCTGCTCCCGGGGAAGGTCCCGCAGGCATCGGGCGAGCTGGACCGCGCTCTCGATCGCGAGGGAGGCGCCCTGCCCGGAGCTCGGGCTGGTCGGGTGCGCGGCGTCGCCGATGAGCACGACGTTGCCCCGGTGCCACGTCGGTACCGAGGGAATGTCCTCCAGGCCGCCGGTCACGACCAGCTCGTCCGGCTCGGTGCGGCGGATCAGCTCGACGGCCGGCACCCGGTCCTCGCGGAACACCTCGGCGAGCCGCCGCAGCCACTCGGCGTTGCCGACCTCGCGCGCCTGGGCGGCGCTCATCGGCGTGCGGTGCGGCAGGTTGGCGAACCATCCGCCCTCGCCCTTGCCGACCTGGTACCCGAAGAACGCCTGCTTGCCGAACACCATGTGCATCTTGTCGCGGGTGTCGTCGAGGCCGTCCAGGTCGGCGAGGCGCGCGCCGAAGCCGAGCAGCCCCGCATACCGCGGCTCGGGCGCCGCCGGGTCGATCAGGCGCCGGGTGGTGGAGCGGATGCCGTCGGCGCCGATGATGACGTCGGCGGTGGCGGTGGTCCCGTCCTCGAACCGGACGTTGTCGCCATCGATGTGGGTCAGTTTCTTGCCGTGCTCGAACGCGATGCCGCGCTTGACGGCCTCGTCGTACAGCGCGCGGTACAGCTCGGCCCGCCAGACCAGCAGCATCGGCGGCAGCTCGGGCGGGCTGCCGAACTCGCCGAGCCGCTTGCCCGTCCAGCTCTGCATGACCATGCCGGCCATAGGAGTGCCGATCCGCTCGACGACATGGCCGGCGTCGATGGCTTGCAGCGCGGTGCGGCCGTTGGGGGCGATGCTCAGCGCCCCGCCCACGCCGTCGGCCGTGCCGCTGTACGCCTCGAACACGCGGGCGTCGATCCCTGACTTCTGCAGCGCCATGGCCGCGACCGGGCCGGCGATGCCGCCCCCGATGACGATCGCCTTCATGGCTCCACTATCCAGTTCTGACTAGTCAGAGTCAACTATTCGCGCGCAACTCCTCGTGGAAGGCGGCCCACGTCGGGCCCCAGTCGTCGGTGATCTTCTGGATGAAGTCGGCGACGAAGGCCCGTTCGGCGTCGAGGAGCCTTCCCCGGTACACCTCCTCGACCAGGAACAACGGGTGCACGCCCGCCTGCTCGGCCTGATCGATGCCCTGCTGCGTCGCGGCGGCGACGGTCTCCAGCGTCCGCAGGCGCGTGGTGAGCAGGTCGACGACCTCGGCCGGCTCCAGCGCGCCGATGAGCGACAGCGCGGAGACGAACGCCGGATACTCGTGCTGCGGCTGCTCGACCAGCTCCCGCAGCCACTCCCGCAGCTCCGCCCGCCCCTCCCCGGTGATCGCGTAGACGGTCCGCTCCGGCCGCTGCCCGTCCCGGCTGGTGGCCTGCTCGGCGACGAAGCCGGCCTTGGCGAGCTGCTGGATCACCATGTACAGCGACCCGTGGTTGAACTTGATGCTGCGCGCGTCCCCGTTGGCCTGCAGCGCCTTGCTCAGCTCGTACGGGTGCATCGGCGCCCGGCTGAGGTACGCGAGCGCGGCGAGGGCGAGCAGGTTGGCGACCTTCCGCTTGCTCATCGCGCACCGTCCCGGCCCGGCTTGGTCGCGGGCTCGGCCTCGGCGGCGCCGTGCTTGGTCGCACTCGGCCCGATGGCCCCGACCACCCCGAGCTCGGCCAGCGACCCCTCGTCGAGCCGCAGGTGCGCGACGGCGAGGTTCTCCTCGAGGTGCTCCAGCCGCGAGGTGCCGGGAATGAGCAGCGTGTTCGGCGCCACGGCCAGCACCCAGGCCAACGCCACCTGCGCGGGCGTGACGTCGAGCCGCCGCGCGACGTCCTTGACCCGCGGATGCCCGAGCACCCGCTCCCGCCCGAACGCGGCCCCGAGCGGAAAGAACGGCACGAACGCGATCCCGCGCTCGGCGCACTCCCGCAGTACCTCCTCGGATCCGCGATCGACGAGGTTGAACGGATTCTGCACGCAGGCGATCTCGGTCCGCCCGAGCGCCTCCCGCAACTGGCCCACCTCGACGTTGCTGAGCCCGATCCCGCCGATGAGCCCTTCGTCGCGCATGGCGATCATCGCGTCGAGCTGCTCCCCGAACTCCCCCTGCCCGGTCAGCCGCAGATTGACCACGGCGAGCCGCTCGAGCTTGAGGGCCTTGAGGTTCTCGATCACCCCGGCCCGCAGCTGCTCGGGCCGCTGCGCCGGCACCCACCCACCGCGGGCATCCCGCTCGGCCCCGACCTTGCTGACGATGACGAGCCGCTCGGGATACGGATACAGCGCGCTCCGCAGCAGCTCGTTGGCGACGTCCGGCCCGTAATACTGAGCCGTGTCGATGTGGTCGACGCCCAGCTCCACGGCCCGCCGCACCACGGCCAGCGCCTCGGCCCGATCCCGAGGCGGCCCGAACGCCCCGCGCCCGGGCAACTGCATGGCCCCGAACCCGACCCGGTGCACCTTCCGCCCGCCCAGTGGAAAGCTCTTCACACCGGCCAGCCTACGGCGCGACCACCCCACCGGCCCGATGGCGGCGGCGCTCCCCCAAAACCCCCTGCGCCGCCGCCGTCCCCCCGTTCGGAGTTCCGTGGCCGTAAGCCTGCCCGCTCACCGGCACACCCCGCATCGGGGAATGTCCCCGACAGGCGAATCTCAGGGTTATGCGGTCGAAAACCCGACCGGCGGCGAGCCTCGCCGATCCACTACGGTCTACGGGCATGACCGCACCGAATGCATCCGGCCCTACCCCAGCCGGCCTCGGCGCGCGGGTCGTGGCGCTTGTCGGGGCCGTCGCCGCGTTGCTGGCGCTCTCGCTGCCCTGGGCCAGGGAGGACAACACGTTCACCCTGCAGGGTCAGCTGCTGCCGGCCGAGGCGCTGATCGCTCGCGGTGGGGATGAGTGGACCGGGTGGGGGATCGCGGCGGCCAGCCGGTTGGACGGGCATCGGCCGGTGGCCATCGCGGTGGCCATGGTCATCATCACCGGCACCGTCGTGGTGGCCGGGATCGCGTGGGCGGCGTTCGAGCGGCCGCGGCGGATCTGGGTCGCGCCCGCCGCGGCCGGGGTCGCCCTGCTGCTGTTCGCGGCGAGCTTCCCGCTGTTGTCGGGAGTGCCGGGGCGGTTCGGGCCCGGGCACATCACCTCCGTGGAGTTCGGCGTTGCCGTGTGGCGCCTCGCGTTGGCGATCGTCGTTGTCGGGGCCACCCGGCTGGCGTTGCTGCAGGAGGCGGTGCGGCCCAGCCGGAGGACGTACCAGTAGCCCGGGTCAGAACGTGATCACGAATCAGAGGTCGAGGGCGGCGGGGAGGTCGCGGATGGACGGCAGGACGTGGGTGGCGCCCGTGGCCGACAGTGCCTCGGCCGCGTGGGCGCCGGTCAGGACGCCCGTGACGGTGCGGGCGCCGGCGCGCAGGCCGCACAGGATGTCGTAGGTCGTGTCGCCGGCCGTCGCCACCTCGCGCACGTCGTCGATCTCCAGGCGGAGGACGGCGGTCAGGACCAGGTCGGGGTGCGGGCGGCCGCGGCCGGCCTCGGCCGGGACGAGGGTCAGGTCGGCCAGGGATCGCCAGCCCAGCGCGGCCAGGATGCGGTCGGCCGTCGCCCGGGAGAAGCCGGTCGTCAGGGCCACCCGCACGCCCGCGGTGCGCAGCGCCTCGACCACCGCCGCGGCGCCCTCGATCTCGGCGCAGTGGCCGGCGTCGACCAGGTCGCCGTACGCCGCCTCGAACGCCGCGTTCGCCGCCTGCGCGCGGGCCTCGTCGCCGGCCAGCAGGTGGCGGAAGACGCTGATCTTCGACTCGCCCATCGTGGCGCGGACGTGGGCGAGCATCGGTGCGTACGCCGGGTCGTCCGGGGCGACGCCCTGCTCGGCGATCGCCGCCGTGAACGCCCGCTCGACCAGGCCGTCGTCGCGGACCGTCGTGCCCGCCATGTCCAGGACCACCAGTGCTACCACGACAACTCCTCGGCCGTCTGCTCGGCGATTGCGGGGGAACAGGTCATGCCGCGGCCGCCCGGTCCGGTCACCAGCCAGGCGCCGGGCAGAACCTGCGAACGGTGGACGACGGCCGCCGGGTCGAGGCACTGGGCGTACACCCCGTGCCACCGCCTGACGATCCGCGGGAGCGGCCGGCCCAGCAGCTCGGACGCGACCTGCGTGACGTGGTCGTACGGCGCTTCGAGCTCGTCGAACGGGAACGGCTCCGCGTAGGCGTGCGTGTCGCCGATGGTCAGGCCGCCGTCGAGGCGCTGGACCATCAGCAGCTGCATCGCATGCTCGGCGGCGACCGGCGGCTGCGGCTGCCCGTTCAGCGGCGCCGCGTCGTAGGCCGGGTAGTAGCGGAAGCTGTCGGCGTCGGCGACCGACGTGGTCAGCGCCTCCCCCAGCGGCTCGGTCTGGGCCATCTGCAGCCAGACCCGCCGGACCGGCAGCGCCGGGGCCAGCTCGCGGACCAGCCCGCCGAGCGCGGCGCCGGTGGCCAGCACGACCTGGTCGCCGGCGTGGGTCTCGCCGTGGTCGTCGACGACGCCGCTCGACGACACGTTGCGCACCTCACGGCCGGGGAGCCAGGTGTAGCGCCCCGAGTCGGCGAGCGCCGCGCGCAATGCGGGCAGGGCGACGCGCGACTCGACGGCGCCGTCGAGGGCGCAGTGCAGCGCGCCGAGGAACGAACCCCGCAGCGCGGGGTTGAGCGCCCGCGCCTCGGCCGGGGACAGCAGCCGCCAGCCCCGCGTCGCCGCGCTGTCCAGGCCGGCGGCCGCCGAGGCCACCGCCAGCTCGGCCTCGGTGCGGCACGGGGTCAGCGAGCCGTTGCCGCGGAAGCCGACGCCGGGGACCAGCGCGCCGATCTCCGCCCACAGCTCGCGGGCCCGCAGCGCGGTCGCCAGCTCGGGGCCCTCCGCGCGGCCGGAGACCCACACCAGGCCGAAGTTGCGCACCGACGCGCCGCGCGCCTCGGCCTCGCGCTCCAGGTGCACCACCTCGTGGCCCCGCTGTGCCGCATGCCAGGCGTGCATGGTGCCGAGCACCCCGCCGCCGACGATGACGATCCGCACCGGTCACCCCACTTGATTAAAGGTCTGGACCTTTAATCTACCCGGAGACGGGTCTCGAAGCCAATGCGATCCCCGCGGTACAGCGAGCGCACCCACTCGATCGCCGCACCGGCCCGGTCGACGGACAGCCGCTGCATGAGCAGCAGCGGCACGGCCGGGTTGGTGCCGAGCAGCAGCGCGTCGCGAGGCGTGGCCAGGACGGTCTCGATCCGCTCGGTGGCCTCGGCGTGCCGGACCCCGTAGCGCCCGGCCAGGTGGGCGTAGAGCGACGTCGTCGGGTCGAACCCGTCGAGCAGGTCCGGGAACCGCCCGACCGGCAGGTAGGTGCTCTCCACGCCGAGCGGCTCGTCGTCGGCGAGCAGCACCCGCTCCAGGTGCCAGGCGCGCCCCTCGCCCAGCTCGGGCGGCGCCGGCACCTCCTCGACGGTCACCACGCGCCGGCCCGGCCGGCGACCCGCCTCGCGCAGCGCCTCGGTGTAGCTCACCAGCGCGAGCGGCTGGACGATCTTCGGCGCGGCCACGAACGTGCCCTGGCCCCGGTGCGCCCGCAGCCGCCCCTCGACGGTCAGCTCGGAGATGGCCTGGCGCAGCGTCGAGCGGGACACGCCGAACCGCGCGGCCAGGTCCCGCTCGGCGGGCAGCAGCGCACCCTCCCCCAGCTCGGAGAGGAGGTTCAGCAGTTGTGCCTTCACGGCGTAGTACTTCGGGATCCGCCCGTGCGAGGGCACCCCGCCGTCCACTGCGCTGGTCATCCCGCTGTTCTATCGCACGGCCTCCTGCCACGGACGGCCGTCCAGCTCCGCGGTCAGCTCGAAGTGGTACAGCGCGGTCGCCGCCACGTCGACCTGACCCGTCCCCGGGGGCCGCGCGCCCGCCGGGATGCCCGGCCCGGCCGCGACGATCCAGGTGCCGCGCTCGTCCTCGCGGCAGCCGCCGTGCCCGCCGTCCGGCACTCGGTGGCCGTGGTCGGTGGTGACGATGACCAGCCACTCGCCGGGGCCGCGGGCGGCGAGCAGCCGGCCCAGCTGGCGGTCCTGCTCCTCGGCGGCGACCCGGTAGGCCGTCCCCGTCCCGACGGTGTGGGCGACGTCGTCGGTGTGGCCGAGGTACACGAAGGCGGCGTCCACGTCGCGCAGCCGCCCGGTCGCGTCCGCCGTCACGCGCGCGTCGGCGGCGTCGTAGCCGTCGGCCTCGCCGTCGAACGTGACCCGAACGCCCACCTCCGGCCCGAACGTGCCCCGCCGGTGCAGCTCGGCCCAGCCGACCGCGGAGTACGTGCGGTACCGCTGGGAGATCCGGGTCAGGAAGTCGGGGAACGCGGCGTAGCGCGCGCCCGCGAAGCCGTTGTCGCGCACGCCGTGCTTGTCGGGCCAGACGCCGGTCGCGATCGTGGACCAGCCCGGGCCGCTCGACGACTCGGCGACCGGCGGGCACGGCACCAGGCTGTGGCCCACCGCGCCCTCGGCGGCGAGGCCCTTGAGGACCGGCATCCCGGCCGCCTCGGCGACGGTCCAGTTCAGGCCGTCCATGCCGACCACAAGCAGCTTGCGCACGGCCGACAGCAAAACCCCGCGGGATGAACGCCGCGTGACGCTACAGTGTGCCGCGTGAGGACCCCGATGGGCGGCGGCGTGGCCCCCGGCTTCGAATCCGTGGCGGACGTGTTCCGGCAGTCGCTCGACAGCGGCGCGGAGACCGGCGCGTCGTGCGCCGCCTACGTGCGCGGCGAGCTGGTGGTCGACCTGTGGGGCGGCTGGGCCGACGCCGCCCGGACCCGGCCGTGGGAGCCGGACACGCTGGTCACGGTCTTCTCGGCGAGCAAGCCGGTGGCGGCCTTGGCGGTGCTGTCCCGGGTCGCCGACGGCCGCGTCGAGCTGGACGCCCCGATCGCCCGCTACTGGCCGGACTTCCCGCACCCTTCGGCGACGGTCCGCCACGCCCTGGCCCACCAGGCCGGCCTGCCCGCGGTGGCCGCGCCGCTGACCGCCGCCGACGCCCTCGACTGGCCCCGGTTCACCGCCGCGATCGCCGCGTCGCCGCTGGAGTGGGAGCCCGGGACGGCGGTGGGTGAGCATGCGCTGACCTACGGCAACATCCTGGGCGCGATCCTGCGGGGCGCGACCGGCGAGACGATCGGCTCGGTGGTGCGCTCCTTCGGCGTGGACTTCCACTTCGGACTGTCCCCTGTCGACGACGCGCGCTGCGCCGAGGTCGAGCACGGCTCCCCCGACTGGCCCTCGCTGTCCGTCCACGGCCACGGCGACCTGTGGGCCCGCGCGCTGGGCAACCCGCCGGACCTGCTGGACACCGCGGTGCTCAACGGCCCGGCGTGGCGCCACGGCGAGCTGCCGGCGGTGAACGGCCACACGACAGCCCGCGGCCTGGCCGGCCTGTACCAGCGCCTGCCGTCGCTCCTGCCGGCGGAGCTGCTGACCGCGGCGTTGTCGACGCAGGTCCACGCCCACGACCGCCTGCTCGAGGAGGACGCGGAGTGGACGCTGGGCTGGCGCCGCGACGGGTCCTGGGTGGGGATGGGCGGCATCGGTGGCTCATCGGCCGGCGGAGACCTGGAGACCGACTACTGGCTGGCCTACGTGACCCGGCACCTGGCCGACCACGACCGCGGCGACGCGATGTACGACGCCCTGGAGGCCTGCCTCAAACCCTGAGGGCCGGCTCAGGTGCCGCCGGCGACGCGGATGGTGGTGCCGGTCGCGTAGGAGGCGGCGTCGCTCAGCAGCCAGGCGATGGCCTCGGCGATCTCGTCGGGCGTGCCGAGGCGCCCCATCGGGATGCGGCCCACGACGTGCTCGGCGCGGTCGGGGTCGCCGCTGGCCAGGTGGATGTCCGTGTCGATGAAGCCCGGGGCGACGCCGTTGACCCGGATGCCTTCCGCGGCGAGTTCCTTGGCCAGTCCGATCGTGAGGGCGTCGAGCGCGGCCTTGCTGGCGGCGTAGTGGATGTAGTCGTGCGGGCTGCCGAGCGTCGCCGCCCCGGAGGACACGTTGACGATGGCGCCGCCGTCGGTGAGCACCCGGGCGGCCTGCCGGGCACAGAGGAAGGCACCGATGACGTTGACCTCCATGACGTGCCGCAGGTCCTCGGTGCGCAGGTCGGCCAGCCGCCCCAGCGGCGAGATGACCCCGGCGTTGTTCACCAGCCCGGTGACCGGCCCCAGCTCGGCCGCGGCGGCGTCGAAGAGCCGGACGACGTCGTCCTCGACGGCGGTGTCGGCCCGGACGGCGACGGCGTGGCCGCCGTCGGCGCGGACCGCCGCCGCGATGTCCTCGGCGGCGGCGGCCGCACGCTGGTAGCCGACCGCGATCCGATGCCCGTCCCGGGCCAGCCGCAGGCAGGCGGCGGCGCCGATCCCCCGGCTGCCGCCGGTGACGATGGTGACCTTGTCCATGGTCGCCACGCTAGTGCGGCGCGACAGCCTGGCCCCGTCGGGGTCAGGCCGACACCAGCTGGGGGTAGAGCGCCTCGGGCGCCGCCGACAGGCCCCGCTTGACGTTGCGGGTGATGTCGTCGGCCAGCACCTCGAAGGCGCCGGCCTCGACGCCCTCGTACGCCTGCCGCACCACGTCCTCCGCGCGCACCTTCGGGCCGTCGACGTGCGCCGCCATCTCGGTGTCGACGTAGCCCACGTGCAGGCCGGTGACGCCCACCCCCTGCGGCGCCAGCTCCAGGCGGAAGCCGTTGGTGGCCTGCCACAGCGCGGCCTTGTTCGCGCTGTACGACGTGCCCTGGCTGATCCACGAGAGCACCGAGTGCACGTCGAGCAGGTGTCCGCCGCCGTTGGCGACGATGATCGGGGCGAACGCCCGGGTCACCGCGACCGGGCCGAAGAAGTTCGTCTCGAACTCGCGCCGCACGTCGTCGAGGTCGCCCGTCAGCAGGCTCGCCCGCACCGAGATGCCGGCGTTGTTGACCAGGAACGTCACGTCGCCCGCCGCGGCCGCCGCGCGGGCGATCGAGTCGGGATCGGTCACGTCGAGCGCCAGCGGGACGGCGCCCGGCGTCGTGACGGTGCCGGGGTCGCGCGCCCCGGCGTACACCTTCCGCGCCCCGCGCTGCAGGGCACCCTCCACGAACGCCTTGCCGAGCCCCCGGTTGCCGCCTGTCACCAGTACCACCGCGTCCTGAATCCGCATCGCGAGCCCCTCGCTGCCGGTGGAAACCGATCGGTTTCCGCTGGGATCGACTGTAAACCGATCGGTTTCCGATCGTCCAGTGTCGCGCTAGTCTCATGACGTGACCTCTCCGCGCGAACGGCTCCTCTCTACCGCCGCCGAACTCTTTTACTCCGAGGGCATCGGGGCGGTCGGCGTCGAGAAGCTGTGCCAGACCGCGGGCGTGTCGAAGCGCACGATGTATCAGCTGTTCGAGACGAAGGCGGACCTGGTCGCCGAGGCTCTCCGCACGCACGGCCCGCGGACCGTCGAGGGCTACTTCCCGCCGGACGACGCCGGCCTCACCCCGCGCGAGCGGATCCTGCACGTGTTCGAGCGCCTGGAGGAGGACTCCGGCCGCGCCGGCTTCCACGGCTGCCCGTTCGTGAACACGAGCGTCGAGCTCCACGATCCCGGCCACCGCGCCAGCACCGTGGCGCTGCACTTCAAGCGTTTGCTCGAGTCGTACTTCGAACGCCTCGCCCGGCAGCTGCACGCCCCCGACCCCGAGGTCCTGGCGGCGCAGTTGACGGCGGTCTTCGACGGCTGCTCGGTGCGCGCCGTGATGCGGGCCGAGCCGCTCGGCGGCCTGGCCGTGCGCACCGCCGGCGCGCTGCTCGACGCGGCCATTACCTCCGAGGTCATCGACACCATGCCGTCGCCCCGGTGACGATCGGGGCATGACCGCATACGCACTGGCCCACCTGCACACCCCCACCACGAACGAGGACGTCCTCACCTACCTGGAGCGGATCGGGGCGACGCTCACACCGTTCGGCGGGGAGTTCATCGTCCACGGGCCGCAGGTCGAGGTCCGCGAGGGCGAGTGGCCGGGCACCGTGGTGATCATCGCGTTCCCGGACCTGGACGCGGCGCGGTCGTGGTACGACTCGCCGGAGTACCAGGAGATCCTGCACCTGCGCACCGACCACATCGCCGGCTCGGCCATCCTCTTCGACGGCGTGCGCGCGGGCCACGACCCGGCAAAGATGGCCGCCGCGATCCGCGCCGCGCGCTGAGCGCGCTCGAACGGGCGTTAAATCCGACATACCCGATGTATCCCTGCATAACCGGACGTAAGCTACGATAAGCTCCCCCGCATCCGGAACCAGGAGACGGTGCGAGGGGGCAGTGTGCGACGGTCGGCCCTGTTCGGCGCGGCTGGGGTGCTGGTGCCGTCGGCGGTGCTCACCGGGAGCGTGCCCGGGGTGGTGCCCGCCGGTGCGCCGCCCGCCGGACCGCCCGCCGCCGATCTCGCCGGGCCCGCGCGGCTGGTGGACGGCGGGGCGCTCCGGCTGCCGTACAGCACGATCGTCGGCTACGACCGGGACGCCGACGTCATCGTCGGGCAGTCCGCCGACTACCGGGTCGTGGCCGCCATGAGCGGCCGGGACGGTCGGGAGCGGTGGCGGCGGGACCTCCGCACCGGGGACCGGTCCGCCACCGTGCTGTGGTCACAGCCGGAGTTGGCCGGCGGCACCGTGCTGCTCAACGGCACCACCCGCGGATCCGGCGAGGGCGCCCTCGTCGCGCTCGACACCCGGACCGGCGACGTCCGCTGGCGGGCGACGCTCGCGGCGCAGGCCGAGGCGACGGCCGCCGGCCCGGCCGTCCTCGTGACCACCCCGCCCGAGACCGGTGCCGCGCCGCCGTCGAACCGGAGCGCCCGCGAGGCGGCGACCAGCAGCCGCCGCGCGAGACGCACCACCGACCGCCACAGCCCGGCGACCACCGACCGGTCGGCGGCCACCGACCCTTCCACCGGCGCCAACGCAGCCACCGCCGATCCGGCCGGAGGAGGGCGGGTGACCGCGCTCAGCACCGCGACCGGGAACCTGCTGTGGGAGGCGGCCCTGCCGGAGGGGTGCGCCGCCGGCGGGGTGGCCGGGGACCGGGTCAGCGTCGCCGTCGAGCTGCGGTGCGGGGAGCGCAACGAACTGGAGGTCCGCGCGGCCGGCAGCGGCCGGGTGCTGGCGCGGACCGGGCTCGGGCCCGGCGACGGGTTCGCACCCATCGTCCGGGACGGGGTCACCGTCCTCCGGGACGCCCGGTCCTTCCAGGTGTTCGGGCGGGACGGGCGGCGGCTGGCGGACCGGCCCGGCGAGGTCTGCGCCGAGCGGTGCGACGCCGCCGTCCGGGACGGTGTCGTCGTCGTCGCGCACGACGGGAAGCGGGACGACCCCGACGACGCCGCGATCGAAGGCATCGGGCTCGGCGACGGGCGGGTGCGGTGGCGGGCGAACGTCGCCGCGGCGCACCTGGTGACGGCCGGCGGGCGGCTGTACGCGGTCGGGCCCGCGCCCCGCCCCGTGCCGTTCCTCGTCGTGCACGGCATCGACGCCGAGCGCGGGCCGGGGGCGGGACTGGCCTCCGAGGTGCCGTACCGGAAGGGGGCCGCCACCGGGCTCGGCGACCGGGTGCTCGTGACCGGGGCGGCGGGCGCCCGGTGGTACACGATCGTGCCGCAGCCGTCGCCGCCGGCCGAGCCGCCGTGGCCGGACGCCTGCCGGGCGCTCGACCCCGCCGACCTCGGCGCCGTCTTCCGCAAGGAGGACCCGGACGTCGTCGACGTCACGGTGCCGGGTGCGCCGGCGCACGCCGAGTGCCGGTTCGACGTGGCCCGGGGGCCGGCCGTCACCGTGTCGGTCCTGTGGGCGGGTGCGGACGCGCGGCGGCGGTTCTCGGCGCTGGAGCCGGGGCCGGAGGAGGTGCGCGGGCGCGGTGGCACGGTCACCACCGTCCGGTTCCTCGACGGCGACCGGATCGTCCAGGTCGAGACGACCGGCGGCGAGACCACCGCGCGGAAGGTCGCGCGAATGATCCAGGAGCACGGCGCGTGACGCCCCGGCTCAGGAGCGGCGCCGTCGCGGTAGCGCTCGCCGTCGCGGCGGCGGCCACCGCGGGGCTCGTCCGGCCCCGGCCCGTGGTCACCGCCGGGCGGGCGGTCACCACCGGGCTGGCCACGGCCAGCAGCCGGCCGGAGCTGCTCGTCGCGGTCGACGCCGGCTACGCCCGGGCCCGGCTCGCCCTGCCCGAGCCGCTGACCACCGGCGCCGCGGCCGCCGCCCTGCGGGCCGGCATGCGCGCCGCCGCCGACTGGCCGGCGTTCCTCAAGCACACCGGTGGGGCGGCCCGCGACCGGCTCGACGTGACGCTGACGTTCACGGCGCCCGACGAACCGGTGCGGGTCACGCGCATCCGCGTGCGGAAGGCCGGCACCGCGGCGGTGTTCGACGGGACCGAGATCGCCCCGAGCGCTGCCGGGGCCGCCGCCGAGCCGGCCGCCGTCACCTGCGACCTCGACGCGCCCGACGCCGTCGTGGCCGACGCGACCGGGGCCGACGCGCTCGCGACGCGCAACCTGGAGCTGCGGGCCGGGGAACGGGGCACCGTCGTGATCGCGTTCACGGCGAAGCGGGCCGCGTACTCCTGGAGCCTGCTGGTCGACTGGGCCGGGGGCGCGGGCACCGGCGGTACCGTCGAAATCACCGAGAACGGAAGACTCTTCGCCCTGACCGGCAGCGCGTCCCGCTATGACGCGTCCTATGTGGACAACTCGCCGGCGCGGGGCTTCAGCTTGTCTCGTCGTCGATGAGGCCGTAGGGCGGCTGGTCGGGCCGTCGGGTGAAGCGGACGATGACGTCGGCGGCCGCGGCCGGCGGCGGCGCGTTGTCGGCCACGACGATCTGGGCGCCGACCCCGCGGCCGGCCAGCCAGTCCTCGAGGTGGCGGTAGATGCGCTCGATCGTCTGGCTGTCGGCGAGGTCGCCGGCGACGCCGAGGTTCTTCTGCGGGCTGTCGAGCAGGAGGAACCCGGGGTGCGACGAGCGGGACTCCCAGGCGATCTCGAAGAGGGCGAGCTGCCAGGCGAGCGCGATGAGCGTGCGGCCGCCGGAGGAGGCGGCGGTGTACGCCTCGCCGCGCATGTACGGGGTCAGGTCCTCGGCGAGGTAGGCGTCGGCGAGCTTCGGGTACTTCCAGGCCTCGAGGATCTCGCGGTACCGCTCGCCGACGCGGCGGACGACCGCGGACCGGGAGGCGCGGCGGGCATGACCACCGGCGGCGGCGAGCTCCTCGCGGTGCGCGGCGATCTGGTCCATCTGCTGGAGGATGCCGGTCGCCCGCCGCTCCAGGCTCTGCACGAG
Organism: Dactylosporangium sucinum; assembly: GCF_014647515.1. Lineage (GTDB taxonomy): Bacteria > Actinomycetota > Actinomycetes > Mycobacteriales > Micromonosporaceae > Dactylosporangium > Dactylosporangium sucinum. Next base: position 22,519 of record NZ_BMPI01000058.1, on the reverse strand, counting down.
CCGCAGGCCGCTGTCGGCGCGCTGCAGCGTCGCGGCGGCCTCCTCGCGGCGGCGGGCGAGGGCGTCGCGCTGGGCCAGGTAGGGCGTGACGGCGTGGGCCGTCATCGTGTCGACCTCGGCCGCGGCGCGGGCCTCGGCCTCCTGCGCCCGCTCGGCCTCGGCCCGCAGGCCCGGCAGCTCGGCCTCCAGCTCCTCCAGGTAGCGGGTCAGCTCGCCGAGCCGGGTGCGGGCCGAGCGCAGCTCGCCGGACACGTCGACGGCGCCGCCGCCGGTGATCGGCAGCCGGCAGGCCGGGCAGTGCGACTCGCCGCCCGCGAGCGGGGCCAGGCACGACGGGCAGGCGGTCACCCGCATCGGCTCGAAGAGCCGCTCGGCCTCGGCGAGCATGGTCCACTTGCTGACGTCGTCGGCGTAGGTGCCGCGCAGGGTGGTCATCCGCTGCAGCTGGGTCTCGCGGTCGCGCAGGGCCGCCGCGCCGGCGCGGGCCTCCTCGGCGGCGGCCCGGTGCCGCTCGCGCAGCTCCTCGGCGAAGCGGGTGTCGGCGCGGGCCTGGGTGTCGAGGGCGGCGAGGGCCTGGGCACACTCGGCGAGCTCGTCCTTGGCGCGGTCGTGCAGGGCCTCCAGATCGGCCCGGCTGCCGACCCGCTGCTCGTCGACGAGCTGCTCGGCCGCCCGGTAGGCGGTGCGGGCGGCGCCCAGCCCGGCCTCCAGGGTGCGGATCCGCCGGCCGATCTCCACCAAGTGGTCGTCGTGGACGTCGAAGACGACGTCGACGACCTGGCGGAGCTTGAGGTGCTTCATCGGCACGCTCTCGAACAGCAGGTCCTTGTCGTCGAGCCGCTCGTTGGGCAGGAAACACAGCCACATGAGGTCGCGGAAGCTCAGCGGGTCCTCGGTCTCCTGAGAGAGCCGCACGCCCTGCAGCTTGCAGTGCGACAACAGCATGCTCGACAGGCTCTCCGGGTTGCCGGCGGGCCGTAACGGGCGGCGCACCGGCGGGGCGGCGCCGGGCTCGTCGAGGCGGCCGGCGCGCACGTAGGCGAACATCGACGGCTCGCCGACGGTGCGCTCGATGAGATACGGCGAGCCGGACAGCTCGACCTCCAGCGTCGCCGCCTTGACCTTCGGCATGATCTCCGGGTGCCGGGGGTGGTCGCCGGCGCCGAGGCAGTAGTCGACGAACTCGAGGATCGTGGTCTTGCCGGTGCTGAACGCGCCGGCGAGCACCGACAGCGGGCGGGGCGCGTCGTCGGACGCGCGGAAGTCGACGTCGTAGGTCCGGTCGCCACCGTGGAGGCGCAGCCGCCGGAGCCGGATGCCGTGTGCCCGCAAACCGATCATGCCAGATCCTTCAGGGCCGGAAGGAGCCACTGTCGCAGGCCCTCACGAAGCTTACGTCCGCTCACCCGCCGAAGGCGACGAATGACGACGCGCGCCGCTGTGATGTATGAGTGAGCATACATTGCCGTGAATCCGGCGGCCATGGCCGCGCCCTCCGGGGTGAGGTGGTACGTCACCCGGCCGGTGGCCGCCGCCCGCACCAGGCCGCGGGCGACCAGCTCGGTGAGGTCGCGGGCGAGGTGCTGCTGGGCGGTGACCCACCGCTGGGCCGGGCTCGCGTAGGCCACCGCCCGGTCGTCGAACCCGGCGAGCCGCAGCGCGGTGCGGTCGGGGTCGGTGTCGGCCCGGGCCAGCAGCAGCGGGTGGGCGGCCAGGAAGTCGTAGACGCCGAGCCGCTCGGCGTCCACCGGCTCGGCGGCGGTGGCCAGCAGCAGGAGCAGCCGGGCCTGGCGGAAGACCGAGACGTCATCGGGGTTCACTCGCCACCTCCCGCCAGTGCCGGACCCAGCCGGCCCGCCGGTCCTCCACCACCCGGTGCATGAGGCCGCAGCGGTGCACCGGGCCGGCCCGCAGCCGTTCCGGGAACGCGCCGGACTCGCGGATCTCCGTCATCACGCCGGCGTGCAGGCCCGGCAGGTGGGGATCTCCGGTGAACGCCATGGCGTTGAACCGCGCCTCCCAGATGCCGTGCACCACGCCGTCGGCCTCGAGGAGGGCGGCGAGCTCGTCCGGCAGGCGCTTGTCGAGGACCTCGCGGGCCATGATCTCGGCGTTGAAGTACTCCCGCTTGGCCGCGCCGACCTCGACGTGCCCGGCCGCCCGCAGCTGCCGCACGAACAGCGCGTCGTCGAGGCTCGTCGCGTCCTCGTCGGACAGGTCGCGCAGCGGCACCCGCCGGGTCTGCGCCGGCACGTACGGGTCGTAGAAGTGCCGGCGCACGTGCGCGCAGTCGGGCTTGACCAGCAGGTTGCGCAGCACGTTCTCGTGCCACAGCTCGATGGCGACGCCGGTCTCGCGCTGCCGGCGGGCCCGCCAGTTGTCCCACCACTGGGCCGTGGGCGCGTCCATGCTCGCCGGCACGCACAGGATCCACTGGCTGAGCCGGTAGCCGTTGCGCGCGGCGGCGGCGAGCGCCGAGTCGAACGACTCGCGGATCTGGCCGTGGTGGCTCTTCGTCACGGTGGGCCAGAAGTACTTCGACTGCCAGACGATGACGAGGCCGGACAGCTCGCCGAGGAGGATGTCGATGCCCCAGTCGCCGGGGTTGGCGGTGATCGCCCGGGCGCCGGGGTAGATCGCGGCGAGCAGCATCGCCAGCATCTGCTCGAAGTCGTCTCGCGCACCGGCGATGTTGCCGGTGCGCAGCTGATGAGCGGCGAAGTTGATCGGAGGCTCGCCGGAGGCGAGACTCGTCGCCGCCGTGGTCGCCGTCATTGGGCCCAGATTGTCACGCGTCGAGATTGATCCGCTACTCTGGGCGCAGTGTTCGCCCGATTTTCACCGGTTGTTGGTCGCTCAAACGGGTGAGGTCGATGTCGGCGAAGATGGCGGCGTGGTCCGAGCCCGCATGGACCGGCTTCGTCATCGTGTCATAGATGGGCCACAGCACGCCCCGCCGGCCACCCCACACGCCCTTGCGCAGGATGCCGCCGCCGGTCGCGGCCGCGAACAGCGCCGGCGACAGCAGGACGTAGTCGAGCTTGTTGCGGGCGGTGCAGGAGCCGTACGTGCCGGGCCGCCCGCCGTCCTCGAAGGCCGGATGTGTCGAGATGTCGCGCAGGTCGGTCTCGCGCAGCAGCGGCGCGAGCGGCTCGCTCTCCGGCGTGTCGTTGAGGTCGCCGACCACCGCGACCAGCGGGGTGCGCTGCGCGCGGTAGATCTCGGCGACCCGGGCGGCCTGCCGCCGCCGGGTGGCGTCGGAGGCCACCTTGCCGCCGTAGCCCTTGCTCTTGAGGTGGTTGACGAGCACCACGAGGTCCTCGCCGGTGGGGGTGGTGAAGTGGTACTCCGGGCAGTCGCGGCTGAACACCCGCCCGCGCTCGTCCACGTCGTCGACGTGGGTCCGCTGGCCGGTGAGCGGGTAGTCCACGGTGGACATCACGCCGACGTCGATGCCCCGCTCGTCGTTGCCGTCGACGACCATGATGTGCTCGTACAGGCCGCGCAGCCCGCCCTCGGCGAAGCGCCGCAGCGCGAGGCGGCTCTCCGCCTCGATCACGGCGAGGATGTCGGCGCGCACGTCGAGGACGACCCGTGCGGTGTTCAGCAGGGCCAGCTCGTCGACCCGGTCGGTGGTGAGCTCGACCCAGCCGATCCAGTCGTCGCGCCCGCCGGCGACCACCTCGACCCGCCCGTCGCGGCGGCGGACGACCAGGCGCCCGCGGTTCTGCCGCAGCCGCGCGAACTTCGCGGTGTCGCCGTTGCGCAGCCCGAGCCGGGCCAGCTCGCGCAGGATGTCGTGCTGGATCTCGGGCGTATACACCGGCTCTTCGAGCAGGTCGCCGATCCGCTGGAACGCCTCGAGCACGGGCCGCCCGAGGGCCCACGTCCGCTGGTCGAAGATCTTCGCCCGGTTGAAGAGGTTCTCGACGTTGTAGCTCGCGATGCGCATCGGCTACGAGAGTAGGGTGCCGACGTTACCTGCGGGTGGCACCGTCCCCCGGATGGCTGCCGAGTTCATCATCATCTTCTTCGTCCTCGTCGGGCTGTTCGCCGTCGTCGACATCCCCGGCGGCCCGATCCCCGTGCTGCTCCTGCTGACCGTCGCCGTCGCCTTCTACTTCCGCCGCGCGTCCGGCTTCGACCGGCGCGACCTGTGGCGGGCCTCGGCGCTGCGACCGGCGCTGCCGTCGGTCCTCGGGCTGTGGGCGGTCGCGGCCGTCGTCGCCGTGGGCGCGGTCTGGGCGTTCGACCGGGAGCATTTCTTCGACCTGCCCCGGCACAACCCCGGCCTCTGGGCGCTCATCGTCATCGCCTATCCGGTGCTTTCGGTGTACCCGCAGGAGCTGCTGTTCCGGGCATTCCTGCTGCACCGGTACGCGCCGTTGTTACGGTCCCCGTTACTTGGGGCAGGCGCGAGCGCGGTCGCGTTCGGCTTCGCGCACATCCTCTTCGGCAACGTCCTGGCCGTCGCCCTCACCCTCGTCGGCGGCTGGCTCTTCGCCCGCCGCTACCAGCAGACCCGCTCGCTGTTCGTCGCCTGCGTCGAGCACGCGCTCTACGGCCTGCTCATCTTCACCGTCGGGCTCGGGCGGTATTTCTACCACGGGACCCAATTCGGGTCATAGCGTCGTAAGGTCGGCCTCATGGACATCGGCATCGGCCTTCCGACCACGCTGGACATCGCCGGCCCCGACCTCGTCGCCTGGGCGCGCCGCGCCGAGGAGCGCGGCTTCGCCTCCCTCGGCACGATCGACCGCATCGTCTACCCGAACTACGACAGCCTCACCGCGCTGGCCGCCGCGGCCGCCGCCACGACCCGCGTCCGCCTGTTCACCGACATCCTGCTCACTCCGTTGTACCGCCCGGTGCACCTGGCGAAGGTGACGGCGAGCGTGGACGCGCTGTCCGGCGGCCGGCTGACCCTGGGCCTGGGCGTCGGCGGCCGGCCCGACGACTTCGCGGCGATGGACCGCCCGTTCAAGCGCCGCGGCGCGCTCATGGACGAGACGCTCGACCTGCTGCAGCGCGCCTGGGCCGGCGAGCCGGTCGCGGGCGGCGAGTTCCCGGTCGGCCCCCGTCCGGTCCGCGGCCGGGTGCCGATCCTGGTCGGCGGCTCGGGCGACCGGGCGGTCGAGCGGACCGTCCGCTGGGGCGACGGCTGGACGATGGGCGGCGGCACTCCGGAGATGGCGGCCCAGACCGTGCCGCGGATCCGGCAGGCCTGGCGCGAGGGCGGCCGCGACGGTGAGCCCCGCCTGGCCGCCCTGTGCTACTACGGCTTCGCCGACGCCACCGAGACGTCCGCCGCGCTGCGCCGCTACTACGGCTTCCTCGGCGACTACGCCGACCGGGTCGCGCAGAGCGCGATCACCAGCCCGGCCGCGGCGGCCGCGGCCGTCCGGGCCTTCGCGGACGCGGGCCTGACCGAGCTGGTCTTCTTCCCGACGATCCCGCAACTGTCCGAGGTGGACGCCCTGGCCGACGCCGTCCTCAAGTAGCCGGCGGCCCGTCAGCGGTGCCGGCCGCCGGGGTTGAGGTGCCGGGCGAGGGTCTCGAGCGCCGCGAGCACCTCGGGCAGCGCCGCCGGGTCGGGCAGCGCCTCCGCGACGGCGTCGTCGACGGGCGTGTCGGTGACGACGAGCAGCGCCCCGGCGGCCCCGGGGTTGACCGTGGCGCGGGTCCGCCGCCGATCGGCGGGATCGACGTCGGTGACGACGTCGCCGGACTCGATCAGCTTGGCGATCGACGCCGACACGTGACTCTGCGGAAACCCGGTCCGCGCGGTGATCTCGCCGATCGAGCTGCCGGGGTGCTGGACGATGTCGACGAGCACGGACCGCACGCTGGCGGGCAGGGAGGCCCCACCGGCGGTCGGCAGCGCGGAGCCGCCGATCTTCATGAGCGTCCGCCCGAGGACAAGCAGCTCCAACCCGTTCACGCCGCCACAATACAACAATTCTGATGCATCAACCCTGATACATCGACACACCCCACCCCCACCCTCGCCGCCGCCACCCCCCACCCTCGCCGCCGCCAGCCCCGACGCCGTCGCCGCCGCCACCCCCGACCCTGCCGGCGACGCCGACGGCGACCCCGCTGGCGCGCAATCTTGGAGTGGCCCCCGAAATGTCCGCTATTTCGGTATAAGGCCGGGACCATAACTCCAAGATCGCGGGCTGGTGGGGCGGATCGCGCGACCATTCCGACGACGGCCACCGGCAGAGAAGCCGGGTGGAGGCCCTAGCCGACTACGCCAACCCGCAGCCCGTCGCTACAGCCCACAGAACCGCAGCGCACGAGACCGCAGCGCACGAGACCGCAGCACACGAGACCGCCGCACAACGAGACCGCAACGCACGAGACCGCAGCACAACGAGACCGCAGCGCCGGATGCGTGCAGCACAACGAGACCCCGACACGCGAGACGACAGCACGCGAGACCGCAGCACGCGAGACCGCAGCACATGAGACCACAGCACACGAAAGCGCAGCGCGGATACAGCGCGCACGAGGCCGTAGCGCGGGTGCGGCCTGCAAGGCTGCGGCGCGGACCGGCAGACCACCCGGCGGTCGCCCGCGAGCCTGCAGCGCCACCCGCGAGCCTGCGGCGCGATCTTCGAGCCGCCCGCCACCCCGAGCCCGACGCCCCGGGCCAAGTGCATCACTCCTGATGCATCATGCTTGATACATCAAATCTGATGCATTACGGTTGGCGGCATGTACAGCTTCGTCAGAGGGAGTGGCGAGCGCCTGCTCGTCATCGTGCAAGGGGGCGACGGGGACGCCGACGGGGCCGCCGGGCTGGTCGATGCGGTTGTCGAACGCGGTGGGTTCAGGGTGCTGACGTACGACCGTCGAGGGCTCTCCCGCAGCCCCGTCGGGGACGGGCCCGTCACCGTCGAGAGCCACACCGACGATCTCGCGCTGCTGCTCGCCCGGCGCGCCAGCGGGCCCGTCGACGTGCTCGGCATCAGTATCGGTGGACTCATCGCGCTCGATCTCGCCGCACGGTACCCGGGACTCGTCCGCACCGTCGTCGCGCATGAGCCGCCGCTCAGCCAGGTGCTCGACGACCCGGCCGAGTTCGTCGGCCGGCAGGAGGCCGTCGAGGAGGTGTTCCGGACCGAGGGCATACCGGCCGCCATGCGGCAGTTCCTCGCCATGACGAGGTTCGACCCCACCGACCAGGAGGACGACGTCGTGCTGCCCGCGCCGAAAGCCGAGCGGGCCGCCAACCTCGCGTTCTTCCTCACGCACGACGCGCCGGCCGCGCGGCGCTTCCGGCTCTACCTCGAACCGCTGCTCCACGAGCCGCCGCACGTCGTGCCCGCCGTCGGGGAACGCTCAGCCGGTGCGCTCCACGCGGCGCCCGTCGAGGCGCTCGCGCGACGGCTCGGCCGGGAACTCGTGACGTTCCCCGGCGGGCACTCCGGTCACGTGCTGCGGCCGAAGGCCTTCGCCGAACAGCTCGTCAACGTGCTCACCACTGCGCCCACTGAACGTTCCAGTCCCCCAGGCCGTCCGTGAGCGGCAGGTTCTTCGGGGTGTTGCGCACCTCCACCACGTCGCCGACGTCGAAGGTGTCGTAGAACCACTGCGCGTTGGCCGGGCCGACGTTGACGCAGCCGTGGGACGTGTTCGCCTTGCCCTGGGACGGGATGTTCCAGTCGGCCATGTGAACGTACTCGCCGGACAGCGAGATGCGGCAGGCCAGCTTGATCTTCTCGACGTAGTAGTTCGGGTTGTTCTTGTCGGTGATCCCGAACGTCTCCGAGCTCATCGTGACCAGCGGCTCCTTGGTCATGAGCACGTGCACGCCGGAGCGGGTGTAGAAGTCGATCGTCTCGCCCTTGTTGCCCGTCGTGCTGCCGCCCTTGCCCATGCTGATCGGGATGCGGCGCACCATCTGGCCGTCGATGTAGCACTCCATCTGGTGCGTGTTCGAGTCGGCGACGGCGATCCGGGACGGGCCGATGGAGAAGCCGGCGGAGGAGTTGGCGTTGCCGTAGACGCCGCCGCCCAGGTCGACGCCGAGCAGGTTGACGCTGACCTTGACCTTCGTGCCGGAGGCCCAGTACTTCTCGGGCCGCCAGTGGGCGCTCTGGCTGCTGACCCAGTGCCACTTGCCCTCGACGGCCGGCTCGGTGGTCACGGTCATCGCCTGCTCGGCGGCGTCCTGGTTCTTGACGGCCTTGTTGAAGTACACGATCACGGGCTGCCCGACGCCATACGTGCCGCCGTTCTTGAGCGCGAGCATCGGGTTGGCCTGGAACGTGAACTGCGCGGTGCTCGTCGGCTTCAGGGTGGTGAAGGTGCTGGTCTGGTTGACGGCGGCGCCGGAGGCATCGGTGCCGGTGACGGTCACCGTATACGTCTGGTTGTAGGCAAGGCCGCCGCTGGACGTCCACTGATGCTTGTCGTCGGCCAGCTTCCCGTCGAGCTGCTTGCCGCCGCCCGCAACCGTCACCGACTCCAGCGTGCCGTTCTCGATCGCGACCGTCACCGGCGCGCCGGGCGACACGTCCTTGCTGTCGGCGGCGGGCGTCACCGTGACCTTCGCCGCGGCGGTCGCCGGCTTGCCCGAGGACCAGGTGCCCGTCCCCTTCGCCCCGCCGTCGGAGCAGGCCGCGAGCGCAGCCCCCGCCGCGACCCCCACGCCGGTGACCAGAGCTTTACGGCGAGTGAACATGTGCTGCCCTTCCCTTCCCCCCGATGAAGACGAGCCCCGGCGGCCGGCGGGTTGCACGATCACATGCTCGTCGCTGTGCCGCTCATCACCGGCGTCTCGCCCGAGCCGTACCACTGGATCCGCGCCCCTCGCGCCGCCCGCACCAGCTCCAGGCGACCGCCCGGCAGGCACCCATCGGCGCCCGCCGACGTGACACGGACCGTCGTCGTCGCGCCTCCCGTCGACATCCCGGCCACACCGTAGTCGCATCCCGTCCCGTCGTCGACCGAGCCCGAATTCCCGCCGCGGATCGTCACCGTGACATCACGCTCGGCGAATTCGCCGGTGAGATGCGCCCGCCACACCTCGTCCGGCGTGCCGGGCCGCAGCGCCGCCCACGCCCCGATGAGCGCCGCGACCAGCAGCACCACGGCAACTGAGGCGACCAGTGGCGCCCGACGACGTGGCCGACCGACCCCCGCGAGGCGCGCCGGCTCGACCGACGACGCCAGCGGGAACGGCGAGGCGATCGTGGCGCGCTCCCCGCGGTACACCTCCTGCGCCGTTCGCAGCGAGAACCGCAGGTCCTCGTCGGCCACCGCGGCGACCCGCCCCGGGCTGGCGAAGCCATAGACCATCACCAACGGCCGCCCGTGCTCATCGGCGCCCAGCAGCCGGTGCGTGCGATAGACCAGCGTCAGTGACCCCACGCGCCGCGTCGCCGGGCCGTCCGCGTCGTCGCCCGGGGCCACCGCGCGCTGCACCAGCGCCCGCCGGGCCGGGTCGGCGAGCGGCGGCGGCACGAGCAGCAGCCGGTAGCCGCTGGTAGCCGTCCGGGCGACCGCGAACGGCCAGCCCTGCACCCGGGCGCTCACAGCCGCGACGCCGGGAGCTTGGCCTCGAAGACGTACATCGTCTTCTGGAAGTGCTCGACGACGTTCCCGCGCGCGTCGGCGACCGCCGCCAGCCGCCGCTCCGCCTCGGTGCGGAACGCGGCGACCTGCTCACCCTTCTCGCGGTACGGGCGGCTCATCCACTCCAGGGCGAGGGTCACCAGCTCGGTGCCGAACGGCCGGCCGATCACCGCGCCGAGCGCCGCGCTCGCGGGTTTCGTGAGCACGTCGGCGACGGCGCCGCCCCACTCCCCCGGCGAGAGCCGCATGACCCGGCGCAGCTGGCTGTTGACGCTCGCGCCGGCGTCCCGCTCGAACGCCTGCCGGAACCGCTTCAGCAGGTCGGGCACGACGGCGGCGAGCGGCACCTCGACGTGCTGCGGCCGGAACCGCCCGTCCTGCCGCTTGTCGATCCGGCCGGTCGCGGGGTCGAACCGGGCGAACTCCGGCCCGACGGCGCTCACCGGGATCAGCCGCACGATGTTGCGGACGTCGACCAGCCCCTGCAGCTGCGGCAGTGCGAACAACGCGTGCCGCACGAGCTCCAGCCGCGCGTTGTCGTCGGCGCCGTCGGGCTCGCCGAAGCCGCGCAGGATGTCCCACTTCGTCAGCACGAGGTAGATCGGGCTGCGGCCGGTGACCATCATGCCGATCATCGGCTGGATCGCGGCGACGAGATAGGCCGTCCCGCCGGGGTCGCCGGTGAGGTACCGCAGAATCTGCCGCCCGTCGAGCATCCCGAGCACGGCGTCGGCGCGGTCCACTTCGGACTCCAGCTCGCGCAGCGCGGCCCCGTCGTCCCCCAGCGCCTCCTCGAGGACCTCGCCCGCGTAGTCGAGGTAGCTGATCCGCAGCACGGGCACCCACCCGTCCATCGCGCGGGCCATGCAATCGAAGGTGTACCGCCGGGTCTGCGCGACCGCGGTCCCGGCCGGCCACGGCTGCCGGGCGTCGCTGACCTGCCGCAGCACGCCACTGAGCCGCACCCGGTCGGCGGCTTCGGCGCGCAGGAAGTACGGCCGGTCGTCGATCGGCACGTGCAGCTCATGGAACAGGCTGGCCAGGAAGACCGTCTTCCCGGCACCGCTGATCCCGAGCGCCACGACCTGGACGGCCGGCACCGGCACGTCCGGCGCCGGTGGTTGCCTCCTGCCCCGCCGCCGCACCGCGACCGCGACGATCGCCCCGGCCACGGCCAGCGCGACAATGATCCCCAAGCCCGTCCCCATCGGCTCGTCCTCCCTCTCGTCGCCTGGACGGATCGGGTCGGCGGCCCGGTGATACACCCTCAGCCGGAGAGCCAGCGTTCGCGCTCCTCGACGGGCCGCATGACGCCGAACATCACCTCCTCGAACGAGTCACCGAAGACGTTGAGGAACCGCGGCTTCTCCCGGTCAGAGCAGCTCGGCGTCGTGGACCAACAGGGCGACCTGGACCCGGTTGTTCAGGTCGAGTTTGGTCAGCAGGCGGGACACGTGGCTCTTCACCGTCGGCACGCCCATGCCGAGGGCGTCGGCGATCTCCGCGTTCGACCAGCCGCGGCCCACGCCCAGGGCCACCTCGCGCTCGCGGTCGGTCAGCAGCGCCAGGCGTGCCCGCGCGGCGGCGCGGCGCGGGCCGGGGACGTGGTCGACGAGCTGCCGCACGACCGCGGGCGACAGCGTGGCGGTGCCCGCGGCGACGGTCCGCACGGCGGCGATGAGCTCGCGCGGCGGCGTGTCCTTGAGCAGGAAGCCGCTGGCCCCGCCGCGCAGCGCTTCCAGCACGTACTCGTCGGCGTGGAACGTCGTCAGCACGATCACGTGCGGCGGCCGCGTCCGGGCGCGGATCCGGCGGGTCGCGGTGAGGCCGTCGACGCCGGGCATGCGGATGTCCATGAGCACCACGTCGGGCCAGTGGGCGTCGACCATGGTCACCGCCTCGGCACCGTCGCCGGCCTCGGCGACGACCTCGATGTCGGGTGAGCCGCCGACCATGATCCGCAGCCCGGTGCGGACCAGCGGATCGTCGTCGACGATGGCCAGACGGATTATGCCGGCCACGGCAGCCAGGCCTCGAGCCGGAACCGGTCACCCGTCGTCCCGTACTCCACGCGGCCGCCCGCCAGCAGCAGGCGCTCGCGGATGCCGACCAGTCCGGCGCCTCCCGACGGTACGGTCGAAACCGCTGCGGCACAGGGATTGCTGACCGCCACCCGGAGCTCCCGGCCGGCAGCCCCGTCGACGAGCACCGACACCGGCGCGCCGGGTGCGTGCTTGCCGGCGTTGGTCAGGCCCTCCTGGACCACGCGGTAGGCGGTCCGCCCGAGCACCGCCGACGGCCCGTCGGGCGGCACGCGGCACTCGTAGCCGACCGTCATCCCGTGCGCCCGCGCGCTGTCGACCAGCCGGGCCAGGTCGGGCAGGCCGGGCTGCGGCGGCTCCGCCCCTTCGGCCGGCCCGTCGCGCAGCACCCGGATCACCGTCCGCAGCTCTTCGAGGGCCTCGTGCGCACTGCTGCGGATCGTGGCGGCGGCGATGGCGATCTCGTCCGGCCGGGCGTCCGACCGTACCTCCAAAGCCCCCGCATGCAGGCACAGCAATGAGATTCGATGGCCGAGCACGTCGTGCATCTCCCGGGCGATCCGGGCCCGTTCGGTCAGCCGCGCCTGCTCGACCCGCAGCTGCTGCTCGGCCTCCAGCCGGGTGGTGCGCTCGCGCAACGCGCCGAGAAAGAGACCCCAGCCGATGGCTCCCGCGGCGGTCGCGGCCCGCATGACCAGGTCCACCCACAGCGGGAACGGCGGCTCGTGCTGCAGCAGGAAATAGCCGGCGGACGTGGCGACGTGGCCGGCCGCGAGCAGGAACGCCGGCCGCGCGGGCCGGCGGACGGCGACGGTGAGGAGCATGGCGAGGATGGCACCGGTCGCCATGACGGACACGGCGCCGAACGGCAGCAGCACCAGCGCGAGCGCGACCGGATGCCGTCGCCGCACGACGAGGGATGCGGCACATGTGGTACCGAGGGCGACGTCGACCGGCCACGGAACGGCCGCGCCGGGGGACGTGGCGTCGCCGATGTACACCATGAACGCGCCGTACAGCAGGGCCGCCGCGATCGCCAGCCCGTCGGCCACCCGGTCCCGCGCGGCCGACCCCGGGGGCACGAGCAGTCCGAACAGCATGGCCGCAGCCTACGTGGCGTGCCGCCGGCTGAGGACCTACCAAAGATGGAGGCCGGGCGTCCTCGGGCGGATGTGCCGCGCGGGTTCTCCGGCGACCATCGCCGCCATGACGTACGTCCTCGTTCTCGCGGCGGCGTGGGGTGTGACGACGGCGCTGTCGATGCCGCGCGGGCCGTTGACGACCGCCGAGGCCCTGACATCGATCGTTATCAGCATCGCCGTCGGGCTGGCCGCGGGCCGGCTGTGGCGCTCCCGCTGGACGCTGCTGGCGGCCCCGGCCGCGTTCCTGCTCGCGTTGGAGCTCGGCCGCATCCCCGTGCGCGGCCCGTCGGTGGACGCCCCGCACGCGAGCGCGTTCGGGTTCGTCGCGCTGGTGGCGGGCCGGGGTGTGCACGGCCTGCTGTCGGTCTTCCCGATGCTGCTGGGCGTGTCGTACGGCCGCGGCGTCGCCGGCGGGTGGAAGCGCCTCGTCACCGGCGCGGCGACGGCCGTCCTGCTCGTGCTCACGGTGCTCGTCGCCCTGCCCGCCCGCACGGCCCCGCTTCCGGGCGTGGCCGAACTGACGACGGTCGACGGCCTGAACGTGATGATCCGCGGCGGGCACACCGCGCGGCCGGTCCTGCTGTTCCTCCCGGGCGCTCCGGGTGGCTCCGAACTCGGCGCGATGCGCAAGCATCTGTCCGCCCTGGAGGACAGCTTCGTGGTCGCGACCCTGGACCGCCGGGGCGGCGGCGCGTCGTACGCGGCGCTGGGCCGGACCGTGACGATGGACGACGCGATCGCGGACACGCTGGCGGTCACGGACTATCTCCGGACCCGGTTCCACCAGGACAAGATCTTCCTGCTGGGCCACTCGGGCGGCTCGCTGGTCGGCGCGTTGACGGCGCACCGCCATCCCGAGCGCTACCGCGCGTACATCGGCACGGGCCAGGCCGTCGACGTCGAGGCGAGCGACAAGCTCTTCTACGCGGACATTCTGGCCTGGGCCCGCACGGGCGGCCGCACGTCGCTGGTGCGCCAACTGACCGACCAGGGCCCGCCACCATGGAAGGACGTCTACGCCTATGAACCGATCATGCTCTATGAGAACGAGGTGTACGGCCAGCGGTCGGAGTTCGTTGTCGATGTCCCCGAGTACACGCTGCTGCAGAAGGCCCACACGCTGAACGCGATCCTGGACACGTGGACGCTGTTCTATCCACGGGTCCAGGACGTCGACCTCCGCCGCGAGGTCCGGTCGCTGGCGGTCCCGGCCTACTTCGTCCAGGGCACGAACGAGATGCGCGGCCTGGCGGTGCTGTTCGCGGAGTGGTATGAAGCCCTGGACGCCCCGGTGAAGCGCCTGGAACGCTTCGAGGGCGCCGGCCACCGGGCCATGTTCGAGCAACCGGACCGGTTCGTGACCTTCATGGCGTCACTGCCCACGTGACAGACTCTCGGGGTCACGCGCCCGCGGACAGCCAGGTGCGGTCCTCGGTCAGCCAGGTCAGGCTGGTGTAGCCCGCCTCCTCCAGGGCCGATCGCAGCTCGTCCTCCGTCAGGCGCCGCGCGGTGAAGGTGTGGTGCCACGCCTTCCCCGCCGAGGCGTAGTCCATCGTCGCCGCCAGCAGGGGGCCTTCGCGGGTGATGGAGTGCAGGCGGTACCGGAGCGTCCCCCGCACGACGTCGAACGGTTTCGCCTCGTCGAACCACGACGGTGGGTGCCACTGCACGAGCAGGCGGTCGCCGTGGCGGCGGGCCGTGGCCAGCATCGCCGTGCGGTCCTGCGGCGACGGGGTGTTGATCAGGTGGCTCGCCAGCAGGACCGCGTCGAACCGGCGACGCAGGTCCGCGTCCTGGATCCGGGCGCGCACCGTGTCCAGGTCCTCGGCATGCGCGAGCATCTCCGGCGACTCGTCCACGCCCGTCACCGGGTGGCCGAGCGCGGCCAGCGGTCGCAGGATGCGGCCCGTGCCGCAGCCCAGCTCCAGCACCGCCGCGCCGGCCGGGAGCGCCGCGTGCACGAGGTCGGCCTCGCCGGCCGGCGGGGCCAGCGCGTAGAACTCCACCGGACATCCGTCCGGCGTGTTGCCTTGTGGCCCTCTGGCCACCATGCTACGGTCCTTTCGCGGACACAAAAGCCGGGACGGCCCCGGGCGAACCCCGAGCCGTCCCGGTCCCGTCAGTGCGACTTCGTGTACCAGATCAGGAACACGATGGCCGCGATGGCCAGGACGCCCGCCGTGATCGCGGCGGCGATCTTCGCGGCGCTGTACGGGCGCTCGCCCGCCACCTCGCCCGTGCGGCCGTTGACCTGGATGCTGTAGGTCTTGCCCGCGTAGATGTAGCAGGCCAGCCAGATCGGCAGCAGCATCAGCTTGAACGTCACGTCGAAGTACTGCGTGTCGACCTGGTGCACCCGCTGCTCGTCGCCGCCGATGTCGTCCCGGCAGTCGCGTTCGATGTCCGGGGCCATCTTGCGCTTGGCGTGCTCCAGGCCCGCCTCGGGCTCCACGTCGTACCGTAGCGTCTCGTGCCCGACCAGGTACTCGGGGCGGTAGGGCTCGGCGTCCGTCAGCGGCCACGGGTCCAGCGCCTCGAGGTGCTTCACGGGCACCTTCGTCGTGCCGGTGACCAGCACGTCGTCGAAGGCGCGGCCGACCGTGCCGCTCGCCGGGTACCAGCGGGTCTTGCGCACCTGACGGGTCTTCGTCTCACCGTTCTCGGTGTACGTCTCCGTGTCCCAGTAGTGCTCGCCGCGCTCGCCCCGGTAGTCGGAGACGGTCTGGGTGTCGAACGTCCAGTGCGGCAGATAGGTGCTCTTCGCCGACTCCGCCTCGGTGACCTTCTTGAGGCCGTTCGGCGCGAACCAGCGCGACGACGCCCACTTGCCGAGCGACTCGCGCAGCGCGCGCTTGTCGAGGGCGAAGGGCAGCACCGCCTCCGGGACCACCAGGTCCGCCGCGTTGACCTCGGCGACGACGGCGGCGCCGCAGAAGCGGCAGCGGTCGGAGATCGCGTCCGACTCGGTCTCGGCGCCGCAGTTGCGGCACTTGAAGACGTTCTTGGCCAGCAGGGCGACCGGCTTGCGGGGCAGGCCGGCGAACTGAGCCCAGTCGTGCTCGCGGACCTCGCGGGTCGGGGCGGCGAGCTGGGTCTCGTGCCCGCAGTACGGGCAGCGCAGCACCGAGGTGCCGGGCGCGAACTCGACGTTGGCGCCACACCCCGCGCAGGGGTACTGGGTCTGCAGCACCATGGTCGTCAGCCCTGCGGGGGAAGGGGCGGCGGGACGGCGGCGAACAGCGATCCGAGCTCGGCGACCTGATCGGCCGGGGTCCAGGCGGCCATGCCGTTCTTCCACACCAGCGTGGTGCGGACGATCGCGCCGGAGCGGACCTGGGCGGCGAGGGCGTTGAGGTCGAACGGGCCGGCCTGGGTGCCGTTGACGCCCGCGAACCACTGGTCCTGCTGGGGCAGCGGCGGAGGACCGGCCGGCGGCGGGGCGGCGGAGGGCTGGTTGATCGCGGCCGCCATCCGCTGGCCGGCGGCCATCCCGAGGCCCAGGCCGAAGCCCTCGCCGGCACCGCCCTGGTTGTTCGCGGCGTCCTCCATGGCGTTGGCGGCCTGGAACTTCGTGTACTGGTCGAGGTTGCCCAGCACGCCCATCGAGGTGCGCTTGTCGAGCGCCTCCTCGACCTCCGGCGGCAGGGAGATGTTCTCGATGATGAACTTCGGGATCTGCACGCCGTAGCCGGACAGCTCCTCGGTCAGCACGCCGGCCAGCTTCTGGCCGATGACGAGCTGCTGCGCGGCCAGGTCGAGGACCGGCACCTGGGCGGCGGCGAGCGCGCTGCCGAGGTGGCCGACGATGAGCTGGCGCAGGAACTCCTGCACCTCCTCGGTGCGGAACTGCGGGTCGGTGCCGACCAGCTCGCGCAGGAGCTTCTCGGGGTCGACGACGCGCAGCGAGTACGCCCCGAAGGCGCGCAGCCGGACCATGCCGAACTCGGCGTCGCGCATCATGACGGGGTTCTGCGTGCCCCACTTGAAGTCGGTGAACTGCCGGGTGTTGACGAAGTACACCTCGGCCTTCCACGGCGAGTCGAAGCCGTACTTCCAGCCCTTGAGCGTCGACAGGATCGGCAGGTTCTGCGTCTGCAGCGTGTAGGTGCCGGGCGTGAAGACGTCGGCGATCTGCCCCTCGTTGACGAAGACGGCGGTCTGCGACTCGCGCACGATGAGCTTGGCGCCCATCTTGATCTCGTTCTGATACCGCGGGAACCGCCAGACGATCGTGTCCCGACTGTCGTCGAGCCACTCGATGATATCGATGAATTCGCCCCGGACCTTGTCCCAGAGTCCCACGGCAGTCCCCCTAGCGGATTTTCTGCGGATCTTCGCGACCATGACGCTAACAACAGTTTCCGCCCGGGATGCAACTGCTGTCGGGAAGCCGAATCAGCGGATGATCGGCGTCGTTGTCCGCGACCCTCGGTGAGGGCGGGTGAGCAGCGCGAACAGCCGGTCGCCGCCGGGCGCGGCCAGGTGGCCGCCGGCCGTCAGTCGCGGCCCTGCCAGGTGGTGATGCACACCTCGTTGCCCTCGGCGTCGGCCAGGACCCAGAACGCGGGCGCCCGGTCGGCCGACACGAGCGTCCCGCCGGCCGCGAGCGCGGCGGCGATGCGCGCCTCCGCCTCGTCGTGCGGCACGGAGATGTCGAAGTGGATGCGGTTGCGCTGCGGCCGGGGCGCGTCCATCTGCTGGAACCACACGGCCGGCCCGACCCCGAGCGGGTCGACCACGGCGTTCGGGTATCCCGGCTCGTCCTGGTAGGCGAAGATCGCCCGCCAGAACGGCTTGACCGCGGGGATGTCGAGCGCGTCGATGGCCAGCTCGACCAGCTGGGTGCCGGTCGGCTCGACGCTCAGCCCGGCCTCGCGCAGGGTGGCGGTGAGCCGCCTTGCCGGCTCGACGTCCTCCGCCGGCAAGGTCAGCAGGACCGTGTCCGCCCGCAGCACCAGCTGGAGCTGCCCGTCGCCGGCGTCGGCGCACCGGGCGGCGACCTCGGCCGCCTGCCCGATGGAGCCGACGGGCACCGTGGCGCGGATGGTGCCCAGCACATACCGCCAGCCGAGGCCGCCGACGGCGTCCTGAATCTCCGAGCGTTTCACGCTTCTACATATACAGGTCGACCCCGACGCCGTTGGTGACGGTCGCCGCGACCTTCTCCCCGTGCTTGGACCCCATGAGCTGGGACAGCGTCTCGGCCTGGGCGTTGACCTGGGCCCGGCGGGCGGCCGGGTCGACCTGCCGGCCGGCCGGCGGGACGCTCCAGGTGGCTGCTGATACGTTCATGCCGCTGCCATCGGTCCTCACCCGGCCGACCTGAGGGTTATCCGCCACTGCGCCGCCAGCCCGCCCGCGGCGGCGAGGACGATCGCCAGGCCGTAGCACAGCGTCGTCGGCAGCAGCCCGAGCGGCGCGACCAGCTGGCCCGCCACGATCGCCGGGACGCCGAAGGACAGGTATGCGGCCAGGAACACCGCCGCGAACAGCCCCGCCCGCTGGTGCGCCTCGGCCAGCGGCCCGACCGCCCGCAGCGCCCCGGAGAACGTGGCCCCGAAGCCGGCCCCGCCGACCAGCCCGCCGACCCACAGCAGCGCGAGCACGTGCCCGGCGATGCCGGCGACCACGATCGCCGCGCCGGCCAGCACGGCGGCCGCCCCGAGCATGATCACGCGGCGCGGCGCGTACCGCCCGAGCACGAACCCGGCGACCGCCGCCGCGGTCGGCGGCACGAACGCGGTGGCCCCGTTCAGCAGGCCGCTGTCGATGCCGAACAGGTCCCGGATGATCGTCGGCGACAGGCCCATGAACAGCCCCGCGAACATCCACGAGGCCAGGTGCACCGGCGCGGCGGCGGCGAACTCGCGCCGCGCCGCCCTCGGGACGGCGACCCGCGGCCGGAGCGAGGCGAGCGCGCCCGACTGCCGCGTGACGGTTTCCGCCGAGCGTGCGGCGCATACGGTACCGAGGAGCATGAGCACCGCCAGCGTGACGAACACGATGTGGTTCGCCTGGTGGGTGAACTGGATGGCCACGCCTGTCAGCAGGGCGCCGAGCCCCAGCCCGCCCGCGGGCGCGACGGCCCCGACGATCGCGCCGAGCCGCTTGTGCTCGGGCGGCGCCAGCTCCACGAGCGCCGCCGTGAACGCGCTGCTGGCCGCCCCGGTGGCGATCCCCTGCACCACCCGCGCGGCGATCACCCAGCCGATGCCGGGGGCGAAGACGAACATGAGCATCGCGACCAGCTCGACGGTGAGCGCCCCGACCAGCACCGGCCGCCGCCCGACGTGGTCGGAGAGCGAGCCGACGACGAGCAGCGCGGCGAGCAGCCCGATCGCGTACGCGGCGAAGGCGATGGTCAGGACCCAGGGCGCGAACCCCCACTGGCGCTCGAACAGCACGAGCAGCGGCGTGGGCGCGCCGGCGGCGAGGTACAGCGAGGCGAACGCGACGCCGGCGCCGGCGAAGGCGACGCGGGGCGGCAACGTTCTGGTCGGCGTCAGCGTCATGGCCATGTCTGTGGCGCTCCCTAAAAGCAAATCCCTTTGCGTTACGCTTGGGACCGTACCCGCCTGAGTCCCGCTTAAGGCAAAGTTGTTTGCGTTAGGAGCGTCACATGACGGCCCCAGCCCGCCGGACCGGCGGCCGCAGCGCGGCGGTCCTGGCCTCGATCCGCTCGGCCGTCGAGGACCTGGTCCGCGAACGCGGCGCCGAGCGCGTCACGATCCCGCTGGTCGCCGAGCGGGCGGGGGTGAACCCCACGAGCGTCTACCGGCGCTGGGGCGACGCGGCCACGATGATCAACGACATCGCCACGTACCGCCTGGATCCGTCCCGACCGCTGCCGTCGACGGGCAGCCTGCGGGACGACCTGATCGCGTGGGCGGCCGAGATCGTCACCCACTACCGCAAGCCGGTGAACGCGGCCCTGCTCCGGGCGGGCGCGGCGGTGGCCGGCGAGGGCCAGTCCGACTGCCTCCGCAACCGCCGGCTGGAGGCCGCGCAGCTCGTCGCCGACTCGGCGGTGACGGTCGAGGAGGTGGTCGACACGGTGATCGCCCCGATCGTCTACCGCGTGATCTTCCTACCCGACTCGCTGGACGACGACACGGCCGTTCGCCTGGTCGACCGGTTGCTGCCTGCCTAGTGTTGACCCCATGAGCCGACCGCACCTAGTCCCAGGCCCGGACCATCCGATCACGATCGAACCGTCGAGAGCCCGCGTGGTCGTCCGCGTGGGCGACAAGGTCATCGCGGACACCACGGACGCGCTGACCCTCCAGGAGGCGACGTACCCACCGGTTTACTACATCCCGCTCTCGGACGTGGACGAGTCCGCGCTGCAGCGCACGGACCACTCGACGTACTGCCCGTACAAGGGCGACGCGTCGTACTACAGCATCGGCGACCTGGAGAACGTGGTGTGGAGCTACGAGACTCCGTACCCGGAGGTGGCCCCGATCGAGAAGCGGGTGGCCTTCTACACCAACAAGGTGGAACTCACGGTCGTCAACACCGACTGACGTCAGAGGGAGACGTTGCCGACGCCCTTGAGGGAGCGCCCGAGCTCCTTGCCCTTCGCGGTCACGTAGCAGCGGGCCGAGCGGTCACCGTGCTGCCAGCCGATGCCGGTCGTGGTGCGGAACGGAAGTGCGCCCACGGTACGGCTGGCATGCGAACGCGACATGCCGGTGTAGGCAAGCGCCTGACGTTCGCACTCCGCGTCGAACAGGTTCGCGAAGGCCATGAACTCCGTCGGAAACTCGGCGACGTCGGTGCGCCTCGCGAAGCCGACGAACTCGGCGTAGTGCGGCTCGGTGCAGGCCACGGGCGCGAGGTTGGTGGTCCGGCCACCGGAAACGACCCGCTTCGCGCAGCCGATCGTCCGGGGCGAACCGGGCCGCAGCGAGTCCTTGAAGGTCTCCTTGACCGGGACCAGCCGGTTGTTCTGGAGGTCCACGGCGGCAACGTCGCAGCGGAACGAGCGGACACCGGCGCGCCACTCCGGGATCGTCGGCGGGTGCATGTAGACGTACACCTGGCCGGTGTGCCAGGCGGCGCCGAGGTACGTCTCGGCCGCCTTCTCGCACTCCGCGTAGAGCGGGGCGAAGTCGGTCCGGGCCGGAACCTCGGCGCCGGCGGCCAGCGTGCCGGTGATCCGGCCCACGTGGACGGTCTCCATGTGGTGCTCGGCAGCGCAGTCGACCGGCGCCGTGAAGTCGAACGCGAGCGCGTCACTCGCCTCGTACGCGGTCGTCGTCCAGCAGTCGCCGACCGCCGGGTCCTTCGGCTCGGCCGCGGTCGAGGTCGAGGCGGACGGGGCGGACGGGGCCGCCGAGTCCGACGAGCCGGACGCCTCCGAGCACCCCGCCGCACCGAGCAGCAGTGCCCACGCCACCAGCAGCAGTCGCCGCACCGTGCACCCTCCTAGATCAACGACCACCGCAGCATCCCAAGGTCGCCAGTGGGTGGCCATCGACCGAACAGTTGACCTTGGTGCAGGCTGGGCCGCGTGGACGGGGAGCGTATCGAGCGGTATCGACGGGTCGGCGCGGCGCCGTGAAGCAGGTGCCCCCCGGCCGCATCGCCCAGCACGACGACGTCGAGGAGCGGGTCGCCTACTGGGACGGCTCGGACGCCGTCCGGCGCCGCCTCACCGCACTCCACCAGGCCACCAGCCGGCTCGTCCTGTTCCTGGAGCACATCCCGGGCACCGTCAGCGAGTGGCTGGGCGGGCGGCTCGACGACGACACCGCGCAGGTACGCCGCGACCGAGGCCGCCATGACCGGCTTCTTCGACGGCCTCGTCCTGCGGTCGAAGCTGACGCCGTACCCCTACAGCGGCAGGTGACGCGCCGGCCGGAAGCCCAGCAGGGCCGCCGCGGCCGACGTGTCGATCGGGGTGCTGCGGCCGGGGATGGGCGCCCGGATCGGGGTGTCCGGGTGGTGCTCGCGGATGAGGTCCTCGGTCGGCCAGGGCGCGAGGGTCTCCGGGGCCGCCAGCAGCACCGCGTGGAAGCCCGACAACGGCACCGTCAGCGCCAGCCGGACGGCCTCCGCCGCGTCGTCCACGTGCAGGTACGACCACGAGTCGTGGGCCACCAGCGCCGGGTTCGCGCGCACCGCGTCGGCCATGCGGTGCAGCTGCTCCCAGCCGACCGTGTACGGGAAGCGGAGCGAGACGACCGACGCGCCGTAGCGCAGCGCGACCATCGCGCCCGTCGCCTCGTCGACCTGCTTCGACAGCGCGTACGGGTCGGCGACCTGCAGCGGCGCCCGCTCGTCCAGCGGATAGTAGGGCGGGTGGGCGCCGTGCGGGGAGAACGCCGTGCCGAACATCGCGTAGCTGCCGGCGAACACCAGGCGGCGGACGCCTCGGCGGGCCGCCTCGTCCAGGACCACGAACGTCGCCTGGGTGTTGCCGCCGAAGACCTCCAGCGGCGTCCCGTGGTTCGGTGAGGGACGGGCCGCCAGATGTACCACCGCATCCACACCGTCACCGAGAGCGTCCGCGACGACCGCGGGATCACCGGCCGAGCCGACGACCAACCGATCGACCGGCAGGTCGGCGGCAGGCTCCAGCGAGAGCCCGACGACCGAGTCCCCCGACGCGGCCAGCAACGACACGACCGCCCGGCCGATGTTGCCGCCGGCCCCGGTGACCAGAATCCTCACGGCGCCTCCGCTTCGCTCCGGCCCCGCGAGACCTCGCTGAGCCCATGGTGAGCGGCCCCTCCGCTCCGCTCC
>NZ_BMPI01000057.1:292-75517 GCF_014647515.1 Dactylosporangium sucinum | reverse complement strand
GCGACGCTGTTGCGGGAGCACCGTGGGGACGGCCACAACGCGGCCCTCGTCGTTCATGGCGTCGGCGGTACCGAGGCCCCAGCTCGGCACGGCGGCTTCCAAGACGCCGAGCGCTTTCCGTCGTTAGTTGGCTGAGGCCGCGCTCGGGCTCGACGCGATCGGCGCGAAGTGGCCGCCCGGCGAGGACTCGGCCTCGCCGATGAGCCAGGACCCGCGGCCGGGTCCGTCAGCGGGGTAGGGCCGTGTGACCAGATCCAGGACCGCGGCCACAAGGCTGTGATCGTCCACGCGGCGATGCTATCGGCCTGCGGCGAGCACGAGACGTCGGCGCCATCACCCGCGGACAACGGGATCAGCGGACGCACGCCCCTCGGCTTCTTGAGCGCGAAGTGGCAACCCGAGTCGGGCTCTCGGACTTGCGGGGCGCGAAGCGCGACAGTCTTGCGTCGGCCATCGCGCGCAACTCGCGGCATGAGCAGACGCAGGGATGCGATGTCGCGGCTTGACCGTCACCATCGAGATCCGGGATGGATCGGTCGAGATCTTCGGGGACCCAGCCGGACTACGGGATCTCGCCCGCTGGTGCCTCGCTTTGTCCGACATGCACGCGCCATCTGGAGCGCATGTCCACCTCGACCCCGGAACCATCCCGCTCGCTGTGGAGTCGGTGCCGCTGTTGCTGGCTCGCCACTCGCGGTGAACACCGCCGAACCCGACTCGCGGCAGATCCGCGCACCCGATCATGGCCGCAGGTGGACGGGAAGATGGAGCGCAGTTCTCGCGTAGTCGGTGTCTTCGTGTGGCGGGATGGCCCAGGACTTCACGATCAAACGGCGACGGCCGGCACGCGTCTCACCACCTGGGGACGGCAACTGGCGTTGAGAGCAGCCGTAGCCCGCCGGGTGTGGCGGTAGACGCGCTGACGACAGGCATTGGAACAGAAGACTCGATTGTCGGCGGTATGCGGAGGCAGAGGCCATCCGCAACCCCACCGCTCACATAACCTCGGAAGCCACTCCACATGGAAAGGAAGCCGATACTCCCGCCTGAATGCGGGCGCGAGATCCGCCGGTAGCACTGGCTCCGCCCTTCCGCACGTCGAAACTGTAGATCATCGTCCACAAAGGACGGAAGTGCCTAGATCATTCTGTTAGGAGTTGTAAGTAGGCGATGCGGGCCGGTCCGCCAGCGACGCAGGAGGCGGACTTTGATGATCCTGGGCAAGAGCAAACTCGGTCGTCACCGAAGGTGGCGACCGAGGTCCCGATCCGTAAATGATCCTGATGCCCATTCTGTTCAGATAGTCGCGAACCGTGTGCGGTGGCGTTAGGTTGCCACGCTGTCTGGTCTTGACTGGCGGTGAGCAGGTCACATGGGTGCGCCGGAACGAGTGAGGGACGATAATGACCATGGCATCGATGGTGTTGCGCAGCAGGCCGACCGGGCTGCCGACGCCCGAGAACTTCGACCTCGTGGAGGGTGATCTACCACGAGTCGTCCCCGGCGCGGCCCTGGTCGAGAACCGCTACCTCTCGGTCGATCCCTACATGCGCCAGCTTATGGATGACGGATGGGCCCTCGGGGAACCGTTCGAGGGCCGTTCGGTCGGCCGGGTCCTCGAAAGCGCCGATCCGCGGCTGGCGGTCGGCGATGTGGTCTTCCATCGCGGGGGCTGGCGTACCCACGCACTCGTGGACGCCAACGACCCGCAGGTGCGGGTCCTGCCGGAGATGGACGGCGTGTCCCTGAGCATGCATTTGGGCATTCTCGGTGGCACCGGACTTACCGCCTATGTCGGGCTGGTCAAGATCGCGCGGCTCGAGCAGGGCGAAACGGTCTTCATCTCCGCGGCGGCCGGCGGCGTGGGTACCGCAGCGGGGCAACTCGCCCGCATGCTCGGCGCGGGGCGCGTGATCGGCAGCACCGGCTCGGCCGCGAAGGCCCGCTACCTCGTCGAGGAACTCGGCTTCGACGAGGCCTTCAACTATAGGGACGCTCCCGTGGTCGATCAGCTACGCGCGGCGGCACCGGACGGCATCCACGTCTACCTCGACAATGTCGGCGGGGATCACCTGGAGGCGGCGATCGGCTCGCTCGTCGACCACGGCCGGATCGCGTGGTGTGGGGCCATCGCGCAGTACCAGACGGATTCTCCGCCCGCCGCGCCGCGTAACCTGTACGACATCGCGGGCAAGAGCCTGCGGCTCGAGGGCTACCTGGTCAGGGAATATGGTTATCTTCAGCAGGAGTGGACCGATCTAGTCGTGCCGCGCCTGCGATCGGGCCAGTTCGTTGCGACCGAGACGATCATCGAAGGCTTCGACCACATCGTGGATGCCTTCGTCGGATTGTTGCGTGGCGACAACGTCGGCAAGATGATCGTGTCAGTGGAGCCTTCGTGAGCTGGTCTCGTGGGTGGGCGTTCCGGCGGCAAGTCGAAGGCGGAAGTAGGGATCATGGGTGTCGCGGCAGGCCATAGGCTCGGCGCCGAGGCAGCCGCGGATCCCGCTCCCGCCCAGACGACCCTCACCACGCTCACGCGTGGACTCGAGGTGCTCGAGGTCATCGCCTCGTCCGACGGCACGGCCACGGCGAAATACGTCGCACGCGTATGCGGGCTCAAGCCGAGCACCTGTTATCACCTGCTGCGTACCCTGCGTGCCCTGGGCTACGTCGTGCGTACCCGCGATGGACTTTGGGATCTCGGACCGCAGGCGGGCCGCCTCAGTCGGCGAATCCAGCTGCGGTCCGGTCCCTCGCCAGAGCTGGCGGCAATTCTGACCGGCCTGCACAACCGTACGGGCGAGAGCGCCTATATCGGTGGGTGGTTCAACCATCAGTTCGTCCTCCAGCATTTGATCGAGGGTCGGCAGAGCCTACGGGTCGACACGCTCGACATCGGCTACACAGGCGACATGCACGCGCGAGCCTCGTGCCTTTCGGTCCTGGCGTTCCTGCCTCCAGAGCAGGCCGAGGTGATGTTCACTGATGCGCCGCTGCGGGCTCTCACGGCTGCCACCCTGACGACCGAGGCCTCCCTGCGGGAGCGTCTGACCCGCATCCGGAGGCAGGGCTACGCAGTCGACCTCGAGGAGTACGCGGAGGGCGTCTGCTGCGCGTCCGCGCCCTTCTTCGACCAGCAGGGCACACCTGCGGGGTCGCTGACCGTGTCAGCGCCGCGCAGCCGTTTCGATGCCCGGGCGGACTTTCTCGTGACGTGCGTTCGCGAGTCGGCGATCCTCGCCTCAGCATTCCTTCAGGGCGGGCGGCTGGCCCGCCCCGGCCGGAACACGCCGTTGTGAACGATCAGCCTTCGCTCAATGCTTGGCGGAGCCGGTCGACGTCATCGCTGGTAGTGAAGTAGTGGAAGCCGAAGCGGGCGTAGGTGTCCGT
Organism: Dactylosporangium sucinum; assembly: GCF_014647515.1. GTDB lineage: Bacteria > Actinomycetota > Actinomycetes > Mycobacteriales > Micromonosporaceae > Dactylosporangium > Dactylosporangium sucinum. Next base: position 72,124 of record NZ_BMPI01000057.1, on the reverse strand, counting down.
CACCGCCGCGCGAATTCGATGGGCTTGTAGGGCGATGCGGGTACGCTCGGCGTCGGCCACGTCGACCGCGATGATATGGCTGCCCTGCGCGTGCCGGGATCTGACGGCATACCCGACTTCCGCTAGGGCGATGCTCAGGTTGGCTGAAACGTCGGCATACCATCGGGTCGGAAGCCGGAACGTCCGACCGGGCTCATCGAACAGATCGACAGCGATCAGCTTGCGCTCAGCGTCTGCCATCGTCGTTGCATCGGCGATGAACAGGTAGGTCAGTTTGTCGTCGTCGGCCGCGGCGGCATCGGCCTCGACGAGGGCTTGGATGCTGGCGCCGGCAAAGCGGACGTTGCTGACATAGGTAGCACCCTCGGCACCGATGTCGGCTTGGAGGTCGCCCAGGCGGCGTCATCGGTGAAGTCGGTGCGCAGGACAAGCGAGCTCAGATCGTCAGGTTGGGGCAGCGACAGCGGCTTGGACACCTCGTCAACCACCTCTCACGGCTGTTCTCTCGACAGATATCTCTCGAGAGAATACTCTCGACACGTGCCTGACGACTCCACGCCGCGCAGCCAACGCACTCTTTCCGACGCACGCACTCTGCGTGCACTCAGCCACCCGGTCCGCCTGGCGCTGCTGGAAGCCCTCCTCAACGGACCACTCACCGCCACACAAGCCGGTGAGTTGATCGGCGAGTCCCCAACCACGTGTTCGTTCCACCTGCGTCAACTGGCCCGCTACGACTTCGTCGAGGAGACCGGCGGCGGGCGGGGCAGGGCCCGGCCCTGGCGGCTGACCCACACGGGCTGGAACGCGCCCGCCCAGCCGGACAATCGAGAGTTCACCCGCGCCGCGCAGGCCTTGGACCAGGTGCTCCTCGACCGGCACGTAGCCCGGATACGCCGCTTCGTCGACGCCGCGCCCACCTACCCCGCCGAGTGGCAGGCAGCCGCCACAGGTCACACCTCGATCCTGCATGTGACCGCGGCGGAGGCTGCCGAAATGGCAGGCGCCTATCGAACGATCGCCGACCAGTTCAGGGCCCGCTGGGCTGTCCGCGACGACCACCCCGAGCAGCGACCGGATGGCGCCCTGCCCGTCGAAGTACTCATCGGCGTCTACCCGGTCGACACCCCACCTGGACAACCGCAATGAACGCCCGCGTGCTCTGGGCAAACCCACAGGCCCGCCGCTACCTGATCGGACAGACCCTGTCCCTGTTCGGCGACAGCGCTCTGTGGCTCGCCTGCGGCATCTGGGTCAGAACGCTGACCGGCAACGACACCGCCGCCGCGCTGACCTTCCTGTTCTTCACCGCGCCCGCGCTGCTGGCACCCCTGGCCGGTCTGCTCGTCGACCGGGTGCGCCGCCGGCCGCTCCTGATCGCCGCGAATCTGTCCGGTGCCGCCATCCTCGCCCCGTTGTTGCTGGTACACCACCGCCGCGACGTGTGGCTCATCTACACCGTGATGCTGCTCTACGGCCTGCTCAACGTCCTCATCGCACCCGCCCAGTCCGCCCTGCTCACCTCGCTGTTGCCCCGAGACCTGCTCGCCGATGCCAACGCCGCACTGCGCACCGTTCAGGAGGGACTGAGGGTTCTCGCCCCGCTCGCCGGCGCCGGCCTGTTCGGGTTCTTCGGCGGGCATGCCGTAGTCGCATTGGACATGGCCAGCTTCCTCGCCGCGGCCGCCCTCACCGCGAGAATCCGGATCACCGAAACACACCCGGTCGACGTCGGCGCCCGGCACGAGCACCCGGTGCACCCAACGCGTCGCGCCACCGACCAGATCACTGCCGGCTTCCGATTCCTCGCCGGCATCCCGGCGCTGCGCCGCGTGACTTTCGCTAGCGCGATCGCCGCCTTCGCCGTCGGTGCCGGCGACGCAACCAGCTATGCCGTCATCAGCCAGGGTCTGCACCGCGCCCCACAGTTCATCGGCGTCACCCAGGTAGCCCACGGCCTCGGCGCCATCGCGGGCGGCCTGTCCGCGGCTGCGGCGATCCGGCGCATCGGCGAGACCCGTACCGTCATTGTCGGTCTGATGCTGCTCGCCGGCGGCCCCCTGTGCCTGGCCACCCCATGGCTGCCCGTGGTCCTTGCCGGAAAGCTCAGCGTCGGTGCCGCCCTGCCGTGGATCGTCATCGCCATCATCACGCTCCTGCAACGGCTGGCAGCAGCACACCTGCAAGGCCGCGTCTACGCCGCGTTCGAGGTCTGCGCCACCGGACCGCAGACCGCCGGCCTCGCCCTCGGTGCCATCCTCATAGCCGTCCTCGACTACCGCCTCGTCCTCATCGGCGGAACCGTCGGCCTCCTGATCGCCGCCGCAGTTCTGGTCCGCACGCGCATCCCAACCCCAACCCACATATCCGAAGGGGCGGTGACCGCGTCCGCCGCGACCAGGATGGCCGCCCGGGCAACAATCACCCGAACTTCGCCCATTGCCCTTCGGAGACCACCTCGACGGAGCCGTCGAGGACCTTGATGGCCGTCTGTTCGTCGATGGCGTATGCCGGGCCGCCGATTTCGGCGGCCCACCGCTGTGCGTCGGCCAGTGTGTTCGTCGGGAAAGCATCCAGGTGCGGGAAGATCGAGAAGTCGACGACTCCCAGGGTTCGGTCGTCCGTTGCGGACGGCCACTCGACGAAACGAGCTCCGATCCGGGGCGTCACCACCATGCTTCCGGCACTCACCACCGACCAGACCGTGTCAGGCAGCGTTTGCAGCAGATCGGCCAGCCCGGACTCCCGCATCCAGTAGTACAGATACGTTGCGTCGCCGCCGTCGACGAGAAGCACGTCGGCCTCCCGAATCCAGGGGGCCCATCGCTTCACGCCGATGGTCGGAAGTGCGGTGAGTTCCAGGACACCGAGCGGCGCCCAGCCCAGGCCGGTTAGGTGCTGAAACTGGGGCTCGGGGCGTATCAGGCGCGCAGCCGAGACGGGGGCGGGTATGGCGAGAGGCTCGGGCCGAGCGATGGGGTCGGCTCCGTCGAGTAGGCCTCGACGTCCCACGAGGTGATGGTGTCCGCGCGGTCGAGGGCCACGGTGAAGGGGCCGAGGTAAATGCGGCCGACCGCCGTCTCATTGGCCGGGAAGAACATCATCAGGAACTGCCACTGCCCGTCGCAGGTCCAGGCATCCGAGAAGGACAGGCTTCCGGCGGTCACGTGCGCCTTGAGTTTGCCCGATCCGGTACACCGCCCGCGGAGATGAATGCTCCAACCTTCACGGATCGAGACCTCGACGAACGGCTCGCCGTACTCCGTCGAATGCCACGCGCCGACCAGCCGGTCGTAGGACGCCACCTCCCCGCCGATGGTCTCCATCACGAACGGCTCCAGCGCGGGATCCGGGTTGGCCGGGCGGGTACAGGCGGCCAGCCCGACGACCGCGACCACCACCGACACCAACAGGACGGCTGCCTTCTTCACGGAACCAGGCTAGGAGTGCCGGCCGCGATCCGCTGCCCCACCGTCGTCCGAGCCGCCGCGGACGCAGCGCGCATCGTACAAGTCATGATCCTCCCGAAGGTTCGAGACCCTCGCTTCGTGACGATCCGCCGTCGTGGATCGTTCACCGATGACGCTCATCGTCTCCTCGCCCAAAGGCCACGACCAGCGCGTTCGCGATGGCTTGACCTCTTCGGAAAGTCCGAAGCGTGCGGTCGGCTGCTCGAACTGCCGGCTCTGGGGCGACGTGGTGGTGTTGTGAAGATGTTGCGTCGGCTCTCGCCGGGTCGGGCGTCGGCTGCCAGGCTGGCACCGTGCAGGACGGGGCGGTGGCGCCGGTCGGGTGGTGGCGGTCGGGTCTGGTCGGGGTCGGTGCGGCGTCGTTGCCGCTGCTCCCCTCCCGCGACTCTGACGAGCGCTCCATAATGTGCTGGTCGATCACTTCGCGTTTGTGGTCGGCGTGCATCCGGGTGGTTTCACCGCCAACGACCGGGAAACGGCCGTCGACGGGACTCGGCCGCAGGCGGTCTGCGCTGCTCGGACCTCACGCGCGCGGTCGGCGGCCAGATCCGGATGCCAGCGATCGAGGTCGGGGCCTCGGCGCGTACCGTCATCGCCGTGGACGTGGCGGACTTCTGGCGGTTCTTGGAGCGCTCAGCGGAGGAGGAGACCCATCCACAGCGCAGGGCTGCCTGGCTGGAGCATCGGCTCAGCCGGATCGCCCTGGATCACATCGTGGATTTTCAGATCCACCTCGATGCTGCTCGCCGCCCGATCGACACCTGGGACATGTTGGGGGCCGCCAACCTCATCATGGACGGTCTCTGCAGTGGCGACTCGTTCTGGTACTTCCAGCCATGGCTCATCGGTCAGGGTCGGCGCTGGTGTCAGCACGCCGCTCAGGATCCGGACAATCTCGTCGACGTACCTGCGGTGCAGGCCCTCGCTGATCGCCGTCCACGGCAGTGGGCCGATGCTGACTGGCCCCACTGGGAAGATCTGAACGCCGTGGCCTCCCTCGCTTATGACCGGCGCACCGGCCAGGAGGACGGCATCGACGACGCCCTCAGCGAACGCGGTCACCGCCGCCCCGCAGATCCGCAGACCGCCGGCAGGACGTGGAACACCGACAGTGCGGCCGAGATCGAACGGCGTCTACCACGGCTCAACCGGCTGTTCCCACGCGAACGCTATCCACGGCCCTGAGGGTGCCGGACGCGACCGGCGCCACCTCGCAGGACGCGGGTGCTTGTCGAGTGGGCAGTCACCGGTCGCGGGCGAGAATGTCGCGGAGGTGCTGCTCGACCACGGCCATGGCCTGATCGTGGGGCAGGGCGCCGAGCAGGACCGGCGTCCGCAGGCCGTCGAGGAGCGCGGCCAGCCGGCGCGCCTCGGTGGCCGTGTCGAGGCGGGTGCCGGTGCTGTCGAGGAGCGCTTTGAGGGTACCGACGAATCCCCCGATGGCGGGCACGAGCGTCTGCGCCAGTGCGGGATCGACGGCGGCCCGGGACAGGAACGCGGCGGCGACGCGGGCGTCGAAGCGGCTCGCCTCGTCGTGCGGCAGGTACTCGGCGGCCAGCGCCCGCAGTACCGCCTCGGGCTTCGTCTCGGCGCCCAGGCGGACCCTCACCCGGCCGCTGAAGCGTGCGTGCACGCTCAGGCTGAGCCAGTGCCGCAGCGCGTAGGCGAGCATCTCCTCCTTCGTGGCGAAGTAGTGCTGCACCGCGCCCATCGACACCCCGGCCTGCTGCGCGACCTCACGCAGCGACACCGCGTCGAGGCCGTCGGTGCCGGCGATGTGCAGCAGCGCCTCGACGATGTGCCGGCGGCGCTCGTCGTGGTCGACCTTGCGGGGCATGGCGCACCGTCAATCATCCGGGTTACAATGCAAGTGCATTGTCAAAGGTACCGCAGGGGAGGTCCGTGATGGCTGTGCAGACCGTCCGCAACGGCGACGTGAGTATCGCGTACGAGACCTTCGGACCCGCCGATGGTGAGCCGTTGCTGCTCATCATGGGCCTCGACTTCCAGATGGTGTGGTGGCCGGACGGGTTCTGCCAGGCACTGGGCGAACGCGGCTTCCAGGTGGTGCGGTTCGACAACCGCGACGCCGGGCTGTCCACCCACTTCACCTCGCCGCGCCGGGAGAACCCGTTCAAGGTCCTGTTCCGCGGCTCGCCCGACCCGCCGTACACCACCGTCGACATGATCGGCGACGGCCTCGCGGTGATGGACGCGATGGGCTGGCAGGACGCGCACCTGTTGGGCGGCTCCATGGGCAGCAGCATCGCGCTGGCCACCGCCACCCTGCATCCCGAGCGCGTGCGGTCCATCGCCGGCGTCTTCACCGCACCCACAAAGAAGATCGATGCGATTCGGTACCTCAAGTTCGGCTACTTCCCGCGCCTCGCCCGTCACCTGCGCCGGCTCAAGCTTCCCGCCACCGATGAGGGCGCCGTGCAGACCCTGGTCGAGATCGCCCGGTTGATGGCGTCGCCGAACCGCCCGTTCGACGAGGACATCGCCCGGCAGATGGCCCAGGCCAGTCACGCACGCTCGCCGCGGGATCCCGGCAGCACCCAGCGCCACCTCGCCGCCGGACGCGCAGCCGGTGCGCTCGCCGCCCGGGTCGGCGAGATCAAGGTGCCGACGGTGCTCATCAACGGCGCCGACGACCCGTTCATCCGGCCCTCCGCCGCCGCCGCACTCGCCAGGAAGATCCCGGGCGCCCGCGCCGTGGTGCTGCCGGGCATGGGACACGGGCTGCCCAGGCAGCAGTGGCCAACGCTGGTCGACGCGATCGCGTCCAACGCCCTACTGGCCGACCCCAATGGCGGCACCAGGAGTCGATAGGGGCACCAGCCCCGGCCGGTCGGGCAGCGTCGTGGGCCGGTGGATGGTCCACGCGTCCTCAGCTCAGACGGACAACAACCGATCGAACATCTGGTGGTACTGCAGCACGGTGTCGCGCATGCCCGCGATACTGTCCGACGCCTGTGCGCCGCCGCGTTCGAGCTGCTCCTCGCGGCTGTAGACGTTGTCTGCGAGGGCCTTCATCGCCTCGTCCAACAGTTGCCGAGCCTCGGTGACGCTGCCCGGCGGGTCCGCGACGAACCCGCTCTCCACCTCGTGCCAACGCCGCCGGAGATCCTGCGCCTGCGTGGTATCCCAGATCCCCGCCTGCGGCACGACCGGGACAGCATACTGCGATCGGGCGTCATCGGCCGCCCGTGGCCGGTGGGTTGCCTGCTGCGCGTCCGGGCCGTCCATCCCGCGGGCGCCGCCGCCCTGTGCCGCATAGGCCTGGGCACCTGCATTGTCGGCATCCATGGGTGGTGGTGCTTGGAAGGGCGGTGGTGCCGCACTGGCCGCCGCCGGATCGATCGAGCTGTCCTCACGCATCGTGTTCTCGCCCCTCGTGCTGACACTGCGGAACTGCCGCCCACGCCGCCGCCGCGGACGGCGGAATCGGCCGAGCGCCACCGCAGCGGCACCGACGAGGATGAGCAGGAGTAGGACGATGGCGACCAGTGCTGCAGTTGACGACATGGCGAATCCCTTCAAAAGCAGACGGGTCAGACGCTAGCTCGTTCCGGCTCCGGCCGACCTCACCTTCTCGATCCGGGCCTACCGCCTACCCTGGGCGATTCCGGCGCCACGCGATTTGGGAGGTGGACGGGGCACGCGCTCGCCATTTCCGTCGGTCAGCCGGATGAGGCACCGATCGTGAGGGTGAACTGCCGAAGTGTGTGCACGGTCACTGAAGGATCTGATGCACAGGCCGGCCTTACGGTCGGCGAGATACCAGGCAGAAGGAGGATGAACCGTGACGACCGTACCCGCCCCGCCCACCACGGCCACCACGCTGCCGGCCCGAATCGCGGCAGGGGTCGCCGGCGGGCTCGTCGGTGGAATCATGTTCGGCGTTCTGATGCAGATGATGGGCATGATCGTGATCGTGGCCATGCTCGTCGGCAGTACCTCGGTGGCCCTCGGATGGCTGGTGCACCTGGCCATCTCGGCGTTCATCGGCACCACGTTTGCGATCCTGTTCGCCCGCTGGGCTACTACCCCGGTCACATCGGCCGTGATCGGCATGAGCTACGGGGCCGTGTGGTGGGTGCTCGGGGCACTGCTGCTCATGCCGGCCAAGCTCGGCAACGACGTGTTCATCCTCAACGCCACCGCCTGGCAGAGCCTGATGGGCCATCTCATGTACGGCCTGCTGCTCGGCGGGGTCTACGCGCTCGTGGCGCCACGCCTGCAGCGCCACTGACCACCCCGACCGCTGCCAACAGAGCGCTGGGACGCTGCCCGCTACGTCCGAGCGCGTGATCAAGCTGGGACTGTTCGTCGGCTGACCCCAGCAGCCCGCAGGACGTCGAGTGGGCGCCGGTTCAGGCGCAGGTGACGCAGGTGCGAGCGAACGGGCGGGCGGCGAGGCGACCGGCGGGGATCGGGCGGCCACAGCGTTCGCAGATGCCATAGACGCCTGAGTCCAGACGAGCCAGGGCCTCGTCCAGGTCGGCCAGTCGGCGGCGGGTCGCGGCGAGGACGGCGGTGAGCTGCGCCCGCTCGTAGGCGATCGTGCTTCCCTCGGGGTCGTGCTCGTCGTCGGCGTTGGAGTCCTGGCTCGCCTCGAACACGGCGTGCAGGTCGGCCTCGAGCCCGTGCACCTCGCCGGCGACGGCTGAACGCAGCTGTTCCAGCTCAGCACGAGTACCGTCGTCGACCACCGTCCTACGATACTTCCCCCGGGCGAACGCCAGGCGGCACGAGCACACGTGGCCAAGGTGGATCAGGTGAGTTGTACCAGCCCGGTGTCGTCGCGTTGACGAACACCGGCGGAGTGACCAACCTGCGCTACCGTGTCGGCTCACGCACCGCTGGCCCGCGCTGACCGGCGGCGCCGCAGTACACCGATCACCACCGCGACAACCCCGGCCGCGCTGGCCACGAGGAGCGTCAGCGTGATCGCGGAGGCTCGATCGTCGCGCGGCGGGGTGCCGGCGGCCGGCGACGCGGGCTCCGCCAACCACGCGGGATCGCCGGTCGTGGCGGGGCCGAGCTCCCGGTTGCCGGCGCACAGGCTCGTGACGAACCGCGGACCCTGCTGCGTCGCATAGACCCGGTAGCGCTTGCCCGGCTCGAACGTGTAGCCGCAGGACGCCTCGTTGCCGGAATTGCCCACGAGGATGTGCCCGCCCGCCGCGACCACATCTCCCTTGTGTACCGTTCGGACCACGAGCCGCACCGACAGCGGGAAGTCCCCGCGCGCCTCCGGCTCGAGCGTGTCGATCGAGCGCACGTCGCCGTCGAACACGAACGCGGCCCGCTCGAGGTGCTCCTGCTCGGTCAAGGCCGCGCAGGAGCACGCGCACGCCGACGATGCCGGCCCGGCCAGCACCGCGAGCAACCCGACCAGCACCACGGCCGCCACCCGTCTCAACATGCGCACCACCTCGTCATCGCGTCCATCGTGGCTGAGACGGCGCGGCGGTGCCGCAAGTTCCCACGGACGTGAGGTCCGAACGCCAGCAGGCCGAGACGCTGCATCGCTGGCCGGACGGCGGGCGGCGGCGGTAGCGTCGCTCACTCGGGGGAGTGGCGGGCGCGGCAAGGCCGGCGGGCATAGGGTCGGCTCGACACGGCGACGTTCGCGAGACAAGGACGGGGCAGGACATGGACCAACGTACCCGCGACGAGGTGCTCGACCGGTTGGCTGCGGCGGTCGGGTCCGTCACCGTCGCGCACCCGACGCGGGTTGCCGTCGACGGGCCGCCCGCCGCAGGCAAGACCACGCTCGCGGACGAGCTGGCCGTCGTCTTGCGCGCACAGGGCCGCGACGTCATCCGCGCGACGATCGACGACTTCCTCTTCCCCCGGGCACAGCGCTATCCGCGCGGCGAGTATTCGGCCGAAGGCTGCTACTTCGACACCCACGACTACGACGCGCTGAACCGCGTTCTGCTCGATCCGCTCGGCCCGGGCGGAGATCGACGCTTCCAATGCTCGGTCTACGACCGCGCCGCGGATACTCCGCTGTCCCCGCCGGTCACGACTGCCCCCGCCGACGCCGTGCTGGTCTTCGACGGCGTCTTCCTCATGCGTCCGGAGCTGTTTGATCGGTGGGACCTGCGCATCTTCGTGTCGACCGCGCTCGAGAAGACCGTGGATCGTGCCGTGATCCGAGAGCGCCTGGTGTCATCTCGGGCCGACGTCGAACGGCGCTGGCGCGAGCGTTACATTCCTTCCCAGCAGCTCTACTTCGCGACGGTCCGCCCGACCGATCACGTCGACATCATCGTGCACAACGATGAGCCCCAGCAGCCGGTCTGGGAGACCCGAACACACTGACCGCGCTCAAAGCCCCGCACGTGGGGGGCGGGTCAGAGTCGTGCGCTGAGTCTCGTTCCATCGGCACCTCGCAGCTGGACCTCGGCGACCTGGGCGACCGGCACGTCGATGCGGTAGCCGGCGGTGCCGGTCCGATTGGTGACCTCGCAAACTCCCACGGTGTGCGTCGTTCCCTCGCGATCGACCACCATCATCTGGTACCGGCCGTTGCTCACGTCCACCACGGTGGCCAGCAGCCAGGACGGCGAACCCTGGTACAGGAACACGGTTCCCGCCGGCGCCCCGGCGTCGGTGCTCAGCCGCGCAGCCTTGAGGTATCGGCCGTTCGCCACCGCGAGTGTCTGGCGATGCTGCTCGGCGAGCCGGCGATCCGCTTCGGTGCGCTGCCAGACGACGCCCGCGCCGACCGCCGCCCCCAGCGACAGTGCGGCGGCGCCAACCATGAGGCGACGTCCCCAGTGCGCCCGGGACGGATCGGAACGGCCCACGGAACGCTGCAGGCGGCGCAGCCCGCCGACGAACCGGCCACGCCGCCGCGCCGGGTCCGCGCGGGCCAGTCCGGCCAGCACGGTGCTCTCAAACCCTGCCGGCGGCTCGACCGGCGGTGCGTTATCGCCGGACGAGGGTCGCGGCGGCCTGGGGGTCGCCGGTCGCCATGCCGGCGACCAGCGCTTCGTCGTTCACCGCCATACCAGGTAATACCCACCGAACCGGCGAGTCGGATCTGCCGCGCGCGGTGCAATCCGTCCGTACCGCGTCCGCGGTAGGTACTGGTATGAAGACTATGACGCGATGGTCCCCGGCCCGGCTCCTGCCCGCGCTGGTACTGCTGGCGCCGCTCGCCCTGGCCGCATGCGACTCCAGCGACGGCGCCGCCGGCGGCCCCACGGTGTCGGTGCTCTCGCCGGCCGACGGCGCGCAGGTGGCCGCGCCGTTCACCGTCAAGGTCCAGGCCAGCGTGCCGCTGGGCCCGTCCGGGTCCGGCGCGCACCACGTCCACGTGTATTTCGACGACAACGACGCGGACTACACCATCGTCGAGTCCGACACGGGCCAGATCGCCAAGGCACCTCCCGGCGAGCACACACTCCACGTGTCGCTGCGCAACGCCAACCACTCACCCGCCGGCGCCGAAGCTTCGATCAGGGTGGTCGTCGGTGGCGCACCGGGCGGCACCGGCACGAGCGCTCCCGGCACGAGCGCTCCCGGCGACGGTCCGTACGGCTACTGACGCCGATGACCCGCCAAGCCGAACGGACGGACGTGGTCGAGCGGTACACGCGCCCGACCCGCTGGTTCCACGCCCTCACGTACCTCACGGTCCTCGCCCTGCTGGCCACCGGCTGGTGGCTGACGACCGGCCACGAAGGCCGGCCGAGCATGCTCGCCACGGTGACCGGCGTGCCCGACGTCACCCTCCACACGTACGCCGGCTGGACACTCACCGGCCTCGCCGTCGCCGCCGTGACCGTCGGCGCTCGGGCGGCACGGACCTTCCTTGCCGAATCGGTGCGCGCCGACCGTGGTGACCTGCGCTGGCTGCGCCGCTGGCCGGTCGCCGCACTGACCGGGCGGTTCGCCCGGCACGACGGCCACTTCGACCCGGGCCAACGCATCGCGAACCTGATCGTGACCGTACTCCTCGCGGCCCTGATCGGCACCGGCATCGGCCTGCTGGCGGTCGACGGGGGCCCGGCGTTCGTCTGGCTGCAACGGATCCACCGCTGGTCCACCTACCTGGTGACGCCGGTGCTCCTCGGCCACATCCTGATCGCATCGGGCGTGCTGCCCGGCTACCGCGGCGTGGCCCGCGGCATGCACCTCGGCGGCAAACTCCGCGTCGAGGTCGCGCGCCGGATCTGGCCCGGATGGCTCGAACTGCACAACAAGCGGGCAAGGAAATGACCGTTGCCGACTCGGTGGATCCCGAACGGATCAACGCTCACGAGTTGCCGTATCCGCCGCCGCCGGGTGTCTCGACGACCAGCACGTCGCCTGGCTCGACATCGACCGAGTCGCAGCCGGCGAGGCGGACGACGCTGCCGTCGGCGCGTTCCACGCGGTTGGCACCGAGCGCGCCGGGGGAGCCGCCGGCCAGGCCGTACGGCGGCACGCGCCGGTGGCCGGACAGTGTGCTGACGGTCATCGGCTCGCGGAACCGGATGCGGCGTACCGCACCGTCGCCGCCCCGCCACCGTCCGGCGCCGCCGCTGCCGCGCCGCACGGCGAACTCCTCGAGGAGCACCGGGAAGCGCCATTCGAGGACCTCGGGGTCGGTCAGCCTGGAGTTCGTCATGTGCGTCTGCACCACCGAGGCCCCGCCAAACCCGTCGCCGGCGCCGGAGCCGGAGGCGACGGTCTCGTAGTACTGGTGTCGCGCGTTGCCGAAGCTGACGTTGTTCATCGTCCCGGACCCTTCGGCCTGGACGCCGAGCGCGGCGTAGAGCGCGCCGACGATCGCCTGTGACGTCTCGACGTTGCCGGCGACCACGGCCGCGGGGTAGCTGGGCGCGAGCATCGAACCGGCGGGTACCACGATGCGCAGCGGGCGCAGGCAACCGTCGTTGAGCGGGATCTCGTCGGTGACCAGCGTCCGGAAGACGTACAGCACCGCCGCGGTGACGACCGACGAGGGGGCGTTGAAGTTCGTCGCCAGCTGCGGTGACGTGCCGCTGAAGTCGATGGTCGCGGCGCGGCCGGCGTGGTCCACCGTGATCCGCACCGCGATCGTCGCCCCCGAGTCCATCTCGTAGCGGTACTCGCCGTCGCCGAGGGCGTCGATGACGCGCCGCACCGCCTCCTCGGCGTTGTCCTGGACGTGCCGCATGTACGCCTGGACCACGTCGAGGCCGAAGTGGTCGATCATCCGTTCCACCTCTTCGACGCCCTTGGCGTTCGCGGCGATCTGGGCGCGCAGGTCGGCGAGGTTGGTCGCCGGGTTCCGGGAGGGGTACGGCGCCTCGGTGAGCAGCCGGAGCGTCTCCTCCTCGCGGAACCGGCCGCCCTCGACCAACGGCCAGGTGTCGAACAGCACGCCCTCCTCGTGGACGTCGCGGCTGGCCGCGGGCATGGAACCGGGCGTGAGCCCGCCGATCTCTGCGTGGTGGCCCCGGGACGCCACGTAGAACAGGACCTCGCGCCGGTCGGCGCCGAAGACGGGGGAGACGACGGTGATGTCGGGCAGGTGGGTGCCGCCGTGGTACGGGTCGTTGATCGCGTACACGTCGCCGGGCCGCATACCGGTGCGGCGGCGACGGATGACCTCCTTGACGCTGACGCCCATCGAGCCGAGGTGGACGGGGATGTGCGGCGCGTTGGCCACGAGACCGCCGTCCGGGTCGAACAGTGCGCACGAGAAGTCCAGCCGCTCCCGGATGTTCACCGACTGCGCGGTCGACTCCAGCCGGGCGCCCATCTGCTCGGCGATCGACATGAAGAGGTTGTTGAAGATCTCCAGCAGTACCGGATCGACCCGGGCGGTCGCCCCGGATGCCTGCGCGCCCGGCCGTACCCGCCCCAGGAGCAGGTGGCCGAACTTCGTCACCGTCGCCCGCCAGCCGTCGTCGAGCACCGTGGTCGCGTCCGCCTCGGCCACGATGGCCGGGCCGTCGACGGTGTCGCCGGGGCGCAGGCGATCCCGCTCGTGCAGCGGCACCTCGCGCCAGGCGCCGCCGGTGTACAGACGGGTCGTGGTGACATCCTGGGCGTTGGCGTCGGCGTCGGCTCGACTCGATGCGCCGGTGGGTTCCCCCAACCGGGAGAGGTCCGGGGGCTCCGTCAGCCCGACCGCCTCGACCGAGACCGCCTCGACGATCAGCGGCCGGTCCATGAGGAACGCGTACATGCGCCGGTACGCCGTCCGGAACGACGCCACCATCGCGTCCAACCCGGCGAGCCCGACCGGCAGCGCGGTGTCGGTGCCCTCGAAGCGCAGGTGCACGCGCCGATGCACCCGGATGCGCCGGGCCGGCACGTCCTCGTCCACCAGCTGCGCGCGTGCCGCCGCCTCCAGAGCGTCGGCGACATCGGTCAGTCGTCGCAGCGCAGCGGGCTCCAGGCAGCTCTCCACCGACTGTTCGCGCATCGCGGTGGTGTCGGCGAGGCCGATGCCGAGCGCGGACAGCACACCGGCCATCGGCGGCACGAGCACGGTGCGGATGCCGAGCGAGTCGGCCACCGAGCACGCGTGCTGCCCACCGGCGCCGCCGAACGTCGTGAGCACGTACCCGGTGACGTCACGGCCCTGCTGTACCGAGATCCGCTTCACCGCGTTGGCCATGTTCGCGACCGCGATCTGCCGGTATCCCTCGGCGACCTGCTCCGGGGTGCGCTCGTCGCCGGTCTGCCGGGCGATGGCCGCGGTCAGGTCGGCGAACCGCCGTCGCACCACCTCGGCATCCAGCGCCTGGTCGCCGTCCGGACCGAAGACCCGGGGGAACGTCGAGGGCTGGATCCGGCCGAGCATCACGTTGGCGTCGGTGACAGTGAGCGGGCCGCCGTTGCGGTAGCAGGCCGGCCCCGGGTCGGCACCCGCGGAGTCCGGCCCGACGCGGTAGCGGGCGCCGTCGAAGTGCAGGACCGACCCGCCTCCCGCCGCGACGGTATGAATGTCGATCATGGGGGCGCGCAGCCGCACACCCGCGATCTGGGTGTGGAAGACCCGCTCGTACTCACCGGCGTAGTGCGACACGTCCGTGGAGGTGCCGCCCATGTCGAAGCCGATCACCTGGTCGAAGCCGGCCAGCTGCGACATGCGCACCATGCCGACGATGCCACCGGCCGGACCGGACAGGATCGCGTCCTTGCCACGGAAGTGCCCGGCCTCAGCCAGGCCGCCGTTGGACTGCATGAACATCAGCCGTACGCCGTGCAGTTGCTCCGCCACCGCCGCGACGTACCGGCGCAGCACCGGCGACAGGTACGCGTCGACGACCGTGGTGTCGCCACGCGGCACCAGCTTCATCAACGGGCTCACCTCGCTGGAGCACGAGACCTGGCCGAAGCCGATCCGCTCCGCCAGCGTCCCGACCTCCCGTTCGTGCGCCGGGTACAGGTGGCTGTGCAGGCAGACCACCGCTACCGCACGGATGCCGTCGTCATACGCACGCCGCAGGTCGGCGGCCAACCGGTCGACATCCGGCGAGCGCAGCACGGTGCCGTCGGCCGACACCCGTTCGTCCACCTCGATCACGCGCTCGTACAGCACCTCCGGCGGCACGATGTGCCGGTCGAAGATGCGTGGCCGGTTCTGGTAGCCGATACGCAGCGCGTCGCCGAAGCCTTCGGTGATGACCAGCGCTGTGCGTTCACCGCTGCGCTCCAGCAGCGCGTTCGTGGCGACGGTGGTCCCCATCCGCACCGCCTCGATCCGGTCGACCGGGATCGACACCGCATCGGGAACACCGAGCAGCTCCCGGATTCCGGCGACCGCCGCGTCCGCGTAGCGTGCGGGGTTGTCCGACAACAGCTTGCGGGTCACCAGCCGGCCGTCGTCCGGCGTCCTGGCGACGATGTCGGTGAACGTGCCACCACGGTCGACCCAGAACTGCCACCGTCCACCTACCACCGCGAATCCCCCTCCGCCGGGACGTCCTCAACGACGCGGTACGGCAGCGGATCCTCGACCAGATCTCACTGGCCGGCCTGCCCTGAGTGCGCGCCCGGGCTCGCGTGCCGAGCCATGGAACCCGCGAGCTCTGCGCAGCGTGCGTAGTACCGGCCGGCCAATGCGGCGTCGAGTGCGGCATCCACCTCGATCGGAGCCGAGTCGTGCAGCAGCAACTGGTGGAGCCGTTGTCCCAGCCGGCGAACCTCGGCGTCGGCCGCTGCGATCCGCGCCGCCGTGTCGGCCCGCGGCGACCTCCCGGCGCTGACCGCCGTGGCCATCATGTCGACGCAGGCCTGACCCATGCGGCACACGACGGCCTGCACGTCGGCCGGTATCGCCGGTCGACCCGGCCGCGACCCGGCGATCTCAGCCAGCCGCCCGGCCAGTCCGGCGACGCCCTCCGCGTCGGCGTTGACCTGCGCGGCGACGACGATCGTCGGCACAGCGGCCATGGGTGGCACGACCCGGGTCTCCTCGATCGCCAACGCCTGATCGTCGACGGCCTGGCGCAGCAGGTACAGCGCCTTCTCGGCGTCGGGCAGAGCGCTCGCGGCGGAAGTACCGGAGTCGCACAAGGCTCTGGTGACGTGCTCCAACACGATGTGCGAGCGCGCGATCACCTCGGCCAGGTGACCGCGCAGCCCGCCGAGTTCCTCACGATTCCACATCCCAGGCTCCTGCTGGATGGTCGCGGCTCCGTACTGCATCGCGCCGACTCGGGCGCGGGGCGCCAACCGGCGGAAACTACCCCCGAGCACCGAGCGCCAATCACCCGCGGACCGGGATCCGGCGCCGGCGGGGACGCCGTCGTACGCTCGAAGGAGAAGCGCCCGACGGGCCCCGAGCTGCGGACCGCGGCTGCTGACGACCAGCCGGGTGCGGCAGCGTCACTGGTGAGGCGGCAATGGCAGCATCCATCGGCATCGCCGTATTCGGGGTGCTGTGGCTCGCGTGTGCGCTGGCGGCGCTGCGCGTGGCGGCGCGGCTGGCGGAGCAGAACGAGCGCCACATGCGGCACGCCCACGGTGATGTACACGCCTGGAGCAGGCCGCGCTACGGCATCCACGAGAAGAAGTCGTCGGACGTCGTCCGCTCCTGGGCGGCCGCACCGATGCGAGGCCTCCTCGGCGCATGGCGCCGGGCCAGGGCGAAGCATCGGTAGGCTTCGCCGCGAGGCCGTGCTGCACGGGCGATTGCGGCGTGCGGCCCGGATTCGTGTGCCGGCTCGACCCCGCCCCTCAGCCCGTCACGGCCGGGCGGTCCTGGGCAGCGTCGCGGTGACGGTGAGCCCGCCGCCGGGCGTGGCACGGCACTGCGCCGCCCCGCCGATCGCCTCGATGAGCGCTCGGGCCGTGCAGACCGGAAGGCTGCGGGCCGGATCCAGGTCGATCGTCTCGCCCGTCGCGCCGGCGGCGGGTCGTCCGGCCACGGCCGGCACCGGCCGGCGCCCGCCGTGATCGACGATGGTGATGGTGAGGTGCTCGGGTTGCGCGGTCACGGTCATCGTGGCCGGCGTGCCGTTGGGGCTGCGCTCCAGGGCGTTGGCGGCCAGGGTGGTGACCGCCCGGGTGAGCAGGTTGGCGTCCGCGATGACGTCCGGCAGGTCCTCGGGGGCGTCCACCACGATGTCGTGCCCTCCGGGGCCGAGGTCGTCGAGCACGGCCGGCAGGATCGCGTCGAGTTCGACCGGGCGCAGGTGGATGTCCAGCGCGCCGGCCCGCGCCTGGCCGAGGTGGTGCAGGTCGGTGATGACGGCGGCGAGGCGGGCGAGGCTGGCCTGGCCGACGGCGGCCAGCTCGTGCCGCTGCTCGGCACCGGACGACTCCGGGGCCGCGAGCCGGGCCAGGGTTTCCTGCAGCTGCTGTAGCGGCGCCCGCAGTTCCCGCTGGGTGGCCAGCAGCGCCACGGTCTGCGTGCGGTCGGCGACGATCCGCTGGTCGGCGTCGGCGGCGTGCGCGGCCAGCTGCTGGCGTTCCCGGCCGATGGCGATGTGCGCGGCGCAGGCCACCAGCACGCGTTGGTCGCTGTCGCTGAGCACGCGGCCCCGCCCGGCCAGGGTGAGTGCCGGCCCGGCCGAGACGCTGGTGTCGGCCTCGCCGGGTTGCTCCGGTGGCCGGTCGCCGGCCGAGGCCAGGACCTGCCAGCGCTGTCCGCTGCCGCCGCCCGGCTGGCGGTACAGGAGGCTGACGGCCCTGAGCCCGAACAGCTGCCGGGTCTGTTCCAGCTGGGCCGCCACGTTGGGGCGGCCCCATGCGGCGCCCGCCAGGGCGCTGAGCGCGTTCGCCTCCGCCGACGCCCGCGCGGCGCGGCGGGCCTGCCGGCCGGTCGTGTCGATCGCCCAGCTGACCAGGATCGCGACCGTGACGAACGCGATCAGTGCCACCAGATCGGCGGCGCCCGTGACGCCCATGCTGGGCGGCGGCGGTGCGAACAGGTAACCGGCGCACAGCGCACCGGCCAGCGCGGTGGCCATCGCCAGGGAGAACCCCGCGGTCGCCGCCACCGCCACCACGGCCAGCAGGTAGCACAGCAGGATGCTGGACAGCGTGTACCGTCCGTGCAGCCCGGCCAGGGTGAGCCCGGCCAGCGTCAGGACCGCCAGGGCGGCGCCGGCCAGGTGCCGCCGCACACCGGCCCGGCCGTCGGCGCGCGGCAGCCGCAGCTTGGGCGGGCCGGCCGCGTGCTCGTGCGTGACGATGTGGACGTCGATCGGTCCCGACAGCCGGGTGACCCGGGCGCCGACGCCCTCCCCGCTCAGCGCCGACATCGGCCACGCCCGGCGGCTGGTCCCCAGCACGATCTGGGTGGTGTTCTCGGCCCGGGCGAACTCGATGACGGCCCGGGCCACGTCGCTGCCGACGATCTGGCAGTAGCGGCCGCCCAGCGACTCCACGAGGGCCCGCTGCGCGGCCAGCGCCACATAGTTGCGCTCGGCCAGCCCGTCGCACGGCAGCACGTGGACGGCGAGCAGGTGGGCGCCGCGGGTGCGCTCGGCGACCCGGGCCGCCCGCCGGATCAGGGTCTCGCCCTCCGGGCCGCCGCTCAGTGCCACCAGGATGCGTTCGCGGGTCTCCCAGCCGGTGCCGATGCCGTGCTCGGCCCGGTACTGCTGCAGCCCCTCCTCGACCCGGTCGGCCAGCCACAGCAGCGCCAGCTCCCGCAGCGCGGTCAGGTTCCCGGGCCGGAAGTAGTGGGTCAGGGCCGCTTCGATCCGGTCCGGTGGGTAGACGTTGCCGTGCACCATGCGTCGCCGCAGCGCCTCGGGGGTCATGTCGACCAGCTCGACCTGCTCCGCCGCACGGGCGACCGAGTCCGGCAGCGTCTCCTGCTGCGGTACCCCGGTGATCTGCCGCACCACGTCGTTGAGCGACTCCAGGTGCTGGATGTTGAGGGTGGTGACCACGTCGATGCCGGCGTCGAGCAGCTCCTCGACGTCCTGCCAGCGTTTGGCGTTGCGGCAGCCCGGCACGTTGGTGTGCGCCAGCTCGTCGACGAGCGCCACCTGCGGGTGCCGGGCCAGGACCGCGTCCAGGTGCATCTCGGTGAACCGGGCCTCGCGGTAGTCGCACGTCCGCCGGGGGACCACCTCGAGCCCTTCGGCCATCGCCGCGGTGAGCCGGCGGCCGTGCGGCTCCACGACCCCGATCACCACGTCGGTGCCCCGCGAGCGGCGGCGCTGCCCCTCGGCCAGCATCGAGTAGGTCTTGCCCACCCCGGGCGCCGCACCCAGGTAGATCCGTAACCGGCCGCGTGCCATGACCATCCCCCCACCTTTGAGCATCGGCCGGAGGAACCGTCGCCGTCCACCACACCGGCACACCGGCACGGAGCGGGCCGCCCGGGCGGCCCGCTCCGTGCGTCCGCACGGCTACAGGTTGTACCCGCCGGAGACCTCGATGTCCTGGGCGGTGATCCAGCGGCACTCCTCGGCGGAGCTGGCACCCGTGATGATGGCGATCTGCATGGAGCCCTACCTGTTCGGTGTCGTCCGGGGTCGGCGGCAGTAGTAGACGAACGCCGGCGGTACGTTGGCCCACACCGTCCGGCTGAGCACGACCTCCTCGAACCGTGCGCGCAGCAGGCGCCGCAGCCGGCGGGCCGGCGGCGCCCAGCGCGTGTGCGTGTACGCGAAGGTGGTGAACGCCCCGTCGGGCGTGAGCGTGCCGGTGACCGCGTCGAGCAGGTCGTCCTGGCGGTCGGGCGTGAACGCCGCCCACGGCAGCCCGCTCACGATCACGTCCGCGTGCCGGTGGCCGTGCCGCGCCAGGACGTCGCGCAGGCCGCGGGCGTCGGCGACGGTGACGTCGACCCCGGGGTAGCGGGCGGCGAGGCGTTCGGCGAAGCGTGCGTTGATCTCGACGGCCAGGTGCCGGCCGCGGCCGGCGAGGCGCCGCTGGATCGCCGCGGTGAAGGCGCCGGTGCCGGGGCCGAGCTCGACGACCACCGGGGCGCCGGTGTTCGGCACGGTCGCGGTGACCACGTCGGCCAGCGCGGCGCTGCTGGGCGTCACGGCCGCGACCGTGAACGGGTCCTGGAGGAACTCGCGCAGGAACGCGGCGCGGTCGGCCGCCGGTTGCGCGGTGGTGGCGACGTGGGTCACGACGCTCCTTCGGGGTCGGGCGTGAGCTCGGAGGCGGTCTCGGAGGCGGTCTCGGAGGCGGTCTCGGAGGCGGTCTCGGAGGTGGGCGAGCCCACCACGCGGGTGAGCCAGTTGGTGCGGGCGCGGCGGGCGGCGGCCGAGACGCGGGTGTGCGGGTAGAGGGCGTCGAAGCCGTGGAAGCCGCCGGCCCAGACGTGCAGCTCGGCCTGGCCGCCGGCGGCCCAGATGCGGGTGGCGTAGGCGACGTCCTCGTCGCGGAAGACCTCGGCCGTGCCCGCGTCGATGTACGTGGCCGGCAGGCCGGCGAGGTCCTCGGCCACGGCCGGCGACACGTAGGCGGGCACGTCGGCGTCCCCGAGGTCGCCGAGGACCGACCGCCACCCGAACTCGTTCATCTCGCGGGTCCACACGCCGGGCTCGCCGGAGTACTGCCGGCTCGACGTGGTGGCGTTGCGGTGGTCGAGCATCGGGCAGATGAGCATCTGGGCGGCGATCGCGGGGCCACCGCGGTCGCGGGCCAGCAGGGTGAGGCCGGCGGCGAGGCCACCGCCGGCGCTGATGCCGGCCACGATGATGCGATCGGGGTCGATCCCCAGCTCGGCGGCGTGCTCGGCGGTCCAGCGCAGACCCTGGAAGCAGTCCTCGACCGGCGTCGTGCCGGTGGCCTCCGGCGCCAGCCGGTACTCGACCGTGACGACGACCGCGCCGAAGCGGTCGAGCCACTCGAGGGGGATGTCGATCTGGGAGAAGCGGTCTCCCATCACCATGCCGCCGCCGTGCAGCCAGTACACGCACGGCGCCGCCGTGACGCGCTCGGCGCGCCGCGGGCTGAAGATCGACAGCGGGATGCGCGCACCGTCGGGGCTCGCGACGGTGACGTCGCGAACGTCCGCGGCGCGGCCGTCGAGCAGGGCCTCGACCGGTGTCCCGGGCATCTGGCGGATCTGGGCGAGCAGTTCGGGGTTGAGGTCGGACGACAAGGGCACGCCGGCGAGCAGCGCCCGCAGCTCGGGGTCGACGCCGGGTCGGGTGACGGTCATGGTGGCTCCTCAGAACGCGGGCTTGCCGCCGACGGGGACGGTGTCCGCGTACTGCGACTCGCCGGTCAGCAGCGGCTGCAGCCGGGCGAGGAACGCCTGCGCGGCCGGACCGGCGAAGAACGCGGCGTGCGCGTCCCGGCTGGCCCAGCCCTCGGTGACGGAGACGACGTCCGGGTCGGCGGCCGAGCGGCTCACCAGGAACACGATGCAGTCCTCGTGCGGCAGGGACGGCGCGTCGAGCAGCAGCGCGACGACCTCGTCGCCCCGGCCGGGCTGCGCGGTCATGACGGCGTGGAAGCCGTGGCCGACGGTCATGGCGGATACCTCTTTCGATCGGTGGTGCCGTGATGCCGTCCACTGTTCGGCGTCGCCCGGCCGCGCTCATCAGTCATATGTCCGCGGCCTCGCCGGCCGCTGCCGCCGGTGACCTACCCGGCTGCGGCCGTTAGGTCGTTTGACAGATGTACCGTCAGCGGCCGTGCCCGACGATCGACGGCATGACGGGGCGCCTACCGGCCGGCCGGGTCGGACGACAGCGCATCCCGCAGCCCGGCGCGGGACGCGACGCCGAGCTTGGGGAAGATCCGGTAGAGGTGCGCGCCGACGGTGCGATGGGAGAGGTACAGCTGGTCGGCGATCTGCTTGTTGGTGAGGCCGCCGGCCGCCAGCCGGGCGATCTGGAGCTCCTGCGGGGTCAGCGTGGCCGGGCCGCCCGACGGCACGTCGGCCAGCCGGTACTTCGTGGCCCGCAGCTCGGCGTGGGTGCGCTCCAGCCACGGGTCGGCGCGCATCGCGGTGAAGCCGTCCCGGGCCGCGAGCAGGTGCCGGCGGGCCCGCGCCGGCGACCGGGTCCGGCGCAGCCGCTCGGCGAGGGCGAGGCGGATCCGCGACGCCTCGAACAGCCACCGGTCCGCGGCGGGACCGGCCAGCAGGGCCTCCAGCCGGGAGGCCGCCGCCCCCGGCTCCCCGTCGCCGGCCTCGTTATCGGCCTCGCCGTCGACCTCGTCGTCGACCAGGAGTTCGGCGCCGGCCTGGAGGAGGGCCATCCGGCTCGACATCGCGGCGACGCCGGCGGCCCGCATCGCCGCCACGTGGGCTCGGGCCTCGGCCGCGCGGCCGGTCCGCACGGCCGCCTCGACCAGGTCGAACATCACCCACGTGCAGTGCGGCACGTGCGAGGCGAGCACGCCGGGCGGGCTCATCGCGGCGGCGTGCAGGAACGCGGCCTCCCAGTCGCCGCGGCCCGCGGCGGCCAGCGCCCGCGGGTGGTGGGCGAACAGGGCGGCGGCCGAGACACCGCGGGGCAGCGCCCAGTGGGTCATGTCGTCGGCGAGGGCGTGCGCCTCGTCGAAGCGGCCGCGGCCGGCGGCGACGATCGCCCGGTTGTACAGGAAGTACCACGTGAAGAACGAGAAGCCGGTGTCGGTGCAGACCTGCTGGCCCTCGACCGCGAGCTGCTCGGCCTCGTCCCACCGGCCGGTGAGGTAGTCACCCAGGCACAGGTGCATGAGGGCGCCGACGTGCCGGCGGGCGGTCCCGCCGTCCCGCCCCTGCCGGACGAGCCGCCACGAGGGCTCGCGGCTGTCACTCAGGCGGTCCACGTACACCGAGGCGGTGCCGATCCGGACGATGCGGCTCGGGTCGGCCTCGTCGGGCAGCCCGTCGAGGACCGCGTCGACGTGCGGCAAGGCCGCCGCCGCGGTGCGCACCGGATCCGGGAACGTCTTGCTCGCCAGGGCGAGCAGCTCGGGCGGCTCCGGCCGCAGCCGGCCCAGCGCCCGGTAGAACGGTTTCCAGTGCTCCTGGGTTCCGCCGTACCACGACAACAGCAGCAGCGTGTGCATGGCCTCGATCAGCGCGGGATCGTCGGCGCGGTAGCCGTGCTCGCCGGTCTCGATCGCGCCGACCAGCAGGCGGTGGGCGGTCCGCACGTCACCGTCGCCGTTGAGCATGAGGAAGACGGCCGCGTTCGCCGCATGGAGCGAACCGGCGGAGTCGGGCGCCGCCCGGCGCGCGTCGATCAGCAGCATCTGCGCGTCGTCGACGGTGCCGCTCGCCTCGGCGCCGATGTACGCGGCCTCGGCGAGCCGCCGCGCCCGTGCGGTGTCCGTCGGGCTCAGCTCGGCCGCCCGGATCAGCGCCTCCACGGCGGCGAACGCGTCGCCGCGCAGCATGACCCGGTGCGCCGCGCGTTCGAGCAGCTCCGCCACCGCCTCGTCCGGGCCGGCCGCGGCCGCCGCCAGATGCCACGCCCGGCGCTCCGCGTCGTCGGGCAGGACACCGGCGAGCGCGACGTGCGCGTTGCGGCGCTCCTCGTGCGTGGACATCGCCACGACCGCGGAGCGGATCAGCGGGTGGCGGAAGACCAGGCGGGCCGTCGCGTCGTCGACGTGGACCAGCTGCGCCCGCTCCGCCGCAGCGAGGTCGGCGAGGCCACCCCCGTCGTCCTGGCCGCGTCCGTCGAGCACGGCGCGCAGGGTCCGCACGTCGCCGGTGCCCTCGAACGTCGCCAGCAGCAACAGCCGGCGGGTCGGCTCGGGCAGGCCGGCGATCCGCGAGGCGAACATCCCCTGGAGTCGCTCGCTGAGCGGCACCACCTCGGTCGGACCGGCGCTCAGCAGCGTGGACGGCAGTTCGGTCAGCGCGAGCGGGTTGCCCTGGGCGAGGTCGAGCAGCCGCTGCCGGAGCCGGGGCGGCAGCTGCGGCACGGTGGCGTCGACCAGCTTTCCGGCCGCGTCGGCGTCGAGCGGCCCGACGACCAGGTCGACCAGCCCGCGCGGGTCGACGAAGCTCACCGCACCCGTCCGGGCCGAGGCCAGCAGGCCGGCCCGGCTGCCCTCCAGGCGGCGGGCGATGAAGCCGAGCGCCACCGCGCTCGCCCGGTCGATCCACTGGACGTCGTCGACGAGCAGGAGCACCGGGGCCTCCGCGGCCACCGCCGTGACGAGCAGCAGCGCTGCGTTGCACACCAGCAGCGCGTCCGGCGGCGGGCCGGCGCCGAAGCCGAGCGCCACCGCCAGCGCCTCCCGCGGGCCGGGGGCGAGCCGCTCCAGGTCCGCGTGGACCGGCAGCAGGAGCTGGTTCAGCGCCGAGTAGCTGACGTCCGCCTCGAACTCGGAGCCGGACGCCCGCAGGACCCGCATCCCGTCCGTGCGCGCGAGCCCGGCCGCGGCGGCCAGCAGCGCCGACTTGCCGGCACCGGGCTCGCCCCGGACCAGGCGGGCGCCACCCCGCTCCGGCAACCCGGCCAGGAACGCCGTCAGATGCTCGAGCTCGGCCTGGCGGCCGTACAGTTCGTTGTCGGCCACACCAACCCCAGAGCGACAGTCGCGGTACCGCCCCATGAAAACAGCCGCCGAACCGGAGCCGCTTGCCCAAAGCTCGCGATCTTCGGCTCGATCCTGTCGAACGGGGCCGATGGGTGGCGCGCGCCGCGTTCTACACTCACGTATGGTCCTCGACGAGCTGTCCAGCCTGCTTGCCCGGCACGCCCGCCCGGACCTGACGACCGCGATCGACAACCTCTTGATCATCAGGGCGGATCGGCCGTATCCGCCGAAGCCGGTCGTCTACGGGCGGGTCCTCGCCGTGGTCACCCAGGGCACCAAGTGCCTGGCGTTCGGTGACCGCGTGTACGAGTACCGGGCCGGGCAGTATGTCGTCGCCTCGGTCGACCTCCCGGTGAGCAGCCACTTCACCGAGGCCACCCCGGCCTCCCCGGGCCTCGGCGTCGGGCTCAACCTCGACCCGGCCGACGTCGCGGAGCTGCTGCTGCAGGTCGGGCCGGGCGACCTGCCGGCCATCGGCACCGACGCCCCGGCCGGCCTCGCCGTCAGCGACGCCTCGACCGAGCTGCTCGACGCCCTCCTGCGGCTCGTGCGGCTGCTCGACCGGCCGCGCGACATCCCGGTGCTCGCGCCGATGGCCAAGCGCGAGATCCTCTGGCGGCTCGTCACCGGCGAGCAGGGTCCGGCGGTGCGCCAGCTCGGCCTGCCCGACAGCAGCCTCAGCCACGTGGCCCGGGCGGTCCGGTGGATCCACGCCAACTACACGCGGCGCTTCCTGGTCGAGGACCTGGCCAGGATCGCGGGCATGAGCGTCTCGGCCTTCCACCGCAACTTCCAGGCCGTCACCGCGATGAGCCCGATCCAGTTCCAGAAGCAGATCCGGCTCCAGCAGGCCCGGCTCCAGCTCGCCGCGCAGACCGGCGACGTGACCGCCGTGAGCCGCCGGGTGGGCTACGACAGCCCGTCGCAGTTCAGCCGCGAGTATCGCCGCCAGTTCGGCGTGCCGCCCAGCCGGGACGCCGCCCAGCTGCGCACCGCCGACCTGTCCGCATCCTGATCCGTCGAACCGGGACGGACGGCGACGACCGCATCCGGCGCCTCGCCGCCCGAGGATCAGCCGCCCTTCTGCTGACCGACGCCGCCGGGCTGCGACCCGGCGGTCGTGCCGGCGCAGGCGGGCACGGTGAGCAGGAGCGGGAGGAGCAGGAGCAGCTTACGGCGCATCGATCCCCCTCAAGGCTGGTTGCCTGAGAGGACGCCGCGGGGCGGCCGGATGGTTGGCGGTGCCGCGCTACGTCGAGCAGGTGTCGTAGAGGTCCAGCAGCCGCATCCGGGTGGCCTGCATGCGGGCGACGACGACCTGCATGAGCCGGGTCGTCAGGTCGTAGCCGAGCTCCGGCTCGTCGGCGCACAGCCTGCGGATGCCCGGCCCGTCGAGGGTGACGGCCAGCACCGGCTCGGGCGCGGTGGCGCCGAAATGCCAGCGGTACGGCGGGAACAGCCACGACCAGCCCAGCACCTGGCCGGCGCCGATCGACTCGACGACGACGCGGCCGCGGCCCGGGACGTCGGTGTCGAGGTCGACCCGGCCCTCACGGATCAGCCAGAACCGGTTGGCGGTGGCGCCCTCGTTGAAGATGCGGGCGCCGGCGTGGAACACCGCGCGGTGCGAGTAGTGTGCCATCCGCGCCAGGTACTCCCCGGGGATGCCCGCCATGAACGGGTGCGCTGCCAGCAGGTCGTATGCGGTGATCATGGATGTCGCCTCCCTCGGCGCGGTGTCCGGGCTCTCCCTCCAGGAAACCGGGTCCGTGACCGCTTCTCCAGGGTCGTCCGGCCCGGGACTGCGGGGCCGGACGACCTGTCCGGCTACGCCGGTGCGCCGGTGCCCTCGTCGCGATGTGGCGGCGGGCCTCCCGGCAGCGGCAGCGGGAAGCGCAGCGCCCCGAGCGCCGTGCCGGCCGCCGTCGCGGTCAGGACGATGCCCCAGGCGACCGGGCCCAGCGGGCGGCAGCCGAAGAACTGGCTCAGGCCCGGGGTCTGCACGACCCCGACCAGGGTGGCGGCCGAGGCGCCGGCCGCGCCCAGGACGATCGGGTCGCCGCCCGACAGCAGCGCCGTCTGGCCCAGCTGCGCGCCGACGAGCGAGGCGAGGGCCACGGTGCTGGCCCGGGCGTTCGTCCCCGTCGCCTTCGCCGTCAGCCAGGCGCCCGCGGTCGCGGCCGAGGTCGCGACCGCGCGGCGGACCACGTTGCCGGTCAGCGTCCGGCCCAGCGAGGCCTCCGGCCCCTCGCGGACCAGCTGGTCGGGGCTGACGTGCTTCGGCGGGCGGGCCGCGACCGTGATCGCGGGCAGCAGGTCCGTCATCAGGTTGACGAACAGGATCTGCCGCGTGTTGAGCGGCGGCGTCGCCGAGACGAGCGAGCCGCCGACGGTGAACAGGATCTCGCCGAGGTTGCCGCCGAGCAGCAGCGCCAGCGACTCGCGGACCGACGCCCACATGGCGCGGCCCTCGACCACGCCGTCGACGATCGTCTCGATCCGGCCGTCCATCACGATGAGGTCCGCCGCCTGGCGGGCCGCCGCCGTGGCCTGCTCGCCGAGCGCGATGCCGACGTCGGCGAGGCGGATCGCCGGGGCGTCGTTGGCGCCGTCGCCGGTGACCGCCACGCTGTGCCCGGCCCGGTGCAGCGCCTCGACCACCGCGACCTTGTGGGCCGGGCTGACCCGGGCGAACACCGACGCCTTCGACACCAGCGCGTCGACGAGCGCCTCGTCGCCCGCGGCGCCGTCCAGCTCCGGCCCGGTGACCACGGTGCCCCCGTCGAGCAGGCCGAGCTCGGCCGCGACCGCCGCCGCCGTGCTCGGGTGGTCGCCGGTCAGCATGAGGATCCGGATGCCGGCCCGGCGCAGCCGCTCCACCGCCTCGGCCGCGCTGGGGCGGCTCGGGTCGGCCAGCCCGAGCAGGCCGAGGAACTCCATGCGTTCGACCCGCTCGTCGTCCAGCCGGCCCCGCGCCGACGCCGCTCGCTCGGCGATCGCGAGCACCCGCAGGCCCTGCCGGGCCATCCGGTCGACCTCCGCCTCGATCTCCTGCCGGTCGGTGCGCGTCAGCGGGCGTACCTTCCCGTCGGACCGCCAGCTCACGCAGCGCGGCAGCGTGATCTCCGGCGCGCCCTTGACGCTGATCACCTGACCGGCGTCCGCCGCGCCGAGCACCGCGTGGAAGCCGCGGACCGGCTCGAACGGCAGCTCGCGGACGGCCCGCCAGCCGTCGGCGGCCTCGTCGGTGCCGACGCCGGCGGTCGCGGCGCCCGCCACCACCGCCTGGTCGGTCGGGTGCGGGAGGGCCTCGCGCTCGTTGGGGGCCGGGCTGGCGCGCAGCGCGGCGGCGAGGATCTCCCGGTGCCGCGGCGTGAGCCGCTCCAGCGGCAGCCGCGAGCGGCCGTCGGAGACGCTGCGCAGCGCGATGCGGCCCTCGGTCAGCGTGCCCGTCTTGTCGAAGCAGATCACGTCGGCCCGGCCGAGCGCCTCCATCGACCGCGGGTCGCGGACGAGGATGTTGCGCCGCGACAGCCGGCGGCTGGCGCTGAGCTCGGCCGCGGTCGCGATGAACGGCAGCCCCTCCGGGATCGCCGCGACCGCGAGCGCGACGGCGTTGTTGACCGACTCGGCCAGCCGGCCCCGCAGCAGGCCGGCGGCGAGCAGGGCCGCCGCCGACGCGCCGGCCGCCGGCAGCGACGCCTTCGTCAGCTCACGCAGCCGCTGCTGGACCCCGCTGCGCGGCGGTTCCCGGAGCGCGATGAGGGCGTTGCGGCCGGCCTCGGTCTGCGCGCCGGTCGCCACCACGACGCACACGGCCGATCCGGCGGCCACGGTGGTACCGGCGTACACCATGCTGGTGCGCTCGGCGATCGCCTCCGCCCGCGCGGCGGCGGTGCTCTTGGCGACGGGCACCGACTCGCCGGTGAGCGGCGACTCGTCCATCTCCAGCCCGGTGGCGTCGAGGAGCCGGCCGTCCGCCGGTACCGCGTCGCCGGGCTCCAGCAGCACGACGTCGCCGGGGACGAGCTCGTCGATGCGCCCGACCCGGTCGACGCCGGCGCGGCGCAGCCGGACCGTTGGCGCCGCCTCGCTCACCAGCCGCTGCAGCGCCCGCCGGGCCGCCGCGTCCTGGATGCCCGACAGCACCGCATTGGCGAGGATGACGGCGAGGACCAGCACCGCGTCGGTCGTCGCCCCGGTCGTGGCCGACACGCCGGCCCCGGCGGCCAGCGGCAGGGTCAGCGGCGTGTCGAGCTCGCCGACGATGGTGCCGAGCACCCCCCGCCCGGCCGGCGCGTCGGCGGCGTCCGTCGTCGCGCGCTCCTGCCGGCGCTGCTCGGCGTCGGCCTCGTCGAGCCCGTGCGGCGTCGTGCCCAGCGCCCGCATGACCTCGGCGACGGGCAGCGCGTGCCAGGCGACGTCGACGGCCGGGGTGGGCGGCGTGCGGCGGGACAGCCCGCGCACCGACCACATCGCGCCGGCGATGTTCGCCGCTTGGGCGATGGCGGTGGCGATCGAGGTCCGGCGCGCGCCGGCCTCGGTGACCTCGGCGAGCCCCAGCAGCGCGCCCGCCACCGAGCCCTGCAGCGCCACGTGGGTGCTGCGCCGGCTCACGGCGCGGGCCAAGGCCGCCGCCTCGAGCAGCAGCCAGGCCGGCTCCAGGCCGGGCCCGCCCATCAGGTGGGCGCCCCAGGGCGGCCGGCGGTCCTCGTGCAGGACGCCGAACCCGCAGTCCGCCGCGGCGAGCGCGGCGTCGTTGCGGCCGCCGACCAGCACCACCACGCGCCCGTCGGCCTGCAGCGCGCGGATCGACCCGGCGAGGCGCGAGCCGCCGGGGACCGTGCCGTCCGCGGGGACCCGGCGGCGCACGTCGGCCGGCGCGCCGGCCAGCAGGACCCGGCCGACCCGGCGGCCGGCCGCGATCACGGCCGCGGTCAGCGGGTCGAGCGCGTCCTCCACCAGCACAACGGCGACGGCGGTACCGTCGCGGGTGAGCACGTGCAGGACGCCGCGGCTCCCGTCGTGCGCGCGGGCGTCCTTCAGGACGGGGTCCGGGATCGAGTGCTCCGCATGGCGCAGCTCGGTGAGCGCCCAGCCGTCGTCCGAGTCGACCGGCGGGGTGCCGACCTGCCGTGCGGCGGCCTCCCAGGCGGCCTCGACCGTTCCCTCGACGGGCGCCACGTGCGTGATGACCCGCTGGTCGCCGGTCAGGACGTCGGCGTCGATGACGATCGTGTCGACGCGGTCGAGCCGGCGCAGCGCGGTACGGTCGCGGACGAGCACGTCGCGGCGCGCGAGGAGCCGCCCGAGGCCGCCGGCGAACGCCTCCTGTCCGGTGTGCGCGGGAGCGGGCGCGCCGGCCATCAGCACCCGGGCCGCCCGGCGCACGCCGCTGGGTAGCTGCGTCGCCGCGGCGGCGAGGAGCAGCGTCACCGTGCTCACCCGGCGCGTGTACCGTTCGACCGGCCCGTCGGGCAGCTCGACGGGCCGGTCGCCGCCGGCCCTCGCGGCCCGGCTCGCGGTGGCGGTGCGGGTCAGCTCGCCCGACCGGCGCTGCCAGGTGTCGCGCTGCGCCGACATCTCCCGCAGCAGGATGCCGCGCAGGCCCGCGTCCGCGAGCAGCGACAGCTCGGCCTGGCCCGCGGCGTTGATCGTCGCGCCGAGCGCGGAGACGAGGAGGTCGGCCTCGTGGCGGCCCAGCACCCGGCGCAGCCTCGACCGGACGCCCGGTATGTGGTCGACCAGCGTGACGAGCGCGGTCAGCTCGCGCGCCGCCGCGGGCAGCCGCAGCTGGCGGGCCACGAATGACCCGGCGGCGCCCAGGACGTCGGCGGCCAGCGTGACCCGTTGCCGTGACTCCGCGTCCAGGCTGGAGGCGCCGTCGGCCAGGAAGCCGGACTCGGCCTCCGTGACGGCGTCGACGAGATCGCCGAGGTCGACGCCGCCCTCGTCGTAGCTGACGATCAGCCGGCCGAGCGCCGCGTTCCACGCGGCCCAGTCCACGCCGCGCAGCGCGGCGACGGTCTCCTCGACCAGCCGCCCGTGCTCTGCGGTGACCAGGCCCCGCCTGGCGCCGCGAATCTCGATGTGCGCGAAGCCGTCCCGCGCCCAGGCCTTCCGCCGGCCGCGGGACGGCCGGTTTCCGCTTCGCGCGGTCACCCGCTGGTAGCGGTGCGGCGACGTTCGTGCGTCGCCACCCACACCCCTGCCGCGGCGGCGAGGGCGACCGGCCACTCGAGGACGCCGAGGACGGCCAGCGCCCCGACGCCGCCGTAGTACAGCAGCCGCCCGGGCCGGGGCTCCACCGCGGCCCGGACGCGCTCGACCGCCGAACCCATGCGGGCGCCCGAGCCCATGTGGACGACCGGCACCTTCAGGTGTGGCATCGGCACGTCTTCCCAGGTCACCAGCTCCTGGTCGGGCGCCTGTGCCGTCTGCCGGGGCTTCGGTGCGGGCTTCTGTTCCACCTTCTGCGTAGCCTTGGCCGGCGTCGCCGCTTTTCGCGCCCTGGACGGCCGCTGGTTCGCGGTCTGTGTCCCACCGGCCCGCGGACGGGTGCGCGTACGTGTCTGCGTGGTTGTCGTCATGGGTCAGTACCTCCAGAAAGAAGAGGCTTACCCGGCGCTCATACGATCAACCCACGGACGGGCCAGCGGATCGGGTGACCCGCGACCCGCTTCGGTTCAGGCGGCCGCGGGGCGGCTGAAGAGGCGGCGGACCGCGACGACGACGAGCGAGACGAGCAGAGCGCTGACCACCTCGACCGCGATGGCGGAGAGCAGAGCGGACATCTTGTTTCCTTCCAGTCGTTGCCCGCGGAAATCTAGGAGCGCCAGTTGAACATGGAATGAACCGCCGGACAAGAGTGATGTTGTTGTTGCTGCTGTTTCTAGCTCCGCGGGCTGCGCCCGCGGTTTGGTGCGGCTCCCCGACTCACGCTCCCCGTGGTGCTTCTTGTTCCGCGGGCTGCGCCCGCGGTTTGGTGCGGTTCCCCGACTCACGCTCGCCGTGGTGCTTCTTGTGCCGCGGGGTTCGCCCGCGGTTGAGTCGGGGTTCGCGAGCCGGCGCGCTCGCACGCGCGGCTTTCTGGCTCCGCGGGGTTCGTCCGCGGTTTTGTGGGGTTCCATCCCGTGCCCCCAAGCGGCTTGGGCGACGTGCTGGAGGGCGCGTTGAACCTAGCGGTGTGGGGTGGGTGCTCTGGGGCGGGGGTCAGCGGGGTGCTGGGTTGCGTTTTGCGGTGATGAGGGTGCGCAGGCGGGCGATTGGCCAGGTGTTGACGACGTCCTCGGCGGTGAGCCAGGCGCGCTGCGCCGTGCCGATGCCGTAGCGCAGGTGGTCCAGGTGCACGGGTGCGTGCGCGTCGGTGTTGATGGCGAATCGCGCGCCGTGGCGCTTCGCCCGGAGGATGAGCTCGTCGGGCAGGTCCAGCCGATCCGGGAAGCTGTTGACCTCCAGGATGGTGCCCGTGCGGGCGGCGGCGGCGAACACCGCGTCGAAGTCGGCGTCGACGGGTGCCCGCTTGCCGATCAGCCGGGTCGTCGGGTGGCCCAGGATGGTGACGAACGGGTTCTCGCACGCGCGGATCAGCCGCCGGGTCAGCTGCTCGGCGGGCTGCGCGAAGTGGGAGTGCACCGACGCGACGCACAGGTCGAAGCCGGCCAGGAACCGGTCCGGCCAGTCCAGCTCGCCGTCCGGGCCGATGTTGAGCTCCGTGCCGTGCAGCAGGACCGGGCCGCCGGCCGACTCCAGCTCCCGCAACGCCCGGCGCTGGGCGAGCATCTTCTCGTCGGTCATCCGCTGCATGGGCATGTTCCTGGCGTGGTCGGTGACCGCGTAGTACTCGTAGCCCCGGTCGCGTGCCGCGGCGACCATGTCGGCCAGCGACGCCACGCCGTCGGTGAGGTCCGTGTGGGTGTGCAGGTCGCCGCGGATGTCGGCCGCGGTCACCAGCGCCGGGAGTGCGTGGTCGCGGGCCGCCTCGACCTCGCCGCGGTCCTCGCGCAGCGGCGGCGGGACCCACTGCAGCCCGAGCCGCTCGTACACCTCCTCCTCGGTCGCGGACGCCACGAGGCTGCCGTCGTCGACGCGGAAGAGCCCGTACTCGGACAGCTTGAACCCGGCCCGGACAGCGATCGCGCGGATCCGCACGTTGTGGGGCTTGGATCCGGTGAAGTACTGCAGCGCCGCGCCCCACGAGGCGAGCGGGACGACGCGCAGGTCGACCTGCAGGTCACCGACCAGCCGAACCGAGGTCTTCGTCGGCCCGCCGGCCAGCACCTCGGCGACCATCGGCAGCCGGACGAAGGCGTCCATCAGCGGACCCGACCTGGTGGCGGCGGCGAGGACGTCGATGTCGCCGACCGTCTCGCGGAACCGGCGCAGCGAGCCCGCCCACATGCACCGCCGGCATCCCCGCACGCCGCGCAGCGCCTCCACGACCTGCTCCGCCGCGTCGGTGGCGACCGACAGCAGCACCCGGCCGTGGCTGCGCTCCAGCAGCTCGATGCCGTGCAGGATGTTCTCGGCGGTCCGCTCGCCGAAGCCGCGGTGGCCGGACAGCTTGCCGGCGACGATCGCGTCCCGCAGCTCGTCGACGGACGTGACACCGAGATCGTCGTGTAGCTGCACGGCCCGTCTCGGGCCGAGGGTGGGAATCCGGACGAGTTCGGGCACGCCGCTGGGCACCTGCAGCCGCAGCGCGTCCACCGCGGCCACGTGCCCGTCGCGCAGGTACTCCGTGATCTTGTCGGCGATTGACGCGCCGACGCCCCGGATCTGCCGCAGCTCGCCGGCGTCCATGCTCGCCACGTCGGACGCAAGGCCGCCGACCGCACGAGCCGCCTTCTCGTACACCCGGCTCTTGAACTGCTCACCCCCGGTGATGGTCAGCAGATCCGCGTACTCCTGCAGCAGCGCCGCGACGGCGTCGTTGGCCCGCGCCATTGCACCAAGTCTAGGCGGCGGACCCGTCGGCGACGCGCCCGGAAGGACGGCGTGCGCTGGTCTGCGACCACACCCGCTGGAGGCTGCGGTAGTCGGTCACCGTGATCCCCTCCTGCCGGAGGAGTTCACGGGCCTGCGGCGAGGTCAGGAACTCGTAGTCGGTCCGGCGCACGCGCCAGCCGCCAGGATCGAGCGCCTGCGACTCATCGTCGCCCAGGCCGGGATGCACCGCCCATACGCTCAGGCCAACCGGCAGGTCGCGGAGCAGCTGCGCGTATCGGGCCGACTTGCCGTCGAGGTCCAACCGGAAGCTGTCCAGGAAGTCGTGATCGACGACCGGCAAACCACGCCGCCGCGCCCGCCGGCGCCCTGGATCGAGCCAGACCCGCATCGCCAGGCCGTACTCCTCGGCCAACGCAAGGGTCAGGTCGAAGATGTCGGCGCGTCCGCCGTCGGCCAGGCAGTGCCAGTCCAGGTGGGTCGGCGTCAGCCCGGCGTCGATCACGGCGTCGACCTGCGCGCGGAACTCGAGCTCCACCTCGTCCGGGCGGGCCCGGGCGAGCAGCTCGGCAACCTCAGCCGGCGTGAACAGCTCGCCCGTCTCGCTGAGCAACGAGGGCACCTGCTCCCTCGCGGTCAGCGGCCCCCACCGGTGGTGGGTCGTGTCGCACAACAGCGTGAGGTGGATCCCGAACGGGATCTCCGGCTTTTCGCGCAGCAGACGCATGGCATGCGGCGCGCCCGGGCACGGCACCATCAGGCTGCACGAGCTGGCGATCCCTTCCTCGATCGAGGCGACGACGGCGGCGTTGATCCCGTGGTACATCCCGAAGTCGTCGAGGTTGATGATGAGCATCCGGGCATCGGCGGGGTAGCCCAGCAGCTCAGTTGCCGCAGGTTCGAAGGCACGTCCATCCATGCCGTCAGTGTGCATGGGACGGTCGTATGGGATGGCTCCATTTCCCGTGGGTATCCGTGCACGGCGGACGGGCCGGACGTCCCGGACGCGCGGGACTTTGGTGTTGCGGGGCGGCCCCGCACCGGACGACGGTGGAACTACCAACGGTGGTCCCGCCGGAACCCCCGGGAGGTGATTCCGATGCGCACCGCGAGGGAGATCCTGGCGAGGGCGCGCACGATCGCGGTCGTCGGAGCGTCGCGCGACCCGCTGAAGCCGGCGCACTGGGTGCCGAAGACACTGCAGGAGCAGGGGTGGCGGATTGTTCCGGTCAACCCGTTCGCGAGCGAGGTGCTCGGCGAGCGTGCGTACGCGCGGCTGGCCGACATTCCCGAACCCGTGGACGTCGTGAACGTCTTCCGGCCCGCACGCGAGGCGCCCGAGCTCGTCCGGCAGGCGGCCGCCGCCGGCGCTCGCGCGGTGTGGCTGCAGCCGGGCATCGCCAGCGCTGCGGCCCGCCGGCTGGCGCACGACGCCGGTCTGGACTACGTCGAGGACTGCTGCATCGGCGCGCAGCGCGCCCTGGCGCAGATGGTGGCCGGCGGCGCGACGCCCCGTCCGGTCGTGTACCGGGGCCTGTACCCGCCGCAGCCCCAGCCGGACGATCGCGCGCCGAACCAGCACTTTCGCATCGTCGTGGCGGGCGGGACGCAGCGGGCGGTGCGGCTGTCGGCCGCGGCGCCGTGGTGCGTGCCGAGCCACCGGGCGAGCTGCCGGTCGGCGCCGACCACCTGGACCGATGGCCATGTCGAGGCCCGGATGCGCCGGGTCCGCAGCCGTCGCGCGGGGTCGTAGCCGCCGCGGCGAGCCGGCTGCCTGGGGGAGGTCAGCATGACGGCGAGCTTCCGGTTGGGGCGTGTCGCCGGCGTCGAGGTCGGCGCGAACTGGAGCGTCCTGATCGTCTTCGTGCTGCTCGCGTGGCTGCTGGCGGCCGGACGGCTCCCGGCCCGGTACCCGGGCCGGCCCGAGTGGGCCTACGCCGCGGCCGGGCTGCTGGCGGCCGTCGTGTTCCTGCTGGGCCTCCTCGCGCACGAGGTGTCCCACGCGGTACTCGCGCGGCGCAACGGCATCCAGGTGGAAGGCATCACGCTGTGGGTGTTCGGTGGTGTGGCCCGGTTGCGGGGGGAGCCGTCCACCCCCGGCGCCGACGCGCGCATCGCCGGGGTCGGCCCGCTCGTCAGCCTGCTGCTCGGTCTCGGCTTCGCCGGGGTCGCGGCGCTCCTGGCGACCGCCGGCCAGACCGGCCTCGTCGTGGGCACGGTGAGCTGGCTCGCCGGGATCAACCTCCTGCTGGCCGTGTTCAACCTGTTCCCGGCGGCGCCACTGGACGGCGGGCGGCTGCTGCGGGCCGGGCTGTGGAAGTGGCGCGGCGACCGCGCCTGGGCGGCCAGGGCGGCCGCGAGGACCGGCCAGGCGTTCGGCGCGCTGCTGATCGCGGCCGGCTTCGTGCAGCTGGCCATGGGCGCCGCGATCGGCGGGCTGTGGCTGCTGCTCATCGGATGGTTCATCGTGTCCGCCGCGATCGGTGAGCGGCGCGAGGCGGAGCTCGGCAGCAGGCTGTCCGGAGTCCGGGTGGCCGACGTCATGACACCGCATCCCGTCACGGCGCCGGCCGACCTGACCGTGGCCGACTTCGTCGACCACTACCTGTACGAAGCGCGGCACTCGGCGATCCCGGTCGTCGACGAGGCGGGCCCGGCCGGCCTGGTCACACTGGCCCGGCTCCGGCGCGTGCCGCCGCAGGAGCGGGCGAGCACCAGGCTGCGCGCCGCGGCCTGCCCGATGAGCGAGGTACCCGTGGTCGGGCCGGACGAGACGGTCATGGATCTCATGCCACGCCTCAGCAAGAGCCCGGACGCGCGAGCGCTGGTGGTCCGCGACGGCGAGCTCGTCGGTGTCGTGTCACCGGCCGACGTGCGGCGCGCCGTCCAGCGCGCCGCACTGCGCCGGGCCGAGCGGTGAGGAGACCTGCTGATCATGAACGAGAGCCCGGTCGTCGTCGGCGTGGACGGCACTGCGCATTCGCTGGTGGCCATGCGGTGGGCCGCCGCCGAGGCGGCGCGGCGGCGGGTGCCGCTGCGCGTGGTGCTCGCCTACCACTGGCGCGCGCCCTGGTCCGCCTTCGCGCCGGGAACGGAGCTGGCACACACCGCACAAGAGCTCGCGGACATCCAGGCCGATGCGTTCGGCCGGGAGGCCGCTGCCGCGGCGCCCGGTGCCGACGTCCACGCGACGGCCACGCTCGGCCGGCCCGCGGAGACGCTGCTCGCGGCAGCCGCCTCGGCCGGGCTGCTCGTCGTCGGCACCCGCGGGCGGCGGACCACCACCGGCACCGTGCTCGGCTCGGTGAGCCAGCAGGTGGCCACGCACGCCACCTGCCCGGTCGCCGTCGTCCGGGGCCGCGCCAAGCCGGACGGCCCGGTGCTCGTGGGCTTCGACGGCTCCGAGCCGGCACGCCTGGCGCTCGAGCTCGCGTTCCTGGAGGCGGCGGTCCGCGGCTGCGGCGTGAGCGCGGTGCGCACCGTCGACACGAGCGTCGGACCGCCGGCGATCGGCGCGCCACCGCTGCTGTTCGACGCGGCGGAGGTCCGCCGGGCGCTGTTCGAGGAGGCGGCCGAGGAGGTCGCCACGACCGCCGTGCGCCACCCGGGCGTCGCGTGGGACTTCCACGGCCTCACCGGCGACGCCATCGGCGCGCTGGCCCGCCGCTCGCGGCAGGCGCAGCTGGTCGTCGTCGGCAACCGGGGACACGGCGGGTTCGCCGGGCTGCTGCTCGGCTCGGTCAGCCTGCGGCTGCTGCACCGGGCGGACTGCCCGGTCCTGATCGCCCGCGCCTGAGCACTGGCGCCCACCCGTCAGGACCGGTGGGCGATGAGCACGGGTGCGTCGGCGTGTTCGAGCACCTGCAGCGGCACGGAGCCCAGGTTGAGGCCGTCGAAGCCGCCGTGCCCGCGGGCGCCGACGACCACCATGAGCGCCTCGCGCGCCTCGTCGAGCAGCAGCGGTACCGTCCCACCGCGCATCACCCGCTGCCGGACCTCGACGGCCGGGAACTTCGCCAGCCACGGTTCGAGGTCGGCGGCGAGCTCCCGGCGCGCCGTCTCCGCCAGCCGGTCGGTGTCCGTGCGGCGCCCCCACCGGTGGGCCGGCTCCAGCCACGCCCGCGTGGCCGTCAGCCCGACGCCCCGGGAGGCGGCCTCCGTGAACGCCAGCTCCAGGGCCGCCTCGCCGCCGGCGGACCCGTCGGCGCCGACCACGATCGGCTGATGGCGGGGGAGCTGCGCCTCCGGGCCGGCCCAGCGTTCGGCGTGGTGCACCACCAGCACGGGGCAGTGGGCGTGCGCGGCGACCTGCAGGCTCACCGAGCCGAGGAGCAGCGCGCGGAACCCGCCGCGGCCGCGGCTGCCGACGACGACGAGGCTCGCGTGGCGGGACTGCTCGACGAGCATCGAACCCGGGCTGCCGTGGCTGGTCGCCGTGGTCACGTCGAGGCCGGGCTGCCAGTTGCGGGCCTCGGCGGCGGCGTCGAGGACGAGTCGCTGCTCGTCGGGGAAGGCCTCCTCCTCCTGGACTACGGGAACCTCCAGGGCGTGCACGATCCGCAGCGGCTGGCCGTGGCGCAGGGCCTCGTCGGCCGCCCAGCGCACCGCGCCGAAGGCGGCCGGCGAGCCGTCGATGCCCACGACCACCGGACGTCGGATGACGTTCATGATGCCTCCTCGGGCTTCGGGATGATGCCCTGCGTGGCTTCCTGATCTCAAGCGTGCGTCAGCTGCCGCACGTAGGCGTCCGGCTCCGCGCCGACCCGGGCCAGCCGCAGCTTCACGTCCACCGCGGTGCAGCCGCGCGGCCCTGCGAGCACCGGATTGAGGTCGAGCTCCGCGACCTCGGGAAGGTCCTCGGCGAGGCGGCCCAGCCGCAGCAGCAGGTCCTCCAGGGCCGCGGTGTCCACCGGCGGCGCCCCGCGGTAGCCGGTCAGCAGCGCAGCACCGCGCAGCCCGCGCCACATGGCGGCGGCGTCGCGGTCGGTGAGCGGGAGCAGGCGCAGCGAGCTGTCGCCGAGCAGGTCGGTGTGCACCCCGCCGAGCCCGAGCATGACAACGGAACCGAACCGCTCATCGTGGACCACCCCGGCCACGAGCTCGACCCCCGCCGGGGCCATCGGTTGCACGAGGACCTCCGGGCGGGCCTGGCCGAGCGCCCCGCCGATCGCGCGGTACGCCCGGCGGACGGCGGCCTCGTCGGACAGGCCGAGCCAGACGGCCCCGATGTCGGACCTGTGCACGATGCCCGGTGCCGCCGCCTTGACGGCGACCGGGTAGCCGACCGCGGCGGCGCGCCGGACCGCGTCGTCGGCGCCGGTGGCGGCGACGGTCTCCACGACCGGCACGCCGTAGCACCCCAGCAGGGACCGGGCCACGTCCGCCGGTTGCCAGCCGTCACCGGTCGCGAGCGTCCGCCGCACGACGTCGCGGGCGGTCTCCGCGTCGATCCCCGGCAGGACCGGCCGGCTTCCGGCCGGCTCACGGCGCCAGGCCGCGTAGTGGGCGGCCCGGCCCAGCGCGAGCACCGCCGGCTCCGGGAGGTCGAACACCGGCACGCGTCGGACGCCGATGTTCGCGGGGACGTCGGGCAGCCCGACCGCGACGACCGCGACCGGCAGGTCCGGGCATTCGTCGACCGCCGCGGCCAGCGCCGCGAGCATCGCGGCGCCGTCATTCGCACGGGTGGCGACGAACGTCACGACCAGCAGGTCCGCCCCGCCGGACTCGGCCACGGCCCGGATCGCCGCCGCCATCGCCTCCGGGGTGGCCTCCGCGCCGAGGTCGATCGGGTTGTCGCCGGCCCGTCCCGGCAGGGTGAGCGTCGGGAGGGTGAGCCGGGCGGTACCGGCGGCGTCGGCGACCAGCACGTTGAGCCCGCCCGCGTTGCCCACGACCGCGAGCCGGGAACCGGCCGGCAGCGGCTGGTCGACGAGCACCCGTGCGGCGTCGAGCAGTTCCCCGAGCGTGTCGGTGCGGATGACGCCGGCCTGCGCGAACAGCGCCCCCACGGCGGTGTCCGGCGCGGCTGCGGCGGCGGTGTGCGACGCGCCGGCCCGCAGGCCTCCCTCCGAGCGGCCGCTCTTGACCGCCAGGAGCGGCTTGCGGCGGGACAATGCCCGCGCGACCCACGCGAAGCGGCGCGGGTTGCCGAAGGACTCGACGTACAAGGCGACGGCGCGGGTGGCCGGGTCGTCGCACCAGTAGGCGAGCAGGTCGTTGCTGCTGACGTCGGCCTTGTCGCCGAGGGACACGAAGCTGGAGACACCGACGCCGCAGCGGGCGCTCGCGTGCAGGATCGCGATGCCCACCGCGCCCGACTGGGACGCCACCGCGAGCCCCCCGGCGAGCGGCGGTGCCGGCGCGAACGCCGCGTCGAGGCGTACCGCCGGGTCCATGTTGATCACACCCAGGCAGTTCGGCCCCACGATCCGCATGCCGTGCCGGCGGGCCGACGCGACGAGGTCCCGTTTGGCGGCCCGGTCCAGCCCGGCGCTGAGCACCACGGCTGCGCGAACGCCGGCGTCGCAGCACTGCCGCACCACGTCCGGGACCTGCCCGGCCGGCACGGCGATGACGGCGAGGTCGACCGGCGACCCGATCGAGGCCACCGTCGGGTGGGCGGCCATCCCGCATACCTGATCGGCGTGCGGGTTCACCGCGTACAGCGAGCCGGTGAAGCCGCCGTCGCGCAGCGCCGCCAGCACCTCGTGCC
Organism: Dactylosporangium sucinum; assembly: GCF_014647515.1. Taxonomy (GTDB): domain Bacteria; phylum Actinomycetota; class Actinomycetes; order Mycobacteriales; family Micromonosporaceae; genus Dactylosporangium; species Dactylosporangium sucinum. The sequence goes on along the minus strand of NZ_BMPI01000057.1, from coordinate 32,080 downwards.
CGACGCCGCCGGCTGCCCGCCCGGCGCCGACAACCGCGACGGACGCGGGCGCGAGCAGCGGCCGCAGCGACCGGTGCGCCGCCGTGCGGTCCCGGGCTCCGACCGCGGCCAGCGCCGCATCGTCGGGGATGGTCGGCACGGTGATCCGCACCGCGCCGCAGACGAAGCGGCCGGCCGAACCGGGCGCGATGTCGCGACCGACCTTGAGCATGGCGGCGTTCTCCGGGAGCACGTCGCCGACGAGCTCGGTGATGCCGGCCCGCCGGGCGGCGGCCGCGAGGTGCTCCAGCAGGAGCGTGCCCAGGCCCTCGCCGTGATGCTCGTCGGCGACGACCAGCGCGAAGTCCGCCTGGTCCCGGCCGACCCGCTCGTAGGAACCCGCGGCGAGCACGCGGCCGCCCTCCTCGACGAGCACCCCGACATGATCGGCGTCCGGGGCCCGGGTGAGCCGGCGCACCTCGGCGTCCAATGCCGCGCCGGCGCAGAAGAAGCGCAGGTACCGGCTCCGCGGCGACAGCCGCTGGTACAGCGCGAGCAGGGCGGGCGCGTCGTCGGGCCGGATGGTCCGGACGTGGACGATCCGGCCGTCCATCGTGAGGCAGTCGGTGGCTTCCATCGCGGTACCCCCCTCCTGTCCATGGTGACCGAGGTCTGGACGAGCCACATCGGCCGAAGGTCACTGGACGCCCGGGCCTGCCGCCTCCTCTTCGACGAAGCGGAGGAGTTGCAGGGCCTCAGCCACCCGGCGCGGAGCCGGTGTCGTCCAAGGGGTACGTCAGGCGGCTCACGACGTCCACCACGCCGTCCACGGCGCGGACCATGCCCACCACGGATTCGGCCAGCGACCGGCGGTCCAGCTCGCCGTCGAGGTACACCACGCCGTGCCGGACGTCGACCGTCACCTCGGTCGGCGCGATCCACAGCAGCGTCTCGAGCACTCCCCGGACGACCTCGTGGCGGATCGCGTTGTCCGGGCGCAGGAACACCGTGAGGAGATCCCGGCGGGAGGCGATGCCGACGAGCCGGCGGCCCTCGTCCACGACCGGCACCCGCTTCACGCCGGCCGCCTCCATCATCCGCGCGGCGGCGGTGACCGGCATGCCGGCCGGGGCGGTCACCGCCGGCGCCGTCATCAGGCCGGCCGCCGTGCAGGCCGCGGCCTTCACCCGGGCGGCGCGGCCGACCGCCGCGGCCGGTGTGCCGGCGAGCGCGGCCGGATCGGTGTCGGCGAACTCCAGCTTGCGCAGCAGGTCGGCCTCGGAGACGACGCCGAGCACCCGGTCGCGCCCGTCCACGACCGGGACGGCGCTCACGTGACGCTCGGTGAGCAGCCCGACGATGTCGTCGAACGTCGTGTCCTCGCGCACCGTGACGACGTCGCGGGTCATGACATCGGCGAGCGTCCGGTGGGCCATCGCGAGTCTCCCTCCGCGGGGTGAAACGGCTCATCGCTGGGGCTGGGACGCGAGCGGGAACTGGACGACCTCGCCGGGGCCCAGGTCGGTGGTCTCGCCCCGGCAGCACAGCCGGATCGGCGGCGAGCGGCCGTCGCCGGCCGTCACCCGCACGGTGTCGCCGCTGATCGACAGGGTGATCCGGTGCCCGCGGTACTGGATGTCGAACTCCAGCGCGCCCAGGTGGCGCGGCCAGTAGGGATTCAGCAGCAGCGCGCCGTCGCGGGTCTCCACGCCGGCGAAGCAGCGCTGCAGCACGTCCACCGACCCGGCCATCGCGGCCAGGTGGATGCCCTCCGCGGTGGTGCCGCCCTGGATGTCGGCGACGTCGCTGCCCAGCGCCTCGACGAAGTACCGCAGCGCCTCCGTGCGGTGGTTGCGGGCGAGGACCCAGGCGTGGACGACCGCGCTCAGCGTCGAGCCGTGCGCGGTGCGGGCCAGATAGTACTCGACGTTGCGCGGAATGGCGTCGGCCGGCAGCGTGTGCCCGAGCCGGCCCAGCAGCTCCCCGAGCTCGTCCGCGGAGAACAGGTAGAACAGCATCAGCACGTCGGCCTGTTTCGACGCCTGGTACCGGTTCGGGGTGTCGCCCTCCAGCTCGAGGATCCGGTCGAGGCGGCGCAGGTCGCCGTAGCGGTCGCGGTACGCCGGCCAGTCCAGCTCGGCCAGGTCGCCGTAGCCCTCGAACTGGTCGATGATCCCGCCGGGCCGGACGGGCACGTACATCCGGCGGGAGATGTCCTCCCAGCGCCCGGGCTCGGCCGGGTCGAGGTGCAGCGCCTCGGCCAGTTCGGCCCGCCGCTGCGGGGGGAGCGCGTCGAGCACGTCCAGCGCCCGCAGCAGGACCCACACCGTCAGGACGTTCGTGTAGGCGTTGTTGTCGATGCCGGGGCGGTCGGTGCCGGGGTAGCCGGTGTGGAACTCGTCCGGGCCCATGACGCCGCGGATGACGAACCGGTCGCGGGTGCCGTCGTACTCGGCCAGCGCGGCGAAGTACCGCGCGATCTCGATGAACATTTCGGCGCCGTAGTGGCCGAGGAACTCGAGATCGCCGGTCACCTGGAAGTACTGCCACACGTTGTACGCCACCGCCAGGCCGACGTGCCGCTGGAGGCTGGTGACGTCCGGGATCCAGCGACCGGAGAGCGGATTGAGGTGCAGCCGCTGGCTCTCCTCCCGCCCGTCGCTGCCGGACTGCCACGGGTACATCGCACCCGCGGATCCGGCGGCCGCGGCGGCGGCGCGGGCCCGGGGGAGGCGCCGGTGGCGGTAGCGCAGCAGTGCCCGGCTCAGCGTCGGCAGGCGCAGGTTGAGGATCGGGAAGACGAACAGCTCGTCCCACAGGACGTGCCCGCGGTACGCCTCGCCGTGCAGTCCCCGGGCCGGGATGCCGGCGTCGACGTCGACGCTGTGGTCGGACACGGTCTGCAGCAGATGGAACAGATGCAGCCGTACCACGGGCAGCGCGGGACTCTCCGGGCCGCGCAGCGCGAAGCGGAAGCGCCGCCACAGCTGCCGCCACGCCAGCCGGTGCTCGTCGAGCAGCGTGCCGAAGCTCGGCAGCCGGGCCAGGTGCTCCCGCGCCTCGGCGGACGGCTCGCTGATCGCGCCGTCCCGCGAGGTGTACACGGTGACCAGCTTCTCGACCGTGACCCGGCGGTTGGCGGAGACCCTGACCGTGATCTCCTGCTCCGCGCCGCTCTCGCCGCAGCAGCCGGCGACGCCGGCCGCCCGGCCGCCGGTGAACGCGCGGGTGCGGGCGGCCTGCGCGACGCGGACGTGGGACTGGTTCGTCTCGACCGAGCACGCGACGCCGTCCGCGGCGAGGGGGCCGGCGGCCAGCAGCGTCAGGTGACGATCCGAGAGCCCCCGGTAGCGCTGCACCCCGCGATTGCTGACGGCGGCGTCGAGTCCGGAGCGGACGGTCAGCGTCCCGGACCAGTCCTCCGGGGTGAGCGTGACCTGCAGGCCGCAGACGTGCGGGTCACGCATGTGCACGAACCGCCGCTGGGTCACCGCCGTGGTGCGACCGGCGTCGTCGCGGACGCGCAGGCGGCGCGACAGCACGCCGCCCCGCAGGTCGAGCTCGTGATGTTCGTCGAGGACCTCGGCGCCGGGCCGGCCCAGCCATGGCCCGTCCTCAGCCCGGAACGTGAACGGCAGCCAGTTCGGCAGGTTGACGAGGCTCTCGTTCTCGACGTGCTCGCCGCCCACGGTGTCCGGCAGGCGGTTGTAGCAGCCGGCCGCATACGTCCCCGGATAGTGCACGCCGTCGGCCTCGCACTCCGGCACGGCGCCCCGGGTCGCGAGGTAGCCGTTGCCCAGCGTGCACAGTGCTTCCCGCAGTCCCTCCCGGGACGGGTCCGCCCCGTCGAACCGGAACGTCCACGCGTCCATCGACTATCGGCGCAGATGCACTGGTGCGTCGGTGACGGCCCGGATGTCGGCCGCCGCCGCGAGGAGCACGCGATGACCCAGGTCGGTCAGCGCCCGCGCCACGGCCACCTCGTCGCCGATCTCCGGGATGTCCTCGTCCGCGGGGTTGAGGCGGGCCTCGCCGTACCCGCTGAGCTGGGTGGTTTCGTTGATCTGCAGCCGGGCCTCCGCGTAGGTCCGGCCGTCGGTCTCGCCGATGTGGACGTCGACGGTCCAGTCTTTCGCCGTTACCATGCCGATCTCCTCGTCGTTCATCCGACGTCGATGGCCTCCGATGCCGGGCGCCGTGGGCTCTCCGGTGGTGGTCCGGCGTCGCCGGTCGTGCCGGTCCGCAGGACCAGCTGGGGCTGCGCCGTCGGCTGCAGGAGGCTGCGCAGCAGCATCCGCGCGCCGGGGACCTCGATGACGTCGCTCATCGGCGAGACCGCCAGGCCCTCGACGGTGGCGCGCAACCAGACCGCGCTGGTCGCCTCCCCGGCAGCGAGCCAGGCGACGAGATCGTCGCCGGCCGTGGCCACGACCAGGTACTCGGCCGAGCGGTCGTCACCGGGTCCCGGCTCGAGCGCGGCGTCGGCGCCGAGCCCGAAGTCGCGCGTCGGGACCGGCCGGGGGCTCGGCTTCGCCACGGTCTGCGGCGGCACCCCGTCGTCAGCGCCGCCCGACGTCCACTGCCGCAGCTCGGCCGCCTTGACCTGGTCCCGGGCGGCGGCGGTCTGCGCGCCCCGAGCGGCGTACCGCAGGTAGGTGACGTCCCCCGGGCTGAGCGTGTACAGCAAAGCGTGCTCGGCCTCCGCCGCCGACCGCAGCCCCGCGATCACGTCGGCCGGCACCCGGACGTCGGTGGCGAACGGCCGCCGGTCGGTGCGCCGCAGCCGGATGCTCTGGTAGGTGCGCATGGCCGTCGCCGAGGGCGGATGTGCCCGCCCCACCTGCACGTGGGCGAGCAGCCAGGGCTGGTGCGGGTCGGGCCGGCGGTGCACCACCGGCTCGTACCCGGATGCACGCAGCGACACCCGGGCGTGGTGCAGCGCCGCGCCGCAGCTGATGATCATGAGGCGCCAGTACGGATCGGCCGCGTGCAGCTGCCGGGACCGATCGACGAACAGCTCCAGCGTGTCGTCGTGGACCCGCCAGTGCCAGGGCTGGGTGTTCAGGATGGACGGCGCGAGCAGGGCGTCCTCCGCGGCCCGGTACAACACGCTCGCCACGGGGTCAGTCGTCACAGCCGCCTCCGTGCATGCAGTCGGTCGTTGCTGACTCCTTCCCCCGGCATCGGCGTTCACACCACCGATGGTGTGCGGGGTGAGCCTTCGGCGTTCCGCGGCGGCTGCCGCGGACACGGCGTGAGACTCGCAACTGCGGCATCGGTCGGAACAGTCGAAGGCGGCGCGCGGCATGCAGGACGCAGGGGAGCGGGTGGCCTCCCGGATCGAGATCCACGGCACGGTGCAGGGCGTGGGCTTCCGCCCGTTCGTCTACCGTCTCGGCCGCGACCTCGGCCTCGACGGCTGGGTCCGCAACGACGGCGGCCTCGTCGTGATGGAGGCGGCCGGCCCGGCGGAGGCGATGCGGGCGCTGCCCGCGCGGCTGCGCGCCGACGCCCCGCCCCACGCCCGGGTTCACGAGGTGCGCATCGGCGAGCCGCGGGGCCGTGCGCCGGCGTACGGGACCGGTTTCCGCGTCGACCCGTCGTCACCGGCGAATCGGGTCGCGACGGGTGACGACCTCGCCCGGATCCCACCCGACCTGGGCATGTGCGACGCGTGCCGCACGGAGCTGCTCGACCCGTCCGACCGCCGCCACCGCTACGCCTTCGTCAACTGCACCGACTGCGGCCCGCGTGCGACGATCCTCGACGAGTTGCCCTACGACCGCGAGCGGACCACCATGCGGTCGTTCGCGATGTGCGAGGCGTGCGCGGACGAGTACGCCGACCCGGCCGACCGCCGCTTCCACGCCGAGCCGATCGCCTGCCCGGCCTGCGGTCCGCAGCTGACCTGGCGTGCCGCGGCCGGGGACCGTCGTGGCGACGACGCCCTCGACGCGGCCGAGACCCTCCTGCGCGGCGGCGGCATCCTCGCGCTCAAGGGGCTGGGCGGCTACCAGTTGGTGTGCGACGCCACCGACCAGGCCGCCGTCGCCCGGCTGCGCGCCCGCAAGCACCGTCCCGCGAAGCCGTTCGCGGTCATGGTGACCGGCCCCGAGGAGGCGGCCATGCTGGCCGGCCTCACCCCGGCGGAGGTGGCGCTGATGACCTCGGCGGCCCGGCCGGTGGTCCTCGTCGCCCGCCGCGTGGGCGGCCCGCTGGCCACCGCGGTGGCACCCGGCACCGACCGGCTCGGCCTGTTCCTCCCAGCGACGCCGGTGCACCACCTGCTGTGCGCCGACCTGGCCCGCCCACTGGTCGTGACGAGCGGCAACCTGGCGGACGAACCCATCGCGATCGACGACGGCGACGCCGGGCGGCGGCTCGGCGGGCTGGCCGACGGGTTCCTGGGCCACGACCGGGTGATCCGGTCGCGGTACGACGACTCCGTCGTCCGCGTCGCCGCCGGCCGCCCGTCGGTCGTGCGCCGGGCCCGCGGCTACGCACCCGAACCGCTCGGCCTGCCCTTCCCTGCGCCCGAGCCGCTGCTGGCCGTCGGTGGCCAGCTCAAGCACACGTTCACGATCGCCCGGGACGGCACCGCGATCGTCGGCCCGCACACCGGCGACCTGGAACGGCAGGACGCGCTCGAGGCGTTCACCACGAGCCTGCGGCAGCTGTGCCGCGTCGCCGGTGCCGAGCCGCGGGTCGTCGCCCACGACCTGCATCCGGGGTACCTCTCGACGCAGTACGCGACGGCGTTGCCACTGACCCGGGTCGCGGTCCAGCATCACCACGCGCACGTCGCGTCGTGCGCCGCCGAGCACGGCATCACGGGCCGCTTCCTCGGCGTCGCCTACGACGGGCTCGGGCTCGGCGACGACGGCACCCTGTGGGGCGGCGAGGTGCTGCTGGCCGACCTGCGGTCGTACCGGCGGATCGCCCGCTTCGGCCGGGCGCCGCTGCCCGGCGGCGCCGCCGCGGTGCGCCGCCCGGCCCGCATGGCGCTCGGCTACCTGTTCGGGGCCGAACGGCTCGGCGACGGTCCCCGGCCGCCGCTGGAGGCGCTGGCGGCGCCGCTGCTGCGGCGGCTGCCCGAGGCCGAGGTCGGCACCGTGCGGCGGATGGTGAGCCGGGGCGTCAACTGCCCGGCCGCGTCCAGCGCGGGCCGCCTCTTCGACGCGGTCGCGGCACTGCTCGGGCTGGCCGACAACGCGACCTACGAGGGCGAGGCGGCCGTCACGCTCGAAACGCACGCGGCCGCGCACGGCGCCGCCCCGGCCCTGCCCTGGCGCCTGACGACCCGTGACGGCCTCGTCGTCTACGACCCCGAGCCGACGCTCCACGGGGCGTTGCAGGCCCTGCGGGACGGGGCGGACACCGGCTCCGTCGCCGCCGCGTTCCACGCCACCCTCGCCGCCGTGACGGTCGCCGTCTGCACGCGCGCCGCCGAGCGGCACGGCACCGCGGTGGTCTGCCTGTCCGGCGGCGTCATGCAGAACCGCGTCCTCGTCGAGTCGCTGGTCGCCGGGCTCGCCGCGGCGGGGCTCACGCCGCTGGTCAACGAGCGGGTGCCGGCCAACGACGGCGGCCTCAGCTACGGCCAGGCCGCGGTCGCCGCGGCCCGGGGACGAGGGGAGTGATCGCATGTGTCTCGGCGTGCCGGGCCGGGTCGTGGCCGTGACCGACGGCGGCGGGCTGCCCATGGGAACCGTCGACTTCGGCGGAGTGCAGCGTGAGGTGTGCCTGGCCTACACGCCGGAGGCCCGGGTGGGTGAGTACGTCGTCGTGCACGTCGGGTTCGCGATCAGCCGGCTCGACGAGGACGAGGCGCGGCGGACGCTGGCGGTACTGCAGGCCATGGGCGACGCCGTCGAGCGCGAGCTGACGCCAGAGGGGATGGAGCCGTGAAGTATCTGCGGGAGTACCGCGACCCCGACCTGGCCCGGCGGCTGCTCGCCCAGCTCGGCGCGGAGGCCACCCGGCCGTGGACGCTCATGGAGGTCTGCGGCGGGCAGACCCACACGGTCGTGCGGCAGGGACTCGACGAGCTGCTGCCGGCCGGGATGCGGATGATCCACGGCCCCGGCTGCCCGGTCTGCGTCACCCCGCTGGAGCTCATCGACAAGGCACTCGCCATCGCCGCGCGCGACGGCGTCGTGTTCACCTCCTACGGCGACATGCTGCGCGTTCCCGGCAGCGACACGAACCTGCTCGCGCTGCGGGCCCGTGGCGCGGACGTGCGGGTCGTGTACTCGCCGCTGGACGCGGTCCGGGTCGCCGCCGCACACCCGGACCGCCAGGTCGTGTTCTTCGCCGTTGGGTTCGAGACCACCGCCCCGGCCAACGCCATGGCCGTCCTGCGGGCGCACCACCTCGGGCTGCGCAACTTCAGCATGCTGGTCAGCCACGTGCTCGTGCCACCCGCGATGACCGCCATCCTCGACGCGCCGGACTGCGAGGTCCAGGCGTTCCTCGCCGCGGGGCACGTATGCGCGGTCATGGGCTGGACCGAGTACGAGCCGATCGCCGCCCGCTACCGCGTGCCGATCGTCGTGACCGGGTTCGAGCCGCTGGACCTCCTCGAGGGGCTCCTGATAGCGGTGCGGCAGCTCGAGGCCGGCCAGGCGGCGGTGGCGAACCAGTACGCCCGGGCGGTGCGCCGCGCCGGCAACGCCACCGCGCAGGACACGATCCGGCGCGTCTTCCGCATCGGCGACCGGGCCTGGCGCGGCATCGGCCCCATCCCGGCCAGCGGGCTGGCCCTCACGGACGAGTTCGCCGCCTACGACGCGGAGCTGCGCTTCGCGGTGGACGCACTGACCACCCGCGAGCACCCGGACTGCATCTCCGGCGACATCCTGCGCGGCACCCGCCTGCCGACCGACTGCACCGCCTACGGCACGCTGTGCACCCCGCGCGCACCGCTCGGCGCGCCGATGGTCTCGTCCGAGGGCACCTGCGCCGCCTTCCACGCCGCCGGCCGCGGCCTGGCGGCGGGCGAGGTGACGGCCCGTTGACCGCGGTCGACCCGGCCCGGGCCGCGTGCCCCGCGCCGCCCCACGAGACCGAACGGGTCCTGCTCGGGCACGGCAGCGGCGGGCGGCTCTCCGCCGAGTTGCTCGGCCATGTGCTGCTGCCCGCCCTCGGCGCGCCACCGGACGCCGTGGCCGAGGACGCCGCCGTCGTCACCGTCGCCGGCGCGGAGCTCGTGCTCACCACGGACGCGTTCGTGGTCGACCCGCTGGTCTTCCCCGGCGGCGACATCGGCCGCCTCGCCGTGCACGGCACCGTCAACGACCTGGCGATGATGGGTGCCGCGCCGGTCGCGCTCGCCCTGGCGTACATCATCGAGGAGGGCTTCCCGATCGCCGACCTGCGGCGGCACACGGCCTCGGCCGGTGCGGCCGCCGCGGAGGCGGGCGTGCGGATCGCCACCGGCGACACCAAGGTGGTCGGCCGGGGCGCCGCCGACGGGCTGTACGTCACCACCACCGGGCTCGGCCGGCGGCTCCCCGGCGCGCGGATGTCGGCCGGCGCCGCCCGCCCCGGCGACGCGGTGCTGCTGTCCGGACCGATCGGCCGGCACGGCATGGCGATCCTCGGCGCCCGGGAGTCACTCGGGTTCGAGGCGGAGATCGCCTCCGACACCCGGTCCCTGCACCGGCTCGCCGCCGCCATGGTGGCGCGGGGCGGCGCGGCGCTGCACGCGATGCGCGACCCCACCCGCGGAGGGCTGGCGGCGGCGCTCAACGAGATTGCCGCCGCCTCCGCGGTCGGGATTATGATCGACGAGGAGGCGGTGCCCGTCCCGGCGCTCGTGGCCGCCGCGTGCGACCTGCTCGGCCTCGACCCGTTGCACGTCGCCAACGAGGGCTGCCTGGTCGCGATGGTCGCCGCCGACGCCGCCGACGCCACGCTGGCGACGATGCGCGCGACCCCGGAGGGCCGCGACGCGGTCCGGCTCGGCACCGTCGTCGCCGACCATCCCGGCCGCGTCGTCATGCACACACTCATGGGCGGCCGGCGCGTCGTCGACGTGCTCGTCGGCGAACAGCTGCCCCGGATCTGCTGAGGTGGGGACGATGGAGGCCAGGGTCATGCTCGCCGGCCTGGACGGGCTTTTCGAGGCGCTGCACGCCGACGGCCGCACGATCGTCGGCCCCACCGTCCGTGCCGGGGCCGTCGTGCTCACCGAGCTCACCGACGCCGCCGAACTGCCGTACGGCTGGCGCACCGAGGTCGAGGCGGGCACCTATCGGCTGCGGCCGGGCGACGAAGGGCTGGCGTTCACCCACACGTCGGGCCCGCACTCGTGGAAGCAGGTGCTGCACCCACCGCGCGAGCGGCTGTTGTCGGCCGACCGTGGCCCGGACGGCTTCACCGTCACGGAGCAGCCGGTGGCCCGGCGGTCGCTCGCCCTGTTCGGGGTGCGGCCGTGCGACCTGCGCGCGATCGGCGTGCTCGACCACGTCCTCGGCGACGGCACACGCTACGCCGACCGCCGCGCGGACGTCCTGACCGTGGTGGTCAACTGCACCGAACCCGGCGCCGCGTGCTTCTGCGTGTCCGCCGGCGGCCGTCCTGGCGCCGACGACGGCTATGACATCGCGCTGACCGAGCGTCCCGGCGGGCACTACCTGGCCGCCGCCGGCACGCCCCGTGGCGCGTCGGTGCTGGACCGGGTGCCCGCCACGCCGGCGTCCGGCGCGGACGTCGAACAGGCCGCCGAGGCCGTCGAGGCGGCGGCGGAACGCATGGGCCGGACCGTGCCCGAGACCGACCTGCGCGCGCTGCTCGCCGGCAACCTCGAGCACCCGCGCTGGGACGACGTCGCCGCACGGTGCCTGACCTGTGGCAACTGCACCATGGTCTGCCCGACCTGCTTCTGCACCTCCGTCACCGACACCACCGACCTGACCGGCGACCACGCCGAACGGTGGGAGACCTGGGAATCCTGCTTCGACCTCGACTTCAGCCACCTGCACGACGGCCCGGTGCGCGGCTCCGGCCACGCCCGCTACCGGCAGTGGCTCACCCACAAGTTCGGGACCTGGCACGACCAGTTCGGCGAGTCCGGCTGCGTCGGCTGCGGCCGCTGCATCGTCTGGTGCCCGGTCGGCATCGACGTCACCGAGGAACTGCACGCCCTGGCCGCGGGGGACCAGCCGTGAGCACCACCCGCGAGCTGCTCACGGCGCACCCGTTCCTCGCCGGCCTGGCCGACGGCGACATCGGGCGGCTGGAGCGCCTGACGCATCCCGAAGCGTTCCCGGCCGGGACGCGGCTCTTCGAGGAGAACGGGCCGGCGGAGCGGTTCTGGCTCATCCAGGACGGACAGGTCAACCTCGACATCCGGGTGCCCGGCCGCGGCGACGTCATCATCGAGACGCTCGGTCCCGGCACGGTCCTCGGATGGTCCTGGCTGTTCCCGCCGTACCGCTGGCACTTCGCCGCCGTGGCCGCCGGACCGGTGCTCTGCATCGCCGTCGACGGCGCCGCCGTGCGGACCCTGTGCGACGCCGACCCGGCCTTCGGCTACGAGCTCACCCGCCGGTTCATGGCCGTCGTCGTGGACCGCATGCAGGCCACCCGGATGCGGCTGCTCGACCTGTACCGGGTGGCGGCATGACGACGATGACGCCGGCCCGCTACCGGGTCGCCGACCGCGCCGACGAGACCGGCGACACGGTCACGCTCGCCCTCGAACCGGTCGACGCGCCGCTGCCGGCGTTCCGGCCCGGCCAGTTCGCCATGCTCTACGCCTTCGGTGTCGGCGAGATCCCGATCTCCGTCTCCGGCCGGTACGGCGCCGACGGCCTCCTGCACACGGTGCGCACCGTCGGCGCGACGAGCGGCGCGCTGTGCCGCGCCGAGCCAGGCACGACGCTCGGCGTCCGCGGGCCGTTCGGCCGCGGCTGGGCCCTGCCCGCCCCCGACGGGGCGGACGTCGTGGTCGTCGCCGGTGGCCTCGGCCTCGCCCCGCTGCGCCCGGCGGTCCGGCACGCGAAGGCCCACCGCGACCGCTACCGAAGCGTGACGGTGCTCATCGGCGCCCGGACCCCCGCGGACCTGCTGTATCCCGCCGAGTACGACGAGTGGCGGTCCGCCGGCGTCGGCGTCCACACGATCGTCGACCGGGCGGCCGCCGGCTGGACCGGCCGCGTCGGCGTGGTGACCGCGCTGTTCGACCAGCTGCGGGTCCACCCGGCCGAGACCGTCGCCTACGTGTGCGGACCCGAGGTCATGATGCGCTTCGTCGCCCGTGACCTCGCCCGGCTCGGCGTCCCCCCGGGGCGGCTGTGGCTGTCGCTCGAACGCAACATGCACTGCGGCATCGGGCACTGCGGCCACTGCCAGCTCGGCCCGCTGCTGCTGTGCCGCGACGGGCCGGTCGTCGCCTTCGACACCGCTGGTCCCCTGCTGTCCACGAGGGAGCTGTGATGGTCAAGCCCAAGCTGGCCGTGTGGAAGTTCGCCTCCTGCGACGGCTGTCAGCTGACGCTGCTCGACTGCGAGGACGAGCTGCTGCCGCTCGCCGACCACGTCGAGATCGCCCACTTCCTCGAGGCCTCCAGCGCCGACGACCCGGGACCGTACGACGTCTCGCTCGTCGAGGGCTCGGTCACGACGGCGGCCGACGTCGAGCGGATCCACCGCATCCGCGAGCAGTCGGGCATGCTGATCACGATCGGCGCCTGCGCCAACGCCGGCGGCGTGCAGGCCCTGCGCAACTTCGCCGACGTGGAGCAGTTCCGGTCGGTCGTCTACGCCAGGCCGGAGTACGTCGCCACCCTGGCCGACTCCACACCGATCGCGGCGCACGTGCCGGTCGACCTCGAGTTGCCCGGCTGCCCCATCGACCGCGGCCAGCTCATCGAGGTGCTCACCGGCATCCTCGCCCGCCGCCGGCCGGCGCTGCCCGTGCACAGCGTCTGCCAGCAGTGCAAGGTCCGCGGCACCCCGTGCGTCACCGTCGCGAACGGCACGCCGTGCCTCGGGCCGGTGACCAGGGCCGGCTGCGGCGCGCTGTGTCCCGCGTACGGCCGCGGCTGCTACGGCTGCTTCGGACCGATGGCCCAGCCCAACACCGCTGCCCTCGTCGCGTCGCTGCGGGCCAACGGCATGAGCCCGCAGGACGTCGCCCGGGTGTTCCGCACCTACCACGTGGCGAAGCCCGAGTTCCAGGCCGCGGCCGAGCAGGGGGAGCGCGGATGACGCACCGGCACGACCGAGCGTTGCGGGTCGCCGCCCTCGCCCGCGTCGAGGGCGAGGGGGCGATGCACGTGCGGGTCGACGACGGCGTGGTGACCGACGTGCGGCTCGACATCTACGAGCCACCCCGGTTCTTCGAGGCGTTCCTGCGCGGGCGCGGGCACCGCGAACCGCCGGACATCACGGCGCGCATCTGCGGGATCTGCCCGGTGGCGTACCAGATGAGCGCCTGTCTGGCGATCGAGGACGCCTGCGGCACGCGGGTGAGCGAGCCCGTCGCCGAGCTGCGCCGCCTGCTCTACTGCGGCGAATGGGTGGCCAGCCACGCGCTGCACGTCTACCTGCTGCACGCACCCGACTTCCTCGGCTACCCGAGCGTGGTGGAGCTCGCGCGCGACCACCGCGCCGCCGTCGAACGCGGGCTCGCGCTGAAGCAGGCCGGCAACGCGATCCTGGACCTCGTCGGCGGGCGGGCGATCCACCCCGTCAACGTGCGCGTCGGCGGCTTCTACCGGGCGCCGTCCCCGGCCGAGCTGCGGGCGCTGGCCCGCGACGTCCTGCGGCCGGCGCTCGACGACGCGCTGGCCACCGCCGAGTGGGTCGCCGGGTTCACCTTCCCCGACTTCACCATCGACCATGAGCTGCTCGCCCTGGTCGACCCGGACCGGTACCCGATCGACCGCGGCGCGCCCCGGACGTCGGCCGGGCGGTCGTTCGCGGTCGCCGACTTCGAGCAGCACATCGTCGAGACCCAGGTGGAGCACTCCACCGCCCTGCACGGCCGGCTCGCCGCCGCCGCCGCCGGAACCTACCTGACCGGCCCGCTCGCCCGGTACAACCTCAACCACGCGCGGCTGTCGCCCCTGGCGCGCCAGGCGGCCGCCGGGGCGGGGCTGGGCGACCTCTGCGACAACCCGTTCCGGAGCATCGTCGTGCGGGCGGTCGAGATGGTCTACGCCATCGACGAGGCGCTGCGGCTGATCGACGCCTACGAGCCGCCCAGCCCGTCCTGGGAGGAGGTCGTCCCGCGGGCGGCGACCGGCTGGGGTGCCACCGAGGCACCGCGCGGCACGCTGTTCCACCGGTACGGACTCGACGCCGGCGGCACCATCGACTCCGCCCGGATCGTCCCGCCGACCGCGCAGAACCAGCCGGCCATCGAGGCCGACCTGCGCCGGTTCGTCCAGGACCGGCTGCACCTCGACGACGAGCGCCTCACCGCCGCGTGCGAGCAGGCGATCCGCAACTACGACCCGTGCATCTCGTGCGCCACACACTTCCTCGAGCTCACCGTGGAGCGCCGGTGAGACCCGAGGCCGTCGTCATCGGGGTCGGCAACCCGTACCGGCGCGACGACGGCGTCGGCCTGGCCGTCGTCGACCGGCTCCGCGCCGCCGGCCTGCCCGGCGTGACCCTGGCCGAGAGCGACGGCGAGGCCGTCGCGCTGATCCTGCTGTGGCAATGCCGCCGCGTCGCCGTCGTGGTGGACGCGGTCCGCGCCGATCCGCCGCACCCGGGCCGCATCCACCGCATGGCGATGCCGGAGCCGGGACGGGTGAACCGGCCCGGTGGGACGCACGCGACCGGTCCGGCCGACGCGGTGGCGCTGGCGCGCACGCTGGGCCGCCTTCCGCAACGCCTCGTCCTCTACGGCGTCGAGGCGGCCGACACCGGCTACGGCTGTGGTCTGTCGCCCGGTGTGGCCGGTGCCGCCGACCGGCTGGCGGCCCGGATCGCCGACGAGCTGCGCGCCGCGACCGGAGGTCGGGACCAACGTCCCTGACCGCACGCCGATCGCGGCGAGAGGCTGGAGGTGAGCCGGGCAACGGCCCGGCACGAACCGATGAGGAGGAACGATGCACGCCAAGGACATCATGAGCACCCCGGCGTACACCGTGCACGCCGACGCGCCGGTCTCGGAGGCGGTCACGCTGCTGGAGCGGCGCTCGATCACCGCCGCCCCGGTCGTCGACGAGCACGACCTGCTCGTCGGCCTCGTCAGCGAGGTCGACCTGCTCAAGAACCAGGCCCGAACCGGCGCGGCGCCATCCGCCACCGCGCAGCGGGTGCGCGACGTGATGTCGGGCCTGCCCGTGACCGCCTGGCCCGAGGCCGACGTCGCCGACTTGGCCGACGCCATGGTCCGCCGGGCCGCGCACACCGTGCCGGTCGTGGTCGAGGAGCACGTCGTCGGCGTCGTCAGCCGCTGCGACGTGCTGCGGACGCTGCTGCCGACCGACGACGCCGCGCAGCGCGAGGCGCAGCACCGCCTCGACGTCTACGCCGACGGGCGGCGCCGCTGGCCGGTGACGGTGCACGAGGCCGCCGCGACCATCGGCGGCGAGTTCGACGACGAGGCCGAGCGGTCCGCGGTGGTGGCCCTCGTGCGAACCACACCGGGCGTCACCACCCTCCAGGTGCGGGCCCGCGCCGCCTGAGCGCCGGCGCCGATGTCACCCGCCGCGGGTGGTGATGCGGCCTGCCGGTGAGGCGAACGGTCGTACGTGTGTACATCGGAGCGGCGCGGGCCCGCGCGCTCCGGGCACGTGCGGGAGGCCGCATGACGGTGACGAACGCGGTCCGGGGTCGCCTGATGTCGTGTCTGCTGCCGGCCACACCGCCGCCGCTGGCGGTCGGCGTGGTTGTGGCGGTGGCCGTCGTCGCTGCCGAGACGGCCCTGCTGGGGGCCGTCCGTACCGCCTCGCCGGCGACCCAGCCGAGCGCCGCCCTCTACATCCTCGGCGTGCTGGCGGTGACGACCGTGTGGGGCGCCCGGCTCGGCGTCCTGACCGCGCTGGCCAGCACGGTGGCGTTCAACTACTTCCACGTCGGGTCGAACGGTCTGCACCTGACCGTGTCCCAGGACCTCGTGCGAGCCGTGATCTTCGCGACCGTTGCGCTGGTCAGCAGCGGGCTGGCCAATGTCGCCCGATCGCGCACCATCGAGGCGCAGCAGCGGGCGGCCGAGGCGGACCTGGCCGCCGAACTGGCGCGCCTCATCCTCGGGCAGGACGACCTGGGAGCCGGGCTGCGGGCCGGCTCGCGGCACCTCGCGACCCGGCTCGGCCTGCCCAGCGCGTCGATCGAGCTCGCCGACGCGCCGGGACGGGACGAGGTCGGCGGCGCGGTGGTGCTCGGGCTCGGTGACGGACCGCGCCGCGTGGGGCGGCTGGTCCTGCCGGACGCCACACCACCGGCGGCGGTGGGCCGGATTCGTGACCGCGTCGGCCCGGCACTGGAGTCGATCCTGCGCACCGCCCTCGACCGCCGCGAGCTCGTCGGCACGCTGCGGGTGAGCCAGCGGGCGACCCGGGCGCTGCTCGCGGAGCAGGCCGCACTCCGGCGGGTTGCCACGATGGTCGCCGCCGGCGGGCCACCGGCGGAGGTGTTCGCGGCGGTGACCGCCGAACTGCACCGACTCTTCGAGGGGTTCAGCACCGCCCTGATCCGGTACGAACCGGACGGCACCGTCAGCTCGATCTGCGCGCGCGACGCGGACGGGCGGCTGCTCCCCGAGAGCCCGAGCCTGCCGATCTCCGGGGAGAACGTCGCCGGCGTCATCCTTCGCACCCGCCGTACGGCACGAATCGACTACGACGCCGCCACCGGTCCGATCGCCGAGGGGGCGCGGGCAATCGGCGTCCACAGCGGTGTCGGCGTGCCCATCGTGGTCGACGGAGAGCTCTGGGGCGTCGCCCTCGTCATGTCGGCGCGGACGGATCCCGTGCCTGCCGACGCCGGGGCCCGCCTGCAAGGCTTCACCGAGCTCGTCGCCACCGCCATCGCGAACGCCGAGAACCGCGCCCAGCTCGTCGCGTCCCGTGTCCGGCTCGTCGCCGCGGCGGACGACGCGCGGCGCCGCATCGAACGGGATCTGCACGACGGGCCGCAGCAGCGCATCGTCTCGCTGGCCCTGCGGCTGCGCATCGCGGAGGACTCGGCGCTGGACGACCGGTCGGCGGTGCGGCAGCTGTTGCGCGACACCGTGGGGAGCCTCACCGAGATCCACGAGAGCATGACCGACCTCGCCCGCGGCATTCACCCGGCGCTACTGACCCAGGGTGGGCTCGGCCCGATGCTGCGCACCCTGGCCCGGCGCAGTGCCGTGCCGGTGGAGCTGCAGCTGCGCGTCGAGCAGCGGCTGCCCGAGCGGGTGGAGGTGGCGGTGTACTACGTGGTGTCGGAGGCGCTCACCAACATCGCCAAGCACGCCCAGGCGTCGGTCGCCTGCGTCACGGTGGCCACGGACGAACGAAACGTCCGGCTGTCGGTCCACGACGACGGGGTCGGCGGGGCCGATCCGAGCGGTGGCACCGGGCTCGGCGGACTGCGTGACCGCGTCGAGGCCCTGGGCGGGCGGTTCAGCGTCGTCAGCCCGCCGGCGCAGGGCACGACACTGACCGCCGAGATTCCGGTCGCCGAGCCGGACCCGGTCGCCGCCGCGGTGTCCGTTCCCGATGCCGCCGCCCGCTGAACGCCCGGCGGTGCGGGAGCATGTCCAGGGACGGTCCCGGCCGGGTCAGCCGCGCGCCAGCTCGGCGACCACCTCGACCATCTCGGCCGCCGGGCGGCGCGGTGCCCTGCGCGGCAGCGGTCCGGGCGCCGGCACCCCGATCCGGACGCCGACCGCCGGGTGGCCGACGTTGCCGAGCATCCGCCGCAGCGTGACGCGCGCGGTGGGCTCCTCGACCAGGTCGCTCATCGCGGACGTGGCGAGCCCCTCGGCGGTGGCGGCGAGCAGCACGGCGGACAGCGTCACGCCGGCGCGGAGCCAGTCGGCGGGGCCGTCGCCGTCGGTCACGACGATGCCGTAGCGCGCCTCGCGGTCGGTGACGTCGGCGTCGCTGTAGATGGCGGGCACGTAGCCGGCGGCGGTGAAGTCGCGGATGGGCACCGGCCGCAGACCCGGCCGTGCGATCGTGTCGACGGGCACGCCGTCGCGGCCCACGCCGGGCGGCCGCAGCCAGGCCAGCAGCTCGGCGCGGTAGGCGGGGTCGGCCATCTCCTCGGCCGCCGAGCGCCCCGCCGCGGCGATCACCTCGACGAGCTCCTCCGCCCGCACGAGGTGCAGCCGGGCGCCGGCCCGCTGGGCGGCGTCGCGCACCCGTTCGAGCGCCGCCTCGGGCACCCGGGTGCCCGAGAACGGGCGCCGGTCGGACCGGCGGGCCGCGATGGCGTCGCGCAGGCGTTGCGCCGCGGGCGACGGCTCGGTCTCTCCGCGGTACCGGATGATCGCCATCAGGTCGGGTGCACGGTCGTCCGGCAGCAGCTCCACCGCGAAGTCCGCGCCGCCGGCGGCGAGCGTCACGCAGGCGTGGTGCAGCGCGGCGCCGCAGCTGAGCACCAGCAGGCGCCGGTCCGGGTCGATCCTGGCCAGGCGGCGGCTCGGGTCGGCGGACAGGGACGCCGTGCCGCGCTCGACGTGCCAGCGCCACGGCTGGGTGTTGAGCACGGACGGCGCCTGCAGCGCGGCCACGGCCGCGTCGGTGAGGGTCCGGCTCGCCGGGCCGACGAGCATGGTCATGACGACCTCCCCGCCGCCGCGACCGGCTCGCGCTGGGCCGGGATCCGGCTCGGGCCGTGGGCGACCAGGACCGGGCAGGCGGCGTGCCGCAGGACGCGACTGGCCACCGACGGCCTCGACGGCTGGACCCCGTCGGCCGGGCACCGGGTGCCGAGCACCAGCAGGGTGGCCCACTGCGAGGCCACGGTGAGCGCCACGACCGGGTCACCGGGCTCGCTGCGGACCTCGACCTCCACCAGCGGGTACCGCTCGCGCCACGGCGCGGCCGCCGCGCACAGCGCCTCGTGGACGACGGTGGCCGCGTCGCACAGGTCGGTGGCGCGGTCCTCGCCCGGGCGCCACAGCTCCAGATGCCGCCAGGCCTGCAGGACGACGAGCCGGCTGCAGCGGGCCGCGGCCTCCTCGAACGCGAGGCGCAGCGCGCGCCTGGCGGGGGCGGAGCCGTCGAAGCCGACGACGACCGTCCCGTCGCGGGGCAGCGCGGCGTCGGGGGCCGCCCACCGCTGGGCCTCGTGGACCACGAGCACCGGGGCGTCGGCCCGGGCGGCGAGCTCCCGGCTGACCGAACCCAGTGGCTCGGCCGTGCGGCCGGACGCGCCCCGCCCGCCGACCACGACGAGCCGGGCCTCCTCCGCCATGTGCCGCAGGACGTCCACCGGCGTTCCGGAGTGGGTCTCGCCGACCGCGGCGACGCCGACGCACCACCGCCGGGCCTCCACCGCGGCGGCGGCCGCGGCGAGGTCCGCGCCCTTGCCCAGCTCCTCGCCGGGCGGGACGGCGGTCACCGCCACCAGCGTCCGGGTCCACCGGCAGGCCTCGTCGGCGGCCCAGCGCACCGCACCCATGCTGTCGGCCGATCCGTCGACCCCGACGACGACCGGCCCGAACTCGTAGGCCATCGGAAACCTCCTCGCGTCTCGCGCCGCAGTGGTCCCTCACTGCCATTTTCCCTCGGCCCGCCGGTCCCGCGACAAGGGCCGAACGACCCGTCCAACGGCTCCCGTGCGGGGTGCCGTTCGGCCCTGCCGGGCGGCTCGCGGCCGGTCGTACGTTCGGCCCAGGAGCCCGAAACGACGCAGAGGAGGCCGAGATGAGCCGCTGGAACGTGGCCGACGTGATGACCATCGGCGCGGTGTCCGTCCAGGAGGACACGCCCTTCAAGGAGATCGTCGATCTGCTGGAGGCGCACGAGGTGAACGCGGTGCCGGTCGTCGACCGGTTCGACCGGGTCGTCGGCGTCGTCTCGTCCGCCGATCTCACCCCGAAGATCGAGTTCGCGGGCGACGACGAGCACTTCCGGCTGTTCGAGAACCGGCAGACCCGCCAGGCCCGCGGCAAGGCGCACGCGACCGCGGCGGGGGAGCTGATGAACGCGCCGGCGGTCACGGTCATGTCGACGACCTCCCTCGTGGCCGCCGCCCGGATCATGGACTCCGCCCAGCTCAAGCGCCTGCCGGTGGTCGACGAGCTGGGCCGGCTCATCGGCATGGTCACCCGCCGCGACCTGCTCAAGGTGTTCCTGCGCTCCGACGCCGAGATCCGCCGCGAGATCCTCGCCGAGGCCGTCGACGGCCTGGTCGGGGTCGACGCCGCGAGCCTGCGGGTCGAGGTCGACGACGGCGTGGTGACGCTGCTGGGTGAGGTCGAGCGCGCCGCGGTGGTGCCGTCGCTGGTCCGGCAGGTCGAGCGGGTCGACGGCGTCGTGGACGTGGTGAGCCACCTGTCCGCCGTCGACGACACCGACGACGCGCGACCCGGCTACCGGTCGCCGGTCATGTTCTGAACGGGGCGGGCGGGCCGAACGGGCCCGCCCCGCCTCACCGCAGCGGCAGGCCGAGCTCCCGGCCGGCCCGCCGCAGTTCGTCGCGGGCGTCGGGGTGGGCGGCGTGGTCGAGGATCTCCTGCGCCTGCTCGGCCGAGTCCCGGCCCCAGATCCGGGCGGTGCCCTGCTCGGTGACGATGCAGCTGTGCTGGAACGAGGTCACCGGGCCGGTCAGCAGCGGTACCACCGCCGAGACGTCGGCCCTCGGGTGCCAGGAGCGCAGCGCGATGATCGCGTGGCCGCCCGGCGAGTGCATGGCGCCCACGATGAAGTCGGTCTGCCCGCCGAACCCGGAGTGGGTGCGCGCCCCGACCCGGCTCGCGTTCGCCTGGGCGAACAGGTCCACCTGCAGGGCGCTGTTGACGCTGAACAGCGCCGGCTGCGCCGCGATCGTGCCCGGGTCGTTCGTCGTCTCGGTGCGCAGCATCCGCACCCGCGGGTTGCGGTCGACCCAGTCGTACAGCTCGGCCGAGCCGAAGCAGAACGAGGCCGTCACCGGCGTGTCGTGGTCGAGGCAGCCGGCCTTCTCCAGCGCGAGCGCCCCGTCGGAGAACATCTCCGACCAGATCCGCAGGCCGCGCCGGTCGAGCAGGGCGCCGAGCGCGGCGTCGGGGATCGCGCCGATGCCCAGCTGCAGCGTGGCCGCCTCGGGGATGAGCGCGGCGACCCGCTCCCCGATCGCGGCCGACATCCCGTCGGGTGCCGCGGCCACGGGCGTGGTCAGCGGCTCGTCCGCCGCCAGCAGGTAGTCCACGGCGTCCAGCGGCAGCTGCGCGTCGCCGTACGTGACCGGCATCGCGGCGTTCGCCTGCGCGACGACGATCCCGCCGCGGGCGCGGGCCGCCTCGACCGCGGCCGGCAGGACGTTGACCTCGACGCCGAGGCTCACCGTGCCGCCCGACGGCCGGGCGGTGTGCAGCAGCACGACGTCGGGCTGAAGGCGCTGGCGCAGGAGGGCGGGCACCAGCGACAGGCGGCACGGGAAGTACCGCAACCGGGCGTGGCCCCGCATGCCCGGCCCGACGAACGCCGTCTCGTAGCCGACCCCCGGCCGGTCCGGGATGCCCGGCTGCGCGTTCAGCATGAACAGCCGGAACTCGGCCACGGCGGCGTCGGCGATCGTCAGCAGCCGTTGCGGCGCCGCGAAGTTGCCGCTCGCGA
This sequence comes from Dactylosporangium sucinum, assembly GCF_014647515.1. Classification (GTDB taxonomy): domain Bacteria; phylum Actinomycetota; class Actinomycetes; order Mycobacteriales; family Micromonosporaceae; genus Dactylosporangium; species Dactylosporangium sucinum. The sequence goes on along the minus strand of NZ_BMPI01000057.1, from coordinate 10,383 downwards.
CGATCCGCGGCGTGCCGGGCAGCGCGGCGAGGATGCGGGCGAGCTCCGGCTCGGTCACCAGGCGCGTCACCGGCCGGACCTCCGGCCGGCGCCGACCAGCGCGCCCCGGGGGAACGCGGTCGTCCTCGGCAGCGGCCGGTCGCCGGGCTCGCGGAGCACCACCGTGCGGAGGTCGCGGCGCGGTCCGGCCGGCGCCGGCTGGGCGTGGCCGACGCGCAGGATCATCTGCGGGCACCAGCGGACGTCCGGGTCGATGAGGTACCGCCGGAACTCCGGCACCTCGAGGGCCTGGGTCATCGGCTGGGTGGCCAGGCCGTGCACCGTCGCGGTGAGCAGCACCCGCTGCAGCGCCCGCCCGGCGGCCACCCAGCCGCCCGGCGTGTCCCGGCGGCTGTGCAGCACCACCAGCAGCGGGTGCCGCTCGAAGCGGGCGGCGGTGCGCTCCACCGCCGGCAGGGTGAGGCCGAAGTCGCGCAGCGGCAGCGGGGCCGTCGTCGCGCGCGGCCCGAACGTGCGGGCCGGGACGCCGTCGCGCCGGGTGCCGTCGGCGTCCGTCCAGCGGGCCAGCTCGCACCGGTACGCCGGATCGGCGCGCTGCCGCTCGTCGGCCGCCTGCGTGAGGGCGAGGACGGCGCTGCGGCGGACCGGGTCGAGGACGGTCAGCCGGATGTCCGGGGCCTGCGCCGCCAGCCGCAGCGCGGTGAGGGCGTCGGCCCCGACCGGCGCGGCCGAGTACGGGCCGCGGTTGGTGCGGCGGTGACCGATCGCCGAGGCCAGGACGAGCACGCCCGCGCCGGGCTCGCGGCGGGGCCCGAGCACCACGCGGCCCGGCCCGGCGAGGCGGGACGTCCAGCCCGCGGCGGCCAGCGCGAGGCGGAGGTTGCACACGGCGGCACCCACGCTCAGGTGCATGGCCCGGCCGTCGGGGTCGATGACCGCCAGGGCCCGCCGCGGGTCGGTCAGCACGTCTATCCGATCGGTACCGAGGCGGAACAGCCACGGCTGGGTGTTGTGGGCCGAGGGCGCCGTGAGGGCGGCGCGCACGCAGGCCGCGGCCGTGCGGTCCGGGAGGCGTTCGTCCATGCCCCGACCCTGACCCACCGGCGGGCGGCCGGCCAGGGGCGATGGTCCCGCCCGGGGCGGGACCCGGCTGAGGCCGGCCCGGGGCCCGGGCGAGGCCCGCGGAAGGTCCCGGGTCGCACGGGCCGTTCGGCCCTGGCGGCGGCCCGCGAGCGGCGGCAGTGTCGACGGGATCGGGAAGGAGCACGATGGCACAACTGCGGTCACTGAGCCGGGAACGCTGCCTGGAACTGCTGGCGTCGGTGCCGGTCGGCCGGGTGGTGTTCACGCAGCGTGCGCTGCCCGCGATCCGGCCGGTGAACCACCTGCTCGACGACGGCACGATCGTCATCCGGACCAACCTCGGCGCCGCGCTCGGCTCGACCGCCACCGCCAACGGGCCGGTGGTCGTCGCGTACGAGGCCGACACGATCGACGTCGGCGCCCACGCCGGCTGGACCGTGGTCGTCACCGGTACCGCGCGGCTGATCCTCGACGAGGAGCGCGTCGCCCGGTACGAGCGGCTCCTGCAGCCGTGGGTGGACGACACGATGAACTGCGTCGTCGGCATCGACTGCGACCTCGTCACCGGCTACGAACTGGTGCCGGTCCCGTCGTGATGTGACCTTCGGCCCGTGTGCCGGTCCCGCTCGCGCGGCACGGTGAACGCAGGACGCGAGAAGGGAACAGGTCGATGCAACCGCTGCTGGTCCGTGACGTGATGACCCGGAACGTGGTGACCGTCGCCCCGGGCGCCGGCTACCGCAGGATCGTCGACCTGCTCGTCGAGATGGGCGTCAGCGCCCTGCCGGTGACCGGCGACGACCGGCGGGTGCTCGGCGTCGTCTCCGAGGCCGACCTGCTGCACAAGGTCGAGTTCAACGGCGCCGACGTGCACGCCCGGCTGTTCGAGCGGCGGCGCGACCGCGTCGCCAAGGAGAAGGCCGGCGGCGAGACCGCCGAGCAGCTCATGACCGGACCCGCCGTGACCGTGTCCGCGGACGCGACGCTCACCCGGGCCGCGCAGCTCATGGAGCACCACCGGGTGAAGCGGCTGCCCGTCGTGGACGACGACGAGCGGCTCGTCGGCGTGGTCGCCCGCCGCGACCTGCTGCGGCGATACCTGCGCGACGACGACGAGATCCGCGGCGCGGTCATCGACGGCGTGCTGCGCGGCGTCCTGTGGCTCGACCCGATGGAGGTCGTCGTCGCCGTCAAGGAGGGCCACGTCACCCTCGCCGGGCAGGTGGACCGCCGCAGCACCGCGCAGATCGCCGTCCGCCTGGTCCGGGCGCTCGACGGCGTCGTCGGCGTCACCGACGACCTGGAATGGGGCTTCGACGACACGACGGTGCAGCACCGCTACACCTTCGACGTCTGAGGTGCAGGCAGATGCCACCGCACAGCGTCGTCGCCGGGTACGACGGGTCCGCGGCCGCGTGGGCGGCGGCCCGCTACGCCGCCGCGGAGGCGGACACCCTCCGCCTGGTCCACGCGCCGCTCGACCGGGCCGCCTACGCCGCCCTGGGCCAGCTCGGCCTCGCCGACGACGCCCAGACCGCGGCCCGGCGGCTCGTCGACGCGGCCCGCGCCGCACTGCTGCACGAGCACCCCGGGCTCGAGGTGCGGGCCGTCGTCGCCGACCGGGCCCCGGCCGCCGCGCTCGTGCGCGCCACGCGCTCGGCCGACCTGCTCGTCCTGGGCCGGTACGGCGGGCGCACCGCCGCGCACGTCCTCGCCTACGCCGGCTGTCCGGTCGTGGTGGCGGGCGTGGCACCGGACGCCACCGGCCCGGTGGTGCTCGGCCTCGACGACGCGGTACCGCACGCGCCGGCCCTCTGGTTCGCCTTCGACGCGGCCGGCCGCCGGGGCGCGGCGCTGCGGATCTGCCACGTCCTGCCCCCGGACGGCGCCGCCGGCCCGGACGCGCGCCGGCGGCTCAGCGAGGCCCTGGCCGCCTGGCGGCCGGCGTTCGCCGAGGTGCCGGTGGCGGTCGACGTCCTGGCCGGCCTCGACCCGGCCGCCCGCCTGCTCGACGCCGCCGCCGGCGCCTCCCTCGTCGTGGTGGGCAACCGCCACCGCGAGCCCGGCGCCGTCGCGGCGGCCGTGGTCGCCAACGCCACCTGCCCGGTCGCCCTGGTGCGGGACGCGCCCCGCCGGGCCCGGCTCCCCGTGCCGAGCCCTTCGATACGAGGGATGTGAGGACCGTGACCATCATCGTCGAGGCGCCGGTCGCGGCGATCGAGCGGCTCGTGCACCGGGCCGCCCGGGCGCCTGCTGCCGCACGTGATCCGGCACAACGGGGCGGTGCCGGGGAAGCTGACCGCCTGGCCGAAGTACGAGCGGTACGTCGCGCCGCAGCGGTACCAGGACATCGCCCGCATGCTCGGCCTGCCGGCCGCCACGCCCGAGGAGGGCGTCGAGTCCTACGCCGCCGCGGTCGGGCGGCTGCGCGCCGAGGCCGGCATCGAGCCGTCGTTGCGGGCCGCCGGCGTCGACGAGGCGGCGTTCCTGGACGCCCTGCCGCAGCAGGCCATGAACGCGTACCTCGACCAGTGCGCCCCGGCCAACCCCCGCATGCCCATGCTCGCCGACCTGCGCGAGCTCATGCGCAGCGCCTACTACGGCTGAGGAGTCCGTCATGACGCAGCACCCACGCGCGGAGATCGACCAGCTGGCCGAGGCGTCGATCGCCGCCCTGCGCGCCCCGTCCATCCTCAACACGCAGCCCTGGCGGTGGCGCCTGGCGAGCAGCCACACCGAGCTGTGGGCCGACCGGGCCCGGCGGCTCGACGGCATCGACCCCGACGGGCGGCTGTTGCTGCTCAGCTGCGGCGCCGCCCTGCACCACGCGGTCGTCGCGCTGCGGGCCGCCGGGTACGCGGCCGACGTCGAACGCCTGCCCGACCCGGAGCGGCCCGACCTGCTCGCCCGGATCCGCCAGGGCACGCCCGGCCCGGCCGACGGCGAGCTGTACCGGGCGATCTACCGCCGCCGCACCGACCGGCGGCCGTTCGGCGACCGGCGGCCCGGCGACGCCGTGCTGGCCGAGCTGCGGTCGGCGGCCGAGCGGCACGCGGTACACCTGCACGTCGTGCGGGCCGACCAGGTCACCGCGTTCGCGTCCGCGGTCGCCCACGCCAACGCCGTGGAGCGGTCCGACGACCGGTACCGCGCCGACATCCTGGCCTGGACGACCCGCCCGCGGCAGGAGCGCGACGGCGTCTCGGCCCGCAGCACCGTGCCGACCGGCCCGCGGACGCTCACACCGCGGGACCTGAACCTGGCCGCGCCCGCGACGCTGGACCCCGGCCCCGGCAGCGATCTGGGCACGGTGTACCTCGTCCTCGTGGTCGACGCCGAGGCGCCCGCCGCGTGGCTCGCCGCCGGGGAGGCCCTCTCCGACGTCTGGCTCACGCTCACCGCGCGCGGGCTGGCGGCCTCGCCCATCAGCGAGGTCGTCGAGGTCGAGTCGGTCCGGACCGCGCTGCAGCGGCTGCTCGGCGGCGTCGGCCACCCGGCGATCGCGCTGCGGGTCGGCCACCCGGCGCCGGACGCCGCACCGGTCCCCGTGTCGACCCGCCGTTCCGGCACCGATACTGTCGGACTACCGGGTCAACCATGACCATGAGGTGGGGAACATGACAGAACAGGCCACCCAGGCGCTGGTCGGCGCGGCGCAGACCGCCCGGCTGGCGCCGTCGGTGCACAACACGCAGCCGTGGCGCTGGGTCGTGCGCGGCGACCGGCTCGAGCTGCACGCCGTGCCCGCGCGGCAGCTGCAGGAGCAGGACCCGAGCGGCCGGCTCATGCTGGTCAGCTGCGGGGCCGCCCTGCACCACGCCCTGGTCGGCCTGGCCGCCGAGGGCTGGACCGCCGAGGTCGAGCGCCCGGCCGGTGAGCCGCTCGCCGTCGTGCGGGCCGTCGCGCACGAGCCCGCCGACCCGCACGCCATGCAGCGCCTCCAGCTGCTCCAGGTGCGGCACACCGACCGGCGGGTGGTCAGCCCGGAGCCGGTGCCGCCCGGGGTCCGCCAGGCCCTCGTCGACGCGGCCCGCCAGGCCGGCGCCCGGCTGCACGTGCTGCGCCGCGACGAGGTGCTGCAGCTCGCCGTGATGGTGGAGCACGCCGACGAGGCGCACCGCCGCGACGAGCGGATGCGCGCCGAGACCGCCTCCTGGGTCGGCGGCGACCGGCCCGAGGGCTCCGGCGTCCCCGCCGCGGTCCTGCCGGCCGAGCTGCCGCTGACCACCGTGGCCGAGCGCGACTTCGGCGTGACCGGCACCCTGGCCGCGGGCGAGGGCCACGACACCGCCGCGTCGTATGCGGTGCTCTACGGCGACGCCGACGAGCCGGACCACTGGCTGCGCGCCGGCGAGGCGCTCGGCGAGGTGTGGCTGTGCGCGACGGGGCACGGCACGACCGTGCTGCCGCTGAGCAGCCCGGTCGAGCTGGACTTCACCCGGCAGGCGCTGCGGCGGATGCTCTCCGACACCGGCTATCCGTACCTGGTGCTGCGGCTCGGGGTCGCCGACCCGGACCACGCGGGCCCGCCGCACACGCCGCGGCTGCCGGCGGAGCAGATCATCGAGGTCGTGGAGTAGCAGCCCGCAGCACGCTCAACCGGTGCTGGTGCTCCTGGTGTCTCCACCATCCCGCTCGACACGGCGGCGGGGCAGGGCCGGACGTCCCGGACCTGCCCCGCCGGCAGCCACCCGCGGTCAGCGGACGGTGGTGCGCCGCTCCAGCTGGGACAGCAGGCGGTCCTGCAGCAGGTCCACCGCCTCGTACGGGGTGTCGGCGTGCGCCTCGGCGTGCAGGACGTGTCCGTTGAGGTCGATCTCCGCGCGGGCCGTCACCGGCCGGGACGCGGCCGGGTTGCCGATCCGGTCGAGCCGGACCCGGGCGTACAGCACCGGTGTGCCCGTGTGGCCGATCGCCGCGGTGACCTTCTCCCGGGCGTATCCGGCGATCCGCGGTTCCATGCCCGGCTGGACCTGGACCCTGACGTCGACCTCGGGGTGTGTGCGAGACATCGTTGCCGTCCCTTCATCGGTGGAGCCTGTGATCATTCGACCGCGGCGGCGGCGCCGGTCACAGGGCCGTTGGTCCCGGCCCGGCGGGTCGCAAGGGCCGTGACCGCGCCCGGCACCGCCGCGACCACGGCGCACGCGGCCAGCTGGAAGACCGTGAGCGGCTCGGTGCCGAGCAGGTCCCGCAGCGGCGCCAGCCACACCGCCGCCACCTGCAGCAGCAGCGACAGCGCGACGGCGGCGTCCAGGCTGCGGTTGCGGGCCCGGCCGGCCCGCACCCGCAGCGCGAGGGCCACCCCGAGCTGGGCCAGGCCCAGCGTCACGAACAGCACGGTGCGCCAGGGACCGCCGGTGTGCGCCGTCCAGAGCGCCGCGCCGAGGACCGTGGCCGTGATGAGCGCGCCGATGAGCGCGATCCGCCCGGTGAGCCCGCCGAGGACGGCCTGGTCGGGCCGGCGGGGCGGGCGGCGCATCAGGCCCGGGTACGCCGGCTCGCCGCCGAGGGCGACGCCGGGCAGGCCGTGGGTGATCATGTTGATCCACAGGATCTGGGCGGGCAGCAGCGGCACCGCCAGGCCCAGCCACGGCCCGGCGAGCATGACCAGGATCTCGGCGACCCCACCGGCCAGGGCGTACACCAGGAACCGGCGGATGTTGGCGTAGATGCGCCGCCCCTCGCGGATCGCGCGCCCGATCGTGGCCAGGTCGTCGTCGGCGAGCACCAGGTCGGCGGCCTGCCGGGCGGCCTCGGTGCCGCCGCGGCCCATCGCGACGCCGATGTCGGCCCGGCGCAGCGCCGGCGCGTCGTTCACCCCGTCGCCGGTCATCGCCACGACGTGACCCTCGCGCTGGAGCCGCTCGATGATGGTGAGCTTCTCCTCGGGCCGGGTGCGCGCGTACACGGCCGCCGCCGGGTCGTCGCCGGGCCGGACCAGGCCGACCCGCGTGGCGACGGCGGTCGCGGTGGCCGGGTGGTCGCCGGTGATGAGGATCGGCCGGATGCCGGCGGCGTGGAACGCGGCGACGGTGGCCGGTGCCGCCTCGCGGACCGGGTCGGTGAGCACCACCAGCCCGAGCAGGCGCAGCCCGTCGTCGAGGCGGTCGTGGCCGGGGCGCTCGTCGTGGTGCGCGGCGGCGACGGCCAGCACCCGGTATCCGTCGTCGGCGAGCCGCGCCGCGCCGAGGGCATCGCCGGTGAGCAGCACGTCCGGGGCGCCCTTGACGACGACCAGGTAGCCGCCGTCCGGGTCGGCGTGCACGGTGGTCATCCGGCGGCGCTCGGCGTCGAACGGCACCTCGTCGACCCGGGGGAAGCGGGAGCGGAGCGCGACGGCGACACCGCAGCGCCCGGCGGCGGTCAGCAGCGCGGCCTCCATCGGGTCACCGACCGGGGTCCAGGACCCGTCGGCGGTCGCCAGGTCGGCGTCGGTGCACAGCACCAGCGCCCGGGCGAGCTCCAGGCCGTCGGGGCCGGGCGGCGGTTCGGCGGTACCGTCCGGGTCGTAGCCCCGGCCGGAGAAGGTGATCGTCGCCCCGTCGGGCAGCACGAACCGGTCGACGCTCATGAGGCCCTCGGTGAGGGTGCCGGTCTTGTCGGTCGCCAGGACGGTGACCGAGCCGAGCGTCTCGACGGCCGGGAGGCGCCGCACGATCGCCGACCGGCGGGCCATCCGGTGCGCGCCGAGCGCCAGCGAGAGGGTCACGACGGCCGGCAGCGACTCCGGCACCGCGGCCACCGTCAGGCTGACCGCGGCGAGCAGCATCTCGGTGACCGGCTGGCCGCGCAGCACGCCGACGGCGAACACGACCGCGGACAGGGCCACCGCCACGACGGCGAGCACCTTGCCGAGCCCGGCGAGGCGCCGCTGCAGCGGGGTGGCCCGGCGGGGCTGCCCGGCGACGAGCGCGGCGATGCGGCCCAGCGCGCTGTCGGTGCCGGTCCGCACGACCACGCCGATGGCCCGGCCGGTGGCGGTGACCGACCCGGCCGACAGCTCCTCGCCGGCCGCCCGCGCCACCGTCATCGACTCGCCGGTGAGCGCCGACTCGTCGGTGGTGAGCCGCACGGCCTCGACGACGCGCAGGTCGGCCGGGACGACGTCGCCGGCCTCGACCCGCACCAGGTCCCCGGGCACCAGCTCGCCGGCCGGCAGGACGGCGTCGGCGCCGTCGCGGCGGACCCGCGCGAGGGGTGCCGCCATGCGCCGCAGCGCCGCGACGGCCCGGTCGGCCCGGATCTCCTGGATCACGCCGATGGTGGTGTTGAGGACGATGACGAGGGCGATCACCGCCAGGTCGGCCACGTCGCGCAGCACGGCGGTGACCGCCATCGCGGCCAGCAGGACGATGATGAGCGGGTCGCGCAGCTGGGCGACGATCCGCCCGGCGACCGACGGCGGCCGCGCCGCCGGCAGCTCGTTGCGCCCCGTCGTGGACCGGATCTCGGCGGCCCGGGCCGTGGTGAGACCCGCCGGCGCCGACGTGGTGGTCGTCATGCATCCACCGTGACCCGCGCACCGGCCCGGCGTCAGGGCCGAAGGTCACCCCGGCGCCGGGCCGTCGCCCGCCTACCCGTGGGCGATGAGCACCGGGCACTCCGCGTGGTGCATGAGCTGCTGGCCGACCGAGCCGAGCAGCAGGCCGGTGAACCCGCCGTGGCCCCGGCTGCCGACGACGACGAGCTGCGCGGTGTGCGAGACGCCGACGAGCACCTTCGCCGCCCGCCCGACGGCCACCCGGGCCTCCAGCACGACGTCCGGGTACTTGCCGGCCCAGCGGGCGAGGGAGGCGTCCAGCGCGGCGTGCTCCTGCGCCCTGATCTCGCTCAGCGGCAGCACCGGCCGGATCGGGGGCACGTGGGCGCGGATCGCGACGAGCCCGGCGCCGCGGGCGCGGGCCGCCTCGAACGCGAGGCCGAGCGCGGTGTCCGAGCCGGGCGAGTCGTCGGTGCCGACGACGACCGGGCCGTCGGTCGCGGTGGTGCGGCCGCGGACGACCGCCACCGGGACGTGGGCGTGGGTGGCGACCTGCTGGCTGACCGAGCCCATCACCAGGTTGGTCAGCCCGCCGGCGCCCCGGTTGCCGACGACGAGCAGCCGGGCGCCGGCGTCGCCGACGTCGAGCAGCGTGGCCGCGGGCAGGGCGTCGACGGCGGTACCGATGACGTCGAGGCCGGTGCCGCGCCCGCGGACCCGGTCGACGGCCTCGGCGACGAGCTCCTCGGCCGACCGGGCGGTGGCCTCGGTCATCTCGGGGGCGATGTCGTAGTACGCGCCGGGCCAGGCCACCCGGTAGGCGTTGACGACCTGCAGCTGGGCCTGGGCCCGTTCCGCCTCGGCGGCGGCCCAGTCGACGGCGGCCAGCGCCTCGGCCGAGCCGTCGTAGCCGACGACGACGCGCCGCCGGTCAACCAGTGTGTTCATGGCTCCTCCTCGGGGAGTGGTCAGCGGGTGTCCGAGCCGCCCGCCGTGACCGCGCTGCGGCCGGCTTCGAGGCGCGCGACCGGGACGCGGAACGGCGAGCAGGACACGGAGTCGAGCCCCGCGTCGTGGAAGAAGTGGATGGAGTCGGGGTCGCCGCCGTGCTCGCCGCAGACCCCGATGTGCAGGTCCGGGCGGGCGGCGCGGCCCTCGTCGACGGCGATGCGCACCAGCCGGCCGACGCCGTCGCGGTCGATCGACTCGAAGGGGGAGACGCCGAAGATGCCGAGTTCGAGGTACCGCGAGAAGAACGCCCCTTCGACGTCGTCGCGGGAGAAGCCCCAGCCCATCTGGGTGAGGTCGTTCGTGCCGAACGAGAAGAAGTCGGCGGCGCGGGCGATCTCGCCGGCGGTCAGCGCGGCGCGGGGCACCTCGATCATCGTGCCGATGCGCGCGTCGACGCCGAGCTCGCGCAGGATCCGCTGGGCCTCCTCGCGCACGGCCTCCAGCTCCTCGACGGCGCCGACGAGCGGGACCATGATCTCGGGCCGGGCGCCGTCGACCAGCCGGGCCGCCTCGG
>NZ_BMPI01000057.1:0-241 GCF_014647515.1 Dactylosporangium sucinum | reverse complement strand
TGGCGAACAGGCCGGGGATGACCAGCCCGAGGCGCACGCCGCGCAGGCCGAGCATCGGGTTCTCCTCGTGCATGCGGTGGACCGCGTCGAGCAGCTCGCGGTCGTGGCCCGGGTCCTCGCCGCGCTCCTGCGCCCGGGCGACCTTGACGGCGAGGTCCTCCAGGGGCGGCAGGAACTCGTGCAGCGGCGGGTCGATCAGCCGTACCGTGACCGGCAGGCCGGCCATCTCGCGGAACAGCTC
>NZ_BMPI01000056.1:40776-77220 GCF_014647515.1 Dactylosporangium sucinum | reverse complement strand
GATGCCAATCCTCCCGAACGCCGATCTGCCGCACCACCCGATGAAACCGCAGCGCCGCCGGATCGGCGAGGCGATCGCCCGGATGCGCGCCGCGGGTGACCACTGGGTGGTCTCGTGGTGAGAAATCCCCCGGCAAGCATGATCGCAGGCCGTGACCGGCCAGGCTGTGTTCCGAGCCGCCCGCCGCAGCGGCTCAATCTTGTTGTCCCGCCGCGTCCGTCAGGGCCGCGGCCGCTTCACCACGCCCCAGGAACGGAGCCACTCCGTGAGCCAGACCCGCGCTCCCGAGCTCATACCCGAGACCGCCGAGCCGCCCGGCCCTCGCCGCCTGCACCACGTCTTCGAGGCCGCCTGTGACCGCACACCGGACGCTGTCGCGCTGGAGTGCGGCGACGTCCACCTCTCCTATCGCGAGCTCGACGAGCGCGCCAACCGCGTCGCCCACCGGTTGCGCGGCATGGGCATCGGGCCCGGCGACCGGGTGGCCATCCTGCTGCGCCGCTCGGTCGAGACGTACGTCGCGCTGCTGGCCGCCGGCAAGGCGGGCGCCGCCTTCGTGCCGATCGACCCGGAGTCGCCGGCCGACCGGGTGGCGTACATCGCCGACGACTCCGCGATCGTCGCGCTGCTCACCGAGCCGGCCCTCGCCGACCGGGCCGCCGGACTGCCCGTGGTCGAGGTAGCGACAGTGGACGGCCCGGACCACCGGCCCGAGCCCGACGGCGCCGACGACCCGGCCGCCTACGTCATCTACACCTCGGGATCCAGCGGCCGCCCCAAGGGTGTCGAGGTCGCGCAGTCGAGCATCTGCAACTTCCTCGACGTCGTCCCCGGCGTCTACGACGTGCGCCCCGGCGACCGCGTGTACCAGGGCATGACGATCGCGTTCGACTTCTCCATCGAGGAGATCTGGCCGACGTGGTCGGTCGGCGCGACGCTGGTGGCCGGGCCGAACGACTCCGGCCGGTTCGGCGCCGAGCTGGCCGACTTCCTCGAGCAGGCCGGGATCACCGTGTTGTACTGCGTGCCGACGCTCCTGGCCACCATCCCGCGCGACCTGCCGCTCATCCGCAGCCTCATGGTCGGCGGCGAGGCCTGCCCCGGCCAGCTCGTCGAGCGGTGGAGCCGCCCGGACCGGCGCATCCTCAACACCTACGGCCCGACCGAGGCGACCGTCACCGCCACCTGGGCCGAGCTGCGGCCCGGCCGGATCGTCACCATCGGCCGGCCGATGCCGACGTACAGCGTCGTCCTGCTCGACGAGCAGCGCCGGCTGGTGCCGGACGGGGAGGTCGGGGAGATCTGCATCGGCGGGCCCGGCGTCGCCCGGGGCTACGTCGGCCGCCCCGAGCTGACCGCCGACCGGTTCGTCGAGCACGCCCTCGCGCCGCCCGGGATGAAGTTGTACCGCACCGGCGACCTCGGCCGCCTCACCGCCGACGGCGAGATCGAGTACCTCGGCCGCGCCGACGCCGAGGTGAAGATCCGCGGCCACCGGGTCGACCTCGGCGAGATCGAGAGCGTCCTGCTGGCCGACGACGGCGTGGCCGAGGCGGTCGTCGCGCTCTCCGAGGCCAAGGAGCTGGCCGCGTACGTCGTCGCGCCCGCCGTCGACCCCGGGCTGGTGCACCGGCTGTTCGACCGGCTGCAGGACAAGCTGCCCGCCTACATGGTCCCGGCCTACCTCGACATCGTCCCCGAGCTGCCCGCCATGCCCAGCGGCAAGGTCGACCGCAAGCGGCTGCCCGCCCCGGTCAGCCGCCGCCCGGTGCGCACCGCCGGCGAGTTCGTCGCCGCCGAGGGCGAGCTGGAGGAGCAGGTGCGCGCCGCCTGGGCCGACGCGTTCGCCATCCCGTCGGAGAAGCTGTCGGTGGAGGCCAACTTCTTCGCCGACCTCGGCGGCCACTCGCTGCTCGCCGCCACGGTCGTCTCGACGCTGCGGGCCCGCAAGGTCGGCGTGAGCCCGGCCGTCCGCGACCTCTACGACCACCCGACCGTGCGGGGCATGGCCAAGCGGCTCGCCGCGACCGGCCGCCGGACGGGCCCCGCCGCCCCGCCGCGGCCGGCCCCGCTGCGCCACGGCAGCCGGCGCATCGCCGCCGCCGGCGCCGGCCAGGGCGCCGTCATGTACCTGTTGCTGCTGCTCGTCACGCTGCCGGTGTCGTACGTCTACACCCGCAACGACGGTCACGTCTCGATGGCGGTGCTGGCCCAGCTCATGGTCGCCATCATGGTGAGCTACCTCGGCGTGCGCTGGATCGTGCCGGTGGTGGTCGCCCGGCCGCTCGCCGCCGGGATCCGGCCCGGGCGGTACCGGTTGTGGGGCCCGACCTACGTCCGGCTGTGGGCGCTGAACCTCTTCCTCGCGATCGGCCCGATGGCCGTGCTCAGCGGCTCTCCGCTCATGGCCGGCTACCTGCGCCTGCTCGGCGCCCGGGTGGGCCGCCGGGCCGCGGTCGCCACCAGCTCGGTCGGCCTGCCCACGCTGCTCGACGTCGGCGCCGACGCCTCGGTCGGCTACGGGGCGTCGATGCGGCCCTGGCGGGTCGAGGACGGCTGGGTCGTCGTCGCCCCGATCAGGCTCGGCCGCGGCGCGTTCGTCGGCGCCAACGCGGTCCTGGAGCCGGGCTCGTCGGTCGGCGACGACGCCGCGCTCGGCGAGCAGTCGGTGCTGGACGCCGGCGAGCGCGTGCCGCCCGGCGCCCGCTGGTCCGGTTCGCCGCCCGGCCCGGTCGAGGCGTTGTCGCCGACGGTCGAGCTGCTGCTGCGCGCCCCGGTGCGGCCGCACGGCTGGAAGATCCGGCACCTCGCCGCCGCCACCGCCGGGCTGGTCGGGCTGGAGCTCGGCGCGATCGCCATGGTCGTGCCCAGCGTGCTGCTGGTGTGGTGGGCGCTGCTGAACTTCGGGCTGCTCGCCGGGCTCCTGGCGACCGTGCCGGCCGGCCCGCTGTACGTGATCACCACCTGTCTCGTCGTGGCGCTCGGCAAGCGCCTGGTGCTGCCGCACGTGCCGCCGGGCGTGCACCCGGCCCGCTCCGGGCTCGGCGTCCGCAAGTGGATGGCCGACAAGCTGCTCGAGTTCAGCCTGCTGTTCACCAACTCGCTGTACTCGACCCTCTACACCGTCCCCTGGCTGCGGCTGCTCGGCGCGCGGGTGGGCCGCGGGGCCGAGGTGTCGACCGCCGCGCACCTCGACCCGGACCTGCTCACGCTCGGCCCGGACAGCTTCGTCGCCGACATGGCCAGCGTCGGCGCGGCCACGTTCGCCAACGGCCGGATGGCGTTCCTGCCCACGACGGTCGGGCGCCGCGCGTTCGTCGGCAACGCCGCGTTCGTGCCCGCCGGGACCCGCCTCGGCGACGGCAGCCTGGTCGGCGTGCGCACCCTGCCGCCCGGCGACGAGGTGCCGGAGGGGACGTCGTGGCTCGGCTCGCCGCCGATGCACCTGCCGGTGCGGCAGAGCAGCGGCAGCTTCTCCGAGGCCGAGACGTTCCGCCCGCCGGCCCGCCTGGTCCGGCACCGGCTCGCGGTCGAGTTCGCCCGGGCCACCGCGCCCGCCTCGCTGCTCGGCCTGAGCGTCTACGTCTACCTGTTCGTGCTGTCCGACCTGGCCCGCGGCCGCGACCTGGCCATTCCGGCGCTGGTGTCGCCGTTCGTGGTGGCGGCCGCCGGACTCGCCGTCATCGCCTACTGCGCGGCCACGAAACGCGGCGTCGTCGGCACCTACGAGCCGCGGGTCGAGCCGCTGTGGAGCCCGTTCGTGCGGCGCACCGAGTTCGTCACCGGCCTCTACGAGGCGGCCGCCGTCCCGGCCGGGCTCGGGATGCTCGTCGGTACGCCGTTCCTGCCGCCGGTGCTGCGCTGGTTCGGCGCTCGGATCGGCCGGCGCACCTGGATCGGCACCACCTACCTCACCGAGTTCGACCTCGTGGACATCGGCGACGACGCCTGCGTCGGTGCGGAGGTGTCCCTGCAGACCCACCTCTTCGAGGACCGCGTCATGAAGATGTCGGTCGTCACCGTCGGCGCCGGCGCCACCGTCGGCACCAGGGCGGTCGTGCTCTACGACGCCGTCGTCGGGCCCGAGGTCTCGCTCGGCTCACTCTCACTGCTCATGAAGGGCGAACACCTGACCGCCGGCAGCCGTTGGCGGGGCATCCCGGCTCAGGGCGTCCTCGTCAGCAGCCCCGGGTGACTGAGCGCGGCGGCCATGAGGGACGTCGTCTGAAAACTATAGGAGGATCGTGAACACCACCCTGCTCGTCAGCGACGCCGAGCACTTCCGGATCGACTACGAGATCAACCCCTACATGCACACCGAGGTCCAGCCGGACCCGCGGGCCGCCGCCGCCGAGCACTTCGCGATCGTCGCGGCGCACCTCACGGCCGGCCGCCGGGTCGAGTACCTCCAGTCCGCGCCCGAGTGCCCCGACATGGTGTTCACCGCCAACGCCGCGCTCGTGCGGGGCGGCCGGGCGGTGCTCGGCTTCCCGCCGCCGGAGCGCAAGGCCGAGACGCCGTACTTCTACGACTGGCTCACCGGCCGCGGCTTCGACGTGATCGACGCCCCGTATCCGTTCAGCGGCCAGGGCGACGCACTCGCCTGCGGCGAGCTGCTGTTCGCCGGCCACGGCCAGCGCACCGACCGGCGCATGCACGACGTCCTGGCCCGGGAGCTGGGGTACAAGATCGTACCGCTGCAGACCGTCTCGCCGCGCTGGTACGACCTCGACCTGGCCGTGGCCGTCGTGGCCCAGCCGGACGTGGTCGCGTACTGCCCGGCGGCCCTGGACCGGGCCAGCCGCGACCGCCTGCGCGACCTCAAGCTGGACCTCATCGAGGTGCACCGCGAGGAGGCGGCCCGGCTGGCGCTGAACCTGGTCAGCGACGGCACGACGGTCACCATGACCCGGGGCGCCCCCCGGCTGGCCGCCGAGCTGCGGGCCCGCGGGCTCAAGGTCGTCGAGCTGGCCACCACCGAGCTGGCCAAGGGCGGCGGTGGCGTGCGCTGCACCGCGTTGACGCTGGACAACCCGTGAGGAGCCGGGCGCTCGTGTACCGCGGGCCGGCCACCCAGCCGGGCTGCGCGGAGGCCGTCGCCGGGCTGCTGCGGGCCAGCCACTGGGGCTTCGACGTGCACTACGTCGGCCCCGGCGAGGAGCTGCCCGTCTCCAGCCTGGCGCTGGCCGGCGCGGCCGTCTACGCCCAGCCCGGCGGCGGCACGCTGGAGCGCGGTTACCGGCACCTGCGCCGGCACCGCGCGGCGATCCGCGAGTACGTCTACAACGGCGGCCGCTACCTCGGCTTCTGCCTCGGCGGCTACCTGGCCGGCGCCACGCCCGGCTTCGGCCTGCTGCCGGGCGACACCGACCAGTACATCGCCTCGCCCGCGGCCACCGTCGCGTCGACCGGCGACACGCTCGTCGAGGTCGCCTGGCGGGGTCGCCGCCGGACGCTGTACTTCCAGGACGGCCCGTACTTCTGGGTCCGGCCGAGCGCCCGCGCGACCGTCGTCGCCACGTATCCCAACGGGACCTCGGCCGCCATCGTCACCCGGTTCGGCCGCGGCTGGGTCGGCGTCGTCGGCCCGCACCCGGAGGCCACCACCGACTGGTTCACCGACGCCGGCCTGCCGACGACCGTCGGCCAGGACCTCGGCCTCGACCTCGTCGACGCGGTGATGCGGCCGTGAAGTCGACGTCCCGGCTCATCGGCGTCGACGCGGCCCGCGGTGTGGCGCTGCTCGGCATGATCACGCTGCACTCGCTGCTGGAGGAGACCGCGTCCGGCCATCCGACCTGGTCGTCGCTGGCCTTCAGCGGCAAGGCCGCGGCGGCGTTCGCCCTGCTGTCGGGCGTCGGCATCACGCTGGCCACCGGCCGGCGGCGGGTCCCGCGGGCCGACGCGCGGGGCGTCGCGGCCCTGCTCGCCACCCGCGCCCTCGGCGTCTTCGCCATCGGGCTGCTGGTGTCGGGGGCGGACAGCGTGCTGAACTCCGTCATCCTGCCGTACTACGGCGTGGTGTTCCTGCTCGCGGTACCGCTCGTGCTGCTGCCGACCTGGGCGCTGTTCTCGACCGGGGCGTTCCTCGCGCTGGTCGCACCGTTCGGCATGTTCCTGCTGCTGCCGCACCTCGCCGAGCCGGCGCTGGGCAACCCGACGCTCGGCCGGCTCGTCGACGACCCGCTCGCGCTGCTGGGCGAGCTGGCGCTGACCGGGTACTACCCGGCGCCGGCCTGGCTGGCGTACATCTGCGTCGGCATGGCGATCGGGCGCATCGACCTGTCCCGCCCGCGCGTCGCCGCCGCGCTGCTGGCCGTCGGCTCGGTCCTCGCCGTGTGGGCCCGCGCGATCCCCACGGTGCTGCTGCACCTCGGCGGCGGCTTCGACGCGATCCACGCGGCGCAGCCGGCCAGCGGCCTGACCCCGGCGGAGACGTCGTACGTGCTGCAGTTCGGCGGCGACGGCGAGGTCCCCACGTCGACGTGGTGGTGGATGGCCGTGGACGGCCCGCACACCGGCACCCCGGCGGACCTGGTCGGCACGATCGGCACCGCGCTCGCCGTGCTCGGCCTGATGCTCCTGCTGGCCGGCACCCGCGCCCGGTCCCTGCTCGTGCCGCTGGCCGCGGCGGGCAGCATGACGCTGACGTTCTACTCGGTGCACGTGCTGTTCCTGAACTCGGACTTCGACACGTACACACCCGTCACCGGCTGCGTCGTCCAGCTCATCGCGGTCGTGCTCATCGCGCTCGCGGTGCGGGCCACGACCGGGCGCGGACCGCTGGAGGCGCTCGTCGGCGGCCTGGCCCGCCGCGCCCGCGCGTTCGCGCTGCGCCCCGCCGCGGTCGCACCGCCCGGCGCGGACGTCGTGCCGGCGGCGCCCGTCGTGCCGGCTCTGCCGGTCGTGCCGGCCGTGCCGCGGGCCCGGCGCCCGGAGCCGGGCAACGGACCGCGCGACCCGCGCCGCCCCGGTGGCCCGGCCCGCTGGGCCCGGCGCTCCGTCCGCCACCGCCTGCGCGCGGGCGTGCCGCCCGACGGTCCACGGGAGCCGCGGCCGGTGCCCCGGCAGGACGGCCCGGCGGAGGGCGGCGGGTGAACCGGCGGCGACTGCTCGCGGCGGCCGGCGGCGCCGGGGTGCTGGCGGCGCTGGGCGGCGGGGCCGGGTACGCGCTGCTGGGGCGGGACCGGCCGCTCGCCCTCGTGTACCGGGGGCCGGCCTCCTGCTCCGGCTGCTCGGAGGCGGTCGCGGCGCTGCTGTCGAAGATGCCGGCCGGCTACCAGGTGCGGTACTGCGGGCCCGGCGAGCACCTGCCGCTGTCGGCGGAGACGCTCGCCGGGGCCGTCGTCTACGCCCAGCCCGGCGGCGGCGAGGTCCGCCAGGCCTGGCGGCGGCTGCGCAACGCCGCCGACGACGTGCGGGCGTTCGTCTCGCGGGGCGGCAGCTACCTCGGGTTCTGCCTCGGCGCGTACCTGGCCGGCAGCGGGGAGGGCTTCGGGCTGCTCGACCGGGTCACCGTCGAGGGCTACATCTACACCAAGGGCGCGTCCGTCCGCGACACCGACGACACGGTCGTCGGCGTGCGCTGGCGGGACCGGCCGCGGCACATGTTCTTCCAGGACGGCGCCACGTTCAGCCTGCAGGCGGGCGCGCCGGCCACCGTCCTGGCGACCTACGAGACCGGCGCGCCGGCCGCGATCGTCGCCACCTACGGGGCCGGCCGGGTCGGGCTGACCGGGCCGCACCCGGAGGCCGACCGCTCGTGGTACGCCGACGCCGGGCTCACCAACCCCGACGGGATCCGCTTCGACCTGGGACAGGACCTGATCGAAAGCACCATGCGCGCCTGAATTGTCGCCTTTAATGGGGTGGCGTGGGGGGTTACCACCTTGGCATCGACTTCGGCACCTCCAGCACCGCGGCGGTGCTGGCCGGGCCCGACGGCCGACGCGCGCCGCTGCTCGTCGAGCCGTCCGCCGTCTGCCTGGACAGCGCGCCGCACCTGACCGCCGGCCACGACGCCGTGTGCGCGGGCCGCGCGCACCCGGACCGCTTCGAGCCGTACCCGAAGCGGGCCGTCGACGCGGGCTCCGTGCTGCTCGGCGGGGTCGAGTGCCCGGTGCGCAACCTCTTCGCCGCGATGCTGTCCCACGTGGCGACCGACGCCCGCCGGGTCGCCGGCCGCCCGATGTCGGGGGTCGCGCTGGCCTGCCCCGCGAGCTGGGAACGCCGCCGGCAGGCGCTGCTGGAGCGGGCCGCGGGGCAGGTCGGGCTGGCCGGGACGCTGCTGGTGCCCGAGCCGGTGGCCACGGCGCTGTACGCCGACGAGGCCGGCCTCCTCGCCGTCCCCGACCAGGGCACGCTCCTCGTCTGCGACGTCGGCGCCGGCTCGTTCGACGCCGCGCTGGTCCGCCGCGACGGGCATTCCTTCACGGTACTGGCGGCCCGTGCGCTGCCCGAGGTGGGCGGCCTGGCCCTGGACGCGGCCGTCGCCGGCCACATCGGGTCGCAGTATGCCGGCCGGACCCCGCCGCGCGCCGCGGCCCTGCTGGAGCCGGCCCGGCTGGCCCGGGAGACGCTGTCGACGGCGGAGCGCACGCTGGTCCCGGTGCCGTGGCACGCGCCGGGGGCCGAGCTGACCCGGGCCGAGTTCGAGTGCCTGGCTCGGCCGCTGCTGAGCCGCGCGATGGCCGCGGTGACGGCGGTGGTGGCCGAGGCGGACGTGACGCTGTCGGCCGTGGTGCTGTCGGGCGGGGTGGCGCGGACCCCGCTCGTGGCGGCCACGGTGGAGCGGGCGCTGGGGCTGTCGCCGGTGGTGCTGTCGGGTCCGGTGGTCGCCGAGGGGGCGCTGCTGGCCGACCCGGGCCTGACGCGCCCGCGCCGCCCGGCTGTGCCTGCGCCGCCGCCCGAACCGGAAGTCTCGCATCCGCAAGAACCGGAAGGTCCGCATCCGCACGAGCCGGAGCCGCCGGAACCCGGGCCGCGACGGCAGCCCGAAACCGGGCCTGAACCCGCTGAACCCGTGGCCGCCGCGCCGGAACCGGCACCCGGGCCGGAGCCGGTGCCGCTCGTTCGGCCCGCGGCGCCCGTGGGCGACGGGCCGGCCGTGGTCGAGCCGGCGGCCTCCGCGCCGGCGCGGTACGTTCGGCGGGCTGTGCGGGTCGGGTCGGTGCCGGTCGTTGACGAGGCCGGCGTTGAGGAGCCGTCGTTCGAGACCATCGCGGTGTCGCCCGCGCCCCGGTTTCCGGCGCCGGCGGTGACGCTGGCCGATGTTTCGCGGGCTCAAAAGGTACACCAGCATAAAAAAGTCCGCAAAGCGCTCACCGCCGCCGGGATCACCCTCGCGGCGTCGGTCGTGGCCGGGGCCGCCGGGGTGCTGGTCGCCCTGCAGCTCACCGGGGCGCTGCCCGAGCGGCCGCTCCAGGTCGGCGAGTGCGTCGCGCAGGATGCCGACGGGGCCAGCCGCGTCGACTGCGGCGCCGGGGGAGCGTTCCAGATCACGCGGCAACTCTCGTGGTCCGAGCCGTGCCCCGACGCCGCCCAGCCGTTCGTCATCCAGGGTCAGGCGCGCTTCTGCCTGGCCCCGGCCCGCGCGACCTAGGGCACGGTCTTCTCGATCGCCGCCGGGCCCAGTTCCTCCAGCTTGCGCCGGCTGCGCTCGACGTACTTCGGCGTCGGGTCGTGGCCCTCCGCCACCGCCAGGTCCTCCGGATCCCAGGGTTGGTCGGCGCCGGTGCGCACCTGGTGCGTGCCCGACCGATCGACGGTGCGCGCCGACGCCGGGATTCCGGAGATGATGGGGTCTTCGTCGGCCATGACGTACCTCCCGTGTCGCCGACAGCAGAAACCAACCCGATGTGGGTACCCCGGTGCGGCGGGCCCTAACGGATCGGGTCCCAGCCGTCGGCGCCGGCCAGGTAGGTCGCGGGCGTCAACGTGGCGGCCTGCTCGGCGGTCAGCTGCGGGCGGTCGGCGGTGACGGCGGCGCCCGCGCCGCGGTTGCGGTACTCGAGGTAGCGGGCCTCCCGCCAGGGCCAGGTGCCGAAGTCGGTCCACGGCGCGGCCTTGATGTGGGCGTCGAGCACCGAGTCGCGCACGACGGTCTGCGCGACGGCGTTCGGGTCGTTGCTCGGGTGCCAGGGCCGGCCGAGGTGGACGGTGCCGGGCGCGGCGGTGCCGGTGAGGCGGCACTCGCTGAAGAGGAAGCCGTACGGGTTGGACAGGCTGGTGCTGGCGGCGGTCACGTAGCCGTTGTTCGTCGCCGAGCCGCGGTCGAGGGAGTGGACGCGGCAGCGGTCGAGCACGGCGGTGGCCCGGCCGAAGACGAAGTCGACGTCGCCCTCGACGTAGCACTTGCGCAGGTACACGCGGTTGACGGTGGCCGCGTCGACGCTGTTGAGGTACAGGGTGTCCTGGTTGCCGAGGAACCGGACGTTGTCGAAGACGATCCGGTCGGCGCGGGTCAGCACGGCCACGGCCTGGTGGCCGGTGAACTCCGGATGCGCCGCCTCGTCGAACGTGTTGGCGAAGGTCAGGTTGCGCGCGCTGAAGCCGGCGCCGGAGACGGTGACGGACGCGCTGCCCGAGGTGCCCCAGGTGCCGCCGTCGGGCTTCGGGGTGCCGTTGGCGCGGTCGTCGCTGATGACGACGGCCGTCGGGTCGGGGCCCTGGCCGCGGAAGACGACGTTCTGCTTGTCGGCCGGGACGATGACCTGCCCGCGGTACACGCCGGGCTTGATCTTGACCGTGAACGGCTCGGCGTTGCCGGCCGGGATCGCGTCGACGGCCGCCTGGATCGACGTGAGGTCGCCGGAGCCGTCGGCCGCGACCGTGAGGTACGGGCCGGGCCAGGCCCGGGCGGCCGCCGGGAGGGCCAGGCCGCCGAGCACGCCGGCCCCGGCCGCGAGCAGGGTTCTGCGCCGCATCGTGCGCTCCTTCGGGTCGCTTCGGGTCGCTTCGGGTCGCTTCGGGTCGCTTCGGGTCTGGTTAGGAAAGCCCTTTCCTCGCCGACCGTAGGGATTGCAACAAAGCATGTCAATGCCTTGCCAGGATGGACCGCTATCGTGCCCTCATGGCGTTTGACGTTGCGCGTGCGCGGGCCGCCTACCCCGCGCTCGACGAGGGTTTCGTGCACTTCGACGGTGCGGCCGGCACGCTGGTCGCCGAGCCGGTCGCCCGGGCCGTGGCCGGCGTGCTGTGCGGCGCGGTCGCCAACCGCACCACCGCGTTCGCGCCGGGCCGCCGGGCCCTGCAGATCCTGGCCGACGCCCGCTCCGCCGTCGCCGACCTGGTCGGCGGCGAGCCCGGCGGCGTCGTGTTCGGCCCCAGCGCGACCGCGCTGACCTACACCGTCGCCCGCGGCCTGGCCCGCACCTGGCGGCCCGGCGACAACGTCGTGGTGTCGCGGCTCGACCACGACGCCAACGTGCGCCCCTGGGTGCAGCTCGCCGAGCAGAACGGCGTCCAGGTGCGCTGGGCCGAGTTCGAGCGCACCACGGGGGCGCTGCCGATCCAGCAGTACCGTGAGATCGTCGACGATCGAACCCGCCTCGTGGCCGTCACCGCGGCCAGCAACGCCATCGGCACCCGTCCGGACGTCGCCGCCGTGGCGGGCATCGCGCACGCCGCCGGCGCGGTGGTCTACGTCGACGGCGTCCACGCCACCCCGCACCTGCCGACCGACGTGGCCGCGCTCGGCGCCGACTTCTACGTCACCAGCGCCTACAAGTGGTCCGGCCCGCACCTGGCGGCCTGCGTCGCCGCGCCGGCCCGGTGGGAGGCGCTCGCCATGGACAAGCTCCGGCCGTCGCCGGACGACCCGCCGGAGCGCTTCGAGCTCGGCACCCCGAGCTGGGAGCTGCTGGCCGGGGTGACCGCCGCGGTCGACTTCCTGGCCGGCCTGGCGCCGGACGCGATCGGTTCCCGCCGCGAGCGCCTCCTGGCGTCGCTCGCGGCCACGCACGAGTACTCCGCCGGCCTGTTCCGCAGGCTCCTCGCCGGCCTGCAGGCCATCCCGGGCGTGACCGTGCTCCCGGCGCCGCCGGACGGCTGCCCGACCGTCTCGTTCCGCGTCGGCGACCAGCACCCGGCGGACACCGCGGCGGCCCTCGGCGAGAAGGGCATCTGCGTGTTCTCCGGCGACTACTACGCGTACGAGTACTTCCAGGCGATGGGGCTGCGCGACACCGGCGGCGGCGTGCGGGCGAGCATCTACCACTACACGACCGCCGAGGAGATCGACCGCCTGCTCGAGGCCGTGGCGGGGATCGCCTGATGGACCGGCAGCGCCTGCTGTCCGGGGTCGCCGCGCGGCTGGAGACGCTCGGCATCGCGGCCGAGTTCGGGCTCCTCGTGCCGTACCAGGACTTCTACGGCTCGTCCCCGGACGGCCCCGGCCGGATGCAGGTCACCGTCGTCGCCGCCCGCCGCACGGTGCCGCCGGGGGAGGGCGGCCTGTCCGCCGACGGCCGGATGTGGGTCCGCGACGTCGACCTGGACTACGAGCTGTCCGGCGACGAGCTCGCGGCCCTGCTGGGCGGCTATCCGATCGACTACCGGCACGCGCGGTACACCGAGACCTGGGTCCGCACGCTCCACGAGCAGCTGCGCGACTGCGCGCCGTGGCGGCTCGCGACGGCGTACCGGGTGTCGCAGCCCGGCAAACCGATCCCGCTCTTCGGCCTGAAGGGCATGAACCACCAGGTCAAGCCGATGGTCGCGCTCGACGCCCCGGACGGCGTGCCCCGCCTGACGATGCACTGGACCGGCAGCAACGCCCGGCTCAGCCGGGCGCTCTGGGAGATCCCGGCGGACCTGCGGGCCGCGCTGCTGTGAAGAAGATGATCGCGATCCTCGTCCGCGTGGCGGCCCCGGTGGTCGCCGCCGTCCTGTACGGCGTCGGCGCCCCGTGGTGGGTGGCCGCCCCGCTGGCGCTCGTGCCCTTGGGTGCCTTGGGCATCGCGACCGGCCACCGCCGCGCCGGCGCGGCGCTCCTCGTGGCCGCCGCCGCGACCGGCCTCTACGGCCTGCACGAGCTGGAGCCGGACCTGCCGCTGTGGATCGCCATCGTCGGCGGGGCGGTGGTCGAGGGCGCGCTGGTCGTGCTGGTCTGGGCGCTCATCCACCGGCTCCGCCGCCCTGGGTTGCGATAGCCTCACGGTGCGTCCGCCCGGTGACCTTCGCGCGGGCGCTCGACCCGGCCACGTACACTGCACCGTCCGGTGTGGACGGTCGCCCGCGCCGACCCGCGTTCGCCGCCCACACCGGCCCTTTGCGCGGGCGCGGCGGTCGTGGCCCCGGGCGGAGCGGGCACGGAATCGTGCGGCACTGGCGAAGGCCGACGGCGTGCGCACGCTGAGGGTCGCCACCGGCGCCGCGGACGTGGGCAACCTCCGCTTCTACCAGCGCCAGGGCTTCCGCATGCGCTCGATCGAGCGCGACGTCTTCACCCCCGCCAACGGCTACCCGGAGGGCATCCTGGTCGACGGCATCGAGCTGCGCGACCGCGTCTGGCTCGACCGCGAGCTGTAGGGCTATGATGTATCTGGAAGATACATCAGGAGGTGGTCGTGGCCCGGTCCAGTCAGACCGACGCCGCCGTGCTCGGCGGGCTCAGCGTGCAGCCGATGTCGGGCTACGCGCTGCGTGAGGCGATCCGTGACGTCCTCGGGCACTTCTGGAGCGAGAGCTTCGGCCAGATCTACCCGACGCTGACCGCGCTGGAGCGGGAAGGGTTCGTCGAGCGCTCCGAGGGCGACCGGGCCGGCTCCAGCACCTTCCACATCACACCGGCCGGCCGGCGGCGGCTGCGTGAGCTGCTGTCCCAGCCGATCCAGGGTGTCCCGCCACGCAACGGACTGCTGCTGCGGTTGTTCTTCGGCCGCACGCTCGGCGCCGAGGCCTGCCGGGAGCTGCTGCGGGACGCCCGCGCCGACGCGGAGCGGAAGCTCGCCGAGCTCGACCGGCTGCTCGCCGAGAACGCGGCCGAGACGGGGCCCGACGCCCCGTTCATGCGCATGACCATCCTGGCCGGCCGGCGCAGTGCCGAGGCCGGCGTCGCCTGGGCCGACGAGTGCCTGAACCTGTTGGAGGAACTGTCATGATCGCGCGGGTGGCGGCGGCCGGGTTCGGCATCATCGCCCTCTTCCAGTTGGCCCTCGCGGCCGGTGCACCGCTCGGCCGGGCCGCCTGGGGCGGGGGGCACGCCGGGCAGCTCCCGGCGAACCTGCGGGTGGCGAGCCTGGTCGCCTTGCTGATCTGGGCGGCGGCCGCGCTGGTGGTGCTGCGCCGGGCCGGCCTGGCGGCGACGGCGCTGCCGGCGGGCGTCGGCACCTGGGGCACCTGGGTGCTGGCCGGCCTGCTGACGCTCGGCGCGCTGATGAACCTCGCGTCGTCGAGCCCCTGGGAACGCTTCGTCTGGGCGCCGTGGGCGGCGACGCTGGCGGCGCTGTGCTTCCTGCTGGCCCGCTCGCCGGCCGCCGCGGCCTGACGGCCCGGGCCCGCTCGCCGGCCGCACCCTGAGCACAGCGCGGCCGGCGTGCGATGAGCCGGGCCGTCAGTTCTTCGGGGCCTCGAAGACCAGCATCGCGTCGGCGGGCGGCGCGCCGTACAGGCTGACGACCGTCTCCTCGGCGAAGCGGCTCTCGTCGGCCACGTTGATGAAGTCGCGGATCGCGGTGCCCGTGCAGTAGGTGTCGGCGAGCGGCGCGCCCTTCTGGGCGAGGACGTCCGGGGCGTGCACCGTGCGGAAGTCGATGCTGTACCGCGCGAGCCCCGACGTGTTCGGGATCGAGCGGTGCAGGTGCGCGCCCGAGAACAGCAGCACCTGGCCCGGGGCGGGCAGCACGACCTGCTCGTTCGGCGGGTTGTGGTCGGTGGCGCCCGGGCGGACCTGGGCCTCCTTCCGCACCGACGCGGCCGTGGACAGGCGGCCCACGTTGTTCGCGTAGTAGTCGAAGTCGCCCGAGTTGTTCGGCACCGGGGCGTTGAAGCGGTCGAGATCGAACGACATCGCGTTGGTCTCGCGCACCGGGAACACCGGCAGCCACCAGTTCAGCTGCTGGTTCGGCGCCGAATACCACACGTCGCGGTGCCACGGGAACGCGAACGCCACGCCCGTGGTGAGGTGGCCGACGGGGAACGCCGTGCGCGGCTTCGGCACATCGTAGTGCGTCTCCGTGGCGTCGAAGCCGGTCTCCTCGATGATGTTGCGGACCAGCTTCTTGGACCGCTCGTCGTGGATGAACCGCGGCTTCCAGCCGCCGAGGATCTTCGCCATCTCCTCGGGGCTGAAGTGCTCGTGGGCGTGTAACGGGTCGTGCGGCGCGAACAGGTCGGTGAGCTGCGCACGCGCGTGCTCGACCAGCTGGGCGACCGAAGGTAGCCGGGTCATCACCAGCAGGTGTCCGTCGTAGAGCCGCTGGCGTAGCTCGTCGCCGGATGCTTGTAAGTCGACATGGACGGCCATGACGAATCCTCCCGTTTATGTCAGACGTTCCCTCGCGCACCGTACTCCTAGCTGCCGACTCGGGTGGTGCCACCGCCGGACGTTCGGCCGAACGGCCCATGTGCCGACCTGTGAAGATCGGCGTTGGCAAATGGTGGCAAGCGATTGTCGTGGCCTGAGCGGCTTCGCTAGCGTCCCGTGCATATCCGCTAGCGGTGCGTGATGTCGAACGATCCCGCCAGATCCCGACCCCACCACAGGAGAAGCCATGCTCCGAAGAGCCCTGGTCGCCGTGACCCTGTTGTTCACCGGCACCGTCGCCCTGCTGGGTGCGACGGCCGGCGCCGCGGGTGCTGCCTGCGGTACCACCAATGTCGCCCAAGGGAAGACGGCCACCGCGTCGTCGAACGAGAACGGCAGCCTCGTGCCCGCCAAAGCGGTCGACGGCGACGTGAACACCCGCTGGTCGAGCCAGTTCAGCGACCCGCAGTGGCTGCAGGTCGACCTCGGTGCCACGACGGAGATCTGCCAGGTCGTCATCACCTGGCAGAACTCGTACGCCCGCGCGTTCAGCCTCGAGGTGTCGCCGACCGGCGCCGCCGGCAGCTGGACGCCGATCTACTCCACGACGACGAGCGCGGGCGGCACGCAGACGCTCGCGGTGAGCGGATCCGGCCGGTACATCCGCATGTACGGCACCCAGCGTGCCACCCGCTACGGGTACTCCATCAAGGAGTTCGCGGTCTACAGCGGCACGCCGACGACGCCGGAGTGCCCGCCCGCCAGCACCGACCTCGGGCCGAACG
Source organism: Dactylosporangium sucinum (assembly GCF_014647515.1). Classification (GTDB taxonomy): domain Bacteria; phylum Actinomycetota; class Actinomycetes; order Mycobacteriales; family Micromonosporaceae; genus Dactylosporangium; species Dactylosporangium sucinum. The sequence continues at coordinate 60,969 of NZ_BMPI01000056.1, read as the reverse complement.
TCATCGTCTTCGACCCGTCGATGTCCGCCTCCGCCATCCAGGCGCGCGCCGACCAGGTGTTCGCCGAGATGGAGTCCAACCAGTTCGGCTCGCAGCGCTACGCCCTGGCGTTCAAGCCCGGGACGTACAGCGGGATCAACGTCAACACCGGCTTCTACACGTCGGTGCTCGGCCTCGGCCGCAACGTCGACGACGTGACCATCAACGGCGACGTCACCGTGGACGCCGGTTGGTTCGGCGGCAACGCCACGCAGAACTTCTGGCGCTCGATCGAGAACCTGGCGATCGTGCCCAGCGTCGCGAACAACGGCGACCGGTGGGCGGTCGCGCAGGCCGCCCCGATGCGCCGGGTGCACATCCGCGGCAAGCTCAACCTCGCGCCCAACGGCTACGGCTGGGCGAGCGGCGGCTACATCGCCGACAGCGTGATCGACGGCAGCGTCGGGCCGTACTCGCAGCAGCAGTGGTACACCCGGGACAGCCGCGTCGGCGGCTGGGTCAACGGCGTGTGGAACATGGTGTTCTCCGGCGTGCAGGGCGCACCGGCCGACGCGTTCCCGGACCCGCCGTACACGACCCTCGCCACGACGCCGGTCATCCGGGAGAAGCCGTACCTGTACCTCGACGGCAACACCTACAGCGTGCTCGTCCCGAACCTGCGCACGAACGCGGCCGGCACGACCTGGCAGGGCGGCCCGACGCCCGGCACGTCCATCCCGATCAGCAGCTTCTACGTCGTGCGCCCGGGCGCGACCGCGGCCACGATCAACGCCGCGCTCGCGTGCGGCCGGCACCTGCTGTTCACGCCCGGCGTCTACCACCTGGACCAGACGCTCAACGTCACCAACCCGGACACCGTCGTGCTCGGCATCGGCTACCCGACCCTGATCCCGGACAACGGCGTCGAGGCCATGCGCGTCGCCGACGTCGACGGCGTGAAGGTGGCCGGTCTCCTGTTCGACGCCGGACCGGTCAACTCCGCTGCCCTCCTGACCGTCGGCACGGCGGGTGCCTCGTCGAGTCACGCCGCCAACCCGATCACGATCCAGGACGCCTTCTTCCGCATCGGCGGCGCAGGCCCCGGCAAGGCGACCAACAGCCTGATCGTGAACAGTCGCAACACGATCATCGACCACATCTGGGCCTGGCGCGCCGACCATGGCTCGGGCGTCGGCTGGACGACGAACACCGCAGATCACGGCCTCGTCGTCAACGGCGACGACGTCAGCGCCTACGGCCTCTTCGTCGAGCACTACCAGCAGGACCAGGTGATCTGGAACGGTCAGCGCGGCCGGACGATCTTCTTCCAGAACGAGATGCCCTACGACCCGCCGAGCCAGTCCGGGTGGCGCACCGGGGCCCGTGGCTACGCGGCGTACAAGGTCGCCGACACGGTGACGTCGCACGAGGCGTGGGGGATGGGCAGCTACTGCAACTTCACGACCGACCCGACGATCGTCGCCGAGCACGGTTTCGAGACGCCGGTGAACCCGAACGTGCGCTTCCACCACCTGCTCACGGTGTCGCTCGGCGGCAAGGGGACGATCGCCCACGTCGTCAACGACACCGGCGGCCCGGCGCAGGGGCAGCAGACGGTGCCCGTCAAGGTGGTCAGTTATCCGTAGCCGAGGTTTGACAACACCGAAGTATCGACGTACAACTCTGTGAGAGCGCTCTCAGAACGCTCGCCCGGGACGGCCGCCACCGTCCCGGGCGAGCCGTCCGCCGCATCCGGTCACGGATCCCGTCCCGTGGACGGTGCGCCCGTCGCGCAGCACGTGGGGTGGTGGCGCGGCGGGCGCACCATGGACGGCGTGAAGACCATCGGGGGACTTCGTGTCGGGTCGTCCGCGCTCGAGGTGCTCGGGCTGCGGACGGCAGTTGTCTTGGGAGCGGCGGCGACCGCCGGCGGCCTGAGCCTGCTCGCACTGCCGTGGTTCGTGGCGGCCCTCGTCGCCCTGGTCGCCGGCGGGGCCGCCGCCTGGTTCGCGGTCGACCGGATACCCGAGGAGTTGCCGGGCCGGTTGGGGCGGCGGTACCGGATGTGGCTGGCCCTGCGCGACGGTGGCCGCACCGACGCGGTCTGGGCCGACCACGCCGCGATCGTGGACACCTTCCGCGACACGGACCCGGCCCGCTACGAGCGCTGCCTGCGACTGGCCGCCGCCGAGGGCAGCGTGCCCGCCTACACCCGCCTGGCCGGCCGGCTGACCCCGGACGCCTTGGCCCCGGTCCGCGAGCTGGCACTGTCGACCGGCGCGGCCGGCTTCCTGTTCGCGCTCGCGCGCCACGACGAGTCGCAGCAGCGGCACGCCGAGGCGCTGGTATTCGCGGAGGCCGCCCTCGACCGCGACCCGTCCCACGCGCGGGCCGTGCTGCTGGCGGCCCGGATGCACGCGGCCCTCGGGGACCCGGCCGCCGCGATGGCGCTGTACAACCGGACGATCCTGCTCGACCTGAGCTCGCTGGGCGCGCTCGACCGCCCGGCCCTCGCCGAGCACCTCTGGCGGGCCGACCGCCTCGACGACGCCGAGCTGGTGCTGCGCGACCACCTCGCGGCCGGGCCGCACAGCTCGTTCCCGCTGGGCCGCCTGCTGGCCGTGCGGGGCCGCGAGGACGAGGCGGTGGCGACCGCGATCGCCCACTACGAGCGCTGGAGGAACCCGGCACTCGCCGTCGCGGTGCACGAGCTGCTGCGCTGGCTCGGCCGCGAGGAGGAGGCCGCCGCGTGGCCGGCGCCGTACCGCCTCCGCGGCCAGGCGTCGGCATCCGGCGGCCAGGCGTCCGCATCATCCGGCGGCCAGCCCTACGGCAGCCACCTGTGGGACGGCACCGACCCCGACCCGTTCAACCAGTTCACCGCCGAGAGCACCGACTGGAATCTCGGCTCATAGTCGACGAGGGCCTGGGTGCCGAGCACGATCGCGAGGGCCAGGCGGTCGGCGCCCACCCGCCATCATGATCACGGACGTTTGTGTGTCGCCGGCGACCCAGAAACGTCCGCGATCATGCTCGACCCCGACCGCCACGCGGCGCGTGCCGGTTGTCCGCGATCATGCTCGACCCCGACCGCCACGCGGCGCGTGCCGGCACTCGCGCGCGGGGAGGCGGTCGGTCCGGTCACGTCAGGTGCGCGCCGGCTCCTCGGCACGGACGGCCGGGACCGGTGCCGGCGGGCGGGTCCGGCCGCGGCGGCCGGGCCACCAGGCCCCGTGCGACAGGAGCGTCATCGTGGCCGGCACCAGGAGCATGCGGACCAGCGTCGCGTCCAGGACGATGGCGACGACCAGGCCGACGCCGATCTCCTTGATGGGGGCGAAGCCGCCCACCAGGAACCCGGCGAACACGACCACCAGCAGGAGCGCGGCCGAGGTGACGATCCGGCCGGTCTGCTGCAGGCCGGTGGCCACGGAGGCCCGCGCGTCGCCGGTCTCCAGGTAACGTTCGCGGATCCGGGCCAGCAGGAACACCTCGTAGTCGACCGACAGGCCGAACGCGATCGCCGCCACGAGCACCGGGACCGTGAGGTCCACCGCGTCGAGCTGCTCGGAGCCGAGCCACGTCGCCAGGTGGCCCTGCTGGAACACCAGGACCACGACGCCCAGCGCCGCCCCGATGCTCAGGACGCTGGTCAGCACCGCCTTGAGGGGCAGCAGCACCGACCGGGTGAACGCGGCCAGCAGGGCGAACGTCGCCGCGAACACGACGAGCGCGGCCCACGGCCCGTAGGGCGACAGCATCGAGCGGTAGTCCACCAGCCGGGCCACGTCGCCCGCCACCAGCACCTCGAACGGCGCCGGCACCGCGCGCACCGCCTCCAGCGTCGCCCGGCCCTCGGCGGTCCACGGCTCGTGCCGCGGCGTCGCCCGCACCACGCTCACCGTCGCGGACACCGGCACCACCTTGGCCGAGGCCACCCCGGGCACCGCCCGCACCCGGTCGGCGAACGCCGCCAGCGCCGGGTCGCCGGCCCCGGACCGGGCGACGGCCGCGATGACGTCGGGCCCGGTCAGCTCGGGGAAGTGGGCGGCCAGCGCGTCGTATTGCTGGCGGGTCTGCGTCGAGGCCGGCAACGCCCGCGCGTCGCTGTTCGCCAGCCGCAGCTGCAGCGACGGCACGGCCAAGGCCAGCATCGCGACCGCCGTCACCAGCGTGGTGAGGACCGGCCGGCGCTGCACCGCCGCGGCGAGCCGGGCGAAGAGGCCGGAGTCCGCCGCCGGCGCCGCCGGCTTGATCCGCTGGCCGGCGAGCGCCAGGATCGCCGGCAGGAGCGACAGCACGGCGAGCATGTTCACCAGCACCACCCCGGCGCCGGCGAGACCCATCGAGCGCAGGAACGCGTCCGGGAACACCGCCAGCCCGAGCAGGCTCGCCGCCACGGTCAGCCCGGTGACCGCGATCGTCCGCCCGGCCCGCTCGACCGCCCGGCCCAGCGCCTCGGGGACCGAGGACGTGACCGCCCGCTCCGTGCGGAACCGGCTGATGAGCAGCAGCCCGTAGTCGACGGCGAGCCCGACGCTCAGCATCGTCACCACCTGGATGGCGTAGACGGAGACGTCGGTGACGAAGCTGAACAGGTACAGCAGGCCGAACGTGCCGCCGATCCCGGCGACCGCGACCACGAGCGGCATCGCGCCCGCGAGCAGCCCGCCGAAGACCAGGACCAGCAGGATGAGCACCACCGGCAGCGTGATCAGCTCGGCGCGCTGGACGTCGGACTGGGCCTGTGCGCCGAACTCCAGGTTGGTCAGCGGCCCGCCGGCGACGCTCACCCGCTCGCGGTCGACCGAGCGGAGCCGCTCGGCGACGGCGTCCGCCTGCGCCTCCGTGGCCCCGGGCGCGAGGACCACGTCGTGCAGCACCGCCTGCCCGTCGCCGGACGGCAGCGCCGGCCCGACCTCGACGACGCCGGGCAGGGCGGCCACCTCGGCGAACGCCGCCGTGGTGGCCACCCCGCCGACCGCGACCACGGTGAGGTGCTGGGGCTGCGGCCCGGCGTCGTCGCGCAGCTCGATCGCGCGCTCGTTCTCGCTGCCGGGCACGGTCGCGACGTCGGCCGTGAGCTTCGCGAAGACCCCGGTGCCGACGCCGAGGCCCACGCCGACGACGGCGACCCAGAAGACGATGACGAGCACCGGCCGGCGCAGCGCCAGTTGTGTGAGGACCCGAAACATGCGGTCGATGCTCGTCTGCCGGACCCCCGTCAGACATCCCCGGCAGGAGCGGTCAATCCCCTAGCTCCTGAGAGCGACGACCCTTAGCTCGCGAGAGCGACGGGTGGCGCTACCGGGTGTCGCCGGGGTGGTCGACGATCGCCGATGCCGTGTAGATGCGCTGCACGTGCAGCTCGCCGTTGCGGGTGACGTCCGGGTTGCCGTGCTCGTCGATGTTCGTGTGGTCGGCGACCGCCACCAGCCGCTCGCCGATGAGCGCGTACGTCTCCCGGTCGAAGAGCAGCTCCTCGGCGAGGTACCCCTCGAGGACCTGGCCCAGGCCGATCGCGGGGCGGCCGTCGATGTTCACCGCGTCCGGGTTGAGCCGCACACCGTCGCGCCGGGCCAGCGCCCGGAACAGCGCCGCCTCGACGGCCGGTGGCAGCACGTACTGGCCGGGGATCCGGGGAAGGTCCACGCCGTAGTTGCGCGGCGTCCGGTCCCAGGCCAGCCACTTGTCGGCAGTGGTGAGCCGAGCCAGCTCGGCGTAGTCCAGCCGGCTCCAGTAGGCGCCGTCGCCCTGCCGCTCGATGACCAGCCGGCCGTTCTCGGTGCGGGCCCAGATCTGCGCGTCGACCCGGTGCCACTCGCGCCGCACCACGTTGCGGGCCACGTCGAGGCGCAGGTGCCCGTTCGGGTCGTCGCGCTCGATCTCCGGCGGGTTGCGCAGCTCCTGCGTCTCCTTGTACATGAACTGGTCCGGTCGCGGGTTCCGCCACGGCTTCCGGCCGGCCGCCCAGGCGGCGTTCTCCAGCACCTCGGCCGCGTTGGCCGGCCGCGGGAACGGCAGCGGGCCGCCGCCGTCGGGGCTGCCGAGGTTCTCCACCGCCACCCCGGCCACGACGGCCGCCGCGGCGACCGCCCCGGTCAGGCCGGCCCGCAGCACCCACCGCCGCGACCGGCGCCGCGGGGCCGCCGGCGCCATCCGGTCGAGCAGGGCGACCCGCGCCCGGTCCCGCGCCGCGTCCGGCGGCGTCGCGTCCGGCCCGAAGGCCTCGCGCAGCATCGTCATCTCGTCCATCATTCGTTCTCCTCGACCTCGAGATCCAGTGCGCGCCGCATCGCCTGCCGCGCCCGGTGCAGCCGCGACCGGGCGGTGCCGGCCGGGATGCCCAGCGCCTCGGCGGCCTCCTGCTGGTTGAGCCCGGCCCACGCGACGAGCAGCAGCACGTCGCGGTCGGCCAGGGGCAGCCGGGCCAGCGCCGCGGCGAGCCGCCCCCGCGCGACCGCCGCGTCGACCCGCCCGGCGACCAACTCGTCCGGCGGGTCGGCCGGCCCCTCGGCGGCCGCGCGGGCCAGCAGCCTCAGCCGCCGGGACTCGGCCCGGCCGTGCCGCATGACGAGGTTCGACACGATGCCGAACAGCCACGGCCGCGCGTCGGCGCGGGCCGTGTCGTATTTGTCCCGCCGGTCGAACGCCACCAGGAACGTCTCCGACGCCAAGTCCTCGGCCAGATCCGGTCCGAGCCGCCGCGCCGCGTAGGCGTAGATCGCCGCGTAGTGCCGGTCGAACAGGACCGCGAAATGCTCCGGGGCCCGGCCCGCCGCGGCGATGACGTCCGCGTCGGACGGTGTCAACACCACCAAGTCCATCTCCTCGCTTCTGACGACCACACCAGTAGTTCGCCGCAGGAGGGAGAAGTGTTCGCGGTGCGCCTTACCAGAGCCGGTCGATCTGCCCGCAGTACAACAGGATCCGCGAATGCTCGAAGGCCCGACGCCGGCGGATGGCGCGGGCCGAGCGGAACCCGGCCATTGTGACCTTGTCGAAGCCGGGGTGGTCACTGGCGAGTGGGGATGCTTCGGTACCGCCGACGAGCACGGTGCCGGGCAGCTCGACCCAGCCGGACCGGGTGTAGAACGGCGCGAGCGGCCGGTCACAGGTGAAGATGCCGAGGTCGGCGTCGATGCGCTCGCGTGCCGCGGCGACGAGCCGGGAGCCGTGCCCCCGGCCGCGGTGCTCGGGGTGGGTGACGACGGTGCTGAGGCCGGCCGCGGCCCACCGCTCGCCGGCGTGGTCGAGCTCCTTGTGCAGGACGTCCAGCGCGGCCAGCACGGTGCCGTCGTCGACCAGCAGCAGGCTCAGCGGTCGCAGCGCGGGGTCGTGCGCGAAGTCCGGCCCGGGCCAGGCCGCCCGCCGCAGCTCGGCGACCTGGGCGCGCAGGCCGGCCGGCGTCTCCGCCTCGGGGTACTCGAGGATGCCGTGCACCCCGAGACGGTAGCCGGGTCAGGCCGGGTTCGTGTAGTGATTGACCTCGTACGTGCGGGCGAGCGCGCCGGGCACCGTGAAGTACGCGGCCGCCACCCGGGCCGGGTCGGTGGCCAGCTCGCCGCGGCCCGGGACGTCGTCGGCGTCGTCCCAGCCCCACGGGGCGTTCGCCGAGTTCGTGGTGCAGTCCCAGGTGCCCGAGCCGCACGCGTCGGAGCCGCTGCCGGCGTCGTCACCGGCGAAGGTGCCCCAGCTCGCGAACAGGGCGGTGTTGCTGCGCTGCGCCCACAGGCCGCCCGCCGCGAAGATGTTCACCAGCTTGTACCGTACGTCCCGGTCGTCGCCGTTCGCCGGCAGCTCGGAGACGGTCGCCGAGGAGTAGTACACGATGCCGTCGCCGTTGATGTTGTACTGCGGGTACGCCTTCAGCCCGTGACCGTGCGTCTCCTGCGCGGTCACCGGGTGTTGGAACGAGTCGTGCGGCGAGGACTGGAACTGCAGCGTGCCGTCGACCGTCTCGCCCCCGGTCGTCCAGGTGCTCCCGGCCGGCGTGTACGAGTAGAAGTCCGAGTGCGCGACGGTGACCGCGGCGCGCAGCACGCCGTACTGCGAACCGTCGCGCTCGATCGTGAAGAGCACACCCTCGCCGTCGTTCTCGTGCTCGGTCTCGAAGAACGGGTGATCGATCCAGTCGCGGGGGTGGTAGAAGAGGTACGTCAGGTACCAGTGCGTGCTGGTCGTCACCACCGAGTAGTAGACGCTCGCCGCCAGCGGGTAGGACGGCGCGTGGTCCCAGTTGTCGCGGCCCACCCAGTTGCCGTCGAAGTCGATCCTGGTGATGTAGTCGGCCCGGCCGGCGATCGCGTGCCCGCCGGTGACGTCCACGTCCTGGTAGTGGATCGGCGCCCACCGCAGCGCCAGGTCGGCGTCGCTGACGGCCGCCGCCGCGGTGCCCGGGAGGACGGGCACGGCCAGCGTCGCCCCGAGGGCAACGGTCGCCGCGATCCTGCTCCACTTGCGCATCTGTGCTCCCACATTCGGTACCAATAGATGGACGAGAATGTAGGAAGTCGTCTATGCGTAGGCGTGTCGCGACGACGACCGCCGAACGAAGTGCGGCGTTCCGTCCGGCAACAGCCGGGTTTGCGCGAGATGACCGGCAACCGTCTTTCCGTTCCCCGGCCGGCCCGCTCTACCCCGGGCCACGGGGATGATCGCGTTCAGTAGCATGCGCCGGTGACCGACTACCTTGCTGCCACGCGCGAGTCGTGGACGGCCGTCGCGGAGGCGTACGCCGAGGAGTCGCGGTCGGCCCTGGACTTCAAACCGTTCGGCCGGGCGATGCTCCGGGTGTTCGCCGAGCTGGTCTCCGCCTCGCCCGCCGGCCCGGTCGCCGACCTGGGCTGCGGCCCCGGCAACACGACCGAGTACCTGCACCGCCGCGGCCTGGAGGTCTTCGGCGTGGACCTGGCCCCGGGCATGGTCGCGGTGGCCCGCCGCACCTACCCGCACCTGTCGTTCGAGGTCGGCACGATGACGGCGCTGGACCTCCCGCCGGGTGAGCTGGGCGGCGTCCTCGCCTGGTACTCGATCGTGAACATCCCGCTGCCCGACCTGCCGGCGGTCTTCGACGAGTTCCACCGCGTGCTGGCACCGGGCGGCCACGTGCTGCTGGGCTTCCAGGTCCGCACCGAGCTGCGGCACGTGACGCACGGCTTCGGCAGCGAGATCTCGCTGGACTTCCACCGCCACCCGCCGGATCGGGTGGTGGAGCTGCTGGGGGATGCGGGCTTCGCGGTGCTGGCCCAGCTCATCCGCGAGCCCGACGAGCAGGAACACAGCCGCCAGGCCCACATCCTGGCCAGGAAGCGCTGACCACCCCCGGCCGGCATGCACTCCGGACGGCATTCCGGATGTCGTTCCAGAGCGACGTCCTATCCCCGGCCGGCCGCGGGCGGGCGCAGCGGGGTGCGGAGGCGCGGCCCTGCTGGGAGGTCCTGCTGGGAGGCCGCCGAAACGCGCGGATCTCGGCGGTCGCGTACCGGTCAGGGCGCGGCGGGGGCGTGGGCGGGGCAGGGTTGTGGACCGGGCGGCGAGCGCGGGTGGGGCAGGGTTGTGCCCGGGGCCGCGGGCCGGGCGGCGAGCGCGGGCGGGGCGCGATGGCTCGAAGCTGCCGCCGGACGCGGCCAATGAACGTCGAGCCGCTCGCGGAAGCCACCGCGGGCAGCCGCAGCCTGGAGCCGCCGCGGGGCAGCTGCCGCCGGAAGCTGCCGCCGGAAGTCGCCGCGGGAAGCCGCCGCGCTGCTAGAAGGCGCTCAACTGCGGCCGTGCGGCCTCCTCGCGTCCCGCGCACAGCAGGGCGAGCGCCCCGATCGGCCCCCGGATGGCCGGCCCGTCGCCGATCGCGAAGTCGGCGTCGGTGGCCTCCAGCCGGTGCCCGCGCAGTCGCCGCGTGGCCGGGAACGGCGGCGGCCACCGCATGGTCCACATCCGTGTGATGGCCTCGGCGACGGCCGCGGGCTCCATCGGCAGCTCCCGGCCGAGCGGCGCGGCGATATCCTGCCCGTGCACCAGGATGTCGATGAGCGTCTCGCGCACCGTGACCCCGGCATTGTGCCGCCGGTTGCCGATCGTCGCCCGGATCGCCGCGACGATCGCCTCCGGGGTCAGCTCCCGGGCCCGCGCGCAGGCCAGGTCGTGCGTGAGCCGCTCCACGTCGAACCGGGCCCGCGCCATCGCCGGCAGCGCGGCGAGCAGCTGCCCGAACCGCAGCTCCTGCAGCGTCAGGTGCGCGGCCACCTCCCGGACGGTCCACCCCGCGCACAGCGAGTCGTGCTGCCACTCCTCGGCCGGTAACGAGCCGAGCAGCTCAACCACAGCGGTCCGCTGCCGGTCGATCGCGAGCCAGACCTGGTCGTCGTTCATGACGCCACCTCCTGGGCGGGGCGGATGACGGCCTCGACCATGGCGCGGATCTGCGGGCCCGGGTCGAAGGCCGGGGCGGGAATGGCGAGCTCGTGCAGGATCAGCCCGGTCCAGTGGTTCGCGAGCAGCGGCCCGTCCCGGTCCGGGTCGGCCGAGCCGGCCGCCCTCAGCCAGGTGCGGAACCACGCGTTGACCCGCGCGCCGGTCGCCAGCAGCTGCTCGCGCAGCGCGGGCTGGATCGCCGATTCGACCAGGATCGCGTAGCGGCACAGCGTCAGCGTCCGCTGCGGCCCCGTCGCCGTGTGGGTCGCGCGGATCATCACGTCGGCCAGCTCGGACGGCGTCGTCGGCAGTGCGGTGAGCGCGATCTCCTCCCAGTTTGCCCGCTCCCGCTCCGCGAACCGCTCGACGACCGCGTTGATGAGCGCCTCGCGCGTGCGGAACAGGTTGGACGTGGATCCGGCGGGCAGGCCAGCCGCGGCGTCGACCGCCCGGTGGGTGAGGGCACGGATGCCCGACCCGCCGATCACGTCGATCGTAGCGTCGAGGAGGTCGTCACGCCGGTTGGGCATGCGACCACACTACATCCGTAGTCGAATCGACTACAAGTGTTGTGCGAGGCGTTTCGGGGCCTGGACGCGGTAGCTCTCCGTCAGCAGTTCGGCGACCTCCTCCCAGTCGGTGTCGTCGCTCAGGGTCATCACGACGACGTCGGTGCCCCACTCGGCCTTGGCGAACGGGGGCCCGCCGGCTAACAGCCCCGCGATCTCGTCCCCGGGTGAGCGGAACGTGACCACGCAGCCGTCCTCCCGCATGTACACATGCGCGATCGTTTTCTGCCGCACGCGCCATCGCGTGCCGATCCACGCCGGCTGCTCCTGGGTCTCCGGCAGGGCGCCGCAGATCGCCCGCAGCCGGCTCAGATACGTGTCCGGAACGTCGTCGGGGTCCGTCATGGCTGCACCGTACCGACGGGGTACGACAATTCCGGGTCAACCGCCGAAGGCCGCCAGCAGCGCGCGAGCCGTGCCGAGCACCGTCTCCGTCGCCTCGTCCCGCGACTGGCCGGCCACGTCCAGCAACCACACGAGCGTCTCGATCCCTGTCGCCGACCGGATCGCCACCGCCAGCTGGTTCACGTCCCGGTCCGGGTGCGTGGCTCGCAGCGGTGCCAGAGCCTCGGCGATCCAGGCGATCGCCCGGCCCTGTCGCAGCGCCGGCCGGGGGGCGCCGGGCTCCAGCGACAGCCGCAGCGAGGCGCGCAGCTGGGGCTCCCACTCGAAGTTGTACCGCGTGAACGCCCGGATCACCGCGTCGAGCCGCTCGCGCGGATCGTCCGGCGGGTCGTCGGGCAGCAGCGACTCCGGCGCCAGCTGCGGGTGCGCGGCGACCAGCAGCGCCCGCTGGTTGGCGAAGTAGCGGTACGCCGTCGTGCGCGACACGCCCGCGTGCTCGGCGGCCTCCTCGACCTGCGGCGTCAGCCCGCGTGCGAGCAGCTCCCGGGTGGCGTCGACCAGGGCCTGCCTCGTCCGCGACTTCTGCTGCGTTCGCCCGGTCGACTCATATGGTACTGGCATTGCCATGATGGTACCGTAATCCCATGGAACTCCAGTCCCACGACCCCGCCGTCACCGACCCGCAGCTCTACCGCGTCGTGTTCGAGAACGCGCGGGTCCGGGTGCTGGAGTACCGCGACCAGCCGGGCGACCGCACCAACCCGCACCGCCACCCCGACAGCGTCATGGTCACGCTGAGTGCGTTCCGCCGCCGCGTCTCGTCCGGCGGGCGGGAGGTCGACGTCGACCTGCCGGCCAACGAGGTGCGCTGGCTGCCCGCGCAGGAGCACAGCGGCCACAACACCGGCGGCACCGGCACGCACACGCTGTTCGTCGAGCTGAAGGATCCGGGTGCACCGACGGCAGGTGGAGCCCTCGGTCCGGACACTCCGTAGCCGGGGTTGAACCGCACCGTTACCCTGGCGGCATGTCGGGGGATGTGGTGGAGTCCACTGTGGAGGCCCTCGCGGCGTCCCGCTCCGGGTTCGTGACCGCCTGTTACGCTCGCCGACCATGACGGGTCAGCGCTTCCGGCTCGGGGTGGACTTCGGCACCTCGACGACGGTCGGCATGCTGCAACGCCCCGACGGTCGCGTGTTGCCCCTGCTCTTCGACGGCTCGCCGCTGCTGTCGTCGGCGGTGCTGCTCGGCCTGGACGGGCGCCTGCACACCGGCCGGGACGCGGCCCACCTCGCGCGCGGCGCGCCCGAGCGCCTGGAGCCCAACCCGAAGCGGCGCATCGACGACGTCACCGTGCTGCTCGGCGACGCCGAGGTCGCGGTCCTCGACCTGATCGTGGCCGTCCTGCGCCGGGTCACGACCGAGGCCACCCGGGTCGCCGGCCCGATCGCGGACATCGTCCTCACCCACCCCGCGAACTGGGGCTCCGGCCGGCGGGCACTGCTCGCCGAGGCCGCGCGGCAGGTGGGGTACGGCGGGATCGAGCTCGTCGGCGAACCCCTCGCCGCCGCCATGTACCTCGCCCATGCCCGCGGCGGCGACCTGCCCGTCGGCGCCTGCGTGCTCGTCTACGACCTGGGCGCCGGCACCTGCGACGTCACGCTCCTGCGCCGCCAGCCCACCGGCTTCGCACCGGTCGCCTCCGACGGCCTCAACGACCTCGGCGGCCTGGACGTCGACGCGGCGGTGATCGCGTTCCTCCAGGCGACGTACGGCGAGCTGTGGACGACCCCGGCCGCCCGCCGCCAGCTGTGGGACGACGTCCGCTCGGCCAAGGAGATGCTTTCCCGCGCCAGCGGCACGCTGGTCATGGTGCCGGCGCTGGCCAAGGAGGTGCCGCTCGGCCGCGAGCAGTTGGAGGGGCTGGCCCGCCCGGTGCTGCGCCCGACGATCGCGATGACCCGCGCCCTGCTCCAGCAGTCCGGCGTCCCGGCGTCGTCGGTGGCGGGCGTGTTCCTGGTCGGCGGATCGAGCCGCATCCCGCTGGTCGCGACGCTGCTGCACGAGGCCCTGGGCATCGCGCCGCTCGTGGCCGAGCAGCCGGAGCTGGTGGTCGCGGAAGGCTCGCTGTACGCGTCGAGCCTGCCCCCGGCCACGCAGGCCTTCCCGACCGCGACAATGGGCCCGGCAACGACGGCGTTCCCGTCCACGTCGACGTTCTCGGCAGCGCCGTTCGCCCCGCCGTCCTCGGCCCCGCCGTACGCCCCTGCGGGCATCCCGTCCTCGGGCCCGCCGTTCGCTCCTCCCGGCGTCCCGGCCTCGGGCCCGCCGTACGCGCCTCCGTTCGCTCCGACGTCCCCGTACCCGGCGTCTCCGGTGTCCCCGTCGGTCCCGTACTCCCCGGCGACCCAGATCTCCGCCAACCCGGCCGTGGCGGGCCCGTACTCGACGGACGCCCAGCTCCCGCCGCCCCCGATCTCGTCCCCGCCGGGCCCGCAGGCAACGCCCCGCCCACCGTCCGGCCCGAGGCCACGCCGCCGCTCCCCAGCCGCGACGGTCCTCGCAGTCGTGGCGGTCCTGGCGGTACTGTCGGGAGCCGCCTTCGCCGCCGTGAAGCTCCTCGGCACCGGCGACGCCACCCCGGGCGACGCGACCCCGTCGACCGCGGGCAGCTCGACCCACCTCCGGGGCGCCGCGGGCAAGTACGTCATGACCAAGCTCCCGGCCAACCTGTGCGACTCGGCGGACGTGTCCGCGATCACCGCCCAGTATCCGAAGGCGACCGGCGATCCGGGTGCCCAACGCCAGCTGACCACGGTCTTCGGCTACAGCATCTGCACCCTGACGAGGACGAGGAACGAGACCAGCCCGACGGGCTACCAGGCGGCGACGATCAGCTTCAACGCCCAGGTGTACGCCGACCTGGGCACGGCCGGCACAACCTTCCAGGGCACGGTCGACAACGCCCGCCTCAACAGCCAGGTGACAACGGTCGACGGCCTGGGCGAACAGGGCTTCGCGTATGAACAGCACTCGAGCACCGACCTGGAGAAGCGCACCCTGACCCTGGTCGTGACCGCCCGCGACAACAACCTGGTCTGGACGACGAACCTGACCGTGGTGCGAGCGGACGCGGTCGGCTGGACAGCGCAGGAGAAGACCGCGCTGCGCGACAAGGCGATCGAGTCCACGAAAGCCACCTTCAAGAAGGCAGTGACCCCGCTGGCGTAACACGCGGAGGCGCCGCAGCGGTCGGCTGGATAGGGCCATCATGATCGCGGACGTTTGTGTATCGCCGGCGACACAGAAACGTCCGCGATCATGAACCGGCGACCGACCCGCGGCGGCTCATGCCCGCGGAGGTGGCGCAGCGACCCTGCCCTGACCTGCGCGGAGCGCGGCGTCGGGCCGGCACGGAGCTGGAAGCGACAGCGAGCCAGCGGGACGGACCCGACGGCGCCGAAGTCGACGGGCCGGCCGCCGACCGCGAGGCGCCTGACCCGCCACGGGGCGGGCGGATCAGCCGGCCGAGGACAACGCCGACGCCAGGCGGCGGGCCTCCGTGAGCAGGCGGGACGAGCCGCGGCGCGCGGCCAGGTCGGCCAAGCCCGCGACCGGGCCCCGGCCGGCCGTGGCCGTCGCCGTCTCGGCCGCCAACGTCAGCAGGTCCGGGGTGCCGCGCGGCGGGGTCGGGGCCGCCAGCAGGGCCGGTAACGCGGCCTGGAGGATTCGCCACACGGTCAGCGGTGCGCCGGCGGTGGCGGCGTCGCGTAACGGGAGCACGGCGCGGGCGACCGGGGCCATCGAGGACGCGCCCAGGGTGCCGAGGTGGGTGCCCACGGCTGGGGCGTCGAGGTCGCCGCCGGCGGCCAGCATCAGCAGGGCGTCCAGGGCGGCGGTGCGGTCGGGCTCGTGGCGGGCGACGAGACCATACGCCAGCGTGACCGGCAGCGCCGGCGAGCCGTCGCCCGTGCACTCGGCCAGCAGGGGGAGGACGGCGGCGGAGCCGCGCTGCTCCAGGTCCGCGGCGGCGGCGACCTCGGGCAGGACGTAGGCGGCGACGAGCGCGCGATATCCCGGCAGGACCGATGGCCACAGCAGCACCGCGTCGCCGAAGCTGGCGCCCAGCGACGGGATGTGGAAGCCGAGCATGAGCGCGCGGTCGTCCGGGTGCCAGGCCTGCTCCAGCGTGACCTTGATGCGGTCGCCGTG
This sequence comes from Dactylosporangium sucinum, assembly GCF_014647515.1. GTDB lineage: Bacteria > Actinomycetota > Actinomycetes > Mycobacteriales > Micromonosporaceae > Dactylosporangium > Dactylosporangium sucinum. Next base: position 45,454 of record NZ_BMPI01000056.1, on the reverse strand, counting down.
TGCCCACCGGTCGTGCCGGACGTCGCGGGGGTGGACGCGGGTGGTGTCGGCGACGGTGAGGACCGGCGCGGGCAGGCCGCCCGCGCGCAGCCAGGCCGCGAGGCGGTCGCCGCCGGGCGTGCGCAGGGCCGCGGCGCGGGCGGCGAGCGGCTCGTCGACGACCGGGGGCAGCCGCAGCAGGGCCTGCGTGAGGTCCCAGTCCCAGGGCTGGTCGTCGCCGAGCGCGGTCAGCCGGTCGAGCAGCACGGCCGGGTCGAGCGCGCCGTTGGCCGAGGTCGGCGCGGCGAGCAGGCCGCCGGGGCGGGCGGTCGGGCCGTCGAACCCGCCGCCGTAGAGGCCCGCCTCGGCCAGCCGGGCCCGCAGGAGCCGCTGCGGCGGGGGGACGCGGGAGTCGGCCGGCACCTGCTGGGCCGAGCCGCCGCGCCGGATCGCCGCCAGGTTGGCCGCCCAGCGCTCCCGATGCGCCCGCTGGCCGGGCTGGTCGATCGCCGACCACACGGCGGCGAACAGCAGCGCCGACGCGTGGAAGCCCGGATCGCCGGGGTAGCGGCCGTGCCGCTCGACGACCGGCATGAGGGACTTCGCGACCCGGTCGCGATCGGTGCCGGCGAGCCGCACCACGGCGTCGATGACCCGCTCCAGTGCCGGCGCGGTCGGGGTCCGCCAGTCGGAGAGCGCGGCCAGCTCCTCCGCCAGCTCGTCCGGGTCGGTGATCGGCGCCGGGGCGGGGGCCGGGCCGGCGGGCGGCGGAAGGTCGTCGCCCGAGCCGATGAGAACGGCACCGGCGGCACCGGCGGGCCCGGCCGGGGCAGCGCCGTGCTTCGCGGCGAGCGCGGCGGCCCGCTCGCGGATGTCGACGGCGTCGTGCGAGCAGGCGACGGCGATGGCGGCGCCGAACTCGGCGGCCCGGCCGGGGTGGCGGGCCGCGGCCCGGCCGAGCCAGCTGAGCTGCGCCCGGACCAGCCCCTTGTCGGGCCGCAGCAGCACCGCGGCGGAGGCGTCGAGCAGCGCCTCGGGCTCGGCCGCGTCGGCGTCGCGCAGCGCCTTCTGGGCCATGCCCGCCGCCTGGGCCGGCCCGTCGGCGAGCAGCCGCAGGTAGTCCCGGGCGCGGGCGGTGACGTCCGCCGTCGTCGGCGCCAGGGCGTCGTGCAGCGCGAGCAGCCCGCGCTGGGCGCCCGGCCGGCCGCCGCGCAGCAGCCCGGCCACGCAGCCGTCCAGCAGTGCGGCCCGGTCGAGCCGCCCCTCCCCGGCGAGCACGGCCAGCGCCTGCACCAGCCCGAGCCGCCCGTCGTGATGCGCCTCATACAGCAGCAGGCCGGCCGGGACGTCGTCGTGCTCGAACATCGCCGGCAGCAACACGTCGAGGAACGGGTTGGTGCGCAGCCGGTCGAGCACCGGCCGCGAGCGGGCGCGGTGGTCGGCGGGGAAGCCGAGGTGGGCGAGCCAGCCGCGAATGAAGTGCTCGCCCGTGGGCGGCGCCGCGCCGGCGTCCACGAGGAGCCCGGCGACGAACGGCCAGCGGTTGAAGTCGTCCCGCGTGAAGGTGGCGGCAATTCGGTGGGCCAGGTCGGGCAGCCAGGTCACGCCCCGCGCCACGGCGACGGTCCGCACCGGCAGCAGGGCATCGCCCGGCACGGCCACGGCGGTGCGGGCCAGGATCTTCGCGGCCGCCGCGGCGCTCGGCGCGCAGCCCACGGTCGCGACCGCGAGCGCCGACGCATCGTTGCCCCACCACCAGTTGTCGCGGCGGCGCTTCAGGTAGGCCGTGAGCTCGCCCGCCAGCACCGCCCGCTGCGCCTCGTCGAATCCCGCGAACGCCGTCGCGGTGGCGCCGACCCGCCCGTCGGTCAGCTGGTCGAAGTCGAACAGCCCGGCGCTCACGCCGGCACCCGCACCGTCATCGACACCGCGAGGGCGTGCTTGCAGGGGCCGCGGTCGCCGCGGTGCTTGGCCCACCAGGGGCAGGTGCAGGTGAGACCGCCGTCGGGCCGGCGGCGCACCCGATAGACCTGGTCGCCGCTGCGCACCGTCGCCGCGGTGTCGCCGTCGAGCTCGACGGCGCCCGCGTCGGCGAGGGCCCGTGCGCCGGCGAGCCGCGGGTTGTCGCGCTCGGCCCGGCCCGCCTCATACGGCATGACGCGGTGGAAATACGCCGCCTCGGACACGTCGAACCCGACCCGCCCAGCGGTGCCGAGCTGGGCCAGCGCGCCGCGGACCCGGCCGGCGTCGAGGCCCGCCGCCGTGGCGAGGGCGTCGACGTCGATCGTCGGGTCCCAGGACAGCAGCGCGCTCACCAGCTCGGCGTCGTCGGTGACGTCGTCGCCGGCCAGCGCGGTGAGCGCCGCACCCTCGCCGGAGAACCCGCGATGGGGCTCCGGCGACAGCGTCAGCGACAGCCGCAGGGCGCCGGTGTCGAGCTCCCAGGTGCTGGCCACCGGCGCCGACCCGGCGCGCACGGCCGGCCCGTAGACCCGCAGCGCGGTCGCGAACCGCAGCATGCCGCGCAGCGCCGCCAGCCGCCCGGCGCCGGCAAGGCAGACCGCGCCCGGCGCCGGCCGCGACGTGAGCCGCAGCGTCCGCCCGGCGGGCACCGCCCACAGCACCGACCGGTCGCTCGCGCCGGGCAGCCGGCGCAGGAACGCGGCCGCCTCCGCCGCCGGCAGCTCGGCCCGCGGCTCGAACGCGGCGGCCAGCACGTGCACCTCGGCGAACCCGCGCAGCCACCGCGACGGCAGCGGCACCTTCCGCTCCACCACCGAGCCGTCCATGGTGGACACGGTGAGGTCGTCGGGCCCGACCGACAGGTGCAGCGGCTCGATCCCGGCCACCCGGGCCAGCGCCTCCCGCAGCGGCCGGTTGACGTCGACGTTGGTGGTGCCGTGCGCGACGATCTCGCCGTCGAGCCCGGCCGGCAGCGCGTCCAGCCGCGCATACACCCCGCAGCAGCCGGAGAACGACTCGAACCGCAGGCGGTCGGCGCTGCCGGTGACGACCGGGTCGAGGCTGGCCGGGCTCACCGGCTGGAAATACCGCGTGCGGGCCACCTCGGCCACCGCCAGCAACCCGGCCGCCGCGGCCGGCGGCGTCGTGAGGAAGCCGCTGAAGAACCGGGGGTTGGCGGCCGGCCCGCCGCTCGTCTGCAGGGCCACTCCGGAGCTGCTCAGCCCGGAGGGGGCGAGATACCGATACGTCTGCACCGCGTTCACAGCCCAGACCATAGCCGCACCCACCGACATTTTTCGGCAAGATCATTCCAGCGGCGGCGAGCGCAGCGGTACCGGCGTCGAAACGACGATCGACGTGGTCGTCTGCCCGTGCAGGAGGAACCGGTCGAGCACCTCCTCCAGCGCCGCCAGTGACGGAGCGTGAACCGTCAGCACGAAGCAGTCCTCGCCCGTGACCCGCAGGCACTCCACGACCTGCGGCGTCTCCTGCGCCGCCTGCGCCACGGCCGGCAGCTGACCCGGCCCCGGCCGCACCCGCACCAGCGCCGTCACCGGAAGCCCGAAGGTCTCCGGATCGAGCAACAACCGGTACCCCTTGATGATCCCCGCCTGCTCCAGCCGCTGCACGCGCTCCGTCACCGCCGGCGCCGACATCCGCACCCTGCGCCCCAGCTCCGACATCGATAGCCGAGGATTGGCGCTCAGCTCCGCGAGCAGTTTCAGGTTGATTGTGTCGAGCAGCGGATGCCTGGAATCTGCAGCCACAACGATCCCTCCACCTTCATTCGGCCATTCACGTTGTACCGCGGGCGGACCACGATCGACCAGTGACCACGCGAGTTCCGGCCCCGGCGCTGCTGGCCGTCAGCGCCGTCTTCCACTACCTCGGCCCCGCCTTTGCCGTGCTGCTGTTCGCGCATGTCGATGCCGCCGGCGTCGCCTGGCTCCGCGTCGCCTTCGCGGCGCTGGTGTTCACGGCGTGGCGCCGCCCGTGGCGGACCCTGCGCCGGGGCGGCCCGGTCCTGCTCGGCTTCGGCGCGGCGCTGGCGGCCATGAACACGGTGTTCTACCTGGCCATCGAACGCCTGCCGCTCGCGACGGTCGGTGCGATCGAGTTCCTCGGCGTCGTCGTGCTGGCCGCGGCGGGCGTCCGCGGGCCGCGCAACGCCCTCGCGCTGGTCCTGGCGGTGGCCGGTGTGGCGCTGCTGACCGAGGTCCGCCTCGGCGGCGAGCCGCTCGGGCTGGTGTTCGCGTTCCTCAACTGCGGGTTGTTCATGGTGTACATCACGTTGGGTCATCGATTGGCGACGGAATCGGTAGCGGGTGGGGCGTGGGGCGGCGTGGACCGGCTGGGTGGGGCTATGCTCGTGGCCACGGTGGTGGCGGCACCCGTCGGAGTGCTCGACGCCGCACCGGCCCTGATGCATCCCACGTGGCTGCTGGCCGGACTGGGCGTCGCCGTGTGCTCATCCGTGATCCCGTATGTCGCCGACCAGCTCGCGATGGCCCGCGTGCGCCGGTCGACGTTCGCATTGATGCTCAGCGTCCTGCCCGCCTCCGCGGCGGTCGTCGGTCTGGTGGTGCTGGCCCAGCTGCCAACCGCACAGGACGTCGCGGGCATCGCCCTGGTCGCCGTCGCGCTGGCCGTCCACCGCCCACCGCCGGAGAAAGCCCACGAGACAACCCACGAGACAACCCACGAGACAACCCAGGAGACGAGCCAGGCGGCGAGC
>NZ_BMPI01000056.1:406-40709 GCF_014647515.1 Dactylosporangium sucinum | reverse complement strand
CGGCGAGCCGGGAGACAACCCAGACGGCGAGCCGGGAGACAACCCAGACGGCGAGCCGGGAAACGAGCCGGGAGACGAGCCAGGAGACGAGCCAGGAGACGAGCCAGGAGACGAGCCAGGAGACGAGCCGAGCGTCAGCTCAGGAGTCGGCACAGCAAGAAGCGCGGGAACGACGGTGAAGGAGGGTGCGGCCGGAGGGCCTGAAGTGGCACGATAAGGGCTCCCATGACCCATATCGACCTCTGTCACGACAGCCTCGACGGGCTCTCCGTCGGCGACGCGTTCGGCGCCCAGCACTTCGTGCCGGGCGGGATCGGGACCGCGACCGGGCAATGGCCCTGGACCGACGACACCGAGATGGCGTGCTCCCTCGTTGCGGAGCTGCGCGACCACCAGCAAATTGACCAGGACCGGCTCGCCGGCGCGTTCGCGGAGCGCTGCGAGCCCTACCGTGGCTACGGCGGCGGCGCCGTCGTCGTCCTGCACCGCATCCGCGACGGCGTGCCCTGGCGCGACGCCGCCCGCGAGGCCTTCCACAACCAGGGGTCGATGGGCAACGGCGCCGCCATGCGGGTCGCGCCCCTCGGTGCCTTCCACGCCGGTGACCCGAGCACCGCCGCGCTGGAGGCGATGCGATCGGCCGAGGTCACGCACGCCCACCCGGAGGCGATCCTCGGCGCTGTCGCCGTGGCGGTCGCCGCGGCCGAGGCGGGCTGGGCGCGCCTCACCCGCAACCCGCCTGCATCCGCCGAGCTGCTCGACACGGTGCTGGCGTACATCGTGGACAGCCGGGTCCGCACCGGGATCGAGCGGGCCAAGATCGTCACCGGCCGCGCCGAGGCCGCGTACGTGCTTGGCAACGGTTCGCAGGTGCTCGCCCAGGACACCGTCCCGTTCACGCTGTGGGTGGCGGCCCACCACCTCGACGACTACGAGACGGCGATCACGGAGTGCGTCGCGGCGGGCGGCGACGTCGACACGACGGCGGCGATCGTCGGCGGGATCGTCGCCGCGTACACCGGCCGCGACGGCGTCCCGCAGCGGTGGCTGCGGCAGCGCGAGCCGCTGCCCGCCTACGCCCGCTGAGCGGCCGAGACCAGCAGCGTCTCGATACCCCGCACGCACCCCTCGGCGTCCGGATCGGACAGCACGGACACGTCGACGGTGAGCCGCAGCGCGCCCGGCTCGTCGTCGACGTGGACGAACAGCGGCTCGGTCGGGCCGACCGGCGGTTCGACCCAGGTGAACGATCCCGGCTCCCAGGAGGCGGCCCCGGCGGCGGCGCGGACGGACCGGCGGTCGTTGAGGCATGCGGTACGGGCGTCGGCGCCGACGGCGAACGGGTCGTAGTACGCGTGCTTCTGCGCCGGCAGCGACGCCCGGGCGACGGCCGCCAGAGCGGCGTCGAAGGAGCCGGACACGTCGGCCACGCACAGCCCGAGCTGCGTGATCGGGCTGACGATCCCGGCCAGCCCGCTGCGGAACCGGTTGCTCACCACCTGCCGGACCGCGACGGTGCCCGCGCCGGTGATGCGGCTCAGGACCGTCATGTACGCGGCCAGTAGTACCGTCGCCGAATCGACGCCGGTCGACGCCGACACCGCCGGGAGCGCGGCGGCGAGGGCCGGCGACACGAAGACGCCCTTGCGTGCGGCGCCGGCCGGGCCGGAGCCGAACGGCGACAGCAGCGCGGCGTGCCGCTCCCAGTGCCGCCGCGCCGCCGCGTGCTGCCGCTCACCGGACGCTGACGCCTGCCACGCCGCCAGGTCCAGGGGCTGCAGGCCCTCCGGCGGCCCGGCCACCCGCCGGGTCACCTCGTCCACCATGACCGCGGCGCCGATCCCGTCGGTGACCAGGTGCGGCATGATGGCGACCAGCCTGCTCGGGGTACCGCTGGACAGCACGACCGCCATGCGCATGGGGAAATCGCCCTCGAGATCGGGCGAGGCCGCCCGCAGGTCGCGCTCGACGGCGGCGGCGACGACCTCCGGATCCTCGTGCCCGGCGTCGACCACGTCCAGCCGCGCCGTGCCCTCGCCGGCCACCACCTGCCGCGGCGGGGCGCCGGCGCGTGATCGCAGGGTCGTGCGGAACGATTGATAGCGGCCCATGGTGTACCGCAGCTCCGCCGCCACGTCGTCGAGCGTCGTGCCGGGCGGCACGGGACGCCGCCCGCCCATCGGCAGCCAGGACCGCTCCCGCACCATGGCCTGCCACATCGCCCGCTGGCCCCAGGTCAGCTCCGCGGTGCCGGCCCCGTCGCCGCAGAACGGCACGTCGATGCGATCCACAACGCCGTGACTGTACTCAGCGCCGACCGAGCGTCAAGCCTTGACAGGGACGATCAGGCGGTACACCTCGGGGAAATGGTCGATCGTCAACTCCGGCACGAACGTGTCCGGGTCGTCCCGGAACCGCCAGGCGCCGGGGTAGCCCGCGTTGGTGACGAGGACCGGCCGCATCCCCGCGGCGCGGGCGCCCTGGTGCTCGCGGCTGCCGCCGTCGCCGACGAACCAGCACTCGCGCGCCGCGACGCCGAGCCGCTGCGCGGCGGTGGCGTAGAGCCGCGGGTCGGGCTTGCGGCAGCCCTCCTGCCAGGAGAAGACGGTGGCGTCGACGTGCGGCGCGTACGGCGTCGAGGGCCAGCCGTCGCACAGCTCGGCGCCGCAGTCGCTGAGCACGGCGATGCGAAACCCGGCCGCGCGCAGCAGGGCGAGCGTCTCCAGCGCGCCGGGCCGGGGCGCCCACAGCCGGGCGGAGCCGGCGTGGTGGGCGGCGACGGCCGCGTCGAGCTGCGCCTCGGACGGCTCGGCGCCGCAGCGGGCGGCCATCGCCCGCAGCATCGGGCGGGTGTGCCCGTGGCGCCCGGTGATCCGCTCGCCGAACGACGTGGACATGGCGGTGCAGAACGGCTCGGCCGGCACGCCGAGCAGGGCCGCGGTCGCCGCGAACGCGCCGCGGCGGCCGGCCTCGATGCCGGGGTCGGTGAGCGTGCCGAAGAAGTCGAAGACGACGGCCCGCACGCTCAGCCGGCTTCGGCGAGGCGGGCCGGGAAGCCGCCGGTGGCCACCGGTCCCCACGCGTCGATCGTGACGCGGACGAGGGACTTGCCCTGCGCGACCATCGCCGCGCGGTACTCGTCCCAGTCGGGGTGCTCGCCGGAGATGCAGCGGAAGTACTCCACCAGCGGCTCCAGCGCGTCGGGCAGGTCGAGCACCTCGGCCGTCCCGTCGACCTGCACCCAGGCGTCGTTCCACTCGTCGGACAGCACCACGACCGACACGCGCGGGTCGCGCCGCAGGTTGCGTACCTTCGCCCGCTCCGGATACGTCGACACGACGATGCGCCCCTCGGCGTCGACGCCGCAGGCCACCGGCGACGCCTGTGGCCGCCCGTCGGGCCGCGTGGTCATGATGATCGCCCGGTGCCGCGGCCGGAGGAACTCCAGCAGCGCGGCCCGGTCGACGCGGTCGTTGGTCGCGATCTTCCGTGCCATGCCGCCAACCTACCGTGCGTAGGTCGCGGTGGCGCGGGTAGCTCCCGGCGCATGAGGCGCTGGTTGCGGGACCGCAGGCTGATGGGGGAGCTTGCCGCGGAGTTCGCCGGCACGATGATCCTCATCCTGTTCGGGTGCGCAGCCGTCGCGCAGGTGGTCGCCGCCGGGCTGGGCGGCCACGACAGCATCGCGTGGGGATGGGGCTTCGGGGTGACCTTCGGCGTGTACGTCGCCGGCCGGCTCAGCGGCGGGCACCTCAACCCGGCGGTGACCGTCGCCCTCGCGATGTTCAGCGGCTTCGCGTGGCGCAAGGTCCTGCCGTACTCGCTGGCGCAGACCGTCGGCGCGTTCGTCGGCGCGCTGCTCGTGCGCTGGAACTACGGCTCGATCCTGCACGCCTTCGACCCCGGCCTGACGATGAAGACGCAGTACGTGTTCTCGACGCTGCCCGGCAACGGCACCCTGCCCGTCGACGTGTTCGGCGCGTTCCGCGACCAGGTCATCGGCACCGCGATCCTGCTGTTCCTGATTCTGGCCGTGACCGACCTGCTGAACACGGCGCCGAAGGCGAACCTCCAGCCGTTCATCATCGGCCTCATCGTCGTCGCGATCGGCATGGCGTGGGGCGCCGCGGCCGGCTACGCGATCAACCCGGCCCGCGACCTCGGCCCGCGGGTGGCGTCGTTCCTGACCGGCTACAGCACCGCCTTCGTCGACCAGACGGGTTACCCGTACTTCTGGGTGCCGATCGTCGCGCCGATCATCGGCGGGATCGTCGGCGCCGGTCTGTACCGGGTGATGGTGAGCCGCTACCTGCCCGTGCCGGCCGAGCAGCGCGAGCCCGGAAGGGTGGAGACGACCAGTGGATGAGTACATCGGCGCGATCGACCAGGGCACCACCAGCACCCGCGCGATGGTGTTCGACCATGCCGGCCGGGTCCTCGCCCAGCACCAGCTGGAGCACCGGCAGATCCTGCCCCGCGCCGGATGGGTCGAGCACGACCCGGTCGAGATCTGGGAACGCACCAACGACGTGGCCCGCGAGGCGTTCGCCGGCCTGCGGCTGCGGGCGCTCGGCATCACCAACCAGCGCGAGACGACGGTCGTGTGGGACCGGCGCACCGGCCGGCCGTACGCCAACGCGATCGTGTGGCAGGACACCCGCACCGACCGCATCGTCACCGAGCTCGACCGTGACGTGCGCGGGCGGGTCATCCGGCAGCGCAGCGGCCTGCTGCCCGCCACGTACTTCGCCGGTGGCAAGCTGCAGTGGCTGCTGGAGAACGTCGACGGGCTGCGCCGCGCGGCCCTCAACGGCGACGCGCTCTTCGGCACGATCGACACCTGGTTGCTGTGGAACCTCACCGGCGGCCCCGACGGCGGCGTTCACGTCACCGACGTGACCAACGCCAGCCGCACCATGCTCATGAACCTCGAGACGCTGCAGTGGGACGACCAGCTGCTGAGGATTTTCGGGGTACCGCGGGCGATGCTGCCGCAGATCCGCCCGTCGTCGGACCCGGCGTCCTACGGCCGCACCCCCGACGGCGTCCCGCTCACCGCCGCGCTCGGCGACCAGCACGCCGCGGTCGTCGGGCAGGTCTGCTTCGCCGCCGGCGAGGCGAAGAACACCTACGGCACCGGCAACTTCCTGCTGCTCAACACGGGCCCTTCCCTCGTGCGCTCGTCCCGCGGGCTCCTGACGACGGTCGCCTACCAGTTCGCCGGCCAGCCCGCCGCCTACGCGCTCGAAGGATCGATCGCCGTCACCGGCTCGGCCGTGCAGTGGCTGCGTGACCAGCTGCGCGTCATCGCCACCGCCGCCGAGAGCGAGACGCTCGCGTCGAAGGTGGCCGACAACGGCGGCATGTACTTCGTGCCCGCCTTCTCCGGCCTGTTCGCCCCCTACTGGCGGCCCGACGCGCGCGGCGCGATCGTCGGCCTGTCCCGCTTCAACACCGACGCCCACCTGGTTCGCGCGACGCTGGAGGCGATCTGCTACCAGTCGCGCGACGTCGTCGAGGCGATGCAGCAGGACAGCGGCGTGACGCTCGACGTGCTCAAGGTCGACGGTGGCGTCACCGCCAACGACCTGTGCATGCAGCTGCAGGCCGACATCCTGGGCGTGCCGGTCAGCCGCCCGCGGGTCGCCGAGACCACCGCCCTGGGCGCCGCGTACGCGGCCGGGCTGGCGACGGGCTTCTGGGACTCGCCGGACGACCTGCGCGCCAACTGGGACGAGTCGCGCCGCTGGCAACCCACGTGGTCGTCGTCGCAGCGCGCCGAGGGATACCGCCGCTGGAAGATGGCCGTTTCTCGGGCGCTCGACTGGGTCGAGATCGGAGCTGCCTGATGCATGCCGCACCTATGTCGCCGTCGTCGCGATCGGCGGCTATCGCTTTCATGGAGTCGACGGAGCTCGACGTTCTGGTGGTCGGCGGCGGCGTCGTCGGGGCCGGCTGCGCCCTCGACGCGACGACCCGCGGCCTGTCCACGGGCCTGCTGGAGATGCGCGACTGGGCCAGCGGCACGTCGAGCCGCTCCAGCAAGCTCATCCACGGCGGGCTGCGCTATCTCGAGATGCTGGATTTCCAGCTGGTACGGGAGGCGCTGCGTGAGCGGGGCCTGCTCCTGCACCGCCTGGCCCCGCACCTGGTGCGCCCGGTGCCGTTCCTCTACCCGCTGACGCGCGCGGTCTGGGAACGCTTCTACGTCGGTTCCGGGATCACGCTGTACGACGGGATGGCCGGCCGCGGGATGCCGCACCACCGGCAGCTGACCCGCCGCCAGGCGCTGCGGCTGTGCCCGGCGCTGCGGCGGGACAGCTTCGTCGGCGCCGTGCAGTACTGGGACGCCCAGGTCGACGACGCCCGCCACACCATGTTCGTGGTCCGCACGGCCGCCGCCTACGGCGCCCACGTCGCGCCGCGCACCCAGGTCATCGGCTTCCTCCGCGAGGGCGGCCGGGTCACCGGCGTCCGCGTCCGCGACCTCGAGGACGACCGCGAGTTCGAGGTCCGCGCCCGCCAGGTCGTCAACGCCACGGGCGTGTGGACGGACGACACCCAGGCCCTGATCGGCGAACGCGGCCAGTTCCAGGTCCGCGCCTCCAAGGGCGTGCATCTGGTGGTACCGCGGGATCGAATTCAGTCGACGTCGGCGCTGATCCTGCGCACCGCGGCGAGCGTCCTGTTCGTCATCCCGTGGGGCCGGCACTGGATCATCGGCACGACGGACACGGACTGGACCCTGGACAAGTCCCATCCGGCCGCCACCCGCAGCGACATCGAATACCTGCTCGGCGAGGTCAACAAGGTCATGGTCACGCCGTTGCGCCCGGAGGACGTGGAGGGCGTGTACGCGGGCCTGCGCCCGCTGCTGGCCGGCGAGTCGGAGCTGACGTCGAAGCTCTCCCGCGAGCACGTGGTGGCCACTCCGGTCCCCGGCGTGGTGGCGGTGGCCGGCGGCAAGTACACCACGTACCGCGTGATGGCCTCGGACGCGGTCGACGCGGTGGCTCACGCCCTGGGCGGCGCCGTGCCGCCCTCCTGCACCGACAAGGTCCCCCTGCTGGGCGCCGAGGGCTACGCCGCGATGTGGAACCAGCGCGCGGCCCTGTCCGCGTCGAGCGGCGTGCACGTGGCGAGGATCGAGCACCTGCTCGGCCGCTACGGCTCCCTGGTGGACGAGGTCCTGGACCTGATCCGCACCGACCCGTCGCTGGCCGACCCGCTGGAGGGCGCGGAGGACTACCTGCGCGCGGAGGTGGCGTATGCGGTGCTGGCGGAGGGCGCCCGCCACGTCGAGGACGTCCTGACCAGGCGCACGAGGGCATCGATCGAGACGTTCGACCGCGGCTTGACGGCCCTGCGCCCGGTGGCGCAGCAGATGGCGGGCCTGCTGGACTGGTCCCCGGAGCAGCTGGACCGCGAGGTGGAAAGCTACCGCCGCCGCGTGGAGGCGGAGCGCGCCTCCCAGGACCAGCCCGACGACCGCACGGCCGACCTGACCCGCCGCGAGGCCCCGGACGTGGTCCCGGTAGCCCACGGCTAGCGTTCGTGGGCGCCGGCGGCGGCCCCGCCCTAACCATGATCACGGACGTTTCTGGTCCGTGTTCGATACAGAAACGTCCGCGATCATGAAGTCGCAGTCGACGGCGGCCGTGTGCCCCGATCCGAGGGAACCGGGGGATCCCACCTCGGCGCGGGTCCTTGATCCGCGTGAATAGAGTGGCGCCATGGCAGTTCGACGTGCGCAGGTGCTCGGGTTGATCGGTGCGGTCATCCTGCTGATCGGCCTGGCCTCCTGGGGCATCGTCACCGTGCTCGGCCGGGCCGGCGAGCTGCCCGAGGCATCCGTCTCGGTCCAGGCGAAGCGGCCCGACGGCGGCGCGCCCAGCGACGCGGATCTCGACCGGGCCCGGCAGGTGCTGCTCACCCGCATGCGGACGGCCAACGTCGAGGACCCGCAGGTCGACCGCGATGGAGATCGACTTGTGCTGCGGGGCCGCGGCGCCGGCGAGACAATGCTGCGCGAGCTCGTGGGCACCGGCCAGCTGCGCTTCCGGCGGGTGCTGGCGACGGTCTTCACCGGCCAGCCGATGACGGGCACGCTGCCCGAGCAGCCAGCCGACGCCGCCCGGCCGGCGGTCGCGGACCGGCTCGGCGAGGCGTACCCGGCCGCCGCCGCGGTGCAGGACGTCGACCAGGGCAAGGCGCTGCCGCCGAGCGTGACGTCGGCGTTCGGCGCGCTGAGCGCGGCCGACGTGGCCACGCTGCCGGTGCGGATGCGGCTGCTCGTGCCGGGCGTGACGTGTGCCCAGCTCACCGAGGTCGGCGCGGCCGACCGGAGCGTGGTGGCGTGCGACAAGGACGGCACGAAGTACCTCCTGGACAAGGCCCGCATCACCGCCGCCGACATCGCCGGCGCGACGCCCGCGTTCGGGCCGACTGGCGAGTGGACGGTGAACGTGCGGTTCACGGCGGACGGCCAGCGGCAGTTCACCGAGCTGAGCCGCGAGCTCGCGCCGCAGCGGGAGCAGGTGGGCATCGTGCTCGACGCGCTCGTGGTCTCGGCGCCCGCCATCCAGTCCGAGATCACGGGGGATGTGCAGGTGAGCGGGAACCTGAGCCAGTACCAGACGGAGGTGCTCGCCGCCCAGTTGGCGGGCGGCGAACTCCCGGTCCGCCTCACGGTCGTCGGCTGACCGGCACCCAGCCTCACGCCCCTGGCGGGGGAGGAACGGCAGCGGCCGGGTCAGGCGGCCGAGGGCGGGGCAGAAGCAGCGGCGCGGGCCGCGAGGAGTGCGGGGAGGTGCTCGCGGGACCAGGTGCGGGCCGCCGCGATCAGGTCCAGGAGGGAGCGGCCGAGGGGCGTCAGGGCGTACTCGACGCGCGGGGGGTTCTCCGGGTACGACGTGCGGGTCAGCAGGCCGTCGCGTTCCATGGCGCGCAGGGTCTCCGTCAGGACCTTTGCCGTGACGGCGCGCAGGGGCGCCTGGAGTTCGGTGAAGCGGCGGGGGCCGTGCTCGAGGCACAGGACGACCATGCCGGTCCACTTGTCGCCGATCTGGAACGGCAGGGCGCTCGACGGGCACATCGGGTCGAAGTCCGGCAGGGGAGCGGGTGGCATCGGCCCACCGTAGCGCCGGTTTCGTTGCGGGAACCGGGGTGGGGGCCGGTAGCGTCCGCGGGCCATGAGGATTGCGGTGTTCGGGGCCGGGGGCCGGGCCGGGAAGCGGGTCTCGCTGGAGGCGGTGCGGCGCGGGCATGAGGTGGTCGCCGTCGTACGGGACGTGGTCGCCCACGGCGGCCTTGCGTCCGACATCATGGCCGCCCACGGCGACCTGCCGGTCGAGGAGCACGGGGACGGGACCGGCGGCGGGGTGAGTGTGAAGCGCGGCGACGTCACCGATCCCGTCTCGGTGCTGCGGCTCGCCGACGGGTGCGATGCCGTCGTCAGCGCCGTCACGCCCGCGTCCGGGCCGGAGGAGCTCGCCCGCAGAGGGCTCGACGAGCTGTACTTCGTCAAGGCCGCCGACGCGCTCCTTGCCGCCCAGCCCCGGCGGCTCGTCGTGGTGGGGCTGTTCGCCACGCTGTACGACGACGGCGGCCGGCTGGTCATGGACGATCCCGCCGCGTTCCCGGCGCAGCTCCGGGCGTTCGCGCAGGCGCACCTCGCCGGGCTCGAACGCCTCCGGGAACGTGCGCGGGCCGGACGGCGGTGGCTCGTGCTCACGCCGACCGCGCGGCTCGACCCCGCTGGGGAACGGACCGGAACGTACCGGCTCGGGGGAGAGCAGGTGCCCGAGGACGAGAGCGGAAGCCTGTCGTACGCGGACCTTGCCGTCGCGGTCCTCGACGAGATCGAGCGGCCCACGAGGAGCGGGCGGGTTGTCGTCTACCGGTGAGCCAGGCGAGCGGCCGGCGGGGCCGCACCCGGTGGTGAGCGCGCTCGACCCGTGATCAAAACCCTCAAGACGGGAGCAAAGCCGTCGAACAGCCCGGTGGAAACCGAAACGCACCGAGGAGCCTCCCGTGCCGGAACCCATCGGACTCGTCAGCGACACGCCGGCACTGGGCGAGGCGGCGCTGCGCCTGCTCGTGCAGGAGCGGCTCGTCGCCGTGCTGAACGTCAAGAACGGCTCGATCATCAACGTCAACGACAAGGTGCTGGAGACGATCGACCTGCCCCTCGGTGAGCTCGTCGGCAAGCGCCTCGACGAGGTCTGGCACCTCCAGTCGCAGGTCGTGGACAAGCTCATGGACAGCGCCCGGGCCGGCGAGTTCATCGAGCAGGTCAACCCGATCGTCGACAGCGGCGGCCGGCAGCGCTGGCTGCGGTTCAACTGCGGGCCGGTGCTGGGCGCCGGCAAGGAGCCCGAGAGCCTGCTGCTCACCGCGTACGACATCACCAACGACCGGCGCCTGCTGGCCGAGCTGCGCGGCAAGTACGCCGCCGTCGATCGCTCGCAGGCCGTCATCGAGTTCGATCTCAACGGCGAGGTCATCGGCGCGAACGAGAACTTCCTGCAGCTCACCGGGTACGCCCTCGGTGACGTGGTCGGGCAGCACCACCGGATCTTCGTCGACGAGACCTACGCGGCCAGCGCGGAGTACGCCGCGTTCTGGGCGCGGCTCGCGGCCGGCGAGATCGAGGGCGGCGAGTTCAAGCGGCTCGGCCGGGGCGGGCGGGAGCTGTGGCTGCGGGCCACCTACAACCCGATCTTCGACCTGGAGGGCCGGCCGTACAAGGTGGTGAAGTACGCGCTCGACATCACCGAGTCGAAGCAGCGCAACGCCGAGTACGAGGGCAAGGCGACCGCCATCGACCGGGCGCAGGCGGTCATCGAGTTCGACCTCGACGGCACGATCCGCGCGGTGAACAAGAACTTCCTCGACGCCACCGGCTACACCGCCGAGGAGCTCGTCGGCCAGCACCACCGCACGCTGGTGACCGAGGACGAGGCGCGCAGCAACGCCTACCGCAACTTCTGGCAGAAGCTGGCGAAGGGCAGCCTGGAGAGCGGCGAGTTCAAGCGGATCGGCAAGGGCGGGCGGGAGGTGTGGCTGCAGGCCAGCTACAACCCGATCTTCGACCTGGAGGGCCGGCCGTTCAAGGTCGTCAAGTACGCCACCGACATCACCGAGGCGAAGCAGCGCAACGCCGAGTACGAGGGCAAGGTGACCGCGATCGACCGCGCCCAGGCGGTGATCGAGTTCGACCTCGACGGCCTGATCGTGAACGTCAACCGCAACTTCCTCGAGGTCATGGGGTACAACAGCGCCGACGAGCTGAAAGGGCGCCATCACCGGGTCTTCGTCGACCCGATCTACGCCGCGAGCGAGGACTACCGCGACTTCTGGGGCCGGCTGGGCCGCGGCGAGTTCGAGACCGGCGAGTACAAGCGGCTCGGCAAGGGCGGCCGCGAGGTCTGGCTGCAGGCGACGTACAACCCGATCTTCGACCTGGAGGGCCGGCCGTACAAGGTGGTGAAGTACGCGCTCGACGTGACGGAAGCGAAGCGGCGCAACGCCGAGTACGAGGGCAAGGTCCAGGCGATCAACCGGTCGCAGGCGGTCATCGAGTTCGACACGCAGGGCACCGTCATCGACGCCAACCGCAACTTCCTCGACCTGTTCGGCTACGGCGTCGAGGAGGTGCGCGGCAAGCACCACCGGCTGTTCGTCGACGCCGAGGAGGCGCAGTCCGACACCTACCTGGACTTCTGGGAGCGGCTGCGCCGGGGCGAGTACGAGACCGGGACCTACAAGCGGCTCGCCAAGGACGGCCGCGAGGTGTGGATCCACGCGACGTACAACCCGATCCTCGACCTGGAGGGCAGCCCCTACAAGGTGGTCAAGTTCGCCACCGACATCACCGCCGGCCGGCTGCGCAACGCCGAGTTCGAGGGCAAGGTCGCCGCGATGGACCGCGGGCAGGCGGTGATCGAGTTCGACCTGGAAGGCAACGTCCTGCGGGCCAACGACAACTTCCTGCGCACCATGGGCTACTCGATGCGCGAGATCCAGGCCCAGCACCACAGCATGTTCTGCACCCAGGAATACATCACCTCCCCGGAGTACCGCGACTTCTGGCTCCGGCTGAGCCGGGGCGAGTTCATCGCCGGGCGGTTCCACCGCGTCGGCAAGTACGGGCGCGAGGTCTTCCTGCAGGCCAGCTACAACCCGATCTTCGACCTCAAGGGCCAGCCGGTGAAGGTCGTGAAGTTCGGCCAGGACATCACCGACCAGGTGGCTCTGGAGCAGCGGCTCAGCACCAAGACGCGCGACATGAGCAAGGCCGTCGAGGAGCTCAGCGTCTCCATCGCGCAGATCGTCGGCAACGCCGGGCAGGCCAGCGCGCTCGCCGGGGAGACGCAGACCAACGCGCAGCGCGGCTTCGAGGAACTGCGCAAGTCGATCGAGGCGATCGAGCTCATGGAGCGCTCGTCCGACCAGATCGCGGCGATCGTCCAGGTGATCGGCGAGATCGCCAGCCAGACCAACCTGCTCGCGTTCAACGCCTCGATCGAGGCGGCGCGCGCCGGGGAGCACGGGGTCGGCTTCTCGGTCGTCGCCGGCGAGGTGCGCAAGCTCGCCGAGCGCTCCTCGGAGTCGGCCCGCGAGATCAGCCGGCTCATCCAGGAGTCGGCGACCCGGATCAACCAGGGCTCCCAGGTGGCGCAGCGGGCGCAGGACGCGTTCGAGGAGATCCTGCGCAGCGTCGGCAAGACGGCGGAGTCGATCCACCACATCGTCACCCAGACGCAGACCCAGCAGGACGCGTCGCGCACGGTCAACGCCCTGATCGGCGAGCTCGTGGGCGACGGCGAGGCCCAGCCGGCATGAGCGGTCCGGAGCGAAGCGGAGGAGCCGCGTGAGCCTTCACGGCGTGTTCACGGTGGCGGACGTCCACGTCGCGCTGCCGTTGTCGGAGCTGCGGGAGGTGCTGCCGTGCCCGCGCACGTTCGAGCCGCTGCTGGCCCGCGCACCCGGCCTGGTCGGCGCGGTGAACGTGCGCCACCAGGTCATCCCGGTGCTCGACCTGCGCCGCACGCTCGACCTGGCGGACAGCGCCGAGCCGGAGGTGGTCGTCGTCGTCAACCACGAGGGCAGCGTCTTCGGCCTGCTCGCCGGGTCGGTGCGCGGCGTCGTGCCGATCGAGGAGGACGCCCGGCTCGGCATGACCGTCAACAGCGAGCTGCCGCCGCTGTTCAGCCGGACCTTCGAGCGGCCCGACGACGGCTCGGTGGTCTGCCTGCTCGACTGCGCCGCCGTGCGCCGGCTGCCGGGCATGGTGCTCGCCGACGACACCGGCGGCCCGAGCGGTGCGATGGCGGTGGCCCAGGAGCGCACGACCGGCGACACCACGATGATGATGCTCCTGCGCTGCGGCGAGATCGGCGTCTGCGTCCAGGTGGAGCACATCCACTCGGTGGTGCCCGAGCTCATCCTCAAGTCGTCGCCGATCGACGGCGACGTCGTCCACGGCGTCATCGAGCTCGGCGACCACTACGTGCCGACGGTCGACACCCTCGCCGTGCTCGGCCTCGGCACGCTCGGCCCGATCGACGTCAAGCGCGGCGTCGCCTTCGCCTACGAGCGCGGCCTGCTCGCGTTCGCGGTCACCGAGGCGGTCGCGATCGTCGGGGTGCCCGACGCCGACGTGCTGCCGATGCCGGCGTTCGGGCTGCCCGCCACGGCGTTCGCCAGCGGCATTCTGCCCGGCCAGGCCGGCGGCACGTACCTCGTCGTCGACGGTGCCCGCCTGCGCGCCGACGAGCAGCTGGGCACGCTCGCCGCCCTCGGCACGCCCGTCGGCGGCACCCCGCCGGCCCGTCGCCCGCAGGCCTCCGATGCGGGGCGGGTGCCCGCGGACGGGCGGGTCATCGAGCCCGTCGTCCGCAAGTACCTCACCTATCTCGCCGGCGTCGAGGTCGCCACCCCGCTGACCCAGGTCCACGAGATCGTGCCGTTCCCCGAGCACGTCATCCCGTTCGTCGGCGGCGGCCCGGTCCGCGGCGTGTTCACCCACCACCGCCGCTCGGTGCCGCTCATCTGCCTCGCCACGCTGCTCGGCCAGCGGGACGAGGCCGAGCCGGCCACGGCGCGGGTGGTGCTGGTCGCCGGCGTCGGCTTCATCGTGCCCGCGCTGCGCGCCATCGAGGAGTCGGTCTGGGAGGAGCGGCTGCCCGCCGCGGACGCCTCGCCGCCCGGCCTCGCCGGCGCCCCGTTGGTAAAAATCGACGGACGTATCCTGCCCCACATCGACCTGGAGCGCCTCGCACGCACTATGGTGGGCCATCGTGAGGATGCCGCCGCTGATCCGCCTGGAGATCGACGGACGTGAGCCGACGATCGAGGAGCTGTACCATCCGCTCCTGGTCAACTACGGCCACCTGACCGCGCTCCAGGTGCGCGATGGCCGGGTGCAGGCCCTGGCGCTGCACCTGGAGCGCCTGGTCGCCGCCACGCGGGAGCTCTTCGACGCGGACCTCGACCCGGCGCTGGTCCGCGGCCACCTCCGCCACGCCGTCCGCGACGTGTCGGACGCGTCGATCCGCATCAACGTCTACCAGCCGGCCGACGAGCTGATGATCGTCGTCGCCGTGCGTCCCCCGGCCTTCCCGCCATCGACGCCGGTCAGTCTCCGGTCGGTGCCCTACGTCCGTCCCGCCGCGCACCTCAAGCACCTGGGGAGCTTCGGCCAGCTGTACTTCGGCCGCCTCGCCGAACGCGAGGGCTTCGACGACGCCCTGCTCACCGGGCCAGGCGGAGAGATCGCCGAGTCGGCCATCCACAACATCGGGTTCTTCGACGGTACCGCCGTGGTCTGGCCGTCCGCGCCGCACCTGGCGGGCATCCAGATGCTGGCGCTGAACCCGGGACTCGAAGCGGCCGGCCTGCCGGTGCGCTCCGCGCCGGTGCACCTGGCCGACGTCGGCGCCTACCGCGCGGCGTTCCTCACCAACTCCATCGGGGTGGTCGAGGTCCGCCGCATCGACGAGGTCGCGCTGCCCGGCGACCCGGACTTCCACCGCCTGGTCGTCTCGGCCGCGGCGGCCGTGCCCTGGGACGCGATCTGAGCCCGGGCGGGCTGCTGCTCGGCGGCCGCTACCGGCTGGAGGACCTGCTCGGCACGGGCGGGACCTCGGTCGTCTGGCGGGCGCGCGACGAGGTGCTGGGCCGGGCGGTGGCGGTCAAGGTGCTCGCCGGCGGCGCCGACCGGGACCGGATCCGCGACGAGGCCCGCAGCGCCGCCGCGCTCTCCCATCCGAACCTGGCGCAGGTCTTCGACTACGGCGAGTCCGACGACACGCCGTACGTCGTCATGGAGCTCATCGAGGGCGAGACCCTGGAGCGGCGGCTCGCCGGCGGGGCGGTCTCGCCGGCCGACGCGTTCCGCCTGTGCGCGGAGGTCGCCTCCGGGCTGGCCGCCGCGCACGACGCCGGCCTCGTGCACCGCGACGTGAAGCCGGCCAACATCATGGTCACCGTCAGCGGGGCGAAGCTGGTCGACTTCGGGATCGCCGCGCCCGCCGGAGCCGGCGAGGAGCGGGTCCTGGGCACGCCCGCGTACGTGGCACCCGAGCGGATCATGGGCGGCGCCGTCACCCCGGCGTCGGACGTCTACGCCCTCGGCGTCGTGCTGTACAAGCTGCTCGCCGGCGTGCTGCCCTGGCCCGGCGAGTCGACCACCGGCATCGTCCGCGACCACGTGCACACGCCGCCGTCGCCGCTGCCGGACCAGCCCGGCGTGCCGCGGCCGGTCGCCGCGCTGTGCATGAGCTGCCTGGCGAAGGACCCGGCGGCCCGTCCGCCGGCCCGGTTCGTCGGCGACGTGCTGGCCCGCGCCGCGGCCCGGGCCGTGCTGGGCGAGCCGGCGGCCCGCACGCCGCGCTGGCGGATCACCGCCGCGGCGGCCGCGGTCGGCGTCATGGCGGGGGCGTGGCTGTACTCGGGGGCGAGCCCGGTCCGCGAGCCCTCGGGCGGGCCGCCGTACGTCCAGCCGGAGCCGGCCGAGCCGCCGCCGACCACCGCACCCGTTGGCACGCCGCCGACCGGTCCGGTGCCCGCCGGGGCGACGGCGCACGAGACCGCGGGCCCGCCGGGCAGCAGCCCGCCGCCTTCTCCCGGAGGGCTGCCGACGACGACCTCGCCGGCGCCGGTCACCCCCGCGCCGGCCCCCGTGACCTTCACCGCCGACGGCGGGACGGCTACGGCCCGGTGCGCGGACGGCCTGGCCGAGCTGACCGGCTGGGCGGCGGCCAAGGGGTACAAGGTCGAGACCGTCCGGCCGGGCCCGGCCGCCACCGCCACGGTCACCTTCCGGCACGGCAACGACCTCGTCGACGTCGCCGTCACCTGCACCGGCGGTACACCCCGGGCCGACGTCACGGCGCGGAAGCGGTGACGCCCTGCCGCTCGGTTCGCGCCGTGGCCCGCAGGCTGGTGACCGTCACGACCGCGAGCGTCACGATGATGACCGCCAGCGACAGCGGGGTCGGCACGTCCGGCACCCACGACCACACGGTGTGCGCCCAGTGCAGGATCAGCTTGAGGCCGATGAACCCGAGGATGATCGCCAGGCCGTGGTTGAGGTGCTTCAGCCGGGCCAGCGCGTTGCGCAGCACGAAGTACAGCGCCCGCAGGCCGAGCAGCGCGAACGCGTTCGTCGTGAACACCAGGTAGGGGTCGTCGGTCACGCCGTACACGGCCGGCACCGAGTCGACCGCGAACACGATGTCGGTCAGGAACACCGCCGCCACGACCAGCGCCATCGGGGTCAGCGCCCGGCGGCCGGCCTCGCGGATGGTGAGCCGCGCGCCGTGATACTCGTCGGTGACCGGCATCAGCCGCCGCAGCAGGCGCACCCCGCGCATCTTGTCGATGTCGACCTGGTGGTCGGCGCCGCGCAGCGCGTCGCGCATCACCTTCACCGCGGTCACCAGGAGGATCGCGCCGAACAGCAGGAACGCCCACGTCCCGGCCGACAGCATCGCGGCCCCGGCGGCGATGAAGATCGCCCGCAGCACCAGCGCCCCGGCGATGCCGTACAGCAGCACCCGCTGGGCGAGCGCCGGCGGCACCGCGAAGGCGGCGAGCAGCAACATGAAGACGAACAGGTTGTCGACCGACAGCGACTTCTCCACCACGTAGCCGGTGAAGAACTCGACGCCACGGGTGCCGCCGTGCGCCAGCCAGACGTACACGCCGAACGCCGCGGGCAGCGCGAGGTAGAAGACGGTCCAGGCGACCGCCTCGCGCATCGGGACGTCGTGCGGCCGCCGGGTGATGACGAAGTCGAGCGCCAGCAGCCCCAACAGCACGGCGACGGTGATCACCCACAGCTGCGGCGACGCGATGGATTCCATGAAGACGGGCTCCCTCGAACGTGACGAACCGTTCGAGGTCTCTCTCACCCGCGCACGGTGCCGCGGGCGACCGCCCGGGAGCCGCATCGGCGACTCGTACTGACCGGGACGGCCTGGCGAGATACTCCCCCCAACCGCACACTGTACGGGCTCTTCCTGAACGTTGCCTGGGAAAGCCCGCACAGTCCCCTGCGTCTTCACAGCGTCAGTACGCGACGTCCACCACGACGCGGGTGGGGTTGTCGAGCACCATGAGCCGGAACCCGTGCCGCGCGGCGGTACCCACGTCGGCGGTCATGATCCCGGCCCCGACGACGGTGAACTTGAGGTTCTTCAATGCCGGGAGATTGAAGGTGTACTGCGCGGGCCCGCTGAACGACGCATGCGGCGCCGTCGTCGGCGAACCCTGCCCGGTGAACGTGACGCGGATGGCCGAACCGGACCCGGAGTAGCGGACGTCGACGCTCGGCCGCAGCCCGCCCAGCATGTCGAACACCACGCGGTCGTACCCGGGATGCGCCCCCGACCGCACCCCGCTGGCGAGCGCGTCCGGCGCCGTGCCCGCCGACCGGACGGGGTTGCTGCCGAACGGCTGCGCCGGCGGATGCGCCACGTCGACCACCACCCGGTCGGGCGCGTGCAGCGTGAAGACCCGGAACCCGAGCCGGTCCCGGACGCCGAGCCCGAAGCTGGCGTACCCCTCGAAGTAGCCACCCGACTTGATCTGGCGCAGGGTGGGCAGCTCCGGGTTGTAGACGGTGGTCAGCGGGATGGCCGGCGGCGCGGTACCACTGAACACCACGAGCAGCGTCGCCGCGCCGTTGAGCGGGATGCGCCCGCCCATGCCCTGGTGCTCCAGGACCCCGTACTCGACCCGGTACTCCGGCGTCCCGCCGGTGAAGTCGAACACGGTCCGGTCGTACGCGTCGTGCCGGCCGGTCCGCACGCCCGTGAGGGTCGGCTGGCCGGTCGTCGAGGCCGGCCCGGTGACGGGCGCGGTCCCGGTGGGCGCGGGCAGATCCGCCGCGAGTGCGACGGAGGCGGGCGTGAGCGCGAGGGCGAGACCGGCGCACGCCGCCAGAACTCGGCGGAGAAACATCGAACGGCTCCTTTCCGTCCGGAGGGATGCCGCTACGACGCGCCGCCCACGACCCCGGTTTACCGGATTGATCTGTCCGTTGCCTGACCGATCGCTTCGGAAACTTTCGGCACGAAGAGTGCAGCAATCGATTGACATCGCTTCGGCGCCGGGCGTTCCATGAACGGTGGAGGTGGAGCCCATGCGTAACGTTGCGCGACCCACCGGGAGGGCGGCGGCCGCTATCGCCGTCCTGCTCGGTCTTCTCGTCGCGCCGGCGTCCCCGGCGCGCGCCGATCCACCGGTCTGTGACCCGCCGGTCGCGAGCACCACGCAGCCCGGCTACCTGGTCGCCGACCCCGACTGTGAGCTCAACGGCACCCCGTTCGCCCCCGTCGCCGGCTCCACGACCTGGACCGGCATCCTCGACGGCGCCGCCTACCGGATCGAGAAGCCCGCGAACTGGAACGGCGAGCTCGTGCTCTACGCGCACGGCTTCCGCGGCCAGGGCACCACGGTCTACGTCGACAGCCCGTCCCTGCGCGCCCACTACCTGAGCCGCGGGTTCGCCTGGGGCGCGTCGAGCTACCAGACCAACGGCTACGACGTCGGCCAGGGCGTCCGCGACAGCCACGCCCTCATCGACCTGTTCGGCCGGCGCTCCGGCACCCGGGCGAAGTCGGTGTACATGACCGGCGCGTCCATGGGCGGCCACGTCGCCGCCGTGGCGATCGAGGAGTATCCGAAGGCGTTCGTCGGCGCCATGCCCGTGTGCGGCGTGCTGGGCGACGCCGAGCTGTTCGACTACTTCCTCGACGCCAACGTGACCGCCGCCGCCCTGACCGGCACCGAGATCACATTCCCGCCGGCGCCCGTCGATCCCGCTTTCCAGGAGGTGTACCGCCAGCAGGTCCTCGCCGAGCTCCCCGCCCTCGCCCCCGGCACCGCCGCCCGCCAGCTGTGGGGTGACGTGGTCGAGCAGCGCAGCGGCGGCGTGCGCCCGGGCTTCGACGCGGCCTTCGCCTACTGGAACGCACTGCCGTCGATCCCGCCGCTCAACACCGTGCCGTTCCTCTTCGGCCTCTACCCCGGCCTCTCCGGCGGCACCGCCGGCATCGCCGCCGGCAACGTCACGTCCAACCGCCTCACCCTCTACCAGGCCGACGACAACCCGTGGCTCAGCCGGGACGAGCTGCGGCTCAACCTGTCCGTCCTGCGCGTCGACCGCACCGACCGTCCGAGCCGCGACCTGTCGGGCGTCCCCCGCGTCGACGGCCGCCCGCCGGTCCCCGTCCTGTCGCTGCACACGATCGGCGACCTCTTCGTGCCGATCTCGATGGAGCAGGAGTACGCCCGGCGCGCCGCCCTCAACGGCCGCTCCCGCCTGTTCGTCTCCCGCGCCGTCCGGGCCCTCGGCCACTGCGAGTTCACCGCCGACGAGATGTCCCGCGGCTTCGACGACCTGGTGACGTGGGTCCGCGCGGGCAAGCGCCCGGCGGGCGACGCCGTCCTCGACCGGCGGGCGGTCGCCGACCCGCGGTTCGGCTGCACGTACACCTCCGCCGACCGCGCCAACTTCGGCGCCCCCTGCCCTCGCTAGCCCGGTTCCCATCTCCGGCCGGCCCCCTGCCCTCGCTGACCCCGTTCCGTTCTCCGGCTGCGCGCCCTTCCCTGGCGGCACCTCGGACCGCCGTCCCGTCTGCACCGGGGCGGCGGTCTCGCTGTCTGTGGTCCCGCCGCGCCGAGCCCTCGACGGCGCGCGACGCCGGTCCGCCGGCCGTTCCCGCGGTGACCAATACTGGGCGGCATGCCTGCCGTCCGCCGAGCCGAGCCATCCGACCTCCCCTCCCTGCTCCCGCTGACCCGCGAGTTCTGCGAGACCGACCACCACGACCACGACGAGCCCCGCATCGTCCGCGCGCTGGCCCCGCTCCTGCGGGACGACACGCACGGCCAGGTCTGGGTGGTCACGTCTTCCGCCGACGCTTCGGTGCTGGCCGGGTACGCGGTCGTCACGTGGGGCTGGAGCCTGGAGTCGGGCGGCCGCGAGGCGCTGCTGGACGAGATCTACGTGCGGGACCGCGGCAACGGCGTCGGCGAGGCGCTGCTCCGCCACGCGATGCGCGCGGCGGCCGCCGCCGGGGCCTCGGCGATGTTCCTGGAGACCGAGGCGCACAACGCCCGGGTCCGGAAGTTCTACGCCCGCCTCGGCTTCACCGAGGAGTCCTCGGTCTGGATGAGCGGCACCTTGACGCTCCCGCCGTCATAGCCTCGCTCCTCGGCGTCCCGAACCCCGGTGCCTTAGGGAGCAAGATCCGGGAAGTCTAGGGGTCGGCGTTCTTGCGCCCGTCAGGGATCATCGAAGCATGGTGCGATTTGTGCTCAACGTGTTGTGGGTGATCTTCGGGGGCGGACTGATCCTCTTCCTGGAGTACGCGCTCGCCGCGGTCATCTGCTTCATCCTCGTCGTCACCATTCCGTTCGGCGTGGCGAGTTGGCGGATCGCGGTGTACTCGCTGTGGCCGTTCGGGCGAACCGTGCAGGCCAAGCCGGGAGCGGGCGTGGCGACCGGGGTGGCGAACGTCCTCTGGGTCGTCCTGGCCGGCTGGTGGCTCGCGCTGTCGCACATCGCGGCCGGGATCACCATGTGCCTGACGGTGATCGGGATTCCGTTCGGCATCGCGCACTTCAAGCTGGTGCCGGTGGCGTTCTGGCCGCTGGGCCGCGAGGTGGTCGACCTGTGAGGCGGCGCAAACTATACAGTGCTACGTGCTAGTGTCGTAGCGTGTTCAAGAAGATGCTGGCCGCGTTCGGCGTCGGCAGTCCGAGCGTCGACACCGTGCTCTCCACCACCGCCGTCCAGCCGGGCGGCTTCATCGAAGGCAATGTCAACATCACCGGCGGCGACAGCGAATTCATGATCGAGCAGGTCGTGCTGTCGCTGGCGACCCGCGTCGAGGTCGAGGGTGGTGACTACGAGGGGCACGGCGGCATCGAGCTGGGCCACGTGGTCGCCGCGCAGCACTTCCGTGTCGGGCCGGGCGAGCGGCAGTCGATCCCGTTCCGGATGCCGGTGCCGTGGGAGGCGCCGATCACCGAGGTCTACGGGCAGCATCTCCGCGGCATGGTCATGGGCGTGCGCACCGAGCTGGTCGTCGCCAAGGGCCGCGACAAGGGCGACGTCGACCCGGTCGCGATCACCCCGCTGCCCGTGCAGCAGGGCGTCCTGGACGGCTTCGCCGCGAACGGCTTCCGGTTCAAGCACGCCGACGTCGAGCAGGGCTACCTGCACGGCGTCCAGCAGAACCTGCCGATCTTCCAGGAGATCGAGTTCTGGCCGCCGCCCCAGCACGGCGGCAAGATCAACGAGGTCGAGCTGACGTTCGTCGCCAATCCGTACGGCGTCGAGGTCGTCCTCGAGTTCGACAAGCGCGGCGGCATGTTCAGCTCGGGCCACGACGCCTACAGCCGCTTCAGCATCCGCCACGACCAGGCGGCCGGCACCGACTGGGCCGCGGTCGTCGACGGCTGGGTCCGCGAGGCGACGTCCCGCTACTACAGCCACCTGCCGGCCGACTACGGCCACGGCCAGGGCGGCTACGGTCACGGCGGCTACGGTCACGGCGGATACGACCACGGCCACCACGGCCATGGCCGCGGTCGCCAGGGCGTGGGCATGGGCGCCGTCGTGGCCGCCGGTGCGGCCGGCGTCGTGGGCGGCATCGTCGCCGGCGAGGTCTTCGAGGAGGTCTTCGAGGGCGACGACGAGGGCGGCGACTTCGACTTCTGACCGGTCGAGACACGAGCGCCGCGCGACCACCACGCCACCCGCGCGGCGCTCGCCTCGGCCGCGGCGCTTGCCACCGCACCTGCGTGGCGCCGGGCATGCCACGTCCGGCCCTCGCCCACGCCACCAGCCCGGCGCTTGCCTCGCCCGCGGCGCTTGCCACGGCACCCGCGCGGCGCGCGGCTGGCTACGTGCTCGGCACGTCATCGGCGCGGCACGCGCCACGGGCCCCGCGCCGCGCGGCGCTCGCCTGACGGAGCGCGTTCAGGTCATCCACGGCGTCAGCCGGCCCAGGACGTCCTCCAGGATCTCGGGCGTGGTCGCGAAGTTCAGGCGCACGAAGCCCGCCGTGTCGACCTCCGTCCCGGCGGAGAACTCGGCGCCCTCGCTCAGCTTGACCCGCGCGACCTGCTCCAGCTCCGAAGCCCGGCGCCGGCTCGGGAACCACGCCAGGTAGGTTGCCTCCGGCGGAGTGAGCGGTACGCCTACCGACGCGGCCCACGCCGCGACCGTCGCGCGGTT
The DNA here is from genome assembly GCF_014647515.1 of Dactylosporangium sucinum. Taxonomy (GTDB): domain Bacteria; phylum Actinomycetota; class Actinomycetes; order Mycobacteriales; family Micromonosporaceae; genus Dactylosporangium; species Dactylosporangium sucinum. Next base: position 17,950 of record NZ_BMPI01000056.1, on the reverse strand, counting down.
GGTGACCAGCGTCGATCGCACGCCGTCGAGCCAGGAGGATGACTCCTGCCACGCCGCGACGGTGGCGACGCGGCTCAGGATGCTCGGGGTGCCGAACACGTCCAGCGGCGCCGCGTCCAGCGACGCGCGCACGGCGGACGGGCCGACGTGGGCCACCGCGAGCCGCAGGCCGGCGATGTTGAAGGCCTTCGTCGCCGAGGTGGCCGTGATGGTACGGGCGGCAGCCAGCGTCGCGAACGGCACGTGCCGGTGCGGCGCGTACGTCAGGTCGGCGTGGATCTCGTCGCTCAGCACCACGAGATCGTGCGCGTCGGCCGCGGCGGCGAGCGCCTCCAGCTCGGCGGCGTCGAACACGCGGCCGGTCGGGTTGTGCGGGTTGACCAGGACCAGCAGCCGGCAGCCGGCCAGGCGGGACGCCAGCGCATCGGTGTCGAACGTCCAGCTCTGTCCATTGTGGACCATCGGGATGGGCACGATGCGTCGGCCCGCGCGGGCGATGCTGGCCAGGAACGGCGGGTACGCGGGCACGTGGATCGCCACCCCGTCCCCGGGAGCCGTGGTGTGCTCGACCACGACCTGCAGGATCTGCAGCAGGTCGGTGAACACCCGCGAGTGCGCCGGGTCGGGCGTCCAGCCGTGGCGGGCGCCGGTCCAGCTCGCGAACTCCCGCAGTACCGGATCGACCCCATCCCAGAACGGGTAGCCGAAGTCCTCGCGCTGCACCGTCTCGAGGAGCCGTCGCTTGATCGGCGAGGCGATGCCGAGATCCATGTCGGCCACCCAGGCGCCGAGCGTGCCGGCCGGCAGCGACCCCCACTTGACCCCGTGACCGTCGCCGAGCGGGCGGGACGGGTGCTCGGCGAGGAGGGCATCACGCAGTACCTCCATCTGCCCGTGATGCTGGCACAACTCCTCGTAGACGTGCTGCAGCACCGCGCCCTGCGTGCGAAGCCCGTCCGGGCCGAGGAACCGCGGGTCCGGCGTGCCCCGCGGCGGGTCGCCCGGCACCGCCCCGCGCGCGTCGGCGACGAACCGCCCGCGCACCTCCGCGACCCGCGCGAGCAGCCCCGCGACCGGCCCGGCAGCGGTGAACTCGGCGTCGCGGTCGCGCTCGACGGCCCGTCCGGCGACGAGCGTCCCGGCCCAGTACTCGACGACGCCCAGGCAGTGGGTCAGCAGCCCGTACGGCGTGTTCGCCCCCGGCAAAGCCGGCCGGCGGTTGGCGAGATCGTCGCCGAGCTCGCCGACGATGCGCGTCATGCCGTCGAACGCGCGGTCGGTGTACAGCAGGTACTCCTCGACAGTGATCATGAAGCCCTCTCGTCACCGGTTCAAGTGGTGACGCAACCTTGCGCCCGGTCGGCGTCACCTGTCAAGGTGGTGACGTGACGTTCATGTTCGTCAGCGGCGACCTCGCGCTCGACTTCGCCGGCACGCTGAAGTGGCGCCGCACCCGCCCGGAGGACCTGCTGGCCACGCCCGCCGACGCCGCTCGCTGGTCGGTGGAGTCCGGCCTGCTCACGGCCCCGCCGCCGGTGGACGAGACCGAGTTCACGCGCCTGATCGGACTGCGGGAGGTGGTGTACCGCCTGGTGCTCGCCTCCCTCGCCGAAGCCCCTTGGCCGACCGCGGACCTGGCGCTGCTGAACGAGGCGGCGTCCGCCCGCCCCCCGCGGGTCACGCTGACGACCGAGGGCGCACAGCGCACCGGCGACGCGGCGGCAGTGGGCGCCGCCCTCGCCACGGCCGCCGCCGACCTGCTGGCGACCCTGGACCGGACCCGCGTCCGCGAGTGCGCCGGCGACGAGTGCACCCGACTCTTCGTCGACCGCTCCCGGGCCGGCAACCGCGCCTGGTGCGGCATGGAGGAGTGCGGCAACCGCGTCAAGGCGGCGTCGTACCGCGCCCGCCGCGCGACCCGCTGACGACTACGCCGTGACCTCGACCAGCAGGCGACGGCGGGTGTCGCGGTAGCCGACCGTGCGGTTCGCCGCGAGCATGCCGTGGTTGTCGACGTTGACCGTGGTCGTCGCCGACGTGGCGGCGGGGAACTCGGCCCGTAATCGGAGCGTCTGGGCGGCCTTGATCCAGGTGGCCAGCCCGCGGCGGCGGTGGTCGGGCAGGACGGCGGTGTCGTGCTGCTCGGCCTCGGCGCCGCGGGTCAGGGTGACCGTCGCCGCCACCACCCCGCCGCTGGCGGTCGCGGCCGTCACCAGCAGGTGCATGCCGCCGGCCGTCATGTCCCGCTCCCAGGCCCGCACCGCCGCGAGGTCCCAGTCGCGGGGCGGCATCTGCAGCTCGGCGCCCGGCGCGTCGAGGACGTGGGCCATGACCCGCGCGAACGACAGCGCCAGCTCGTCGGGTGCCCGGTCGCGCCAGTGCCGCAGCTCGTATCCGTCGACCGCAAGCACCGCCCGGCACCGCTCGGCGACGCCGGGGTGGTCGAGGCGCTGCTCCTGGACCTGGAGGCGGAGCAGCACCTCGTACCCGGGCAGCCGCTCCGCGAACGCCTCCGCGGGCGGCCCGGCGGGGATCGCGCTGCGCAGGCGGGCGTGGCCGCCGTCGCGGCCGGCACGGCCCGCGGCCGCGACCAGTGCCGTGCCGTGGCCCCGGCGGCGTGCGGCCGGAGCGACGTAGAGCCGAAGGTAGCCGCCCCGCAGGACCGCGATGCCGGCGATCGCTCCGGCGCCGTCCCGGGAGACCCACCGCAGCATCCCGTCGTCGGCCGCGGTCGGCGCGGCGGACACCGGCGGGCCGTTGGGCGTCGGCGGCGGCGCGGCCGTGGCGGAGGCGGGCGGCGTGTTCGGCGTCGGCGACGCGGGCGCCGTGGCGGAGGTGGGCGCCGTGTTGGGAGTCGGGGACGCGGGCGCCGTCGCCGAGGCGGGCGCCGTGTTCGGCAGCGCGCCAGGTGTCGCCGAAGCGGGCGCGGCGTTGGGGGCCGCCGGCGGTGCGCCCGTCGGCGGACGCCCCGCGTCGGTGGTCCGGCTCACCGTCGCGGAGCCGGGGGAGGGTGCGCCGGTCATGACGGCATACGCGGCGTGCCACGCGGCCAGGTCGTCCGCCGACGCCCGCGACAACAGGAACGGCTCGGCGCTCATGACGGCCTCGTGTAGCGGTGCTTGGCGCCCGGCGGGAACCACTCGGGATCGCCCGCCGCGCGGAGGTCGACGCGGGGCAGCTGGTAGGCGGCCGGCACGTAGTTGGCGAACTCGCTGTTGAGGCGGAGCAGCTCCGAACGCACCGCCTCGGCCAGCGCGGCGGTGGCGGACGACGGGGGAGCGGCGTCCGGGGCCAGCTCGACCACCAGCGACAGGTGGCGCTCCTCGTCGGCGTCGGACCCGACCCGCAGGACGAACTTGCCGGTCACCCAGGCGGCCACGTCCTCGCGCTCCAGGGCGACGGTGACGTTCTCCGGGTAGACGTTGGCCCCGAAATACGAGACGGTGAACAGCGACCGGCCGAAGACGTAGACGAACGGGTGTGTCGAGCCGGAGCCGGGGTCGAAGCCGTGGCGGCGGCAGAAGGCCACGAGATCGTCGTGCGGGATCAGGCCGCCCTCGTCGGCGATGTGGTAGCGGACCAGGGGGACGCCGCCGTCGCCGGTGAACAGCAGGGTGCCCTCGTGGGTCTCGAAGTAGCGGGTCGCCGGGTCGTACTGCACCAGCGTCGGCAGGCGGGAGTCGCCGAACACCTCGCGGGCCAGCGCCGGCTCGCCCGCCAGGAACCGGCGGATCCGCACGCTGAGCGGCGTCTCGTTGCCGAGCACGCCGGCGTCGGCGGTGCCGTAGAGCGACACCGAGTCGAAGTCGGGCCGCAGCATCCCGGCCCGCCGGCCGACCAGGTCGCGCCACTGCTCGCTGAAGACCTCGCCGGCGAGCAGCATCCGGATCGAATACCGCGGCCAGTCCACGCCCCGCCGCAGCCCCTCGTCGACGACGTTCTTGACGAAGGGCGGGTAGCCGGCGAGGACCACCTGCTCGTAGTGCGGCGCCAGCTCGGTGACGACCCGCAGGATCTCGTCGATGCTGTTGCCCGGGGTCGCGACGGTCACCGGGTAGCCCTTGGCGGCGACGTGCCGGCAGGCGGCCGCCGTATACATGCCGCCGACCCAGCTGCCGAGCGCGAAGCACACCACGACCAGCGTCGTGCGCTCGTGCGCCTGGAAGCTGTCGCGCAGCGCGTCCTCGAACCGGCGCGCGACCGCCAGCTCGTCGAGCACCGACCGCGGCCAGACCGTGGGCTGCCCCGACGACCCGGACGACACGGCAACGGTGTCGGCCGCGGCCGCCAGGTCGCCGCCGCGGCAGCGCTCCGGCAGCGGATAGCGCCGCAGGTAGTTCTCCTTGGTCAGCAGCGGCACGGTCGCCAGGTCGGCGGCGGTGCGCACGGCCGCCGGGTCGACCCCGTGCTCTGCGAGGAACGCCCGATAGGCCGGGACCGTGGCCGCCACCTCGTGGAACAGCTCGAGCGCGGTCCCGGTGGGCGCCACGCCGGCGTAGAAGTCCCGCAACCCGTCGAGCACCCGCTGATACGTCATGCGCCGGCCTCCCGCACCGCGAACACCGGCGCGTGACCGGTCGGGCCGAACGATACGTTGTCGCTCGGCGTGATCGTCAGCGCGTCGCCGTCGAACCGGCACACGTAGGTGCGCACGAACGGGGTTTCGACGTAGGCCACCCGCAGCGTGAACTCGCCCGGCGCCGTCCAAGCCCCGGTTGCTGGCCACCGCGCCGTCGACGTGCCAGTCGCCGGTCGGGCAGCGGTGCTCGTGGGTCCCGTCGGCGTCCTCGACCGTGACGCTCCAGCCCGCGCCGCCGGGCAGCCCGGCGAACGCGATCGCCTTGATCGTCGGCGGCTGCTCGTGGCTGGGCCGCCAGTCCTCCGGCCGGACGCGCCGCGGCTTCGCTACCGTGAACCGCCCGCCGGGGCCGCTCGCCGTGCCCGTCACCGGCGGCAGCCGGCGCTCGACCCGGCCCACCGGCGGCGAGGCGTCGTCGAGCAGGTGCTCCCACACCAGGTCGAGCACCACCTGCATGTCGGGCACGCCCGCGGTCATCGCGACCACCAGCGAACGGCCGGGCACGACGACGCAGAACTGCCCGAAGGCGCCGTCGCCGCGATAGGCGTCGTGGCGGCAGCGCCAGAACTGGTAGCCGTAGCCCACGCGCCAGTCGGCCGTCGTCGCCGGGTCGGCGTCGTTGGGCACCTGGCGGGCCGTCGCCTCGGCGACCCAGCCCTCCGGCAGCAGCCGCTTGCCCTCCCACACCCCGTCCTGCAGCAGCAGCGTGCCGAACCGGGCGACGTCGGTCGCCGCCAGCGACAGGCCCCAGCCGCCGACCTCGATGCCGCGCGGGCAGGTCTCCCACTCGGCCGGGCCGAACCCCAGCGGCTCGAACAGCCGGGGCCGCAGGTAGTCGAGCAGCGACTCCCCGGTGACCCGGTGCATGATCGCCGACAGCATGTAGGTGGCGCCGCTGTTGTAGAGGAAGTGCGTGCCCGGCGGGTGCTCGACCGGCAGCCGGAGGAACCCGGCCGCCCAGTCGGGGCCGATCGACATCGCCGGAGCGGTGTCGGCGGCGTGGCCGCTGGTCATCGTCAGCAGGTCACGCACCCGCATGCCGGACTCGTGCGGCACGCCCGGGAAGAACCCGGCGACCGGGTCGTCGACCGTGAGCCGCCCCTCGCCGACGGCCAGCCCGACGGCCGTCGACGTGAAACTCTTGCTCAGCGAGAACAGCCGGTGCGGGCGGTCCACCCGGTAGGGACGCCAGCCGACCTCGGCGACCGTCGCCCCGCCACGCACCACCACGAGGCTGTGCAGCGCGTCGACCTGCGCCTCCGCAGCCTCCACGAACGACTCGACGCTCATCCGCGCCCCCTCCCGACGTTCTGACGGAACCTTAGCGTCGACGTACGACACAAAGGGGTTGTGAGGAAACCGGGCACCCCTCGGTAACTGACCGGGCACAGTGAGGCAACAGCGCGTGGCCAGCATGACAGGATGCTCAGCAGCCCACGCTTCCTGCAAGGCGTCTTCAGCTTCGAGGGCAAGGGACTCGACCGGCCGTTCCTGCTCGACGCCGCCCTGACCTACGTCGTGCCGGACGGCGCCGGTGAGGAGTTGCAGCGGACCGCGTGAGTAGCATCGCGCGCGTGAGTGGAATCTTGTTCGTCGGCGGGCCGATCTGGACCGGCACCGGCACCGGCACCGGCACCGGCAGTGGCGGCGGCTCCGGCAGCGCCGAGGCGCTGGCGGTTGTCGGCGGGCGCATCGCCGCGGTCGGGGACCGGGGCGCGGCGCTCGACGCGCTCGCGGACACGCGGTTCGACGTGGTCGACCTCGGCGGGCGGGCGCTTCTGCCCGGGCTGCACGACGCGCACGTCCACCCGGTCAGCGGGGCGCTGGAGCGGCTGCGGTGCGACCTGTCGCACCTGCACGACAAGGCGGCCTACGTCGCCGCCGTGAGGGCCTATGCCGACGCGAACCCGGGCCGGGAGTGGATCACCGGGGGCGGGTGGTCGATGTCGGCCTTCCCCGGCGGGCTGCCGCACCGCGACGACCTCGACGCCGTCGTGCCGGACCGGCCGGTGTTCCTGCCGAACCGGGACCACCACTCCGCGTGGGTCAACGGCGCCGCGCTGGCCAGGGCCGGGATCACCGACACGACGGCCGACCCGCCGAGCGGCCGCATCGAGCGGGATCAGCATGGCCACGCCACCGGCGTGCTGCACGAGGCCGCCATGGACCTCGTCACCCCGCTGCTGCCGGCGGACACGGCCGCGGACTACGAGCTGGCGTTGCGGGAGGCGCAGCGGTACCTCTTCAGCCTCGGGATCACCGGCTGGCAGGACGCGATCGTCGGCGCCTATGCCGGCTCCCGCGACCAGTTCGGCACCTACCTGGCCGCCGACCGCGCCGGGTGGCTCAAGGCGCGGGTCACCGGGGCGCTGTGGTGGGAGCGGGACCGGGGCGCCGAGCAGATCGCCGACCTCGTGGAGAAGCGCGGTCAGGCGGCCGGGCGGTTCCGGGCGACCGCGGTCAAGATCATGCAGGACGGTGTGGCCGAGAACTTCACCGCCGCCATGCTCGAACCCTACCTGGGCGGCCACGGCTGCGGTACGTCCAATGTGGACCCGGCCGAGCTGAGGGCGCACGTCGCCGCGCTCGACGCGGCAGGGTTCGGGGTGCACTTCCACGCGATCGGCGACCGGGCCGTGCGCGAGTGCCTCGACGCGGTCGAGGCGAGCGGTCGGACCCGCCGGCACCACATCGCGCACCTGCACGTCGTGCACCCCGACGACGTGCCGCGGTTCGGCGCGCTCGGCGTGACGGCCAACATCCAGGCGCTGTGGGCCACGCACCACGAGCAGAACGACACCCTGTGCGTGCCGTTCTTCGGCCCCGAACGATCCGGCTGGCAGTACCCGTTCGGCGCCATCGCAAGGGCCGGCGGGCGGCTCGCCGCCGGCAGCGACTGGCCGGTCAGCACCCCGGACCCGTGGCAGGCGATCCACGTCGCGGTCCACCGCACCGAGCCGGCCGGGTCGGCCGAGGCCGGCTGGCCCACGGCGCACGTGCCGATGCTGCCGGAGCAGGCCCTGTCGCTCGACCAGGCGCTCCGCGCGTACACCTCCGGATCCTGCTTCGTCAGCGGCCTCGACGACGTGGCCGGCGCTCTCGTCGAGGGGCTCGCCGCCGACCTCGTCGTGCTCGACCGTGACCCGTTCGCCGACGGTACCCCGCTCTACGATGTTCGCGCCGACCTGGTGTTCGTCGACGGCGAACCGGTGCACGAGCGGGAGACCTGATGCTGACCCAGCCCTGCGGCCACGTCGCGAACCCGTCGGGCAGCCAGGCGTGCCCGCACCTGGCGCTGCCGTCCGAGGAGCCGGGCCGGCACGTGCGCGTGATGACCGGGGTCGGCATGGAATTCAACCTGGTGTGCGAGGCGTGCGACCGCGCGGGCGAGCCGGTCGAGCTGACCGTGATCTGCGAGGGCTGCGCCGAGCGCGCGTTCGACGGCAGACCGTTGGCGTGGCGCGGATCGGCGGGGATTCCCGAGCGTCCGGAGCCGATGCGGCAGGTGTACCGCTGGTCGCCGCCCGACGACCTGGGCGAGGTGCTCGACCTGGCGCCGGTGTGGGGCGACCGCCGCTCGCGCTGGCTGGCGCTGACCGCCGACGGCCGCATCGCCGAGCTGCATCCCGATGACGACAGCGCCACGGTCCGGGCTTCCCTGGCGCTGCCCGACGAGCCCGACCACGAGCCGTTCCTCGACCGGGTGCTGCGCCGCCGCCTGCACGCCTCGGCCTGCGGGCGCTTCGCGGCCGTCGTCAACGACTACGGCAAGCTGGGACTCGTCGTCGACCTGGACCGCGACGGCGCCGTCACGATGGAGCTGCACGGCGGCGGCTACCACGCCGAAACGGTGCCGTTCTCGCTCGCCTTCGCCGTGCACGACGGGCGCCCGGTCCTCGTGCACCGCACCGAGTGGAACCGGCTCGACGTCAGCGACCCGGCGTCGGGCCGGCTGCTGACCGAGCGCACCTTCGCCTCGGGCGCGGACCTCGACTACTTCCACGGCCGGATCGTGGCCTCCCCGGGCGGCACGGCGGTCGCGGACGACGGCTGGATCTGGCACCCGGTCGGCGTACCGCTGGTGTGGAGCCTGCGCCGCTGGCTGGACGAGGACCCGTTCGAGTCGGAGCGCGGCCCGTCGCTGCACAAGCTCTGCTTCCGCGACTACCACTGGGACATGCCGCTGTGCTTCGTCGGCGAGACCGCGGTCGCGGTGAGCGGCATCGGCGACGACGACATCGCCATGCTGGCCGGCGCGCGGGTGTTCAGCGTGGCCACCGGCGAGGAGCTGACCACCTTCGCCGGCCCGGAGGGCGGGTACTTCTCCGACGGCGTGCGCCTCTACTCCACCCACGCCGACGGCCTGCACGTGTGGGACCCGGTGACCGGCCACCGCACCGGCACGGTCCCGGGCTTCACCCCGACCTGCCTGCATCACGGCACGGGCGAGCTCGCAGCCGTCACGGCGGGCACCCTCATCCGCTGGCGCCGCTGAGCGGCCGGGTGCTGGCCCGCCGGACGACGGACCAGGCGGCGCCGCGGGAGTGCCGCGGCCGGCCGAGCGCGGCGACGGCGCAGGCCGCCCCCTGCTCGCGCAGCGACTGCGCGACCGTCGTCAGCCCGAGCGAGGCCGCCACCGCCGAGTCGTCCCATCCCGTGACCGCCAGGTCGTCGGGGATGCGGCGACCGGTGTCGCGGGCGGCGCGGACGACGCCGGCCGCCTGCTGGTCGCTCATCGCGGCGATCGCGTCGGGCGGGTCGGGCGCCGCGAGCAGGGCCGCCGCGACCCGTTCGGCCTCCGCGGCGTCGTTGCGGGCGCAGACCCCGACGACGACGTCGCCCCAGTCGGTGCCGGCGTCCTCGGCCGCCTGGCGATACCCCTCCAGCCGCTCGCGCGTCACCGGGAACAGCACGTCCGTGATCCGGTCGCCGCGGGTCACCGTGCTGACCCGGTCGCGGGACAGCGGGAAGCTGACGATCGCCGGGCGGCGCGCGCCCGCGAACGCGGCCGCGCCGACCGCCGCGGCCGCCGCGCGGTTGTCGACGGTCACCAGCCCCAGCCCGCGGACCGCCGGCCCGCCGTGGACCACGGCCGGGCGGCGCATCGCCTGCACGGCCGCCAGGACCGGATCGTCGTCGGCGGTCGTCCACACGACATACCCGTCGACGGCGGCGCCCTTGACCCGCGGGACGTCGTCGGCCCCGCCCGTGATCGGCAGGATCGTCATGGCGTAACCGCGGTCGGCGCACACGTCGGCGATCCCGGCGAGGAACGACACCGCCTCCGGGTCGTCGAACGCGTAGCTCAGGTGCTCGCCCATCACGACACCGAGCGCGTGGGTGCTGCCCCGGCGCAGCGACCGGGCGCTCGGGTCGGGCCCGGCGTAGCCGAGCTGGTCCGCCGCGGCAAGCACCTTGGCCCGGGCCTGGTCCGACACGCGCTCCGGGCGGTTGTACGTGTACGAGGCGGTCATGACCGACACGCCGGCCAGCTCGGCCACCTGCGCGAGGGTCGCCCGCCCCGACTTCGTCACCTTGCGACTGTAGCGCCGCTGTGTATCGTTACACAGATGACCCCTGCGTTCGTGGCCTTCGGTGCGTTCGGTGCCTTCTGGGGTGTCTGGGGTGCCTCGGTACCCCGGGTGCAGCACCAGGCCGGCGTCGACGACGGTCAGCTCGGCCTCGCCCTGCTGTGCATCGGCGCGGGTGCCCTCCCCGCGATGCTGCTGGCCGGCCGGGCGCTCGACCGGTGGGGCCGCCCGGTGGCGGCCGCGCTCATCGGCGCGCTCGGCCTGGCCGGCGCCGGCCTGGCACTGACCGCGGTGAACCTCGTGAGCCTGTGCGCCGGGCTGGCCCTCGTCGGCGCGACCAGCGGCGCGGCCGACGTGGCCATGAACGCCGTCGCCGGTCGGGCCGAGCAGGCCGCCGGCCGGCCGGTCATCACGCGCGCCCACGGGGTCTTCTCCACGCTGGTGGTGCTCGCCAGCCTCGCCACCGGCCTGGCCGCGCCGTTGCCGCTCGCGGTGCCGTTCGTCGCCGTCGCCGCAGTCGCGCTGGTGGCCGCGATCCTGCTGTACCGCACGCTGCCCGCCCGCGTCGCCGCGCCGGAAACGATCCCGGCGCCGGCCGCGCGGTGGAGGATCGCCCCGCTGCTGCTCGTCGGGGTGCTGGGCGCGCTCGCGTTCGCGACGGAGAACGCCCACCAGAGCTGGAGCGCCGTGTTCGCCCACGGTGAGCTGCACGCCGACCTGGGGCTGAGCGCGGTCGCGCCGGCGGTCTTCGCGGGCGGGGTCGCCGTCACCCGGTTCGCCGCCGGCGGCCTCACGGGCGCCCACTCGCGCACGGTCCTCGTCGCCGGCGCCCTGACCGCCGGGGCCGGCACGGTCCTCATCGCCGCCGCGCCCGGCCTGCCCGTCGCCGCGCTGGGCCTCGCGGCGGCCGCGGCCGGGACGGCGGTCCTGTTCCCCACGCTCGTCGGCATCGTCTCGCGCAACGTCGGCGAGTCCCACCGCGGCCGGGCGACGTCGGTCGTCACGACGGTGTCGTACCTCGGCTTCGTCGTCGGCCCGGTCTACGTCGGGCTGTGGGCCGACGCGGTCGGGCTGCGCGGCGCCATGCTGGCGGTGGCCGCCCTCGCCGCCGCCCTGCTGGTTCTGGCTGCGCCCCTGCTGCGCGTCAGCGGCCTGAACCGCCGATAGCCGCCGAGGTCCGCCGGCTCAGGGCGGCGCTCATCGCCGCGCGCCGGTCGCCGCGCGGGTCGTGAACGACGGGGTTCCCGGCGCCGTCGAAGCGGCGCACCGGGCGGCTCGCGTCCCACCGCGGCCAGCCCGGCCCCTCGCCGTGCACGAAACTCGCCCAGGCCGCGTTCATCTCGTCGGCCAGGGCCTGCGGCGCCTCCTCGCCGACCAGGGCCGCCGCGCCCGCCGCGGCGAGGGTGTCGAACACGAACGGCAGCTCGGTCGCGTGCGCGGCGCCGATGCCGAGCACGGGGGGACGGCCAGGCAAACTCGTACACCCAGGTCGCGGCGGTGCGGGCGTCCGCGACGTCGGTCATCGGCACCCGCAGCAGCAGGTCGGTGGCCAGTTGCCCGAGCCGCTCGCCGGGGGTGGCCGCCGGGTACGTGCGCACCACCGGGGCGGGGATGCGGTACTTCAGGCGCGCCAGCAGCAGGTGCAGCCGGCCGATGCGGTCGACCGAGCCGTCCGGGACCATCCACCGGCGGTACTCGTCCGTGGTCGTCCCGGTGAGCAGCGGAATCGGGCTGTCCCGGAGCTCGGCCGCCGCTGCGGCGTGTACCGCTTCGACGACGTGCTGGTGGAGTACCAGCTCGCCCGGCCCGGCCCCGGCCTGCCCCGGCTGGCGGCGAAGCTGGACCCGCTCGCCGGCCACCCGTACCTGCTGGAGACGCTGCGCAGCTTCGTCCGGCACGGCCACAACCGCAGCCGGGTGGCCCAGGACCTGCACGTCCACCGCAACACGCTGGACTACCGCCTGGGCCGCATCACGGCGATGACGGGCCTGGACCCGGCCGTCCCGGCCCAGGCCCGCCTGCTGGACGCCGCACTCACCGCGTTCGATCTACGCCGGGATCCGGGGGAGGGAGGCCACCGCTGACGACATGGCCTCGTCGCTGAGGGCGTGGTCCTGGAGCTCGCCCGACAGGTACGCGCCGTAGGCCGCCAGGTCGAGGTGGCCGTGGCCGCAGAGGGCGGTCAGGATGACCTTCTCCTCGCCCGTCTCCTTGCAGCGCAGCGCCTCCTCGATGCAGGCCGCCAGCGCGTGCGTCGGCTCCGGGGCCGGGATGATGCCCTCGGTACGGGCGAACCGCACCCCCGCCTCGAAGCATTCGCGCTGGCTCTTGGCCACCGCCTCGATGAGGCCCAGCTCGTACACGTGCGAGATGAGCGGGGACATGCCGTGGTATCGCAGGCCGCCCGCGTGGATCGGGTCGGGGATGAAGTCGTGGCCCAGCGTGTGCATCTTCATCAGCGGGGTCATCCCGGCCGTGTCGCCGAAGTCGTAGGCGTAGACGCCCCGGGTCAGCGACGGGCACGCAGCCGGCTCGACGGCGCGGATCGTCGGGGACATCCGGCCGGCCAGCTTCTCGCGCAGGAACGGGAAGGCCAGGCCGGCGAAGTTGGAGCCGCCGCCGGTGCAGCCGACGATGACGTCCGGCGCGTCGCCGACCTTGGCCAACTGGAGCAGGGCCTCCTCGCCGATGATCGTCTGGTGCAGCAGGACGTGGTTGAGGACGCTGCCGAGGGCGTAGTTCGTGTCGGGGGACTGGGCGGCGACCTCGACGGCCTCGCTGATCGCGATGCCGAGCGAACCGGGCGACGCCGGGTCCTGCTCCAGCACCGCGCGACCCGCCGCCGTGAGCGTCGACGGCGACGGGTGGATCGTGCCGCCGAACGTCTCGATCATGATCTTGCGGTACGGCTTCTGGTCGTAGGACGCGCGCACCTGCCAGATCTCGACGTCGAGGCCGAACTGGCCGCCCGCGAACGCGAGCGCGGTGCCCCACTGCCCGGCCCCGGTCTCGGTGGTGAGGCGGCGGATGCCGGCGGCCGCGTTGTAGTACGCCTGCGGGACCGCGGTGTTCGGCTTGTGCGAGCCGGCGGGGGAGACGCCCTCGTACTTGTAGTAGATGCGGGCGGGCGTGCCGAGCGCGCGTTCGAGGCGGTGCGCGCGGTAGAGCGGCGACGGGCGCCACAGGCGATAGACGTCCATGACGTCGTCCGGGATCGGGATGTACCGCTCCGTCGTCACCTCCTGCTCGATGAGCGCCATCGGGAACAGCGGGGCGAGGTCGGCGGGTCCGACGGGCTGGAGGGTGCCCGGGTGCAGCACGGGCGGGGGCGGCGAGGGCAGGTCGGCGAGGAGGTTGTACCAGCGCGTTGGCATCTCCGACTCGTCGAGCAGAACCTTGGTGGTGGTCATCCCCAGATCTTCGTGCCGGACGCCCCGGGAACGGAAGCGTTCACCGGGGCGTCCGCCGAACGTGGATCTAGCCGTACACCTCGAACTCGTAGATGCGCGCCGCGGCGTCACCGTTCGACGTCGGAGTGAGCACATTGATGCGCACGTAACGTCCGTTTGTGTTCACCGCGTGCGTGGTCGTGTCCGCCGTGTTGCCGCGCGGCTGCGCGACCGTCGTCCAGGTCGTGCCGTTGTCGGAGACCTGCAGGTCGAAGTCGCGGGTGTTCCAGCCGGCCGACTCGCCGCCGGCGCCCGCGTGCTTGACGACGATCGAGCTCAGGTGCGTCGACGCACCCAGGTCGACCTGGAGGAAGCGGTTGGTGCCGAGGGAGCACCACTTGTCGCTCCAGCCGCCCGACACGCTGCCGTTGACGGCCTTCTCCGGGCCCTCGCTCGCCGCGCAGGACGAGTCCGCCGTCGCCGGCTTGTTGAGGGCCAGGTTACCGGTCGCGCCGGCGCTGTAGACCTCGAACTCGTAGATGCGCGCCGCGGCGTTGCCGTCGTTGGCCGGGGTGGTGACGTCCACCTTCACGTACCGCGCGGTACGCGGCGTGACCTGGTGCAGCGTCCGGCTGGAGCGGTTGCCGCTGATCGCCACGGCCTGGCTCCACGTCGAGCCGTCGGTGCTGGTGGAGATCGTGAACGCGCCGGTGTTCCAGCCCGTGGTCTCGCCGCCGAGGCCGGCGTGCTTCAGGACGAACGACCCGACCGTCTGGTTCGAGCCGAGGTCGACCTGGAGGTACCGCGGCGCCGTGCCCGAGCAGAACTTGCTGTTGCTCGACAGGCTCCCGTCCACCGCCTTGGCCGGCGACTCGGCGCTGGCGCACGCGGTCGACCCCGTCGCCGTCTTGTTCAGGGCGAGGTTGGCGCCGAGGTTCGGCGCGGCCGGCGGCTGGACGGCGCCGTCGGTGAAGCTGGGCGGCACGTTGCCGGCCCCGGTGCCCCACGACGAGGCGCTGTTGCCCATCGTGTACTGCAGGGTGCCGCCCGCCGCGAGGTCCGGGTACCGCAGGTAGTTGTTGCTCACCGCGGACCCGTTCAGCGTCAGGCTCTGCACGTACTGCGACGTCCCGTTGCCGCCGTTGATCGTGATGTTGCCGGCCGGGCGCTGGATGAGCACCGACGGGAACAGCGGCCCGTGCAGCGCGAGCGTGTCGGCACCCGGCGTGACCGGGTACATGCCGAGCGCCGCCCAGACGTACCAGGCCGACGTGGCCCCGAGGTCGTCGTTGCCCGGCAGGCCGCCGGCGCCGGTGGTGAACGACTCGTTCATGACGCGCCGGACGGCCGCGCCGGTGCTGCCCGGGTTGCCGGTGAAGTTGTACGCCCACGGCACGCTGTGTTCGGGCTCGTTGCCGATGTAGAAGTACGGGCGGACGAGCCCGCCGTTGAGCTCGGTGAAGTGGTGGTCGAGACGCTGCTTGGCGGTCTGCGGGCCGCCCATGAGCGCGATCAGCCCGGCGTAGTTGTGCGGGACCATCCAGGTGTACTGCGCGGCGTTGCCCTCGGTGTACGGGCTCTCCTGGGCCGGGTTGAGCGGCCACGAGAACGAGCCGTCGCTGCCGCGCGGGTGGATGTAGCTCGACTCGCTGGAGAACGAGCTGCGCCAGTACTGCGCACGCGTCATCGCCGAGCTGTACGTGGTCGTGTCGCCGAGCGCCTGCGCGAACTGCGCGACGGCGAAGTCCGACGCCGAGTACTCCAGCGAGTCCGACGGCTGGTTGACGATGTAGTGGTTGGTCGCGTACTCGGTCTGCCGCCCGCGGATGGGCGAGCCCTGCGTGGTGCCGCTGGCGATGGCGTTCTTCATCAGCTGCAGCGCCGCGGCGGTGTCGAAGCTGCGCGCGCCGAACGCGTAGGCGCTGGCCACGATGATCGGGCCGGGGTCGCCGGTCATGATGAAGTCCTCGTTGGTCTGCTGCGACCACTTCGGCAGCAGGCCGCCCTGCTGGCCGTCGAGGACCATCGACTTCATGATGTCGTTGGTGACGTCGGGGGCGATGAGCGCGATGAGCGCCGCCCACGAGCGGTAGATGTCCCAGCCGGAGTAGTTCTGGTACACCGGGTGCGTCGCCGTGTGGATGGCGTTGTCGAAGCCGCGGTACTGGCCGTTGACGTCGCTGGAGATGTTCGGGTTCTGCATCACGTGGTACAGCGACGTGTAGAACTTCTGCAGGTCGGCCGCGCTGCCGCCGGTGGCCTGGACGCGGTTGAGGGCCGTGTTCCACGCCGCGTTGGCGTTGGACCGCACCGTGTCGAAGGCGCCCGCCTCGGCGTTGAGGTTGGCGGTCGCGCCGGCGACGCTCACGAACGAGAGCGCGACGGTGGCGTTGACGGTCGCGTTGCTCGTGGTGTCGAACGTGACGAACGCACCCGTGTTGACGCCGCTCGTGCTCGTCGACCCGTTGCTGATCGTCCCGCCGTTCCAGGTGCCGACCGACGACGGGGCCCGGTCGAAGCGGATGGCGAAGTAGATCGGGTACGTCTTCGAGGAGCCGCAGAAGCCGCCCGCCGTGACGTTGCCGGTGACGGTACTGCCGGAGATGCTCACCGAGCCGCTGCGGTTGCCGGTCGCGCTGCGACTGGTGTTGACGAGCAGCCGGGCCTGGCTGGTCGACGGGTACGTCAGCCGCAGGGCGCCGGTGCGGGTCGTCGCCGAGAGCTCGACGTCGGTCGAGTACTTGTCGAGGCGGTTGCGGTAGTAGCCGGCGGCCGCGCTCTCGTTCGTCTTCGTGTACGCGCTCGCGTAGCTCGTCCACGCGGTGCCGGGGGAGGAGCCGAGCGCGCCGGTGACGGGCAGCAGGCCGAGGTCCTCGTTGTTGGCGCAGCCTGCGCCGTTGAAGTGGGTGAGGCTGAACTCCTCGACGGTGCGGTCGCGGTCGCGGTACCCCGACGGCGACGCGGTCGGCGTGTCCGGGCTGAACTGGACCATGCCGAAGGGCACCGTGGCGCCGGGGTAGGTGCTGCCGCCGGCGCCGCCGCCGACCGGGTTCGGCGAGTTGCTGTCGTCGGTGCCGATGAACGGATTGACGTACTGGGTCAGGTTGAGGTCGGCCGCATGCGCGGGTGCGGCCTGCACGACGGCGAGGGCACCGCCGAGCAGGGCGGCCCCAGCGCCGGCGAGCAGCCGGTCGACCGTGCGTGATCGGGACATGGGTGGTCTCCCGTTCGATGGCGGTGAGGACGGGAGAGCGCTCTCGATGCACATTCATAGTCGCTGATCGACGTTTGGTCAAGATTTGTCAATACGTCAAGGGCTCGGTCGCGGGTCGTCGGCCGTAGTGTCAAGGATTGACGAAAGCGTCACAGGGATTTCACGCATCGAACAGTTTCGAACAGGTTCTTGGGCGGTTGTTGACAGTTCGCGTCCGAAAATGTTTGCTACGACTCATGGATCCGCCGCCACGGTCCGCGAACAGGCAGCCTGACTGCCGGTTGACGACCTTGGAGGCATCGACGTACAACGTTTGAGAGCGCTTTCTGTAAACTAAGCTAAACATTTGCGAGGGGCCATGAAGCAGCGCCACGCCCGCCACGTCGGCATCCTGCTCCAGCTGCGCTCGCGCCCGTGGGTCTCGGCCGCGGCGCTGTCCTACCGGTTCGGCGTGGACGTCCGGACCATCTACCTCGACATCGACCTGCTGTCGGCGGCCGGCCTGCCGATCGAGCCGGTCCCGGGCCGCGCCGGCGCCTACCGCCTGCGGACGGCCACTCCGGCGGCGGCCGAGGAGCCGCTGGACCTGGACCACTACCTGTCGGGCGCTCGCAGCCGCGAGCAGCTCCGACGGCTGGGTCAGCGCGCGTACGCATGCGCCCAGCGCTCCCGCCTCCGCCGCCTGGCCGGCTGACCCCCGCCCGCCTCCACCGCCCTCACGCACCGCCCTCGTCCGCTGCCGCCACCGTCGCGCACTGCGCTTGTCCGCTTCCGCACGCTCGCGCGCTGCACTTGTCCGTTTCCGCCGCGGCCGCGTACCGACCTGTCCGT
>NZ_BMPI01000056.1:0-372 GCF_014647515.1 Dactylosporangium sucinum | reverse complement strand
TTCCGCCGCTGTCGCGGACTGGGCTTGTCCGCTTCCGCCATCGTCGCGCGCTGATCTGTCCGCCTCCGCCACCCTCGGGCATGACGCTGTCCGCCTCCGCCAGCCTCGCGCGTTGTGCTGTCCGCGCCATTACCCCGACGTTGGTCGATCTACCCTCATCTGGATCTCCTCGGCCTGAGGGTAGATCGACCAACGTCTGTTCGCTGCTCGGCCGCTGCGCCGCAGCCGCTGCGCCACTGCTCGGCCGCTGCGCCGCTGCGCCACTGCGCCCTTGCGCCACTGCGCCACTGCGCCCTTGCGCCCTTGCGCCAGTGCGCCGTTGCGCCCTTGCGCCAGTGCGCCGTTGCGCCCTTGCGCCAGTGCGCCGTTGCG
>NZ_BMPI01000055.1:1626-77342 GCF_014647515.1 Dactylosporangium sucinum | reverse complement strand
CGGACCACCGCGAGGACGCGGTGGCCGTTGCGGCGGGCATCGGACAGCCGCTCGACGACGAGCACGCCGACGCCCTCGGCCCAGCCCGTGCCGTCGGCGCTGCCCGCGAACGACTTGCAGCGCCCGTCGGCGGCGAGCCCGCCCTGCCGGGAGAAGCCGGTGAACGCGCCGGGCGTGGCCATGACCGTCACGCCGCCGGTCAGCGCCAGCCCGCACTCGCCGTTGCGCAGCGCCTGGACCGCCAGGTGCAGCGCGACCAGCGAGGAGGAGCAGGCGGTGTCGACGGTGACGGCCGGGCCGGTCAGCCCGAGGACGTACGCGACGCGGCCGGACAGGACGCTGCCCGCGGTGCCCGGGTCGACGAAGCCGGCCACGTTGCCGGGTGTGCCGGCCAGCCGGAGGTTGTAGTCGTGGTACATCAGGCCGGCGAACACGCCGGTCGGGCTGTCGCGCAGCGCGGCCGGGTCGATGCCGGCCCGTTCGACCGCCTCCCAGGCCACCTCGAGCAGCAGCCGCTGCTGCGGGTCCATGGTCAGGGCCTCGCGCGGGCTGATCCCGAAGAAGGCCGCGTCGAAGCCGGCGGCGTCGGCGAGGAAGCCTCCCTCGGGACGGTAGGTGTGGACGAGGCCGGGGTCGAAGACGGCGGCCGGGTCCCAGCCGCGGTCCGCGGGGAACGGGCCGACGCCGTCGCGGCCGGCGGCGACCAGGTCCCAGAGGTCGTCCGGGCCGGTGACGCCGCCGGGGTACCGGCAGGCCATGCCGACGATCGCGATCGGCTCGTCGGCCGCCACGGGCCGGGCCGCCATCGCGACCGCGGACCGGACGCCGGTGATCCGGCGCCGCAGCTCGACGGCCAGGGCCCGGGGGTTCGGGTGGTCGTAGGCGAGCGTGGCGGGCAGCCGCAGGCCGGTGGCGGCGTTCAGGCCGTTGCGCAGCTCGACCGTGGCGACGGAGTCGAAGCCCAGGTCCCGCAGCGCGCGGCCGGGTTCGAGGGCGCCGGGGGCCGTGCCGAGCACCGCGGCGATCTCGGCCCGGACGAGGTCCAGGAGGATGGTGTACTGCGTGTCCGCGCCCACGTCGGCCAGCCGCGCGGCGAGGGCGGCGCCGGCTCCGGCGGCGTGGCGGTCCGAGGCCCGGCCGAGGCCGCGCAGCACCGTCGGCACCGGGCCGGCGATCCGCGCCGGGTCGAGCCGCGCGGCGACGGCGACGGGACCGCCGGCCGCGACGGCCGCGTCGAACAGCCCGAGGGCCTGCTCGACGGGCAGCGGCGGCACGAACCGCCGCAGCGCGTCACCCGTACCGGGCGCGTCCCACGGGCCCCAGGCGATCGATACCGCCGGGAGCCCGAGCGAGTGCCGCCAGGTGGCGACGGCGTCCGGGGCGGTGGACCCGAAGCCCAGGCCGAGCACGCCGGTCGCGTCGGAGGACAGGACGAACGCGGTGAGGTCCGCACCGGCGGTGGCCTCGTGCACATGCAGGGCACCGGCGGGGCCGGCGGCGTGGAGGACGCCTCGCAGCGGCCACCGTCCGGGCAGCCGGGAGCAGGCATCCGCCAGCGCTGCGGCGTCGGTGACGTCGCAAGCGGACAACCGGACCCGCGCGCCGGCAGCCGCCAGCTCGGCGGCCAGGGCAAGCGCTCCGGGCGCGGCCGGCCCGGACCGGGACAGCAGCACGAGACTGCGAACGCCGTGCACGTGCACCAGGTGCCGCGCCACGGCGCGCCCGACGACCCCGGTGGCCCCGGTGACGAGCACCGTTCCGGTGGGATCCCAGGCCGAGCCCACCGGATCAACCGAGTTGCCGGGCACCGCGCGCTGGAGTCGCGGCACGAACGCCACGCCGTCGCGGACGGCCACGTGCGGCTCGTCCACGGTCGACAGCGCGGGACCGGCGTCGCCGCCGGCGGTCTCGACGAGCACGATCCGCCCCGGGTGCTCGGCCTGCGCCGCGCGCACCGCGTCGATGACGGCCGACCGGGCCGGGTCGCTCGAGCCGACGACGGCGAAGAGCCGCTCGTCCTCGGGGGTGGTGGCGAGCCGGGCCGCGATGGCTTCCCGCACGGCCGTGGGGTCGGCGGGGCAGTCCAGCACGGGCCCCGCAAGCGCCGGGTCGGCGGTGGGTGCGGGCACCCAGGCCGGCGTGAACAGCGCGCCGTCGCGGGCGCCGCGCAGCCGCGCCGGCTGGTCGCGCAGCGCGTGCCGCATCACCTTGCCGGAGCCTGTGCGCGGTACCGCCGCGATCTCAAGAAGCTCCTCGGGGACCTTGAAGGTCGCCAGGAGCTCCCGGCACCGGGCGAACACCCGCTCCGGGTCCGGTCCGCCGCCGGCGGACGGCACCAGGTAGGCGACCGGCACCTCGCCGAGCACCTCGTGCGGCCGGGCGGCCACGGCGGCGTCGGCGACACCGTCGATGCCGAGGAGCACGGCCTCGATCTCGGCCGGGTGGATGTTCTCGCCGCCGCGGACGATGAGCTCGCGGATGCGGCCGGTGATGGTGAGAAAGCCGCGTTCGTCGCGGCGGGCCAGGTCGCCGGTGCGGTACCAGCCGTCGACGAGCGCGGCGGCGGTGGCCTCGGGGGCGTTGTGGTAGCCGGACATGACGTTCGGCGCGCTGACCCACACCTCGCCCTCGGCCCCGGCCGGCACGTCCCGCAGCGTCTGCGGGTCGACGAGGCGCAGCTCGAGCCCGGGCACGGCGCGGCCGCAGGAGCCCTCGACCAGCTCGCCGTGCGGGGCGTTGACGGTGATGGCGCCGGACGTCTCGGTGCTGCCGTAGCTGTCCAGCAACGGTACCCCGAGCGCGGCCTCGAACTCGGCGCGCAGCCCGGCGGCGGCGACGGCGCCGGTGACGAGGCAGGCGCGCAGCGACGGCGCCGACCAGTGCCCGGTCTCGGCGGCGCGCAGCAGGTAGCGGTACATGGTGGGGACGCCGACGAGGAAGGTGGGCCGCTCGCTGTGGATGAGGCCGAGGACCTCGGCGGGGGCGAACTCGCCGACGATGCGCGCGGAGGCGCCGACCGCGGTGACGCCGACGATGCCCAGGACGTGGGCGAGGCTGTGGAACAGCGGCAGCGGCCACAGCACGTGGTCCTCTTCGGACAGTCCGAGGATCGGCGCGTAGCAGGCGGCCACGGACCACAGGCAGTTGCGGTGGGTGGCGTGGACGCCCTTCGGGGCGCCGGTCGTCCCGGAGGTGTAGAGCATCCAGGCGATCTCGTCGAGGCCGAGGTCGTCGGGCGGCGGTGCGGCCGGGTCCGTCGCGGCGAGCTCGGCGAACGAGTGGGTGCCGGGCGGTGGGTCGCCGTCGTCGTTGACGACGATGAGGGTGCCGTCCCGGCCGTCGAGGACGCGGGCGACCTGTTCGGCGTGCCCGTCGTCGGTGATGACGATCCGGGCGCCGCTGTCGTCGAGCAGGTAGGCCAGCTCGGCGTCGGTGCTGCGCGGGTTGATCGGCACCCCGACACCGGCGGCGCGGTTGACGGCGCAGTAGCTCTCGACCACTTCGACGCGGTTGTTGAGCAGGATCACCGCCCGGTCGCCGCGGGCGAGCCCGAGGGCGGCCAGGTGGCCGCCGAGCCGCCGGGTACGGCGCTCGAGCTCGGCGTAGCTGACGGTGCGGCGATCGTCGGCGTACGCCGTCTTCGAGCCGAGGCGCCCCGCGTGGGCGCGGAGCGTCTCGGGCAGCGGCCGGATCAGGTCGGCACGGGGCATGGACTCTCTCCCGGGGAGCGCGCGGCGGGACTGTGGTGGCGGGCGCGCCCCGCGAGGGTGTGCGGCCTCGCCGGCGGGCTACTCGGCGACCTTCGTGCGGGTCACCCAGCGGTACACGTGCGACACCTCGGTGCGCTGGAAATGCTCGTAGCCACCGCAGAACGGCACCTTGATCCGCTCGTCGTCGGCTTCGATCCAGCTCTCTGGGTCCTCCCGGGGAAGGTCGGCCGGGCCGCCCTCCAGAACTACGCGGAGCACCGCGCTGGACGTCAGGTCGGTCTCGCTCACGACGCGCCTCCAGAATTCGGTGAGGCTTGCAGTTTCGGTGAGGCTTGCAGTTTCGGTGAGGCTGGCAGTTTCGGTGAGGCTGGCAGCTTCGGTGAGGCTTGCAGCTTCGGTGAGCTTGCAGTGAGGCCCATCATGGCCGGGGCCGGGAGCGGGCCGGTACCCGTAGCGCCCCCTAGCCCGGCGGCGCCGGAGCTGTGCACGGGCTGCGCGTCGTTAGGGGTTGCCGCATTCCAGCATGTGGGCCTTGTATGGGCTTCATGCACGCCGATGACCTCGTCGCACGCGTCCGGCTGACGGTGGATGACGCCGCGTCGGCGATGACGTTCTACCGCGAAGTGTTCGATGCGATCGAGCTGCGGCGCGAATGCCTGGTCGACGGGCAGATCGTGGGCGCCGAGCTGGTCGTGGGCCGCCACCGGCTCGTGATCAGCGCCTGGGACAGCGACCTGACCTCGACCGGCTGGGGCGAGGAGTTCCCCGCCGACGCGACGGATCCCGTGCTGCGGCTGGAGTGCGCGGAGTCCGCCGCCGTGCTGCGCCGGGCCGTGGCCGCGGGCGCGCGGGTCGTGCCGCCGGCCGACGACACGCACGCCGTGATCATCCGCGACCCCGTCGGCCAGCGCTGGACGCTGGTCGACGGGGTCTGACGGACCTTCCCGCCTCCTTACTCCCCGCTGCCGGCCAGGTCGGCGGCGCGGCGGCGCACCAGCACGCCCGCCGGGAGCAGGCTGGACACCAGCGCGATGACGAGGCAGGCACCGGCGATCGCGCCCACCGGCCACCACGGCACCACGAAGGCCACCTCCGGGTTCTTGCCGCTCAGCGCGAGCACGAGCCCGCCGACCGCGGGCACCACCGCGACCACGGCCAGCACCGCCCCGAGCACGGTGACGAGCACGGCCTCCGCGCCGATCATGCGCAGCACCTGGCCGGGTGTCGCCCCGGTCAGCCGCAGCACCGCCACGTCGCGGGCCCGGCCGCTGGTCGCCATGAGCAGCGTGTTGGCGATGCCGATGGCGGTGTACAGCAGGGCCATGCCGAGCAGCGCGACGGTGGCCAGCGTGTTGAGCCGGTCGCCCTCGGCGTCCAGCACCGCGTGGAACTGCGCGGTCGGGATCAGCGCCCCGCCGCCCGCCGCGGCGGCGGCCGCCGCCGGTCCGGTGTCGGCCCCCGGCTCCAGGTCGAGGTAGACCAGGTCGGCGAGCGGCGCGCCGGTGTGCCCGTCGAGCAGTGCGACCGGCAGCAGCAGCATCCGGGCCAGGTCGATCTGGTCGTCGACGACAGCCACGACGCGCAGCGACACCTCGGTCGAGTCGGCCAACGCAATGCGCACCGTCTCGCCGAGCTCCCAGCGGCCGGCGGGCACCACGACGGTGTCGGTGCCGGTGAGATCCTCGAGGCGGCCGGCGACGACCGGCAGGTCCACGACCTTGGACAGCGCCGGGCCGTCGACGTAGCGGCCGGTCCAGTCGTACGGCGGCTGGGGCCCGTAGACGTAGACCGGCCGGTCGGTGACGGCGACGCCGGCCCGGACCCCGGGGGCCTTCGCCACCGCGTCCACGGTCTGCGCGGACAGCGGCCCGGTGACGACGGCCGGGGCGCTGATGCGGTGCTCCGCGGCGGCCCGCCCGGTCTCGGTGATGATGGCCTCGCCGGCCAGCGCCCCGGCCGCCAGGCCGATGGTGACGATGATCGGCGCGACGGTGGCCGCGGTGCGGCGCATCGCGGTCAAGGCGCTGTGCCGCACCAGGGTGCCGGTCGCGCCGCCGGTGGCCGCGGCGGGCGCCGTCAGCAGCCAGATGAGCGGCCGCAGCAGCACCGGGGAGAGGATGGCGAAGCCGGTGATGAGCAGCAGCACCACGAGGAAGAAGAACCCGGTGAGGCTGGCGGTGTCCAATGTGGAGAATGAGATGATCAGCGGCACGGCGCCGCCGACGGCGAGCAGGCCGACGATCCACCGGCCGACCGTCATCGCGCGCCGGTCGACGGCGGCCTCCCGCAGCGCCTCGGTCGGCCGGATCCGCCCGGCCCGCCGGGCCGAGAGCCACGCGGCGACGAGCGCGACGAGCAGGCCCACGCCGATCGCCGCGGCCACCGCCCACCAGATGAACCGGGCGGTGTATCCGGCCGGGGCGAGGCCGACGTCGGCGAGCCAGCGGGCGAACGGCGCGGCCAGGGCGTAGCCGAGGGCGGCGCCGGCCAGGCAGGCGACGACGGCCACGGTCATCGCCTCGCCGAGCACGAGCCGGCGGACCTGGCGCGGGGTGGCCCCGGCCGAGCGCAGCAGCCCGAACTCCCGCCGCCGGGTGGCGACGGCGTAGGCGAACGTCGACGCGACGATGAACGCGGCGACGACCAGGCCGATGCCGGCGCTGTTGCCCAGCACGATGAGCACGGCCGCGCGCAGCTGGTAGTCGGGGTCCGGGGCCGCGTCGACCCGGTCCGCGCCGCTGAGCACGCGCACGGATCCGCCGCCCTGGTCGCCGACGGCGGAGCGCACCTGCCCGGCCAGCGCGGCCGCGGTGGTGCCCGCGCGGGCGGTGAGTGCGATCGCGGTGATCCGGTCGTCGGCGAGCTCGGCGGCGACCGCGTCGGTGGTGTAGAACGCGGCCGGTGCGGTCGTGTCCAGCACGCCGCTGACCACGAACTCGCGGGGACCGGCCGCGGTCTGTGCGGTGATCCGGTCGCCGACGCGGTGGGCGGCGGGCGCGGTCAGCACGATGCCGTCCGGCCCGGTCGGGGGCCCGCCGGCGGCCCACGTGGAGCGGTGCAGGGCGGCGATGGACCAGGGGTGGATCCGGTCGCCGGTCTCGTCGGCGATGGTGGCGTAGCCGGCGTGGTCGACGACGAGGTCGCCGTCCACGGTGGACAGCCGCTTCGGCAGGTCGGCCGGCAGCGCCCGGGACTCGACGGTGTCGGTGACGCCCGGCGGGCGGCCGGGGTCGTCGGCGGTGAGGGTGGCCGAGGCGGTGCCGGCGACGACGACGTCGGCCCGGTCGAGCCAGGCGGCGCGGCCGTCGCCGGAGCTGAGCGCGGACAGCGCCGACAGCGCCGACGCGGTCAGCAGGGCGACGCCGAGCGCGAGCGCGACGAAGGTGCCGACGAAGCTGCCCGTCCGGGCCCGGACGGTCTGCCAGGCCAGGGCGATCACGACGGGGCCTCCAGGCGGGTCATCCGGGCGGCGACCGCCTCGGCGGTGGGCTCGGTGAGCTCGCCGGTGACCTGACCGTCGGCGAGGAACACCACGCGGTCGGAGAAGGACGCCGCGAGCGGGTCGTGGGTGACCATGATGACGGTGAGCCGCTCCCGGTCGACGAGGTCGCGCAGGATGCCGAGCACCTGCCGGCCGGAGGCCGAGTCGAGCGCGCCGGTGGGCTCGTCGGCGAAGACGACCTCGGGCCGGGCGATGAGGGCCCGGGCGATGGCGACCCGCTGCTGCTGGCCGCCGGACAGCTGCGCGGGGCGGTGCCCGGCCCGGTCGGCCAGCCCGACCGCGCCGAGCGCCTCGAGGACCGCCTTGCGCTTCGGCTTGCGCCCGGCCAGCCGCAGCGGCAGGCCGACGTTGAGCTCGGCGGTCAGCGACGGCAGCAGGTTGAACGCCTGGAAGACGAAGCCGATGCGGTCACGGCGCAGCAGGGTCAGCTTCGTCTCGCTGAGCTTGGCCAGGTCATGCCCGGCGAGCAGCACCTCGCCGGCGGTGGGCCGGTCGAGGCCGGCCGCGATCTGCAGCAGCGTCGACTTGCCGGAGCCGGACGGCCCCATGACGGCGGTGAAGGTGCCGCGGCCGAAGTCGGCGTCGACCGAGCGCAGCGCGGCGACCTCGGCGGAGCCGGTGCCGTAGACCTTGCGCACGGCGCGCAGCGAGACCGCGGGGCCCTCCGGCGCGCTCACGGGACCACGACCAGACGGCGGCCGCGCAGGTCGGTGCGCTGCCAGGCGGACTCGACGTCGGCGAGCGGGACCAGCTCGACGTCGAAGGTGAGCTCGCCGGCCTGCGCCCACTTCACGATCTGGCCGTAGACCTCGCCCATGGTCTGGGCGTCGAGGCCCTTCGCGGCGCCGACGATCTCGACGCCGGAGGTGCGCAGGCTCTCCGCGGCGATGGTGAGGCTCGGCCCGGCCGACTCGCCGACCTGGATGATCCGGGTCGGCTTCGGGAACGAGAACGACGTCGGGACGAGGGTGCGCAGCAGGATCTCGGTCGGGCGGCCCCACAGGAAGTCCACGACGATGTCGTAGCCGTCGCCCTTGGCGTCGGCGTAGGCCTGCTGGAGGGCGTCGTCGTCGACGGCGGTGTTGATGACCGCGTCGGCGCCGATCTCGCGCACCTCGGCCAGCGCGGTGTCGTCGCGGCCGGTGGCGACGACCCGGCCGGCGCCGAGCAGCCGGGCGACCTTGACCGCGAGCCGGCCGGCGACGCCGGTGGCGCCCTGCACGAGCACCGTCTCGCCCTCGGCGAAGCCGGCGGCGGTGCGGATCGACATGCCGGTGACGGCGGTGCCCAGGACGGTCGCGACCGCCGGGTCGATGCCCTCGGGGATCGGCCCGTAGTTACCCTCGGGCACGACGGTCCGCTCGGCGAGCGCGCCGAAGGGCATGCGCGGCCGGCCGAAGCCGACGAGGGTGCCGTCCGGCAGCGCCCCGATGCCGTCGAAGCACGGGATGACCGGCAGTTCGGTGATGAACTCGCCGCTGGCGAAGTGCCTGCCCGCGGCGATGAGCTTGTCGACGTTCTCGACGGCGACCGCGCGCACGTCGATGATCACCTCGCCGTCGCCGGCGACGGGATCCGGGAAGTCCTCATATCGGGGCACTTCCCCGACCTCGTGCAACACCGCCGCCTTCATGGCGCCTCCCCGCTAGTTGCTCGGACTGAATCGATCGAACTCTTGTTGACAGTGATCGCCGTCACTCTAACACTGATAGAGTGATTTGGGAGGTACCGCCTTGCCCCTGGATCGGGAACAAGTTGTCACCGAGGCCGTCGCGCTGCTCGACGCCGACGGCCTCGAAGGCGTGACGCTGCGCCGGCTCGCGAGCCGGCTCGGCGTGCGGGCGCCGACGCTCTACTGGCATGTGGCGAACAAGGCCGCGCTGGTCACCGCGATCGCCGAGGCGATCCTCGAGCGGGAGTTCACCGTGCTGGAGCCGCCCGGGCCGCAGGAGCGCTGGCAGGACTGGCTGATGGGCCTGGCCGGGCGGCTGCGCCGGGCGCTGCTCGCGCACCCCGACGGGGCCCGGGTCATCTCGGCGTCACAGCTGTCGTTGCGGATGGCGGCGATCTCGGAGCTTGCGATCCGCACGCTGACCGAGCGGGGCCTGCCGCTGCGCCGGGCGCGCCTGCTGGTGCTGACCGTGCAGCGGTTCACCATCGGCCATGTGCTGGAGGAGCAGGCGCCGCGACCGGAGGCGGACGGGTTCGACCTGCCCGCGTTCACGGCCGCGCATCCGGTGCTGATCGCCGGGATCACGGAGTACTTCCAGGCGGGCCGGACCGTCGACGACCTGTTCCGGGACTGCCTGGAGGTCATCGTCGAGGGCTACGACACGGCATGAGCCCTTGACAGGACGTACGCCGTATGTTTTATTTAGACGTACATCGTACGTTCAATCTCAGGAGGCAGCAATGAGCGCCAAGGAGCCGCAGGACGGGGTTCTGCACCGGCTGACCCACGCGATCCCCGGCGTTCCCGAGCACGACTCGACGCGCGGGCGACGCCACCAGGGCAACGGCTGGCAGCACCGGCGACACCACGAGAAGCTCAACCACAAAGGCGGCCACGGCCTGCACGACGCCGAGCGCAAGCGCCGCGTCCTGCCGGGCTGGCAGAACATGATCGCCCGCTTCTTCGGCGCGGAGTGATCGTGGAACCCGTCTGACGACCGGGGCGATCGAGCGTCCCGGTCGTCAGCGGGAGACCGGACCTACCGGGACCTACTGCTGAGCCCGCCAGGCCGCGTCGCGGCCGACGAACGCGAGGAACTTCTCGGCCTCGGTCGCACCCTCGGGCACCGGCAGCTCGTCGCCGAAGTGCCGCGGGCCACGGACCCGCTCGTACGGCAGCGGGTCGACGACCGAGTGCGTGAACGCGATGACGTCGGCCGGGATCTCCAGGTCGAGCCCGGCACTCTTGGCGATGTCCCAGCCGTGGACGTAGAGGTCGATGGCCGGGAAGCTCAGGCCCGCGGCGAGGTTGCTCGTGCCCTTGTCGGTGGCGACCTCACGCGCCAGATTCGTCTCCTCGACGAAGCCGCGCAGGCGGGTCGCGATGCCGTCCCACCACGCCACCGGATCGCCCTCGACCATCGCGCCGGGCGGCACCGGCGGCTCCCAGGCGGGCTGCTCGCCGTGCAGCAGCTGCAGGCTGAACTCCATGCAGTGCCCCAGGTGGCCGAGGACGTCCCTCGCCGTCCAGCCGGTGCACGGTGAGGGCCGCCGCCAGTCCTCGTCGCCGAGCTGTCGCACCATGGCGTTGAAGACGTCCAGGCCCCGCAGGACCAGCACCTCCGGCCGCACCAGCCCGTCCTCGGCGACCGCCGGCGGCTCCGGCAGCGGCTCCTGCGTGCGCACTGCGCGCAGGATCATGAAGTTGCCGCCCGGCAGGGAGATGTCCTCGATGGTCATGCCCGCCTTGCCCAGCCACTCGCCGATCTCGGTGGGGCCGAACAGCTTGCGCACCACCGTCTCGCCCATGCGCCCCTGGAAGTACCGCGCGAGGTGGTCCGGGTCCGGGACGAGGTCCATCAGCGTGAACGAGCCGCCCGGCTGCAGGATCCGGCCGATCTCATGCAGTACCGCTGCCTTGTCCTCAAAATAGTGCAGCATGTTCCAGGAGTTGAGCGCGCCCACGGTACCGTCCGGGAAAGGCATGTCCACGGCGTTGGCGCGCACCGACGCCGCACCGGGCACGCGCCGCGACAGCCGGGCGAGCATCGAGGCGGACGTGTCCACGGCGATCAGCCGCTCCACGCCGTACTTCTCCGAGATCGTCTTGGTGGTGATGCCGGCGCCGGGGCCGAGGTCGACGATGGGCCCGTCGGCCGGGGTCATGAACTCGGTCACCCAGCGGTTCTCGTCGGCGAAGGTGATTTCGCCGGCCCAGTTGCCGCCGATCAGCCGCATGAAGGCGGGCCGCAGCCACTTCTCGTGGAAGCGGGCCATCAGCGGGTCCTCGATGGCGTCCTCGCCGCCGATGATGTCGACGAAGCCGTCCTTGACCGGATAGGACGCCCCGCACTGCCCGCAGTCCAGCGCGTCCTGGCCGCCGGCCAGCGGGCCGTGGCAGGCGGTGCAGCGCAGCATCGGCAGGTAGCGGCCCAGCGCTCCGAAGCCGTCGGGGTCGGCGGTGATCGGCGCGTCCACGACGTCGTGCGCGACGACGTGCTCGGGCGTCTCCCCGATCGGGCCGTGCTCGACGGACCACAGCGCCTTCGCGCCGCTGTAGCCGAGCAGCGTGTTGGTCTCGCCCTGCCACAGCACGGGCAGGACGTCGTCGGTCAGGTTCGCCCACCGCACCCAGCCGCCGATCTCGCGCAGCTCGTCGTCGTCGACGGTCCACGCGGCCGGGGACGGGAAGCAGCGGCCCAGCCGCAGCACCCCGATCTCGTCGTTGGGGTCGCAGGGGGCCAGGCAGCGCGTCAGACGGCTGAGGTCGTCCTCCTCCAGCGCCTGCACGGCGGCGTCCGCGAGAATCCGCTCGCGGCCGGCGGCCAGGTGGCCCAGCAGGTATACCAGGGCATAGGTGAGCGGCTCGTCTGCGGCGGCGAGCTTCGCGAGGTAGCCGTCGAGGCCGGCGAGCGCGGCCGCGGCGAGCGGGTCGGCGGTGTCGGCCTCGGCCTCGGGCCGCTTGGCCTCCAGCAGCAGGCCCAGCAGGATGGCATGATGGCCGTTGAAGCCGGTGTCCGCGGCGTCTTCGGCGTCTTCGGCGGTGAGCGCCCGCACCAGGGTCGGGGCCAGCGTCCCGGCCTCGTCCGTGCGTGCGCCCTCTTGCCAGACCGTCGCCACCAGCGTGCGGAACGCCTCCCGACGTGCCTCACCCGTACCCGATCGATGGAACGCTTCCAACGCAGCGGAAGCAGCGCCTGAGGTCGTCATGGCCCGCACGCTAACAGCGGTCCGGCCCGGATTCGGCGCAGAATAGGGGCTGCTCACGGGGGTTCACGTATGGATAGGGGTGCCCGGCGGCGCACACGCCACGAGTTCGGTGAGCGGCCGGCCCGCGGTCAGCTCGCGCAGCACCCGCGCGACGGCGACCGGTTCCCGCAGGGCGCGGTCCAGTTGCGGGCGCGTCAGCGAGAGCGCGTCGAGCCGCCCGTCACCGGTGGCGGCCTCCACCAGGTGGAGCACACCGCGGATCGGGACCGCGGCCAGTGCCCCGGCCAGCCGCGCCCGTCCACGATCCCCCGCGGCCGCTTCGAGCATCCGCACGCGCACGCCGAGGCCCGCCAGGTCTTCCAGCCACGCCAGCCGCTGCGGTGCGCCCACCGCCGACGGCGTGACCACGAGGAGTTCCCGGACGCCGTGCACGCGCACCAGGGTCCCGGCGACAGCCCGGCCGGCCGCGTCCAGCGCGCCGGAGACCAGTACCGATCCCGGCGCATCCGGGATCCCGCCGTCGTCGCCCGCCGGCGCCAGCACGCGCCCGCCGCGGATCGCCGCCCGCGCCTCGTCCCCGACGGTGCTCAGGAGCGCGGACACGTCGCTGCCGAACCCGGCGTCGCGGCCGACCCCGGCGTCGCGGCCGGACTCCGCGTCGAGGTCGGACTCCGCGTCGAGGTCGACGAGGGTCACCCGCCCCGGATGTTCCGCCTGCACCGACCGGACCAGGCCCCAGACCACGGCGCCCGCCAGGTCGGCCGGCCGTTCGCCCGTCGAGGCCACGACCGCGCCGCGCGTCACCACCGCGAGCCGGCCGGCGCCGTCCCCGCGCGACATCCAGCCGCGGATCAGCTTCAGCACCCGCCACACCGCCGTGTTGACATCGCCGGCGCCGTTGCGCTCGACGTCGGCGCCGGCGCACACCACCGCGTCCGCCCCCGCGGGCACGTCCCGCAGCGCGTGGACCGCGGGCCGCAGGCCCAGGCCGAACCGGTCCTCGCCCACCAGCACGGGCATCCACTTCTCCATAGACGAACGATCGTGCGCCGAACGCTGTGCGCTGGCAATGGCCGGCCGGGCGCCCCGACCGGGCATAGGGGCCGTTACGGGTACCGGCCGGCCCGGCCCCGGCAGATGATGGCGCCCGGAGATCTCGCGACCAGGCACGGAACCCGAACAGGAGTGGCGAGCGGATGAGCGGCTATGTACTGGAGTTCCACGAGATCGACAAGACCAGCCTCGAGATCGCCGGCGGCAAGGGCGCGCACCTGGCGGAGCTCTCGCGGATCGCAGGCGTCCGCGTGCCCGCCGGCTTCTGCGTGACGACGGCCGCCTACCAGCGGGTCCTGGCGGACGCCCCGTCGATCGACGACCAGCTCCGCCGGCTGTCACGGCTCAAGCCGGACGACCGCGACGCGATCCGCACGCTCAGCGCCGAGATCCGCCGCACCATCGAGGGCATCGCCATCCCCGGCGACCTGGCGGAGGCGGTCACCGCGGCGCTCGCCCGGTCCGATGCGGGGACGGCCTATGCCGTGCGCTCCAGCGCGACGGCCGAGGACCTGCCGACCGCCTCCTTCGCCGGACAGCAGGACTCGTACCTCAACATCGTCGGGCCGGCCGAGGTGCTGCGGCACATCAGCCGGTGCTGGGCCTCGCTGTTCACCGAGCGGGCCGTCACCTACCGCCTGCACAACGGCTTCACCGGGCGGGTCCACATGGCCGTCGTCGTGCAGCAGATGGTCTTCCCGCAGGCGGCCGGCATCCTGTTCACCGCCGACCCGGTGACGTCCGACCGCAAGGTCGTCTCCATCGACGCCAGCTTCGGCCTCGGCGAGGCCCTCGTCGGCGGCCTGGTCAACCCGGACGTCTACAAGGTGCGTGCCGGGCAGGTCACCCTCAAGGAGATCGGCACCAAGCAGCGTGCCATCCACGCCGCGCCCGACGGCGGGACGCGGGAGCAGGAGATCGCGCCGGAGCTGCAACAGCAGCCCGCGCTCAGCGACGAGCAGATCGTGCGGCTCGCCGCGCTCGGCCGGCAGATCGAGGCGCACTTCGGCTCCCCCCAGGACATCGAATGGTGCCTGGCCGACGACGCGTTCCAGGTCGTCCAGAGCCGCCCGATCACCACGCTGTTCCCGATCCCCGCGGTCGCCGACCAGGACAACCACGTCTACTTCTCCGTCGGCCACCAGCAGATGATGACCGACCCCATGAAGCCCCTGGGCCTGTCGATCTGGCAGCTCACGACGCCCGGCCCCCTGTCCGAGGCCGGTGGCCGGCTGTTCGCCGACATCACCTACGTGCTGGCCTCACCCGGCGGCGCCGCCTTCCAGGAGGCCCTGGGACGGTCCGACCCGTTGATCGGCGACGCGCTGCGGATCATCCTGGAACGCGACGGCTTCCTGCCGGTCCTGCCGGAGCAGGCCCCGGGCGGGATGGCGTTCAGCGGCCCGCCGGAGCAGATCCCGACCGACCCGGCCATCGTCGCGGACCTGATCGCGCGCAGCGAGGCGTCCCTCGCCAGGGTGCAGCGCGAGATCAGCACCAAGTCCGGCACGGAGCTGCTCGACTTCATCCTCGCCGACGTCAAGGAGCTGGCGGCGTTCCTGCTCGACCCGCACAGCCTGCAGGTGATCAACGCGGCGATGGGGGCCACCTGGTGGCTCAACGACCAGATGCAGACCCTGCTGGGCGAGAAGAACGCGGCCGACGCGCTCACCCAGTCCGCGCCCGGCAACGTAACCTCCGAGATGGGCCTGGCCCTGCTGGACGTCGCCGACGCGATCCGCCCGTACCCGGAGGTGGTCGACTTCCTGGAGCACGTCGAGGACGAGGGCTACCTGGACAAGCTGCCCACGGTCGCCGGCGGCACCGAGGCCCGCGACGCCATCGCCGGCTACCTCGACAAGTACGGCATGCGCTGCGTCGGCGAGATCGACATCACCCGGCCCCGCTGGATCGAACGCCCCACCTCGCTCGTGCCGATGATCCTCGCCAACGTCAAGAGCATCGAGCCGGGCGACGTCGGCGCGCAGCGCTTCGAGCAGGGCCTGCGGAAGGCCCGCGAGAAGGAGCAGGAGCTCCTGGAGCGCCTGCAGGACCTGCCGGACGGGGAGCAGAAGGCCGAAGAGGCCAAGGCGATGATCGACCGCGTCCGGACCTTCGTCGGCTACCGGGAATACCCGAAGTACCACATGGTCGGCCGGTACATCGCCTACAAGCAGGCGCTGCTGGAGGAGGCCGACCGCCTCGTGGCCGCCGGGGTGCTCCGCGAGAAGGACGACATCTACTTCCTCTCGCTCACCGAGCTCCACGAGGTCGTGCATGCCGGACAGGCGGACGCCGCGCTCATCCGCTCCCGGAGGGACGCCTTCCGGTCCTACCAGGCGCTCACCCCGCCCCGGGTCCTCACCTCCGACGGCGAGGTAGTCACCGGCACCTACCGGCGCGACGACCTGCCGGACGGCGCACTGGCCGGCCTGCCCGTCTCCGCCGGCACCATCGAGGGGCGGGCCCGCGTCATCCTCGACATCGCCGACGCCGACCTCGAAACGGGCGACATCCTGGTCACCACCTTCACCGACCCCAGTTGGGCCCCCGCGTTCGTCGTGATCGCGGGCCTCGTGACGGAGGTCGGCGGCCTCATGACCCACGGCGCGGTGGTCGCCCGCGAGTACGGCCTGCCGGCCGTCGTCGGCGTCGAGAACGCCACCACCCTGATCCGGGACAAGCAGCAGATCCGCGTGCACGGCTCGGACGGGTACATCGAGCTGCTGCCGTAGGCGCGGCACGTCGGCGAAGGGCCTCCCGACCCTTCCGCGCCCCTTCCGCGCCCCTTCCGCGACGCGGCGGTGAAGAGCCTCCGGGCCCTTTACCGCTGCACGCTACGCTGCACCTATGGCGAGGAACCCAGACAACGGCCTGATCTGGGCCCGGGCGGAGCCGAGCATCCGCAAGCCCCGGTTCAGCCGCGAGATGATCGCCGCCGCCGCGCTGGAGATCGCCGACACCGAGGGCTTCGACGCCGTCTCCATGCGCGACGTCGCCTCCGCTCTCGGCGCCGCCACGATGACGCTCTACAACTACGTGCGCACCAAGGACGACCTGGTCGCCCTCATGCACGACGCCATCATGGCCGAGATCCTCGTCCCGGCCGGCGAGCTGCCGGCCGCCTGGCGCGACGCTGTGACCCTGATCGCCGGCCGGATCCGGGCCGCGCTCGTGCGCCATCCGTGGGCGGTCGGCGCGATGCAGGAGGCCCAGCCGGGGCCGAACGCGATCCGCGCCCTGGAGCAGTACCTGGCCGCGGTCGGCGACAGCCGCTTGACCCGGGCCCAGAAGTTCGACCTGCTCACCGCGGTCAACGCCTACGTGTTCGGCAACGTCCTCATCACGGTGGGCACCCGCAAGCGCGCCGAGTCGGAGGCCGGCGACCCGGACCTGGTCGAACAGGTCTTCGCCCTCACCAACACCCTGCTGGAGACCGGCGAGTTCCCGCACACCGCCGAACTGCTGATCCAGCGCACCACCCCCGACGACAACGCACCCCCGGTCCGCGACGACGACCAGGGCGTCGAGGAGCAGTTCCACCGCGGCCTCGCCGCCCTCCTCGACGGCCTCAGCGCCCGGTTCGCCGCCGGTGGGTGAGGACGGCGCGGCCCACCCGCGGTCACGGGGGCGTACCGCTGCGCGGTCGCTCGCGCCCGGCGCGGGCGCCGGTCAGGAGCGCGGGCGGGGCATCAGGGCGACGAGGAGCAGCAGCGGCACGATGGCGGTCATGGTGGTCGCGAGGCCGATCCGATCGGCGGTCCAGCCGATCAGGGCGGGGCCGAGCAGAATCCCGGCGTAGGTGAACGTGGTCAGCCGTGACACCAGCATCGCCGTCGGGGCGCCCGGCAGCCGGCCGACAGCGCTGTACGTCAGCGGGATCAGCACCGAGGACCCCAGCCCGGCCACGCCGAAGCCGGCCAGCGCCGCAGCGGGGTGCGGTGCCAGCACGGCCGCCGCGAAGCCGGCAGCCGCGATCGCGGCGCCGAGGCGGAACAGCGCATTGCCGCCCCAGCGGGCGGTGAGCCGGTCGCCGGTGAGCCGGCCCAGCGTCTGGCCGCCCGTGTAGGCGGTGATCGCGGCCGCGGCCAGGGCCAGCGTGGCATGCCGCTCGTCGTGCAGGAAGATGCCGCCCCAGCCGAGCACACCGCCCTCGCAGATCATGACCGCAGTCGCGGTCAGGCCGAGCACAAGCAAGGCCGGGGTCCAGCCGCCCGCGTCGCCGGACCGCGCGCCGGTCTCGTCGCCGGTCCGGCCGGTCTCCGGCAGCCAGCGGCCGAGCGCCAGGCCGGCGACCAGCAGCGCAGCCCCCGAGACAACGAGGTGCGCGGCGTGGGTGACGCCGGCGTGGGCCAGTGCGGCAGTGGACGCCGAAGCGAGGACCGCGCTGACGCTCCACGCCGCGTGGCAGCCGTTGAGGACCGGCCGCCCGGCCCATCGCTCGACGACGACCGCGCTCGCGTTCATCGCCACGTCAGTGGTGCCGTGAACCGCGCCGAGCAGGGTCACGCCGGCGGCGAACCACCACGGGCCGGGCGCCACGGCGACGCCCGCCAGCAACAGCGGCATGACGGCGAGGGTGACCCGCAGCACCGCCCGGGCGCCCAACCGGGCCACCAACGGCCCGACGAGCTGCATGCAGGCCAGCGCGGCCAGCGCGAACAGCAGGCCGGTGAGCCCGAACTCCCCGTCGGTCAGCCGGTGGGCGTGCTTGAGCGAGGGTCCCCGCACAATGTACGTCGACAGCGTGAGCCCGTTGAGGAAGAACACCGCGGTGACGGGCCACCGCCCCGGCGCCATCCGCGCCGCGGCCCCGCGCGCGGTGCGCCACTCGCTGACGGTCATGTGTGCCCCCCGGTCTCGACGCGGGCCCGGACGTGGCCCACCCGTATGACGATCGGCGCGGGGCGAATACGACAACCGCCGTCGGGTCAAGACGAGGCTGGCCGCGAGGACGACCGCGGCGCGGTGGCGCACGATGACAGCCACCTCGGCTCGGGTCGGCTGCGCGCCGTTCGACCAGGCCGCTACTCGTCACCCGTTCCGTGCACGGTCTTGTGTGGGGTGCGGTTGCCGTCGCGGAGGGCCTGGCCGGCCAGGTTGATGCTCCATGAGACGAGCGGCGTGATCTTCATGACCGGGATGCGGCCGAAGCGGGTGCCGCGCTCGACGAGGTCGGCCGTGCCGTAGACGCGCAGGTAGCGCGGCGACCATGGCTGCGTCGAGGCCAGGTCGTCGATGACGAGGGCGACCTTGGTGTTTCCGGCCCGGACGTTCTTCGTCCGCCGCGCTTTGGCCGGGTCGAAGCCTCCGATGTAGAAGTGTTTGCCGTCGAACTCGAAACCGACGGGAACGACGTCGGGCTGGCCGTCGTCGGCGACCGTGGCGATGCGGGCCAGTGGCTGGGATCGAATGTAGGCGATCTCTTCGTCGGTGAATCCCATGGCTCCCCCAGTCAGGCCAGCGTCGGGTCATCGGTGTAGCCACGGTGGTCGCGTCTGCCACTGTAGCGCAATACGTGAGTTAGTCAACTATTGAGTCGGTGTAGTAATGTGGGAGGTATGACCGACCGGGAGGCCCGCTTCGCCGAGGCCGGCCGGCTCGCGCAGATGCTGATCGACATCGCCGAGCAGGCGAAAGCCGACTTCGCCGCCACGGTGGCGTCATTCGGCCTGCCCGTGCACCTCGCGCGGGCCATCGTGCTGCTCACCAACCCGGCGCCCATGCGGGACCTCGCCGAGCACCTCGCCTGCGACCGCTCCTACATCACCAACCTGGCCGACCAGCTGGAGCAGCGCGGCCTCATCACCCGCGTCCCGGGCGAAGACCGCCGGGTCAAGCTGCTCGCGCTCACCGACGCCGGCGTCGCCGTCCGGGACAAGATCTCCGAGGCGGTCGCCGAACGCAACATGATCCTCCGCCGCCTGACCGCTGCCGAGCGGCGGACGCTGGCGCCACTGCTCGAGCGCCTCCTCGACGACAGCACGGATCGCCGTGGCCCCGCGCCGCGGACCGCGCACCGGAGCGGCGCCTGCTGACCGGGCCGTCGCCTGGCCCACATCGCACCATCCCGACCACACAGCCCGGGAGACACGACCCCATGACCTTCGACACTCGCCGCGGGACGCGCGGCAGCCGTCAACCCAACGGCCGGTTCCTGCGCTGGGTGAACGGGCTGATGACCAGACGGATGCGCCGCTCGGGCGGCGGCCGGATGATGGGCTTCAACGCCCTCGTCCTCACCACCGTCGGCCGCCGCAGCGGCGCCGAGCGGACCAACCCGGTCGGCTGGTTCCCCGGACCCGACGGCAGCTGGCTCATCGTCGCCTCAGCGAACGGCGCCGTCGACAACCCCGCCTGGTACTACAACCTCGCCGCCCACCCCGACAACGTCCGCATCGAGGTCGACGGCGACACCATCGCCGTGACGGCCGAGCAGCTCCACGGCGCGCAGCGCGAGCAGGCGTGGCAGCAGATCACCGCCGCCGCGCCCAGATTCGGTCAGTACCAGCGCAAGACCGATCGCGAACTGCCCATCATCCGCCTCACCCGTCAGGTCACCATCGACCAGTAGGTCTTGTGAACCGGGCAACGAGCCGCGCCCGCTCACTCTCCACCGAATCACCGCAACCGAGCCGTTGTGAGCTCAGTTGCCAGCCGTGGCGCAGCACGAGAGGCCGACTGAACCGTCCGCTCATGTCTGGCCGGGCCAGACCTCGGGTTCGGGGCCGCCGTTGCCGGCTGGGGGCTCGTCGGCGACGAAGACGCCCCGTCCTTGATGACCGCGCACCCAATGCTCGGCGCGCAACAGCAGCATCGCGTTGTCGATGGAGGTCTCCCCGACGCCGTAGTGGGCTGCGAGCTGTCTCTTCGTCGGCAACTTGTCGCCCGGCATCAACTGGCCGGATCGGATCTGCTCGCGCAGGTCGTCGGCGACACGCTGATATTCAGGACGGAACGGCTCGACAGGCATGATGGAACGACTCCCAGGTTGGCTCGTCGAGTACACCACGCCCGCAGACACCGGTCCAAGAGCCCTAGACTTACCCGGGTTACCCGGGCTACTTTGCTACTACGGCTTCCCGGGTTGGCGCCAGGGTTGCCCCCGAGGGGCCGGCGCGGCCCGTCTTGCCCTGAGGTCCCCGCGCCGACCCCGGTTCGCATGACGGCCCTCCGAACCTTCACCACGCGATGGCGCCGAGTGGCCGCCTTACCTCGCATTGGAGGTGCCGTGTCTGACGACCATCCGGACTGGTGTGTCGGCGCAGCTTGCACCGCAGATCGGCAGCCGTTCAACGCCCACGCCGTCGGGGCGCACCGTTCACGGCCTGAGGTGGTTGGCATCACCGTGCTGCGGCTCGCGCAACCGCCCGGGGCTCTGTCGCCGTGGGTGGAGATTCGCCGCGGCAGCGACCGTGTGACGGTGCCGCTGCTGGAGGCGGAGCGTTTGGCACCCGCGGTCGACGACCTACTCGTCCAGGCGGGCCTACGACCGTTGTAGACGGAGCTGAGCTCTTGCCCGCACCGCGGCCGCCGGCGGCCGCGGTGCGGGCGTGTACGGCGCTGGAGGGCCCGCGCCGGCTGACTACCGCCCGAAGGCCGTTCGTCGGACTGGAGGCGCGACGTTCATCGCATCCGGCGATCCTCGGGTCGGCCGTCGGGCGGGTCCCAAGCGGCGCCCCATCGGGTTGGGAGCACCTCACAGCCTCAACCAATCCCCGCAGCGGTGCCAGGCGTCGGCTGCGTCGGCGGCCCGGTGGGTCGGCCGGTCCGGGTCGTGCGCGAAGCCGTGCCCGGCCTGTGGATAGCGCACGACGGTCACCCCGGCGTGCTCCAGTGCCGCGGCGTCGTCCTCCGGTACCAACGGATCGCGCCCGCCGAGGAGGGCCAGGACGCGCCCGGGCCGGCCCTCGGCGAGGGTGTCCAGCACCCGCGCCTGGCCCGGCCCGAGCCCGGCCTCCGGCGGCCGCACGGGGCCGTAGAACGCCACCAGCCGGGCGAAGCGGTCGAGCTGCGAGGCATGGTACGCATACGTCCCGCCCTGGCAGAAACCGATGAGCGACAGCCGGGTGCAACCGGTGGCGTCGGCCGCCTCGGCGATGTCGCGCAGCCGGTCGGCGTCCGGGATCTCGCGCGAGGCGGCCAGCCGTGCCGGCACGTCGGGCGGGAGATCGCGACCCGGGAACGGCTCCGGCGCGCACACGACCGTTCCCCAGCGCTGCGACAACTGTCCGCACAGGTCGTCGTAGAGCGGGCGTAGCCCGAACACGTCGGGGAGCAGGACGAGCCCGTGCTCGAACCCCGCCGGCGGCTCCGGCCGTGGCCGGGCCAGGATCGCCGGCGTCCCCGAGGGCAGCGTGATCCGCACTCCGAATCCTCCTAGACGATGAATGCTTCGAGCGCCTCGGGAGCGAAGAGTTCCGCCGGCTCCCACTGACGGTCGGTGAGGCCCTGCTCGTACGAGTAGCGCAGGAACGTCCGCAGGGTGACGTCGTTGGCGTCGACGCCGTACGGCCAGAAGTCCCGCCCCATCGCGGCCCGGGTGCGCTCGACCTCGTCGTACAGCCAGGGCAGCGAGTAGCGCAGCGCGTTGGTCTCGCCGATCATGCGCGTCGCCTGCTGCCGCGCCTCGTC
Source organism: Dactylosporangium sucinum (assembly GCF_014647515.1). Classification (GTDB taxonomy): domain Bacteria; phylum Actinomycetota; class Actinomycetes; order Mycobacteriales; family Micromonosporaceae; genus Dactylosporangium; species Dactylosporangium sucinum. The sequence goes on along the minus strand of NZ_BMPI01000055.1, from coordinate 55,562 downwards.
GAACGCCTTGTAGAGCGAGCGCGCCAGCCACGGCCGTCGCTCGTAGACGTCGCGGCGCAGCACGACCGTATGCATGATCGGGAAGACCCCGGTGTCCGCGAAGTACGACTCTTCCACCCGTCGCGGGTCGCCGAAGAGCCGGCGGACGGACGGATCGCCGTGCGCGAAGGGCAGCGGCATCCGCGCACTGTAGAGGGCGTCGATCTCACCGGCCACGAGCATGGCGGCGAGGGTCCGGCGGGGCCCGATCGGCTCCACCTCGATGCCCAGCTCCGCGACCCGGGCCGGCAGGGGCAGCTTCTCCGAGCGGCCGGGCTCGTGCAGCCCGCCGGTGCGGTACCGCACGGCCGCCACGGGCACACCGTGCCGTTCGGCGAGCACGCCACGGATGAAGACGGCGGCGGTCATCTGGTACTCCGGGACGCCCACCAGCCGGCCCACGAGGTCGGCGGGCTCCGCGATGCCCGCGGCGGCGTTGACGTAGATCCCGTTGTGCCGGAAGGTCCGCGACGGGAACACCGGAATCGCCACGAAGTCGGCCGTGCGCGTCAGGTTCAGCACGTACGACGACAGCGACAGCTCCGCGGCGTCGAACTCGCGATACCGCAGCATCCGGTAGAAGACCTCCTCGGGCGGCAGCGCGAGGTAGGTCAGGTCGACGCCCTCGGGGCGCACGGCGCCGGTGCGCAACGCCTCGGTGCGGTCGTAGTCGCCGCACGCCAGCGTCACCGAGATCCTGCTCATCGCCGGCCCCCACCCTCCACGGTGTTCCGCAGCGCCTCGCCGGCCTCCACCAGCGTCTGGAGAATCCGGACCAGGTCGTCCCGGTCCTGTTCGCTGAGGCACTCGACGAGCCGGTCGGTCATCCGGCTCGCCGCGACCGAGATCACGGCGTGCAGCCGGTCGCCCTCCTCGGTGAGCGAGAGCACGTTGCGCCGCCGGTCGTCAGGGTCGCGGCTGCGGACGACGTACCCGCGCTCCAGCAGCCGGTTGACCACGTCGCCGACCGTGGAGGTGTCCAGCGACACCTGCCGGGACAGCGAGTTCTGGTCGGTCTGCGGTGTCGAGGCGATCGCGCTGAGCACGGCGAACTGCGTCGACGTGACCTCGTTCGACACGTCGGCCGTCCACAGCCAGTTGTGGACCTGCTGCGCCCGCCGGATGAGGTGACCCGGCTGCCGGTACATGTCGGTCTCGACCGCCTGCGGAGTGTTCGACGGCACTGTGTTCATCGCTTACCTCCGTGACCGGGCCGGTCCGCGTACGCGACGGCCCCGACTGAACTCACGCCGACCTGGAGCCGGCCGACCCGATCGATCTCGACGGCGACCGTGTCGCCGTGACGCAGCGGCCCGACGCCCGCCGGCGTGCCGGTCGCGATGACGTCGCCGGGCCACAGCGTCATGACGGAGCTGGCATAGGCGACCAGCTCCGGCACGCCGAATATCATCTTCTTCGTCGCCGCGTCCTGACGCAGCTCGTCGTTGACCCAGCAGCGCAGCTGCAGATCGGCGGGGTCCCCCACCTCGTCGGCGGTGGTGACCCACGGTCCCAGCGGGGTGAACGTGTCGAACGACTTGCGGGTCGACCTGTCCTCGGTCGAGCGGACCGTGATGTCCAGCACGCACGTGTAGCCGAACACGTAGCCGAGGGCATCGTCGATCGGGACGTCCCGGGCGGTACGGCCGATCACGACCCCCAACTCGCCCTCCTGGTCGGTGCGCTTGTCCAGATACGGCAGCCGGACGTCGGTGTCCGGGCCGGTCACCGACGAGCCGGCCTTCAGGAACACCCCCCAGTCCAGGATGGTGTGGGCGTCGGGCATCTCGTCGACGTGTTCAACATAGTTCGCGGGCGCCCCGATGATTTTGCCCGGCCGCGGCAGCGGGGCGCGCCAGTCCAGATCGGCGATCGGCCACCGGCGAAGGCCCGCCAGCCGCTCCGGCGCCAGCTCGCCCGGCTCGTAGGGTCGCTCCAGCAGTCGCTGCAGCGGACCCTGCGGCCCGACCGGGCCCAACTCGAGCAGGTCCGTGACGTCGACCGCGTCCGCCCCGGCAACCACAGCCAACCGGTCGTCCCCGAACACCCCAAACCGCACCGCTACTCCTCTCTCATCCCGGCCGTACCGGCCTTGATCGCGCGGGTCATGCTCAGCCCTGGATCTGCTTGATCAGGCCGACCGTCTTCTGGGCCTCGGGACCCTGCTGGTCCACGGGGATCTGCGGAATGATCTTGTCCTTGATGGCGTCGAGGGTCGGGAACCCGGGCGGGGCGGCGGTGCCGGGCCGGGTGCCGAACACGCCGGTCTTGGCCAGCTCGGCCTGCGCCTCGGCGGTGAACAGCCAGTTGGTGAACAGCTTCGTCGCGTTGGGGTTCGGCCCGCCCTTGAGCAGGCAGGCGTACATCGTGTCGAGGCGGGCGCCCTCGGCCGTCGGGAACACGAACGCCACCGGCAGGTTCTTCTTCTTGCTGGTCGTGAACACCCCGGTGTTGTTGACGAGCATGACGTCCCGTTCGCCGCGGGCGACCGCCTGCTCGGCCAGCGCTGCCGTGTCGACGATGAGCGGCTTGTTGGCGAGCGTGCCGCGCACCCACGCCTCGTCCAGCTTCTGCTCCGTCATCAGGTTGGAGATCATGAGTGCCGTGGCGCCGACGATCGCCGGGTCGACCGCGGCGAGGCGTCCCTTCCACTTCGGGTCGGCCAGCTCCTGCCAGCCCTTGGGCGCCTGATCGGCCGTGAGCTTGTCGCTGTTGTACTCGATACCGACTCCGAAGTGGACGAACGCGTGGTAGGTGTTACCCGGCCCGACCTGGTCCGGCGTCAGATAGCCGGCCGTGAACGGCTGGTAACCCTCACACCGGCCGGCCTTCACCGCCGCGGCGGTGCCCGACCCGCCATGGGTCTGCACCGATCCGACGTGCTTCCCGCTGGCGAACTCCTGATCGAGGCGGGTGTTCAGCTTCTCGCCGAAGATCGACTCCGACACCACTTTGATGGCCGGGTAGCGCCGCATGAAGACCCTGTACGCCGGCTCGTAGAACTCCTGACCCGGCCCGTACACCACGACCTGGGTCTCCCCTGCCTTCTTCGCGTCGGCGTAGAGGTCGTCGAGTTGCCGCTGGACGGCGATGCCGCCGAGCGCGTCGGGGTCGCCGGCGGCGTCGCCCGGCGTGGCGCTGGCGCCGCAGCCTGCGGTGGCGAGGGCCAACGAGGCGGCGAGGCAGGCGGTGAGGCTGCTGAGTCTCATGGTCTGGGGGCTCCTTCGGGGGTGTGATTCAGGAACGCTGCGGGCTGGGGGCGGGGGCGGGGGATCCCACGACGAGCAGTGCTTCCTGCTGGATGACCGCGACCACCCGGTCGCCTTCCTTCCATCGGGGCAGGGCCTGTCCGGTGGGCGTCGCCATCCGGACCTTCAGCGCGTGTGGGCCCACGGCCAGCAGGTACTCCACCTGGTCACCCAGGTAGGCGACGGCGGTGACCTCGGCCGGGATGGCGTGGGCCGGTCCGTCGGCCGGCGCCAGCAGGGTGATCGTGTTGGCGCGTACGGTCAGGGTGACGCGGTCCCCTGCACGGTGTGCGGCGGACCCGCCGCGCGCGACGAGCACGCTCGGGAACCCGTCGGCCTGGACGACGGCGGCGGCGCCGCTCGTGTCGACGACGGTCGCGGTCAGGAAGTTCTCGAACCCGATGAAGTCGGCGACGAACCGGTCCGCCGGGTGGGTGTAGATCTCCTCGGGCGTGCCGACCTGATGAATCTTGCCTTCGTGCATGACGACGATGCGGTCGCTGAGCGTCAGCGCCTCGATCTGGTCGTGCGTCACGTAGATCGATGTCGTGCCGACCCGCTTGTGCAGGGCGTGCAGCTCCGTACGCATCGTCGTGCGCAGCTTCGCGTCCAGATTGGACAGTGGTTCGTCGAACAGCAGCAGCGAAGGCTGGGCCACGAGCGCACGGGCGAGCGCGACCCGCTGCTGCTGCCCTCCGGAGAGCGCGCTGACCGACCGGCCGGCAAGGTGGTCGAGGCCGACCATGGCGAGCGCCGCTCGGACCAGTCCGGGAATCTCCGCCTTGGAACGGCGGCGCATCCGCAGCGGATAGGCCACGTTGTTGTGGACGGTCATGTGGGGCCACAGGGCGTAGCTCTGGAACACCATGCCGGCGTCGCGCTTCTCGGGCGGCACGAACTGGCCCCCGGCGGACGAGACGATCACCCGGCCGCCGATGCGGATCTCTCCCCCGTCCGGCCGTTCAAGGCCGGCCACGCAGCGCAGTGTGGTGGTCTTGCCGCAGCCGCTCGGCCCCAGCAGTGTCAGGAACTCGCCCTCGGCGACGTCCAGGTCCAACTCGTCGACAACGGTGACGTCGCCGTATCGCTTGGTCAGACCGCGAATGGTGACAGCGGCCATGGCTACTCATCTCCCAACAGGAGGTCGGTGCGGCTCTTGGAGTTGGCTCGGGCGGCGGCCACGAATCCCGGCGCGGGACGGCGCGCCGCGGCGGGGAGGGACTCCGCGACGATCGGCGGGGGCGGCGCGAGCCGGCGGCGGCGCAGCAGCCGCCGCAGGCCCGAGCCGACCGCCAGCAGCAGCGCGCCGAGCGCGGCGGCGCCGAGGACGAGGCAGAACAGTGCCGCTGCCTGTACCGTCTCGCCCCGCGTGTTGAGCTGGTAGACCATCACCGCGACGGTCTCGTTGGTGGGCAGCGACAGCAGGACCGGCACCTCGAGGTTGCCGGCGATCTGGATCGCCGTGATCACCCAGGCCGCGACGCAGGCCGGCAGGATGAGCCGGGTCACGATGCCGACCGCGGTGCGCAGCGCGGACGCGCCCGACACCCGGGCCGACTCCTCCAGTTCCCGGCCGACCTGGGCCAGTGCCGCGTCGGTGGTGCGGCTGGCCAGCGGGGTCGAGGCGATGACCAGGCCGAGGAGCACGATCCAGACCGTGCCGAACAGCGGTTTCAGGAACGGCACCGTGAGGAAGGCCCACACCAGCGCGAGGCCCAGGATGATGCCGTGCGCCGCCCACGGCAGCCAGGTCGCCAGCTCCAGCGTGCGGCGCAGGCCCACCGAGGCGTGCCGGCCCACGATGCCGAGCAGCAGCGAGATCGCCACCGCCAGCAGGCCGCCGAAGAACGCGAGCTGCGCGGTGTTCCACAGGGCGGGTGCCACCGTCGGGTCCGCGAGCAGCGCGCGGTAGTTGTCCAGCGAGTACCCCCGCTGTACACCGAACAGCGGCTGGAGCGATCCGAGGACGATCTGCACGGTGGGCAGCGCCACAGCCAGGACGGCGTACGCCAGGACGAAACTGTTGCACAGCCACCGCCACCTCCCGATGTCCCACGGCTCGGGGCGGGCCCCCTTGCCGGACAGCGTGGTGAACTGCCGCCGGTCGAGCAGCCGCCACTTGATGGCCACGAGGACGACGACGGCGAGGATGAAGACCATCGCCAGTGCGCTCGCCGCCGCGTAGTCGGGTGGGGTGTCGTTGGTAACGAACGCGTAGATCTGCGTGGCAAGGACCTGGAACCCGCTCGGCTTGCCGATGATGAGCGGCACGTCGAACGCGATCAGGCCGATGATGAAGTTGATGATGAACGCGCCGAGCACGGCCGGAGCCATCATCGGCACGTTGATCCGCACGAAGGTGGCCAGCCGGCTGCCGCCGGCGACCAGGGACGCCTCCTCCAGCCGGCGGTCCATCGCCAGGAACGGCCCGATGAGGATGAAGTAGCCGAGTCCGCAGATCTTCAGGCAGAGCACGAACCAGGTGCCCCACCGGCCGCCGACCGACAGCAGCGTGTCCGGCAGGCCGATCGCGCCGAGGAGTTGGTTGATCAGCCCGAACTTCGGCGTCCCGAGCAGGTTCCAGCTCAGGGAGAAGAACAGCGGCGGCATGGCGAGCACGACCACCATCAGCGGCGTCACCATCCGGCGCAGGCCGGCGTTGGTGCGCGACACGATCCACGCGAACACCACCGCGAGCGACGTCGCGCCGATGCCGGTGGCCATGGCCAGCCACAGCGAATTGCCGAGTGTCGAATAGGTGCGCGCGTCGGAGAACGCTTCGAGGAACCCGTCCATGCTCCACTCGCCGGGCAGCCCGGGAGCGGCGGTGCGGAACGCGCCGTACACGATCATGATGATCGGCAGCACGTAGAGCAGGCCTACGAACGCAAGCAGGGAGGCTGTGCCGGCGGTGCCGCGCAGCCGGAGCAGGGATGGCATCGTCGGGTCACCTCGGGATCGGTGTCACGGCCGTGACTTGGCGTGCAGGGCTTCGAGGGCGTACCTGTAGCCCTTCCAGCCGGCGCCCGCGATGTAGACGGCGGCCATGTCGGCGAAGATGTCGAGCTTGGGCACCGGCTCGTACGCGTGGAGCTGCGAGATGTGCACGACGGCGACGGGCAGCTCGGTGTCGCACAACGCCTTGCGCAGCGACCAGCCGTAGAGGCACAGGGCGCCCGGGTTCACGATCACCCCGCCGTCGAGGTCGTCCTGCCGCTCCTGCAGCCAGTCGACCAGGAACCCCTCGTGGTTGGACTGGAAGTGCTCGACGGTGACGCCGAGCTCCTGCGCGACCGCGTCGACGTCGGCCTCGATGTCGGCGAGCGTGTGGTGGCCGTACCGTCGAGGGTCGCGCCGGCCGAGGCGGTTGAGGTTCGGCCCCTGCATGACGAGGTACTTCATCGGATCTCCCGAGCCAGCTCGTGCGGGTAGAGATTCAGGTGCGCCGGCAACTGCGGCAGCGCCGGCACGGCGTCGTCGCTGTGTGCGCGGTAGAGCCAGTCGACGTGCCCGTAGTCGGTGGCGGTCCGCGCGCCGAGGACGTGGTTGCGCAACGTGCCGGGCACACCGCCCAGGTGGCAGATCTCCCCGAAGTAGCGGGTGACCTGCTGGACCGCGGCCGCACGCGGATAGCGCACCGCCTCGAACTTCTGCAGCGCGCCGGGCAGGTCGTCCGGTGACGCGGCCACGGCCTCCCCGAGCGCGACCGCGTCCTCCAGGGCCTGGCATGCTCCCTGGGCGAGGTACTGCTGCATCGGGTGCGCCGCGTCGCCGAGCAGCACCACACGGCCCTGTGCCCAGCCCGCGGCCGGTCGCCGGTCGTGCAGCAGCCACCGCTTCGCCGTGTCCAGCGAGCGCATGCCGTCCCGGACGTACTCGCAGACGCCGGCGAACCGCTCGGCCAGCTCCTCCGGCGTGCCCCAGTCGTCGGCGCCGGGGTCACCCCGGTCGCTGGCGAACGACGCCACCTGGTTGAGCACCTGGCCGCCCCGGACCGGGTACTGGATGTAGTGGATCTTGTCGCCGACCCACAGCATGACGGCGTCCTCGGCGTGCGCCGGCCGGGGAATCGTGCCGCGGTAGACGACGTAGCGCGACACCAGCGGCGCCTCCTCGCCGAGCAGGAAGCGACGCACCGTCGAGCGCAGCCCGTCGGCGCCGACGACGGCCGCGGCCCGGTGCGTCGAGCCGTCCGCGCAACGGACGGTCGCGGCGGCGGCGGTCTGCGTCAGGTCGACCACCTCCTTGGCCGGTTCCAGCGTGACCAGGCCGGTGGCCTTGCACTCCTCGATCAGCGCGGTGAGCAGGTCACCGCGGTGCATGACCGCGTACGGGGCGCCGTAGCGGCTGACGAACCCGGGACCGAAGTCGAGCGAGGTGATCTCCTCGCCGGTCGTCACGTCGAGCATGACCGCGCGGCGGGGCAGCACGGCGCTGCGCTCCAGGCGGCCGATGACGCCGAGGCTGGTCAAGGCGCGCCACGCGTTGGGGCCGACCTGCAGCCCCGCGCCGACCTCGGCGATGACCGGCGCCCGCTCCAACACCCGCACGGCGATGCCCTTGCGGGCGCAGGCCAGCGCGGTCGCGACGCCGCCGATACCGCCACCGACGATCAGGATCCGATCGTGCATTCCTCAAACTCCTTCGATGAAAGCCGGCATCAGGCGCGCTGCTCGCGGTACAAGGCGAACGGCTCCAACATCGGCCGGTCGCTCATGGAGAACAGGACGACCTCTTCCCCCGGATCGGCGGCGTGCTCGTACCAGGTCCAGGACGGGACGGCGAAGAAGTCGTTGGTCTCCCAGTCGAACCGCTTGCCACCGATGACGCTGTGACCGGAGCCGCGAACGACGCAGAAGACGGTGCTCGAGGTGTGCCGCAGCCCTCGGGTCGCCGTTCCGGCCACGAGGAGCTGCAGGTAGCACGCCATCGTCGGGAGTACGTGGCCGCCGGTGACCGGATTGACGTACTCCAGCCGGACGGCCTCGTGCGGGTCCGCGCCCGCCTCGGCGAGCCGCCGTAGCGCCTCGTACGCGGTGGACCACTTGTAGTTCATCAGCGGCGAGTACGGCTTGGCCCACGGGTCGTTGGCCGGGGCGAGACCCGCGCCGTACCGCCGGACCGAGTCGCCCTCGGACGTGAGCAACGCCTGCAGCTCCCGACCAGGGTAGTCCTCGTAGAATCCGGCGCGCATGGCCTTGACGAACGGCACGTCCAGCCCGTCGAGCCAGATCATCGGCTCGTCGCCCACGTGCCGGTGGTCGTGCCACGTCAGGCTCGGGGTGAGGACCAGGTCGCCGGGCTCCATCAGGACCGGCTCGCCGTCCACGACCGTGTGGCCGCTGCCGGAGAGCATGAACCGGATGGCGCCCGGCGTGTGCCGATGGGTCGGCGCCTCCTCGCCGGGCAGCACGAGCTGGTAGCCGGCGACGAGGTTGTGGGTGGTGCCGAACTTCCGGCTGGGGTTGTACGCGTTCAGCGCCCGCCGCTCGGCCTCCTCCCCCAGGTCCATGACCTCGGCGGCCTCGAACAGCAGCGGGGCGAGCTCTCGCCAGCGCCACAGGTGGGGCACCTCGTCGACGACCGGCTCGGGATCGGTCGTGCCGGGGATCCGCCACAGCGGCGCCACGGCAACCTCGGCCAGCCGTTGGTAGAACCGCTGGTCACGTGCGGTGGACTCCACCGGTCGCCACCCGCCTCTCGAATTAGTCCGTGTACGGAACTTCCGTGCACGGAAGGCAACCATCGTTTCCGGAGTGTGTCAAGAGCCGACGTCCCGTAACACCGGCAACCGCCGGTGGCCGACCTCAGCCGGCGAGCACGCGGCCGATCCCCTGGGCGGCCACCCGCAGGCCGGCGACGAGGCGCTGCCGGTCGCGACGGAGTTCCGGCACCACGATGCCCAGGGCCGCCACCACCTCGGCGCCCCGCAGCACCGGCACGGCCACCGAACTGGCGCCGAGGGTCATCTCGTCGGCTGTCGTGGCGTACCCGTCGCGCCGGACCCGCTCCAGCTGCGCCGAGAGCACCTCGGGACGCACAACGGTGTACGGCGTGATCCGGCGCAGCGACGCCAGCACCTCGGACCTGACCTGCTCAGGTGCGTGGGCGAGCAGGACCTTGCCGACGCCGGTGCTGTGCAGCGGCAGCCGCCCGCCGGCCCGGCTGACGATCGGCACCGACTCGCTGCCCCGCAGCCGTTCCAGGTACAGCACCTCGGTCCCCTCCCGCACGGCGAGGTGCACGGTGGCCCGGGTGGCGGCGAAGATGTCGTGCAGGAACGGCGAGGCGAGCTCCCGCAGCCCGGTCTGCACCGGAGCGAGCAGCCCGAGGCTCCAGATCCGCCGCCCCACCACGTACCGGCCCGACTCGTGCCGGGCGAGCACACCCAGCCCGACCAGTTCGGCCGCGAGCCGATGCGTCGTGGCCAGGGGCAGACCGGCCCGCCGCGACAGCTCGGACAGCGTGAGGCCACGGTGACGTTCGTCGAACGCGCCGAGCACGGCGAACACACGCGACACCACCGACGCGCCAGGCGTCGACACCCGTCCGGCCATTTCGCTGTCCTTCCACTGAGTGGAAGGGAAGCGTAGACCGCTCACGCCGGGGTTCCGTACGGTTCGGCACCGTGACTCCGACCTCCCGAGATGCCGGGCTGGCGTCGCAGCGGCAGATCTCCACCGAGATCGCGGCGCTGCACGCCCGCGGGAACCCCGCGCGCCAGCCGCTGCTCGCCTTCCCGCCCTACCGCGGCTCCACGCTGCGCCACCCGACCAAGGACCTCCGGCACGCCGACCCGGAAGCCGCCGAACTGCTGGCCCCCGTGTTCGGTCCCAGCGACGTCGACCCGCTCGAAGCCGACCTGACCATCCAGCACGGCGGCGAGCCGATCGGCGAGCGGATCGTGGTGCAGGGGCGGGTGCTCGACGGCGACGGCCGGCCGGTGCGCCACCAGCTGGTGGAGATCTGGCAGGCCAACGCCGGCGGCCGCTACATCCACAAACGCGACCAGCACCCGTCCGCCGTCGACCCGCACTTCACCGGGGCGGGCCGGTGCCTCACCGACGACAACGGCGGCTACCGCTTCGTCACGATCAAGCCCGGGCCGTACCCGTGGCGCAACCACCGCAACGCCTGGCGGCCCGCGCACATCCACTTCTCCCTGTTCGGCACGGACTTCACCCAGCGGCTGGTCACGCAGATGTACTTCCCGGGCGACCCGCTGTTCGCCCTGGATCCGATCTACCAGTCGATCACCGACCCCCGCGCCCGGGAGCGGCTCGTGGCCACGTACGACCACGACCTGTCGGAGCACGAATGGCTGCTCGGCTACCGCTGGGACGTCGTGCTCGGCGGAGCCCACCGCACGCCGCTCGACGAGGAGGCGCGATGAGCCCGCTGCCGCCCACGCCCGGCCAGACGGTCGGCCCCTTCTACGGCTTCGCACTGCCGTACCCGCGCGGTCACGAACTCGTCCCCCCGGCAGACCCGGCCGCGATCCGCCTGTACGGCACCGTGTCCGACGGCGACGGCATGCCGGTCCCCGACGCGCTGCTGGAGATCCGGCAGGCCGGCCCGGACGGCGTCGTGCCGGCCGTGGACGGGGCGCTGCGCCGCGACGGCACCCGCTTCACCGGATGGGGCCGCGCCGCCGTCGACTCGGCCGGCCGCTACTCGTTCACCACCGTCGTTCCCGGCCCGGCGTATCCCGGCCGGGCCGCGTTCTTCGCCGTCGCGGTCTTCGCCCGCGGGCTGCTCGACCGGCTGTTCACCCGGGCCTACGTCCCCGGTCCGGGCCTCGAGGACGACCCGCTGCTGAGCGCGCTCGACCCGACGGAACGGGCGACCCTCATCGCCGAACGTGACGCCACCGGGGACCTCCGGTTCGACATCCGCCTCCAGGGCCCCGACGAGACCACGTTCCTCGCGTTTCCTCAGCACGGAGCGTACCGGTGACCCTCCTCCAACCGGGCAGCCACCGCGCCGCCGAACTGGTCGACGACGACGCCGTGGTCCAGGCGATGCTGACCGTGGAGACGGCGTGGGGGCAGGCCCTCGGCCGCGCCGGCGTCGCATCGGCCGAGCAGGTGCGCGCCATTGCCGCCGCGGCGCGCTGCACCCCTTCGCCGCCCGGCCTGGTCGCCGCGGCGGAGGCGGCCGGCAACCCGGTGGTGCCGCTGGTCCGCGAGCTGCGCGCCAGGGTTGCCGACCCCACGGCCGCCGCGCTCGTGCACCGCGGGCTCACCAGCCAGGACGTCCTCGACACGGCGCTGATGCTGCTCGCCGCCCGGGTTCTGGAGCGGCTGGGTGACGACCTGCGGACCACCGCCGACGCGCTGGCGGCCCACGCCCACCGGCACCGGCACACCCCGATGGCCGGCCGGACCCTCACCCAGCACGCGGTACCGATCACGTTCGGGCTGAAGGCAGCTCAGTGGCTGACCGGCGTGCTCGACGCACTGGGCATCATCATCGCGACCCGTGCCGGCCTTCCCGCGCAGTGCGGCGGGGCCGCCGGCACGCTCTCGCTGCTTGCCGCCACCGTCCCGGACCCGCTCACCACGGCCCGCGGCTTCGCCGCATCCCTCGACCTCGCGGACCCGGGCCTGCCCTGGCACACGCGGCGCACACCCGTCACGCGTCTCGGCGACGCGCTGGTGACCGTCACCGACGCGCTCGGCGTGATCGCCGCCGACGTCGCGCTGCTCTCCCGGCCCGAGTTCGGCGAGCTGCAGGAGGGCCCGGTCGCCGGACGGGGCGGGTCCTCCACCATGCCGCACAAGCGGAACCCGGTGCTCAGCGTCCTCATCCGCAGCGCCGCGGCCCGGGCACCGCTGCTGGCGGCCCAGCTCCACCTCGCCGCCGCACAGGCGGTCGACGAGCGGCCCGACGGCGCCTGGCACACCGAGTGGCCGTCGCTGCGGTCACTGCTCCTCCTCGTCGCGACCGCGGCGAACCAGGCCGCGGAGCTCACCCGCGATCTCCGGGTGCACGCGGACGTCATGCGCCGCCGCGCCCAGAACGCCGCCGCCGACCTGCTGGCCGAGCGCGACGGCCCAGGAGCCGGCGACGTGACCGGGTATCTGGGCGTTGCCGCCGCCCTGGTCGACCGGGCCCTGGCCCGGCACGCCGCGGTGGCGGTACCGGCATGATCACCACGACCCGGTTCGGTGGATCCGGCGCGGACCTGCTGGTGCTCGGACCGTCGCTCGGCACCTCCGTCGAGGCCCTCTGGGGCCGCGCGGCGGCGCTGCTGGCCGCCGACGTCGAGGTGATCGGCTGGGACCTGCCGGGGCACGGCCGGTCGCCGGCGGCCGGCACGCCGTTCACCGTCGCCGACCTCGCCGACGCGATCACCGGCCTCGCGCGGGGCTGGGCAGGCGCAGGGCGGCGGATCTGGTACGCCGGCGTCTCCCTGGGCGGCTCGGTGGGCTTCCAACTCGCCACCCGCCCGACGCCGTTCGCCGGCGTCGCCGCCATCGCCTCGGCGCCCCGCATCGGCACGAGCGACGCCTGGCACGAGCGGGCCGCCCTCGTCCGGCGGGCCGGAACGGCGGCGCTCGTGGCCGGCGCCGCCGAACGCTGGTTCGCCCCCGGGTTCACCGGCCGCGAACCAGGCGTCGCGACGGCGCTGCTGCGGGCGCTGACCGACACCGACCCCGAGTCCTACGCCCTGGCCTGCGAGGCCCTCGCCGCGTTCGACCTGCGGGGCCGCGAGCCGGCCGTTCCGCTGGCCGTCCTGCCCGGCGAGCTCGACGTCGTGGTCCCGCCTTCCGCCGTCGCGGACCTGCACCCGACCGTCCTGGCCGGCTGCGGCCACCTGCCACCGGCCGAACGTCCCGCGGCCACGACCGACGCGCTCCGGCGCGCCATGCACCTTCCGCGAAGGCTGGGGAACGAGGGCGGCACACGATGATCAGCTTTTCCGCCACACCGGCCGAGGCGGTGGCCGGGATCCCCGACTCCTCGACCGTCATGCTCGGCGGGTTCGGCCACGCGGGCCAGCCGGTCGAGCTCATCGAGGCGTTGATCGACGGCGGCGCGTCCGACCTCACTGTGATCAACAACAACGCCGGCAACGGCGACCGCGGACTCGCCGCGCTCATCGCCAGGGGCCGGGTCCGGCGGATCATCTGCTCCTTCCCGCGGCAGGCCGACTCCTGGCACTTCGACCGGCGGTACCGTGCCGGCGAGATCGAACTGGAGCTGGTGCCGCAGGGCAACCTCGCGGAACGCATCCGCGCCGCCGGCGCCGGCATCGGTGCGTTCTTCACCCCCACCGGCTTCGGCACGCCCCTCGCCGAGGGCAAGGAGACGAGAGTGATCGGCGGCCGCGGCTACGTCCTGGAGCATCCGCTGCCCGCCGACTACGCCCTCATCAGCGCGCAGACGTCCGACACCACCGGCAACCTGACGTACCGCAAGACGGCCCGGAACTTCGGCCCGATCATGGCGGCGGCCGCCCGCGTCACCGTCGTCCAGGTCCGCTCGATCGTTCCCGTCGGCGGCATCGATCCCGAGCACGTCGTCACGCCATCCGTATACGTCGACCGGGTCGTCCTCGTCGCGCCACAGCCAGTACACAGGAAACCGGTGCAATCGTGATCCTCGACCACCGTCTCGACGGCGACGCCCTCGCCGCCGCGGTCGCGGCCGACATCCCGCGCGGCGCCTTCGTCAACCTCGGCATCGGCCTGCCGACCAAGGTGTCCAACCACTTCGCACCGGACGCCGGGGTGGTCCTGCACACCGAGAACGGCCTGCTCGGCATGGGTCCCGAGGCGCACGGCGAGGACGTCGACCCGGAGCTCATCAACGCCGGCAAGATCCCCGTTACGGAACGGCCCGGCGCCGCCTACTTCCACCACGCCGACTCGTTCGCCATGATGCGCGGCGGCCACCTCGACTGTTGCGTGCTCGGCGCATACCAGGTGTCGGCGACCGGCGACCTCGCCAACTGGCACACCGGCCGCCCCGACGACATCCCCGCCGTCGGCGGCGCGATGGACCTCGCCATCGGCGCCCGGGAGACCTTCGTGATGATGACCCTCTTCGCGAAGGACGGCTCCAGCAAGCTCGTGCCCGCCTGTTCCTACCCGCTGACCGGCGTGCGGTGCGTCTCGCGCGTGTACACCGACCACGCCGTGTTCCTACTGGACCGCTCGGGCGGCGTACGCGTCCGCGACCTGTTCGGCATCAGCTTCGAAGAGCTCCGGCAACGGGTACCGGTGCCCCTCGACGACAGAACGTCATGACGCCCGCTCGACACGAACGACCGGCGTGGGACGTCCTCCAGACCCGGCGCCGCGGGTGTGTAACAGCTGGTCTTCTTCTCCGCGACGGCCGCGATGATCGAGGTGCTGCCCGGGCCGGACCTCAGGCGGCGGCGAGGGGCAGCGTGATCCGCAGCAGCGTGCCCTGGTGGGCGGGGCTGTCGACGGTCATCGTTCCACCCAGCGCTTCGACCCGGTCGGTGAGGCCGACAAGGCCGGAGCCGTGCCCTGCATCGGCGCCACCGACGCCGTCGTCGCGAACCGACACGGACAGACAACCGTCTTCGACGAGCGCGCTGATCCGGATGAGCGAGGCGCGCGCATGCTTGGCCGCGTTGGCCAGCGCCTCGGTGACGACGTAGTACGCCGCGACCTCGACGGGTTCGGGGAGGCGGTCCTGCAGCTGCAGGTCGAGCTCCACCGGCACAGCGGAACGGCGGGCCAGCCCCTTGAGTGCCAGCCGCAGGCCACCCTCCGTCAGGATCGCCGGGTGGACGCCGCGGGAGATCTCCCGCACGTCGTCCAGCGTGCCGGTCAGCCCGGACACGACGGCGGACAGCTGTCCCCGCAGCTCGGCCATCTCCGGCGGCACGTTGGCTTCGGCGCGACGTACCTCCAGCCCGAGCGAAACGAGTCGCTGCTGGACGCCGTCGTGCAGGTCGCGCTCGATCCGCCGGCGCGCCTGATCGGTGGCGAGCACAACCCGGGCCCGCGACGCGATCAGCTCGGCGTGGGTCTGAGCGTTCGCGATGGCAGTTCCGATCAGGTCGGTGCACTCGGCGAGGCGGGCTTCAGCGTCGGGGGGAGGCGGTTCGCCGGTCGTCGAGGCGGCCGTCGTGGCTCCCCAGAGGCGGCCACCGACGTGAATCGGGGCGCCGACTGCCGCCTGGATCCCGTGCCTGCGCGCGTATGCCGCGAGTGGGCCGGACGCGTCATCGAAGTTGTCCACCCGGGCGGGTCGACCGGTGCGCAGCACGAGCGCCGTAACGGTGGGCCCGCCCTCCAGCGATACGTGCGTGCCGACCGGGAGCGCCAAGTCGGGTCTGCCGAAAGCTGCCACGACAGTCGTGGTGCCGTTGGCCTCGTACCGGAAGATGCGGGCGGTGTCGGTACCGATGAGCCGCGCCAGTTCCTCGGCGACCGCCGCCATGACGTCGCTCGGCGGGACACCTCGAGCGACAAGCGTGGCGACGCGACGCAATGCGGTCTGTGTCTCAACGAACTGGGTCAGCTCGCGGTGGCTGTGTTCGAGCGAGGCAGCCATGATGTTGAACGATCGTTCGAGCCGGCCGACCTCAGCTTTGCCGGTCTCGGGCATGCGTGCGCTGAGATCGCCGCCGGCGAGCCGGTCGGCCATGACCGCCCCCCTGCGGATCATGATCCTGCTCCGGTACCAGCCGATCAGGGTGATGACACATACCGAGACGGCCAGGCCGAGGCTGAGCGCGACGATCTCGCGGTCGGTGATCACCCGGTTGTGCTCATCACGCGCCGAGTCGAGTTGCCGCTCGCTCGCCCTGAGGCTCGCCGCGGGGACGGCGGCCCGCTCCGCCTGGCACCTCCCGGCGGAGCTCGCATCGCCGGGGAGTGTGCATCCGTGCTGCGCGTTCTGCGTGTCGAGGGAGGGTCGCTGGACCGACACGTCCCGGGGGTGGACGAACGTGCGAGCGGTCGCCCGCTGCTCGCCGACCGCGAACAGGACGACGCCGAACACGGCGGCGACGATGAGCAGCACGACGACACCTGCGCGGACCGTCCGACGGTTCAGCCCACCCAGCGCGCTGGCCATGTCGCTCCTCGGTACCTCGTCGCTCCTCGGTACCTAGGTGGTGCGGAACCTTCGCTCGCCGGTGAAGGACAACGCATAACCATTTCGCTCACACTGGGCGCCAGTACGTTCCCTAACGAGCGTATCGCGGGGGTCACAATGCCTTCCGGCGCCGAAGCTGGGCCCGATCGCTGTACCCGGCCGTACGGCAGACCGGAAACTGGCACGCCGCCCGGCCATGGGCGCCCTTCGTCAATGCTGCGTCCTCGATGTCACCGTGGCCCGGTCACCGTGACGGCAAAAGTCCGGCCGCCCATCGTGTCCCTGGGCTTCTCGGCGGTACTTGTGCTTGAGCAGGCCGGTCGGGACACCGCTCCTGCCCTTCTGAAAGGTTCCCATGTGCAACGATCCACCGAGGACTCCTGATCGCAGGCCGACCTCGATCCGGGCACAGGGCCGCGCCATCGCGGGCATGTCCGTGGGCACGACGCTCGAGTGGTTCGATTTCGGCCTGTACGGTGTGGTCGCTGCGCTGGTGTTTCCGCAACTCTTCTTTCCACCGTTGTCGGGAGCCGCCGGCGTCCTCGCGTCGTTCGCCTCGTTCGGCGTCGGACTGCTCGTCCGGCCGCTGGGTGCCCTGGTGTTCGCGCACTTCGGCGACCGCATCGGGCGCAAGCGGATGCTCGTCGTCGCCCTGCTGATGATGAGCTTCGCCTCCTTGGGCATCGCGGTACTGCCGGGTTACCACGCCATCGGTTTGGCGGCGCCGATCCTGCTGCTGCTCCTGCGGTGCGTACAAGGGCTGAGCCTCGGGGGCGAGACGAGCACCGCTCAGGTCATGGCCGTCGAATACGCGCCGGCCGGAAAGCGCGGGTTGGTGGGCGCCCTGGTGAACCTGGGCTCGCCACTCGGCCAGATCCTGGTGACGGTCACCCTGGTCCTCACCGAGGCGATTGGCGGCAGGCAGGCCTTCCTGGCGACGACCTGGCGGATCCCCTTCGTCGTGGGCTTCCTGATGGCCTTCGTCGGGCTCTTCATCCGGATGAAGGTCGCCGAGTCGCCCATGTTCGAGGTGGCATCGGGGACCGAGCGGCGTACTCGAGCCCCGTTGGTCGCGGTCATCCACGACTTCCCGGGAGTCGTTTTTCGACTGACACTGGTGTGGACGCCGCAGGTGGCGCTCTACTATGTCGTTGCGATCTTCTCGCTGCACTACATCAGCGACGTGTTGAAGATGCCTCCGCACATCGGCCTGTACCTGCTGCTGGCCGCGAACTCGGTCGGGGCCGTCACCGTCGTCGCCGGCGGACGGCTCAGCGACCGATTCGGTCGGCGGGCAGTCCTCGCGGCGTCCCTGGTGCTGACGATTGGCGGCATGCTGGCCTACTTCCCCCTGCTCAACACCAAGATGTGGGGGCTCATGTTGCTCGGCAGCATACTGACACTTCCGATGTCTCTGCTTGGATACGGGGCGCTTCCGGCGATGCTGGCCGAACCGTTCCCGACGAAGGTCCGGCTTTCAGGACACGCCACAATATTCACGCTCGGCAACGTCATCGGCGGTGCACCCACACCCTTCGTGGCGGAGTGGCTGATCGCGCAGACCTCGTCGACAGTGTGGTTGACCGTCGTGCTGGTCTGCGGGCTCCTGATCGGCTTGATCGCCCTGACGTCCATTCCCGAGTCGCGCCACCTGAGCCTGACCGAGTAGTGCAGGTCCTGGCGCGGACCGGGTGTCATCGCGACATCGGGCCGGACGCCTGCGGTCAGGGTGCGGCCCCCGGCTGGACCACCGACACCCGCGGGTACTGCTGGCGCCCGCTGCGGGCCAGGTCAGTTTGCCGGGCGAGAACTCCGGCGGGAGCCGGGTCGCAGCCGCTCAAACCATCGGCTCGGGGTGGCCAGGATGATGAGTGCGAGCGCAACACGCGCCGCGATGAGTGCATAGGCTTCGTACTTGGTCGGCGGATGGCCGAGGAAGACGGTCATGTGCGACGCCCAGCTCCAGACCTCCGGGATTGTGCTCCATCTGGGGTCGGTGTGGTTGTTGATCGTCAGGAAGGCCAGGTCCTCCAGACCGGAGATCATGATGAGCAGCGAGGCGTATCCGATGCGACGGACGTTGCCGGCGGTGCCGCCGCCAAGGCGGTACGCCAGGACGAGGGCGGCGATGACGACTGGCGTCAAGACAAGCACGTGGTAGTAGACGGTTGGGAAGTCGTCGAGATAGAAGAAGATCTTCGGTACGAAGTACAGGAGGAATACACAGAATGCGGCGGGGATGAGGATGCGTGCCAGGTGGAGACGCCGGGCGAGGTCGAGGTCGACCCGGGCGATCGCCTCGACGGCGAACACGAACGGCAGAAGTTTGAACAGGAAGATGCCGAGCGATTTGACCTCGCGGTCGTGCGGCAACGTGAACCACACGACGGCGGCAGATGCGGCAGCGAAAGCTACCAGAACGAGGAACGTCGCGTTGCGGCGCAGGATCTCGGGCATGGGCTGCTCCTATGTCGCCTGCTGCGCGGGTGAGCTCTGGATACGGCGGAGCGTTCGTGGTCGGTGGCGCTGGTCGTTTGCGACCGTGGGGTCCTCGTTGCGGAGGGGGATGGCTGCGAGGACCCCGGGCCGGGTGGGCGGTCAGTCTCCTGGTAGCGGGCGCCGCTGGGTGGCGTTCCTTGCTGCAACCCATACTACGATGCAGCTTCGTAGTCGAACTCCCCGCTTCCGCGGCGACCGCGAGAGACCAGAGCCGCAGCCGCAGCCGCGGCCGTCGACTGCTTAGGTGTTGGTCCCGTCGTCCGATCGACGCCGCCGGGCCAGCAGTGCGATCCCCAGCGCCCCGACGACCACGATGCCGCCGATCGCGGCGATCCACCCGACTGGCGTGTTGTCGCTGGAGTCAGAGGACGCGGGCGCCGCAGCGTTGCTGCTCTCAGTCGGCGATGTCGCCGGTGAAGGGCTCGCGGGTGCGGAGGACGAGGTTGGGACGGACGTCGCGGCGGCGCCTGGCGCGGCAGGCCGCAGCTTCAACGCCGGTGCGGGGTTCTCCGGTTCCGGGTTGGCAGCGTCTGGCACATCGATCCAACGCGACACCTTGCCGTCGCTGTAGGTCTCGATCGTCTTGAACACCAGCACGGTCGCGTCGACGGGCAGCCGCGCGACCATGACCGAATGGACGGCATCGTCCTTCGGCTTGAGGGCCGGTCCGGCCACGGTGTATCCGTCCGCGGCGACGGTGAGGGTCCAGCCGGGAGGCGCCGACACCAGCCGTACGTCCGCGGGAGCGATGCCGGTCGGCAGCACGACCCGTTCGGAGACGATGCCCGCCCGGGTCGACTCGCCCTCACCGGTGAAGGTGACCGTGACGTTGCCGGCACCGGCCTGCGGGTTGTCGGCCACCACTTCGACGTGCGCAGCGGCCGGGGAGCCGCCGAAGACAACGGTCAACGTTCCGATGGCGGCTCCGGTCGCGACCGCCACAGGCAACGACCGACGACGAACGGACATGCGATCCCCCTACCACTGGAAGAGCTCGGCGTTGAGCCTACTACTACGTACTTTCGGAGCCGTGCCGACGTCGAGCCGCTCGGTGACGGGCGATCCGCACCGCAACGGTCCACCCGCGCCATCACCGCCACCGCCCGTGTTTGAATCCGCCTTCTGCGTCCAGCACCGGTCAGCGCACCTGGATGGTCGTCGTCGCGGTGGCCCGGTTCGTCTCGTCGATGCGGACCGTGAAGCGCAGTTGCCAGTCGCCGGCGACCGGGAAGGTGAGCTGTCCGCTGGCGTGGTCCGAGGTGAGCGCGAGCAACGGCACGGCGATCGGCTCGATGCCCCGATCAGGCAGCGCAGCGGTGCCGGACCACTCCGCGACCGGAATCGGTCGGCCGCCGGCGTCCGTGGCGTAGAGGTGCACGGTGTTGACGCCGGTCCGAGCGGGGGCGATGTCGATCCCGAGTTGGAACAGATTCGTCGTCACCGTGACGTTGAACGCGTCGCGGGACGGCGGCCCGGCCTGGGCCGTGCGCGCGGGCGTGGTCTGCACGAGTGCAGCCGTCGCGGCGAGCACCACTGCGGTGATTGCGACCTCGGCGAGTACCGTTCGTTGCAGGCGCGCAATGCGCGGTGTGTCCGTACGATCCTGCGCGTCCGCCGGATCAGCATCTGGGCGGTCAGTGAACCCGGCGACCAGCATCCTTGAGCACTGCGCAACGCCCAGGACCACTGCCAGCAACCCGGCCTTGGCAAGTACGAGGCGGCCGTAGGCAGTGCCGGTAAGCCCGTCCAGCGTGCCAACTTGCACCAGCGCCTGTGCGACGCCGGCCAGGACGAGGACCGTGACCGCGAGCATCGCCCAGTCTGACCAGACCGGGAGGATGACGGCGAGTTCGCGGGGCGAGGCCCTCCTCGACAGGGACACCAGCACGACGGTCAGGCCGCCGAGCCAGACGGCCATCGCTCCGAGGTGCGCCACGTCGGCAACGACCGTGAGGGCCGGGATCGGACCGGCGATCGGGTGCCCGGCGACCGGCCAGGTCGCTAGCCCCGTGATACCGAGCACCGCGAGCGTCACGACGACTGCGATGCCGGGTCGTCCGACCCGACCAGCGATGATCCGGCGCAGCACCAGTGCGGCGCCGACGACGACCCCGAGACGAACGAGATGCGCCACCCCGAACGGGCTGCCGATGACCGCCCGTAGCGACTCGGCGGACAGCATCGACCGGTCCGCGCCCAGGGTGTATGGGAATTGCAGCGCGAGCTCGGCAACCGCGGCCAGGGCCGAAGCCCATACTCCGGCGCGGGCAAGGGTCGCGGGGCCCGTCCGCCCGCCAACCGGCAGTCTCCGCGGCCATAGGGTGCACAGCACCAGCATCGGTCCCGCAAGCAGCACGAGTCCGCCGTAGCCGACATACCGCGCGACGGCCACGCCGAACGCGATGCTCGGGGGCGTTGGCGGGGCATCGGCATCGGACGCCGTTGGCGGCGTCGCCGACGGCTCGATCAGCGAGTAGGTGAACCCGCCGGTGATGGGATGGTCGTCCGCCGAGACCACCCGGTAGCTGACCAGGTAGGTGCCCTTGCCACCGCCGGACCGCAACGGGATGCGCAGCTGCCGGTCGGTTGCGGCAGGCCTGCCCAGGTCGGCGCGTTGGCCGTCGGGGCCGGTCACCCTGATCTTGTCAGGGACTGCCCGGACCGCCTCGCTGAACGTCAGCACCACCGCGTCCGGAGCGTTCTGTACGACCGCGCCGGAGGCCGGTGTGGTCCCTTCGACATCGGCGTGGGCGCGTGCCGGCGTGGCCCACAGCAGCAGCACCGCGGCCGTCGGCAAGATGGTGACCAGCACCCGCGAGCACAGGAACCGGACCCGCATCCGACACCGCATCAGCGCGGCCCGGATGAAGCCACCGCGGGCTTGGGAGGTTCGGGCACTCATGCGGCAGCCCGAGACGGTTCGCCGTGCCAGCGGTCCGGCAGGATCGCAGGTCGACGGCCGGCTGCGACGTCCTCGACCCAACCAAACGTGGCGACGGCGGTGGCCAGGATCACCAGCACCGCACCGAGCCGTGCGGGTGTGCCACCTGGAAGCCAGGGCTCGACGGCGGTCGCGACGAGCCAGATCGCTGCCTGATGCCACAGGTAGATGGTCAACGCGCGATGATTCACGGCCCGCAAGGCCGCGCCAAGCCGACCGGACAGCCTTTGGCGCGTCGGGTGACGCCCGCGGGCGACCCGTAGCGGCACGACTGGCCAGAACGGCTCGCCGCGGCGACGCGGCCGTCGCAGCCGCGGCACCAACGCGAGCAGCACCAGCAGTACGGCGACAGACCACGGGACGTCGGCCACCGGCGCGTCGTTGAGGTCGTATCCCCGCGGACCGGGTGCACGGTACAGCAGCGTGAGGCCCACCGCGCCGAGGACAGCGACAACGGGCCACAGCAGACGCGCCGGGATGCGCTCGAGGAGCCGGTCATGATGGGCGAACCCGATGAGCCACATCGGCAGGTACAGGAAGAAGTCCCGCACGACGCCGCCGGTGTCCTGTCCAAGGGTCGCGAGGCCGACCAGCACCCCGAAGGGCACAAGGACCGACGCCGTCGGACGCCTGCGGAACAGCGGCAGCAGCAATGGAGACAGCAGCACGAACCACAGATACGACCGGACGTACCACAGTATGCCGAGTGCCGGTGCGGCCCATTCGCTGACCGGTGGGTCGTCGACCGGTACGAGCCACAACACCCACCGCCACGAAACCCCGAAGCCCCCGCGTGCCGTCATGGCGGCCAGCGCAGCGGCCCCGATAAGCCAGACTGGCGGGAGGATACGCCGGACCCGCCGGACGACCGCCGTGCGACCGTAGCGGTCGAGCGAGGCTGCCATGAGTGAGCCGCCGAGTGCGAACATGAGCCCCATGGCCGGAAACGCCACCGTGAGCCACGCCCAGCCAACGGTGTGGTAGACCACGACCCGGGCAATGGCCGCAGCCCTGAGCAGGTCGATGTAGCCGCTGCGGCTGGCGCTCGTTGTGGTCACCGCTACGTCGGTCGAGGAGGTCGACGCCATACGTCCCCACCCTTCCGAGTTGCGCAACTCCGACATTGTACTACGCCAAACCGTAGCTACTACTCGTGCTTTTTAAGCGAGAACCAGACTGGCTACTATTTCCGATAGTTGTCATACGGTGCGTCTGGACGAACGCCCTCTGGCGCGTCGGCGAGGTCCGCGAGCCTCGCCCGGCGACGTCAGACCAACGGCGTCCACTGCCGGCGCGAGTGCAGTTCACGGTCCTCGCCGGTCTGGCGTGGGCGGGCGGGAGGCGGCGATGCGGCGGTGGGCAGTTCGTCGGCCGACGGATCCGCGATGGCAAACCTGGTCGCAGTTCGGCCTTTTCGTGGTCATCGTCGTTGCCGCAACGGTGGCCGCACTCCTGTTACCTGTGGTCCTGGTCGCGATAGCGTTCGTTCTGATGTTCAGCTGAACGCTTCCTTCCCGACCGAGGCACGGCAGGAGATCGCGTGTTGGTCCGGCTGATCGTGATGACCTCGGATCAACGGACGCTTGCCTGATGCCAGATCCTCGTCGACACCCCGCCGGCGCTGCACACTACGTGATGATCAAGCCAGGATGCCCGTCAACGTCCTCCGGCGGTCCGGGCTGCGGTCGCAGTGCGGCAGCGAGCGCGGCCAGGGAATCGGCTCATTTTCCCGAGATCCTGCGCTCGTAGTTGTCCAGCGCTGCACGGAGTGCGGCCGCCTCGTCCAGGGTCATCCGCCCGAGGAAGTGGGTCAGTGCCTCGGACGGGTTACCGCTGGCGGCCAGAGCCTCGTGCATGGCCTGGGCGGCATACAGGTTTCGCGAGACCACCGGCGTGTAGCGGTACGCCCGGCCGTTCGGCTCGCGGATGAGCCAACCCTTGCGGTAGAGCGTGTCGAGCACTGTCATGACCGTCGTGTACGCGAGGGTGCGGTGCCAGCTCAGCTCGGTGAGCGCCTCGCGCACGGACGTTGGCTGCTGGCGCTCCCACAGCAGATCCATGAGCGCCGCTTCCAGATCTCCGAGTCCGTGCACCGCGCATCCTTCGGTCGACTATGCCTCATAGTAACCCGCAAGGCAGCAGCCGTCGCCGCACTCGGCATCGCCATTGCCGCCAGCAGCAGCCGGAGTGCGCAGGGCCGCGGCGGGTGAGCAGCAGGCGTCGCCCCGCCAGGCCTCGCGGCCTTCCTTGACCGCGACGGCGGCGATGACGAACGCGGCCACCGGGTCGGCCCACCACCAGCCGAACAGCGAGTTCACCGCCAGGCCGACGAGCAGCACGGCGGACAGGTAGGTGCACAGCAGCGTCTGCTTGGAGTCGGCGACCGCCGAGGCGGAGCCGAGCTCCCGGCCGGCCCGGCGCTGCGCAGCGGACAGGACCGGCATCACCGCGAGCGAGACTGCGGCCAGGACGAGGCCGACGGTCGAGTGTTCCGCCCGGTCGGCGCCGGCCAGCGCCCGGACGGACTCGACGCTGACGTACGCGGCGAGCGCGAAGAACGACACCGCGATGACCCTGAGCGCGGTGCGCTCCCGGCGCTCGTGGTCGGGACCGGAGAACTGCCAGGCGATCGCGGCGGCCGAGGAGACCTCGATGACCGAGTCGAGCCCGAAGCCGATGAGCGCGGTCGACGAGGCGCTCGTCCCGGCGGTGATCGCGACGACCGCCTCGATGACGTTGTAGGTGATGGTCGCGGTGACGAACAGCCGGATCCGGCGGGTGAGGACGGCCCGGCGGTTGGGTGACGGACCGAGCGATACCAGCGGCATGCCCATCAGCAGCACCCCTCGGTCTCGGCGACGGGACAGGCCGCCGGGTCGACGGCGAGGACCAGGCCGAGTAGGTCTCCGAGGGCGTGGGCGAGGCGGGCGTCGGCGAGCTCGTAGCGGGAGCGCCGGCCTTCCGGGACGGCGACGACCAGGCCACAGCCACGCAGGCAGGCGAGATGGTTGGAGAGGTTCTGCCGGCTGGTGCCGAGCAGGTCGGCCAGCTCCGCCGGGTAGCCGGGACCGTCGCGCAGGGCGAGCAGCAGCCGGGCCCGGACCGGATCGGACAGGGCATGGCCAAAGCGGGCGAGGACCTCACCGTGGGTCAGGATCTCCACACCCCGACTGTACATCGGCTAGTTAATAAACGCGACACTGAACTAATTCGGCGCAGCTCCTTGACGGCCGGCAACTCCCCCAGTCATTGTCATATGCGCATCTGAACATGAGTCATTGGGCGGAGTACTGATGGGCCACGACCACGAGCACGGACACCAGATGACCGCAACCGGGCGGCACCGGCGAGCCCTCGCCGGAGCGCTCGGCATCGCCGCCGTCATCTTCGCCGTCGAGGTCGCCGGTGCGCTGATCACCGGCAGCCTCGCCCTACTCGCCGATGCCGGGCACGTACTGGCCGACGCCGGCGGCGTCGCCCTTGCGCTCGGCGCGGCACTGCTCGCCGGCCGGCCCGCGTCCGCGCGCCGGACGTTCGGCTGGGCCCGGGCCGAGATTCTCGCTGCAGCCGTCAACGGCCTGATCCTGGCCGGCATGGGCGTCTACGTGTTCGTCGAGGGCGTCCGGCGCCTGGTCGAACCCGCCGAGGTCGAACCCGGCGGCATGGCCGTGTTCGGCGCGATCGGCCTGGCCGGCAACCTAGCCGCGGTCGCCCTGCTCTTCCGGGCACGCAACGCGAGCTTGAACCTGCGCGGCGCGTTCCTCGAGGTGGCCACCGACACCGCCACCTCGGTCGGGGTCCTCGCCGCAGCGGCAGTCATCGCCGTCACGGGGTTCACCCGCGCCGACGCGATCGTGTCGATCCTCATCGGGCTGGTCATCGCTCCGAGGGCGCTGCGCCTGCTGCGCGAGGCGGTGAACGTCCTGCTCGAAGCCACCCCGGCCGGCGTCGACCCGGAGCAGATCCGTGCCCACATCACCGAGCTCGACCGCGTCCTCGGCGTCCACGACCTGCACGTGCACACCGTCACCTCCGGGCTACCGGTGCTCACCGCGCACGTTGTCGTCGACGACTCCTGCTTCCACGACGGACACGCCCCGCAAGTGCTCGACGCCCTGCAGGCCTGCCTGGCCGGTCATTTCGACGTCGAGCACTCCACGTTCCAGCTCGAACCGGCGGGCCACGCCAACCACGAGCACCCCGTCCACCCCTAACGACCAGCGCGCTCGCATCGCCGGCCTGCTGTTCGTCGCACCCCAGCATCTGCAGTTCGTCCTCGGCCTCGACGCCCTCGACACCGGCCTGCGCCTACTGCCCCTCATCGCCGGGTTCATCGCCGGCGCCGGCGTCGCAACCCGTTTCACTGCCCGCACCGGCCACCGCGCGCCGATCGTCGCCGGCCTGGCCGTCACCACCCTCGGACTGGTCCTCGGCGTGTTCACCGAGGCGGACACCGGCTACGGGTACATCGCAACCTGGTACACGGTCGCCGGGCTCGGCGTCGGCGCCACCCTCGCGCCGGCCATGGACGCCGTGCTGTTGATGCCGAGCCAACCGCGCCCGGCCACGGCCGAGATGGTGGAGACGTCCGGACACATTGACTCGCACACGACTCGGCCAATCCCGGCGACACGCCGCCGCCTGTCACCAGGACCCCCCACGGCCATCCCGAGAGTTACGGCGGCGCGTGCGCCGGGCAGCCCGCGCATACAGTCCGCGACGCTGCGCCACGCGGCGCAGCGATCCAACCACGGTGATGCTCGGCGCAGCTGACGGAAGGTCGCCGTCCGACGGACTCGAATCACAAGCCAGCTCCCCGCCCTTGCCTGATCCCACCCGTCACAGCCGCACGTCGTCGGGTACCTACCGGCCACGCCGGCGACCGCCGCCATGGACGGGCGAACCTGCCGTCGCGATGGGTACCGTTGCCGATCTGAACCTCGGACCCGGGACGGCTGTGGCACGAATCCGGGATTCCATGTCTACGATATGCCTTAGTAGTGTCTGGGGCACTGGATGGTTCAGGGTTGACACAACGGATCAGACCAATGAAACGCTTGAGAGGAAGGCAACGATGAGCGAGTACGGCGAGTTCCAGACGGGCATGGAGTCGGGCGAACTGGAGCAGTTGCACCAGGAGTCCGGCAGCGAGCAGGACTACAACTCCGAGTTCGGGGTGTACGCGCAGGACAGCGCCTCTGCCGAGTCGACGGACTTCGAGACCGGCCGGCACGTCGAGTACGAGGACCCGAGCGGCGCCCGGTACGAGGAGACCGAGTACACCAACTACTCTCACGACGAAGCCGAGACGGACTCGGTCTTCGCCGCCGATGGCAGCGAGCAGTCCTCGTCCGCTGACTTCTCCAGCATGGACGCCCTGCGTGCCCAGTTCCAGAGCAACTTCGCTCAGGGCACGCAGTTCTCGGGCGGCGATGCCGGCTTGTCGATCGCCTCGAACTAGGCGCCTGAGCGTCAAGTCAGGCCGCTGGACCAGGGGCGACGTTTCCCTGAGCCGGGTCCAGCAGCCTGACTTCAGCGAGCGCTCGCGGAAGCCGGCCCGCAGCAAGGTTGACCGCTCGTCCGGCGGCTAACCCTCCTGCAACGGCTCGGTGTCCGTGCCCGTCAAGCCCGCGATCACCTCGATTCACCCGGCACCGGATGCACCACCTTCGGGGCCCGACGACCGGCAGGAGCCTCCGCAATGATCCGGCGCCCGCGACCTCTGCACATTCGGCTTGCGGCCGCTGCCCTGGCCGGAGCATTGGCCGGAACGCTACCCGTCACGGAGGGCGTGCCGGCGTGGGCAGACGTCACGGTCCAGGCGGACAACGCCCGGCCTGGCGCGCGGAGCGTGACGGTAACCTTCAGCGGCACTGCTGGAAGGCAGCGCGCCCGGGTGGTGTCCGAGCGAGTACAGCTGCCTGCCGGCCTGGAACCTGGCGACATCCGGCCTCTCGCCGCACCGGATCGTTGGAAGTTCACCGCAACCTCCGACGGTTTCACCGTGAGCGGACCCGTCCTGAGCTCCGGGCGCGAGGTGACCTTCGCGATCGTCGTGTCCCAGCTGCCACGAGGTGCCACCCGCCTCGTCTTCAAGACGATCGAGACCTTTGAGGACGGCACGTCGATCCGGTGGGTCAACGTGGCCGGGCCTGGCCAGCCAGCGCCGACAAACCCCGCGCCGGTGCTCCTGTTGATGCCCGCCGCAACCGGCGACGTTGCCGGATCCTGCGCAGTCGCGTGTACCGGCGCACCGCAGGAGAACACCAGCCAGACAGCCGCCGGACTGGCCGGGCAACCATCGCGGGCAGACACCGGCCTGCCGCGCACCAGCAGGATCGGCCTGCAGCTACTCGCGGTTGTTGCCGTGCTAGCCATGGTGGGTTTCGGTGTTTTTGTCGTCGTTGTCGTCCGACGGCCGGCTTCAGCCACCGACAATGCTCCGATCCACTACGACGAAGCGCCCAAGTAGATGCTCTCGCGCCCGCTCTGTCGCCTGGAGTTGCGATGCCATCGACCCGCGTCAGTCACCTGCCGTTCCGCCGTGCGCTGTCAATCACCGTGTCGGCGGCAGGCCGCCGAACTTCGACCGCGCCGCCCGTTCCCGATGGCCGCGAGCAGCGAAGCTCAGCTCCTTCGTCGGCGTTCGATGGCAGCTCGGACGGCCAAGCGCGCCACTGTCAGAAACGCTGACACGCTCGAATCGACGTCGTGCGAACGGGCGGTGGTGAGCGTGACCCGGACTCCTGCGCCCTCAAATACGGACGACAAGCCTCTGGTGGCCACCTGGCTGTTCAGTTCATCTCGAAGGCTGGACTCGACTGCGGCAGCAAATTCAGCACGAAGCGGGTGAGCCAGGCTGACGAACTCGAACTCGGTTGTCCCGCCCTCGAGCGGCTCGATGTCGACCACGATCTCGGCATAGACCGGCTGCGCCCCGGTGCTGGGCGAAAGACGCATTCGAACACCAAGTATCGGTCCGCTGAACAGGGATGACATGGTGCACTCCCAAAATATCGACGACTTCGGAGCCAGTCTTCACCGAGCGGCGGCACCAGATCACGCACCCCTGTCGCTAGGCCGCACGCCATCGCCACAGCCAAAGATCCGCGAGACAGAACCTAGTGCTCTTCCAGCTTGTGGTGCGGTGAACGGCTGACGGGCGCGCAGTCAGTCGTACAGCTATGCCTCGGCGACAACCGGTGAATACGAGCCCGCTTGCACCCGGGCGCTCAGACGCGGACGTAGAAGCGCAGCGTCAGCCAGGCCGTGGCGGCGTGCGCCCTTCTGCGCGGGCCCAGGCGGCCAGTGCGTGGTCCTCGCCGTCGGCCTCGGCCCGGTCGATGACGCGGTCGATGCGTTCGGCCTCCCGCTGATCGGCTCGCCACCACTGGGCGAGCAGCACGATCGCGACGACGGCGGTCGGCAACTCGCCGAACGACCAGGCGATGCCACCGCCGAGCCGCTGATCGTCGATCGGTGACAGGCCCCATGGCCGGGCGACGGCCGTGTACCAGTCGGCGGCGAGCAGTGTGGTGGACTGCTGCACCGCCAGCCCGAAGATGGCGTGCAGGGCCATCGCGGCGAACAGCAGCAGCCGCATGGGATACGGCGCCGGACGGCGGCCCGGGTCCACGCCGATGAGGCTGCTGAAGAACAGGTAGCCGGCGAGCAGGAAATGCGCCTGCATGGCCAGGTGTGCGACGTGTGAGCGCAGCGCGAGGTCGAACAGGCCGGTGAAGTACAAGCCGTACAGGCTGCTGACGTAGACCGCCAGCGCGGCGAGAGGGTTGGCCAGGACGGTGGCCGGACGGCTGTGCAGCGCCGCGGTCAGCCACTCCCGCGGCCCGGGCCAGCCGGCGTCGCCGCTGGGACGCAAGGCGCGCAGCGCGAGGGTAACCGGCGCTCCGAGCACGAGCAGGATCGGGGCGAGCATGCTCAGCACCATGTGCACGGCCACATGGGCGCTGAACAGCACCGGCGCGTAGCGGCCCAGGCCGGAGCTCGTCGCGAGGACCACCACCGTCCAGCCGGCCGTCCACATGGCCAGACGATGCACTGGCCAGGTGTCGCCGCGTCGGCGTAGCCGCCACCAGCCCGCGACGTAGGTGCCGACCGCGACGAGGGCCACCGTCAACGACAGCGGCTCGACCAGCCACTGCGTCAGCAGCCGGCCCACCGACACCGGGTCAGGCATGGGAAAGCCCAGCAGACTCTGCGCTACGGTCTCTTCGCCGCCGTCAGCAGTCGGCGGTGGTGTGCGGGACAACCCGACCGCCAGGCCGAACGTCGCACCCAGCACGGCCACCTCGACGGCGGCGATCCGCCGGAACATTCCCGTCCGTCCACCGGCCAGCGCGGGGATGCTGACCCGCCGGTGCCACGCGGCGAGGGCTACGACCACCAGCACGGCGGCGATCTTGACCATGATCAGCCGACCGTAGGTGCTCGTCCACAGCTGGGATGGTTCCTGCAGGCGTGCTACGGCGTTGACCGACCCGGCGGCCACGACGAGCGGCAAGCACCAGGCTGCCACGGTGGAGAACCGCCGCACCGCCCGGTGCAGATCGGCGTCGCCGCGACGACGCACCAGCAGCAGCGCGGCGAGTCCACCGAGCCAAACCGCCGCGGCGACGCTGTGCAGCACCAGCGACGACACGGCGAGCTGATGGTTTCCCGACGATGCGGCATGCCCGGCGAATGCCGGTGCTGCGAGCCCAGCCGCGGCCACCGCACCCAGCGGTACGACCGTGCTCACCTGGAGGGCGAACCGTGCCACGACCGCGATCACCAGCGCCGCCACTGCACTGACCAGCAGCGCGCGGCCCTGCAGAAGGTCGAGCAGGAAGCTCACCGTCGCCCGGCCTCGCAGAATCTCGGCGGCTGGAGTGGCAAGCAGGTCCGACACCGTGAACACCGCCAGCGCCGCAACCGCGATCAGCCATCCCGCTGCAGCCACCGACGCCAACCGCACCGCGTAGAAGCCCACGGCGGACAACGCCATCCGCCGTCCCCGCGCGGTGCGCTCGCGCTCCACGGAGGCGAAGCAGACCGCGCCGACGAGAAGCCCGAGGGTCACCGCGGCGCTCACGTCAACCAGCACCCGGGCAGTCGGCAGCCCCCATGCGGTCACCGGCCCGGCAACGGTCAGGCCGGGCAGGGCCGTCGTGCTGGCACCACCTCCGACGTACACCGCGCCCGCCGCAGCGGCAACTGCGGTCACCGCGGTCGCGGCCGCGACCACCGCGCGTCGTTCCCTCACCCGTCTCCCACTCATCTGTCGTGCCGCGACCCGCGACGCACACAGCGGCGCGTGACTGTGCGCATGTGAGACCGAACCTCCAGTAGGGCGGCTGTCAGGTGTTGTCGGATGCGGTCGGCGGTGCCGCCGGATCGGGTTGCCGGCCACGCGGCCAGAACGCCAACGCTGCGGCGATCGCGATGAGGCCTGCGAGCGCACCGACGACAAACGCGACGCCCCACGGCTCGATCGGCTCGTCCGCCTCTGCTGCCGCGCCCGAGGACGCGGAGGCCGATGGCGCGACCGCGGGCGCCGCAGCACTGGCCGGCGCCGGGGACGGGCTGTTCACGGCCGAAGACGCGGTCGCGGCAGAGGTCACCGTGAAGGTGATCTTGCCTTGAATCGGATGCCCGTCGGTCGAGACGACCCGGTAGGTCACGGTGACCGGCCCGGGCGTGCTCGCGGCCCGCAGCGGCTGGGTGAGGGAGGTGCCGGCACCGGTCGGCGGTTCGGCGACGAGGTCGAGACCGGCAGCGTCGACCACCGCCACCTGGGCCATGGCCACGTTCGGCGATTCGCGGAAGGTCATCGTGATGGCCGTCGGGCCCATGGGCAGGCTCGCACCTTCGGCGGGCGTGCTGCTGCGCAGTGCATTGTGTGCCGACGCGGGTGTCCCCGTGGCAGCGAGCCCGGTGATGACGCTCGCCAGTGTCAACGCCGCACCCGTCCACCAACGGGCCCGCCGTCGCGCCCGAACGTCTGATCTCACCGAACCGTATCCCTTCCCGGTGGTACTACTACGACTCACAGTCGTCCTTTGCGGTGCGAAAGTTCCCGATGGTCTCCGGGTACCACGGTTGGCAAGGAGATGATGCATACCTGGCTGACCGGCTGGACATTCTACTATGCTGACTAGTACCCGGAGTTCGACCGCGATCGTGAACGCGAGTGGGGTGCCGCGTGATGAACTGGCGACGCCAACAGCCCGGATCCGTCCAGGCGCATATCGTCACAGGCTTGCCGGGCAGCACTGCGAGCGGAGCTGCCAACGGTGTGGGTGGATCCGGGGTGTGTTTTTCGCAACGGTACAGCCGACGCTCGCGACCCCGTCGGCGCAGTTGCCCGCGCTGCGGATGTGCCGGCGTCGGCGACGAGGTCAGCTTTTACACATGGCGGGCGGGCGGCCGCCGGGAGTCGATTGGGTCAGCGGCGATCAGCAAAGGCCGCCGGTGCGGACGGCACGATACGCAACTACTCGCCGCGATGCTGAACGTTGTCGGATCGCCCAGGAACGGCGCTCCCGGCAGCGCCGACAAACCGTGCCGGCGGGGACGAGGTCAGAAGTTCCGGCGTCGGCGATCGCGCTCATGCCCGGATGCACCAACGCCGCGGTGGATGGCGGCGATGCGGAGCGAGTACCTGGCTCGCCACGGCGGCGGGCGACCTAGGGTGGCAGAGCGGCCGACCAGAGGTCATCTGGCGCGAGCGCCGACAGCGGAACGTTGAGGGCGCAGGCGAGCAGGTAGGCCGTAGAGAGCGTTGGTACGTATCTGCCGCTCTCAAGGTCCGAGACGTGGGAACGGTTGTGTCCAGCACGCTCGCCGAGCTCTTGTTGGCTGAGGCCGGCGGCTTGGCGGTGGTGCTTGAGCTGCTGGCCGAAGGCGATGGCGAGTAGGCGGTGATCTGGTCTGGACACGGGATCACGGTTGCGTTCGCCGACGATGACCGGTCAACCAGACGTTCGAGCGTCTGGCAATCGAGACACCGCACACAAACACAGCTCCTCCGCGTCGTCACCCTACTACTGATGATCGTAGGGTTCTTCGACAACTGAGGCAACAAGCGCGGCTGGTTCGCCGCGACAACTCATGTCGCCGACGAACGGATGGGGCGGTTGCAGCACCGCGCCGCGGCTGGCTGGGCTTGGGATCCAGTCGAGCGCGAAGAAGCGCAGCTCACGGCGTAGCCGACCCGACGTTCATCTCCCACTCAAGATAGGACATGATGCCACGGTACCGGCCGGACCGCATCCAGCCTCGTGTGCCGCCGGTCGAACCCTTTGTTCGACCCGCATTCACCCCGCCCCGGATGAAGCTGACATTGATCACCACTCGACGTTGCTCGCCTCCGTGAGGTAAGAACATGGCGGCAGGGACACCGTCGGGCGGCAGACCGACTGGTCGATCGGCAACGATCGACCAACAGGCATGGCTAACCGACTGGAACGGTGACAATGGACGAGCTGGTGCTGAGGGCGGCATATCCAGGCGACGACTGGACACCGGAGCCGTTGGAGCAGGTCATCGAGCCTGCCGTTCGCAAGCTCAGTCGACGCCGTCGAGGCCCCGCGGTCGCCGCCGCCGTCGTGTGCACGATGCTCTGCGCGCTGGTCGCTCGCCCCGCCTACGCCGACCCGGGCCAGAGCATTCCGGACGCCGGTTCCCGACCGATCGCCGCTGGCACGCTGGTCATGCCCGGCCAGAGCGGCACGACGGCCACCACACCACCGGCTGGCACCTCGGCGGCGTCGCTACGCGGGCCCCTCGCGGCGCAGTTGGCAGCCGCCGAGGCCGTGGTCACCTCACTCGGCCAGCGACGGCTGCAGGCATCACTGGACCTCGAAGCGGCGCAGGCCACACTTACCGACGCCGAGGAACAGCTGCGGCTCGCCACCGCCCGCGTCGCCGACCTGCGCGGCAAGGCCGACTCGGCGGCCGCCGACGCCTACAAGCGAGCGACCGGGCTCGGCCCGCTCGACCAGTACGCCTTTGATC
This sequence comes from Dactylosporangium sucinum, assembly GCF_014647515.1. Taxonomy (GTDB): domain Bacteria; phylum Actinomycetota; class Actinomycetes; order Mycobacteriales; family Micromonosporaceae; genus Dactylosporangium; species Dactylosporangium sucinum. The sequence continues at coordinate 21,737 of NZ_BMPI01000055.1, read as the reverse complement.
TGTACCAGTTCGGGAGGCTTGCCCCCGGCCTCGGCGACCAGCCAGGCGGGCAGGAAACCGCTCGTGACCTGCTGCGCGCCGAGGACGAGAAGTCGGCGGCCGAGCTGAAGCTCGACCTCGCCCGCAGCGCGGTGCAGACCGCGCAGGGCATCTACACGCCGATCGACGTCGAGTTCAACGCCAGGAATGCGGCGTATCTCAAGCTGAAGAGCGACAACGAGGCTGCGGTACTGCAGATCGAGGCGGCGCAGGACGAGTATGAGCAGAGCCTCGGTGGTCCGGGCCTCGTCGCCAATCCGGTCATCGACGGCATGCAGGCGCATCCGAAGGCCATCCAGGCGTTGAACTACGCGATGGGCAAGATTGGGAGCTGGTACGTCTGGGGCGACGAAGGCCCCAACACGTTCGACTGCTCCGGCCTGGCGTACTGGGCCTACGGACTGGTCGGGGTGCGCGTGCCACGGGTCGCCAACGACATGTACCGCGGCACGACGAACATCCAGCCGACGAAGGACCGGCCCGGCGACCGGCTGCTTCCGGGCGACCTGGTGTTCTTCGCCAACGACCTCAATGACTGGCGCTCGATCTACCACATGGGCATCTACATCGGGAACGGCAACATGGTGGTTGCGCCGACCACTGGCCAAAAGGTCAAGGTCTCGCCGGTCAGGTGGTCCCGGCTGTTCGGCGCCTCGCGGATCTTCCCCGCGGTGCCGGCGCCCAACCAGACCACGCAGCCGCCGCAGCCCAACCCGACCTCCATCACGACCAACCCGTCGCCGTCTGCGACCACCTCGAAGCCGCCCACGTCGGCGCCGCCGTCGTCGAAGCCACCATCGTCAGCTCCTCCCTCGTCACAACCGCCCTCGTCACAACCGCCCTCGCCGGCGCCGCCCTCGTCACAACCCGCCTCGTCGGCGCCGCCGTCGCCGGCGGCCTCGCAGCAGCCGAGTACCTCGACGAGCGCGACGGCGTCCGCCTCCGCGAAGGCGCCGACGCCGCCCACCACACGTCGCGGCCATTCAACGACTTCGTGCGCGCCGGCTGAGCCATAGCCTGCGGCGAGCCAGGCGAGGTGCCGATCGGATGGCGTATCGTTGGTGATCGTGAAGCTTTCGGGTGTCCGCACTGCCGCTGACACCCCGGTCACGCTGCTGTTCGTCGAGGCCGGGGTGCACGTCATCGATCACAGCGCTCGGCGCGGCCGGTTGTTGCGCCTCGCGGGTGGCGCCGTGTTCGCCGCCTTTGCCATCGCGGCGCTTGGACTCGGCTTCGGGCACGCCGTCAACCGCGATCTGGGTGCAGCGCTTGCGGCGGCGGCGCTGATCCTGGCCATCGCCGCCGGCGTCACCGCCTTCGTCGTGTGGCTGTTCGCCCTCCAAGCCGAACGAACGATGCGCCGTGGCGAATCCGCTCCTGACATCGCCGTCGACGCGGTGCGCTGGGCCAACAGCAAGCCCGAGCACGGCCGGGTGGAGGTCACCGTCGGCATGGCCGACGGCACCATCCACACGTTCCACGCGGTCGGCATGGCCGGCCCGGAGCTGGCGCGCCAGTTCGGTCGTCTCCTCGCAGTCGGACAGGAGTCTCCGTCCGAGTCCTCCGCCGACACCGCAGCGCGCCCAGGGGCCCGGTAGGCACCGCATGCTTCCCAGCGTTGGGCGTAGCGACGAATCGCAGCGTCGAACGCGGACAAGGCTGAGCCTTGTCACGGCGATGAAGCCAGTGACGATGAGCCGCGGACGCTACGCCCCGGCAAACGCGGCTGCCACATCAGTGTCGCCTGTACGCATGCTCCGATGCGCCGTCCGGTCGGTGTCCGATTGACGGGCAGCCTTGCGCCGGTCAGCCCCCGTGGTTGCCTCCGTCTGGGTCTGCGCCGCCCATTTGGCCAGCACCTGGTTGCTGCTGCGGTGGAGACAGGTCCCGGGGGGTGGTGCCGGTCTCTGTGATGATTGCGCCGCTGGAGCAGGTCGCCCCTTGCTCCTTGGCCGCCTGAGGGGCGAGCGTGCTCAGGAACGTGGCGATCCGGGCGTCACGGGCGTTGTCGACTTTGAGTTGGTAACCCCAGACCTGCAGGGATATCGGAGCGTCCTGCCCTTCGAACGGGCTCATCAGACGGTAGTCGGTGCCGCGCACGAGGTTCGCCAGCAGGTCCACCTGCTCCTTCGCCAACCCCGGCTGGTACGTGATCCATGCGGCGCCGTGCTCCATGCTGTGAATCGCGTGCTCGGTGGCGATAGCCGCCTCGTAGACGTCGCCTTGGCAGCGCTGCCAGTTGGCGTTGTGATTGCCGCCTGCCGGCGGCTTCATCGGCATCGTGGAGTAGTCGATGACGCCGGCCTTGTGGTCAGCGGTGAGCGCGTCCGGATTCCGCTCGCGCCAGTTCACGATCCCGTCGATGCGCGCCGCCCTGTCCGACCAGCTCAGACCGTTCTGGTAGACCGACCAGCCCGCGTATCCGATGATGGACACGGCGATCAGCCCGACCACCGTGAACAACGCGACCGGCATCCAGTTCCGGCCGTCGTTGACCTTGACGGGAGCGATCCGTCGATTGGGACGACTGCCGCCCTTGCCGTGCGGCCGCTTGCCGACCTTGGCCACAGGCCTGGCCCCGACCGGCTTGGCGTTCGTCCGCTGCGGCTTGCCGCCCTCGACCGCACTGGTCGAAGAGCCCTTGCTTACCCTGGCCCTCTTCGGGCGGTCTTGGCGCTCCTGGCTGGACATGCCCATCCCGTCTGGTCGAATGTAGATGATCGATGTTCAGCGGAGCAGCGTCGGACGACTCGCGATGCCTTGCACTGAAACCGGCGAGTTCAGTCCCCGCCGACGACACAGGCATCCTACTATGCTCGATAGTTGCCTGCCAGGTGACAGCGAGGGGGACGGTCTCGGGGCAGCGACCCGTCCGCTCGGCTCGCCGGTGACGCCTGATGGCCTTCGGCGCCCGCAAGGCCCGCTGCGCCCGCCGCCGGTGGTTCGGACGCATCACTCGGTGCCAGCGTACGAATGCAGGCCGGCGATCAGGAGATTGACCGCGAAAAGATTGAACATCATCGTGCCCCAGGCGACGATGGCGAGATAGGCGACCACGGGCCGTTTGATGCTGGGTGTGGCGTGGGCATGCAGGTAGCCGGCGTAGGCGACCCAGGAGATGAACGCCCACGTTTCCTTGGGATCCCAACCCCAGTAGCGGCCCCAAGCCGCTTCGGCCCAGATTGCGCCGGCGCCGACGGCGAAGGACCAGATCGGAAATGCGACCGCGTGCGCCTGGAAGCTGAGCCGTTCCAGCGTGGCGGCCGCAGGAAGGTGCCGGCCGACCGAGGCAACCAGTCCCGGTGGCCTGTCAGTGGCGGCGGCCCGGTCGTAAACAAGGCGGGCCAGGTATCCGGAGGCGGCAATGAACCCGAGCAGGAAGATGCCGGAGGCGATCGCGGCCGTGCTGACGTGGATTTTCAGCCAGTACGAGTTCAGTGCCGGCACGAGCGGGCCGGCAGCGGTGTACAGACGCATCCCGGCCAGCCCGAGCAGAATGACCGCTGCGAGTGTGACGTACAGCCCGACGGGGCGGATGGCCGGTCTGCGCAGCACGATCGCCAGCCACGCCAGGACGCCGACCAGCGTGACGGCGAGAACGAACTCGTACATGTTGCCCCACGGGACTCGCCGAGCCTCGATACCCCGGCTGATCAGGCAACTTAGGTGGGCGATGACACCGATGCCGGTAGCGATGATCGCGGCCCAGCCGGCCCGATGGGCCCACGGACTCGGCACGGCGTCGCTCGTCAGTTCGGGATCTGGACTCGGTTGAGAGGCTGCCGGTGACGCGGCGACACGCACTGCCGGCAAACGCGATGCCGCTGGTGCGACGGAGCCGACTCGGCGTACTGCGTGCTCGAAGGTGTAGGCCACCATCGCGAGGAGGTACGCCACGAGTGTTACCGCGAGCAGTTGGTCAGACAACGGGGCCATGATGGGGCTCCTTCTTGCACGACGACGTGCGTTCGGTGACGAGCCTGGGCGCGCTCCGGCGGTTTTCACGGACGACTTCGCCCGTCGCCGTGCAGTGCGGTCGGTGTGTGGCTGCCGAACGGGTGGCTCGAGCTCGGCACCAGCGCAAGGTTCGTGCTCCCCTGCCGACCAGTGGTGACCGATGCAGCTCGCAGCGAGACGTCATATGCCGACCTGTCCCGGGCCCAGCGTCGCGCGAAGCCAAATGGTGAACACCGACCACCAGCCCGTCATCAGTGCCAACCCGATCGCGATGAGCAGCGCCCCGCCGACGCCGGTGATCGTCCGGGTGTGCCGGCGGGCGACCGCGAGCGCTGTCAGGACCCGGCGGAAGCCCAGCCCGAACAAGATGAACGGTGTGCCCAGGCCACCGCAGTACGCCACCGCGAGCGCGACGGCACGACCGACCGTAGCGTCAACCGCGGCGAGCGCGAGCACAGCACCTAGGGTCGGGCTGACGCAGGGCACCCATCCCACCCCGAAGACCACGCCGAGCATCGGGGCACCGAGCAGGCCGGGTACCGGCAGCCGGCGCCACCGCCGCTCGTACTGCGCGACTGGCAGCAAGCCGAGGAAGCTCAGGCCGAGCAGGATCGTCAACCCGCCGGCGACGATCTCAACCGTCCGGGCTTGCACCAGCAGCAGTCGTCCCGCGCCGGCCGCGGTCACAGCGGTAAGGATGAACACGGTCGTGAACCCCGCGACAAACAGCAACGTCCCGGCGAACATGCGCCCCCCTGCCGCGGAGCGCTCCGCGGTCGTGGGCAGCTGGGCGTTCCCGTCCGGGCCTGGCGCTGCCACACCAGCCATACCGGTGACGTACGAGACGTAGCCGGGCACCAACGGCAGGACGCACGGCGACAGGAAGCTCGCCAGCCCTGCAAGTGCGGCGACGGTCAACGCCAGGACCAGCGGGCCGGATGTCGCGATCATGGCGAACAGCTCACCCACCGGCGGCGGGCTCCTCTGCGACCTGACGCACCAACGGCTCCAGTTCCCGCTGGGTCACGGCCTTGCGCAGTACGACCGCCACCCGGCCCCGCCGGTCGATGATCACCGTGGCCGGGATCGTGTTCGGCGGTACGTCGGTGAAGGCGAGCGCGATGCGGCCCGGCGGATCGAACAGGCTCGGGTACAGCTCCCGCCCTTCCACGAATGCGCGTGCCTGGTCGCGGCCGTCACGGACGTTCACGCCGACGAATCTGGCCCCGAGTTCCCGGGTCGCCTCGGCAGTGGCGTTGAGTTCTTCCGCCTCGGCACGGCACGGCGCGCACCACGATGCCCAGAAGTTCACCACCACAGCCATCCCGGCGACTGACTCGGGGTCGAACCGACCACCGTCGAGCAGTTCGCCCTCCAGCCTCGGCGCCCGAGCTCGATCTGCGGCCGCGACAACTCCGGTAGGCCCGGCGGCAACTGGTCCTGCGTTCCCGGCGCGGAGACCACCCCCGGGCTGCCCATCGGATTGCACTGGCCCATCGGCACACCCTGCCGTTCCCATGCTGAACACGATCAGCCCGGTGACCACGGTCGACCACCACACGATGTTCCGCTGCACGCGTGACCACTCCATTTCACGTGTCGGCTCATCCGAGACGTAGGCCGGGCTCGACGCCTCGGCCGTCGAGCACCGGCAGGACCTCACGACCGGACACCATCGGCGACCGAGGCCGTACCGGCTGGCGGACCGCCTGTTGCCCGCACCGACGCGACCGCACCGACGGCGCCGCGAGCCGCCGCCACGGCGGCCGCGAACTCGGCGGCGAACCCCGGATAGTCGACCCTGGGCAACCCACCGGCGGTGATCGTGCACCCGCTGGAGGTCGGCAGGACTCGAAACCAGATCCGCCGGCGACGCACCCCGAGCATGGGAACCAGGCCCGTCATGATCCCAATGACCGCCGCCAATACGACGGGCTCGCCGGGGTCGTGGCGGACTGTGATCGAGATCCATCGACGGGTTCCGAGAAACTCCACACTGGTGCCGTCGTCGAGGATCCACCGCTCGCCGGGCCGCAGCAGTGTGTTCGCCTCGGGCAGTTGGATCAGCCGTCCGTCGTCCACCGCCCGGCGAGGGATCTGGTACACCGACTGCGGCACACCGTTGTCGAGGCCAAGGTCGCCTCGGTATGCGGTCAGCAAGAGTCCCGGCGCTCGTTCCGCCGGATGAGCTGACAGTGCGAGAGGCCCGGACGTCGGCACCGTTGGCACGTACACCCCGGAGAACGCCACCTGAGCGTCGGTCGAACGCGCTCCCGACGTACCGTCGGCGTTGGCGTCGGGAAACAGCGCCGCGCCCTCGCTGGTCAGCATGCCGTCGACCGGCAGGAATGCCGACACCGACGTCTGGGCCCGGCCCTGCCGATCGGTGTAGCGGAGGATCGGGGCGTAGCCGTGACCCAGTAGGTACACGTTCGCTCCGTCAAGCCGCAACGGTGTGTTGACCTCGAGCCGCTGGCGGCCGGTCCGGGCGGCTCGCGGAGCTGTCCAGGTGACGTCGGCCTGGAACGTTGTGGGCTGGCCGGTGTCGAGAAAGTCAGCGTCGAAGCGTTCGAGTTGCAGACAGTACCCGGGGAGGTCTTCGGCGCCCAGACGCGGACCCAAGGCGTACTCGTCAAACTGTTGCAGTCCGGTGCAGAAGCCGGTGTCGGGGCCGGCTACCAGAATCCGGTTTCCGGACCAACCCCAGCCGTAGCCGAACGCGACTCCCGCCAGCACTGCCAGCAACGCTGCATGGAAGAGTAAGTTGCCGGTCTCCTTGAGATGCCCCTTTTCCGCCGCGACCGTAACGTGGCCACCGTCCTCGGAGTACGCCACAACCCGGTAGCGCCGGGAGCGCATGAGCTGCTGCAGCCTCTCGCCCACCGGTCGAGCCTCGGCAGGGGCATCGCCGACCTCGGCGTGCGCCGGCAACCGCCGGAAGTTCCGTGGCGCCGCCGGCGGCTTGCGCCGCAACGCCCGAGCGTGTTCGCCCAGCCGTGGCAACACGCACCCGATCAATGATGTGAACAGCAGCAGATAGATTGCCGCGAACCACGGCGAAGCGTAGGCGTCGAACAGCCCGAACCTGTCGAACCACTCCGCCAACGCCGGCTTGTCCCGGCGGTAGGCCTCGACCTGCTCGGGTGCCAGACTGCGCTGCGGCAACACCGAACCAGGCACCGCAGCCACCGCGAGGAGCAGCAACAGCACCAGTGCGGTGCGCATGCTGGTCAGCTGCCGCCACAAACGACGCAGTGATGCGGCCACGCGCCCACGACGGTTCACCTGACCCCCCGCACCGATCTCGGCACGGTGCTGCTGCGACGCCCGCGGCCGCGACGATGCGCCGCGGCCGCCGGCGCCCCGCACTCCCCCGCATTGATCGTGTTGCGGAGGTCGTGCCAGCTGCCGGGTGATGACGACGACACCCGGTGGGGCTGCCAGCTGGTCAACAGGCGGGCCGCGGCCGTCATTGGCGATCCCCGGCGGGTGCGGCCTCGGTCGGGCGCGGCCGGCCGTCTCGTTCGGCAAGTTGTGCCAGCATGCGGTTGTAAGCGGCGTGGGCGTTGTCCGCGCCGCTGCGCTCGGCGCGATCGACGCTGCGGTCGTAGCGGGCGTCCGCGCGGGCGTCCGAGCGTGACCATTGAACGACGAGTGCAATCGCCACAGTGAGGGCCGGCAGTTCACCCGACGCCCAGGCGATGCCGCCGCCGACCTTTTGATCGGCCAGCGCGCCGTTGCCCCATGGCCGACCCAGTTGGCTGTACCAGTCGTTGGCGATGACCTCCTGGGTCTGCATCATGATCAGGCCGAAGATGGCATGCATGGCCATGAAGATGAGCAGGATGACCAGCCGGAACGGGAAGGCCGGACGCGGCCGAGGTGAGGGGTCGGCGCCGATGAGCACCCAGAAGAAGAGGTATCCCGCTCCGAGGAAGTGGGCGATCATCACCAGGTGGCCCAGATGGGACCGCAGCGCGATCTCGTAGAGGTCGGTGAGATACATGCCGTAGAGGCTTGTCGTGTAGATGCCAAATGCCACGGCCGGGTGGGTGAGCAGTCGTGCGGATCGGCTGTGCAGGGCAGCGGTGATCCACTCACGGGGGCCGGCCCAGGCCGGATCGGCCGACGGCCGCAGCGCGCGCAGTCCGACGGTTGCTGGTGCGGCCAACACAAACAGGATGGGGGCCACCATCGTCAGGATCATGTGCTGGATCATGTGCGCGCTGAACAGGACCGGGGCATAGCGGGCCAGGCCGCTGCTGGTGGCCACGATGACGACAACCCAGCCGCTTACCCACATTGCCGTGCGTGCGACCGGCCAGTGGTCGCCGCGGCGCCACAGTCGCCATACCGCGGCCAGATAGAGCGCGACGGCGACGGTGGCTGCGGTCAGCGTGAGCGGTTCCGGCAGCCAGTCGACGAGGAGCGAGCGTGCCGTCGGCGGGCCGGGCATCGGGAAGCCGAGCAGCCGCGCGGCGGGGTCCTCAGGTACGAAGGAAGCCGGTGGTGGTGTGCGGGACAACCCAGCGGCCAGACCGAACGTGAGACCGAACAGGGCCGCTTCGGCGACCGTGGTCCGGACGAGTACTCGGCGGTCCCCGGTGGCGAGGGCCGGTATCGACCGGGCACGCTGCAGGAAGCCCACGAACGCCAGCGCACACAAGGCGGTTGTCTTGCCGAGTAGCAGCCATCCGTAGCCGGTGGCGAGAAGGCTCGACGGGGTGGGCAGGCGTACGGCGGCGCTGATCAGACCGCTGGCCGCGACCGCCACCATGCATACCGCGGCGACCCATGAGAACCGCCTGATCGAGCGTGCCAACGCCTCCGGAGCAAGGTGACGGCAGGCCAGCAGCCCGGCCAGGCCGCCGGCCCAGACCGTGGCTGCGCCGACATGCAGCACCAACGCCGATACCGCAATCTGATGACTGCCTTGGGCGGCTGCGTGCCCGGTGAACACCGGCGCGAGCACACCGACCATCGCCAGAGCCGCAAGCCCGATACCGGTGGCGGCGGAACGACCGACTCGCGCCGTGACCACGATGACGCCGGCTGTGGCCGCGCTCACCGACGACGCTCGACCGGAGGACGTCCCGGTCAGGAATTCCCACATCGTCGCAGGCGCGAGCGCTTGCCATGTTGGTACAGCCATGAGATCGGACAGCGTGAAGGCCGCATTCGCCGTCGTAGCCAGCATCCATCCGGCCGCAGCCCAGCCTGCGTTACGCAGCGACCGCTGTCCGACGGCCGCCAGCATCCGGCACGATCCGGGCGCTTGCGGGGTGAGGACGGTCGCCGCCATCAGCATGCCGATGGTCGCCGATGACGCGAGTGTTCGGCCGACACGTGACAGCGGAAGGCCCCAGTCGGTGACGGGACCCGCCGAAGTGATACCCGGCAGCGGCCCGCTCGGCCACCCGCCTGCGCCGCGCAGCGCCAGAACCGCCGCGGCACCACCGAACGTGACGACACCGGCCGCGACCGCGAGCGGCAGCCAGCGGCGAACCCCGTCGCCACCTGGCGTCGCAACCGTCATCGTCGACCACCCCCCTTGCGAACTCGTGTGCGCTCGCCGGTTCATGCCGTGAACGGCTGTCCTGGCCTTCCGATCCATCAGTACTATGTATCCTAGTAATTGATAGCTGCCGAATTCACAGGACCCCGCTGCGACACAGCACTGCGAGGCGGAGTCGCCTTCCGACCGGGCCAGGCAGGGGCTGGAGTGCCGGCACTGCGGACGACAGCAGGCGCGGTCGACTTGGTCACGGCCACTTCACCCCAGACGGTTCGCCGGGAACAACACCCACGTCGGACCGCGTGGAGTTGATCGCAAGGCGGGGACGGAACCACCTCGCGAGCATGCAGCGCCGTTTCACGCCGCCACCGGCAGTTGACGGGTCACCGATCCTCCAGGGGAGCGGTCGCCACAACGTACTATGTAGCATAGTAGACATGGCGTATCGTGTGAGCCGGTGGTGGCGCACCCGGCAGGCACTGTCGGCGTGCCCACAGACCGAGTCGGGTCGGGCTCTCCCTACCGGCCCGGCTCGGTCTGGTAACACTTCTCCGTCCCGGGCAATCGATCTACTCCTGCGCCGTTACTCCAAGCCTCGCGCCATCCGCGTCGGCCGGCCCTTTCGCAGCTGACGCAACGTTGCGGCGGCGTCGGCCTCAACGCAACATCCGGATGCCGTTGCGGCCCCGTAAGTGCTTCAGGTCGACCAACAGACACTAGTCCCCGGTCAGAGGCCTGGATGCCGTGCGGGAGGCTGATCTCCCCAGCTGCTACACGCCGCCGGAGTTCCGCCGGGCTGCGCCAGCCGCAACTTGACCCGCCGCGCCCGTCGTACGGCACTGCCTTACACCCTCGGGGACCGGCCCGTCGCGCGTGTCGAGGGGGCCTCACCGTCGCTGTCCTCGCGAGCGCGCGGCAGCGGCGGCAACGGCGCCCAGAGTAGTCGCACCCATTTCCGCGGCGGACGGGCGTGCATGGCTCGCGCAGTCCGGCTCGGCCCGGGCGGCCGACGTGAGCATCCCGGCCGCGCCGAGCGCCACGACGAGCGCGCTCCCGCCGTCGGAGATGAACGGCAGCGGCAGCCCAGAGATCATCGACCCAGATCGGCCCGAGGCGAATCGGAACCACGTCAGCCCCTGCCGGGCCTCGTCGGGCGGCCAGCCATCCCATCAGATCGACGAACCAGGCAGCGCCGACGAGTTGTGGCCTGAACCCTATCGTGCTGCGTTTCAGCGCCGGCACTCGCAACGCCTCCGCGCCTGGGTGACGGCGTCCGCGGCAACCTGCGACCTCAGCACCGACAGATCCGGAGCGCAGGCGGTGCCGCGTTAGTATGGCAGCCAAGTCGGACCGGAGGATACGCGTGCACGGATTCGGAGAGCTGGAAGCGGCGCTCATGGAGCTGCTATGGGACCGCGCCGAGCCGACCTCGGTACGGGAGGCGCTCACCGAGCTGAGCTGGCATCGGACGCTCGCGTACACCACGGTCATGACCGTCCTCGACACGCTCTTCCGTAAGGGTTGGCTCACCCGTGAGCCCGACGGGCGCGCGTACCGGTACACCCCTGCGGTATCGCGCGATCAATACGTCGCCCAGGCGATGCACGACGCGCTTGTCGACAGCGGGAACCGCGCCGAGGCGCTCACGCAGTTCGTGGGTCGTATGACGCTGGACGATGCCGCGGCGCTGCGGGCAGCGTTGAACAGCTACGAACGCAGGATCTCCGGCCGGTGAGCCCTTTGTTGCTGGCGGCGTTCACCGCCGCTCTGGCGCTGGTCGGCGCGCCGCGGCTCGCGAGCGCCGCTTGGGTGCTGCGCGCTCCCAGGCTGGCGGTGATCACCTGGATCACAGCTTCCGCGGCGGTGTTGGTCGCGGGCTTGCTGACCGGCCTGACGCTCCTGCTGTATTGGGACCGGACGCACGATCTGGTCAAGGGCGCCTGGCATGTGTGCCTTGATGCGCTGCTCGGTCGGCACGACCGGCCCGCCCAGGTGGCGGCCGTCGCCGGGCTTGCCGGCCTCGGAGTCCTCGGGTGGCGGCTCCTGGCCAGTGGATATCGGACAGTTTGCGGGATGCGGTTCCGTCGGGCTCAGCTTCGGCTCATGATTCGCATCGCCGGGGTGCCCTCGTCCGTGCCCGGGGCCACGGTGGTGCGACACCATGAGCCCGCGGCATACCTCATGCCAGGCCCAAGTCTTCCCGGACGTCACGCAGACATCATTATCACCTCCGCGGCTGTAGCTCGGCTGCGCGAGCCGGAGCTGTCGGCCGTTCTGGCGCACGAACGAGCGCATCACACCGGTCACCACTACGAACTGACCCACTGGATGCGCATCCTCGCGCAGGCGTTTCCGGCGCTGCGCTGCTTCCAGCTCGGCCGGCGTCAGGTCGACCGGCTCGTCGAGCTGTGCGCCGACGATGCCGCCGCCCGGACCAGTGACCGAATTGACCTGGCGCGTGCGCTCGTGAGCCTGGCTCAACCACCGACGACGCCCGGCCGTGGGGACGAGGTCCTCGCGGTCCACGGCGGTGATGGCATCGAGCGGCTCAACCGTCTGCTGAGCCCGCCACCGCCGCTGAGCGGAAGGGCTCGTGGTCTCATCGCGCTTTCCTTGATCGGGCTGTTGCTCACGCCAATCGGCATCGCCGTGTTTGACCGCTATACCACCTGGGTTCCGAGCATCTTCTCCCTCTAGGTCGGCTCGCCGGCCCGGGCGCCTCTGTCTTGGCAGACGGCACCGCCGATGGGGCCGGTCGGGGCGCACGGTAACCCGACTGAATTGGTTATGCGACGGCTGCTCACCGTTTTCCGGCAGCCGGAAGGGCGATCACCTGTTCCCGCTCCTGTCGCGCTTCCAGCGTCCGATGGTGACGTGCACCGGACTGAAGCATGTTGACGCCTCCGCCCTCCTACGCAGACAAGGAAGGCGGAGGCTCGATCGACGCTGACGACGAGTGAAGGGGAACGTCCAGCCGTCGCCGCGCCGTCGTCTCGGAGCGATCGACGGACGGAGCGTGCTAGAACTACTAGCTAGGATCGTAGCACAAAACGAGCGACTGCGACTCGACAGCAGCGGCGCAGCACAGCTCCGGACACCCTCCGATGCGCCGCGACGGCACAGTGTCCAGCCAATTGGGCGAATCGCCTCGCGATCCGGGTCGAGCTGCCACCTGCCCCGGATGACCGATCCTGAATCTGTCGCGTCGCGTCCGCGAGGCCCACGGGCAGGCCGCAGACGCGCCGGAACGGTTCCCCTGCGGCGATGCGGTGACTCCTTCGCGGATCGGCGGTGTGGCGTGGCACGAAACGGGGAAATTCTACTACTAACATGCTTAGGAGTGTGGGTTGCAGCAAGGAACGCCGTACCGAACGGCCGGCGTTACACCCGCACCCGATCCACCCACGATACTGAACGCGCGCACCATCGCGTGCGCGACCGCATGCGCTCACGGCGTTGGGAGGACCTACGCCGTCACTGCCAACAGCTGAAACCCTCACTGACCGAGACCGTCGAACGCGCCCCACCGGGCAGGAGACCCGACCCCGCCGCATCGATGAGATGCCAGGTCAGAGGCTTTTTTCGGAACCTGTCAAAAATGCATCGATGGCCGTAGAATCCCCTCCATGTGGAGGATGTCCGATAGGCAATCGTTGTCCTGTCACCTGGTGGCAGCGATGACGCTCTTGTCGTTCTGCGCGGGCTGTACCAGCCAGTCGCCACCGGCCGAACATCGCCCACCCGCTGTCGCCGGCCCAGCTCCCGGCCCTTCTTCGAACACGGCGACCGTGGGTCCTTCGGCAAGTCCGACGGCCATGCATGGTTCGTGGGACGTGAGCCAGCTGGATGACCCGTGCCGGACGCTCACGCAGCAGGGGGTCGCGCAGGTCTTGGCGGTGCCGGTCAATCCGCCGAGGAAGGTGGACAGCTGGCCGCCAGTGTGCGCCTTCGGCCTCACCCCCGGATTCGGCCCACTCGCACCCAGCATCAGTCCAGCCGTCACGGAGTATCTGTACGTCCTTGACGACTCCGCGACCAGCGGCAGGGAAGACTTCGAACGCGATCGCAGCAACCCGGCCGTCGTCGAGCCGGTCACCGGGATCGGGGATGACGCGTACTGGACGCCGGACAAGACGGAACTCCAGGTGATCAGCGGCAAGACGCACGTCATCACCAAGTTCGGCGGGGCGAAACCGCCGGTCGACGCCAAGGCCAAGGCCATCGCGCTCGCCCGGATAGCGCTGCCCAGAGCCATCCCTCGGTAGGAGCGGGCGGGCCACCATTGGCCGCTACCGCTCAGGACAGCAGGCTCGCACCGATCCAGGACCCGCGTTCGACGCCGGCGGGGCAGGCGAACACGCCGCTGGCCAGGTGCTGGCTGTAGCCGTTGAGTGGATCACTCGAGCCCAGTCGCTGCTGGATCGCCACGAACTGGCGCTGTGGATCGCGTTGGAAGCAGATGAAGATGAGACCGGCATCCATCAGCCCGTTGGGGTCCGTTCCGGCGTCGTACGAGTACGACCGCCGCAGCAGCTTGGCACCGCCGTTCGCCTCAGGAGACGCCAGCTGGACGTGCGCCGTGGGGACACCGCCGAGCCGGTCGTTGCTGTCGCGACGGCGGCCGATGATCGTTTCCTGCGTCGCGATGTCAGTGCGGTCCCAGGTGTCCAGCAGGAGCCGGATCCGCCGCACGACGAGATAGGTGCCGCCGTGCAGCCACGCCGGTCCGTCGCTCACCCACAGGTGGTCAACCTGTTCCTGCTGGCTGGTGAGGTCAAGACTGGCGGTACCGTCGCGAAACCCGAACAATCCGGTCGGATCGGCGCCGTCGTCCCCGTCGCGGAAACCGACCTGTCGCCAGCGGAGCCTGGCGTTGGACCGTCCCGCATTCACAAGGGCACGGACGGCGTCGTGGGCCGTCGTCGGATGCTGTGCACAGATCTGGATACAGAGGTCGCCGCCGCCGGCGGCCGGGTCCAGCGAATCACCAGGAAACGACGGGAGCTCGGTCAGCGCCGGCGGGCGTCGGGCGGCCAGCCCGAAACGCCCCTCCGCGAACAGCGCCGGGCCGAAGCCGAACGTCAGGCTGAGCGCGGCACTCGGCCTGCTCGCCAGTTCGGCAGCGACCCGCGTCCACGTCTGCAGCAGCTCGATCAGACCGTCGCGATCCCTCGCAACGACATCAAAGCCGGCGATCTGCAGGAACGGCAGGACCGGAGTGGTGATGCCGGACTGATGGACACCGTAGAACGCCCGTGACGGCGCGTCACTGCACCCCGTCGCACCGAGCAGCGATCCCCCAAGCAATCCGGTACCAGCAAGCACCAAGCGGCGCGACATCCCCCGCCCGTTCAGTGCCGGATCCATCTTCACAACCTACATTGAGCGCCATCCATCACGACAGCGTGAGATGCCGGTCTACAGCTACACGCCCAGACCTCCACAAGGGCATCGAGCCGTGATGCTTCGCCGTGCCGCAGCAGCCCCGGCAGACCGCGACGGCGCAACGCGACGAGGCGCCAGCGCCCGCGGGTTCGGCACGGGCGGGCACGGCGACACGGCGCCGGCTCACGATGCCTGTCCCGCCTGGACCCGGCGCCATGCGCCGGTGGCCAACAGCCGCAGGCCGTTGAGGCCCACGACGACGGTGGAGCCTTCGTGTCCCGCCACACCGAGCGGCAGAGGGAGGTCGCCGAACAGATCCCAGGCGACCAGCACGGTGATGAACGTGGCGGCGATCGCCAGGTTCGCCTGCACCAGGCGACGGGCACGCCGGGACAGGGCGATGACCGCGGGCAGCGTGGCCAGGTCGTCGCGGACCAGGACCGCGTCGGCGGCCTGCAGCGCCAGGTCGGAACCGCCACGACCCATCGCGACACCGAGATCCGCGGCCGCCAGCGCGGGAGCGTCGTTGACGCCGTCACCGACCAGCAGCACCCGCCGGCCACCGGCCTGCAGGGCCCGCACCTGGTCGACCTTCCCGGCGGGCAGGAGCCCGCCGCGCACGTCGCTGATGCCGGCTTCGGCAGCCAGGTGGCCGGCGGCGCCCGGGTTGTCGCCAGTGAGCAGCACCGGAGTCGTGCCGGTCAGGTTGGTCAGTGCGGTCACGGTGCCGGCGGCAGCAGGGCGGAGACTGTCGGCCAGAGCGAGGACTCCTGCCGGGGCGCCGTCGACCAGCACGACGACGGCGGTGTGCCCAGCTGCCTGTGCGGCGTCGACCACGGCGCGGGCTTGCGCGACGTCGGTGTTCGACCGGGGCCGGGACACCTCGTCGAGCAGGGCGGGGCTGCCGACGGCCACCGGTTGACCGTCAACGATCGCGCTCACGCCACGGCCGGGAGTGGAGCTGAAGTCGGCGGCGGCCGGGACCGGCAGACCGAGGTCACGGGCGGCGGCCAGGACCGCGGCGGCAACGGGGTGCTCACTGGGGTGCTCAGCGCCGGCGGCCAGCCGCAGCACCTCCTTCGCGCTCGTCTTGCCGACCGGATGGAGCTCGGCGACCCGAGGGTGGCCTTCGGTGAGGGTGCCGGTCTTGTCGAACGCCACCAGCGTCGTGTCGGCGAGCCGTTCCATGACCACGGCGGACTTGACCAGCACGCCGTGCCGGCCGGCAAGGGCGATCGCGGACAGCAGCGGCGGCATCGTGGCCAGCACGACGGCACACGGCGACGCCACGATCATGAACGTCATCGCCCGCAGCAGCGTGGACCGCAGGTCGGCGCCGAACACCAGCGGGATCGCGAACAGGGCGAGCGTGGCCACGACGACACCGATCGAGTACCGCTGCTCCACCTTCTCGATGAACAGCTGCGTCCTGGCCTTGGTCGCCGACGCCTGCTCGACCAGCGCGACGATCCGGGCGATCACCGACTCGCCGGCTGCCCGGTGCACCCGGGCCACCAGCGATCCGGTGCAGTTGAGCGTGCCGGCGAACACCTCATCCCCGGCGATCTTCACCACTGGGAGCGGCTCGCCGGTGATCGTGGCCTGGTCCACCTCGCTGGCACCGTCGACGACGACCGCGTCGGCACCGATCCGCTCGCCCGGCCGGACCCGGATCACGTCACCCACCCGCAGCTGGGCGACGTGGACGGCGGTGTCGGTCCCGTCGGCGTCGAGGCGGATGGCCTGCTCGGGGGCCAGGTCGAGCAGTGCCCGGACATTGTCGGCGGTGCGGGCGGTCGCAAACGCCTCCAGGGCGCCCGAGGTCGCGAAGATGACGATCAGCAGCGCCCCGTCGAACACCTGCCCGATCCCGGCCGCGCCGAGCGCCGCCACGATCATCAGCAGGTCCACGTCCAGGGTCCGCTCGCGTAGTGCTCGCAGCCCGGCCAGCGCTGGTTCCCAGCCGCCCGCGGCGTAGCAGGCCAGGTAGAGCGTCCACCACAGCGGCGCCGCCGCGCCCAGCGCCTGCGCCGCGCTGCCGGCGGCGAACAGGACGGTCGCCGCCGCGGCCGAGCGCACCTCGGTCAGCGCCCACAGCCGGCTGGCGAGCCGCCGGGGTGCCGGTGCAGCGGGGGTAGCCGCGGATGGGTGGGCCGCGGTCGTCGTCAAGGTCACGAGGAGCAACACTATCTGCATAGGAATGCAGATAGCTAGGCAGATAGGCAGTTTGATACTGAGGTTCGGCTATCCTGGTCTCGTGCACACGTCACTGCCGGACTTCCAGATGCCCAACGACGAGCAGGTCCACCTCGCCGCCGAAGGCTTCCGGCTGCTCGCCGACCCCACCCGCATCAAGATCCTCTGGGCGCTCCTGCAGGGCGAGTCCTCGGTCGCCTGCCTCGCCGAACTCGTCGGCGCCGCCCCCACCGCGGTCAGCCAGCACCTGGCCAAACTCCGCCTCGCCGGCCTCGTCCGCGGCCGCCGCGAAGGCACCTTCGTGCACTACTCCGCCGCCGACACCCACGTCCGCGCACTGCTGGCCGAGGCGTTGTTCCACGCCGACCACACCGACCGCAACCTGCCCGACCACGGCATGGCCGAGACGGCGCACACCCATCTCCCGCATCCGCCGGCCCGCTCGGCCGGTCAGCACGAACTCGCCGCGCCCGCCACCGGCGGGTGAATGCCGGCCCGCCGATGACTCGGCCGTAGCAGCACCGCAGGACATGACCGCTGCTCGTACCTCATCCGTTGCTGAACGCCGAATGATGCTCGAACGTCTCGTTCGGTCGCCCGCAGTCCCCGCCGCGCACGAACGGACAGGCAGGTCGGCAGCAGGTCAAGCAAGCCGGAGCGGGGTGTGCATTCGCCCGGATGCGCACGGCAGCGACGGCACGGCCGCCGAGCGGCGTTCGCCGCATTGCAGGCGGGCGGCCGCGGGGCGGCGCGCGGCCCGGGCCTGGCGCGCTTCGGCTCCGGTGTGAGCTTGATGGCTGGCGCCGGTTCTCCTGCCTGGCGGTGGGGGACGCTGTTGAGCCTCCGACAGGAACCCACCGACGCCGCCGAGGCCATGGCCGTGGCCGCAGGAACTGCCGCTGGCGAGCCCGCGCGCCAGGTCGAGGACGGTCTGCAAGACCAGGAAGAAGGCGACGAACGTCCTGTACAGCGGGGCGAACGTCCCTGTCAACCGGACCCGTGACTACGTAGCGTAGGTAGAGGATCCTGAGTTGCCCTGCCGCCGGTCAGACCGGGATGCGGCGGGGAGTCGCTGAGAGGAGGTCGTGATGCCTGGATGCGGCTGGTACGGCGGGGCAGGCTTCGGCGTTGGTTGGATGCTGATGACCCTGCTGTGGATCGGGTTGGTGGCGCTGATCGTGTGGGCCGTGGTCCGGCTCGTTCAGGACCGCGGCGGCCGTGGGCCGGCGCGCCACCACGGGGAAACCCCGTTGGAGATTCTGGACCGCCGGTTCGCCCGGGGCGACATAGACGCCGAGGCGTATGAACGGACGCGGCAGACGCTTCTCGAGCACAGCCAGCCGCCGCGATGAGCGACTGGCTTGCGCCGCTGGTCCGCCGATGGCGGACCAGCGGGCACGGCGGCACCGTGGGCGCCACTGGAAGGCCCTGCCACAGGACTTCGCCGACTTGACCGGTTCTTCCACCCCCTGCCGGATCCGGGGGTTCATCGCCTGAGCGCGTCCAGGTGGTCGTGGACCCACTGTACGCAGGGGCAGGGTGGCCCGCCAGATCCTCCACTGTGGACGTCACCGTGGCCGGGTCCGCCGTCGTTCTATCCATTGTGGGCACGAACGAGCCTTGGCCGACGAGCGCGCCGGCTTCACCGAGGTGATGGCGGCCGGCGCGGCCGACCTGCCCTCCATAGCCGCCGCGGCCGTCCCGCGATCTCGGCGCGTCGCTTCGTCAACCCTGATGCGGTCTACCTGCAGTCGACCGGGTTTGTGCTCGACCCGACCGGGTACGGGGCGACCCCTGCAGCATTTCCACCACCGAGGAGGCAGGTCCTATGAGAGCGATCGTGGTGACGGACCAGGCTGCGGGAACGGCCGGGATGACGCTGGTGGAGCGGCCCGAGCCGGAACCGGCGATAAACGACGTCGTGGTTCAGGTTCATGCGTCGGGATTCGTCCCGACCGAGCTGGCGTGGCCCTCGACCTGGGCCGATCGCCTCGGCCGGGACCGGACACCGTCGATCCCTGGGCACGAGCTGGCCGGAGTGGTCACCGCTCTCGGCTACGGCACGGCGGGACTGTCGATGGGACAGCGGGTGTTCGGCCTCGCGGACTGGCATCGCGACGGCACCCTGGCGGAGCAGGTGGCGATCGAGGCACGCAACCTCGCGCCGCTGCCCGGCGACGTCGACTTCGCGGTGGGCGCGAGCCTGCCGATCTCGGGCCTGACCGCGTGGCAAGGGCTGTTCGAGTACGGCCGCCTTCAGGCGGGGCAGAGCGTCCTCGTGCACGGCGCGGCCGGCGCAGTCGGGACGATGGTGACGCAACTCGCACGTGAGGCCGGCGCATTTGTCATCGGTACGGGGCGCGCCGCCGACCGTCAGAAGACGCTCGACTTCGGCGCGCAGGAGTTCCTCGACCTCGACAACGACGTCCTGGAAGACGTCGGCGGCGTCGACCTGGTATTCGACGTCATCGGCGGAGACATCCAGAGGCGGTCCGCAGGCCTCATCCGGGCCGGAGGAACCCTGGTGACCGTCGTAGGGCCGCCCGAGGCGCGGCCCGCCGATGGCCTGGCGATCGACTTCGTTGTCGAGTCCGATCGCACCCAGTTGGGTGAGATCGTCCAACGCGTGCGTGACCAACGGCTGCGGACGAACATCGGCAACGTTGCGACCCTCGACGATGCCGTCGCCGCCCTCAACCCGACTGGGCGACGAAAGGGGAAGACGATCATCCGCGTTCGTCCGTGAGGACTCGGGGGACGCGATCGCCGGGCGGTAGGCCAGACCAATCGTTCGATGTCCGAACCAGGTCTCGATCTGGTGGATCCAGCCCGACCCCGACCGGGGTGAAATGGAGATGACCTGCGGATCCTCCTCCAGCCCGGCCATCACCCGCGTTCTCCTCCAGTCAGGCCATCACCCGCGCTATAGCGTGGGACGCATTGCAGTCCGACCGACACGAACAGGAGCCCGCTCAACCAACACGAACAGGAGACCGAGATGTCCGAGTCCTATGCACTT
>NZ_BMPI01000055.1:0-1550 GCF_014647515.1 Dactylosporangium sucinum | reverse complement strand
CCCACCGGACCCGAAGGCGTCATCCCGTCGCTGATTGAGCGATTCAACTCCGGCAAGGTCAGCGAGATGATGACCTTGTACGAAGGAGCCGTGCTCATCGCGGACGACGGGCGGACCGTCACTGATCGCGCCGAGATCGCTGCCGAACTCGAGCGCGATCTCAGTCTCGGCCTGCCGCTGGAGGCCAAGGCGCGCCACGTGTTCGTTGCCGGCGACATCGCCGAGATCGTGGTGGACTGGTCAATTGACGGCACCGGTTCCGACGGCAAGCACGTGCACGTCGAAGGCACGGCAAGCGATGTCGCGCGCCGCGGCGCGGATGGCCGCTGGCGGTACCTGATCGACAATCGTCTCGGGACGGCGGTGCGACAGCCCGCCTGACACGGGTGCGTCACGGCAGCTCTCGGCGAACGGAGGATGCGCCATGACGACTATCAAGCTGTACCCCGACGACGTTCACAACCAGCGGACGATCCGCCAGGGCCACCCACCTGACTGGGTCAACCGCGACGGTGGTGACTACGACCTGGTGGTGCTCGGCGGCGGACCGGGCGGCCTCACCGCCGCCACGACAGCTGCCGGAGACGGGCACCGCGTCGCGATGACTGAGCAGCGACTGACCGGGGGCACCTGTGTCAACTTTGGCTGCACGCCGAGCAAGGCGCTGATTCGCTGCGCACGCGCGGTACACGATGCCAGCCGCGGGGCCGAGTTCGGCTTCCGGCTCGACGCCCCACCCCACACCGATTTCGGCGCGGTCATGGATCGGGTCCGCAAGATGCGTTCCCTGAGCAGCTCAGGCGATGCGGTCGAGATGGCCGAGCAGGCCGGGGTGGAGGTCTACCTCGGGCACACGCGCTTCACCGCGCCGAACGCCGTGGAGGTCGAGGGCCAGCCGCTGCGGTTTCGGAAGGCTGTGATCGCCACCGGATCGGTCCCCGTGGTGCCCCCCATCGAGGGACTGCGCACCGGCGAGTACCTGACCAACGAGACCGTCTTCGCACTGACCGAACTGCCAGCCAGGCTGGTCGTCATCGGCAGCGGCCCGCTGGGATGCGAGCTGGCCCAGGCCTTCCGCCGTCTCGGCAGCGAGGTCGACCTGGTCAGCCACCCCAGAACCCTGCTGCCCCATGATGAGCCGGAGGTCGGTGAGCTGATCCGTCGCCGGTTCGAACAGGAGGGGATCAGGCTCCATCTCGGGTTCAGGGCAGTACGGGCGGGCGCCGGCCGGTTGCTGGTGCAAGGCCCCGACGAGACGCGCGAGCTGTCCTATGATGCGCTGCTGCTCGGCACCGGCCGCAAGGCGAACGTCGAGCACCTGGACCTGGACGCGGCAGGAGTACACGTCGCCAGAGACGGCGTGCAGGTAGATGCATACCTGCGCACCAGCAACCCCGACATCTATGCCGCCGGCGATGCAACCTTCCCGCAGAAGTTCACGCACGCGGCCAACGCGACAGCACGGCTCTGCATCGCGAACGCGCTGGATGGAGCGCATCGCCCGGCACGGGAACTCGTCATTCCCCACTGCACCTACACCGATCCCGAGG
>NZ_BMPI01000054.1:47710-78091 GCF_014647515.1 Dactylosporangium sucinum | reverse complement strand
CGCCGCCGTATCCAACAACTGCGCGGCGGAACCCGACCTACCCTGCACCCACCTATTATCGACCAAACCCGATCAAAACGGTGCGACGGCACGCCGGATTATTCAGCGGTCTCCTAGCGGCGGGCCAGGGGTAGGTGGAGCTGGAAGGCCACCTCCGTGTAGCGGATCGTCGGCGGCGCCAACCCCTGCAACTGCCGCTCCAGCACCACCTGCAGCTCGCGCGGCGGAGCCTCCGGCCGAGCCATGATGCGCACCGCCACCGGCCGGGACGGCGCCAGGCGGAACTCCACCATGACCTCCTCCGTGCCGTGGCGCACGCCCGTGAAGAGCCGGTCGACCACCACCCGGGCGCGCTCGACGAAGTCGCTCAGCTCGGCCGGGGTCGTGGCCCGGCGCAGCTGCTCCTCGCTCGTCAGCAGCACGATCCGCGGCAGCGGCTCGGTCCGTGGCAGGGCCGGCTGGGACGCCACCGCGTCGTCCGAGATTGTCAGGCACAGCGCCGACACGGCGCCGTCCGGGAGGCCGATCTCGACCGGGCGGCCGGCCTCCACCGCCTGCAGCAGGCGGGCGTGCATCGCGCCCGTCAGCAGGGCCGCGAAGCCGTCCTCCACCTGGCGGGCGGTGGGCTCCACGCCGCCGCGGACGACGAGCAGGAAGTTGCAGCCGAACCGGCTCGCCGACTCGCCGCCGGGTGCCACGATCGCGGCCGGGCCCTGCTGGCCGGGCGACCAGACGTAGGTCTTCGGGGTGCCGGCCAGGCCCGGGAGGTACGCGCAGACGTCCGGCGCCTCCCGCATCGCCTCGCCCAGCGCGGGCAGCTCGGCGCGGGGCACCGACAGCTCCAGCCGGCTGCCGTCGTGCACGACCCGCAGGAACGGCAGGTTGTAGGCCGGGGCCTGGGAGAGCAGGGTGGCCGCGCGATACTCGGCGTCGTCGACCACCGGCGCGCGGCCGGGGCGGAACCAGTACGGGTGCGGGTAGTAGCGCTCCTGCGCGCCGAGCAGGGCCAGCACGCGCGCGTGGCCGAAGCGTTGCACGACCGCCGTCTCGCCGTCGACGAGCGGCAGCGCGACCAGCGTGCCACCATCCAGAGTGGACTGCAGCGCCAGCGGCTCGGCGTAGACGAAGCCCGTGACGCGGTCGTCGGCGTCGACGCCCGGGCGGCCGAAGACGCTCACGTCGCCGGCGTCGACGAGCCGGCGCTCCGCCGCGAAGCCGTGGACGGTGCGCGCCATGGTCAGGGGGTACCCCGGAGCCGGCGCCCCGGTCCGCGCCACGGCGAAGAACAGCTCCCGCTGGCCGTGCTTGGCCAGCCCCTCGGTCGTATAGAGGAGCGCGGGCAGCATGCCCGTGGCCGTGCGGATGCCACCCTCGGCGATGGCGACCGACAGCTCGCCGGGAATGAGGTCCTCCCGGCCCAGGGGTAACGCGGAGCCCACGGGGCCGATCATGCCATCCGCACACAACCACACCGGAGCCACGATCTGGCGCTCATCGACCCGAGCGGCGACGATGAATGCATGCGGATGACTTCCGAGCCGCCAGCCGGATACGTCGCATTCGTCACCCGGCACCTCGAGCCGCTGCGGCGGGACGCCACGCGCGTGGCGGGCGCGCCGGAGGACGCCGACGCCCTCTACGGCGACGTCCTGACCGACGTGGCGACCCGCTGGACCTGGCTGGAGCTGCAGCGGACCCGCCTCGGCCAGGCCGACGCCGCCGACGAGTTCCTCGGCCGCGTCTTCGCCCGCCGGTCCGAGCGGTTCTACCTCGACGAGACGACGCCCGCCGACGACGGGCTGGAGATCACCGTCACGCCGGAGCTGCCGCCGGAGGCCTCGCCGCCGCGGCGGGTCTACGTCAGCAACGCGGTGCGGCTCGCGCCGATCGTCATTCCCCGCAAGGCGCGAAACCCAGCGTTCATCGCCGGGCCGGTCTGCGAGGCGGCGATCGCCTGGTGGCACGCCTACGAGAACATCCGCCGGCGCCGGCTGGTCTACGCCGGATTCGTCCTCATCACCCTGCTGCTGACCCTGGCCAACGTGACGGCGCCGCCGGTCGAACCGTAGGCAGGCCACATGTAGCCATGCTACATCTAGAACGCCGGAAAAGTTCCCGAACGTGTTCAAGACCGCTTTCACACGCTCCGGGCGACTTGCTCACCCGGGCCGGAGATAGAACGGAGACAGGCACACCACGTCGTCAACAGGGGGCGTTCCGTGGACCACCTGTCATTTCTCGCCGAGGCCGCAACGCCGGGCGACCTCGCCGCCGCCCGCACCCAGATGGCGTTCTCCCTCGGCTGGCACATCATCATCGCGAGCTTCGGGGTGGCCATGCCGGCCATCACGCTCTTCATGGAGTGGCGCGGCTACCGCACCGGTGACGTGAACTACCGGCTGCTGGCCCGCCGCTGGGCGCGCGCCATGGGCGTGCTGTTCGCCGTCGGCGCCGTCTCCGGGACCATCCTCAGCTTCGAGATGGGCCTGCTGTGGCCCGGCCTCATGGGGACGTACGGCCAGGTCATCGGCCTCCCGTTCACGCTCGAAGGCTTCGCGTTCTTCGTCGAGGCCATCTTCCTGGGCATCTACCTCTACGGATGGGACCGGCTCCCGCCGCGGGTCCACCTGCTCTCCGCCATCCCGATCCTCATCGCCGGCATCGTCGGCACGCTCTGCGTCGTCGCCGCCAACGCCTGGATGAACCAGCCACAGGGCTTCGACCTCGTCGAGGGCAAGGTGGTCGGGGTCAACCCGTGGCAAGCGATGTTCAACCCGGCGACCGGCCCGCAGTCGGTGCACATGCTCGTCGCCGCGTTCATGGTCACCGGCTTCTGCATCGCCAGCGTCTACGCGGTGGGCATGCTGCGCGGGCGCACCGACCGGTACCACCGCCTCGGCTTCCTCGTCCCGTTCACCGTCGCCGCCATCATGGCGCCGATCCAGGTCGGCGTCGGCGACTGGGCCGCGCACTACGTCGCCGAGTACCAGCCGGTGAAGCTGGCGGCGATGGAGGGGCTCTACGAGACCCAGCGCGGGGCGCCGCTGCACCTGGGCGGGGTCGCCGTCAACGGCGAACTGCGGTACGCCATCGAGATCCCCAACGCCCTCTCGCTGCTCGCGCACTGGAACCCCAACGCCGAGATCATGGGGCTCAACGCCGTCCCCGCCGACCAGCACCCGCCGGTCAACGTCGTCCACTGGGCGTTCCAGATCATGGTCGCGGCCGGGTTCGCGATGCTCGGCGTGGCCCTGGTGTTCGCGATCATCTGGAAGTGGCGCCGCCGGTGGCTCACCAACCGCTGGTTCCTGCGCGCCGCGGCCATCTGCGGCCCGGCCGCCGTGATCGCGCTGGAGGCCGGCTGGACGACGACCGAGGTCGGCCGGCAGCCGTGGGTCGTCTACGGCATCCTGCGCACCCAGGACGCCGTCAACACCGCGCCCGGCCTGCGGGTCGGCCTGGTGGTGATCCTGCTCGTGTACACGGTGCTGACCGTGGCGACCGTGTTCGTCCTGCGGTGGCTGGCACGCGACAAACCGGTACCGGTGGCACCACAGGAGTCCGACGTCGAGACCTTCCCGGTGCCGTAACCATGACCAGTGCCGATCTGCTGCTGGTCGTGCTGTTCGCGGCCGTGACCGCCTACGCGCTCTTCGGCGGCGCCGACTTCGGCGCCGGGTTCTGGGATCTGTTCGCGGGCGGTGCGCAGCGCGGCTCCCGGCAGCGCAAGCTCATCGAGCACGCGATCGGGCCGGTGTGGGAGGCCAACCACGTCTGGCTCATCTTCGCGATCGTGCTGCTGTGGACCGGCTTCCCGGCGGTGTTCGCCGGCGTGGCGGCGACGATGTACATCCCGCTCACCGCGGCGGCGCTGGGCATCATCGGGCGCGGCGCCGGGTTCGCGTTCCGCAAGACCAGCATCACGCTGCCCCGGCAGCAGCTGTTCGGGGCCGGCTTCGCGTTCTCGTCGGTGGTGACGCCGTTCTTCTTCGGCGCCGTGGCCGGCGGCATCGCCACCGGCCGGGTGCCGCCCTGGTACGAGGGGCCGGGCAACATCATCACCGCCTGGTGGAACCCGACCTCGATCGCCACCGGCGCGCTGGCCGTCGGCGTCTGCGCCTACCTCGCCGCGGTGTTCCTCACCCACGACGCGAAGCGCGAGGACCCCGGGCTGGTGCCCGTCATGCGGCGGCAGGCGCTGTGGGCCGGGGCCGGGGTGGGCGTGCTGGCCGCGGCCGGGCTGGTCGTGGTCGAGCTGGACGCCGGCTGGTTGTCCGACCGGCTGTGGAGGCCGTTGCCGGCCACCCTGATCGGCGTGTCCGCGGTGGCCGGCCTGGCGTCGATCGGGCTGCTGGCGCTCGGAAGGACCGTCGCGGTGCGGCTCACCGGCGGGCTCGCCGTCGCCGCGGTGCTCTGGGGGTGGGCCGCCGCGCAGTACCCGTACCTGCTGCCGCCCGCGACCACGGTCGCCGCCGTCGCCGCCGATCCGGCCGTGACGCGCGCCACGTTGTGGTCCGTCCTGGTCGGCGGCGCGATCCTGGCACCCTCGCTGTGGTGGCTGCTCCGCCTGTCCCAAACCCCAGCTCAGCGAGGGGCGGGCGGTGAAACTGGTCACCATGACGACGGCAGGCGTTGACGAATGCTGCTAGTGTCCGCCGGAGTCATGGGAAATCTTCGGGCACTGAGGCGCTGGAGCGCGACGGCAACCGCCGTCGCGGCCTTCGGCGTGCCCGTGGGCGCGGTCGCGCTGGCCCTCCCGGCCCAGGCCGCCCCCAACGGGCTCGACATCAAGGTGACGAACAGCAACATCCAGGGCAAGCCGGGCGACAAGGTCAGCGTCAGCTTCCAGGTCACCAACCGCAGCCGCGAGGATGTGAACGGCGACGACGTCATCGTGGCGATCACGGTGCCGCCGCAGGCCCAGCTCGACCCGGCCGACTACCAGGACAACTGCGGCCAGATCAACGGCGGCCGCGCGGTCCGCTGCCGGCTCGGCAAGGACATCGAGCCCGGCAAGTCGGCCGGCGGCTCGTTCAAGTTCGTGCTGAAGACCGGCGGCAACGGCCAGGGCACCCTCGCCGTGCAGCCGGGCAACGCCAACGACCGGTTCACGGTCCGGGTCAGCGGCGCGTCGCCCTCCAAGTCGCCGAGCGCCAAGGCGTCCAGCTCCGCCGAGCCCACCGCCGACGTGGAGGTCGTGCCGCCGGAGGCCGGCAACGGGGCCATCCCGCAGGCCGAGGATCCGCCGACGAAGAAGACCAGCGACAGCGGCGGCCTCTCGTTCGGCTTCTGGGTCGGCATCTTCGCGATCGTGGCCGCGCTCGGCCTGGTCGGCAGCCTCTTCTACTTCCGGCGCAAGGACAAGCAGGAGCCGGACACCGGCATGCACCCGGTGGTGCCCGCCCCGGGCGGCTACCGCCCGCCGCCGACCCCGACGACCTACGGATCGCCCGCGGGTGGCTACCCACCGCCGGCCGGTTACGGCGGAGCGCCCACGACCGTGATCAACCCGGTCAACCCGGGATACCCGCCACCGCCGCCGGTCCCGCCGCAGCACGGCGGCAACGACCAGACGGTCATCTTCCGCCGACCAGGCGACCTCTGAGCCGGTGCTCCGCGCCGCGATCGGCACCGCCCTGGTCTTCACGGCCAGCGGCACCCTGCTCGGCACGTGGGTGTCGCGGGTGCCGGCGGTCGTCAAGCACCTCGACGTGACGCCCGGCGAGCTCGGCCGGGCGCTGCTCGCGCTCGGCATCGGCTCACTGGTGTCGATGCCGCTGACCGGCCACATCTGCCGGCGGGTCGGCAGCCGGGCCTGGGTGGCCGCCATGTCCGTCACCGCCGCCCTGGTGCTCGGCTGCGTGGGGCTCGCCGGCAACCTGTGGCAGCTCGGGGCGGTGCTCTTCGCCCTCGGCCTGGTCTACGGGTCGTGGGACGTGGCCATGAACGTCCAGGGCAGCGCGGTCGACAGAAGGGCCGGCAAGGAGTGGATGCCGCGGTACCACGCCTGCTGGAGCCTCGGCTCGATCGGCGGCACCGCGCTCGGCTCGCTCGCGGCCCGGCACGACGTCCCGATCGGGTACCACTTCACGGCGGTGGCGGTCGGCGCGACCCTGCTCACGTTGGCCGGCCTGGCGTTCTACGTCGACGAGCGGACCGACCAGGCACCCGCGACGACGACAGGACGCGCGAAGGTCAGCCGCGAACTCCTGCTCATCGGCGCGCTCACGCTGTGCGCGACCGTCATCGAGGGAGCCGCGGCCGACTGGCTCCCGCTGTACCTCGACACCGGCCGCGGCCTGTCGGAGGCCTCGGCGGCGCTCGGCTTCACCGTGTTCGCCACGGCGATGACGGTCGGGCGGTTCCTCGGCACCCCGGTCGCGGCGTGGCTCGGCCGGGCCGGCGCGGTCCGCGCGGGCGGCTTCCTGGGCATCGCCGGCGTCGCCCTGACCGTCCTCGCCCCGTGGATGCCCCTCACGTACTGCGGGGCGCTGCTCTGGGGCGCCGGCATCTGCCTCGTCTTCCCGGCCGCGGTCAGCGCCGCCGGCGAGACGGGCCGCCCGGCCGAGTCGATCGCCCTGGTGACGACCATCGGCTACGGCTCGATCCTGGTCGGGCCGCCGGCCGTCGGCGCGCTCGCCGACGTGATCGGCCTCGGCAACGCCCTGCTGACCCTCGCGGTGCTGGCCGCCGCGGTCGCGCTGCTGGCCCCGACGGTCAGCCAGAAACGTCAGGCCGGCAGCGCGTCCATCGCCCGGTAGATCCGCACGTCGGACACCGGGTAGGCGGTCCCGAGCGCCTGCGCGAACAGGCCCACGCGCAGTTCCTCGATCATCCAGCGGATCTCCCGCAGCTGGGGCGTCATCGTCATCGACGACACCAGCTGGTCGTGCTCCCGCTGCACCTCGTGCACGGTGAGCATGCGCTCCCGATCGCGGGCCGGGTCGGTCGGCACCTTCTCCAGCCGTCGCTCGATGCCGCGCAGGTAGCGTTCCAGGTCCGGCAGGCGCTGCCATCCCGTGTCGGTGACGAAGCCGCGGTACACCAGGCGCGACAACTGCGTGCGCATGTCGGTCAGCGCCGGCAGGAGCAGCGGGTTCTTGGTGCGGGCGAGGCGCTGTTCGACGTCGTAGGCGGCGGCGAGGATCTTCCGCACGCTGTCCACCACGTCGAGGGTCAGGTCGACCACGTCGGCCCGGACCTTGTCGCGCAGCGCGGTGAAGCCCGGCTCGTCCCAAACCGGTCCCCCGGCGTCGGTCATCAGCTGGTCGACGGCGCAGGCCGCGCAGTCGTCGAGCAGGTCGACCGCGTTGCGGTGCGGGTTGCGGCTCAGCGACAGCTTCGCCTCGTTCGACAGGCGGCCCTGCACGAAGCGCGCCGCCGGCGGCAGCGTGAGCAGCAGCAGGCGGCGCGTTCCGGCCCACATCTCCAGGGCCTGCCGGGCCGGCAGGTCGAAGGCCTTGATCGCCACCGACGTGCCCTCGTCGACGAGCGCCGGATAGACGGTGAGCGTGTGGCCGGCGACCGTGCGGTGCAGGGTGCGGGGCAGCTCACCGAACGTCCAGGACGTGATCCCGGAGCGGGTGACGTCGACGGCCGCCTCGGCGACCGTCGCCTCGACCTTCGGCGCGAGCCGGGCCCGCAGCTCCTCCAGGCTCTTGCTCTCGGCCAGCGGCTTCCCGGCGTCGTCGACGATCCGGAACGTCATCCTCAGGTGGTCGGGAACGCGGCTCAGGTCCCAGTCCTCCCGCGGGACGGTCACCCCGGTGAGGCGGCGCAGCTCGCGCTCCAGGGCGTCGAGCAGGTGCCCCTCCCCCGCCGGCATGCCCGCCAGCGCCTCGCGGGCGGTGTCGGGGGCGGGCACGAAGTTGCGCCGCAGCGCCTTCGGCAAGGACTTGATGAGCGCCGTCACCAGTTCCTCGCGCAGGCCCGGCACCTGCCAGCTGAACTGGGCCTCGTCCACCCGCCCGAGCAGCGGCAGGCCGATGTGGACGGTCACGCCGTCGGCCTCGGTGCCCGGCTCGAACTGGTACGTCAGGGCGAAGCTCGCCCAGCGGTCCGGATACTGCTCCTGCCGGACCGCGTCCGCGCCCTGGTTCATGAGCATGGCCGGGTCGAAGGTCAGCAGGTCCGGCTGCTCGCGGCGGGTCTTCTTCCACCAGCTGTCGAAGTGCCGGCCGGAGACGACCTCCTCGGCGATGCGCTGGTCGTAGAAGTCGAACAACGTCTCGTCGTCGACGAGGATGTCGCGGCGGCGGGCGCGGTTCTCCAGCTCCTCGACCTCGTCGAGCAGGCGGCGGTTCTCGGCGAAGAACGCGTGGGTGGTCTCCCAGTCGCCCTCGACGAGCGCGTGCCGGATGAACAGCTCGCGGGACAGCGCCGGGTCGATCCGGCCGTAGTTCACCTTGCGCTGGGCGACGATCGGCACGCCGTAGAGCGTCACCTTCTCCATCGCCATGACCGCGGCGGCCTTCTTCTCCCAGTGCGGCTCGCTGTAGCTGCGCTTCACCAGGTGCTGGGCGAGCGGCTCGATCCACTCCGGCTCGATGCGGGCGCACACGCGGGCCCACAGCCGGGTCGTCTCGACCAGCTCGGCGGCCATCACCCAGCGCGGGGTCCTGCGGAACAGCGCCGAGCCGGGGAAGACGGCGAAGCGGGCGCCGCGCGCGCCGAGGTACTCGTGCTTCTCGACGTCCTTGAGCCCGACGTGCGACAGCAGGCCTGCCAGCAACGACACGTGGATCTGCAGCGGCGCGGCCGGCTCCTCGTTCGGCGTCACGTCCATGGTCCGCAGCACCGAGCGCAGCTGGCTGTAGATGTCCTGCCACTCGCGGACCCGCAGGTAGTTGAGGAACTCGGCCCGGCACAGCTTGCGGAACTGGTTGCTGGACAGCTCCTGCTGCTTCTCCTGCAGGTAGTTCCACAGGTTGAGGTACCCGACGAAGTCCGAGTCCTTGTCGGCGAACCGGGCGTGCAGCTGCTGCGCCTGGGCCTGCTTGTCGGCCGGGCGCTCCCGCGGGTCCTGGATCGACAGCGCCGCGGTGATCACCATGACCTCGCGGACGCAGCCGTTGCGCTCGGCCTCCAGCACCATCCGGGCCAGCCGCGGGTCGACCGGCAGCTGGGACAGCCGGCGGCCGAGCGGGGTCAGCTTCTGGGTGCCCTCCAGCGCGCCGAGCTCCTCCAGCAGCTGGACGCCGGCGGTGACGTTGCGGCGGTCGGGCGGGTCGATGAACGGGAACGCGCCGAGGTCGCCGAGGCCGAGCGAGATCATCTGCAGGATGACCGACGCGAGGTTGGTCCGCAGGATCTCCGGGTCGGTGAACTCGGGGCGGCCGAGGAAGTCGTCCTCGCTGTACAACCGGATGCAGATGCCGTCGGACGTGCGGCCGCAGCGGCCCTTGCGCTGGTTGGCCGAGGCCTGCGAGACGGGCTCGATCGGGAGCCTCTGCACCTTGAGGCGGTGACTGTACCGAGAGATGCGCGCGGTCCCGGGATCGATCACGTACTTGATCCCCGGCACGGTCAGCGACGTCTCGGCGACGTTGGTCGCGAGCACGATCCGGCGCCCGGTGTGCGGCTGGAACACGCGATGCTGCTCGGCGAACGACAGGCGCGCGAACAGCGGCAGGATCTCGGTGTTGGGCAGGTCGAGGCGGGTGAGCGCGTCGGCGGTGTCGCGGATCTCCCGCTCGCCGCTGAGGAACACCAGGATGTCGCCGGGCCCCTCGGCCTGCAGCTCCAGCACGGCGGTGCAGATGGCGTCGAACTGGTCGACGTCGTCCTCGCCCTCGTCCGGGGCCTCGATCGGGCGATACCGCACCTCGACCGGATAGGTGCGGCCGGACACCTCGACGATCGGGGCGTCGCCGAAGTGGCGGGAGAAGCGCTCCGGGTCGATCGTCGCCGAGGTGATGATGACCTTGAGGTCGGGCCGGCGGGGCAGGAGCTGTTTGAGGTAGCCGAGGATGAAGTCGATGTTGAGGCTGCGCTCGTGGGCCTCGTCGATGATCAGCGTGTCGTACTGCCGGAGCAGCCGGTCCTGCTGCATCTCGGCGAGCAGGATGCCGTCGGTCATGACCTTGAGCATGGTCTGGTCGCTGGACTGGTCGGAGAAGCGCACCTTGAACCCGACGGTCTGCCCCAGCTCGGAGCCCAGCTCCTCGGCGACCCGCTCGGCGACCGTCCGCGCGGCGATCCGCCGCGGCTGGGTGTGGCCGATCTGCCCGGTCACGCCCCGGCCCAGCTCCAGGCAGATCTTGGGCAGCTGGGTCGTCTTGCCGGAGCCGGTCTCGCCGGCCACGATGACGACCTGGTGGTCGCGGACCGCCGCCAGGATCTCGTCCTTGCGCTGGCTGACCGGCAGCTGCTCCGGATAGCTGACCTGCGGCGCCGCGGCCCGGCGGGCGGCGACGCGCTGCTCGGCCCGCTCGATGTCGGCGCGGATCGCCTCGGCGATCGCCTGCGCGTGCCGCGACTTCTTGGCCCCGTCGATGCGTCGCCGGAGCCGGTGCTGGTCGTGCGGCATGAGCCCGGCCAGGCGCGCCCTGAGCTCGCTCAGCGTGCTCTGGCCGGAAGCTTTTTGAAGGTCAGACATGACGCTCGCAAGGATAGGCACGCGTCGCCGCGATTGCCCGGTGATTTTGCCGGGCTGACCGATCGGCGGCTCGGCAGATCGTCACTCCTGCCACTAACGTCACACTCATGGCTCCGTCCGCGCCTGCCCGGCCACGACCGCCCCGCTCCCTCGAACTGGCCACGGTGGAGGACGACGACCTGCGCGACGAGGGCGCGTACGTCGCGCTCGGCTACTACGACCTCGACCTGGCCGGCCGCTCGGCGAAGGGCGCCGAGTTCAACCAGTGCCGCTTCAACCGGTCCGACCTCAGCGGCGGCTCGTTCGTGAAGGTCTCGCTCACCGACTGCCTGGTCGAGCAGTCGAACCTGGCCAACCTGCGCGGCGACCAGTCGTCCCTCGTCCGGGTGGCGCTGCAGGGCTGCCGGCTCACCGGCCTGCAGTGGCTCGACGGGTTGTTCCGCGACGTGACGCTGCGCGAGTGCCGGGCCGACCTGACCGTGTTCCGGGCCGCGGAGTTCCGGGCCGTGCTGTTCGAGGACTGCAACCTGGCCGGCGCCGACTTCACCGGCGCCGACCTCAGCGGCACGGTCTTCACCGGATGCGACCTGACCGGGGCCCAGTTCTCCGGCGCGAAGCTGGCGGGCGCGCGGCTCACGGGGTGCACGCTCGCCGGCATCGGCGGGGTGACCGGGCTCGCGGGCGCCACGATCGGGACCGGGGACCTGGTGGGGCTGGCGCACGTGCTGGCCGCCGCGCTCGACATCACCGTCGAGTAACGGGACGGGCGACGTGCCCGCTCCTTTCGCTACAGCTTCCTGTCGGATTTCCGGTTCATAATCCGGACTCCGGCCGGGTTTTCGGACTTTCCGGACCTTACAGGTCTTCGGAGTCTTCAGGGCGAAAGGAACGAACCAGAAAATGGCGCGGCGCGTGATCCACACCCTGGTCGACGATCTGGACGGCGAACCCGCCGACGAGAGCCTCGCCTTCGAGGTGGACGGCGTGCGGTACGAGATCGATCTCTCGACCGCCAACGCCCAGCAGTTGCGGGAGGTGCTGGCCCCGTTCGTCCGGGCGGCCCGCAAGGTCGGCCGGGGCGCGGTCGCCGGGGACGGGCGGGGTCGCACGTACCTCCCGGAGCGCGACTCGCGGCGGGTCAGCCGCGCCCGCAACCAGGCCATCCGCGAGTGGGGCCAGGAGCGGGGCTTCGACGTCTCGCCCCGCGGCCGCCTGAGCCGTGAGCTGGTCGCCCGCTACCGCGCCTCCGCCGCACCGGGCAAGGCGTCGTAGCGCGCTTCCCCGTTCGCGCCGTCGAGTCGCGCCGTCAGCCCGGCGCGGTCCCTCAGCGGGGCCAGCCGAGGCCCGGCGCGACCCGGCTTCCCGCGCGGCGGGCCGTGACCTCGATCTCGATGCGCATCCGCGGGTCGGACAGCCCGCAGGCCTGCATGGTGGCCGCCGGCCGCACGTGACCGAGCCACTTGCGCAGCACGGGGAAGCAGGGCTCGAAGTCGGCGGCGTCGGGCAGCAGATACCGCACGCGGACCACGTCCGCCACGCTCGCCCCGGCCTCGCGGAGCGCCGCGTCGATGTTGCGCCAGCACTGCTCGGCCTGCTCCACGACGTCGTCCGAGATGGTCATGGCGCCGTAGTCGAACCCGGTCGTCCCGGAGACGTGCACCCAGTCGCCGTCGACGACGGCCCGCGAATACCCGATCTCCTGCTCGAACGTCGACCCGCTCGAGATCAACCGCCGCTCAGCCATGCGCACACGCTACCCGGCAGCCGCAGCGGGACCGGCCCGCACCGGCCGCCCTGGCATGCTTGTCGGCATGGCGTCGACCGTGCACCGCGTGCGCTTCACCCGCGAGGAGCTCGCGGCCGCCGCCGGCAAGCTGCTTCCCGACGTCATCGCGCCGGGCCTGGACGTGCTGCTGTGCGGCATCAACCCGGGCCTGTGGTCGGCGGCGACGGGCCACCACTTCGCCCGCCCGGGCAACCGCTTCTGGCCCGCCCTGCACCGCTCCGGCTTCACCCCGCGCCAGCTCCGGCCGGACGAGCAGGGGACGCTCCCGGAGTACGGCCTGGGCATCACCAACCTGGCCGCGCGCGCCACGGCCCGGGCCGACGAGCTGACCCGCGAGGAGCTGACGGAGGGCGGCAGGGTGCTGCGCGCGAAGGTCGCGGAGTACGCCCCGGCCTGGCTGGCCGTCCTGGGCGTGACGGCCTACCGCGTGGCCTTCGGCACGAGCACGGCCAAGGTCGGCCCGCAGGAGTCCACCCTGGACCGCACCAGGCTGTGGATCCTGCCCAACCCGAGCGGCCTCAACGCCCACTTCACGCTGGACGCGCTGGCCGAGGAGTTCACCCGCCTCCGCCGGGCGGCCGCTGCGAGCACTCCGCCCGCCGCTCAGGCGCCGGGGAGGGCGTCCGGGGACTCGAAGCGCGCGGCGCGCTCGCGCAGGAGCTGACCGAACACCCCGCTCGGCTGGCCGCAGTCGGCGCACACGAAGTTGTCGTCCAGCCGCGGGCCGCCGCAGTGGTCGCAGGTGCCCCGGTCGCGGGGGTCCTGGTAGGCGCGCAACGCCTCGGTCAGGGCCTGCACGACGGGCGCCCGCAGCGCCACCGCCTGCTCCCCGACGTGGATCTCGGCCACCGCCGGGCCGGGAAGCGGATCATACGCGTCGATGCGCGCCGCGAACTCCCGCAGCGCCAGGACCACCTCATCGCCCGCCGAGAATGCCATGCGCCCGACCCTACAGTCGCCGCCCCGGCCCCGCGGACCGCGCAGGCGCGCGTCAGCCGGGCAGCAGGAGGTGGACGTCGCCGAACTCGTGCCAGCGGTAGCCGGCCGCCAGGGCGGCCGCGTAGGAGCGCTCCAGGACGCACGGGGACGCCACCGCCGCCAGCAGGTCGAGGTGGGACGCCCGCGGCTCGTGGAAGCCCGTCAGCAGGCCGTCGACGACTCGCACGCCGCGGGACGGGGTCACGATCAGATCGGTCCAGCCCTCGCTCGCGGCGACGGTGCCGGACGAGGAGGCCGCCGACTCCAGCGCGCGCACGGCCGTGGTGCCGACGGCGATCACGCGGGCGCCCGCCGCGCGGGCCGCGTTCACCAGGCGGGCGCTCTCCGGCGGTACCGAATAGAACTCCGGATACGGGCGCTCGTGCGCCTCCGGCGAGGCCACCCCGGTGTGCAGGACCAGCGGAGCGAACTGGACGCCCGCGGCGACCAGCCGCGTCACCACCCGGTCGCTGAACGGGCGGGCGGCGCTCGGCATCTCGGCGCTGCCGGGGTGGGTGGCGAAGACCGTCTGGTAGGCCTCGATGGGCCAGGCGCGCCGGACGTACGGATAGCGGATCGGCTCGCCGTGCCGCCGCAGGAACTCGCGCACCGGGAATCCCACGGATGCCACCCAGAGACGGCCGCGTGAGTACGGCTCCAGCAACGTCACCGCCTTGCCTCCCGGCAACCGGAGCCGACCGGCGGCGCCGGGCCTGGGCAGCAGGTCCGAGCCCCGCAGCTCGACCAGCCAGTGGCCGGAAGGCAGCTCGGTCGAGAAGTTGACCCGCAGCCGCTCCCCCACCACCGGGACCGACGCCGGCAGCGTCGCCGACGTGTTCACGACCAGGACGTCACCCGGGCGCAGCAGGGACGGCAGGTCGGTGAACCGGTGGTGCGAGACCCGCTCGCCCGCGCTGACCAGCAGCCGGACCTGGTCGCGGACCGCCGGCGGCTCGTGCGCCTCCAGGGCCGGCGGGAGCACGAAGTCCAGGCCCAGGGCCGCGCTCACAACCGCACCCGCCCCGACGGCGGCCGGCCGGTGACCAGGTCCAGGAAGGCGGGGGCCACCGAAGACGGGAGCGGACGGTCGCTGATGTCCTCGCCCGGGAACGCCTCGGCGTGCATCTGGGTGCGCAGGTCGCCCGGGTCGACCCACCAGACGCGCAGCTTCGGCTCCTCGGCGGCGAGCACGTTGCTGGCCTGCTCGACGGCGGCCTTGGCGGCACCGTAGCCGCCCCAGCCCTCGTACGCCTCGACGGCCGCGTCGGAGCTGATGTTCACGACCGCCCCCTCGAACGAGCGCAGCGACGGCAGCGCGAGCTGGGTCAGGGCGAGCGGCGCGAACACGTTCACCTCGAACACCTCGCGCAGCGCGGTCAGGGCGTAGTCGGCCAGGGGCGGGCGCGGGCTCGGGCCGAGGATGCCGGCGTTGTTCACCAGCAGGTCGAGCCGGCCGGTGCCGAGGGCGGTGTCGACGAGCCGGGCCCGGTGCCACGAGTCGGTGACGTCGCCCGGGACGGCGATCACGCCCGGGAGGGAGATGGACAGGGTGCGGCCGTCGACCACGACGGTCCACCCGGCGGCGGCGAGCGCGGTGGTGAGCGCGCGGCCGAGGCCCCGCGAGGCCCCGGTGACGATGGCGGTTCTGGTCATGGATCCGACGCTAGGAAGCCGGCGGCGCGGTGCCATCGGGCCGCGGACCGGCGGGCGCCTAGGACCTTCGTCCTAAGGCCTGTTTCATGACTGGGGTCGGAGCGAGGCGGGTCCAGATTTCGTCTGGCGTCGCCCCGCGGAAGTCTGGCTACCGGTGTTGTAACCAGGCTTTCGCGGGGTGGCGCCAGACGAAATCTGGACCCGCCGCAGCCCGGCCCCAGTCATGAAACAGGCCTTAGCCTCTCAGCAGGCGGCGGATGCCTCGGTACCGTAGGTGCGTGGCCACCTGCGATCGCGACGAACTGCGGGAGGTCAGCGCCGCCGTGCTGGCCGTCACCGCGCACCTCTCGGTGCGCGAGGTCCTGCAGACGATCGTCTCGGCGGCCCGGCGGCTCCTCGACGCCCGGTATGCGGCGCTGGGCATCCCCGACGGCAGGGGCTCGTTCCGCGAGTTCCTGGCCGACGGCCTGACGGACGCGCAGTGGCGGGCGATCGGCCCGATCCCGCGCCAGCACGGCCTGCTCGGCGCGATGCTGTCCGACCCCGCGCCGGTGCGCTCGGCGGACATCCGCACCCATCCGCGGTTCGAGGGCTGGCCCGCGGCGCACCCCGAGATGATCGACTTCCTGGGCATGCCGATCGTCGACGGCGACGAGATCCTGGGCGAGCTGTTCCTGGCCAACAAGCGCAGCGGCCGGTTCGAGGCGGAGGACGAGGAGCTGCTCAAGCTGCTGGCCGCCCACGCGGCGATCGCGATCGTCAACGCCCGGCTCTACGAGCGCAGCCGCGAGCTGTCCATTGTGGAGGAGCGCCAGCGGATCGCCCGCGAGCTGCACGACGCGGTGACCCAGAAGCTGTTCAGCCTGCGGCTCACCGCGGAGGCTGCGGCGGCGCTGGTCGAGCGCGACCCGGCGCGGGCCGCGGCCGAGCTGGACACGGTGCGCCGGCTCGCCGCCGACGCGACCGCCGAGCTCAAGTCGATCGTCGTCGGGCTGCGCCCGGTCGACCTGGCCGGCGACGGGCTGGCGGCGGCCCTGGCCCGGCAGGCCGAGCTGCTCGACCGGGTCCACGCCGCGAAGGTGACGTTCGCGTCCGACACCGTGCCGCGGTTGCCGGCGCCGCGCGAGGAGGCGGCGTACCGGGTGGCCCAGGAGGCCCTGCACAACGCCCTGCGGCACGGCGCTCCCAGCCGGGTCTCCATCGAGCTGCGCCGGGCCGGCCCCGGCGTGGTGCTGACCGTCACCGACGACGGTTCCGGCTTCGAGACCGCCGCGAAGGCCGCCGGACAGCGGCTCGGCCTGGCCTCGATGCGCGAACGGGCCCGCAGCGCCGGCGCCCGACTGCACGTGGCGTCCCGGCCGGGCGAGGGCACGACCGTCACCCTGGAGGTGCCCGGTGGCTGAGATCCGGGTGCTCGTCGTGGACGACCATCCCGTGGTACGGCAGGGGCTACGCACGTTCCTCGACCTGCAGGACGACATCACCGTGGTCGGCGAGGCCCACGACAGCGTCTCCTGCCTGGCCGAGGTCGCGGCGACCGACCCCGACGTGGTCCTGCTCGACCTGCGGATGCCCGGCGGCGACGGCGTCGAGGCGCTGCGCGGGCTGAGCGGCGAGCGGCCCCGCGTGCTGGTGATCACCAGCTTCACCGACCCGTCGGCGGTGCTTCCGGCAGTACGGGCGGGGGCCGCCGGCTACGTGTACAAGGACGTCGACCCGCCCGCCCTGGCCGCCGCGATCCGGGCGGTGCACGCGGGGCACGTGCTGCTGCACCCCGACGTGGCCCGGCTGCTGTCGGAGGGCGGCCCGCCGCCGGAGGCGACCCACCTCACCGCCCGCGAGCGCGAGGTGCTGGCCGAGGTGGCGCGGGGCCGGTCGAACCGGGAGATCGCCCGCGCCCTCGGGCTGGCGGAGAAGACGGTGAAGACGCACGTGAGCGCGATCCTCACCAAGCTCGGCGTGCAGGACCGCACCCAGGCGGCCCTGTACGCGGTCCGGTCAGGGCTCGACTGAGGACAGGGCCTCGTCGAGCATCGCCAAACCGAGCGACAGTTCCTCCTCGGTACTGGTGAGCGCCGGAGCGATCCGGAAGATGCCGCCCATGCGGGGCAGCTGCACCACGTTCAGGTGCAGCCCGAGCTCGAAACAGCGCCGGGTCACGGCGGCGCCGAGCGTGTCCGCGCCCTCCTTCGTCGCCCGGTCGAGCACCAGCTCGATGCCCTGCAGCAGGCCCCGGCCGCGCACGTCGCCGACCACCTCGTGCCGGTCCCGCAGCTCCAGCAGCCCGCGCCGCAGGTGGTCGCCGAGCTTCTGCGCCCGCTGGTCGAACGCGTCGCGCCGGAGGATGTCGAGGACGGTGTTGCCGACCGCCGCCGGCAGCGGGTCGGAGACGTGCGTGGTGTAGAAGAGGAAGCCGCGCTCGTGGGCCGCCTCCTCGATCGCCGCGCTGGTCACCACGGCGGCCAGCGGCAGGCCGGCGCCGAGCGTCTTGGACAGGGTGAGGATGTCCGGGACGATCCCGTCGCGCTGGAAGGCGTACCACGTGCCGGTGCGGCACAGCCCGGTCTGCGCCTCGTCGAGGATGAGCAGCATGCCCCGCTCGCGGCACTTGGCGTGCAGCGCGGCGAAGTACCCGGGCGGCGGCTCGATGACCCCGCCGGAGCTCAGGATCGGCTCGACGATGCAGGCGGCGAGGCTGCCGACCGACTGCGCGTCGACGAGCTCGAAGGCGAAGTCGAGCTGGCGGCGCCAGTCGAGGCTCCCGTCGGGGAGGGCGAAGTCGGGGCGGTACTCGTTCGGCGTCGGGATGGCGAAGTTGCCGGGCGAGGCCGGGCCGTAGCCCTTGCGGCCCGAGCTGTACGTGGCGGCGGCCGCGGCCTGGGTCATGCCGTGCCAGGACCGCGCGAAGGACACGATCTCGTGCCCGCCGGTGACGAGCTTCGCCATCCGTACCGCGGCCTCGTTCGCCTCGGCGCCGGTGGTCAGCAGCAGCGTCTTGGTGAGCGACCCCGCCCCGGCCTCGGACAGGGACTCGGCCAGCCGGCGGGACAGGTCGACGACCGGCCGGGAGAGCATGCCGCTGAAGAGGTGGTCGAGGCTCGCCACCTGCCGCTGCACGGTCGCGACGATCTCCGGGTGGGCGTGGCCGAGGATGGCGCTCATCTGCCCGGAGGTGAAGTCGAGGATCCTCCGGCCGTCCTCGGTGTACACGAAGCTGCCCTCGGCCCGGGCGATGATCTCGGGGGTGAACGTGCCGCCGTACCGCACGACGTGCCGGTCGACGTCCTGCCAGAACCCCTGCGCCGTCATGGACCGACGGTAGAGCCCCGCTGGTGTTTGGTTCCAGCTCATGATTGCGCACATGCTGTACTGCAAAATCGAACAATGCTGGATCCCTGGCGCCTGCGGCTGCTGAGCCTGCTGGAGGGTCTCGGCACCGTGCGCGCGGTCGCCGAGGCCGCGCGGCTGAGCCCGTCGACCGTCTCGCAGCAGCTCGGCGTGCTGGAGCGGGAGGTCGGGGCCCGCCTGTTCGAGCGGGCCGGCCGGCGGCTGCGGCTGACCCCGGCCGGCGTGGCCCTGGTGCGGCACGCCCGCGTGATCCTCGACCAGATGGACGCGGCCCGCGCCGAGGCGGTCACCCTCGACAGCGGGCTGGACGGCGGCGAGCCCGCGGGCCGGGTGCGGGTCGGCGCGTTCACGAGCGCGGTGAACACGTTCGTCATCGCCGCGGCCCGCACGCTGCGCGACCGCCATCCGCGGCTGCGCGTGGACGTGCGCGAGCTCGACCTGCTCGACAGCGTCCCGGCCCTGCGCCGCGGCGAGTGCGACGTGGCGGTGACCGCCCTCGACGGCTCCCCGGCCGACCCCGGCGTGACGCACACGCCCCTGATCGAGGACGCGGTCGTCCTGGTGACGTCCGCCGACGCCGTGGTCGCCGGCCCGGCCGACCTGGCCGACTTCCGCGACCACGTCTGGTCGGCCGAGGTGCCCGGCTCCTGGACGCACGAGCTGATCATGCGGGCCGGCCGCCGGGCCGGCTTCGAGCCCGACCTCGGCGGCGTCTTCGCCTCGTACGGCTCCCTGCTGGCCCACGTGGAGGCCGGCCTGTCGGTGACGCTGCTGCCGGAGCTGGCGGTCGATCCGCGGTACCGCGTGCTGGCCGTTGCGCTGCGCGAGCCGCTCGTCCGGCACGTGACCGCGGCGGTGCGGGCGAGCTCGGCCACCCGCCCGGCGGTGGCCGCGGTGGTGCACGCACTGGCTGTGGCCGCGGCGGGCTAGCCACGCTCCGGGGTGGCTTCGCGGAGCTTTGCCAGCACGAGCGGGTCGATGTGCCCGTCGACGAGCCGCTCCTCGAGGTTCTCGACCCCGGCCCACCCGGCGAGGTCCCGGTGCCCGACCGCGGCCAGCCGCCGGTCCACCTCCACGGCCAGTTCCCCGTCGAGCTTCAGCAGGGCCGCGGGGTCGGGCTTGCCGAAGTACAGCTCCCACAGCTCGATGAGCCCCCCGAGCCGCGTGACCGGGTCGGGATCGTCGTCGACGCGCAGGTCGACCTCGACGTCGCTCCCGCCGCCGTACCCACCCCCGCGCCGCGCCACGACGATGGCCGCGCTCTGCCGCCCGCGACTGTCCCCACCGGCCGCGTCCCCGGCGGCGAGGGCGGCGTGCAGTCGCCGGGCGAGCACCCGCCCCGAGGCCGCTCCGTCGACTCCTTCGAGGACCGCGGACTCGATCCAGGCCCGCTCCATGGCGGCGACGACCTCGGGCCCGGTGAGGATGTTCCCCTGGATCGCGTACCCGTCTCCGGCCACGCCCCCGGCCCACGGGAAGCATCCGTCCCCGGTGAAGGTGGCCCCGGGCCCGCTCCGCCCGACGACTCCGGCCTGCCGGGTGGGCCGGGCGGGATCGGCGGCGACGAGCCCGGCGAGGGCGTCGGCGGCCCCGGTCCCGGTGCGGAGCATGGCGAGCCCCTGCACCCGGTACGCCAGGTTGGCGAACGACTGCGTGGCGACCGCCCCGACCTCGGCCTCGACGGCGGGCACGGCCGCCCCGACGGCAAGGAACTTGCTGGCCACGGCAACCCCGACCGCCGCACCGTCGGCCGACCGCCCCACGATCGAAAACGTCACACGCCCACGGTAACGGACTCCTTCCGACCGAAAGCATCCCGCCACCACCCGCCGCCTGTCGCGTCGATCTTGCAGTTGTGGTGCCTGACAAACCCGAACATTCAGGGAGTGTCTCGGCACCACAACTGCAAGATCGACAAGAATTGCCGGGGGCGCGTGAGCGGCGGCGGGGCTACGCCGGCTCGGCCGTCGGGGGTTGGGACAGGCAGACGAACGGGCCGCGGACGCCCGCGCTGAAGCGTTCCGCGGCGCGCAAGGCGATCTCCACCCGGCGCTGCGGGGCCATCCGCGACTGGGCCGTGGCGAACAGCGCCCCCAGGGCGATCTCGTCCCCCACGCCCACCGCGGCGTAGCCGTCCGCGGCCTCCGCCACCTGGTAGTCGTCGTGGACCGTGAACAGGCGGCC
Organism: Dactylosporangium sucinum; assembly: GCF_014647515.1. Lineage (GTDB taxonomy): Bacteria > Actinomycetota > Actinomycetes > Mycobacteriales > Micromonosporaceae > Dactylosporangium > Dactylosporangium sucinum. Next base: position 57,545 of record NZ_BMPI01000054.1, on the reverse strand, counting down.
CTTGACCCCCACCAGGAACGTGCCGCCCTCCTCGCGCTCGCTGTCGCGGCGGGCCCAGCCGCCCGTCTTCAGGCACTCGCGGACGGCGTCGATGAAGCGCGTGGCCATGAAGCGTTCGATGTCGCCGACCGGCTTCGGGGGCTTCAAGCTGTACCGGATGAGCTGCCCCATGCGGAACGAGGTCGTGAAGCCGAACAGGTAGCCGTTGTTGTGGAACACCTTGCTGTCGGCGCGCACGGTGAGGCTCCAGCCGGAGGCGCCGGCGCTGTCGCCGCCGATGTACACGGTGCCGGAGTGGACGAGGCCGACGATGGCGGTCATCGGGCCGGCCCGGCATAGCGTGCGAATCCGTCGACCATCAGGTCGATCGCGAAGGCGAACCGCTCGTCGCCGCTTCCCTCGATCATCACCGGAGCCATGGCGACCAGGTTAGGGAACTGGTCCACGGGCAGGTGAGCCAAGTAGTCACCCACCTGCTCGAAATACGGGGCGGCGTCGGCCTCGGTCACCCGGCCGCGCTCGGCGTGCAGCGCCGCCTCCAGCGCGTCGGCCACGATGACCAGGGACATCTGGTCGATCGCCCAGGCCGCGACCCGGTCGGGCACGCCGGCCCCGCGCAGCACGGCGAGCATCGCCTCGGTGTAGCGCAGCGAGTTGGGCCCGACGGGGATGTTGGCCCGGGCCACCTTCACCAGGTCGCGGTGGGCCAGGAAGACGGCGCGGCTCTCCCAGCAACTCTTCTTCACCTCGGCCGCCCAATCCACGGCATCAGCCCGCGGCAGCGGGATGTCGCCGATGACCCGGTCGAGCAGCTGCTCGAGCAGCTCGTCCTTGTTCGCGAAATACGCGTAGAGCGACGCCGCGCCCGTGCCGAGCTCCTGCGCGACCCGCCGCATGCTCAGCGCGTCGAGCCCGTCCCGGTCGACGAGCCGCAGAGCGGTGCTGAGCACGGCCTCGGCGCTGAGCGGCTGCCGAGCCGCGGACTGCTTCTTCCGGGCCCGCCAGGGTGGGGCGGGCAGGTCCGTCGACGGCACCGCGCAATCCTACTTGACACGAACGGTGTTCGTAACTAGAACAGTGTTCGTGACTGACGAACATCGTTCGAAACACTGGATCGTCCTCGCCGTGGTGCTCGCGGCCGAGGTCATGGACCTCCTCGACGCGACGATCATCGCGATCGCCGGCCCCTCGATCCGGGCCGACCTCGGCGGCGGCACCGCGTTCCTGCAGTGGCTCGCGGCCGGGTACACGCTCGCCTTCGCCGTCGGCCTGGTGACCGGCGGCCGGCTCGGCGACCTCTTCGGCCGCCGCCGCATGTTCCTCGCCGGCGCCGCCGGCTTCACGCTCATGTCCCTGCTGTGCGCGGTCGCGCCCGGCCCCGCGGCGCTCGTCGTGTGCCGGGTGCTCCAGGGCCTCGCCGGCGCCGTGCTCATCCCCCAGGGCCTCGGCCTGATCAAGGCCGCGTTCCCGCCCGAGCAGCTGGGCGCCGCGTTCGGCGCCTTCGGGCCCGTCATGGGCCTGTCCGCCGTCTGCGGCCCGATCCTGGCCGGCGTCCTGGTCGACGCCGACCTCTTCGGTACCGGATGGCGAATGATCTTTCTCATCAACCTCCCGGTGGGGCTGGCCACGCTCGTCGGCGCCGCGCTGGTCCTGCCCCGGACGCGGTCGACCGGCAACGGCCTCGACCTGCCCGGGACGGCCCTGCTCGGCGCCGCGCTCGTGCTGCTCGTGTACCCGCTCGTGCAGGGGCGCGAGCTGGGGTGGCCCTGGTGGGCATGGGCGTCGATGGCCGCGTCGCTGCCGATGTTCTGGGTGTTCCAGCGGTACGAGCGGAGCCGCCAGCGAGCGGGTCGGACGCCCCTGGTGGAGCCCAGCCTGCTCGCCAAGCGGCGGTTCAACGCCGGCCTGCTGGTTGGCCTCATCTTCTTCGCCGGCCTCATGGGCCTCACCCTGATCCTCAGTGTCTGGATGCAGACCGGGCTGGGCTTCTCCCCGCTGCGGGCCGGGCTGACCCAGTCGCCGTGGGCGTTCGGCACCGCGCTCGGCGCCGTCGGTGGGCACGTCCTCAGCGCCCGGCTCGGCGGCCGGCGGCTCATCGTCGGCGGTACCGCGGTCCTCGGCCTCGGTGTCGCCGGCCTGCTCGTCACCCTCGCCGCGACGGACGGCCCGGTGACGTCGGTGCGGCTGCTGCCGGCCCTGCTGGTGCTCGGCCTCGGCATGGGCGCGTCGATGGCCCCGTACTTCGACATCGTCCTCGCCGCCGTCGACGAGCACGAGGTCGGCTCGGCGTCCGGCACGCTGACCGCGGTCCAGCAGATCGGCGGCGCGATCGGTGTGGCGATCCTCGGGACGGCCTTCTTCTCCTGGTCCGGCACGGAGTCGGCGCTCACCCGGGTGCTGTGGCTGGAGCTCGGGCTGCTGGCCCTCGCGGGCGGGCTGAGCTTCCTCCTGCCGCGCCGCGCCCGCGAGGAGGCGACCGAGGAGAAGGAGCTGGTGACAGTGGGCTGACCGACGGGTTAGCCCCGGCGTTCGCGGGGAATCAGGTCAGTGCGGGCGAGAGGAGAAGCCATGACGCATACCGTGAACGACCGACCGGCCACCGCGCCGCGCATCCAAAGCCCCGCCAACGACCACCGTTCCACGGCCGAGCTGGTGAAGCTGGCCGCCGAGCAGATGTCCACCCTCGTGCGCGACGAGCTGAAGCTGGCCCAGGCCGAGCTCGCCCAGAAGGGCAAGCGGGCCGGGGTCGGCGTCGGCATGTTCGGGGGCGCCGGCGTCGTCGCGCTCTACGGCGTGGGTGCCCTGATCGCGGCGGCGATCCTCGGCCTCGCCACCGTCCTGCCAGCCTGGCTGTCGGCGCTGGTGATCGGCGTGGTCCTGCTGGTGATCGCCGGCGTGCTCGCGCTGTCCGGCAAGTCGCAGGTCTCGAAGGCGGGGCCCCCGATGCCGACGGACGCCGTCGCCGGCGTGAAGGCCGACATCACCACCATCACCCACTCGGCGCGCAACCACCACGAGGGCGGGGACCGGCGATGACGGCGACGAACTCGACCAACATGTACAACGGCCACGGCGCGCCGGTCGACCCGGAGGCCCTGCGCCAGGAGATCGCCCGCACGCGGGCGAGCCTCGGCGAGACGGTCGAGGCGCTCGCCGCCAAGGCCGACGTCAAGGCCCGCGCGCAGGAGGCCGTCCACAACTCGGTCGCCACCGCGAGGCTGCGCATGCGCGAGGGCGTCGAGCAGATGGCGGTCAATGCCGCGTACGCCCGCCGCGAGCTGCGCATGCACCCGCGGCAGGCGCTCGGGAACTCGATGCGCCGCCTGCTCGACTCGGCCCGCGAGCGCCCGGCCCCGTGGGTCGTCGCCTCGGGCCTGCTCGTGCTCGCGGCGCTCGTCGCGTACCGGAACAGCGACCGGAAGGGCCAGTGGTGAACAAGCTGCTGCACAAGCCGTTCAGCATCGCCTCCAGCGTGGCCGGCGGCGTCGCGGCCGGGATCGTGTTCAAGCAGGTCTGGCGGCGGCTCTCCGGCGAGGACGAGGCCCCGCAGGCGACGTCGCGGGACTACGGGTGGGGCGAGGTGCTGGCCGCGGCGGCCCTGCAGGGGGCCATCTTCGCGGCCGTGAAGGCCGCGATCGACCGGGGCGGCGCCGCGGGGATCCGCCGGCTGACCGGCGACCGGCCGGACGACTGACAGCTTCCTCGGAGACGGGCCCCCACCGGGGGCCCGTTTTTGCCGGCAACGCGCGCGCTCCCGGCCGGGACCCGATCCGCGCATCCGGCGGCGGCACAGTGATTCCTGTCCGCGCCGACCGGCGCCATTCTCCCCCGGGTGGGGCCGGTCGGCGGGCGACGAGAGACCTCACCCAGGCACGGGGCCGCACGAGGGAGCGGGCCGGTGCGCGGGAGTCCGGTGCCGGGCCGTGGGCGGACGGCCTGGCACCGGACACACCTGCGGGGCATCAGTTTTGCGAGCGCCGGCGCGGGTACACGGTCAGCCGTGACGAGCGAACCAGATCAACTGCGGGACGTGCTGGACCAGGCGTACACCGGCCAGGAGCGCCTGTCGCGCGAGGAGATCCGCCGCAAGGCGATCGCCGCCGACCTGCCGGCCGACGCGCTGACCCGGGTCGACGCGCTGCCCGAGGGCGAGTACGCCGAGGACGAGGTCGTGGAGGCACTCCGGCTGCACGGCGCTTAGGTTCCACGGGGTGTCCGAGCGCGGCGGCCGGCCGGGACCCGCTGTCCCGGCCGGCCGACCCCTGCGGAGTGACGCCTACTTGAGCAACGCCAGCGCCCGATCGCGGACCTGGCCGTACAACTCCCGGATCTCCTTGGTGGGCGCGGCCGTGACCTCGACCGCGGACACCGGCCACGACGGCGGCTCCGCGCCGCCCGCGAGGGCCCACGCGGCCTGCCGCGCGGCGCCGACCGCCACGTACTCGGCCGGGGCCGGCACGCTCACCGGCACCCCGAGCAGCGCCGGCGCGATCTCCCGCACCGCCTCCGACGCGGCCGCCCCGCCGATCAGCAGCACCCGCTCGACGGGCACCCCCAGCGCGCGGACCGCGTCCAGGCCGTCGGCGAGGCCGCAGAGCATGCCCTCGTACGCCGCCCGCGCCAGGTTGGCCGGTGTGGCGTTGCCGCGCGTGAGCCCGTTGAGCAGCCCCTTCGCGTCGGGCAGGTTGGGCGTGCGCTCGCCGTCGAGGTAGGGCAGGAGGGTCAGCCCGCCCGCCCCCGGCTCGGCCGACCGGGCCAGAGAGTCCAATGTGGACAGGTCGACGCCGAGCAGCGCGGCGGCGGCGGTGAGCACCCGGGCCGCGTTGAGCGTGGCCACCAGCGGCAGGTGCCGGCCCGTCGCGTCCGCGAATCCCGCGACGGTACCGCTGGTGTCCGCCACCGGCCGCTCGGCGACGCCGAACACGGTGCCGGACGTGCCGAGGGACACCACCACGTCCCCCGGCCGCAGGCCGAGTCCGAGGGCGGCGGCCATGTTGTCGCCGGTGCCCGGCGCAAGAAGGGCACCGGCGACCGTCTCGCCGACCGTCTCGGCCGGCCCGGCGACGCGGGGCACCGCGAGGTCCCGGCCGAAGGCGAGCTTCAGCAGGTCCGGCCGGTACTCGCCGGTGGACGGCGACCAGTAGCCGGTGCCGGACGCGTCGCCGCGGTCGGTGGTCGGCTCGGCTCCGCGGTCCGACCGGAGCAGGTGGGTGATCCAGTCGTGCGGCAGCAGTACCGAATGAGCCCGCGCGGCGTTGTCCGGCTCGTGCTGCGCCACCCAGCGGAGCTTGGTCACGGTGAAGCTGGCGACCGGCACCAGCCCGGTGGCCTCGGCCCAGCCGGCGGCGCCGCCGGGCAGCTCGGCGATGAGGTCCTGCGCGGCGCCGGCGGAGCGGGTGTCGTTCCACAGCAGCGCGTCGCGGACGACGGCGTTGTGCTCGTCGAGCAGGACCATGCCGTGCTGCTGGCCGCCGACCCCGATCGCGGCGACGCCGTCGAGCAGCCCGCCGGCCGGGTCACCGTCGGGCCCGCAGCCGGTGGCCTCCTGGAAGGCGCGCCACCAGTGCGCGGGGTCGACGGCGGTGCCGTCCGGGTGGGCGGCGCGACCGGTCCTGACGACCGCGCCGGTCTCGGCGTCGCACACGATGACCTTCGTCGACTGGGTCGACGTGTCCACCCCGGCGACGAGCGTCATGCCTGGCTCACTGCCCATGGTGACCGGTCCCTCCGCTCCGCCGCGGACCGGTCACGGACGCACGCCCAGGAGGTGCTCCATCGCGAGCTGGTCGAGGTACTCGAACGCGCCGCCGCGGGCGGCGAGCTTGTCGACGTCGAAGTCCTCCTCGCGCAGCGACTCGATCGTCTCGCCCTCGGCGAGGGTCGGCTCGTACAGCTCGTTGACCCGCGCGGCCTCCAGCGCCGAGGCCACCTCGGGGTCGGCCCGGAACGACTGGACGCGCTCCTTGAGGATCAGGTAGTTGCGCATGCAGGCGCGGGCGGTCTCCCACACGCCGTCGTAGTCCTCGGTGCGCGGCGGCTTGTAGTCGAAGTGGCGGTAGCCGGTGTAGCCGCCGGTCTCCAGCACGTCGACGGTCCAGAACGCGCCGCGCAGGTTGCCGGCGCCGAAGCGCAGGTCCTGGTCGAAGCGCGGGCCGTGCTGGCCGTTGAGGTCGATGTGGAAGAGCTTGCCGTGCCAGAGCGCCTGGGCGATGCCGTGCGCGAAGTTGAGCCCGGCCATCTCCTCGTGCCCGACCTCCGGGTTGAGCCCGACCCGGTCCGGCTCGTCCAGGGTGGCGATCAGCGCGAGCGCGTGCCCGATCGTCGGCAGCAGGATGTCGCCGCGCGGCTCGTTGGGCTTCGGCTCCAGCGCGAAGCGGATGTCGTACCCCTGGTCGCGCACGTAGGCGCAGAGGATGTTCAGGCCCTCGCGGTAGCGGTCGAGCGCGGCGGCGACGTCCTTCGCGCCGCCGGACTCGGCGCCCTCGCGCCCGCCCCACAGCACATACGTCTCGGCACCCAGCTCGGCGGCGAGGTCGATGTTGCGCAGCACCTTCTTGAGGGCGAACCGGCGCACGGCGCGGTCGTTCGAGGTGAAGCCGCCGTCCTTGAAGATGGGGTGGCTGAAGAGGTTCGTGGTGACCATCTCGACCCGGACGCCGGTCTCGCTGAGCGCGTCCTTGAAGCGGCCGATGAGCTTGTCGCGGGTGGCGTCGTCGCTGCCGAACGGGAACAGGTCGTCGTCGTGGAAGGTCACCGCGGCCGCCCCGAGGTCCGACAGCCGGTGCACGGCCTCGACCGAGTCGAGCGGCGCGCGGGTCGGCCCTCCGAACACGTCCTGGGCCTGCCAGCCGACCGTCCAGAGCCCGAAGGAGAACTTGTCGGCGCGGCTTGGCTGATAGTCGTTCATGAGCACCTCTTCGCGGGGTGTTGGCGGATAGGCGTCAGGCTACGCCCGTGGACCGGGTTAGTTCAACATCAGAACAAACCGCCTTCGACACCACGTTCACCCTTCATCCCGCGCCGATCTTGCAGTTGTGGTTCGGATTTGTCGGCAAATATCCTCCGCAATCGGACACCACAACTGCAAGATCGGCGCGGGGGTGGGCGCGGCGCGGGGTTGGGCGCGGGGGTTTCGTGGGGCTACGCGCGGAAGACGACGCGGTAGTACGTCTCGGAGTGCTGCAACGCCAGCAGGACGGCGCCGCGGACCTCGGCGTCCGGGCCCAGCACCGAGGCGCGGATCTCGACGCCTCGCAGGGCCGGGGCCAGGGCATGGCGCGCCACGGCGGCCCGGAGCGGATCCAGGAGCAGGTCGCCGATCGCGGCCAGGCCGCCGCCGACGACGACGAGCGCCGGGTTGTACGCGTTGATGAGCCACGACGCGGCCAGGCCCAGCCGCGCGCCGACGTCGGCGATCGCCGCGGCCGCCAGCCGGTCGCCGGCCCGGGCCGCGGCCGTGACGTCGCGGGCGTCGAACGAGTCCTGGACCGCGAGCGACGAGGTGCCGCCGGCCGCCAGGGCGCGGTGCACGGCGCGGACGATCGCCGGGCCCGAGGCCACCGTCTCCAGGCAGCCGACCTTGCCGCAGTTGCACGGCTCGTCGTTGCCGGGGACGGCGTTGTGGCCGATCTCGCCGGCCGTCCCGCCGACGCCGTGGAAGACCCGGCCGTCGGACAGTATCCCGGCGGAGAGGCCCGTTCCCGCGTACAGCAGGGCGAGGTCGCCGGCCCGGTCCCCCGCGCCCTCCAGGTTCTCGGCGACGGCCGCCGCCTGGCCGGCGTTGTGGACGTAGACCGGCGCGTCCAGCTCGGCGGCCAGGGTCTCGCGGACCGGGACGTCGCGCCAGCCGAGGTTCGGCGCGAGCAGGCACACGCCGGTGTGGAAGTCGGTGAGGCCGGGCAGCACGGCGCCGACCGCGGCGAGCCGGGCGGTCTCCAGCCCGGCCGCGGCGATCGCGGCCCGCACCTCGGTGGCCACCAGGCGCAGCGCCTCGCCCGGGTCGTCGCGCGGCGTCGGCAGCTCGCGGCGGGCGACCTCCTCCCCCGCGGCGTCGCCGATCGCGATCGTGGTGCGCCGGGCGCCGATGTGCACGCCGGCGACGAGCTGCGAGCGGGCGTTGAACTCCAGCAGGATCGGCGGGCGGCCGCCGCTGACCGCGGTCGAGCCGGGGCCGATCTCGCGGACGAGGCCCTCCGCGATGAGCTCGTCGACGATCGCCGACACGGTCGGCTTGGCGAGGGTGGTCGAGCGGGCGATGCTCGCCCGCGACACCGGGCCGCCCTCCTTGACCAGTGCCAGGACCAGTGAGCGGTTCACCTCGCGCATCACGTTGTGGTCGGCACCGCGCCGCGGCTCTTCGGATCGCATAATCCGACAACGCTACCCCGGCGATCACCGTCCGGCGGGCACCCTACATTGGTATCGGACATTCAAGCCCACCAGCCCGGCCGGAAAGGCAGTCTTCCAATGCACATCTCGGCACGCGGGGATTACGCGGTGCGAGCCTCGCTGGGACTGGCGGCCGCTTACCCCGCGGTGGTCTCGGCGGCGGGGCTCGCCGACGAGCAGGAGATGCCGCGCAAGTTCCTCGAGGCGGTGCTCGGCGACCTGCGCCGGGCCGGCCTCGTGCGCGGTCAGCGCGGCGTCGACGGCGGTTACGTCCTGACCCGTCAACCTTCGGAGATCATGGTCGGCGACGTGCTGCGCGCGGTCGACGGGCCCCTCGCCGAGGTGCGGGGCGTCCGGCCGGAGGAGGCGATGTACTCCGGGACGGCCGAACACCTGCAACAGCTCTGGGTCGCGGTGCGCGCCGCGGTGCGCAACGTCCTCGACGAGGTCAGCCTGGCCGACGTGGTGCGCGGCCGGATGCCCGCGCACGTCCGGAAGCTCACCGCGGCCCCGCACGCCTGGCAGCCCCGCTAGGCCCGGGGCCGCATTGCGCGAATCGGTCTTGACCGGGACCGATCGGACCTACGCTCGAAGCATGTCGAAAGCCCACGACCCGTACCTGCAGGCGGCCGAAGGCTTCCTGCACGCCATCCGCGACGAGCTCGACATGGCCGAAGAGCTGCACATGGAGCGCACGCTCAGGATCACGCAGACGTATGCCCTGGTGAGCATCGCGCGCTCCCTCAACGTGCTGAGCGACCGCGTCGACCAGCCGGACGAGCTGCTGGCCGCCCCGATCCCCTAAGGCCAGTATGAACCAGGCCTTAGCGGGTCACGGCCGACTCGAACCCGTCCGCGATCGTCGCCACGTACTCGGCCGCGGCCGTCCCGGCGTTCGCCAGCTCCGACTCGACGACGGCGAGCCCGGGCGTGACGGGGACCGCCCCGAGCTCCCCCAGCAGCTCGACGAGGTGCCGCTCGGTGGCCTCGGCCTGCGGCCGCACCCCGGCGGTCACGACGGTCACGGCGGCGACGTCCTTGAGCCCTTCGGCGGGCAGCTGGTCGATGAGCACCTTGAGGACGCCGGTGTACGTTCCCTTGTAGGTCGGGGTGGCGACGACGAGCAGGCTGGCCCGCCGCAGCCGCCCGACGGCGTCGGCCACGATCCCGTCGCCGGACTGCAGCAGCCGCGTGCCGAGCGCGGCCACGTCGATGGTGTGCGGCACGGGCTGCGAGAGCCGCTCCGCGAGCGCGGCCCCGACCTCCTCGGCCAGATGCAACGTACGCGAGTGCGGGCGCGGGTTCCCGGAAAGCACCACGATCATGCGCCGATCCTATCCCCCAGTATTCCGATAGAAAATAGCGACAACGGTCACCCGGCGGATGCCCAGCCGAGCACCGCCGCCGGCCAGGCGCGGACCGCAAGAACGGCGCGGAGCCCGGCCAC
>NZ_BMPI01000054.1:0-47651 GCF_014647515.1 Dactylosporangium sucinum | reverse complement strand
CGGCCAGGCGCGGACCGGCCAGGCGCGGACCGGCCAGGCGCGGACCGGCCAGGCGCGGACCGGCCAGGCGCGGACCGCAAGAACAGCGCGGAGGCCGGCCGCCGCGGACGTCACGCGCGGGCGGCCGCCCGCGGGCCCTTGGGACGACGGCGACGGCAGCGTCCGTGGGGCCGGGACGGATTGTCGCGGCACCACGAGCGGTGTCTGGCGGGAGCGACGGTCGTAACTTGCGCGGACCCGAGTCCCGAACGGCTCAGACCCAGGCTCGCGGGTCGGCCACCAGGTCGCGCACCCGCTCCGGGAGCTCGCCCGTGACGACGTCCTCGATGGTGACCGTCTCGAGGATCAGGCGTTCGTTGGCGCGCAGGGCGATCCAGACGTCCTGCAGGGCGGCGGCGGCGCCGATGTAGCCCAGCTCCTCCGGGCGCTGGCCGCGGACGTTGGCCAGCGGGCCGTCGATGACGCGGATGATCTCGGCCAGGGAGATGTCGGCGGCCGGGCGGGCCAGGCGGTAGCCGCCCTCGGGGCCGCGCTGGGCGACCACCACGCCGCCGCGGCGCAGTTGCAGCAGGATGCTCTCCAGGAACTTCGGAGGGATCTGCTGCGCCGAAGCCAGGCGGTCGGCGGTCACGAGCCGTGTCTCGGGCGACGCGGACGAGGCGGCGGCCAGCTCGGCCACCGCTCGCAACGCGTAATCTACCCGGGCAGAAAGGCGCATACGGCTATCCTCCCACGCGTCGCAACAGGCCCTCCTGGACGGCTGTCGCGATGTGCAGGCCGGCCCGGGTGAACATCCGGCCGGTCGCCAGGCCGCGGGCGCCGGAGGCCGACGGGCTCGTGCTGTCGTAGAGGAACCACTCGTCGGCGCGGAAGCCGCGGTGGAACCACATCGCGTGGTCCAGGCTGGCGCCCACGAAGCCGCCCGGGCCCCACACCGCGCCGTGCGTCGACAGGACCGCGTCCAGCAGCGTCAGGTCGGACGCGAAGGTCAGGGCGCACGCGTGCAGGAGCGGGTCGTCGGGGAGCTTGCCGTCGATGCGCATCCAGACGCGCTGGCAGTCCTCGGCCGGGCGGGCGCCGGGGGCGACCCAGCCGGGCTCGCCCACGTAGCGGACGTCGATCGGGCGCGGGATCGTGGCCCAGATGTCCATGCGGTCCGGGTACCGCGCGAGGCGCTCGCCCATCGTCGGGAGCTCGTCCGGGGGCGGCACGTCGATCGGGGCCGGCTCGTGGTGGTCGAGGCCCTCCTCCTCGTGGTGGAAGGAGGCGGACATGAAGAAGATGACCTTCCCGTGCTGGTACGCCACCGAGCGGCGGACCGAGAACGAGCGGCCGTCGCGGATGTTCTCCACCGCATACGTGATCGGCTCGGTGGGGTCGCCGCCGCGCACGAAGTAGCCGTGCAGGGAGTGGACGTGCCGGGCCGGGTCGACGGTGCGGCCGGCGGCCACCAGGGCCTGGCCGGCCACCTGCCCCCCGAAGACGCGCTGGGGGCCGTCCGGCGGGCTGTTGCCCAGGAACCGGTCGTCCCCCAGCGCTTGCAGGTCGAGAAGGCGGACCAGGGCGTCGACCGCCGCCTGCCCGCTCACCAGCTCAGTCACCAGGCCAATCTACGGAACTTCCGCGGACTCAGCCCTGTGAGAGTGCTCCCAGCTGGTGGACGCGCAGGGTGTTGGTCGAGCCGGGCGTGCCGGGCGGCGAGCCCGCCACGATGACCACGTCGTCGCCGGGCGCGAGCCACGGCAGGTCGACGAGGGCCAGGTCCACCTGCTTGAACATCTCGTCGGTGTGCTCCACGAACGGCACGTCGAACGTCTGCACGCCCCAGCTCAGCGCGAGCTGGTTGCGGACCGTCGGCTCCGGCGTGAACGCCAGCAGCGGCAGCTCGCAGTGCAAACGGGCCAGCCGGCGCACGGTGTCGCCGGTCTGCGAGAAGGCGACGAGCGCCTTCGCCCCGATGTTGCGGGCGATGTTCGACGCGGCGCTGGTGAGCGCACCGCCCTTGGTGCGGGGGTCGTGCTGCAGGCGCGGCACCGAGAGCGAGCCACCTTCGGTGGTGGCAATGATGCGCGCCATGGTGGAGACGGTGAGGATGGGATACCGCCCGACGCTGGTCTCGCCGGACAGCATGACGGCGTCGGCGCCGTCGAGCACCGCGTTGGCGACGTCGGACGCCTCGGCCCGGGTCGGCCGCGCGTTCTCGATCATCGAGTCGAGCATCTGGGTGGCGACGATGACCGGCTTGGCCTGCTCGCGGCAGAGCTGCACCGCGCGCTTCTGGACCAGCGGCACCTGCTCCAGCGGCATCTCGACGCCGAGATCGCCGCGGGCCACCATGATGCCGTCGAACGAGTTGACGATCGGCTCCAGTGCGGCGACCGCCTCCGGCTTCTCCACCTTGGCCAGGACCGGGCGCCGGATGCCCTCCTCGTCCATGATCTCGTGCACGAGCTTGATGTCGTCGGGCGAGCGCACGAACGACAGGGCGATCCAGTCGGCGCCGAGGCGCAGCGCGAAGCGCAGGTCCTCGGCGTCCTTGTCAGAGAGGGCGGGCACGCTGACGGCGACGTTGGGCAGCGAGACACCCTTGTTGTTGGAGACGGGGCCACCCTCGGTGACGAGAACGGTGATGTCGTTCCCGGCCACGCCGGTCACCTCGACGGCCACCTTGCCGTCGTCGATGAGCAGGCGGTCGCCCGGCTTCACCTCTTGGGGAAGCTTCTTGTACGTGCAGGAGACACGGTCGGCGGTGCCGACGACATCGTCACTCGTGATGACGACGGTGTCGCCGGTGCGCCACTCGTGCGGGCCGTCGGCGAAGCGGCCGAGACGGATCTTGGGACCCTGGAGGTCTGCGAGGACACCCACGGAGCGGCCGGCGGCAGCGGCGGCCTCCCTGACGAGGTTGTACACCGAGGCGTGGTCCTCGTGGCTTCCGTGGCTGAAGTTGAGCCGCGCGACGTCCATCCCGGCGTCGACGAGGCCACGGATCCGCTCGGCCGAGGAAGTGGCCGGACCGAGGGTACAGACGATTTTGGCGCGTCGAGTCACACCATGAGGCTAGCGCTGTCGCTGGGGCAGCCGTCAGGTGACCCAGGGTCACGCCATCAGTTGAGACGCTGTCCACCGCCGCTTTCCCTGATACTGGTCCGATGTCCACCACCCCCGAGTGGCGTCGACCCATGCGCCCCCGCGACAAGCACGAGCAACACCGCGTCGCCACGCCGCTCGAACTGCTGTTCGACCTGTGTTTCGTGGTGGCGATCGCGGTCGCCGGGCGGCTGCTGCACCACTCGATCAGCGAGCACCACGTCGCCCACGGCATCGTGGCCTACCTGCTGGTGTTCTTCGCCATCTGGTGGGCCTGGATGAACTTCACCTGGTTCGCGTCCGCGTACGACACCGACGACGTCCCCTACCGGCTGACCGTCCTCGTGCAGATCGCCGGCGTGCTCGTGCTCGCCGCCGGGGTGGAGAACGCGTTCGAGGGCGACTACGGGATCGTGACCCTGGGTTACGTGATCATGCGGGCCGGGCTGGTCACCCAGTGGCTGCGGGCCGCGCACGCCGACCCGCGGCGGCGGCGCACCGCGCGGCGCATGGCGCTCGGGGTCAGCGCCTGCATGGTGGGCTGGGGGCTGATCCTGCTCACCCACGACACCCTGCACCTGGTGCTGTTCCTGGTGATGGTCGGCCTCGAGCTGGCCGTGCCGCTGTGGGGCGAGCGCGGCGTCCGCACGCCGTGGCACCCGCACCACATCGCCGAGCGATACGGCCTGCTGTTCATCATCGTGCTCGGCGAAATCATCCTGTCGACCACCCTGGCGGTCCAGGCCGGGTTCGTCCAGGAGCGGCACTGGTGGGTGGCCCTCAGCGGACTGGTCATCGTGTTCGCATTCTGGTGGCTGTACTTCGACGAGCCCGCCCACCACCGGCTGGTCGACAACCGGCACGCGTTCACCTGGGGGTACGGGCACTACGTCGTCTTCGCCTCCGCCGCGGCGATCGGCGCCGGCATCGCCGTCGTGGTGGACGGGACGACGTCGCGGCTGACGGCCAGCCTGGCGGTGGCGGTACCGACGGCGATCCTCCTCGTCGCGCTGTGGGTGCTGCACCTGCGCCGCTCCTGGCTGCTGCCCGCAGCGGCCGTCCTCGTGCTGGCCTCGACGCTCGTCGGGCCGGCGCTGGTGCTCGTCGCGGCCGTCATGGTCGCGCTCGTGGCCGCGTGGATCGCGACTACTCCGGCCCGGTGAACGCCTCGGCGCGCGCCCGGCCGTCGATGCTGTGGCTGAACACCCGGGCGTCGCTGTCGGTGGTGTGGGTCTGACCGGTGAGCGTGGCCTGCAGCGGTACCCCGGCGGTCATCTCGGTCCGCAGGCGCGGCAGCGCGGCCGGGTGCGCGTCGCGCAGCCAGGCGACCATGTGCTCGCGGACGAAGCAGCGCAGGTCCCACAGCTTCGGCGCGTCCTCGGCGCTGACCAGGGCGCGCAGCTGCAAGGCGCTGCCGGTGGCCTCGACGACCTGCAGGACCGACACGCGGCCGTCCCACAGGTCGGTCGACTCGAGCGCGCGGCGGAGCTCCTCGCGCATCTCGGGGACCGGCAGCCACCAGTCGACGTCGAACATGACCGAGCCGAGCAGCGCGGCCTCCGTCCGGGTCCAGTTCTCGAACGGCTTCTCGGTGAAGTAGGACGTCGGCAGAATAAGCCGCCGGTCGTCCCACACGTGCACGACGACGTACGACAGGGTGATTTCCTGGATCCTCCCCCACTCCTTCTCGACGATGACCACGTCGCCGAGCCGTACCGCGTCGCTGAACGCCAACTGCAGCCCGGCGAAGACGTTCCGCAGCACGCTCTGCGCGGCGAGACCGGCGACGATGCCCGCGAAGCCGGCGCTCGCGAGCAGGCTGGTGCCGATGATGCGCGCCTGCGGGAACGTCATGAGCATCACCCCGCCCGCCAGCACGGCGACGACGGCGACCGTCACCCGCCGGACCATGACGATCTGGGTGTGCAACCTGCGGGCGGTCCGGTTGTCGGGCACGTCGGTGCGAAACCGCGCGAGGGCCGTCTCCTCGGCCAACGTCAGCAGGGCCGCGGTCAGCCAGGCCACCGCGCCGATGATGATGAGCTGGTCGACGTGGAGGAAGGCGTTGCGCCACTTGGCTTCTTCGGCGACGTCGCGGACCGAGAAGTACACCGCGCACAGCACGACGACGAACTGCACCGGCCGGTGGGCGCGGCTGGCCAGCTCGGTGAGGAACGCCGAGCCGCGGCCGAACCGTAGCAGCGCGCGGTGCAACAGCTCCACCGCCAGCAACCCCAGCAACGCCGACGCGAGCGCGATGCCGAGCGGCGCGAGCGTGTCGATGAGCGTCTCCTGCATTCGCACCGCGTTACCCCGACCGGGTGATGCCACACGCGGCCATGAGGTGAGGCACATCGCCACGTTCGGCGGTCGCGGGCCGTTGTCCATGATCGTGGGAACGATCTGGCTGCCGGGACAGCCAAACTCTTCCCACGATCATCGGCCGCCCGGCGGCACGGGCAGGCGCCGCAGCTCAGGCGGACAGGGCCACGGCCGACGGGTCGACGGGCGACGGCAGCGCGCCGTCGCCGCCCAGGTACGCGTGGATCGACGCCGCGGCCGCGCGGCCCTCGGCGATCGCCCACACGATGAGCGACGCGCCGCGGTGCATGTCGCCGGCGACGAAGACGCCCCGGGACGACGTCTGCCAGTCCGAGCCGCTGTCGATGCCGCCGCGCCGGTTGCGGGTCAGGCCCAGCGACGACAGCAGCGGGCCCTCCTCGGTCCCCTCGAAGCCGATCGCCAGCAGCACGAGCTCGGCCGGGTACTCCCGCTCGGTGCCCTCGACGACGCTGACGGTACGCACACCGTCCACCCTGGACACCTGCACCTCGGCGATGCGGACCGCGCGGAGGTTGCCGGCGCCGTCGCCCTCGAAGGACGTGACGGCGACGGCGAACGCGCGCTCGCCGCCCTCCTCGTGGGCCGGGTAGTTGCGCAGGATCCACGGCCAGGTCGGCCACGGGTCGCGGGCCTCGTCCCGATCGGCCGGCGGGACCGGGTACTGGTCCAGCTGCAGCACCGACGCGGCGCCCTGCCGGTGCGCGACGCCGAGGCAGTCGGCCGCCGTGTCACCGCCGCCGATGATGATGACGTTCTTGCCCTCGGCCGTCACCGACGGCGCGGGCAGCTTGCCGGCGACGACCCGGTTCGACTCGACGAGGTGCTCCATCGCGAGGTGGATGCCGCGCAGCCCGCGCCCCGGCGTCTCCGGCGTGTCGCGGGCGGCGAGCGCGCCGCAGGCCAGCAGCAGCGCGTCGTGCGACGCCCGCAGGTCCTCGACGGAGATGGTGACACCGACATTCACGCCGGTCCGGAAGCGCACGCCCTCGGCCCGGAGCTGCTCCAGACGAAGATCGACGTGCTGCTTCTCCAGCTTGAAGTCGGGGATGCCGTACCGCAGGAGCCCGCCGACCGCGTCGTCCCGCTCGTACACCGTGACGTCGTGCCCCGCCCGGGCGAGCTGCTGGGCGGCGGCCAGCCCGGCCGGACCCGAGCCGACGATGCCCACGCGCTTGCCGGAGCGCTCCGGCGCCGGCCGCGGCGTGACCCGCCCGGCCGCGACGGCGCGGTTGATGATCTCGACCTCGACCTGCTTGATGGTGACCGCCTGGCCGCCCGCGATGGACAGCACGCAGGCCGCCTCGCAGGGCGCCGGGCACAGCCGCCCGGTGAACTCCGGGAAGTTGTTCGTCGCGTGCAGGGCCTCGATCGCGGAGTCCCAGTCGCCGGTGCGGACCAGGTCGTTCCAGTCCGGGATCCGGTTGCCCAGCGGGCAGCCGTCGTGGCAGAACGGGATGCCGCAGTCCATGCACCGCGACGCCTGCTCGGTGATGAGCTCGTCGGAGGCCGGCGGGTAGACCTCGCGCCAGTCCCGCAGCCGCACCGGCACCGGCCGGCGGGCCGGAAGCCGCCGGTCGTACCGCAGGAAACCGTTCGGGTCAGGCACGTGCCACCTCCATGACAGCCGCATCCACATCGCGGCCGGCAGCCTCGGCGGCCCGCATCGCCTCCATCACGCGCTCGTAGTCACGTGGCATGACCTCGGTGAACTCTCCGACGGACCGGTCCCAGTCGGCCAGGACCCGCGCGGCCACCGCGGAGCCGGTCTCGGCCAGGTGCTGCTCGATCAGCGAGCGGAGCCCCGCAGCCTCGGTCACCGGCCGCAGATCGACCAGCTCGGCGTTGACCAGGGACTTGTCGAGGCGCCACACGTAGGCCACGCCGCCCGACATGCCGGCCGCGAAGTTGCGGCCCGTCGGCCCGAGCACCACGACGGCGCCACCGGTCATGTACTCGCAGCCGTGGTCGCCGACGCCCTCGACGACGGCGGTGGCGCCGGAGTTGCGCACCGCGAACCGCTCGCCGGCCCGGCCCCGCATGAACAGCTGGCCGCCGGTCGCGCCGTAGAGCACCGTGTTGCCGCCGATGATCTGGTCCTCGGCGACGAACGGCGCGGACTCGTCGGGCCGCACCACGAGCCGCCCGCCGGACAGGCCCTTGCCGACGTAGTCGTTGGCGTCGCCGATCAGCCGGAGGGTGACTCCGCGGGGGACCCACGCCCCGAACGACTGCCCGGCCGTGCCGCGCAACGTAACGTCCACGGTGTCGTCGGGCAGGCCGGCGCCGCCGACCCGGCGGACGATCTCACCGCCGAGCATCGCGCCGACGGACCGGTGCTCGTTGCGCACCACGATCTCCAGCTTGATCGACTCACCGGCGTCGAGGGCCGGGGAGACCGCCGCGATGAGCTGGTTGTCCAGCGCGCGCTCCAGCCGGTGGTCCTGCTTGGTGGTCTGCCGGCGCACGGCGTCGTCGGCAAGAGGGGGAACGTGCAGCAGCGGGGTGAGGTCGAGCCCGCCGGCCTTCCAGTGGTCGACGGCCGGACGGACGTCGAGCAGCTCGGTGTGGCCGATCGCCTCGTCGAGCGTGCGGAAGCCCAGCTCCGCCAGGTAGGTGCGGACCTCCTCGGCCATGAACCAGAAGAAGTTCTCGACGAACTCCGGCTTGCCGGTGAACTTCTTGCGCAGCGCCGGGTTCTGCGTGGCGATGCCGACCGGACAGGTGTCGAGGTGGCAGACCCGCATCATGATGCAGCCGGAGACGATGAGCGGCGAGGTCGCGAAGCCGAACTCCTCGGCGCCGAGCAGCGCCGCGATGACGACGTCCCGGCCGGTCTTGAGCTGCCCGTCGACCTGGACGCTGACCCGGTCGCGCAGCCCCGACAGCAGCAGGGTCTGCTGCGTCTCGGCGAGGCCGAGCTCCCACGGCGTGCCCGCGTGCTTGAGCGAGTTGAGCGGCGACGCGCCGGTGCCGCCGTCGTGCCCCGAGATCAGGATGACGTCGGCCTTCGTCTTGGCCACGCCCGCCGCGACCGTCCCGACGCCGACCTCGGACACCAGCTTGACGTGCACGCGGGCGGCCGGGTTGACGTTCTTGAGGTCGAAGACGAGCTGGGCGAGGTCCTCGATCGAGTAGATGTCGTGGTGCGGGGGCGGCGAGATGAGCCCGACGCCCGGCGTCGCGTGCCGGGTCTTGGCGATCCACGGCCACACCTTGTTGCCGGGCAGCTGGCCACCCTCGCCGGGCTTCGCGCCCTGGGCCATCTTGATCTGCAGGTCGTCGGCGTTGACCAGGTACTCGGTGGTGACGCCGAACCGGCCGCTGGCGACCTGCTTGATCGCGGAGCGGCGGCGCGGGTCGTGGAGGCGGTCGACGTCCTCGCCGCCCTCGCCGGTGTTCGACTTGCCACCGATGTTGTTCATGGCGATGGCGAGCGTCTGGTGGGCCTCGGCCGAGATCGAGCCGTAGGACATCGCGCCGGTGGCGAACCGCTTCACGATCTCGGTCGCCGGCTCCACCTCGTCGATCGGCACGGCCGGCCGCACGCCGGTGCGCAGCTCGAAGAGGCCGCGCAGCGACCCCGCCCGGCCCGCGAGCTCGTCGACCTTCGCGGTGTACTTCTTGAAGACGTCGAACTGCCGGGACCGGGTGGCGTGCTGGAGCAGGAAGACCGTCTCGGGGTTGAACAGGTGCAGCTCGCCCTCGCGGCGCCACTGGTACTCACCGCCGACCTCGAGCCGCCGGTGCGCGCGCTCGGCGTCGTTGGCCGGGTAGGCGCGGGCGTGCCGGACCGCGATCTCGGCGTGGATCTCGGCCAGGCCGATGCCGCCGATCTTGCTCGGGGTGCCGGTGAAGTACCGCTCGACCAGCCGCGGGTCGAGCCCGACGGCCTCGAAGACCTGGGCGCCGCAGTAGGAGGAGACGGTCGAGATGCCCATCTTGGACATGATCTTCAGGACGCCCTTGCCGAGCGCCTTGACGTAGTTGTGGACCGCCTTCTCCGGGTCGAGGCCGGGCAGCGCTCCGGTGGCGATGAGGTCCTCGGCGCTCTCGAAGGCGAGGTACGGGTTGACCGCCGACGCGCCGAAGCCGACCAGGACGGCGACGTGGTGCACCTCGCGGCAGTCGCCGGACTCGACGACCAGCGACACCTGGGTGCGGGTCTGCTCGCGGACGAGGTGCTGGTGGACGGCCGCGGTGAGCAGCAGCGACGGGATCGGGGCCAGGTCGGCCGTCGAGTCGCGGTCGGACAGCACCAGGATGCGCACGCCGTCCTCGATCGCCTCGGACACGCCGCGCATGATCTCGACCAGCCGGCGCTTGAGGCCGACCGCGCCGTCGCGCACCGGGTAGAGGCCGGAGACCCGGACGGCCTTGAAGCCGGGCAGGTCGCCGTCGTCGTCGATGTGCAGGATCTTGGCGAGGTCGTCGTTGTCGATCACCGGGTACGGCAGCGCGATCTGCCGGCAGGACGCCGGGCCCGGCTTGAGCAGGTTGCCCTCGGGGCCGATCGTCGCCGCGACGCTGGTGACGAGCTCCTCCCGGATCGCGTCGAGCGGCGGGTTGGTGACCTGCGCGAAGAGCTGGGTGAAGTAGTCGTACATCAGGCGCGGCCGGGTGGAGAGCACCGCGACCGGGGTGTCGGTGCCCATCGAGCCCAGCGGCTCGGCGCCGGCGCGGGCCATCGGGCCGATGAGGATCTTGAGCTCCTCCTCGGTGTACCCGAACGTCTGCTGGCGCCGCTGCACCGAGTCGTGGGTGTAGACGACGTGCTCGCGCTCCGGCAGCTGGTCGAGCTCGATGAGCCCGGCGTGCAGCCAGTCCCCGTACGGCTCGGCCGAGGCCAGCTCGGCCTTGATCTCGTCGTCGGTGCGGATCCGGCCGGCGGCGGTGTCGACGAGCAGCATCTTGCCGGGCGCCGAGCGGCCCTTGGCGACGATGGTCGCCGGGTCGAGGTCGAGCACGCCCGCCTCGCTGGCCAGCACGACCAGGCCGTCGGCCGTCTGCCACCAGCGGCCCGGGCGCAGGCCGTTGCGGTCGAGCACCGCGCCGACCACCGTGCCGTCGGTGAACGCCACGCTGGCCGGGCCGTCCCACGGCTCCATGAGGCACGCGTGGAAGCGGTAGAACGCGCGGCGCAGCGGGTCCATCCGCGGGTCGTTCTCCCAGGCCTCCGGGATCATCATCAGTACCGCGTGCGGCAGGCTCCGGCCGGCCAGGTACAGCAGCTCCAGGACCTCGTCGAAGTTCGCCGAGTCCGACGCCTCGGGCGTGCAGATCGGGAACAGCCGGCGGATGTTGCCGGGCAGCTGCTCGGTCGACAGCAGCGCCTCGCGCGCGGCCATCCAGTTGCGGTTGCCGCGGATGGTGTTGATCTCGCCGTTGTGGGCGATGATCCGGTACGGGTGGGAAAGCTCCCACGACGGGAACGTGTTCGTCGAGAAGCGGGAGTGCACCAGGGCGATCGCCGACGTCACGCGCTCGTCCGACAGGTCGGGGAAGAAGCTCACGACCTGGTCCGGGGTGAGCATGCCCTTGTAGGTGATCGTGCGGGACGAGAGCGACGGGAGGAACAGCTGAATCCCCCGCTCGCGCGTCTCGCGCTCCGCCTGCTTCCGCACGCAGTAGACGACCCGGTCGAGCTCAAGGCCGGACAGCACCTCGCCCGGGGACCCGAGCCGCTCCGCGCTCACGAACACCTGGCGGATGCGCGGCATGGCGACCAGCGCGGTCGCGCCGAGGTCGGTGGCGTCGGTGGGCACGTCCCGCCAGCCGAGCACCTGGGCGCCCTCGACCAGGGCATACTTCTCCAGGACCCGCATCGCGCGCTCGGCGGCCGCGTCGTCGGTGGGCAGGAAGGCCAGGCCGGTCGCGTAGGCGCCGGCCGGCGGCAGCTGCACGCCGGCGACCTCGCGCAGGAACGCGTCCGGGACCTGGATCATGATGCCGGCCCCGTCGCCGGTGTTGGGCTCGGCACCCCGGGCGCCCCGGTGGTCCATGCGCCGCAGCGCCGACAGGCCCTTGAAGACGACGTCGTGGGACTTTCGACCATGGATGTCGGCCACGAAGGCCACCCCGCACGCGTCGTGCTCAAAGGCAGGGTCGTAGAGGCCCTGCTGCTGCGGTCCGGGGTAACCCATCGGGCCTCCTGACGTCATCGATTGCGAGTCGGGACAACGTCGGCCCTTAGGAGCGGTCTTGCCAGTGTACGCGAAGAGCGGACGCAATTTGCACGGTCGTGCCCGACTTTGGTCGGCGGCAGGACCGGGGCGCCCGCTGTTGACGTTGGCGCCCAAAGTACCGTCTGTCGCCTGACCGACCTACAGCTGCGCTCGTGAGAAATCCCACGAGCTGCTGGGACGGGTCGTGAGGGCCGCGTTATCGAACTGGAACGCAACGCCGGAACGTCTGCAACCCGTCCAAGGAGCGGATGGCTCACGCCCTCTGTTACTTCCTACGATGATGCACGGCAAGATCCCACCATCCGACGTTTGAGCGCGACGCGGGCTTGAGTGCGTCGCGAAGCGGCGCATGGGGGTGTGGGGTGGGACCCCCCACAAAGCCGCGGGCGAAGCCCGTGGAGCTAGGAACTGAACCTCTGGCACAAACACGGGATACACCGACATTGCAATCGGTGCATGCTCTAGCCCAACGAAGGAGGTGTGGACATGGGAGTCTCCGCACGCGCACTGGCCACGATCGCCGCTCTCACCAGCGTGATCGCTCTTTCTGCTTGCAGCTCTGACGAAAAGCCCAAGTGGACCGGCAACGATGGCGGTGCCGGCGGCCCCTCGGCTTCCGCGTCCGCCGAGCTGCCTCAGGCGACCTTTGCCGCGCCCGCCGACGGCGCCACCAACATCTCCACCGCTGCCGAACTGGCCCTGCAGACGAGCCCTGGCGCCAACGCCACGGTGACGCTGACGGACGCCTCCGGTGGGACGGTGCAGGGTGGGTTCCGGACGGACGGGGCGACCTGGGTCCCGGCGACGCAGCTCAAATACGGCACGCAGTACACGGCATCCGTGACCTCGGCCGGCGACACCGCCGGCAAGAAGATCACGTTCACGACCATGGCGAAACCCGGCAAGACGGTCAACGTCTCCACGGCGCTGTCCGACAACAAGACCTACGGCGTGGCCGTCCCGGTGGTCGTCCGCTTCGGCTCCAGCGTGCCGCAGGAGCTGCGGGCGAGCGTCGAGAAGCGGCTGCTGGTCAACAGCGACCCGCCGCAGGTCGGCACCTGGTACTGGTTCAACGGCGGCGAGGTGCACTACCGCCCGAAGGAGTACTGGCAGAGCGGCACCAAGGTCACCGTCCGGCTGGCCACCGGCGGGCTCCAGCTCACCAAGACCGGCTTCGGCAGCAAGGACGTCACGCTGCACTTCACCATCGGCGACAAGATCATCATGATCACCGACGACAAGACCCACCAGATGACGGTCGAGAAGAACGGCGAGGTCGTCAAGACCATCCCGGTCAGCCTCGGCAAGGCCAAGACCCCGTCGTCGAGCGGGAACATGGTGATCATGGACAAGCAGCAGTCCGAGCTGTTCGTCTCGACCGACCCCTCCGACCCGTATCGCGAGACGGTGTACTGGACGCAGCGCATGACCAGCGGCGGCGAGTACATCCACTCGGCCCCGTGGTCGGTGGGAGACCAGGGCAAGCGCAACGTCTCGCACGGCTGCACCAACGTCTCCGAGGCCAACGCGAAGTTCCTGTTCAACCTGACGAAGATCGGCGACGTCCACATCGTCAAGGGCACGCCGCGCAAGCTGGCGTGGGGCAACGGCTGGACCGACTGGGACAAGTCCTGGGCGGAGTACGTCAAGGGCAGCGCCCTGCCGCCGCCGGCGGAGACGGCCGTGGCCGACCCCGGCGCGTCGGCCAGCGCGTCCCCGAGCGTGGCCACCTCCCCCAGCGCCTGAGCACCGCACCACCAGGCTGAGCGGGGCCGCTGCACTGCTCCCGGGTTCCGGCCCGGGGCAGACAGCGGCCCCGCTGCCGTTGCAGGATGTTCGCCGTGTTCCCCTGGATCGATCCGCGGCTCGCCGGCGGCGACCTGATGATGCTCGCCATCCTGATGATCGTCCCGGTCGCGGTCGCGATCCGCACGGGTCCCCGGCAGCACCGCGCCGCGCTCGCCCGGCTGGCCGACCGCCCCGACCGCGTCGTCGTCATCATGCGCAACGGCACGCGCAACAGCTGGCTGATGACCCTCGCCGCGCTGTCCATCGTGCTCGGTGCGCCGGGCCTCACCCTGGCCCACCTCGGCCTGACCGTCCCCGACGCCGCCGGCTGGGCCGCCACCGCCGTCGCCGCGCTCGGCTCCGCCGGCGTCCAGTGGCTCGGCGCCCACCAAGCGGCCCGGCGCCGCGCGGCCGGCGGCCGGCTCCGCGGCGAGGCGGCGTACCGGCAGGTCAGGCCCATGCACCCGGACACCCCGCGCGAGCGCGCCTGGGCGGCCGTGTTCTCGGTGAGCGTCGGCTTCGGCGAGGAGGTCTTCTACCGCGGCCTGCTGATCGCGGTGGCCATCGGCCTGGGCCTGCCGACGTGGGCGGCGATCGTGCTCCCGGCGCTCCTGTTCGGCCTCCAGCACCGGTACCAGACCTGGCGCGGCGTCCTCTTCGCCACCCTGTTCGGCCTGGTCATGACCGTGCTCTACGCGACGACCGAGAGCCTGTGGACGCCGATCGCGGTGCACGCCGCCTGGGACCTGATGGCCCTGCTGGTCGCCCCGCGCATCCTGGCGCCCGCCCTCGATGCGTCCCCGCCGACGGCCGACCCCGGCGCGCCCGCCCCGACCGGCGGCGTCCTTGATCCGACTGCCCCGCCGGCCGCCGCGACGACCGCCCCGATCACCGCCGAACACCCGGCCCCACCTGCGGTTTTGCCGCGGCTGCGGTCCGCCGCCCCCGAGTGAGCCGACGCATCGACGAGCGCTAGCCTCCCCGCATGGCTCTCGTCCGACGTACCAACGTCCTCGGCTCCAACCCCAACCGCGTCGTGGCCGCGGCCACGGTCGCCCCGGCGCCGCAGGCCGTCGGCCGCGCGCAGGTCCCCCAGCCGGGCTCGATCCCGGCCCAGCCCGGCCCGATGGACCCCGGAGCCGTCCAACCCGGCGCCGTCCAGCCCGGAGCCGCGGTCGACCCGGCCGTCGCGGCGGCGGTCGCGGAGGGCGAGGTCGGCACCGCCGTCGCGGTCGCCGGCGGCGAGGTGCCGGCGGCCGGGGGCGAGGCGGCCGCGGTGCCCCCGCAGCAGGCCAGCCTCGGCGCGCTCATCTCCGCCTTCGCGCTGGTCGCGGCCGGCGGCGCGGTCTCGTGGGCGTTCTACCACTACGAGATCAACGCGGCCGCGATCCGCCTGCCGGACGCCACGACCATCTTCGCCGCGCTGTTCGCGTTCGCGACCGCGGTCGAGCGGGTGCTGGAGCCCTTCGCCCGGTTCATGCCGGGCCGGCACGCCCGCGGCGAGCTGGAGAAGGCCGTCGCCAACATGGCCAACAAGTACCACGACGCCACCCTCGACGACCTCATCCAGGTCGCCCACGCCAAGTCGATGATGGAGAAGGGCCGGGCCAGCCGCGGCCTGGTGTCCTGGGGCATCGCCACGGCCCTCGCGACGGTCGCGTCCTCGGCCGGCGGCCTGTACCTCCTGCACGCCATGGCCGGCGACGGCTGGAACGGCATCCCGGTCTGGGTCGACGCCATCGTCACCGGCATCGTCGTCGGCAGCGGCACCAAGCCCCTGCACGACGTGATCAGCAAGGTCCAGAAGAACAAGGAGAAGTCCGAGGACGCCACGGCCTGACCCCTTCGCCCCGCCCGCCCGCACCGCCGGCACCGCTCGCACCGCCGCACGGCCCCGCATCGCCCGCGATGTTGGAGTTGTGGTCCCCGCTTTATCCGCATAAAAGCGACAAATCCGGGACCACAACTCCGAGATCGCGCGAGAAAGGAACGCGCGCCGCGGGGCGCGGGCACCGGGAAGCGTTAGAGGACCAGCAGGCCGTCCGCCTGGGCGCTCTGGGCCAGCGCCGACAGCGCCGCGTCCGGGTCGACGTGCGGCAGGTACGGCAGGTCGTACGGGTGGCTCCGCAGCGCCTGGGTGGCGTGGTGGGCGGGGACCATCCCCGACGGGTACGCGCGGGCGCACCGGCGGTCGACCAGCCCGTGCCGGGTCGCGAAGCTCGCCACCGCCTCCCACTCCGACAGGTGGGCGACCGTTGGCAGCGGCATGCCCGGCGGCTCCGGGAAGACGTCGATGGAGGTGAACGGCTCGCTGCCGGCCAGCCACCACGACAGCGACCGGACCGCCGAGCGCAGTGGGTACTCCGCCCAGTACGGGACCAGGCCGGCCCGCAGGACGTGCCACGGGTCGAGCAGGCGGCCGCACTCGACGGCGAGCCGGTTGCCGGTGCGGTCGCCCTCGCGGAGCCACTCGCGGTACAGGTCGGCGACGGCGCCGCTGAGGACGTCGGGGTGGCGGTAGAGGACCTGGCGGACCGGGTGGCTGTGGGCGGTGGCGTACCGGCGCAGCTCCTCGACCAGGCCGCGGTCGACGCAGCGCTCGCCGTCGCTGTCCTCCGGCCGGCCGTCGCCGGACTCGCCCTTGTCGCTGCGGTCGTAGTAGTCGCCCGGCGTCAGGCCGCTCGCGCGGCTGCCGAGCTGGAACGTGTAGCCGCCGTCGCCGGGCACGGTCAGCCAGCGGCTCACGTCGCGCACCACGAGCACGGGGGCGTCGGGCGTGAGGCGGTCGGCGAGGAACTCGCGGTACGCCGGCGGGAGACGCTGCCAGCGGACCACCGCGTAGGCGGCCGTCGTCCCGGACCAGCCCCGCCACACGGGATCGTAGACCTGCCGGACGGTCACGTCGGGGTTGGCGTCCAGGATGTCCCGCGCATGCCGCAGGCCGTCGGTCGTCGGGTGCTCGCCCGAAGCCACCTCAGGCGTCGGTACCTCGAACGCCACCGGCAGCCAGGGCACGCCGAGCGCCAGGGCGAGGTGCACGGCCGCGCCGTGCGGCGAGCCCAGCACCAGGCCACCGTAGCGCCCGGCCGGGAACTGCCCCACCAGCCACTCGGCGACGGCGGCGGCGTTGAGCTCGCGCTTGGCGTGCCGCCCGCGCGGCGCGCTCCACTGCGGGGTCGACGTGACCGGTCTGGAGACTCCGCGCCGGAAGGCGAGGGCGCGCCCGGAGGCGATCGCCAGGGTCGTTCCCAGCCCGTTGGGCCACAGCAGCTCGATGTCGCGCGCGGCCTCGACCCGTCGCCTCATGCTTCTCCCGTTCGCCAGATGGTGCAGCGGGTCTGCCCAACGACTGGACCGATAAACCCCCTCCGTGGCGTGACGGCGGCGGAACCCGTAGACTCGCTACACATGAAGGCGGATGCGCTGCGCGGACATCTCGACGCACTGCTGCTCGCGGTGCTCGACGGCGAGCCCCGCCACGGTTACGCGATCATCGAGGCACTGCAGGAGCGCAGCGGCGGCTCGCTGGCCCTGCCCACCGGCACCGTCTATCCCGCGTTACGCCGGCTGGAGCGCGCCGGTTATGTGGAGAGCGCCTGGTCGACGGTCGGCGGCCGGGAGCGGCGCACCTACCGGCTGACCAACGCCGGCCGCAAGGTCCTCGCCGAGGAGCGCTCGGCCTGGCAGGAGTTCACCGCGACGATCGGCGCGGTCCTCCTGCCCCCGCCGGCAACCGCGTAGGCACGACGGACCCCGCCGGACGGGCAGCGGGTCGGCGCGTTATGCCGTGACGGCCGGCGAGCGCGTGACCGTCACGCAGCGCACGGCGAGCAGCCCCGCGTAGGCGAACGCGGCGGTGTTGACGAGCATCCCGACGATCACCGGCGGCCAGGTCGCGGCGGCCGGCCACTGCAGGATGCTGAGCACGAACACGGCCGCCCCGGCCAGCCCGTGCAGGCTGAGGAAGGTCATCGTGCCGAAGCCGACGATCCGGGTATACCGCACGCCGTCGCGCAGGTAGCGGCTCCCCCACGAGAAGCCGACCACCAGGAGCGCGGCCACGGCCGCGGCGGCGAACGACGTGTGCTGGAAGTGCGCGACGAGCACCCAGTAGAGCGCGCTGGCCCGCTGGTCGATGCTCCACGGGCTGTCCCACCACATGAGCGGCTCGAGCAGCATCATCACCGGCAGCGCGAGCGCGATCCACAGCGCGGTGCGCTTGCCCTGGTGGCTGGCCAGCTCGGCCTGGTAGGGCGGGACGACCTGTCGATAGGTGCCGAAGTCGGCGACGGCCTGCCGCTCGGCGTCGACCCGGCCGAAGCCGGCGTCCTCCAGCGCGTCCGCGGCGTCCTGCAGGCCGTGCCGCGCCTCGGCAACCATCTCGTCGCGAACCCGGCGCGGGCCACGCAGCGCCGCGGCGAGCCCGGCGGCGTACCGCTCGATGGGCCCGTCCTCCAGCACGGTGCTCCGGTCCACCCGCCAAGCGTCGCACAAGGGCCGAAGGACCCGTCAACCGCGCCTCAGGTCCGGCTCAGCCGTCCGTCCTCGATGCGCACCACGTCGTCGAACCGGGCCAGGTCGGCCTGCCGGTGGGTGACCACGACCACCGTCCGCGATCCGGCGGCGGCCAGCGCGGTGGCGAGCACGGCGTCGGCCGCGGCGGCGTCGAGGCCCTCGGTCGGCTCGTCCAGCAGCAGCACCGCCGGCGCCCGCACGAGCGCCCGGGCCAGCAGCAGCCGCTGCCGCTGCCCGCCGGAGAGCCGGCTGCCGTCCTCGCCCACGACGTCGTCGAGCCGCTCCCGATACTCCCCCAGCCCGGCGTCCTCCAGCGCCCGCCGCACGTCGTCGTCGCCGATCCCGTCGCGGGAGAGGCTGACGTTCTCGCGCACGGTGTCGTGGAACACGTGGGCGTCGGCGAAGACCCCGTTGGCGATCCGCCACCGCTCGACCCCGGCCGGCAGCCCGCCGACGGCGCCGCCCGCGACGGCGACCCGTCCGGCCAGCACCGCGAGCAGCGTGGACTTCCCGGCCCCGCTGCTGCCGACGACGGCCACCCGCCGCCCGGCGGGCAGGTCCAGGTCGACCCCGTCGAGCGCGGCGCGGCTTGCCCCGGGATAGCGCACGGTGACGCGGTCCAGCCGCAGCCCGACCGCACCCGGAACCGGGCCGTGGCTCCCGTCCGGTTCGACCACCTGGGCGGGGACCTCGGCGATGAGCGTGCGGACCCGGGCGAGGGCGCCGCGCAGCTCGGACTGCCGGACGGCCGCGGCGGCGAGCGGGACGACCACCTCGCCGACGGCGAGGGCCGCGAGCGCCAGCACGGCGGCCGCCTTTCCGCCGACGACGAGCGCCACGAACACCGCCGTCAGCGCCGGCACCAGCGCGGCGGCTCCGCCGACGACGGCCGAGACCGTGGCGGCGCGGCGCTCCAGCCGGGCCAGCCGTTGCCCGTCGGCCGCGGCCCGGTCGAGGGCGGCGGGCAGCGCCCCGTACGCGGTCAGCTCGGCCACCCCGTGCACCACGTCCACCGCGGACGCCGTCACCGCCCCGCGGGCCGCCGCGATGTCGGCCGACGCCCGGCGGCTGACCGTGTGCCCGGCGAGCGGCAGCAGCACCCCGGCGACGAGCAGCCCGGCCGCCAGCACCAGCCCGGCGGCGGGCGCGACGACCGCGGTCACGACGACGGCCCCGGCCCCGACGATCCCGGCGACGGCGGCCGGCAGCACCCCGCGCAGGATCGCGTCCTGCACGGCGTCCACATCGGACACCACGCGGCTCAGCTCGTCACCGCCGCCCTTCCGGACCGCGCCGGTGGCCGTGCGCCGATCGGCGGCGAGGGCGGCGAAGACCCGGGTGCGGACGTCGGCCAGGACCCGCAGGACGGCGTCGTGGCCGGCGAGCCGCTCGGCGTACCGCAGGCCGCCCTTCAGCACCGCGAACGCCCGCACGCCGGCGATCGCCACGGCCAGCGCGGCCAGCGGCGGCTGGTCGGCGGCCCGCACGATCATCCAGGTCGCCGTCGCGACCAGCCCGACGCCGGCCAGCTCGGTGGCGACCGCGAGCAGCCCGGCGAACACCAGCCGCACGGCCGCTCCGACGCCGACCAGCCGCACGGCCACGGTCGTCCCGGCCACCCCGCCGCCGGCCGCCGCCGGGCCGCCGCCGGGCGCCGTCCGCATTTCCGTCGTCATGCGGGCACCGCCGCGGGTGGGGTGCGCTCCAGCAGTACACCTGATGAGACCTCGACCACACGGGTGGCGATCGACAGCAGGGCCGGGCGGTGGGCGACCAGCAGCGCCGTGCGGTCGGCCGCCAGCCGGGCCGCCGCGGCGACCACCGCCGCCTCGCTCGCCGGATCCAGGCGGGCCGTCGGCTCGTCGAGCAGCAGCAGGTCGGCGTCCCGGCGCAGCCAGGCGCGGGCCATGGCGAGCCGCTGCACCTGCCCGCTGGACAGCCCGTGGCCGGCGAGGTCGGTGTCGTAGCCGGCCGGCAGCGCGCGCACGAACTCGTCGGCGTCCGCCGCCCGGGCCGCCGCGACGACCGCGTCGAGCGAGGCCGCGGGTGCGCCGAGGCGGACGTTGTCGAGCACGCTGCCGGCGAACAGGTGCGGCCGCTGCGGCATCCAGGCCAGCCGGGCCCGCCAGGCGGCCAGGTCGAGCGTCGCCAGGTCGGCCCCGCCGACGAGGACGCGGCCGGACGTCGGCGTCACGAAGCCCAGCGCGAGGGCGAGGATGGTGGACTTGCCGCCGCCGCTCGGGCCGACCAGCGCGACCCGGTCGCCGGCGGCCACGGTGAGCGATGCGTCGCGCAGCGCGACCACGTCGTCGTAGGCGACCGTCACGCGGTCGAGCACGAGCGAGTCGAACGGCGGGAGCCGGGACTCCGTGGTGGCGGGTGCCGGGCCGTCCAGCACCGCGAAAACCTCCGCCGCCGCGGCCAGCCCCTCCTGGCTCGCGTGGAAGCGGGTGCCCAGCGTCCGCAGCGGGAGATACGCCTCCGGGGCGAGCAGCAGCACCACGAGCGCGGCGCCCAGCGTCAGCTTCCCGTCGAGCAGCCGCAGCCCGACCGGCACCGCGACCAGCGCCACCGACACCGTCGCGACGAGCTCCAGGACGAGCGCCGACAGGAACGCCAGGCGCAGGGTGCGCATGGTGGCGACCCGGTAGGCGTCGGCCATCGCGTGCACGCGCCGGACCTGCGCCCGTTCGCGACCGAACGAGCGCAGCGTCGGCAGGCCCTGCACAGTGTCGAGGAAGTGCCCGCCGAGCCGCTGCAGCAGGTGCCACTGGCGCTTGGTGCGGGCGCCGGTCTGCCAGCCGACGAGCGCGCCGAAGACCGGGATGAGCGGCAGGGTCACGGCGACGATCACGGCCGACGTGAGGTCGGTGACGGCGAGCCAGCCGAGGCAGGCGACCGGGACGAACGCGGCCAGGAAGACCTGCGGGAAGTAACCGGTGAGATACCCGTCGAGGCCGTCGATCCCGCGCCCGGCGAGCGTCGCCAGCTCCCCCGCCCGCTTGCCGGCGAGCCAGCCCGGCCCGCGCCCGGTGGCCTTCTCCAGCAGCTCGGCCCGCAGGTGCGCCTTGACGCCGGCGGCGGCGCGGCCCGCGACCGCCCCGGCGACGGCGGTGTGGGCGCCGCGCAGGACGACGGCGGTGAGGCAGACGAGCAGCGCGGCCCGGTCCAGCCGGCCGTCGACCGCCGCGACCAGCACCGCCGCCAGGCTGACGGCCTGCGCGACCACGAGGATCGCAGCCAGCAGCCCCGAGCCGGCCAGGACGACGGCGTATCGCCGGACCGGCCCGAGTCGCAGCAGTCTCTTGTCCACGCGCCCTACCAGTAGAGGTGGGTGGGCACGCGTTCCCGCTGCCGGAACAGCCACCAGCAGGCAACCTGCACGGCGACGAGCACCGGCAGCAGCGGCGCCGCGCCGAAGGCGAGCAGTCGCAGTGTGTCACCGCCGGCCGCCGCGTCGTCGACGGTCACCGACGCGCCCGGTTCCACCGTGGACGCTAGCACGGTCGGGTAGAGCGCCGACGCGACCGTGAGCACGGGCAGGGCGCAGGCCACAAGGGTCGCGGCGAAGGCCCGGCCCGGCCGCAGCGCGGCGACCGCGACGGCGCCGGCGGTCGCGACCGCGAGCAGCGTGCCCACGAGCGGGTTGCGGATCCCGTCCGGCGCCGCCAGCCACCAGCCGCCGGTGACGAGCAGCACCGCGCCGGCCGCCGCCGGGCCGAGCCGCCGGACGGCCCGGTGCATGCGTTCACGCAGCGGCCCGTCGGCGAGCCGCCCGGCGAGGAAGGCCGCGCCGTGCGCGAGCACGAGCAGCACGTGCGCGAGCCCGGTGGCCCAGACGAGCGGGTCGGTCAGCGGCGCGAAGCCGTGCACGTGGCCGTCGGCGGTGACCGGGGCGCCGTGCAGCAGGACGCCGAGCAACAGGCCCCAGCCGAGCGCGAGCACCAGGCCGCTGGCCGCGATGACCGCGTCGAACCCGCCGCTGCGTCGGCCCCGGCTGCGCAACTGCACGCTCGCGTTGAGCAGCAGGAGGGCGAGCAGGGTGACGGCGACCACCGGATACGCGGCGCCGAACAGCTCGCCCTCGACCCGCGGGAACGCGGCGACGAGCACGCCGACGGCGCCGACGATCCAGACCTCGTTGCCGAGGAACATCGGGCCGATCGCGTTGAGGGCGCGCCGCCGGTCGTCACCGCCGCGGATGGTCGCAAGCAGCATGGCCACGCCCTGGTCGAGCCCGCCGAGCGCGAAATAAGCCACGAGCAGGAACCCAAGAATCGCATACCAAAAAGTGCTCATGCGCCCTCCGCTCCGCTCCGGCCGCCTGAGCCCCACACCGAGCCCACGATGAGCGGCCTCCTCCGCTTCGCTCCGGAACCGCTCATGCGTCCTCCGCTCCGCTCCGGCCGCCTGAGCCCCACACCGAGCCCACGATGAGCGGCCTCCTCCGCTTCGCTCCGGAACCGCTCATGCGTCCTCCGCTCCGCTCCGGCCGCCTGAGCCCCACACCGAGCCCACGATGAGCGGCCTCCTCCGCTTCGCTCCGGAACCGCTCATGCGTCCTCCGCTCCGCTCCGGCCGCCTGAGCCCCACACCGAGCCCACGATGAGCGGCCTCCTCCGCTTCGCTCCGGAACCGCTCATGCCGCCACCTCAGCCAGTCGCGGCGAGTCCGGGGCGGCCGGGAGGAACTCGTCGCCGGGACCGCGCCGGGCCGCCCGGGCAAGCAGCCACCAGTCCACGATCACCAGCCCGGCGAGCAGCACGGTGAAGCCGATCGCCGAGAGGCGCAGCGCGCCGGCGCTCATCGGCGAGACCGCGTCGGCCGTCTTCAGCAGCCCGTACACGGCCCACGGCTGCCGCCCCTCCTCGCGCACGATCCAGCCGGCGATGGCGGCGACATACGGCACCGGGATGCTGGCGGTGAGCACCCAGAGCATCGGCCGGGCCCACCGGCGCTTGACGATCGTGTCGCGGGCGGTGAGCGCCCACGCGATGACCAGCAGCAGGAACAGCAGGTTGGCAATGTTGATCATCAGCCCGAGCGCAACGCCGACCGCGTTGCCCGGCAGGTAGTCACCCGGCCCGAACCGGGCCGCGAACTCGGCCTGCCGGGCGAGCGCCTCCTCGCCGCCGGCCAGCTTGGTCGGCTGGTTGGCGCCGATCGGGCCGAACTGCGCGTAGCCGAAGCCGATGGTGAAGAACGTGCCGATGACGGCGAACCGCAGGCCGAGCCGCAGCGAGCGGCGGAACACGTCGTCGACCTGCTTCCGGCGCAGGTGCCAGGCGCTCACGCCGGCCAGGAACATGCCGCCGGTGACCATGGCGGCGAACACCGCGTGCGCCAGGGAGAACCAGAGGGAGGAGTTGGTGAGCAGCGCGCCGAAGTCGGTGAGTCGCGCGGTCCCGCCGGCGTCGAGGGCGTAGCCGACCGGGTGCTGGAGGAAGGCGTTGGCGACCATCACCCAGAAGGCCGACAGCAGGGCGGTGGCGGCGACGCCCCAGATCAGGGCCAGGTGCAGTCGCTTGCCAAGCCGGCCCCAGCCGAAGATCCACATGCCGAGCAGCGTCGACTCCAGCACGAACGCGATGAGCGTCTCCAGGGCGAGCGGCGCGCCGAAGACGTCGCCGGTCAGCCGGGACAGGCCGCTCCAGTTCAGCCCGATCTGGAACTCCATGACCAGCCCGGTGGCGATGCCCACGGCGTAGTTGATCGCGTAGAGCAGGCCCCAGAAGCGGGCCATCCGCCCATACACCGGATCCCCCGTGCGCACGTAGCGCGTCTGCATCATCGCTACCATCACGACGAGCCCAAGGGTGAGCATGACGAACAGGAAGTGCAGCGACGCCGTCAGGGCGAACTGCAGGCGGGCGTACTCCAACGCGCTCACGTGTCGGCCCCCGACATGTACCCAACCAACATGTCGGCAGTCTACATGTAGCCGCGCGACCCTGCGCAAGCACGAAAAGGCCGCTCCCCCGGCACGGGGAGCGGCCTTTTGTCGAAGGTTCGTCAGGCGGCGGCGCGCTTGCCCGCCACCCGGGCCAGCGCCACCAGCGCCTGGGCCCGCGCGTACTCGGCCGGCGTGAAGGCCGGCGCGTGCCGCCGCACGTACAGCGTCCCGCCCGCCGGGTCGGCCAGCTGCATGCCGGTCTCGGTGAAGCCCGCGGTCCCGGTCGACGTGTCGGCCCGCCAGGAGATGTCACAGTCGCCGAGCAGCGCCGCGATGGCCTCCTCCAGCGTCGCCGACTCGTCGAGCACCTTGGTCGCGAGCGCCAGCACCCGGGTCGGCTCGTCGATGAGGCCGCGCACGTCGGCCCGGGCGATCCACGGGTCGCGGCCGCGGCCGCGCTGCACCGCCGCGGCGAGGTCCGCCTCGGTGAGCTCGTCAGGCGCGTCGATGAGGAAGTCGTCGACGGCGCCGGACTCGGTCGTGTGGAC
Source organism: Dactylosporangium sucinum (assembly GCF_014647515.1). Taxonomy (GTDB): domain Bacteria; phylum Actinomycetota; class Actinomycetes; order Mycobacteriales; family Micromonosporaceae; genus Dactylosporangium; species Dactylosporangium sucinum. Next base: position 23,292 of record NZ_BMPI01000054.1, on the reverse strand, counting down.
CTGGACGGAGAGAATGTTGATCTTCCGCAGCGCGAGGCTCGCGGTGAGCACGGAGAGGAAGCCGGGCCGGTCGTCGACCGTGGCCCGGACCCGCCACAGCGTCATCTAGGCCGCCCATGAAGAACTTGTGCCGGCGGGCGCGGGGGCTCCGGCAACGGAGCCACCCGCCTTACCCGGCTCCGCCAAGCCGGGCCCCGCCAGCCGTTCCCCCAGCACCGATGCCGTTGCACCGACCATCTGCGCCAGCCGTTCCACCTCGGAACCGTGGAAGGGTGGTGCTCCAGCGTCGCCGTCCGCCCCGCCGCGGGCGACAACAAGGACCAGGCCTGCACGCTGAAAAGGCGCGACAGCAAGATGAATGCCGTCAGCTGCGCTGATCGCGCGGGGCCGGAGTGGTGCGATGTCCACCTGTGGGGGGACAACCGGAGCGCGCCAGCTGGCGCAGATCACCGAGGACTCGGACCATGCCTGGGCGCGCGCGCCGCCGCCCGCCCAGTCGGATCCGATCTGGATCGCGACCGCCCAGTCCGCTCCGAACAGGGCGGGAGCCGCGTCCACGACCGTTGCCAGGCCGTGCTCCGGGTTCGCCGCCACCTGTCCGATGAGCGCGACCTCGCGGCCGCTGCTCGGCTCCGACAGCTCCGTGCCGCGCCACACACCGTCCACGCGAACGCCTGGGATCGCCGCGAGTCCGGTGAGCACACGATCGACGGGAGCCGAAGCCGGCCACACCACAGTGAAGTCGTCCACCGCACGGCCGCCGACCCGCTCCAGCACTACCACCGAAACGATGTCGGCACCGACCACACCCAGCGTCCGGGCAACCTGCCCGAGTGAGCCGGGACGGTCGGGCAGTGCAACCCTCAGCCGCAACAGCATCGAGTCGACCTCCCGTTCGTCCTGGTCCTGAGGTTGTACGCCGCCGTTGGTGTACGCCTTTGTTCTCCGGTACACGAACAGGTTGCCGACGGCCGGTTTCCGCGTCGTTTCGCAGCGGTGTCGATGCCGGAACGTTTGGAGAGCCGGGCATTCCTCACAAATGGGCGAGGCACGCTTGACAGAGAATGTGTCTCACCCATGGACTGATCCGATGACCACCCCGCCCGGTCTCGACCTCGAACGCCTGCAGGCATACCTGGACGCCAAGGCTCCCGGCCTGGTCAGCGCCCCGCTGACCGCGGAGCTGGTGGCCGGTGGGCGGTCGAACCTGACGTACATCCTGAACCAGGTCTTCGTGCTGCGCCGTCCCCCGCTCGGCCATGTGCTCGCCACCGCCCACGACATGTCGCGCGAGTTCCGGGTGATCTCCGCCCTGGGCTCGACCGCGGTGCCGGTGCCGGAGGCGCTGCTGCTCTGCGCGGACCCGGACGTGCTCGGCGCGCCGTTCTACCTGATGGCCCGCGTGCCGGGCGTCGTGCTGCGGCACCGCTCGCAGACCGACCCGCTCGGCGACGAGAACCGCCGCGCGGTCGCCTTCGCGATGATGGACACGCTGGCCGAGCTGCACCAGGTCGACTACGCGGCGGCCGGCCTGGGCGAGTTCGGCCGGCCCGAGGGCTTCCTGGAGCGGCAGGTCCGGCGCTGGACCGGCCAGCTGGAGAAGTCCCGCAGCCGCGAGCTGCCCGACGCCGACCGGCTCCGCGAGCGGCTGGTCGCCGCGATCCCGGCCAGCCCGCGCACCGGCATCGTGCACGGGGACTACCGGCTCGACAACCTCATCGTCGACCCCGGGACGCTGCGCGTCGCGGCCGTCCTCGACTGGGAGATGGCGACGATCGGCGACCCGCTGACCGACCTCGGGCTGCTGCTGGCGTACTGGACCGTGCTCAACGAGCTGAAGGTCGCCCAGAACCCGATCGCCGACGGGCTGGGCGCCGACGCCGGGTTCCCGTCCGGTGCGGAGCTGCTCCAGCGGTACGCCCAGAGCGCCCCGATCGGCGAGGACCTGCACTGGTACGTCGCGCTGGCCTGCTACAAGCTCGCCGGCGTGCTCGAAGGCATCCACTTCCGCTTCCTGCAGGGCCAGACGGTCGGCGCCGGCTTCGACCAGATCGGCGAGCTGGTCCTGCCCCTGCTGGAACACGGCATCGCAGCGATCAACGGAGAGAGCTGATGGATTTCCGCTTCGACACCCGCACGGCCGAGCTCCACGAACGGCTCACCGATTTCATGGAGGAGGAGGTGTACCCCGCGGAGCACGTCTTCGAGCGCCAGCTCCAGGAGCTCGACGACCCGTGGGCCCGACCGCCGGTGATCGAGGGCCTCAAGCGCTCGGCGCGCGACCGGGGCCTCTGGAACCTCTTCCTGCCCGATAAGGTCAGCGCGGAGCTCGATCCAGGGGCGGGTGGTCGGGGCGGCAGCCGGGACGGCGCGGGGCTGACCAACCTGCAGTACGCGCCGCTGGCCGAGATCACCGGCCACAGCCCGCACCTGGCCCCCGAGGCGCTCAACTGCGCGGCGCCCGACACGGGCAACATGGAGGTGCTGGCCCAGTTCGGCTCGCCGGAGCAGCAGGACCGCTGGCTCAAGCCGCTGCTGGAGGGCCAGATCCGCTCCGCGTTCTGCATGACCGAGCCGGATGTCGCCTCCTCCGACGCGACGAACATCTCGACGAGCATCGTGCGCGACGGCGACGGGTACGTCATCAACGGCCGTAAGTGGTGGTCGTCCGGCGCGATGAACCCCAACTGTGCGCTGTTCATCGTCATGGGCAAGAGCGACCCGGCGGCCGAGCGCCACCGCCAGCAGTCGATGATCTGCGTCCCCCGCGACACCCCCGGCATCACCGTCCGGCGCGGCATGCACGTCTTCGGCTACACCGACGGCGCCCACGGCGGCCACGCCGAGATCGTCTTCGAGGACGTCCGCGTCCCGTTGGATTCGCTGATCGCCGAGGAGGGCTCGGGCTTCGCGATCGCGCAGGCGCGGCTCGGCCCCGGCCGCATCCACCACTGCATGCGCCTGATCGGCATGGCCGAGCGGGCGCTGGAACTGCTCTGCGGCCGGGTCAGCCAGCGCGTGGCGTTCGGCCGGCCGCTCGCCGAGCAGGGCGTGATCCAGGAGTGGATCGCCGAGTCCCGGGTGCGCATCGAGCAGGCCCGCCTGCTCGTGCTCAAGACGGCCTGGCTGATGGACGAGGTCGGCAACAAGGGCGCCCACACCGAGATCCAGGCGATCAAGATCGCGGTGCCGGCGATGGCCGAGTGGGTCATCGACAAGGCGATCCAGGGCTACGGCGCCGCGGGCGTCAGCCAGGACACGCCCTTGGCCGCGCTATGGTCCCAGGCCCGCACGCTGCGCCTGGCGGACGGCCCCGACGAGGTCCACAAGGCCTCCCTAGCAAGGCGCGAACTCCGCAAGTACTCCTAACCCCGGGCCCCCCAAACGCGTCGATCTTGCAGTTGTGGTGCCGCGACACTCCCAAGATGTCCGGGTTTGTCAGGCACCACAACTGCAAGATCGACGCGTTTGGGGGCGGACGTCACACGGCCGGCGTGTCGTACGCCGTCGTCGTGTCGGGGGGGATCTCGTCCGGCTCGTCCGCGGCGAACCGGTCGGCCGCCGCGCTGATCGCTTTCGGGGCCGAGGCCGCCACGGCCCAGCCGACCGCGACGCCGCCCAGGACCGCCACCGCGATCCAGCCCCACGGCTTGCGCGGCCGGCGGCCCGACAGCGCGTCGAGCGCCAGGTTCGCGCGCCGCCACGCCTCGTCCGCCGCCGAGCCGACGCGGTCGGACGCCGCGTCGTACCGGTTCGTCGCCTCGTCCGCCAAGTCGGACGCCCGGTGCCGGACCGTGCCGCCGACCGAGCGGGCGGTGTCGGACGCGGAGCCGACCGCGGCGCGCAGGTAGTCCCACGCGTCCTCGGCCACGCTCTCCGCGCGCCGTCGTCCCTTTCTCCACTGTGAGCTCATCAGCCACCTCCTCCGGTAACCGAGGTGCCCGGCGGCCGAGATCCACAAACCCGTCAGCGCAGCGTGTCGTGCAGCTCTCCCAGCGCCTGGAGCAGGGTGTCGGGGCCGATCCAGCGGCGCATCCCCGCTCGCCGCTGAAGCTCGACCATGCGCTCGGCGTCGATGTACAACCGGCGCGTCTGCGAGGCCTTCAACTCCGATGGCGTCGAGAGGACCTGGCCGCCCTTGCCGATGAAGACGTACGGGCGGTCGACCGTCGCGGTCTCCGTGAAGCCGAGCGTGTCGTTGGCGTCGTCGAGGTACTGGATCGTGCTGGCGAGCTTGTTGTCGGCGTTGAGCTGCGCCTGGGTGACGACGTCGACGAACGGCACGCCGGCCTTCGGCGGGTTGAGCTCGTCGGACTTCACGCCGAGGGCCTTCGCCGCGATGGCCAGCGCCAGGCTCACCTCGTGCTCCAGTCCGCTGCCCATGGGGTACCGCAGATTCAGCACGCGCTCGACTCCGCCGGCCCCGAAGAAGGCGTTCGACGAGACCCCCTTGGTCCCGAGGAACGCGACGAACCGGTCCAACTCCTGCTTGTCCGCCTCCAGGCGCGGGCTCCCGTTGGACATATCCGCCGTGAGCGACATGTCCGGCACGTATTCGCTGACGTAGTCCTTGACCTTCGTGCCCGAGAAGGTGATCAGGAGCGGATGCGGGTCCTTGAACGGCGTCTTCGGCGGCGCCGCCGCGGCGCCCGACGACCCCGCCGGAGCGGACGGCGACGAGTCGTCGCCACAGGCCGCGAGCAGACCGAGCAGCGGGACGGCGAGCAGGCTCCGGCGTGAGACGATCATGACCAGGAGCCTAGAGAGCCACCAGGCCGGAAGCGATCATGCCGACGGACCGGATCCACCGGCCGCTAAGCCGAGGCTCTCCGGACCAGGTGGGTCTCCACCATCACCGACGAGGACGCCGCGCCGGCGATGCGGGCGATGAGCAGCCGCGCCATCTCCCGCCCCATCGCCTCGACCGGCTGGTGGACGGTGGTCAGCGGCGGGTCGGTCTGCCGGGCGATCGCCGTGTCGTCGAAGCCGACCAGCGCCACGTCCTCCGGCACCCGCTTGCCGAGCTCGCGCAGCGCCCGCAGCGCGCCGACCGCCATGAGGTCCGAGGCGGCGAACACCGCGTCGACGTCGGGGCTGCGCTCCAGCAGCTCGCGCACCGCGAGCTCCCCGCTGACCTCGGAGAAGTCGCCGTACGCGATGAGCCGCTCGTCGACCGGGAGCCCCGCGCGCTCGATCGCCTCGCGGTAGCCGGTGAGCCGGGAGACGCCCACGGCCATGTCCTGCGGCCCGGCGATGGCCGCGATCCGGCGGCGCTGCCGGTCGAGCAGGTGCCCGACCGCGATCCGCGCGCCGCCCTCGTTGTCGGCGTCGACGTACGACAGCTGCGACAACTGGGCGGTGAAGTTCAGCTGCTCGTCGTCGGCGAGCATCTGGGCCGGCCGGCCGCCGAGCACGACCGGCAGCCCGCGCCGCTCCAGCAGCTCCGGCAGTGGGTCGGCGTCGTGCAGCGACAGCAGCATCACGCCGTCGACGTGCTGGTTGGTGAGGTGGTGCTCGACCCGCTGCCGCTCGGCCGGCGACTGGGCCATCGCGAGCCACAGCTGCAGCTGGGTCTCGGCGAGCGCCGAGCTGATGCCGCGCACGACGCCGGCGAAGAACGGCTCGCCGAAGACCCGCTCCCCCGACTCCGACACGACGAGCGCGACCGAGTCGGTGCGCTGCGTGACGAGCGCGCGGGCGGCCCGGTTCGGGACGTAGCCGAGCTCGTCGATCGCCTTCTGGACCGCGGCGCGAGCCTCGGGGCTCACCTGCGGCGATCCGTTCACCACGCGCGACACGGTGCCACGCCCGACGCCGGCCCGTAAGGCGACCTCGTCGAGCGTGGGGCGACCGGCGGAGCGCGGCCGGCCGTTGGGGGTTCGTTGCTGGGACACGCCTCATTGTGCGCACACGGCCCGAAGCGGCGTCCAACGCTGCGCCGATCTTGCAGTTGTGGTGCCCCCCAAACCGGAACATTCCCGGAGTGTCCCGGCACCACAACTGCAAGATCAACGCAAGAACGCGACCGTTACAGGGTCAGAACTACGTCGACCTCGGCGCCCGGAGCAGCGAGCGGGAGGACCGGGCCCTCCACCGCGGCACCGTCCACGACCAGCGAACGGGACGAACCGCGCGTGACGGAGATTCGGTACGTCGCGCCACGGAACCGGCGCACGGCGGTGAAGCCGGGCCACGACGCCGGCACCACCGGGTCGACGCGCAGGCCGGTCAGCTCCGGCCGGATGCCGAGGATCCACTGCGTGACGGCCGCGTAGTTCCACGCCGCCGTGCCGGTCAGCCACGAGTTCTTGGCCTCGCCGTGGGTCGGCGCGTCGCGGCCGGCGATCATCTGCGCGTAGACGTACGGCTCGCAGCGGTGCTGCTCCGAGATCTCCTCGCGGGCCGACGGATTGATCCGCTTGTAGTAGTCGAACGCGCCGTCGCCGTTGCCGACCATCGCCTCGGCGATCATCAGCCACGGGTTGGTGTGGCAGAAGATCCCGCCGTTCTCCTTGTACCCCGGCGGGTACGAGGAGATCTCGCCCAGCTCCAGGCGGTATGAGCTGTAGGCCGGCTGCTGCAGGACGATCCCGTGCGGGGTGGCCAGCCGCTCGCGAACGCTCGCCAGCGCGGTGACCGCGGTCCCGTCCTCGACCCCGACGCCGCCCATGATGCACATGCCCTGCGGCTCGATGAAGATCTGTCCCTCGTCGTTGGACGCCGAGCCGATGACGTTGCCGTAGAAGTCGTACGCGCGGCGGAACCAGGCGCCGTCCCATCCGTGCTCGGCGATGGTGCCGGCCATCTTGTCGGCGGCGTCCCTGAACTCCTGATCGGGGCGCCCGTAGCAGGCCGCCAGGTCGCCGAGCTCCCGCGCGGCCAGCACGAACTGGCCGGCGATGAACACCGACTCCGCCACCCCGCCGCTCTGGTTCTCGGTCGTCTGGAACGCCTCGCCCGGTGTGTCGGAGAAGCAGTTGAGGTTGAGGCAGTCGTTCCAGTCGGCCCGCCCGATCAGCGGCAGCCCGTGGGGGCCGAGGCGATCCAGGGTGTACCGCAGCGAGCGCAGCAGGTGCTCGTAGAGCGGCTGCTCGCTGTCGGGCGCGTTGTCGAACGGCACCGCCGCGTCGAGGATGCTCAGGTCCCCGGTCTCCTTGACGTACGCCGACACGCCCAGGATCAGCCAGAGCGGGTCGTCGTTGAAGCCGGAGCCGATGTCGTTGTTCCCGCGCTTGGTCAGCGGCTGGTACTGGTGGTACGCCCCACCCGTGGGCAGCTGCGTGGCGGCGATGTCGAGGATCCGCTCCCGCGCCCGCTCCGGGATCATGTGGACGAAGCCGAGCAGGTCCTGGTTCGAGTCGCGGAAGCCCATCCCGCGCCCGATCCCCGACTCGTACAACGAGGTCGACCGGCTCATGTTGAAGGTGACCATGTTCTGGTACGCGTTCCAGATGTTCACCATGCGGTCGGTGTCCCCGTCGGGCGTGCTCACCTGCAGCGAGCCGAGCAGCTCGTCCCAGCGGGCGCGCAGCGCGGCCAGCCCCTCGTCGACCGCCGACTGCCGCAGCCAGCGCTCGATCACCGGCTTGACCAGCCGCTTGTTGATCGTCTGGGAGCCGGCCGGGTCGAACTTCGCGTCGCGCGGGTTCTCCCAGTAGCCGAGCACGAAGCCGATCTCGCGGGTCTCCCCCGGCGCCAGCGTCAGCTTCACGTGGTGCGAGCCGTGCGGCTGCCAGCCGTGCGCGACCGAGTCCGTCGACGCCCCGCGCTCGACCACGGCCGGGCGGTCCCACGAGCGGTACGGGCCGAGGAACGCCTCGCGCGCGGTGTCGAAGCCGGCGAGCGGCTCGCTGCAGGCGAAGTAGGCGAAGTGGTCGCGGCGCTCGCGGTACTCGGTCTTGTGGTAGATGACCCCGTCCTCGACCTCCACCTGACCGGTGCTGAAGTTGCGCTGGAAGTTGGTGGCGTCGTCCTGCGCGTCCCACAGGCAGAACTCGACCGACGAGAACGCCGAGAGCTCGACCGCCTCGTCGCGCTCGTTGGTCACCGTCAGCCGCCAGACCTCGAGGGTCTCCTCCAGCGGGACGAAGTAGAGCGTCTCCGCCTTGATCCCGTGGTACCGCGAGGAGATGCGCGTGTAGGACAGTCCATGACGGCACTCGTAGTCGGTCAGCTCGCGCTGCGTCGGCTGCCACGTCGGCGACCAGAACTCGCCGTCGCCCGTGCGCAGGTAGATGTAGCGGCCGCCGAGGTCGAACGGCGCGTTGTTGTACCGGTACCGGGTCAGCCGGCGCAGCCGGGCGTCGCGGTAGAACGAGTAGCCGCCGGCCGTGTTCGAGATGATCCCGAAGTACGCCTCGGTGCCCAGGTAGTTGATCCAGGGCAGCGGCGTGTCGGGCCGGTCGATCACGTACTCGCGGCGTTCGTCGTCGAAGTGGCCGAAGCGCACGGGGTGCCTCCTGCGGGGGATGGTCAGGCTGACTCGCGCACCACCAGGTGGGTGTCGAGCACAGTCGAGTGGGCCGGCCCGCCGGCGATGCGGGCCAGCAGAAGCCGCGCCATCTCGCGCCCCATGCCCTCCACCGACTGGTGCACGGTGGTGAGCGGCGGCTGGGTCTGCCGGGCCACGGCGGAGTCCTCGAAGCCGACCACGGCGACGTCGCCGGGCACCCGCTTGCCCAGCTCACGCAGGGCGCGGATGGCGCCGGCGGCCATCAGGTCGGAGGCGGCGAAGACGGCGTCGAGACCCGGGTTGAGATGGAGCAGGCGGTGCATCGCGTTCGCGCCGCTCGCCTCACTGAAGTCGCCATATGCGACGAGCCGGTCGTCGTAGGGCTGGGACGCCAGGCGCAGCGCCTCCCGGTAGCCACGGAGGCGGGCCTTGCCCACCCCCATGTCCTGCGGGCCGGCGATCGCCGCGACGCAGCGGCGTCCCAGGTCGAGCAGGTGCTGGACGGCCGTGCAGGCGCCCCCCTCGTTGTCGTTGTCGACGAAGGAGATGCCCGCGTGGCCGCTGGGACCCGACTCCAGCATCCGGGCCGTCCGTCCACCGAGGACGGTCGGCAGCCCGCGGCGGACCAGCAGGTCCGGCAGCGGGTCGTCGTCGTGCAGGGACAGCAGCAGCACGCCGTCGACGTGCTGGTCGCTGAGGTGGCGCTCGACCAGCGAGCGCTCGGCGCTCGACTGGGCCATCGCCAGCCACAGCTGCATCTCGGTGTCGGCGAGGTGCGAGCTGACGCCCCGGATGATGCCGGCGAAGAACGGCTCGCCGAAGACCCGCTCCTCCGACTCGGAGACGACGAGCGCCACCGAGTCGGTGCGGCGGGTCACCAGCGCGCGGGCGGCCCGGTTCGGCACGTACCCCAGCTCGTCGATGGCCTTCTCGACCGCCTTGCGGGCCTCCGGGCTCACCTGGGGCGAGCCGTTGATGACCCGCGACACGGTGCCCCGCCCGACGCCGGCCAGGGCTGCGACCTCGTCCAGTGTCGGGCGGCGCAACGTTACCCGGCCAAGCCGTTGTGCTTGGTGACCTCGCGGTACCGGTGACCGCTGGCCTTGATCGTGCGCTGCTGCGTCGCGTAGTCCACGCGCACCATGCCGAACCGCTTCGTGTACCCCCACGCCCACTCGAAGTTGTCGAGCAGGGACCAGGCGAAGTACCCGTGCAGCGGTGCGCCGGCGGCGATCGCGTCGTGGCAGGCACGGAAGTGCGCGTCGAAGTAGGCGACCCGGTCGGCGTCGTCGACGCTGCCGTCGGGCTCGACGGTGTCGGCGTAGGCCGCGCCGTTCTCGGTGATGTACAGCGGGACCGGCGGGTACTCCTTGGCGACGCGCACGAGGGTCTCGGTGAGCCCGGGCGCGTCGACCTCCCAGTCCATGTCGGTGACCGGAACGCCGGGGCGCTTGAGGAACCGCACGTCCTCGCTGCCCGGCCAGGACGTCGGGGCCCGCCAGTAGGGCTCGGCGGGCACGTCCGGGTCGGGCGCGCCGACGACGTGCCGGCTGTAGTAGTTGATGCCGAGCAGGTCGAGCGGCGCCGCGATGGTCTCCAGGTCGCCGTCGCGGACGAAGCCGAAGTCGCTGATGCCCGCCAGGTCCTGCCGCACGTCCTCGGGGTACCGCCCGAGCAGCACCGGGTCGAGGAAGATCCGGTTGGCCAGGCCGTCGATGCGCCGGGCGGCGTCGAGGTCGCCCGGGCTGGCCGGGTCGGCCGGCGAGATCGCGTAGAGGTTCAGCGTGATGCCGAGCTTCGCCTCCGGGTCGGCGGCACGGATCGCCCGGACCGCCTCGCCGTGGCCGAGCAGCAGGTGGTGCATGGCGGCCAGGCCGTCCGGCGCGTGCTGGCGGCCGGGCGCGTGCACGCCTGACGCATAGCCGAGGAACGCCGAGCACCATGGCTCGTTGAAGGTCGTCCAGTTGCGCACCCGGTCGCCGAGCGCGGCGTGCACCTGCACGGCGTACTCGGCGAACCGGGCGGCGGTGTCGCGGTTGGGCCAGCCGCCCGCGTCCTCGAGCTCCTGCGGGAGGTCCCAGTGGTACAGCGTGACCCACGGGAGGATGTCGTGCTCCAGCAGCTCGTCGACGAGCCGGCGGTAGAAGTCCAATCCTTGCGCGTTCATCGGCCCGCTGCCGCCCGGCTGCACGCGGGGCCACGCGATGGAGAACCGGTAGGCGCCCACGCCCAGGTCCTTCATCAGTGCGACGTCCTCGCGGTAGCGGTGGTAGTGGTCGCACGCCACGTCGCCGGTGTCCCCACCGAGGGTCTTGCCGGGAGTGTGGCTGAACGTGTCCCAGATGGACGGGGTGCGGCCGTCTTCGGTGGCCGCCCCCTCGATCTGGTACGACGCGGTCGCCGCCCCCCAGAGGAAACCGGGTGGGAACGTCAGCGGGTCGATGCTGGTCACGCCTTGATCGAACCTTCCATGATGCCGCCGATGATCTGGCGGCCGAACACGATGAACACGATGAGCAGCGGCACGATCGCCAGAGCTGTCCCGGTAAAGACTTGCACGTAGTCGGTCTTGTAGTAACCGGTGGCCAGAATGTTCAGCGAAACCTGCACCGTCGGGGTGTCACCGTTGAGCACAACGTAGGGCCAGAGGAAGTCGTTCCACGTCTGCATGAAGGTGAGCAGGCCGAGCACGGCCGCCGCCGGGCGCAACGCCGGGAGCACGACGCTCCAGTACGTACGCCAGGTGGACGCGCCGTCGACGCGGGCCGCCTCGATCAGCTCGTCGCTGATCGCGGACGAGGCGTACTGCCGGATCATGAACACGCCGAAGCCCTGGACGAGGAACGGCACGATGACCGCCTGCAGGGTGTTGGTCCAGTCGAACTTCACCATCAGCAGGTACAGCGGGATGATGTTGATCTGCGTCGGGATCATCATCGTCATGATGATGATCAGCAGCAGCGCGTTCTTGCCCTTGAACTTGAGCTTGGCGAACGCGAAGCCGGCCAGCGTCGAGAAGAACACCACCGAGATCGTCACGGACGACGACACCACGGCCGAGTTGATCAGGCCGTAGATGAAGTTGGCGTCGCTGTTCTCCAGCACCCGCTGGGCGTTGGAGAAGAAGTTCGGCCCGGGCGTGAGCGGCGGCGGGATGGCCGTCACCGCGCTGTTGTCGCGGGACGCCACGATGAACGACCACACGATCGGGAAGATCGACAGCACGATCGTGATGATCAGCGCGACGTAGGTGAGCGGGCTGGCCGTCCACAGCGCCGCCGAGGCGCTGCGGACCCGGCCCGAGGTCTTCTTCGGGGCCGCCGGGGCCGGCTTCGGCGTGGCGGCTCGGGTCAGCGTGCTCATGAGGTCGTCCCCTTCACGGACCTGCGCACCAGCATGAAGTTCACCAGCGCGAAGATCAGGATGATCAGGAACAGCAGCCAGGAGATCGCGGCGCCACGGCCCACGTTGAAGTTGTTCGTGAACGTGGTCTCGTAGATGTACATCGCGACGGTCTGGAACTCGTTGAGCGAGCCGCCCTGGATGCGCCCGTAGTTGAACAGCAGCGGCTCCGTGAACAGCTGCATGCCGCCGATGGTCGAGATGATCACGGTGAAGAGGATCGTCGGCTGGATCAGCGGCACCGTGATCCGCCAGAAGCGGCGGATCGCCGAGGCGCCGTCGAGCGACGCCGACTCGTAGAGCTCCTTCGGGATCGCCTGCATCGCGGCGAGGTAGATGAGCGCGTTGTAACCGGTCCAGCGCCAGTCCACCATGAACGCGATCGCCGTCCACGAGGACCAGCGGTGGTTGCGCCACTCGACCGGGTCGAAGCCGACGCTCTGGATGAGCCAGTTCGCCAGGCCGTACCGGTCGGCGAAGATCAGGCCGAAGACGATGCCGACGGCCGCGACGGACGTGATGTTGGGGATCAGCACGCCCATGCGGATCGCGGTGCGGGCCCGCATCTTCTTGTTCAGCCAGCTGGCGATCATGAGCGCGAAGATGAGCTGCGGGACCGTGGAGACGATGAACAGGCCGAACGTGTTGCCCAGCACGACCCAGAAGTGCTGGTCGGTGAGGACCTTGGTGTAGTTCTCGAGGCCGACGAAGCCGGCGTCGCCGCCCGTCAGCGTGTTCTTCCGCAGCGACAGGACGGCCGTGTAGACCAGCGGGTAGGCCCCGAACACGGCGAACAGCAGGAAGAACGGTGCGACGAACAGGTACGGCGAAACCTTGAGGTCAAACCGGCCGAAGCGAACGGAGCGCCGCTGCGGTGGCTTGTCGGGTGCCTGATGCGAGGCGCGCCCGTGGCGAGGCCCGCTGAACTCGCCGACGTTGGTGGTCATGGGGATCGGTCCTTCCTCCGGTCAAGCGGCGGAGGTGGCGTCCACCGGGATTGCGTGGACGCCACCTCCGCCCCCTCTTCAAGCGGCTGGATCAGCCCTCGGCCAGCGCCTTGCTGTCCTTGATGGCCTTGTCCCAGCCCGCCTGCGCGCTCAACTTGCCCTGCTCGGCCGCCTGCATGGCCGGCTCGAAACCGTTCTCCCAGAGGGCCTGGTGCTTCGGGCCCAGGTAGATCGGCTTGAGGTCCTTGGCCGCACCGGCGTAGATCTGGCCGACGGGGGCGTTGTTGAAGTAGTCGTTCGTGGCACCGGTCAGCGACGGGTCGGCGAGGGCCGACACCGAGGACGGCAGCGGGCCGGCCTCCTTGAACGCGGCCAGGCCGCCCTGCTTGCCGGTCAGGTACTTGATGAGCTCGAACGCCTGAGCCTTCTTCTTGCTCTGCTCGGGGATCGCCAGGTAGGAGCCGCCCCAGTTACCGCCCTTGCCGGGGATGGTGGCGATGTCCCACTTGTTCTTGCCGCCGTCGCCGGCGCGCTCCTTGATCACGCCGGTGTACCACGGCGGGCACGGCACGGTCGCGAACGCGGCGTTCTTGAAGGCGGCGTCCCAGTCGGCCTGCCAACGGGCGAGCTTGGAGGTCAGGCCCTTGGCGGCCATGTCCATGCCCAGGTCGTAGGCCTTCTTGACGGCCGGGTTGGTGTCGCCGATGTACTTGTCGCTCTTGTCGTAGAACCAGGTGTCGCTGTTCTGCATGATGTACGGCTGCATGATGCTGGTCGCGGAGTCGATCCACGCGGCACCGGTGTTCGCGGCCTTGAACTTCTCGCCCTGCTTGATGTAGTCCTCCCACGTCGGCCAGAGCTTGCTGACCTCGTCGCGGGCGGTGGGCAGGTTCGCCTTGGCGAACAGGTCGGTCCGGTAGCACATGGCCAGCGGGCCGACGTCGGTGCCGAGGCCGACGAGCTTCTTGCCGTCAGCGGTGAACGCGTTCTTCCACTTGAACGACAGGTACTCGCTCTCGAGCGAGCCGGCGCCCAGGTCGAGCAGGTTGGCGAAGCCCTTGTTGTCCTTCAGGTACTGCAGGAGCATGCCCTCTTCGAGCATGACCACGTCGCTCGCACCGCTGCCGGCGGAGATCTGCTGGGCCAGCTTCGGCACGAAGTCCTTGGTCTGGCCTTCGTTCTTCACGTCGACCTTGATGTTCGGGTTCGCCGCCTCGAAGTCCTTGACCGCCTGGTTGAAGCCCGGCGTGCCGAAGTAGGACAGCGAGATGGTGACCGGCCCGGTGCTGTCCGCACTGGGCTCATCATCCTTGGCGCTGCAGGCGCCGGCACCGAGGGCAAGCCCGACGGTGAGCGCGGCCGCGGCGATGGAACGCATGCGGCGCGTGGTGACGCTCATCCTGACCCCTCTCTCAGGTCGTGATGGGTGTGGGTGTGGGGGTGTGATGCTTGGGCGACCGGGCCGGGTGCGGGCACGGTCGGGGTATGGCGGACATGCGAATTGATGCCCCCCACGGCTGCGGGGTGTGGTTCCGGCCACAGCCGCGGGAGCGCTCCCATGAGACTGGCGCGCGAACGCCGACGTGTCAATGGGGCAATGGGAGCGTTCCCATTTCGTTACCGCGAGATTTCGTTGCCCGAGCTTGTACCGCTTTACCGCGATATGTCGCCGCGGGCGGCATGGCCCTACGCCCCTAGGCGGTTCTGCGGCCGCGCTCCGGTATTGGCCAGTCGCTGAAAATCGACCAATCTCGTTACATCGGCCCGGGAAGCATCGATAATTGTCTTGTTCGCCGGCCGCTGTGCACATCGACCGACTTCGTCGTTTCGTTCAACCCACGGGCCGGGGATCACCTGGCGCCGGGGTCAGGGCGCATCGATCGACATCACCGGATTGAGCGTGGACGCCCGGCAACCTCGACCACCTCGGAACCCGAGGCGTGCGTCACGCTAATCCCGCGCGGCGGCCCGAAACACGCCCGCGGCCGGACGCCACGGAATCCGCGGCGCCACCAGGCAACCAACCCCATTCACCCGTGAAAGATTCACGACCGCCCCACACCGACCCGACCCCCCATCCACCCGCCGCCCCCAAACGCGCGGGAGTCCCGCCCCGGCCGGGTTTCATGGGGGCAGACCGCGGCCAGCCCATGATCGTGGGAAACATTTGGTCGCCGGGACAGCCAGATCCTTCCCACGATCATGGGCGAGCCCGGCCGAAGCCCTCGCCGGCCGCCTCGGGGCGGTCATCGCCCGGCCGGCGAGGGGCTCCTCGCCCACGACACCGCGCCGACCTTCCCCGCGGGCTCCGCACCGCGCCGGCCTTCCCCAGCCGGCTCCGCGCCGCGCTGGCCCCTGCCGGTTTCGTGACCGACATTTCCGGAATGTCGGGCGCTCCCGTCAGGTCATGCGGCGCAGCAGGGCCGTCGCGCGGGCGGCGTCGAACGCCACCGGGTCGAAGTCCTTCGCCAGCCACTCGCGCATCGCCACGTGCTCCGGATGCGTCGGGTCGCCGTACGCCGCGAGGAAGTCGCGGTAGCCCTCCGGACCGCCCACGTCGTCCGGCGGGCAGGCACGCTCGCCGCCGACGCACATCGGATAGCGGATGTCGAGCTCGGCCGGCATCACGTCCTCCACGACGATCTCGTGCTCCCACCAGTCGCCGAAGTCGTACGTGTAGCGCAGCCGGGAACCCAGCTGCGCGACCGCGTCCAGGCGCACGTCCAGCTCGTCGCGCACCTCGAGGAGGCCGTCGGGGTCGGGCACGCCGTACTGGACACCGTCCGCGTCGAACACGTGCAGGTGCCGGTCACCCCAGCCCATCGCGAACTGCACCACCCGGTGGACCCGGTCGAGGGTGAAGCCGCCGGGCACGAGCACTCGCCGCCAGACCGGCGGGGTGACGCCGTCGAGGACGATCCGGAGTTGGTAGATCAAGCGCGCCATGGTGCAGTCATTCTTGACCGCCGGGAACCGGCGGCGCACCCTGAACACGTGATCTGCCCAGCGTGTCGCGAGAAACGGCACGAGGAGTGCCCGGGCGGCAACCACTGCGACTGCCAGCACCGCGAGCCCCAGCCGACACCGCCGGTGACCGGGCCACCCGGCGAGTAAAGTCGGCGGGTGCAGCAACTCTGGCCGTCCCACGACCCGGACCCGGACCTCGTCGCCCTCTACACCGAGCCGCGCACCCCGTGGCTGCGGCTGAACTTCGTGACGAGCCTCGACGGCGCCGGCACCGTCGAGGGCAGATCAGAAAAGCTCTCCGGCCCGGCCGACAAGCGGGCCTTCGGCATCCTGCGCATGCTGTGCGACGCCCTCCTGGTCGGCGCCGGCACGCTGCGCGACGAGGGCTACCGCGCCCTGCGCCTCGACGACGAGCGCCGCGCATGGCGCGCGGCGCACGGCAAGCCGGAGTATCCGGTGCTCGTCGTCGTCTCCGGCCGCGCCGACCTCGACCCGGCCCACCCGGCGCTCGCCGACGCCCCGGTCCGCCCGATCGTGATCACCGACAGCCGGGCGGACCACCTGACCGGAGTGGCCGACATCATCACCCCGGCCGGCGACCTCCCCGGAGCCGTCGGCAAGCTGCGCGAGCGCGGCCTTCGCAGCATCCTCAGCGAGGGCGGCCCCCACCTCTTCGGGTCACTCACCGCAGCCGGCCTCGTCGACGAGCTGTGCCTCACCGTGTCCCCGCTGCTCGCCGGTCCGGGCGCCGGCCGGATCACCGCCGGGCCCCCGATCCCGGCCCCCCAAGAGCTCACGCTCCGTCACGCCCTGCTTGCCGAGGGCCAGCTGATCCTGCGGTACTGCCGATAGCCCGCCATCCACAGCGGTATCCACATGCCTGTGGACAACCCGCCACATCCCTGTGGACAAGGGCGTGTTGCATCCGCATTTGCCCGTATTTCCGAACGTGAATCCACACCCCGATGGCGTGGTGGCTTCGACCCGCTGGTGGTCTTGAGGCACGATGCACAGGCGAACACATGTACTGGGGGTCGACCATGGAGGACGAGACGGCAGCCGAGGGTGACGGTCCGATCGTCGGGCGCGTCCTCGGTACCGCCGACGCCACCCCGCTGACGTTCTGGGTGGCCGTCGAGGACGGGGCGTACCTGCAACTCGACGACGTCGTCGTCACCAAGCGTGACCTCCCCGAGCACGACCCCGTCACGATCGCCGGCGTCGTGACCGCCGTGCGCGCCCGGCACGAGGGCGTGGTGTTCGACTCCGACGTCTTCCTGGTCGCCGACGGCACGCTGCCCGCGACCATCCAGGAGGCGGCCGAGATCACCACCACGCGGGTCGACCCGGAGGTCTACGTGCCGCCGACCCCCGGCGCGCTCGTGCACCGGGCGCGCGGCGACGCGCGGGCCGGCGCCCTGTACTTCGACCGCATGGAGCGCACGATCCCGATGGGCTTCGGCCGCGACGGCGCGCCGATGTTCCTCAACGCCGACTTCCTCGACGGCACGCGGGGCGCCCACGTGTCGATCTCGGGGATCTCCGGCGTCGCCACGAAGACGAGCTTCGCGACGTTCCTGCTGTACTCCGTGTTCCGCTCCGGCGTCCTCGGCGGCGCCGGGGAGACCGCCAACACCAGGGCGCTCATCTTCAACGTCAAGGGCGAGGACCTGCTCTTCCTCGACCACCCCAACGCGCGGCTCGACCGGGCGACCGAGGACGCCTACGCGCGGCTCGGCCTGGTCGCCGGCCCCTTCCCCGACGTGCGCGTCTACGCGCCGCCGCGGGCGGGCGACGCCAGCGGTACCCCCGACGTCAGCAGCCGGCTGTCGGGCGTGGACGCCTTCTACTGGACGCTCCAGGAGTTCTGCGCCGATCGGCTCCTGCCCTACGTGTTCGCCGACGCCGACGACGAACGCCAGCAGTACACGATGGTCGTCCACTCCGTCACCGCGCATCTCGCCCGCATCGCCCAGCCGGCCGAGGGCGGGGTCGCGATCGACGGCACCCGCATCAACTCGTACGCGGACCTGGTCGACTTCGTCGTCGAGCAGCTCAACGACGACTCGACCCGCGGCCAGTGGGCGGGCAGCTCCATCGGCCTCGGCACCGTCAACGCGTTCGCGCGGCGGCTCATCGGCAGCAAGAAGGACCTGTCCCGGCTGATCCGCGGCGACCTCGCGACCCGCAAGCCGCACCAGATCAACACCGCCGAGAGCGCCCAGGTGACCGTGGTCGACCTGCACAACCTGCCGGACCGCGCGCAGCGGTTCGTGGTCGGCGTCACCCTGCGCACCGAGTTCGAGCGCAAGGAGAAGGCCGGCACCGCCAAGCCGCTGCTGTTCGTGGTGCTCGACGAGCTGAACAAGTACGCGCCGCGGGACGGCACGAGCCCGATCAAGGAGGTGCTGCTCGACATCGCCGAGCGGGGCCGGTCCCTCGGCGTCGTGCTCATCGGCGCGCAGCAGACCGCCAGCGAGGTCGAGCGGCGGATCGTGGCCAACTCGGCGGTCCGGGTGGTCGGGCGGCTCGACCCGGCCGAGGCCTCGCGCCCGGAGTACGGCTTCCTCCCGCCCGCGCAGCGGCAGCGGGCCCTGCTGGCCAAGCCCGGCACCATGTTCGTCTCACAGCCGGAGATCCCGGTGCCGCTGTGCATCGAGTTCCCGTTCCCGTCGTGGGCCACCCGGCCCGGCGAGGCGGGGCCGCCCCCGGCCGCGACGCTGCGCTCGCTCGTGCAGGGCGGCGACCCGTTCGCGGTAGTGGCCCGGGTCGGCGCGGGCGGCATCTCCGACGACGACATCCCGTTCTAAGGAAAGGGGCACACCGGGTGCGGATCCTGCACACCTCGGACTGGCACGTCGGCAAGGTCCTCAAGGGACAGTCCCGGGCCGCCGACCACATCGCGGCGATCAACGCGCTCGTCGAGGTCGCCAAGGCCGAGCAGCCCGACCTGGTCATCGTCGCCGGCGACCTGTACGACGGGGCCACGCCGACCGCCGAGTCGGTGAAAATCGTGACGCGGGGCCTGTCGGCGCTGCGAAAGAGCGCCGAGGTGGTCGTCATCGGCGGCAACCACGACAACGGCGCGGCCCTCGACGCGCTGCGCCCGTGGGCGGACGCGGCCGGCATCACCATCCGCGGCGCGATCGGCAAGCCCGACGACCTCATGCTGGCCGGCACGACAAAGGACGGCGAGCAGTGGCGGCTCGCGGCGCTGCCGTTCGTCTCGCAGCGGTACGCCGTCCGCGCCGCCGAGATGTTCGAGCTCTCCGCCGCCGAGAACGCCCAGTCCTATCCCCAGCACATCGGCGACCTGCTCAGCGCGCTGACCAAGGGCTTCGGCGGCGACACGGTCAACCTGATCACCGCGCACCTGACCGTCATCGGCGCCACGATGGGTGGCGGCGAGCGGGAGGCGCACACGATCATGGGTTACGCGGTGCCCGCCAGCGTGTTCCCGTCGTCGGCCCACTACGTGGCGCTCGGCCATCTGCACCGCGCGCAGTCCGTCAACGGCCCCTGCCCGATCCGGTACAGCGGCAGCCCGCTCCCGATCGACTTCGGCGAGGAGGAGAACCTCTCCACCGCCGTCGTCGTCGACGTCACCGCGACGACCGCGGCGCACGCGCGGGAGGTCACCCTGCCGGTGAAGACCCCGCTGCGGACCGTCCGGGGCACGCTGGAGCAGCTGTCCACACTGGACACCGGGGATGCGTGGCTGCGGGTGTACGTGCAGGAGAAGCCGCGGGCGGGCCTGCGCGAGGAGGTGCAGGAGCTGTTGCCGAAGGCCCTTGAGGTCCGCATCGACCCCAAGCTGCTGCCGGACCCGCGCTCCGCCGGCGGTTCGGAGCCGGCCCGGGCCGGGCGCTCGGCCGGCGAGCTGTTCGCCGACTACCTGTCCCAGCGCGGGCACGCCGACGACGCGACCGTGGCCCTGTTCCACCGGCTGCACGACGAGGTGGTGTCCCAGTGAGGCCCATCCGGCTCGACCTCGACGGCTTCACGGTCTTCCGGGAGCCGACGACCGTCGATTTCACCGACACCGACTTCTTCGCCCTCGTCGGCCCGACCGGCGCCGGGAAGTCGACGGTCCTCGATGCAATCTGCTTCGCCCTCTACGGCACCGTCCCCCGGTGGGGCGACCGGCGGGCCATCGCCAACGCGCTCGCCCCGTCGGCGGCCGAGGCCCGGGTGCGGCTGGTGTTCGAGTCGGCCGGGGTGCGGTACGTGCTGGCCCGCGTGGTCCGCCGCGACGCCAAGGGCGCGGTCACCACGAAGCACGCCGGGCTTGAGGCCCTCCCCCACGGCTTCGACCTGGGCAAGTTCGACACGGGCCTCACCGGGGACGACATCGGCACGGTCCTCGCCGGTACCGCGAGCGAGGTCGACGAGGCGGTCCAGACCGTCGTCGGCCTGCCGTACGAGCAGTTCACCAAGTGCGTCGTACTCCCGCAGGGCGAGTTCGCGGCGTTCCTGCACGCCAAGCCGGCCGAGCGGCAGAAGATCCTGGTCAACCTGCTGGGCCTCGACGTGTACGGGCAGATCCGGGAGCGGGCGACCGCCCTCGGTACCGCTGCCGAAGCCAAGCTGAAGATCCTCGACGACCAGCTGAGCGCGCTCTCGGACACCGGCGACGAGGCACTGGCCGCCGCCGTCGCCCGGGTCGCGGCGCTCGCCGGCCTCGGCACCGCGGCCGACCGCATCGCGCCGCAGCTCGCCGACGCGGGCCGGCTCGCCGGCCAGGCCGCCGGCGCGCTCGCCGACCTCGACGCGCAGATCGAGCGGCTGGCCGGGGTCGCGGTGCCCGGCGAGGCGGCGACGCTCGCCGCGGCCGCCGCCACCGCCCGCGAGGCCGTCACCGGGGCGCTCGACGCCGCCCGCGCGGCCGAGGAGGCCGAGGAGAAGCTGCGCGGCGAGCTCCAGGCGGCCGGCGACGCGGCGGCGCTGCGCCGGCTGCTCGACACGCACGCCGAACGTTCGCGGCTGGCGGCCGAGGCGGCTTCGGTGCGTTCCGCTGTTGCCGAGGCCACCCGGCAACACACCTCCGCGGCGGGGCTTCTGGCGGAAGCGCGGATGCAGGCCGCCGACGCCCTCGCCGCGCTGGAGGCCGCCCGCGAGGCCTACCAGGCGGCGATGGCCGTCGATCGGGCGATGGCCCTGCGGCCCTTCTTGACGGCCGGCGAGGCGTGCCCGGTGTGCACGCAGACCGTCCACGAGGTGCCGGAGGCGCCGCACGACTCGGCGGTCGCCGCGCTGCGGGTCGCCGGGGACGCCGCCCGGAAGCGCAGCGACGCGGCCGCCTCGGCGGTCGAGGACCGGGACCGCGCCGCGCGGGACGCCGACCGGGCGCTCGCCGCGGCCAAGGCCCACGCGGAGCAGGTGGACGCCCGGTTGACGGCCCTGGACACGGCACTCGACGGCGCGCCGGAGCCCGACGCGTTGCGCCGCGAGCTCGACGCGATCGCGTCCATCCAGAGTGGACTGGAGAAGGCCGGTGCCGACGTGCGGCGGGCCCGCGACGCGCACCGCAAGGCGGGCACGACCGCCGACCGGGCCGAGGAGAAGCTGCGGTCGGCCTGGCGCGCGTTCGACACCGCCCGCGACGCGCTCGCCGCGTTCGCGCCGCCGCCGGCCAACCGCGACGACCTCGCCGACGCGTGGGGCACGCTCGCCGCCTGGGCGACCGGCGAGGCGGGCCGCCGGCGGGCCGGCCGGCAGGCCGCGGTCGACGAGCTGCACGCCGCCGAGCGGCGGGTCACCGAGGTGCGCGACGAGTTACGCACCCTGTTCACCGACGCCGGCCTGCCGGCGCCCGGCGCCGACCCGGCCCGCGACGCGGCGGTCGCCCTGGAGCGCGCCGACGCGAGCCGGCGGCGGATCGAGGAGCGGCGCAAGGACGCCGAGCGCATCCGCGAGCAGCGCGACGACGTCGCCAAGGAGAGCCAGGTCGCCCGGGCGCTCGCCCAGCACCTGCGGGCCGACCGCTTCGAGCGGTGGCTGCTCGCCGAGGCGCTCGACACGCTCGTCGACGGCGCCTCCCGCACGCTGCGGGAGCTCTCCAACGGCCAGTACGACCTGGTCCACGAGAAGGGCGAGTTCTTCGTCGTCGACCACCACGACGCGGGCCTGCGGCGGGCGGTGCGCACGCTGTCCGGCGGCGAGACGTTCCAGGCGTCGCTCGCGCTCGCGCTGGCGCTCTCCGACCAGCTGGCCGGGATGTCCACGGCGGCCGCCAGCCTCGAATCGATCGTCCTCGACGAGGGCTTCGGCACGCTCGACTCGTCCACCCTCGACACCGTGGCGGCGACGCTGGAGAACCTGGCCGCCCGCGGCGACCGGATGGTCGGCGTCGTCACGCACGTCGGGGCGCTCGCCGAGCGGATCCCGGTCCGGTTCGAGGTCCGGCGCGACGCCCGGACCGCGCGCATCGAGCGGGTGGGCCTGTGAAGCTGCACGTCGACGCCTGGGACCCGGCGTACGGCATCGCGTTCGAGGCCACCGACGGCCCGGGCGGGCCGCAGGCGCAGAGCAGCGCCCAGATCCAGGCCGACGTCGAGCTGCCGGAGGCCGCGTGGCGGCCGATCGACGCCGCGGCCGGCGTGCGGCCGCCCGGCACGGTGCTCATCGTCGACGGGGTGCAGCGCGTCGACGCGCGCGTCTGGCTCACCGACGACGAGGGCACCACGCACCCGGGCGTCGCCGCCTCGTACGCGGCCGGCGTCGTGCGCTGCGACCTCGACCGGGGCGCGGCGCAGGTGGCCACCACGCGGATCGAGCGGGGGCTGTTCACGCCGCTCGACCCGCTGCCGCCGATCGTGGCCGGCAGCATCCGGTACCCGGCCCGCCGGGTCGCCCGCGGCGAGCCGAAGGACCTGGCCCTGGGCGTCCAGCGGCACATGCGGGCGCTCGAGGTCGGGGTGTCGAACGAGGAGCGCACCGACGGCGACCTGCTGATCGTCGACGGGCCGCTGCAGGAGCGGGCGCACCTGCCGCGGACGCTGGGCTACATCAAGACGCATCAGAAGGAGTACCTCAAGAGCGAGCTGACCGCCGTCGTCACCGCGCTCCGCGGTGGACAGCGGTCGCCGGTGTTCGTGCTGGGCACGTCCTGGCACCGGTTCTCGTGGTACCTGCGGCTGCCCGGGCCGGCCGGCTCGCCGTGGACCGGGCTGGTCCGCGCCGAGTGCTCGGCCGACCTCGCCCCGGCCGACGCGGTGGCCCTCGCCGACCTCTCGACGGTGACGCTCCCCCGCTTCGCGTCGACCGCCTACAAGGACCCCCGCGCGCCGCAGAACCTGATTCCGATCGCCGGGCTGGAGCGTAAGCTGCGGAGCATGCTCGGCGACGCCCGCCTGCTGCACCGCGCGCTGTCCCGGGTCGCGGCGTGACCGGTCCGGAGCGAAGCGGAGGGGCCGGTCACCATCGGCTCAGTGTCGAAGGCGCGCGTCCGGAGCGAAGCGGAGGGCGCGTGACCGGTCCGGAGCGAAGCGGAGGGGCCGGTCACCATCGGCTCAGTGTCGAAGG
>NZ_BMPI01000053.1:65919-80008 GCF_014647515.1 Dactylosporangium sucinum | reverse complement strand
CCCCCGCGACCCCCCACCGCGACCCGCCCCCGCGACCCCCCACCGCGACCCGCCCCCGCGACCCCCCACCGCAGCCCGCTCTCATTGATCGATGGAGAGATCTGGCTGTCATGGCGACCAGAACGCTCCATCGATCACGGGCGTGGGGGCTCGACCGGCCGCGGTGGGAGTTCTCGGGTCAGCCGGCGAGCAGGGTGCGGAGCCGGGCGGCCTGGGTCTCCCAGCGCCACTCGGACTCGACCCAGGCCCGGCCGGCGGCACCCATGCGGGAGGCCAGGAACGGATCGGTGAGCAGGTTCGTGAGCCGCTCGGCGACGGCGTGGACGTCGCGGCCGTTGACGACGTACCCGGTCTCGCCCTCGCGGACCGCGTCGGGGGCTCCGCCGGAGTCGCCGGCGACCACCGGCAGCCCGGTCGCGGAGGCCTCCAGGTAGACGATCCCGAGCCCCTCGACGTCGAGCCCGCGCCGCCGGGTCCGGCACGGCATGGCAAAGACGTCCCCGGCCGCGTAGTGCGCGGGCAGCTCGGCCCACGAGACCGACCCGGTGAACACGACGTGCCGCTGCAGCCCCGTCTCGAGGACGAGCCGCTCGAGCCGCTTCCGGTCCGGCCCGCCACTGACGATCAGCAGCGTGGCGTCGGGCACCGTGCGGTGCACGCGCTGGAGCGCCCGGATGAGCACGTCCTGCCCCTTGCGCGGCACCAGCCGGGACACGCAGACGATCACGGGAACCGAGCTCAGCCCGTGCCGCTCCCGCACCACGCTCCCGTCCACCGACGGCGAGTACGCATCGACGTCCACGCCGGGCGCCAGCCGCTCCAGGGTCGTCACCCCGTCGAGCACGCGAGCGAGCCGCACCCGGGTGTACTCCCCCAGGTACGTCACGACGTCCGCCCCCCGCCCGATCCGCCGCAACAGCCCCCGCGCCCCGGGCAACGCCGCCCACCCGACCTCGTGCCCATGGGTGAGCGCCACCGCCCGCCGGATCCCGCCCCGCCGCCGCAGGCCGTCGGCCAGCAGCCCGAGCGGCGCCGCGGCCCCGAACATGACGGTGTCACACTCGTGCGCCCGCGCCAGCTCGGCCGCCCGCCGCGCCACGGACGGCGTGGGCAGCAACATCCCGGTGTTCTCCCGCACCACCTCGAACGGCTGCTCAGCGTCGAACTTCTCGGAGCCCTTCCAGGTGGAGGCATAGACGACGACCTCGCCATGCGGCTGCCGCACGGCAAGGTTGTGCAC
This sequence comes from Dactylosporangium sucinum, assembly GCF_014647515.1. GTDB lineage: Bacteria > Actinomycetota > Actinomycetes > Mycobacteriales > Micromonosporaceae > Dactylosporangium > Dactylosporangium sucinum. The sequence goes on along the minus strand of NZ_BMPI01000053.1, from coordinate 78,768 downwards.
GAACTGCTGGATCCCCCCGGGCCGAGGCGGAAAGTCATTGGTCACGAGCAGCGTTCTCATCGCCTAGGCCGCCCGCACACCCGACGCCACCGAGGCCAGGCAGGATGCCGCGCCCCACCGCACGGCCGCAGTCCGACTCTGCGTCGTCGGCCAGACCTCCACCGTTCGCCCTGCCCCCAACCGCATCGGCTTCTCGGGCCGCACAGTCACCGCACACCGCACAGTCACCGCGCACCGCGCAGTCACCGCGGGCCGCGCAGTCACCGCGGGCCGGGTCGTCCTCGCCCGCCGCGGCGCCGTCCCCAGCGCCGTCGTCGCATGCCGCGCCGCCCTCATCCCCTACCCTGCCTCAACGCTCGCCGCGGGCATAGGCGCGCGCGGCGGCCATCCGCTCGACCGCAGTCGGGTGCGAGCCGAACAGGAACTGCTCCACCGGATTGGGGTCCGGGTCGCCGAGGTTGACCAGGGACAGCCGCGACTGCATCGCCTCGAAGCCGGCCGGGTCGCCGGTCAGCTCCAGGGCGTGCTGGTCGGCCCGGGCCTCGACGCGCCGCGACACGAACGACTGGAGCGGGCCGGCGAACAGCCCGGCCACGGCCGCTATCGCGAGCAGCAGCGCGACGGCCCGCGGCTCGGCGATGGAGTCGACGCGGGCCAGGCGTAAGAGCCCGGGCCAGGACCCCAGCAGGTACAGCGCGCAGACCGCCGCCGCGGCGCCCAGCGCCCCGAGCAGCGTTCCGGTGAACACGTCGTTGTCCTTGGCGTGGCCGAGCTCGTGGGCGACGACCGACTCGACCTCGGCCGGCGGCGCCTCCTTGAGCAGCGTGTCGTAGACGACGATCCGCCGGGTCGGGCCGAACCCCGACACGTAGGCGTTGACCGCTCGTGTCCGGCGGGAGGCGTCGGCGATGAGCACGTCGCGGACGGGCACGCCGTCGCGCTCGGCCATCGCCATGAGCCGGGTGCGCTGCTCGCCCTCCGGCATCGGGGTGAACTTGTTGAAGATGGGCTCGACGAGCACCGGGAACACGAACGTGAGCAGCACGGTGAGGGCCGCCGCACCGGCCGCGCCCCACGCCCACCACCAGCGGGGGGCGAAGTGGGTGATGGTGAAGAAGCCGACGAGCACGATGGCGCCGATGACGGCGCCGACCGCGTAGCCCTTGAGGACGTCGACGGTCCACGCCCCCCAGTCCTGCGTGGACAACCCGTAGCGCCGCAGGATGGACTGGCGCCAGGCGGCGATCGGCAGGGCGACCACCTCGCCGACGAACACCACGGCCAGGCCGCCGAGCAGGGCGCGGCCCAGCCAGTGGCCGTTGAACGGGCGGCCGGCCTGCTCGACGATCCACGCCCCGGCCGGGGTGAGGCCGAGCAGCAGGGCGACGACCAGGCCGAGCGCCATCGAGAGATACATGGGAGGGCGCAGCGCGCCGCGGAACTCGCGTCCCTTGGCGACCGCGTCGGCCGGCAGCGTCGCGAGGGCGTCCAGCTGGTCGGCCCGCGGCGCGGGCGGCGCCGTCAACGGCACCCGCAGCAGCGCGACTGCGGCCGCGGCGACGACGAGCACGACCAGGGAGGCCGCGGCCCACTGCCGAGAGGTCATCGCGCTAGCTTATGCGGCCCGCCGGCGGCGGGGCCGCTCCGGTGCGTCACCGGAGCCGGTCTCGACGTGGGTGGGCTCCAGCACGGTGACCTCGAAGCCGGCCAGCTCGAACACCTCGATGGCCCGGACCTCGGCCGCGCCGAGCTGGTGGATCGCCGGTGGGGTGTCGAGCAGCAGGGTCACCACGCATCCGCCGCAGGCGGTGCCGCGCACCGAGCAGCTGTCGCAGTCGACGAGCATCGCTCCTCCTCCGCATGTCGGGGCAACACACACGGTAGAGGTGGGGTACGACAAAAACGGATATCCGCAGGTCAGGAGCGTGACAGGCGGCGCAGGAGGGTGTCGGACGCGAGCGGATACGCACCGTGGCGGCGCACCCCGTCGGCGACCTCCTTGTCGGAGGAGATCACGACGATCGGCCGGCCCGCCGGCTCGGCCCGGACCAGGCGCCGGATCAGCTCGTCGGCGGTCTCGCCCTTGCGCGAGAAGAGCACGCGGACGCCGCGCGGCGCCGGCGGCAGCCCGTGCACCCGCTCGGCGCCGTCGAACACCACCGTGACCTCGGCCCTGGTCTGCGCCGCCAGCCCGCCGACGCCCGTGATCAGCCGGTTGCGCTGCTGCTCCAGGGAGATCTCGGCGTACCCCTTCTTCGTCACGTTGTAGCCGTCGACGATCAGGTGCGCCTTCGGCAGGCCCAGCAGCTGGTCGAGGCGGGCCGGGTCGTCGGCGTCGAGCGCGCGGGCGGCGGTGCCCGGGGCGTTCTCCGGCCGGTCGGCGGCGGCTTCGGCCACGAAGTCGGCGGGCAGCTTGTCGGTCGGGTCGAGGGCCAGCTCGCGGCGCAGGCCGACGGCCGCCTGGCCGATCGTCTCCAGCAGCAGCCAGAGCCGGGCGTCGTCGACCGCGCGGGCGTCCTTGGCGCTCTGCCGCTGGGCGCCGGCCGCCGTCTCGGCCTCGGCCAGCTTGGCGCGCAGGCGGCGCAGCTCGGCGTCGTGGTCGGCGGCGGTGCGGGCGGCCCGCCCCTTCTCGGCCGACAGCATGTCGGTGGACTTGCGCTCGCGGGCCTGGGTCTCGCGCAGCGTCTTGCCGAGCGAGCGCACCTCCTCGCGCAGCCCGGCGGCCTCGTCCCGCAGCCGGGCCAGCTCGTCGCGCAGCTTGTCGGCCTCGACGCGGGCCACCGCCCGGTCGTGCTCGGCGCGGGCGAGCCGCTGCTCGACGTCGCGGATCCGGTCGGCGGCCACGGCGTTCTCGGCATCCGCCCGGACCGCCTCGGTGGCGTCGGCGATCAGCGAGCGCCAGCCGTCGGGCCGGGCCAGGTAGGCCAGCGCGGCGACCTCGACCGGGTCGGCGGCGGCGGGCGCCACCCCCTCCAGGATCGAGGCGCCCAGGTCGCCGGCGTCGTTGACCACCCGGGTGGCCAGCCGCTGCCGCAACAGGGGGTCGCCGGCCAGCTGCATCGCGATGACCGGTCCGCCCAGGCGGGCGCGGCGGTTGGGCGCGAACTTCGCCACCCGGCGCAACGGCATGGGGAGCTCATCCAGCGGTACCCCGGTGATGGCCCCGGCGGCGAGCGCGATCACGCGCTGGCGGACGGCCTCGGGAAGGACGGGCTCGAGCTGATCGTCCACGGGCTGTGCAGACGTCACCGCGGCCTCGGTGGTGAGGTCGTCGGGGGCGTCGTGCATGGACATCACTCCAGTGTCGCATTGTCGACCAGATTCGCCCTGGATGGAGTCGGAGACGGCCGCCTTCCCTCGAACGGCTAAAAGCTGACATATCCTGGTTTAGCCCTATTGAGTGACCGGCGGGGGAGGCACAGAAATGGCCGTTCCGGTGCCCCACAACGAAGCCGAGCGGGTCGGCGCCCTGCGCGCGATGGCCGTCCTCGACACGCCACCCGAGACCGATTTCGACGACATCGTCCGTATCGCCAGCGAGCTCTGCGGCGCACCGATCTCGCTGGTCACGCTGGTCGACACCGAGCGGCAGTGGTTCAAGGCCAAGGTCGGGGACGTCGCCGGCACGGAGACGCCCCGCGAGGTGGCGTTCTGCGCCCACGCGATCATGGGACGCGACCTCATGGTGGTGCCCGACGCGACCGCCGACGCGCGGTTCGCCGACAACCCGTTCGTGCGCGGCGACGACGGCATCCGGTTCTACGCCGGTGCCCCGCTGCTGACCAGCGGCGGCGCAGCGCTCGGCACGCTGTGCGTGGTCGACCATGCGCCGCACCGGCTCAACCTCGACCAGATGCGTGGCCTGCGGGCCCTCGCCCACCAGGTCACCGAGCTGCTGGAGCTGCGGCGCCTGGTCGTCACCGACGAGCTCGACGGCATCCCCGAGCCGCGCTCGGTCGACCTGGCCTACCTGACCGAGGCGCGGATCCGCGAGCTGCGGGGCATCGCCGACGCGCGCAACATCGCGATCACGCTCGCGATCAAGGACGAGGCCTCGGTACACGCGGATCCCGCGAAGCTGTCGCGAGCGCTGGACTATGTGGTCTTCACCGCGCTGAAGACGGCACCCGCGGGCGGCCGGGTCGCCGTGCGGGTGCTCGGCGCGCCGTCCCCGACCATCGAGATCGCCCACGCCGGCGGCTCGATCCCGCCGGAGTGGCAGGCGGACCTGGCCGGCCATCGCGCGGCCGACGAGCCCGTGCCGCGTGCCGTCGCGGACATCCTGCGAGCTCACGGCGCCACAGTGGCCTCGACGTCGGCCATCGTCGGCTCGCCGGACGTGCGGTTCGAGCTGCGGTTCCCGTCCCACTGAGGCATTCGCGGCGGACCGGGCGCGCCGCGCCTGCCGGAAATTGTCAGACCCCGTGCGTAGTGTGCGGCCGTGCCCGACTACCACCAGGAAACGCTCGATGCCCTGTTCGACGATCCGCGTGCCGCGACGCTGTTCTCGAGCACGTTCGTCGTCGTCGACCTGGAGACCACGGGCGGCGCACCGGACGGCGGCGGCATCACCGAGATCGGTGCCGTCAAGGTCCGCGGCGGCGAGGTGCTGGGCGAGTTCGGCACGCTGGTCAACCCCGAGGAGCAGCTGCCCGCGTTCATCACGGTGCTGACCGGCATCACCGAGGTGATGCTGCTGGAGGCGCCGAAGATCGACACGGTCCTGCCCGCGTTCCTGGAGTTCGCCGCCGGCGCGGTCTGGGTGGCCCACAACGCGCCCTACGACGTCGGCTTCCTCAAGGCCGCCTGCGCCAAGCACGGCTACGCGTGGCCCAAGCCGCTCGTGCTCGACACCGCCGCCATCGCCCGGCGCGCGCTCATCGCCGACGAGGTGCCCAACCACAAGCTCTCGACGCTGGCCCGGCACTTCCGCGCGGCCACCCAGCCGGTCCACCGCGCCCTCGACGACGCGCGGGCCACCGTCGACGTGCTGCACGGCCTGTTCGCCCGGCTGGGCAGCCTCAAGGTGCACACGGTCGGCGACGTCCTGGAGTTCGTGAAGGCGGTCAGCCCCGCCCAGCGCCGCAAGCGGCACCTCGCCGACGGGCTGCCCGACAAGCCCGGGGTCTACGTGTTCCGGGGCCACAAGGACCGCCCGCTGTATATCGGGACGAGCTCGTCGATCGCCACGCGCGTGCGCAGCTATTTCACCGCGGCGGAGAAGCGGGCCCGCATCGACGAGATGCTCAACGCGGCCGAGCGGGTGGAGGCGATCCCGTGCGCGCACTCGCTGGAGGCCGAGGTCCGGGAGCTGCGGCTGATCGCGACGCACAAGCCGCCGTACAACCGGCGGTCGAAGTTCCCCGAGCGCGTCCTGTGGCTCAAGCTCACGCGGGAGGCCTATCCGCGACTGTCCATCGTCCGCGAGCTGCAGGACGACGGCGCCGCCTACCTGGGGCCGTTCCCCTCGCGGCGGGGCGCCGAGCTGGCCGCCGCGGGGGTGTATGACGCGCTGCCCATCCGCCAGTGCACCCACAAGCTCTCGCTGCGCACCACCACGCCCGCGTGCGCGCTCGCCGAGCTGGGCCGCTGCCCGGCGCCGTGCGAGCACCGCATCTCGGCCGACGACTACGAGTCGGCGGCCGCCGGCCCGTTCCGCACCGCGACGGTCGGCGACCCCGGCCCGGTCGTGCGCGGCCTGCTCGCCCGCATCGAGGTCCTCGCCGCCGCCGAGCGGTTCGAGGACGCGGCCACGATCCGCTCGCGGATGGTGGCGTTCCTGCGCACGGCGGTTCGCATGCAGCGATTGGCCTCCCTGACGGCGTTACCCGAGCTCATCGCCGCCCGCCCGGCCGCGTCCGGCGGCTGGGAGCTCGCCGTCGTGCGACACGGCCGACTCGCCGCCGCGGGCGTGTCACCCCCGAGGGTGCATCCACAGCCGACGCTGGATGTGGTGCTCGCCACAGCCGAGACCGTGCGTCCCGGCCCCGGCCCGACGCCCCGCGCCTCGCCCGAGGAGACCGAGCGCATCCTCGCCTGGCTCGAGCGCCCGGAAACGCGGCTGGTCAAGGCCGACGTGGGCTGGGCGTCACCGGCCACCGGCGCCGGTCGCTGGCGCCCGTTCCTGACCCGCGCCGAGGCTGCCGCCACGGTTCATTTCGATCTGGACGGGTAGGTATATCGGACGTTCGCACATACTCAAATGGCCGATCGGATACGGCAGAGCAAACTAGGCTGGAACCTACCCAAACTGAGGCCCGAGTGGCCCGTCGGTGAGGAGGTGCCGCATGGAGCCCGGTCTGCACCAGTCCGGCGCGCCCTTGGATGCTGGCCCCTCCATGGCCCACAGCGAGTTCATGGTGGACCCACAGGCGCCGGACGGCAACCCCACGGAGTCATCAAGTTTTCCGGCGACAGGATTCTCGCCCGCCACACCGCTGACGGCCACCGGATTTGCCCAGCCCACGCCGTCTTCCCCGCCCGGGACGGCAGCGGCGGCGTCCGCTTACCCTCCCGGCCCCGCGATGGCGACGCCCGCGTCCGGGCCGGAGGTCCGGGTCGCGGCCGGTGACCGCTCCGCCGCACCCGCTGGGACCGAGCGCGGGCCGGCAGCCCCGAGCACGGACGGCCGAGGCGCCTCGAACGGCACGGCGGCCAGCGGCAAAACCGGCGGCACAACCGGAAGCAGCCCGGGCACCAACGGTGCGGCCGGGGCGATGGCGGGTGACGCGCGGCAGTTGCTGGAGGCCGTCGCGGCGCCGGAGGCGTTGAGCCCGAGCAGCGCGGCTCCGCCGGGCCGGAGCGCGTCCGTCACGGGCAGGCCGGCCCCGCCAGGGATCGGCACAACAGCATTGGGATCGGCCGGACTGGGAACGTCCGGCCTCGGTACGTCGGGAGTCAGCACGTCGGGACTCGGCACGGCCGGGTTCGGTGGTGCCCCGCTCGGTGCGCCGGTGCACGGGCCCGGGGACGGTGGGTTCGCCGGGACGGGGAGTTCGCCGCCGCTCGGCGCAGGAGCGATCGGGAGCGCTCGGCGCGGGGCCGAGGACGGTGGGGCGGCGGAGGACGGCAGTGCGCGGCCCGGGTCCGGCACGAGCGCCGCACCGGGGACCGGAGTGCCGGGAAGTTCGGCGCCGTTGGGGTCGCGGGCGTTGGGGTCCAAGGGGTTGGGGTCCAGGGGGTTGGGGTCCAAGGCGATCGGCTCCTCGGAGGCCGGCGCGTTGGGGGGCTCGGGGCCTGGGCCGTCGGCGCTCGGGGTCGGGCATCTAAGTTCCTCCCCGCTCGGGTCGGGGATGTTGCGGGCGGAGGCGGTCGGGGCCGACGGGCTCGGGGCCGAGTCGCGGCGGGCCGGGGAGATGTTCCTCGGGCCGCGGGGGTTGCCCACCGCGGCGATCAATGTGCCGGACGCACCGGCTCGGCGGCATCGGATCGCGCCCGCTGACGAAGCAACGCCCAGCCGCGAAGCAACGCCCAGCCGGGACGCAGAGCCCAGCCGGGACGCAGAGCCCAGCCCCGAAGCGAAGCCCAGCCGCGAAGCAGCACTCAGCCGCGACGCAACGCAACGCAGCCACGGAACACACGGCCGCGAGCACACGCAACGTCGCGAGGCGACGCGCGACAACGGGCGCGAGGGTGCCGCGGTGCCGGCCGAGCGGGCCGTGCCCGACGCCGAGCGGGATCAGGAGCCGGCCGGCGGTGACGGGGCCCAGGGCGAGCACCGGAAGCAGCGGCCGACCAACGAGCGAGTAGCCGAGCGGCGGCGCGGGACCGAGTGGCCGTCCAACGACCGCGGTGTCGCGGGGAGAGCCAAGGCCGACCGCCGGGCCGAGGACGACGAGGGCGGACCCGCGCAGCCGCAGCGCCAACCAGAGGCCCCGGCAGAACCAGCGCAGCGACGCACGGAGACCCCAGAGCAACCGGCGCAGCGCCGCACAGAGGCCCCAGAGCAACCAGCGCAGCGCCGCACGGAGGCTGCGGAGGACCAGGCGCAGCGCCGCGACGAAGCCGCCGGGCCCGGGGAAGGGCAGGCGCACGCGGCCTCGGCGCAGCAGGTGCTCGGCGGGGCCGGTGGCAAGGGGAAGGTCCAGCGCAAGAAGGTGCTGCCGCGGGCCAAGCTGCGGGAGCCCGAGGACGACCGGTTCGCCACGCCTCGGCGGCTGTTGACGGCGCCGCCCACTGACGACTCGCCCGCGGTGCCGCCGCCGCCCAGCTACTCCGCGCTCGCCGGTGGGGCCGTGCCCGGGGATCCCACCTCGACCTACTCTGCCATCATCGGCGCGCGGCTGCGGGCCATCTTCCCCTGGCAGTCCAGCGAAGATGCCATGTCGCCCATCCTGCGGGCCCACCGCCAGATTCACCCCACCGCCGACGTGGCCCTGTTGCGGCGGGCCTACGCGACCGCGGAGCAGATGCACCGCGGGCAGATGCGCAAGAGCGGCGAGCCGTTCATCACGCACCCGCTGGAGGTCACCGAGATCCTCGCGGACCTCGGGATGGACACCACGACGCTGGTGGCGGCGCTGCTGCACGACACCGTCGAGGACACCGACTACACGCTCGGGGCGCTGGAGCGCGACTTCGGCGGGGAGGTCGCGCTGCTCGTCGACGGCGTGACCAAGTTCGACAAGATGTTCTACGGCGCCGACGCCGAGGCCGAGACGATCCGCAAGATGATCGTGGCGGCCGGGCGGGACGTGCGGGTGCTGGTGATCAAGCTCGCCGACCGGCTGCACAACATGCGCACGCTGGACGCGCGGTCCCGGTCCTCGCAGGTGCGGATCGCGTCGGCGACCCGCGAGGTGCTCATCCCGCTCTGCGAGCGGCTCGGCATCCAGGCGCTCAAGCGCGAGTTGGAGGACTGGGTCCTGCGGGCGATCAGCCCCAGCGGGTATTCGCTGATCTCCGACTACGTCGAGCAGCGGGTCGGCTGGGACGGGTACCTCGACAAGGTCATCTCGGCGATGACCGGCGACCTGCGCCGGTTCGGCCTCGACGCCACGGTGTCGCCGCGCCCCCGGCACCTGTACTCGATCTGGAAGGACACGGTCGACGGCGACTACGTCGAGCCGCACGACCTGCCGCGCGTGGTCATCATCGTCGACGGGCCGGACACCGACTGCTACGCGGCCCTGGGCGCCGTGCACGGCAAGTGGCGGCCGGTCCCGGGACGGTTCAAGGACTTCATCGCCACGCCGAAGCACAACAACTACAAGTCGCTGCACACGACGGTGCTCGGGCCGGAGGGCCGCTCGCTCGAGGTCCTCATCCGCACCGTCGAGATGCACCAGGCGGCCGAGTACGGCATCGTGGCGAACTTCCGCTACCCGCTCGCCGCCGCCCGGTTCGGCCCCGCGACCAAGGCCGAGCAGCTCGACTGGCTGCGCCGCCTGCTCGACTGGGAGGCCGCCGCGTCGGACCCGTCGCAGTTCATCGCCTCGCTGCGCTGCGACCTCGCCGAGGACCAGATCCTGGTGCTCACGGCGGGCGGCGGGCGGCCGGTCCTGCTGCCGGCGGAGGCGACCCCGGTCGACCTCGCGTACATCCTGGGCGCCGACGTCGGCAACCGATGTATCGGCGCGCGGGTGAACGGGCGGCTGAGCGCGGTGTCCTCGCCGCTCGCCGACGGCGACTCGGTGGAGATCATCACGCGGGCCGGCGGGCGCGACGACTTCGACGCCGACGCGCCGGCGCGCGGGCCGTCGCCGGAGTGGCTGGAGTTCGTGAAGACGCCGCACGCCCGGCTGCACATCAGCCGGTGGTTCGAGGCGCACGAGGCACCCGCCATCACGGTGGCCAACAAGGTACGGCTGGGGCGGCTCGCGATCGGTCTCGCGCTGCGCCAGCAGGGCCGGGGCCTGGCCAGCGACCTGCCGCTGGTGCGCCTCGCGACCCGGCTCGGCTACCCCGACCTGGAGACGCTCCTGGTCGCCGTCGCCGACCACGCACGGACGGCCGAGGACGTCGTGGCGGAGTTGATCGCCCTCGTCGACCAGAGCCCGCGGTAGGCGGCTAGCCTCTCGGGGATGAAGAGTCGGCTGCGCGCGTTCGCGTATCGGACGTTCTATCGCCTTCCCGGCCGCTGGAAGCGCCGGATCGTGCGCACGTTCCAGCCGACGTACACGATCGGCTCCGTCATCCTGGTCCGCGACCCGGAGGCGACGAGCATCCTGCTCCTGCGTCAGCCGCCCGGCGCCGGCTGGTCGCTGCCGGCCGGCCTGATGGACCGCGGCGAGACCCCGGTCCAGACCGCGGCCCGCGAGCTGGCCGAGGAGACCGGCATCAAGCTCCCGACCGAGCGGTTCCGCGCGGCGAACCCGAACGCGGTGGTGCACACCCGCGGCCAGTGGGTCGACATGGTGTTCGAGACCGAGGTGGAGCCCGCGGACAGCTACACCGTCGACGCCGCCGAGGTCCTGGAGGCCGCCTGGCACCGGCTCGACACCCTGCCGCCGCTGACCGTCTCGACGTCGCGGCTGCTCGCCCACTACGGCATCGGCCCGTACAAGGACTACCCCGAGGTACTCAACAAGTGACCGAGGTCTGCGCGGTCATCCTGGCCGCCGGTGAGGGCCGCCGCCTGCGCCCGTTGACCGAACTGGTACCGAAGGCGCTGTGCCCCGTCGGCAACGTCCCCCTGCTGGACCGCGCGATCGAACGGGTCAACGCGCTGGGCCTCACCGGCCCACGGCGGTTGGCGGTCAACGCGTCCTACCTCGGCGAGCAGGTCGTCGCGCACGCCGGCGACCGCGCGCACCTGTCGGTCGAGCCGGAGCCGATCGGCACCGCGGGCGGCCTGGGCAACCTCCGGGACTGGGTCGCCGGGCGGGCCGTGCTGGCCGGCAACGCCGACGCCTACCTGGCCGACCCGGACCGCGCGCCGGGAGCGGACATCGCGGCCCTGCTGGACGACTGGGACGGCCACACGGTCCGGCTGCTCGGCGTCCCCGGCCCGCCGAAGGAGTTCGGCACGCACCGGTTCGCGGGGTTCACGCTGATCCCGTGGGAGTACGTGGCCCGGTTGACCGCCGAACCGGCGGACCTGGTCCGCACCACGTGGCGGCCGGCCGAGCGGGAGGGCCGCCTGGAGGTGGTCGAGTACCGGGGGACCTACCTGGACACCGGCACCCCGGCGCACTACCTGCGGGCCAACCTGCACGCGGTACACGATCGGAATGCGGTCGCGGAAGCAGCGATCGTCAATGGCCGCATCAACCAGGCGGTCATCGGACGCGGAGCGGTCGTCGACGGGAACGTCACCCGAGGCGTCGTGTGGCCCGGCGGGGTGGTGGCCGCGGGCGAAACGCTGACCGACGCGATCCGGGTCGGCCGCGACCTCACCGTGCCTGCCCACTAGCATGGCCGATGTCCACATGCTGGAAGGAGCGCCCCAGGTGATCACCGCGATCGTCCTCATCGACTGCGCGACCGACTCGATCCCCGAGGTGGCCGAGAACATCGCCAACCTCGACGGGGTCAGCGAGGTGTACTCCGTCGCCGGCAACACCGATCTCATCGCCATGGTGCGCGTCCGGCAGTACGAGGAGATCGCCGAGGTGATCGCCAACCGGATCTCGAAGGTGCCGGGCGTGGTGGACACCGACACCCACATCGCCTTCCGCGCCTACTCGAAGCACGACCTGGAGGAGGCGTTCGCGATCGGCCTGCCCGACGCGGACTAATTTCCCCGGAAATGCGGGCCGCGGCCGAGAACGCTTCGCCCGCAGCCGTTGCGGCGCCGCAAGAAGGTCGCGTTTACCCTGGTTAGGGCGTCGGGAGTGCGGCAAATCGCATCGAAAGCGCGGTTCGCAGCAGGTACCCTCGCGGCCATGAGGATCGGCATCGTAGGGGCCACCGGGCAGGTCGGCAGCGTCATGCGCCACATCCTGGCCGAGCGGCAGTTCCCCGTGGACGAGTTGCGTCTGTTCGCGTCCGCCCGCTCCGCCGGGCGGCCCATCGACTGGCAGGACGGGCAGGTCACGGTGGAGGACGCGGCGACCGCGGACTACACCGGGCTGGACATCGTGCTGTTCTCCGCGGGCAAGGGCACGTCCAAGGAACTCGCCCCGAAGGTGGCCGCCGACGGGGCCGTCGTCATCGACAACTCCTCCGCCTGGCGCATGGATCCGGATGTGCCGCTGGTGGTCGCCGAGGTCAACCCGCACGCCGCCGCCAACCGGCCGAAGGGCATCATCGCCAACCCCAACTGCACCACCATGGCGGCCATGCCGGTGCTGCGGCCGCTGCACGAGGAGGCCCAGCTGGTCGCCCTCGTCACCGCCACGTACCAGGCGGTCTCCGGTGCCGGCCTGGCCGGCGTCGCCGAGCTCGACGAGCAGGTCCGCAAGGTCGCCGACGGCGCCGCGGCGCTCGCCTTCGACGGCTCGGCCGTGGAGTTCCCGGAGCCGAAGAAGTTCGCCGCCCCGATCGCGTTCAACGTGCTGCCGCTGGCCGGCTCCATCGTCGACGACGGCTCGTTCGAGACCGACGAGGAGCAGAAGCTGCGCAACGAGAGCCGCAAGATCCTCGAGATCCCGGACCTGCGCGTGTCGGGCACCTGCGTGCGCGTGCCCGTGTACACCGGCCACTCACTGTCGATCAACGCCCGGTTCGCCCGCCCGATCTCGGTCGAGCGCGCCCGCGAGCTGCTCGGCGTCGCGCCCGGCGTGGTGCTGACCGACGTGCCGACCCCGCTGCAGGCGGCGGGCGCCGACCCGTCGTACGTCGGCCGGATCCGCGTCGACGAAACGGTCGAGCACGGCCTGAGCCTCTTCGTCTCCAACGACAACCTGCGCAAGGGCGCCGCCCTGAACGCGGTCCAGATCGCCGAGCTCCTCGCCGCGTAACCCTTCT
>NZ_BMPI01000053.1:62471-65892 GCF_014647515.1 Dactylosporangium sucinum | reverse complement strand
CGATCTTGCAGTTGTGGTGCCTGACAAACCCGGACATCGTGGGAGTGTTGCGGCACCACAACTGCAAGATCGACGCGCTGGGCGTGGCGGGCGCCGGGGCGCCGGGTCAGACGTGGCGGGCGAACCACTCCAGGATCGCGTCGAAGCGGGCCTGCCGGTGTGACGGGCGGCCCGTCCGGGACAGCTCGTGGCCCTCGCCCGGGAACAGCAGGAACTCGACCGGGGTGCCGCGCTTCTTCAGCGCCACGAACAGCCGCTGCGCCTGCTCGACCGGGCAGCGCCAGTCCTGCTCCGAGTGCACGATGAGCATCGGGATCGCGATGCGGTCGGCATACGTGAGCGGGCTCTGCCGCTCGAATTCGCGGCGGTACAGCGACTCGGCGAAGAACCAGCCGATGTCCGACGACCCCTGGAAGCTGTCGATCGCGTTCACGGCGCGCTCGGAGACGGCGGCCTTGAAGCGCTCGCCGTGGTGGGCCGCCAGCCAGGTCGTCATGAACCCGCCGTGCGAGCCGCCCAGCACGCCGACCCGCGAGCCGTCCAGGTCGGGTGCCTTGAGCGCCGCGTCGAGCAGCGCCAGCAGGTCGACGGCCGACACCTCGCCGACGTTGCCCATGACCGCGCGGCCGTGCGCCTCGCCGTAGCCGGAGGAGCCGCGCGGGTTGCCGTAGACGACCGCGTACCCGGCGCCGGCATAGACCTGGGCCTCGTCGAACAGCCGCCAGCCGTACTGGGCGAACGGCCCTCCGTGGATCATCAGCAGTACCGGATGGGGACCCTCGCCCTCGGGCCGCACGACCCAGCCGTGCACCGGATAGCCGTCGGGGGCCGTGGCCGTGAGCTCGGCCTGTTCGAGGACGGGGAAGCCCGCGCTGAAGTTCGTGAGGCGGTGCTCGCCGCGGTACACCTCGCCCCAGTCGGTCGGCCCGGCGATCGTGGCCACCAGCGTGTCCCCCGCCGACGCGAAGCCGGCGACCTGCCGCTCCCCGTCGACGAGCACGTCGGGCGCTCCCCCATCGAAGGGCACGAGGAGGAGTTGTACGGCGCCGCGGTGCTCGTTGGGGAAGAGCACTCCGGCCTCGGTAACGGCGATGTCGCCGCCCGGCACGGCGAGCGTGTAGGTCTCGTTGTCGAGCAGCTGCCGGACCTCCCCGCCGGCGGCCGGGACCGACCAGAGCGACTCGTGGCGGACGGTCGGGTCGACCCGCCCCTCCCCCGCCGGGTTCCCGGTGAAGACGACGCTCGCGCCGTCGGGCGTGAAGTGCGGCAGCGCGGGCGAGAGCGTCGTGCCGGTGAGCACGCGCAGCTCCCCGCCCGCCGCCGGGATCACGCAGACGTCGGCGGCCACGTCGTCGGCCCAGGTGTCGTGCTGCTCGGAGACGAACGTGAGCCACTCGCCGTCGGGGCTCCAGCGCGGGTCGCCGTGGCTGCGCTCGCCCTCGGTGAGCTGGGTGACGGTGCCGTCGAGCGCCGTCACGAACAGGTGCGCGGGGCGGTCGTGCAGGAAGCCCAGCCCGTCGACGCGGCTGAAGAGCCGCGTGAGGCGGCGCGGCGGCTCGCCGTCGGGCCCGATCTTGTCGCCGTCGCCGGTCTTGCCGGTGCCGTACCGGCCTTCCTGCGGTACACGAGCGGAGAACGCCAGCCGGGTGGCGTCCGGCGACCAGGCGGGCGCGCCCGCGCCCAGCGGCAGGTCGGTCAGTCGCCGCGCCTCGCCGCCCGCGAGGGGCATGACGCAGAGCTGGGGCACGCCGTCGTGCTCGGCCTTGTCGCCGCCGGCGCGGCTGCCCTTCTCCTTCGTCGCCCGCAGGAACGCCAGCCAGCGGCCGTCGGGCGAGATCCGCGGGGCGCTGTCGTGCCAGCCGTAGGTGAGCTGGACCGGCTCCTCCTCGCCGTCGGTGCGGATGCGCCAGAGCTGGGCGGTGTACTGGTCGGCGCCGAAGTCGAGCCGGGTGAGGGACACGACGGCGATCGTCCCGTCGGGGCTGAGGGTCGGCACGCCGGGGAGGCGCATTTGCGACAGATCGCGAGGTTTCACGTTCAGCACAGTAGTCCGGGTCACACTTCTTACCCGCGGGTAACCTCCTACCTCTACCCTACGGTCGTATGGAGGAGCTTCTCGATCGCGGCACCGACCGGCTCGCGCTGCACACGTTCGCTCCTGTCGCCGAGGATGCGCCGACGCTCGCGGTGCTGTGGCCCGCGATGGGCGTCCCGGCGCGGTACTACCGCCCGTTCGCGCAGTCGCTGGCGTCGCACGGCGTGGCCGTGACCGTGGCCGACCTGCGCGGCACGGGTGCGAGCACGCCCCGGGCCTCCGCCGCCTCGCGGTACGGCTTCGCCGAGCTCGCCGACGACGTGGACGCGGTGCTGGAGCACCTGAAGCCGGCCCGGGCCGGTCGCCGCACGGTCCTCATCGGGCACTCCCTCGGCGGCCAGATGTGCGCCCTTCACCTGGCCCTGCGGGGCACGTCCTCCGACGTCTCCGGGCTGGCGCTGCTCGCGGTCGGCCTGCCGTACTGGCGCAGCTACCCGGCCAGCCGGCGCGCCCAGATCCTGGCGATGACCCAGGTCCTGGCCGCGGGCTCGGCGGTGCTGCGGCACTGGCCGGGCTGGGCCTTCGGCGGCCGCCAGGCCCGCGGCGTGATCGCGGACTGGGCGTACACGGCCCGCGCCGGCCGGTACCGCCCGATCGCCGGCGTCGACGTGGAGGCGGCGCTGTCCCGGGTGACGACCCCGGTCCTGGCCGTGGACGTGGAGGGCGACCAGTACACGCCGGCCGCGACGGTCGACCGCCTGACCTCGAAGCTGACGTCGTCCGAGGTCCGCCGCGAGCACTACACGGCGGCCGAGGCGGGCACGCGCATCGACCACTTCACGTGGGCCAAGAACGGTGCCCCGCTGGCCGCTCGCGTCGCCGCTTGGACCGCGTCCCTCCCGTAACGTCCGCCCCCGCGTCGCCCGGTTCCGCCCGGTTCCGTGATCCATGGCGACTTCTGGTCGCCATGGCAGCCAGGAGTCTCCATCGATCATGAGCAAGACGCGCGGCGGCCCCCGGACACATCGTCCGGGGGCCGCCGCGTGCGTCGAGACCGGGGGCTCAGTGGCCCGTGGTGATCTCCTCGCGGTCCGCGTCCTCCACCTGGCGCGGCGCCGGCTTCGCAGGCGGAGCCGCCTTCTCGATCGGGTAGAAGAAGCCCTTCACCGTCGGGGCGAGCGCACCCAGGCGGTTCATCTTCTTCGGCACGACCCAGCCCGCGTACTCCAGGCCGTGCTCGGCGCCGTGGCCGTTGCCCGTCGGCAGCGGCTGATGCACCTCGATGAAGCGGCCGTCCGGCAGGCGGCGGATGATGCCCGTCTCCACGCCGTGGGCGAGGACCTCGCGGTCGTGCTGCTGGAGGCCCAGGGCGATCCGGTACGCCAC
>NZ_BMPI01000053.1:62118-62436 GCF_014647515.1 Dactylosporangium sucinum | reverse complement strand
CAGCGGCGGCAGGATCAGGATGCCGATGCGGCCCGCCCACGTCATCGCGTTGAGGCTGATGTGGAACTTGTCGGCCAGCACGTCGTTGCCGCCGGAGATGAGCAGCACCACGTAGAAGGAGATCGCCATCGCGCCGAGCGCGGTGCGGAACGGGTTGTCCCGCGGGCGCTCGAGCAGGTTGTGGACCGATTTGTCCTTGGTGAATCTCGCTTCGATGAACGGATAGAAGATCGGCAGCATCGTCAGGATGCCGGGTAGCACGACCGTCGGCCAGAAGATGGGCGGGATGGTATAGCCGTCACCCCAGCCGAACAGGTC
>NZ_BMPI01000053.1:21581-62065 GCF_014647515.1 Dactylosporangium sucinum | reverse complement strand
CGGATCTCCCAGGCCGGGAAGAGGCGGGTCGAGCCGTCGAGGAACATGACATACCAGTCGGGCTGGCTCGCCGCCGACACGACCGCGGCCTTGTAGGGGCCGAACAGCCAGATCGGGTTGATCTGGAAGAGGCCCGCGAGGGCGGCGATCATGGCGAACACGATCATGAAGAAGCCGCCGGCCTTGGCTGCGAAGCCCGGGAACATGCGCACGCCGACCACGTTGGTGTTGGTCCGGCCGGGGCCGGGCCACTGCGTGTGCTTCTGCTTCACCAGCAGGCCCATGTGGATGCTGATGAGCGCGAGCAGCGCACCGGGGACGAGCAGCACGTGCACGATGTACAGCCGGTCGAGGATGACCTCACCCGGGAACTCGCCACCGAACAGCGAGGTGGTCACCCAGGTGCCGACGATCGGGATCGACAGCATGATGGCGCTGGCGATGCGCAGGCCGGTGCCGGACAGCGCGTCGTCGGGCAGCGAGTAGCCGCCGAAGCCCTCGAGGAAGCCCATCCAGAAGAGCAGGACGCCGACGATCCAGTTGGCCTCACGCGGCTTGCGGAACGCGCCGGTGAAGAAGACCCGGAACATGTGCACCACGATCGCGGCCATGAACAGCAGCGCCGCCCAGTGGTGCATCTGCCGCATGAACAGGCCGCCGCGCACGTCGAAGGACAGCTGCAGCGCCGTGTTGTAGGCGTTGGACATCTCCACGCCACGCAGCGGCGTGTAGCTGCCCTGATACACCGTCTCCTTGAGCGACGGGTCGAAGAACAGCGCCAGGAAGATACCGCTCAGCAGCAGGACGACGAACGAGTAGAGCGCGATCTCGCCCAGCAGGAACGACCAGTGGTCGGGGAAGACCTTGTTGAAGAGGCGGCGCAGCGGCGTGGCCGCCTGGAACCGCTCGTCGAGGGCCTTGGCCGAGTTCGCCGGCAGTGCCCTGACATCGATCTTGCGCCGTTTCATGGCCGCTCCCAAAATGCCGGTCCGACGGCAACCTTGTAGTCCGACGTCGCCACGAAGTAGCCCTCATCGTCCACCGTGATGGGCAGCTGCGGCAACGCCCGGCTCGCCGGGCCGAAGATCGGCCGCGCGTTGTCGGTGATCTGGAACTGCGACTGGTGACAGGGGCACAGCAGGCGGTTGGTCTGCTGCTCGTAGAGGCTGGCGGGGCAGCCGGCGTGGGTGCAGATCTTCGAGTAGGCCACGTAGTTCTGCCACTGCGAACCCTTGTTGATCTCCTTGACGTTCTTCAACGTCTCGGTGGCGTCCCCCTCGCGGAGGTGGATCAGCAGGGTCGGCGAGTCGGCCCACTTGTTGGTGGCGCCGCCCGGGATGCCGGGGAAGACGGTGATCTGGCCGCCGACGCTGACGTCGGCCGGGCGGATCGGGGTGCCGTCCTCGTGGGTCAGCCGCACCGGCTTGCCGTCGTTGTGCTTCGGGTCCCAGCCGGTGGTGAAGAAGATGTTCTCACCGTTCTGCGTCGGCGCCTTGATCAGCGAGCCGACCAGCACCGCGCCGGCGACCGCGCCCAGCGGGGCGGCGCCCGCCAGGAACGCCATGCCGACGAACTTGCGCCGCTTGAGGCCCAGCTCGTCGCCCATGTTGAGGATCGTCGCCGAGGTGAGCCGCTGCTCGACCGAGTCGGACGGCCCGTCGTGGCGCTCCTGGACCGAGACCTCCTCGGGGAGGAGCTTCTTCGACCAGGTGATGATGCCCACGCCGAGGGTCAGTAGGGCCAGGCCGAGCGTGGCGCCCAGCACGGGGTTGTAGTACGGGTACAGCGCCCGGTAGGTCGAGTCGCCGTGGCCGTACTTCCACGGCCAGGCGATGTAGGCGACCACGAACGCGGTGCCCATCAGGCCGGTGAGGAAGAACAGGAAGGCCAGCGTCCGCTCGATGCGCTTCTCGGCCCGGGTGCCCGGCACCGGGAACCGCGGCGCGTAGTGGGCGATCTCCACGCCGTCCCGGCGCGCGCCCTCGCGGACGAGGTCGAACCGGGTCAGCTCCGGGTCGGCGGCGTCGAACTCTTCTTCGACGGTCGAGTGGTGGGTGGTCATGACTTCCCTGCAATCCACAGCGTGGCGAACACGAGCGCCGCGATACCGACGAGGAAGATGACGAGTCCCTCGGGGACCGGGCCGTAGCGGCCGAGGTTCCAGCCGCCGGGGTCGGTCGACGCGTTCTTGTTCAGGTCCTGGATGTACGCGATGATCGCGGCCTTGTCGTCCGGGCTCAGCTGGTTGTTGCCGAACACCGGCATGTTCTGCGGACCGGTCAGCATCGCCGCGTAGATGTCACGGTTGGTCGAGTGCTCCAGCGACGGGGCGAACTTGCCCGACGAGAGCGCGCCGCCGCCCGTGGAGAAGGCGTGGCAGGACGAGCAGTTGACCCGGTAGAGCTCGCCGCCGTGGGCGAGCGTCTTGCTGTCCGCGGTGGCCTTGCGGACCTCCTCGTCCAGGCTCTCCGCCGACGGCAGCTGCGGTCCGCCGCCCAGCTCCTGGATGTAGGCGCCGAGGTCGGCCGCCTGCTGCTCGGTCAGCTGCGGCTGCTTGCGCTCGGCCTGCGCCTCCTGGCGGGCCAGCGGCATGCGGCCGGTGTTGACCTGGAACTCGACCGCGGCGGAGCCGACGCCGATCAGGCTCGGCCCGCGGTCCTCGACACCCTGCGCGTTGCGGCCGTGGCAGGTGATGCAGCTCTGCTCGTAGATCGCCTTGCCACGCTGGGCCGCGGCCGAGAGGGTGGGGGTCTCCTCGGCCCGGCCGACGCCGGGTGCGTATGCGCTGTAGAGGCCGCCGACCAGCGTGAGGGCCGCGACCAGGCGCACCGCTGCCGACAGCCGCCGGCGAAGCTTGCTGCGCGCCGCGCGCTTCCCGCCCGGCACCAGCCGGGCAAGCGGCCGCCTGCTCTGCTCAGAAGTCATGGCCTCACCTTTGTCGTCATCACCTATGTCGTCTCAGAAGTGGTGGTCCCGGAAGCGTGACGCGCGGCCGGAGCGGCTACTGCAGGAAGTAGATCATCGCGAACAGCGCGATCCAGACCACGTCGACGAAGTGCCAGTAGTACGACACGACGATCGCCGCGGTCGCCTGGGCGGGGGTAAAGCGGCCCATGGTCGTGCGGATGAGGTAGATGATGAAGGCGATCAGACCGCCCGTGACGTGCAGGCCGTGGAAGCCGGTCGTCAGGTAGAACATCGAACCGTACCCATCGCCGTTGATCTTCACGCCCTCGTGCACCAGGGTCCGGTACTCGTTGACCTGGCCGAGGACGAAGATCAGGCCCATGACGAAGGTCAGGGCGAACCAGCGCCGCAGGCCGTGGACGTCACCGCGCTCGGCGCGGAACACGCCGATCTGGCAGGTGATCGAGGACGCCACGAGGACCAGCGTGAACGTCAGGGCGTAGGGGATGTTCAGCACCTCGGTGTGCTTCTCCCACAGCTCCGGCGCGGCGGCGCGGATGGAGAAGTACATCGCGAAGAGTGCCGCGAAGAACATCAGTTCGCTGGAGAGCCACACGATCGTCCCGACACTGACCATGTTGGGCCTGGTCAGTGAGTGGATCTGGCTCTTGGCAATCGCTGGGGCCGCAGTCACGGGGTCATTATTGCCCCCGATCATCACCGGCTTTTCACGGGGTCCACCAGACACGGACGATTCGTGCGTCGGCATAGTCTGGGGACGTGCTCCACGCTGCTGATCCAGGTCCTCCGTCGGCCGCGACGATCCTCGGGTCGTTCCACGTCTCGTGGCTGACGCTGCTGCTGCTGGCCGCCGCCGGCCTGTACCTCGCCGGCGTCGTCAAGCTGCGCAAACGTGGTGACAGCTGGCCGATCGCGCGCACCGCGCTGTTCCTCGTGCCGGGGCTGGGCTCGATCGCCGCGGTCACCATGACCGGGGTCGAGGCCTACGACACGGCACTGCTGTCCGTCCACATGGTGCAGCACATGATGCTGTCCATGATCGCGCCGATCTTCCTGGCCCTCGGCGCGCCGGTGACGCTCGCGCTGCGCACCCTGCCGGCCGGCGGGCGGCGGATCCTGCTGGCGGTCGTGCACTCGCGGGCCGCCCGCATCCTGGCATTCCCGCTGGTGGCGTTCGGCTTCTTCGTCGTGACGCCGTTCGTGCTCTATTTCACGCAGCTGTACGAGCTGACGATGCGCCACGCGTGGGTCCACGAGCTCACGCACGCGCACTTCATCGCCGTGGGCTGCCTGTTCTTCTGGCCGCTGCTGGGCCTCGATCCGCTGCCCGGCCGCTGGCCCTACCCGGCCCGGGCCCTGCTGATGTTCCTGTCCACGCCGTTCCACACGGTGCTCGGGCTGACCATCATGCAGAGCAAGGACCTGCTCGGCGGCGACTGGTACCCGTCGCTGCACCTCCCCTGGGCCGACCCCGCCGGCGACCAGGTCGTGGCCGGCGGCATCCTCTGGGCCGGCGGCGAGATCGTCTCGGTGACCATGCTCGCCGTCCTGGTCGTGCAGTGGATGCGGCAGTCCGACCGCGAGGCGAAGCGGGTCGACCGGCAGCTCGACCGCGAGGAGCAGCAGCGGCGCGAGGAGGCGGAGTGGTCCGCCCGCACCGGCATCGCGATTACGGCGGACGGTACGATCCCGGAGGCACCCGCCACACGAGGAGCAGCACGCACATGAGCGAGCACACCGTCCTGCTGTACAGCGACGACCCCGAGGTCCGCGACCGCATGCGGCTGGCCATCGGCAACCGCCCCGCGGCCGACCTGCAGGTGCGCTTCGTCGACGCCTCGACCTACGCCGAGGTGGTGAAGCTCGTCGACGACACCGACGTCGACCTGCTGGTCCTCGACGGCGAAGCCACCCCCGGCGGCGGCCTGGGCATCGCCCGCCAGCTCAAGGACGAGGTCGTCGACGCGCCGCCGGTCGTGCTGGCGATCGCCCGCGCCGCGGACCGCTGGCTGGCGTCCTACGCCCGCGTCGAGGGCACGATCATGTATCCGCTGGACCCCGTGACCACCGGCGAGACCGTCGCCGGCCTGCTCCGCGCATACCCCGCCATCCGCCAGTAACCCCTCCTGGAGGCCGCCATGGGCGACCGCACCTGGCCACAGCTGCTCAGCTCGCTGCTCCGCGGCGAGGACCTCTCCACCGAGGACACCCGGTGGGCGATGGGCGAGATCATGGCCGGTGAGGCCACCCCCGTGCAGACGGCCGCGTTCGTGATCGCGCTGCGGGCCAAGGGCGAGACCCCCGCCGAGGTGGCCGGCTGCGCCGAGCTGATGCTGGCCACCGCGCCGAAAGTGCCGATCACCGACGAGCTGCGCAACGCCGCCGTCGACATCGTCGGCACCGGCGGCGACCGGGCCAACACGGTCAACATCTCGACAATGGCCGCCGTGGTGACCGCCGCCGCCGGCGTGCCGGTCGTCAAGCACGGCAACCGCGCCGCGTCGTCCTCGGCCGGCGCCGCCGACGTGCTCGAGGCCCTCGGGGTCACCATCGACCTGGGCCCGGAGGACGTCGCCCGGTGCGTCACCGAGGTCGGCATCGGCTTCTGCTTCGCCGCCCGCTTCCACCCGGGCATGCGCCACGCCGGCGTCCCGCGCCGCGAGATGGGCGTGCCGACGGTGTTCAACTTCCTGGGCCCGCTGACCAACCCGGCGCAGCCCACGGCGGCCACGATCGGCTGCTTCGACCAGCGGATGGCCCCGGTGGTGGCCGGCGTGCTGGCCGGCCGCGGCTTCTCGGTGCTCCTGGTGCGCGGCGAGGACGGCCTCGACGAGTTCACGACGGCCGCTCCCAGCCGCGTCTGGGTGGTCAGCGGCGGCACCGTGACGGAGACGCTGGTGGACTCGGTGGAGCTGGGCCTCGCCCGGTCCGCGCCGGGCGACCTGCGCGGCGGCGACGCGGCCCACAACGCCGACGCCGCCCGGCGGATGTTCGCCGGCGAGCCGGGCCCGGTCCGCGACGCCGTGCTGCTCAACGCGGCCGCGGCGCTCGCCGCCCGGGCCGGCGGGCTGACCGTCGACACGCTGCCGACGCAGCTCAAGGCCGGTCTCGACCGCGCGGCCGCCGCCGTCGACTCGGGCGCGGCGACGGCGCTGGTCGAGCGCTGGGCGTCCTTCAAGGCCTCCTGACCACCCGCACCACCCGCCCGCGCTGCCGAACCGCACCGCCTGCACCGCGCCGCCCACCCGCGCTGCCGCACCGCACCGCCTGCACCGCGCCGCCCGCGCTGCCCGCACCACACCGCACCGTCCGCACAGCTCTGCCCGCACGGCACACGCGCAGTGCCGCGATCTTGGAGTTGCGATCCCGTCTTTATCGCGCTATTTCCGACAAATCCGGGACCACAACTCCAAGATCGGCGGGCGAGCGGTCGGCGAGCGACCGGCAAGGCGCCGCCAAACGACCGGCGAGCGGCCGGCGAGGCCTGCCCAGCGGCCGGCGAGCGGCCGCCACGGCGACCGCGCAGCAACCGCGCGAACCGTGCGGCACCACCCCGCGCAACCCCGAGCCGCGCCGGACCGTTGGGTGGTACG
Source organism: Dactylosporangium sucinum (assembly GCF_014647515.1). GTDB lineage: Bacteria > Actinomycetota > Actinomycetes > Mycobacteriales > Micromonosporaceae > Dactylosporangium > Dactylosporangium sucinum. The sequence goes on along the minus strand of NZ_BMPI01000053.1, from coordinate 55,544 downwards.
TGTCCGAACTGCCGCGCAACAACCCGAAGAAGGCGCTGCTGGCCGCGATCGTCGCCGGCACGGTGACGCTCGGCTTCGCCGGCATGATGGCGCGCTCGTGCCAGGCGCCGCCCCAGCAGCAGTCCGAGCAGGCGAAGCAGGCGGCGGCCGCCGGCGCGGCGATCGAGCTCGTCGACTCGCTCGCCGCCCGGCTCGTGCTCGGCCTGGAGTCGGACGCCACACTGCAGTACGCGACCGCCTCCGGCGCCGTCGTCGTGGTGTCACAGTCGAACCCGCGCCGGGCGTACCGGGGCGGTAGCGTGACGTTCATCTCGACGCCCGACGGCACGTACCTCTGCCGCGCCCAGCCCGCCCCCTCCCCCAGCAAGGGCAGGAAGGCCGCCCAGCCCGCCGTGAGCTGCGCGGAAGGGCCGGGGGCGGACGCGATGTCGGCCGGCCAGGCCAAGGCGATCAGCGAGGCGTTCGGGGGCGACTTCCTGCCTCCCGAGGCGGCGCTGGGCCGGCTGGCGGCGATCGCCAAGGGCGACGGCGTTCGGACCGGTGTGTCGAAGCGCGGCGACGCGCAGTGCGTGTCGGTCACGGCCACCGGGATCCGCACCGAGACGGCCTGCGTGAACCCGGCCGGGCAACTCGCCTACTTCGAGGGCACCACCGACGCGGGAACGCCGGCCACGCTGACCCTGCAGTACGCCACCCCGAGCGTCTCCGGCGCGGCCTTCAAGCCCCCGGTCAGCACCAAACCGTGACCCGACACGCCGCCGGCAATGCGCGGCGCCGGCGCGCGGCGATGGCACGGTGGCGGCATGGAGCTCCACTGCGACACCTGTGCCAGGCTGCGGGTCTTCGAGAAGCCGGCGTGCACCGACCACCCCCGGTCGAGCTGCCCCGACTGGGCCTGCACCGCGTGCGGCGCCGCGATCGTGGTGGCCCCGGTGATCCTGCTGATGGACCGCCGCCCGCGCGTCCTGCTGCGCCGAGCGGCCTGAGCGTCCGTTCAGCTCCCGGCAAGTACCGCTTGGCGCAGCACCCGCCACCCGGCCATATCGACCCGGAACAATCTGTTGCACCCCGTTCCCGCACGAACAGAGGTGTGCAGATGAAGCTCCGGCGCCTCACCGTCACGCTGACGGCCGCGCTCCTGGGCCTGGGCCTGGCCGCCGGTCCGGCCGCAGCGGCCACGCCCGCCGAGAAGCTCGCCGTCATGTCAACCTGGTCACAGCCCACGCAGGGCAGCTACGACGCCTGGAACGCCGCCCGCCAGAACCAGGGCGCGTGGGCGAGCTACGGCTTCGACTGGTCGACCGACTACTGCTCGACCAGCCCCGACCAGCCGCTGGGATTCGACTTCCGGCTGTCGTGCCAGCGGCACGACTTCGGCTACCGCAACTACAAGGCGATGGGCCAGTTCCCGGCGAACAAGAGCCGCATCGACGACAGTTTCTACCGCGACCTCAAGGCCAAGTGCGCGACCTACAACAGCTTCGTCCGCCCGGCCTGCACCAGCCTGGCCTGGACGTACTACCAGGCCGTCGTCGCCTTCGGCAACGTCGTCCTGAGCGACGCCGCCCTCGAGCGCGCCGCCGACCTCAAGGAACGCGGCGAGCTCGCCCAGGCCAGGTCGCAACGCTGATACTCGAGTCCGCGCAACTGACGCCCGCCGCCCAGTTTGACCTTGGTGGTTTTCCGCCGCCCCGGCGACCGTGATCCACCAAGGTCAACTGCGCGAAATGGCGGACGCCGGACAACGCAGAAGGGCCCCGCCGACCGGCGGGGCCCTTCTGTGCGTCGCTGTCGTCAGTGCTCGGCGCCGCGGCGCGAACCCGTGTAGTACTCGAACATGAGGCCGCACGTCGCGAACAGCACCGACAGCAGGCCGACCGCCACCAGCCACCACTGGTCGAAGGCCAGGCCCAGGCTGGCGATCATCGCCGCGAAGGCCAGGCCGAACGGCCAGTAGCTGCCCGGGCTGAAGAAGCCCAGGTCGCCGGCGCCTTCGGCGATCTCCGCGTCCGGGCGGTCCTCCGGACGCGGCGCGATGCGGCGCGAGATGAGCCACAGCGCGCTGCCGACCATCGTGAGCAGCAGGCCCGAGAGGACCAGCGCGACCACGCCGATCCACTCGATCCCGCGGTGCCCGGCCTGCTCGTGCGGCGCGACATCGGTCCACCACGCGTAGAGCCCCGCCATCGCGAACACGAACAACGCGAGGACGAAGAAAAGACGTCCTTCTGACTTCATCGCCGTCCGCCTTTGCTCAGCTCGCCGACCGCTTGGTGCGGTCGGTGTCGAACGGGGTCGTCTTGGTCGCGTAGCCCGGCAGGCCCAGCTGCTCGAAGGCCTCCGGCGTGCTCTTTCCGGCGATTCGCAGGTCGAGATACTGCTGGTACTGCGCCTGCGAGACCACCCGCATCTCGAAGTTCATCATCGAGTGATACGTGCCGCACAGCTCGGCGCACCGGCCGACGTACGCACCCTCGGCGTTGTCCTTGAAATTGACCTCGAAGCGGTTCTCCACGCCCGGGATGACGTCCCGCTTGAACAGGATGTCGGGCACCCAGAACGAGTGGATGACGTCGTTCGAGGTCTCCTTGAACTGCACCGACTTGCCCGCCGGGACGACGAGGACCGGGATGTAGTTCTCGGCGCCGACCTCGTTGATCGGCTTGCCGTCCGGGCCCTTGCTGTCCGAGTAGACGAACTGCCAGTTCCACTTGGAGGCGATCACCTCGACGTTGACGTCCGGGTTCTTCGAGAGCCGGTCGACGTCGGTCTGGATGATCGCGGTGTAGAAGAACAACACGGCGATGACCACGAACGGCGCCACCGTGTAGAGAATCTCGAACGGCATGTTGTAGCGCGTCTGCGGCGGCAGCTCCTCGCCCCGCTTGCGGTAGCGCACCACGCACCAGAAAATCAGGCCCCAGACGAAGACACCGACCGCCAGCGCCGCGACGACCGACCCGATCCACAGGTCGTACATCCGGTCACCCTGCTCGGTGATGCCTTTCGGCCAGCCGAACCCGTTGAACGTGTCCTCGACGGAGCAACCGGCGAGCAGGGTCGTCGCCCCGACGGCCGAGACGGCGAGCCCAATGGCGCGCGCGGGGCTCAAACCTCTTGAGACCACCTGCTCCTGCCTCCTTAGCAGTGCCGCTGCGCGGCAAGCCTCTCCAACGCTGGCGAGCGTACTCGACCATGCTCGGTCCACCCGGCTTGGGGTCACCGTGTCCGGGTCGCGATAGCGTTGCCGGGGTGGGCGTCTACTTCGACTCGGCCACCGCCACCCCGCTCCATCCCGTTGCGCGGCAAGCGTTTCAGGCCGCCGCCGACGAGGGCTGGGCCGACCCGGGCAAGCTCTACGCGCAGGCCAGGCGGGCCCGGCAGCTGCTCGACGCGGCCCGCGCCTCGGCCGCCGAGATCCTGGGCGTGCGCCCCGACGAGCTGCACTTCACGGCCGGCGGCGCCGACGCGGTGCGCCAGGCCGTCGAGGGCGTCCGCCGCGCCCGGGGCCGCCGCGTCGTCGTCCACTCCGCCGTCGAGCACTCCGCGGTCGTCAAGGCCGCCGGGCCCGACGCGGTCGCCGTGCCCGTCTCGGCGACCGGCCGGGTCGACCTCGACGCGCTGGCGTCCGCGGTGAATTCCGCGGAAGTGGCCGTGGCGGCCGTCCAGAGCGCGAATCATGAGGTGGGAACCGTGCAGCCGGTCGCCACCGCGGCCGAGCTGTGCGCCGGGGCCGGGGTGCCGCTGCTGGTCGACGCCGCCCAGTCGATCGGCCGCGCCCCCCTGCCCACCGGCTGGTCCCTGCTGGCCGGCAGCGCCCGCAAGTGGGGCGGCCCGGCCGGCGTCGGCCTCCTGGCGGTCCGCAAGGGCACCCGGTGGGAGCGGCCCTGGGAGGCGGCCGACGACGTGCCGGCGATCGTCGCCGCGGCGGCGTCGCTGCGCGCGGTGCACGAGGCCGCGGCCGTGGAGTCGGCCCGGCAGCACGCCCTGGTCGACGAGATCCGGCGCACGGTGGCCGCGACGGTGCCCGACGTCGAGGTGGTCGGCGACCCCGTCGAACGACTGCCACACATCGTCACGTTCTCGTGCCTGTACGTCGACGGCGAGGTACTGCTGCAGGCCCTCGACCGGGCCGGCTTCGCCGTGTCGTCGGGCTCGGCCTGCACCGCCGACACGCTGCGCCCCTCGCACGTCCTGGCCGCCATGGGCGTGCTGACCCACGGCAACGTCCGGGTCTCGCTGCACCGGGACGTGTCCGAGGAGGACGTCCGCCGGTTCCTCGCCGCCCTCCCGCCCCTGGTGGCGGCCGCGCGGGCCGAGGCGGGGGTGGCGGGCCTGTGAGCCACGTCGTCGACGCCCGGGGCAAGCGCTGCCCGCTGCCCGTCATCATGCTGGCCAAGCTGGCCGCCAACCAGCCGCCCGGCACCCGGATCGAGGTGCTCGCCGACGACCCGGCGGCCGCGGTCGACATCCCGGCCTGGTGCCGCATGCGCGGCCACACGTTCGTCGCCGCCGCCGGCGACGCCTACACGGTGGAGCTGAAGGGCTAGGCCGGGGCGCGCAGGCGGCGGATCAGCAGGTACGCCTCGCAGCCCAGGCACAGGCCGAAGACGGCGTTGAGGAACGCCGCCAGCAGGGCGAACGACGCGCCGACCACGCCGGCGACGGTCGCGCCCGACAGGTAGCCGGCCACCGTCGCCAGGGCGAACACCAGGCCCACGGCCTGGGCGAAGCGGACCGGGGCGGCGTCCTCCCGCTCGGTGGGCGGGGTGAGGCGCGGGGCGACGGCGAAGCGGTACAGCAGGCCGTAGGGGGTCCGGCGGGGGTCCCAGGCGCCGATGGCGAAGATCACAGCCTGGGCCAGTGCCAGCCAGCCGCTGCCGGTGAGCAGGACGACCACGAAGACGACCGAGGTGAGGGCCGCGGCGAAGCGCGGGCCGCGCGGGTCGAGCGTCACGCCGCCAGCACCTCCGTCACGGCGGCGCGCAGGTCGTCGCGGGTCGGCACGCCGACCGTGCGGCTGGCCACCCGGCCGGCCCGGTCGACGACGAGCAGCGTCGGCAGGCGCCAGATGCCCAGCTCGCGGACGGCGTCGAGGTGCTCGTCGGCGTCGAGCTCGACGTGGCGCACCCCGGCGACGGTCCCGGCGACGTCGGCGCAGACCCGGCGCACCTGGCGGCAGGGCGCGCAGGTCGCCGAGGAGAAGTGCAGCAGGGTGACCGCGTCGCCGGCCGGCGTGAGCAGGCCCGACGGCAGGTCGCCCGGATGGGTGCGCAGACGACCGTAGCGGGCCCGGTACACGAGCCCGGCCACGGTCGCGAGGGCGAGCACCGCCAGGACCACGATCGTCACGGCGGCAACGATACTCCGATCCCTATCAAGCCGATAGGGATACTCAGGCCGGCAGGTGGACCCGGATCTCCTCGGCGGCGAGGTCGCCGTAGGACTCGGCGATGCGCTTGGTGAACTCGTCGGTCACGATCGCGTACTCCTGGGGACCGACCGTCTCCAGCACCAGCGCCGCGATCATCGAGCCGACCTGGGCGGCCCGCTCCAGGTCCAGGCCCCACGACAGGGCCGCGAAGAAGCCGGCCCGGAAGCCGTCGCCGACGCCGGTCGGGTCGATGGCCTGCACGCCCTTGACCACCGGCACGACGATCTCCTCGTCGAGCGCCCGCCCGCGGATGACCACACCGTCCTTACCGAGGGTGGTCACCAGGATGTCGACCTGGTCGAGCAGCGTCGCCGTGGTCAGGCCGGTCTTCGACTCGAGCAGCTCCTTCTCGTAGTCGTTGGTCAGCAGGTAGGCCGCGCCGTCGACGAGCTTGCGGATCTCACCGCCGGACATGCGGGCCAGCTGCTGGGAGCAGTCGGCGGCGAACGGGATGCCCAGCAACCGGGCCTCCTCGGTGTGCCGGACCATGGCGACCGGGTCGTTGGGGCTGACCAGGAGCAGGTCGAGGCCGCCCACCCGATGGTGGACCGGCTGCAGCTCGATGTTGCGGGCCTCCGACATGGCACCCGCGTAGAACGAGGCGATCTGGTTCATGTCGTCGTCGGTCGTGCAGACGAATCGGGCGGTGTGTGCGATCTCGCTCACGTACACCGAGTCGCAGTCGACCCCGTGCCGGGTCAGCCAGCTGCGGTAGTCGGTGAAGTCCGCGCCCACCGCGCCGACCAGGATCGGGCGCAGCCCGAGCAGGCCCATGCCGAAGGCGATGTTCGCCGCGATGCCACCCCGCCGGACCGTGAGGTCGTCCACCAGGAACGACAGCGACACCTTGTGCAGCTGATCGGCCAGGAGCTGCTCCGCGAAGCGGCCCGGGAAGTGCATCAGGTGATCGGTCGCGATCGAGCCGGTGACGACGATCTTCATGAAAACCTCTGGAGGTCGTGGCGACAGGAAGCACAGCCCGGACAGCCTACCGACTCCGAGGACGCGCGAAGGCCGCCTCCCGTTCACCGGGAAGCGGCCCGAAGTGCGAAAAGATCTCTAGTGGAACGAGTCGCCGCAGGCGCAGGAGCCCTGGGCGTTGGGGTTGTCGATGGTGAAGCCCTGCGCGTCGATGCGGTCGGCGAAGTCGATGGTCGCGCCGGTCAGGTAGGGCACGCTCATCCGGTCGACGACGACCTCGAAGCCGTCGTAGGTGCTGACCTTGTCCCCGTCGAGCGAGCGCTCGTCGAAGAACAGCTGGTAGCGCAGGCCCGAGCAACCACCGGGCTGCACCGCGACGCGCAGCCGGAGGTCGTCACGACCTTCCTGCTCGAGCAGGGCCTTCACCTTGAGAGCGGCATCCGCGGTGAGGCCGATGCCGGCCGGGTTGTCCGTCTGAACGGGCTCGGCAAGCTGCGAAGCGGTCACGATCAAAGCTCCCTGCGGTGATGTCTACAGTTCCACCAGAGCCAACGCCGCGGCTCACGATGGCATTCCCGTCCCATACTGACACGGAAATCGCCTATCGGCTCCACTGGCGAGCCAGGCGTTGTCCAAGCTCACGCAGCCCGTCCGCGGGCCGGGAGAGCGCTTCCTCGACGCTCTGGAAGTGCTCGACCAGGGAATGTGCCTCCGTGACGCCGATGCTGGCGGCCTCCCGGCGGCCGGCGGCCACCCGGCCGGCGACCACCACGCAGGGCACGCCACGGTCGCGTGCGGCGTTCGCCACACCGGCCACGACCTTCCCGCGCAGCGACTGCTCGTCGAACGAGCCCTCGCCGGTGACGACCAGCCCGGCCTCGTCGAGCTCGGCGTCGAGGCCGCACAGGCGCCGGACCAGGCCGATGCCCGACTCGACCCGCCCGCCGAGGGCGAGCAGCGCCGCGCCCAGCCCGCCCGCGGCCCCCGCGCCGGGCAGCTCGGCCAGGCCGGCGGGTGCGGTCGGCAGGGCGGCCAGGACCTGCGCGAACCGCTCCAGCGCGGCGTCGAGCAGGAACACGTCCTCCCGGGTCGCGCCCTTCTGCGGGCCGAACACGGCGGTGGCGCCGTGCAGGCCGAGCAGCGGGCTGTCGACGTCGGTCGCGGCGACCAGGGTGGCGTCGCGCAGGCGTGGGTGGCCGCCGAGCGACGCGCAGGCCGCCAGGGCGGCGCCGCCGTAGGGCAGCGCGTAGCCGGCGGCGTCGAGCGGGGCCGCGCCGAGGGCGGCGAGCAGGCCCGCACCCCCGTCGTTGGTGGCGCTCCCACCCAGCCCGACCACGACCGTCGTCGCGCCGGACTCCACCGCGGCGAGCAGCAGGGTGCCCAGGCCGAACGACGTGGCGACCTTCGGGTCGCGCTCCTCGGGAGCGAGCAGGTGCAGGCCGCAGGCCTCGGCGCTCTCCACGTAGGCGGTCTCCCCGTCGAGCAGCACGCGACCCTCGACGGGCCGGCCCAGCGGGTCGGTGGTGGGCACCGTGATCAGCTTCGCGCCGGGAAGGGCGGCGGCGAGGACGGCCACGAACCCGGGCCCGCCGTCCGACAGCGGACGCAGTACCACATCGTCGGCCGGCTGCGCCGCGCGCCAGCCCTCGGCGAAGGCCGTGGCGGCCTCGACGGCCGAGATCGTGCCGGCGAACTTGTCGGGGCAGACGAGGACGCGCATCCGGTCATTGTGCACGTCACAGTCGCCGGGGTGACGGCGCGTGGGACCATCGGAGGGTGACCTGGGCTGAACCGTCGTCAACCGCCACCGCACTGCTGCTGCTGGGCCGGGGCGCCGACCCGAACACCGAGAAGGGCGTCGAGTGTCCGGGCGACCTGCCCGCGCCGAGCGACCCCGACCTGGTCGAGCGGGCCGCCCGCGCCAAGGCCGCCCTCGGCGACCGCGTCTTCGTGCTGGGCCACCACTACCAGCGCGACGAGGTCATCCAGTTCGCCGACGTGACCGGCGACTCCTTCAAGCTCGCGCGGGAGGCCGCCGCCCGGCCCGCCGCCGAGTACATCGTGTTCTGCGGCGTGCACTTCATGGCCGAGAGCGCCGACATCCTCACCTCCGACCGCCAGCGGGTCGTGCTGCCCGACCTCGCCGCCGGCTGCTCGATGGCCGACATGGCCGCGCTCGTGCAGGTCGAGAAGGCCTGGGACCGGTTCACCGAGCTGGGCATCGCCGGCGAGGTCGTCCCCGTGACGTACATGAACTCCTCGGCCGACATCAAGGGCTTCGTCGGCCGCAACGACGGCGTGGTCTGCACCTCGTCGAACGCCGAGACCGCGCTGCGCTGGTCGTTCGAGCAGGGCACCAAGGTGTTCTTCCTGCCCGACCAGCACCTCGGGCGCAACACGGCGGTGCTGAAGCTGGGCCTGGAGCTGTCCGACTGCGTCCTCTACGACCCGCACAAGCCGAACGGCGGGCTGACCGACGAGCAGCTGCGTGCGGCGAAGATGATCCTCTGGCGGGGGCACTGCTCGGTGCACGGCCGGTTCACCCTCGACAGCGTCGACGACGTGCGCGAACGGGTGCCGGGGGTCAACGTGCTGGTGCACCCGGAGTGCCGCCACGAGGTGGTCACGGCCGCCGACCACGTGGGCTCCACGGAGTACATCATCAAGACGATCGAGGCCGCGCCCGCCGGCACCGCCTGGGCCGTCGGCACCGAGCTCAACCTGGTCCGCCGCCTGGCGCTGGCCCACCCGGACAAGCAGATCATGTTCCTGGACCGCAACGTCTGCTACTGCTCGACGATGAACCGCATCGACCTGCCGCACCTCGTGTGGGCGCTCGAGGAGCTCGTCGCCGGCCGGGTCCCGAACGAGATCGTCGTCGACGCCGACACGGCCCACTACGCGCGGGTCGCGCTCGACCGGATGCTGGCACTGCCGTAAGGAGACGGATCATCACCCTCTGTGGTGATCCCTGTCAGAGTCCCGTCTTCGTGCCAGGGGTGGCGTGCACGCGACTTCCCCATGCAGTACATGTGGATATGCTGCGCGGGCGATGCGGTGCGTCCGGTTCTCCGGCCTCACGCTGCGTCAGCGCCTGCTATCCACGTTCCTGCCTGCAGGAGGAGTTCCGTGACCAACTACGACGCCGGTGACGTCCTCACCGTGCACGGCGGTGCGCCGCTCAACGGCCAGCTGCGCGTGCGCGGTGCCAAGAACCTCGTCTCCAAGGCGATGGTGGCGGCCGTGCTCGGCGAGACCCCGAGCCGGCTCTTCGACGTCCCCGCGATCCGCGACGTCGAGGTGGTCACCGGCCTGCTGGAGCTGCACGGCGTCCGGGTCAGCCGGGGCGCCGCCGACGGCGAGCTGATCTTCGACCCGTCCAACGTGGAGTCGGCCAACGTCGACGAGATCAACGTCCACGCCGGGTCCAGCCGCATCCCGATCCTGTTCTGCGGCCCGCTGCTGCACCGCCTCGGCCACGCGTTCATCCCCGACCTGGGCGGCTGCAACATCGGCGGCCGGCCGATCGACTTCCACATCCAGGCCCTGCGCGAGTTCGGCGCCGTCGTCGACAAGTCCGAGAAGGGCATGGACATCACCGCGCCCGACGGGCTGCACGGCGCCAAGCTGCAGCTGCCCTACCCGAGCGTCGGCGCCACCGAGCAGATCCTGCTCACGGCGGTGCGCGCGGAGGGCGTGACCGAGCTGCGCAACGCCGCCGTCGAGCCGGAGATCATCGACCTCATCTGCGTGCTGCAGAAGATGGGCGCGATCATCAAGGTCCACACCGACCGGGTCATCGAGATCCAGGGTGTGCCGCGGCTGACCGGCTACTCGCACCGGCCGATCCCCGACCGGATCGAGGCGGCCAGCTGGGCCGCGGCGGCCCTCGCGACCCGCGGCGACGTGTTCGTCAAGGGCGCCCGCCAAGCCGACATGATGACCTTCCTCAACCTGTTCACCACCGTCGGCGGCGCGTTCGAGATCGACGACACCCCGGGCGAGGGCGGCATCCGCTTCTGGCACCCGGGCGGCGAGCTCAAGGCCGTCGCGATGGAGACCGACGTGCACCCGGGCTTCATGACCGACTGGCAGCAGCCGATGGTGGTCGCGCTGACCCAGGCGCGCGGGCTGTCGATCGTGCACGAGACGGTCTACGAGCGGCGGCTGGGCTACACCGCGGCGCTCAACCAGATGGGCGCCACCATCCAGACGTACCGTGAGTGCCTCGGCGGCACCCCCTGCCGCTTCGGCCGGCGCAACTTCATGCACTCGGCGGTCATCGCCGGGCCGTCGAAGCTGCACGCGGCCGACCTGGTGATCCCCGACCTCCGGGCCGGGTTCAGCCACCTGATCGCGGCCCTGGCGGCCGAGGGCACGTCCCGCGTCTACGGCGTCAAGCTCATCCAGCGCGGCTACGAGGACTTCGAGGCGAAGCTCAACGGCCTCGGCGCCCACGTCGAGCTCGGGTAGCGATTTCGGTTCGAACACGGTTCGAACACGGCCCGAAGGGCGGCCGGCGGTGCTGTTCATGCGCAGCGTCGGCTACCCTTCACGGCGTGCCGTCGCTGTTTCGCCGCAAGTCCGAGGACTCCGACTCGTCCGTCGCCGTCTCCGCCCCGGAGGCGGAGCCCGAGGCTGCCACCAAGGGCCACACCCCGTCGAAGCGGGAGCTGGGCAAGCAGACCCCCAAGCGGACCATCGCCGGCCGCCGGGTCGCCGAGCCGCCCGCGGCGAACCGGCGGGAGGCCGCCAAGCGCATGCGCGAGAAGATGCGCGCCGAGCGGCTGGAGGCCCGCGAGGGCATGGCCAACGGCGAGGAGCGCTACCTGCTGCCCCGCGACAAGGGCCCGGTTCGCCGCCTGGTGCGCGACATCGTCGACTCCCGGCGCACGATCGGCACCTGGTTCTTCGGCACCACGTTCCTCGTCATGATCGTCGGGTTCAACCGCAATCTCAACCCGTCGATCTACTTCGCGGCCAACGCGCTGTTCGGCCTGATGTTCCTGGCCACGGCGGTGGACAGCTTCTTCATCTCCCGCACCGTCAAGAAGATGGTCAAGCAGCGCTTCCCGGACTCGACCGAGAAGCTCGGCCGGCTCTACTTCTACGCGATCATGCGGGCCATCTCGTTCCGCTTCATCCGCAACCCGAAGCCCCAGGTCAAGGTCGGCGCGGCGATCTGAACCCCCGGCGCAGGTCAGGGTCACGCTGAGACACGATTCGGCGGCGGCTCGCCACGCGACGGTGGCGTAGAGAGGGCTCCAGGCCGTACCCTCCCATCGCGACCGGACCACGATTCACCGGGTAGGCGCGAAACGGGCGCCGGTGCATGATTGGTGCCGGCGTGGGGCGAGGAGAGCGAAGCTGTGAGCGACGAGTACCCGGGAGAAGAGCCGGGAACCGCCGCGCCCACCTGGGCGGCCGTGCCTACCATGCCGTGGAACCGGGTGCCTGAACAGCGTCGCGACGAGCCGGATCCGGCCGGCCGCCGCCCCCGCGTGCCACCCCAGGGCGAGCCGCCGCGCGGTCGGGGCTACGACGACCCCCGCGGCGGCTACGACGATCCTCGCGGCGGGCACGACGACCACCGCTCCGGCTACGGGCCGCAGGGCCATCCGCAGGGCGGGCAGCCGCGGCAGGGGCCGCCCGGGCAGTACGGGCCGCCCCCGGGGTATGGGCCACAGGGCTACCAGCAGCCGGGCGACCCGCGCGGCCGGCCGCCGGGGCAGGGTCACGGGCGGCCGCAGAGCCGGGCCTTCGACGGCCCGACCGACGAGGTGCCCCGCGTGCCGCGCGCCATGCGCAAGCCCGCCGGCGGCCCGCCTCCGCCGCCTCCGGCCCGGCCCTCGGGGCGCGCCTCGGTCGGCACCCCGCCGCCCGGCCGCGGCCCGGCGGTGTACGGCTCCCCGTCACCCCAGAACACCGGCAACGTCTACGGCGGCGCGCCGGCCGAGCGCGACAGCGGCAACGTCTACGGCGGCACCGCCGAGCGTGACACCGGCGGCTTCGGCGCGCCGGCCGAGCAGCAGCGCCAGGGCCGGACGTACGGCGGCCAGCCCCCGGCCGACGCTCCGATGAGCGCTCCACCGGCCGGCCGCGGGGCGTATCCCGACGCGCCCATGAGCGCGCCGCCCGCCTACCCGAACGCCCCCATGAGCGCTCCCCCGGCCGCGCCCATGAGCGCGCCGCCGGCCGGCCGGGGCGCCCACGTCGACGCGCCGATGAGCGCCCCGCCGAACGCCCCCATGAGCTCGCCGCCCGCCGGCTACCCCGACGCCCCGGTGTCCGCGGCGCCCGCGCCGTTGAGCGCCTGGGGCCCGGCCGACGCGCCCGCGGAGGCGCCCGTCTCCAGCGCGCCCGTCTCCAGCGCGCCAGTGTCCAGCGCTCCCGTCTCCAGCGCGCCCGTGAGCGCCGCCCCGGTCAGCGCGGCCCCGGCCGAGCCGCCCTCGGCGGAGCCGCCGGCCGTCCAGCAGGGCACCGCGATGGGTGGCTACCGGTCGGCACCGCTCACCGGGGCCGGGGTCGACGGCCTGCAGGCCACCGGGTACCTGCCGATCGTCCGGCCGGGCGCCGACGGGTTCCCGCCCGAGCTCGCCGCGATCGCACCGCAGTCGCCGCCCGGCCCGCGCGCCGAGCCGGCGCAGCCGAGCGCGCCGGATCCCGAACAGGTGCTGGCGTCGTTCGTGTGGCGGTTCGACCCGGACACGCTGCGCGAGCAGATCGAGGGCGACGAGGTCCAGCAGCTCACCGACATCCGCGACCAGCTCACGGCGAAGCTCAACGGCGTCGCCGACAACCCGACCCGGGCCCGGCTGCTCAGCCTGCGCGCGGTCGTGTCGCGGATCCTCGGCGACCTGCCCAAGGCGTTCGCCGACGGCAAGCTCGCCCTCGCCCACGCCGAGGCCACCGGCGAGCTGCGCCGCATCGCGATCGCGCAGGCCCGCCTGGCCCACGTGCTGCAGTGGCGGGAGGAGTTCGAGGAGGCCGACCGGCTGTTCACGCTGGCCAACTCGAGCGAGCTGCCCGACCGGCTGCGCGCCACGATGCACCAGCACGCCGGCAAGTGCGCCTACGACCAGGGCCGCTACATGGAGGCCTGCAACCACTTCGAGCGGGCGCTCGACCTGCGCAAGGAGGAGGACCCGGAGCTCATCGCGCAGACCGAGCTGGCGCTCGACGCGGTGTTCCGCCGGGTCGCGGAGAAGGGCTGGGGCCCGTATCCGCGCACGCGCGAGGAGACCCTGCAGATCCGCAAGCCGCCGTCGCCGGCGTTCGACGAGCAGACCCAGCGCTGGGGGTACGTCGACCCTCAGGGCAACTTCGTCATCGGCCCCGGGTACCTCGACGTGCAGCCGTTCCGCGACGGCGTGTCCTGGGTGCAGCGGCAGGGCTCGGAGAGCTGGGAGCTCATCGACGACACCGGCCGGGTGCTCATCGAGCCGACCGCGGGTTACCTCGGCGTGGGCAGCTTCTCCGACGGTGTCGCCTGGGTGTCGCGCGACGGCACCACCCGCTGGATCGCCATCGACAAGGCCAACACGGTGCTCATCTCGACCGGCTACGACGACGTGCGCCCGTTCCGGCGCGGGGTCGCGGCCGTGCGGCGGGGCCGGCACTGGGGCGCCGTCGACGGCGTCGGGCGGGTCGTGGTGTCGTTCCAGTACGACGGCTTCGCCACGGCGCTGCTCGACGGGCGGTACATCGACGGGTTCAGCGACGAGGGGCTCGCCGTCGTCTCGCTCGACGGGCGCAAGGGCGTGGTCGACCGGTCCGGGCGGGTGCTCGTGCCGCCGATCCACCACACGCTGATGATCCACCCGGTGGCGTTCCTCATCGCCGACGACGCGCAGCGCTGGGGCGCGCTCGACCGGCGCGGGCGGACCGTGATCGAGGCCACGTTCCCCAGCCGCACCGGCGTCACCGACGAGATCGACCGCCTGCTGGCCGACACCCGACCCGTGATGTGAACCGCGGACACCCGCCCGGGGTGTAAGGAGCGACCGATAGGGTCGGGGTATGGAGTTTCGACACCTCGGCCGTTCGGGATTGCTCGTCAGTGAGATCTCCTACGGCAACTGGATCACCCACGGCTCGCAGGTCGAGGCCGACCAGGCCACCGCCTGCGTGCACGCGGCCCTCGACCTCGGCATCACCACCTTCGACACCGCCGACGTCTACGCCGGCACCCGGGCGGAGGCCGTCCTGGGCGACGCGCTGAAGGGCCAGCGCCGCGAGGGCCTGGAGATCTTCACCAAGGTGTACTGGCCGACCGGGCCGGGCCGCAACGACCGGGGCCTGTCCCGCAAGCACATCCTGGAGTCGATCAACGGGTCGCTGCGCCGGTTGCAGACCGACTACGTCGACCTCTACCAGGCCCACCGCTACGACTACGCGACGCCGCTCGAGGAGACGATGCAGGCGTTCGCCGACGTCGTGCGCAGCGGCAAGGCGCTGTACATCGGCGTCTCGGAGTGGAAGGCGGAGGAGATCCGCGCCGCCCACGCCCTGGCCCGCGAGCTGAACGTCCAGCTGGTCTCGAACCAGCCGCAGTACTCGGCGCTCTACCGCGTCATCGAGGCGGAGGTCGTCCCGGCGTCGGAGGAGCTCGGCGTGGGGCAGATCGTCTGGTCTCCGCTCGGCCAGGGTGTACTGACGGGCAAGTACCTGCCGGGTCAGCCGCCGCCGGCGGGGTCGCGGGCGACGGACGAGAAGTCGGGCGCCAACTTCATCGCCCGGCTGCTCAAGGACGACGTGCTCGCGGCGGTACAGCAGCTCAAACCGCTGGCGGAGCAGGCCGGCCTGACGATGGCGCAGCTCGGTGTGGCGTGGGTGCTGCAGAACCCGAACGTGTCGTCCGCCATCGTCGGCGCGACCCGGCCGGAGCAGCTGCAGGACAACGTCAAGGCGTCGGGCGTGAAGCTCGACGCGGAGCTGCTCAAGCGGATCGACGAGGTGCTGGCCCCGGTCGTGGTCAGCGACCCGGCGCTCACCACGAGCCCGGCCGAGCGGCCGTAGCACGCGGAAGGGGGCCGGCCTCGGGCCGGCCCCCTCACGCTCGCACGGGACCTCAGAAGCTCCAGAACTTGAAGAGGTCGTAGCCGTCGCCGACGAGGAACGACGGCAGGCCGATCGCGTCGCCGATGGTGTAGACGACCTCGAAGAACCACCGGTTGATCACCGGGGACCACAGCAGGGCGATGAGCATCAGCATGCCGTAGGGAGCGACGTGGTTGAAGCCGCGCTGCCACTGCGGCGACAGCCACGGGAAGATCAGGTTGCCGCCGTCGACGCCCGGCATCGGCACGAAGTTCAGCACGCTGGCGGTGAGCTGCAGGAACGCCAGGAAGGCGAGCGCCGCCCAGAAGTCGGGGTGGCCGGTGTCGGCGAGCCCCAGGCCGAACGGCAGCACCATCACCACCGCGAGGACCAGGTTCGTCGCCGGGCCGGCGAAGCTGATCAGGCTGTCGACGAACCGGCTGCGCACCGCCGAGTGGTTGACCCACACCGCGCCGCCCGGCAGGCCGATGCCGCCGAGCAGCACGAACACCAGCGGCAGCACGATCGACAGCAGCGGGTGCGTGTACTTCAGCGGGTCGAGCGTCAGGTAGCCGCGGTGCGCGATGTCGTGGTCGCCACCCTTGTAGGCGACGACGGCGTGCGAATACTCGTGGAGGCAGAGCGAGATCGTCCACCCGGCCGCGACGAAGAGGAACACGTTGATGCGGACGTTGCCGAACCCGGCCCACGTCATCCAGCCGGTGATGAGGAACAGCGCCACCAGCCCGAGGAAGATCGGGCTCGGCCGGAACGCCTCGCGGGGCAGGCGCGCGACACGGTCGGTGTAGCGGCCGTACGACACCCGTCAGCCCCCCGCCGGCAGGAGGCTCATCCTGTACTCCGTGCGGTCATCCTCGCTCAGGGTCGCCGATGCGGCGCCCTTCGCCACCAGGTCGCGCCAGGTCTGGCCCAGCCACGACTCCGCGTCGGACTGGCTGGAAAACGCCTCGTTCGGGCCGTCGATCGGCCGGCGCTCAGCGTCTTCGAACCGCCACGTCCACGCCATGGTCACACTCCCGTCCCAGGTAGATGACATCGAGCGTATCGGCCCGGGCGCGCTGCGCCGACTCCGGCCACCGGAAAGTGCACAGCGGGCCATACAGTAGGCCGCATGCGGTTGCTGGTGCTCGGAGGAATCCGGTCCGGGAAGTCAGAAGTGGCGGAGGCGCTCGTCGCTGGGGCCGACAGGGTGCGCTACGTCGCGACGTCCCCCGAGACACCCGGCGGGACGCCGGACGCCGGCTGGTCGGCCCGGCTGGCCACGCACCGCGCCCGGCGACCGGAGAGCTGGCTGACCGAGGAGCTCGGCGCCGAGCCGGAGCGGCTGGCGGACCTGCTCACCGGCGCGAAGCCGGACGAGGTCGTCCTGGTGGACGACCTCGGCGGGTGGCTGACCGCGATCTACGACGGGGCCGGCGACTGGTCCGACCCGGCCACGGCCGACGCGCCGATCGGCGCCCTCGCCGACGCCGTGCGCGGCTGCCCGGCCGCGCTGCTGGTGCTCGTCGGGCCCGAGGTCGGCCTGGCGGTCCTGCCGGCGACCGACGCCGGCCGCACGTTCGCCGACGGCAGCGGCCTGCTCAACCAGCGGGTCGCCGCCGCCTGCGACGGCGTCGCCCTGGTCGTTGCCGGCGAGGTCAGCTGGCTGCGCGGCGGCGAGCTGGTCGGCAACGCGGGCAGCCGCGAGCAGACCGAGCCGCTCGCCGTGCCCGAGCCGCCCTTCGTCTTCGAGTCGGCCGGCGCCGGCTCCGTGCTGTCCACCGCCGACGGCGGCGACCTGCTGTCCTTCGCCCCCGGCCTGGAGCTGCCGCTGCCCGACGAGGCGGCCGCCGCGGAGGCCGCCGAGCGCCTGCTCACCCTGAAGCTCAACGGCGCCGGCCTGGGCGGCCTGGTGCCGGTCGTCCGGTTCGCCGGTGGCGTGCAGGGCCGGCCCGACCCGCGCCCGTTCCAGCAGCCCCGCGTCATCGTCCTGCGCGGCGACCGGTCCGGCGGGTTCGCGGCCGGCGACTCGGCCGGCGCCGCCGACCAGCGCCTCGATGACGTCGTGGAGGGCACCGGCACGATCGCGATGCTCGCCGCCACGGCCGGCGCGAGCGTGCAGGCGATCGACTGCCCGGAGGCCGGGCCGGCCGAGCTGCACGACGCGCTCGACGACGCGAGCGTCGACGCGGCGCTCACCCTCGGCTGGCGGCTCGCCGACGCCGCCGCCAACGAGGGCGTCGACCTGCTCGTGCTCGCCTCCTGCGGGGCCGGCTCCGACGCCGCCGCGGCGGCCGTCGTGGCGGTCCTCACCGGCGGCGAGCCGGCCGCGCTGCTCGGCCGGGTCACGAACGCGGCCGGGTTCGTCGACGACGCGGCCTGGATGCACAAGGTCGCCGCCGTCCGCGACGCCCGGCACCGCATCCGGGCCCGCAGCCGCGACCCGCACGCGATCCTGTCCATGCTCGGCGGCGGCGACCTCGCGGTCGCGGCCGGCCTGATCATCGGGGCCACGTCCCGCCGGCTGCCGGTCATGGTCGACGGCCCGGTCGGCATCGCCGCCGGGCTGGTCGCCCGCGACTACGGCGCGCAGACCCGGCACTGGCTGCTCATGCCCGACCACGGCGACAACCCGACCGTGAAGCTCGCCGCCGACGTGCTCGGCGTGACCCCGTTCCTGCAGCTCAAGCTCGGCCTGGGCGAGGGCGCGACGGCGCTGGCCGCGCTGCCGCTGGTGAACACCGCGCTGACCGTCGCCGCGGCCACCCCGGCCGCTCCCCCGCCGCCGCCCGACGAGCTCAGCGAGCAGGAGCGGATCGAGGCGGAGATCCAGCGGGTGGTGGCCGACTCGCCGACCGCGGAGATGCCGTACGTGAAACCCTCGTGGGAGGACTGAGGCTCGCCCTGACCCTGTTCACGGTCGCGCCCGTCCGGGCGGACCGGTTCGACCGCGCCACGGCCCGTGTGGCGATGGTCCTCGCCCCCGTGGTGGGTGGCCTGCTGGGCCTGGTCCTGGGCCTGCTGGGCTGGGCCCTGGCGACGCTGGGCGCGTCCCCCCTGCTGACGGCCGCGCTGCTGGTGGGGGCGGCGGTGCTGCTGACGCGGGCGCTGCACGTGGACGGCCTCGCGGACGTCGCGGACGGCCTGGGCTCCTACGCCCCGCCCGCCCGGGCGCTGGAGATCATGAAGAAGCCGGACATCGGGCCGTTCGGCGTGGCGGCGATCGTCCTCGTGCTCCTGGTGGACGCTGCCGCGCTCTCCGCCGTTGTTGCGGATACTTCCGATTTGTCGGTTGTTGCGCTCGTCGTGATCGCGTTCGCGGCGGGACGCCTCGCCGCGACCGTCGCCTGCCGGCGAGGGCTTCCGGCCGCGCGGCCCGAGGGACTGGGCGCGCTCGTCGCCGAGACCGTCCCGCTGCCCTTGGTGGTCGTTGCCGCGCTGGTCATCGCCGGGTTCGCCGTCCTCGCCGACCCGGTCCGCGGTCCGGTCGCGGTCGGCGTCGCCGTGATCGTCGCCTGGGGGCTCACCGCGCACGCCCGGCGGCGCTTCGGCGGGCTCACCGGAGACGTCGTCGGTGCGGCGGTCGAGCTCTCTACCATGGCCGCGCTCGTCGTGCTCGCGACGGGGTGAGGCCCCGCCGCCGGGGCGGGGCCTCAGCGGGGGGTCAGCGGACCGAGGACGGCACGAACGGGGGCTTCACCACGCGCACCTGGGAGCGGCGGCCGCGGACGTCCAGGGCGACCTCGTCGCCCTCGCCCACGCCCGACGCCGTGTCGATGAGCGCGAGCCCGATGCCGACCTTGCGGGTCGGCGAGAACGTGCCGCTCGTCACCTCCCCGATCGGGGTGTCCCCGGCGAGCACGGTCATGTGGGCCCGCGGGATGCCCCGGTCGAGGGCCTCGATCCCCCACAGCAGGCGCCGCGGCCCGGCCTCCTTCTCGGCGACGAGCGCCGCGCGGCCCCAGAACTCCGGCTTCTTCCAGCCCACCGCCCAGCCGGCGCGGGCCTGCACCGGGCTGATCTGCGCGGAGAGGTCCTGGCCGTGCAGCGGGTAGCCCATCTCGGTCCGCAGGGTGTCGCGGGCGGCCAGGCCGCACGGGCGGGCGCCGGCCTCGACGATCGCGTCCCACAGGGTGAGGGCGTCGTGCGACGGCACGACCAGCTCGTAGCCGTGCTCGCCGGTGTACCCGGTGCGGCAGACCACGACGTCGGTGCCCGCGTAGGCGGAGACGGTGAAGCTCATGTAGTCGTGGTCGGTCGGCAGGCCCAGCCCGCCGAGCAGCTCGGTCGAGCGGGGGCCCTGGACGGCCAGGACGGCGAACAGCTCGTGCTGGTCGACGACCGAGACGCCGTTCGGGGCGGCGGCGGTGAGCCGGCGGACCACCTCGGCGGTGTTGGCCGCGTTGGGGATGAGGAACACGTCGTCGTCGCCGAACCGGTACGCGATGAGGTCGTCCACCACGCCCCCGTCGTCGGCGAGGCACAGGGTGTACTGCGCCTGGCCCGCGGCGATGCGGTCGAGGTCGTTGCTGAGGCAGCGGTTCACGAACGCGGCGGCGCCCCGGCCGCGCACCCGGGCCTTGCCCAGGTGGGACACGTCGAACACGCCCACGTCCTCCCGGACGGCGCTGTGCTCCTTGAGCACGCCGCCCCCGGCGTATTCCAACGGCATCTCCCAGCCACCGAACGCCGCGAACTTGGCACCGAGCGCCGCATGACGGTGATACAACGCGGGGTGCCGCAAGGGTTGGGTCATGTCCGCAACCTATCGCGTTGGTTATCGTGTCCAGCACCCGATTCGGCGGCATGCTGAAGCTGCGGTGAACGCACCAAGACGACACCATCATTGATGTGGAGCCCGAGTGACCTCCCTGACCCTGGCCGACACCGACCCAGCCGAGCTCGCCGTCGACGCCGTCGTCATCGGCGTGTACGCCCACGAGGGCGGCGACGCCAAGCTGCTGCTCGCCCCCGGCGCCGAGCGCGTCGCCGCGGCGTTCAGCGACCGGCCGGGCGGCGGGCTGGCCGAGACCCTGCGCGTCCTCGGCGCGACCGGCGCCGTCGGCGAGGTGACGAAGCTCGCCGCGTTCGGCGCTGTCGCCGCGCCCGTGGTGGTGGCCGTCGGCCTCGGCCCGGAGCCGGCCGGTGCCGCCCCGGCGCCGGAGACGCTGCGGCGGGCGGCCGGCGCGGCGGCCCGGGCGCTGGCCGGGTCCGCCTCGGTCGCCCTGGTGCTGCCCGTGGCCGACCGGGACGGCGGGTCCGACGCCGGGGTGACCGCGGGCGTGCGTGCCGTGGCCGAGGGCGCGCTGCTGGGCGCGTACCGGTTCGCGGGGTACAAGACCAGGCCGGCCGCGGGACGCCGCGACCCGGTGCGCAAGGCCGTGGTGCACGTGCCCGACGCCGGCTCGAAGGCGGCGAAGGCGGCGCTCAAGCGCTCGGTGGCCGTGGCCGCGGCCGTGGCGCGCACCCGCGACTGGATCAACACCGCCCCCAACGAGCTGCGCCCGCCGCAGTTCGCCGACGCGGTGGCCGCGGCCGCCGGCGAGGCGTCGCTGTCGGTGTCCGTGCTCGACGAGAAGGCGCTCGCGAAGCAGGGGTACGGCGGCATCCTGGCCGTCGGCCTGGGGTCGGCCGCGGCGCCGCGGCTGGTGCGCATCGCCTACGAGCCGGCCGGCGCGACCCGGCGGGTGGCGCTCGTCGGCAAGGGCATCACGTTCGACACCGGCGGCGTGTCGATCAAGCCGGCGGCCGGCATGTGGGAGATGAAGTCCGACATGTCCGGTGCGGCGGCGGTCGCCGCGGCGATGATCGCGATCGCCCAGCTCAAGCCGAAGGTCGCCGTGGTCGGGTACGCCCCGATGGCCGAGAACATGGCGTCCGGGAGCGCCTACCGGCCGGGTGACGTCGTGTCGATGTACAACGGCAAGCAGGTCGAGGTGCTCAACACCGACGCCGAGGGGCGCATGATCCTGGGCGACGCCATCGCACGGGCCTGCGAGGACGAGCCCGACTACCTGTTCGAGGTGTCGACGCTCACCGGTGGCCAGGTCATCGCGCTCGGCAAGCGGATCTCCGGGGTCATGGGCACGCCCGAGCTGTGCGAGCGGGTCCGGGAGGCCGGCGAGCGCACCGGCGAGCCGATGTGGCCGATGCCGCTGCCCGAGGACGTCCGCAAGGGCATGGAGTCGGACGTGGCGGACATCTCACAGGTCAACGCGGGCATGGACCGGGCCGGTCACATGCTACAGGGCGGGGTCTTCCTGTCCGAGTTCGTGACCGAGGGCGTGCAGTGGACCCACATCGACATCGCCGGCCCCAGCTACCACGCCGGCGAGCCGTTCGGCTACTGGAGCAAGGGCGGCACCGGCGTGCCGGTGCGCACCCTGATCGACCTGGTCGAGGAGATCGCCGCCGAGCGGTAGCCTCAGGTACGGCCAGGAGCCGAAGGCCCCGGCCCAATGGAATCAGGTGGTGCGCTTGTTGCGCGCGTTGTAGTCGCGCATCCGCTGCGGATAGCCGACCAGCGCGGTGTCGTAGATGGGCATGCTCAGGCGGTGCGCGAACTGGCGCGCCGCCTGCGGGCTCTCCATGCGGCGACGGGTCCATTCGCCGTCATGGGCGATGAGCAGGAGTGTCGTCTCCGTCACGGTCGTGCGGGGCTCGATGAAGCCCTCGACGCCGCGGCGCGACCGCACGAACTCCTCGAGGTGAGCAAGATCCTCACGGCTCGCGGTGCGTCCA
Organism: Dactylosporangium sucinum; assembly: GCF_014647515.1. Lineage (GTDB taxonomy): Bacteria > Actinomycetota > Actinomycetes > Mycobacteriales > Micromonosporaceae > Dactylosporangium > Dactylosporangium sucinum. The sequence goes on along the minus strand of NZ_BMPI01000053.1, from coordinate 33,409 downwards.
CCGGCTGCCGGCCTGCGTCGGCGAAACCATGCCACGACCGCTCCTCCCCTACGAGTTGGCGACCAGCCTACGACGACGGCGCATGTTTGCAGTGTCCCAGTCGTCCGCCGTGGGGGCACCTACCGTCGCAGGCGGGCAGCGCAAGTGACAAGATGGCCAAGGATCGTCATGCGAAGGGCGAACCCCGCTATTCGCACCGCCACGGGTCACCGGGCCCGTGCATCACCTGGGAGAATTCGTGAGTGACCCACACGCCAACTCCTTCGACGTCCTGATCCTGGGCGGCGGCAGCGGCGGCTATGCGGCCGCGTTCCGCGCGGCGCAGCTCGGCCTCTCCGTCGCGCTGGTCGAGAAGGACAAGCTGGGCGGCACCTGCCTGCACCGCGGGTGCATCCCGACCAAGGCGCTCCTGCACGCCGGCGAGGTCGCCGACGCGGCGCGCGAGGCGGAGCAGTTCGGCATCCAGGCCAAGTTCAACGGCGTCGACATGAAGGCGGTCAACGCCTACAAGGACGGCGTGGTCACGAAGCTGTACAAGGGCCTGCAGGGCCTGGCCAAGGCGCGCAAGGTGCAGCTGATCGAGGGCGAGGGCCGCCTGGTGGCGCCCGGCGCCGTCGAGGTCGGCGGCACGCGGTATACGGCGAAGAACGTCGTGCTGGCCACCGGGTCGTATTCGAAGACCCTCCCGGGCCTGGTCGTCGACGGCGAGCGGGTCATCACCAGTGAGCACGCGCTGGGCCTCGACCACGTGCCGGCGTCGGCGGTGGTCCTCGGCGGCGGCGTCATCGGCTGCGAGTTCGCCAGCGCGTGGAAGTCGTTCGGCGTCGACGTGACGATCGTCGAGGCGCTCCCGCGGCTGCTTGCGGTCGAGGACGAGGCCAGCTCGAAGGCGCTGGAGCGGGCGTTCCGCAAGCGCGGCATCGCCTTCAAGGTGGGCAAGCCGTTCGAGGGCGTCGAGCGCACCGCGAACGGGGTCAAGGTCTCCATCCAGGGCGGCGAGACGATCGAGGCGGAGCTGCTGCTCGTCGCCGTCGGTCGCGGCCCGACGACCGCCAACCTCGGGTATGAGGAGCAGGGCATCAAGATGGAGCGCGGGTTCGTCCTCACCGACGAGCGGCTGCGCACCTCGGTGCCCGGCGTCTACGCCGTCGGCGACATCGTGCCGGGCGTCCAGCTCGCCCACCGCGGCTTCCAGCAGGGCATCTTCGTGGCCGAGGAGATCGCCGGCCAGCACCCGCAGCTGATCGACGAGGCGGGCATCCCCCGCGTGACGTATTCCGAGCCCGAGGTCGCCTCCGTCGGCCTCAACGAGTCGAAGGCCCGCGAGCTGCACGGCGACCAGGTCGAGACGGTGCAGTACGACCTCACCGGCAACGGCAAGAGCCAGATCCTCAAGACGGCCGGCTTCGTGAAGCTCATCCGGGTCAAGGACGGGCCGGTCGTCGGCGTCCACATGGTGGGTAGCCGGGTCAGCGAGCTCATCGGCGAGGCTCAGTTGATCTACAACTGGGAAGCGTTCCCGGGCGACGTCGCCCCGCTGGTGCACATGCACCCCACCCAGAACGAGGCTCTCGGTGAGGCGCACCTCGCGCTCGCCGGCAAGCCGCTCCACGTCCACTAAGAATCTTAGGAGTAGTTTCAGATGCCGGTATCGGTCACCATGCCCCGGCTGGGCGAGAGCGTCACCGAGGGCACCGTCACCCGCTGGTTGAAGCAGGAAGGCGACCAGGTCGAGGCCGACGAGCCGCTGCTCGAGGTCTCCACCGACAAGGTCGACACCGAGATCCCGTCGCCGGCGGCCGGCGTCCTCACCCGCATCGTGGTGCAGGAGGACGAGACCGCCGAGGTCGGCGCCGAGCTGGCCGTGATCGGCGACGGCGCGGAGGGCGGGGCCGGCGCGGCCGCGGCCACCGCACCGGCCGCCGAGGCGGAGCCGGAGCCCGCGCAGGAGCCGGAGCCCCAGGCCGCCCCCGAGCCCGAGCCGCAGGCCGCCGCGCCGCAGGCCACCGGTGGTGGCGAGGGCACCGCGGTGAAGATGCCGGCGCTCGGCGAGAGCGTCACCGAGGGCACCGTCACCCGCTGGTTGAAGCAGGTCGGCGACCAGGTCGAGGCCGACGAGCCGCTGCTCGAGGTCTCCACCGACAAGGTCGACACCGAGATCCCGTCGCCGGTCAGCGGCACGCTGCTGGAGATCAAGGTCCAGGAGGACGAGACCGTCGAGGTCGGCGCCGACCTGGCCGTGATCGGCGCCGCGGGTGGTGCCCCGGCCGCGGCCGCTCCCGCCAAGGCGGAGCCGAAGGCCGAGGCGCCCGCGCCGGCGCCGGCACCGGCACCCCAGCCGGCCGCCGCGCCGAAGGTCGCCGAGCCGCAGCCCGCGGCCACCGCCCCCGTCGAGACCGGCCCGGCGACCAACGTCACCGCGGGCGGCAACGGCAAGGTCGAGGGCGACGAGGCCGGCTACGTCACGCCGCTGGTCCGCAAGCTCGCCGCCGAGCACGGGGTCAACCTGGCCACGCTGTCCGGCACGGGCGTCGGCGGCCGCATCCGCAAGCAGGACGTCCTCGACGCCGCGGCCAAGGCCCAGGAGGCCGCGAAGGCCGCCGCGGCCCCGGCCGCCGCGCCCGCGGCTCCGGCGGCGGCCCCGAAGGCGCCGGCCCCCAAGGCGGCCCCGAGCCCGCTGCGCGGCCAGACCCAGAAGCTGACCCGCATGCGCGCGCTCATCGCCCGCCGCATGGTCGAGTCGCTGCAGATCTCGGCCCAGCTGACGACGGTCGTCGAGGTCGACGTCACCCGGGTCGCGAAGCTGCGGGAGCAGGCCAAGCAGCAGTTCCTCGCCACCCACGGCGTGAAGCTGTCGTTCCTGCCGTTCTTCGCCCTGGCGGCGGTCGAGGCCCTGCGGGTGCACCCGTCGGTGAACTCCTCGATCGACCTGGAGGCCGGCACCGTCACCTACCACGACGCCGAGCACCTGGGCATGGCGGTCGACACCGAGAAGGGCCTGATCGTCCCGGTCATCAAGCACGCGGGCGACCTCAACCTCGGCGGCCTGGCCAAGCGCATCGCCGACGTGGCCGACCGCACCCGCACCAACAGGCTCAACCCGGACGACATCACCGGCGGCACGTTCACGCTGACCAACACCGGCAGCCGCGGCGCGCTGTTCGACACGCCGATCATCAACCAGCCGCAGGTGGCCATCCTGGGCACCGGCGCGGTCGTGAAACGCGCGGTCGTCGTCAACGACCCCGAGCTCGGCGAGATCATCGCGCCGCGGTCGATGGTCTACCTCGCCCTGTCGTACGACCACCGCATCGTCGACGGCGCCGACGCCGCCCGCTTCCTCACCACGATGAAGGAGCGCCTGGAGGCCGGCAACTTCGAGGCCGACCTGGGCCTGTAGGGCCCCAACTCCCGATCGAGGGGACGTCCCGCCCGGTGCGGGGCGTCCCTTCGGCGTTTCCGGGAATGATGGAGCCATGCAGATCGTGATCGCGGGGGCGTCCGGGTTCCTCGGCAAGCGGCTGGTGCCGCACCTGCGCCGGGCCGGCCACGAGGTGACCCGGCTGGTCCGCCGGCCGCCGCGCGCCGCCGACGAGGCGCAGTGGGACCCGGTCGCCGAGGTCGTCGACGCAGCGCTGCTCGAGCGGGCCGACGCGGTGATCAACCTGGCCGGCGCCGGGGTCGGCGACCGCCGGTGGACCGCCGGGTACAAACGGGTCCTGGTCGACAGCCGGGTCGACAGCACGGGGACGCTCGCCCGGGCGATCGCGGCCGCCGAGCCGCGCCCGCGGGTGCTGCTCAACGCGTCGGGCGTCGGCTACTACGGCGACACCGGCGACCGCGCCGTGGACGAGCGCTCCCCCGGCGGCGACACGTTCCTCGCGGACCTGTGCAAGGTGTGGGAGGCCGCGACCGAGCCCGCCGAGGCGGCCGGGACGCGGGTCGCGGTGCTGCGCACGGGCCTGCCGCTGGCGCGGGACGGCGGATTGCTGCGCCCGTTGTACCTGCAGTTCCAGCTGTTCGGCGGCGGCCGGATGGGCAGCGGCCACCAGTACTGGCCGTGGATCTCCCTGCCGGACTGGCTGGAGGCCGTGGTGTTCCTGCTCGACCACGACGTCTCCGGGCCGGTCAACCTCACCGGCCCGGAGCCCGTCCGCAACGCGGAGTTCGCCGCCGCCCTCGCCGCCGAGTTGCACCGCCCGAACCTGCTCCCGGTGCCGGGCTTCGCGCTGCACGCGGTCGCGGGTGAGTTCGCGGGCGAGGCCCTGAGCAGCCAGCGGGTGCTCCCGGCGGTGCTCACCGAGCAGGGTTTCGTCTTCCGCCACCCGACGGTCCGCCAGGCCCTGGCGTGGGCGATCCGCGCCTGACCCCGTTCGCGCCGATCTTGCAGTTGTGGTGCCGTCAAACCCGGACATTCCCGGAGCGTCCTGGCACCACAACTGCAAGATCAACGCATTGTGTCAGCAGGTCGAGTCGGCGATCACCCAGTAGTTCGCGCCGGTCTGCTGCAGGCCGTGCGTGGTGAAGACGTTGTAGAGGCCCATGCTCTGGTTCGAGCCGTTGGCGTAGACGTAGCCGCCGGTCATGTGGGCCCGGCCGGCGGTGACGTGCGCGTAGTTCGAGGCGCGGACGCAAGGACCCGTGGTCGGGGTCGGGGACGCGGTCGGGGTCGGGGACGCCGTCGGCGAGGCCGTCGGGGACGCGGTGGGCGACGCCGTGCCGTTGTCGAGGCCCCAGTCCTTCGCCTGGTAGTACGAGGAGCAGATGGTGTCCTTGTAGTAGGTCCCGGCGGTGCCGCACTGCTCCGTCGCGCTGCCCGGGTCGACGGGCGTGGCGTGCGTCATGCCGGACACGAGGTACACCTTGACCTTGTCGCCGTAGTTGGACAGCGACGTGCCGCCGGGCAGCGACGCGGTCGAGGTCGGCGCCTGGGACACGCCGAGCACGTTGGTCCACTGGTCGCGCAGCTCGGTGGCGTTGGCCGGGGCGACCGTCGTGTCCGAGGTGCCGTGCCAGACGGCGACGGTCGGCCGGGCGCCGGAGTAGCCGGAGTACGCGGCCCGGACCAGGTCGCCCCACGCCGCCGGGGTCTTGTCGACGCCCGGGTTCATGCAGCTGTACGCGTTGAGCGTCGACGTCGCGCAGCGGTACGCGATCCCGGCCATGATGGCGCCGCCCGCGAAGACGTCGGGGTACGTGGCGAGCATCACGGCGGTCATCGCGCCGCCGGCGGAGAGGCCGGTGACGTAGACGCGGGAGGCGTCCACGCCGTAGTTGGCGACCGCGTAGTCGACCATCTGCTTGATCGACAGCGCCTCGCCCCCGCCGCGGGCGGTGTCGCCGGTCTCGAACCAGTTGAAGCAGCTCGTCGAGTTGTTGGCCGACTTCTGCTCGGGCAGGACCAGGGCGAACCTCCACAGGTCGGCGTACTTTCGCCAGCCCGCGTTCGTGAAGTAGTCGGTGGCGTTCTGGGTGCAGCCGTGCATCGCGACCACCAGCGGGGCGCCCGAGGGCATGCCGTCCGGCCGGTAGCTGTACATCGTGAGGTTGCCGGGGTTGGAGCCGAAGCTCGCGACGCTGGTCAGGCTGGCGGCGTAGGCGGGTGAGGCGGCGACGGAGAGTCCGGTCGCGGCCGCGACCACCGCGAGCAGCGGCAGGATCAGGCGCAACATCCGGGGCATGGCGGTGCCCTTTCCGAAGAGGGTGGAGTTGTGAGGAGCCCCACCGTAGGTGTGAACTTCGACGCATCGCTATGTCCGGAAGCCACACATTCCGGGCCTGGCCCATGAGCCCGCGGCCGGGGTTAGGCTGCTGGGGTGACCAGCACTCTTGGGCTACAGATCGTCAGGGCGGGGCTCGTCGACTACGAGGCCGCCCTTTCCGAGCAGCGGCGGATCCACGAGGCCGTCGCCGACGGCGCGCAATCCGACACGGTGCTGCTGCTGGAGCACCCCAGTGTCTACACGGCCGGCAAGCGGACGGAGCCGGCGGACCGGCCGTTCGACGGCACGCCGGTGGTCGACGTCGACCGCGGCGGCAAGATCACCTGGCACGGGCCGGGCCAGCTGGTGGGGTATCCGATCATCCGCCTCCCCGACCCGATCGACGTGGTCGCCTACGTGCGGCGGATGGAGCAGCTGCTCATCGACGTCTGCGCGGAGTTCGGGCTGGCGACGGTCCGGGTCGAGGGCCGCAGCGGCGTCTGGGTGCCGGCCGACGACCGCGGCCCCGACCGCAAGGTCGCCGCGATCGGGATCCGGGTGGCGCGCGGGGTGACCCTGCACGGGTTCGCGCTGAACGCCGACTGCGACCTCTCGCGGTACGACATCTTCGTCCCGTGCGGCATCCGGGACGCCGGCGTGACCTCGCTCTCCGCCGAGCTCGGCCGGGCCGTGCCGGTCGACGAGGTCCTGCCGGTCGTCGAGCGGCACCTCACGACGCTGTGCTGACCCGGTAGGCCACGACCGGGATGACCTCGGGGTCGACGTCGTCGAGCCGGTCCTCGTCCTCGTCGCAGCGGAAGCCGAACAGCGCGTGCATCGAGCGGCAGGTCAGGTCCTCGTCGCCGGCGTCCTCGAACGGCAGCGGCTCGCCCTCGTCCTCGCTCACCGCGGGGTCGGGGCAGACGCTGACCGCGCGCACGCGGGCGCCGTCGCGCCAGAGGCCGTAGCTACACCACCCGGCGTCGCCGTGCGCCGCGTGGAGGTACACGTTGCGCCGCTGCGTCGCCGACAGCACCACCGGGTCGAGCTCGGACGGCCGCCTCGGCGTCAGGTGCCAGCTGCAGACGAGGTCGAGGCCGGCGAAGCAGCCGACGTAGACCACGCCGGCCGGCGGGTTCAGCGCGTCGCGCAGCAGCTCGTCGCCGATCTCCTCGACGTCCGCCGCCGGGAACAGCCGCTCGGCGAGGGCTCTCGTGGCGGGCCTGTCCAGCACGGGACAGGCCCGGAGTACATCGATCGGGTTGCCGTCGGCGAAGACCACCAACGTGTCGTTCAGCGCCACAGCTGACGTGGTTACCGGACCGGAGTATTCAGAAACCTCGTGAACGTGACGTCAATCGCGTTCCCAGCGCTTGGGCAAGCACCCGGCGTAGTCTTCGTCAGGTGACCGCCGTTGTTCCCGAAGGTCGTCGTCTGCTGCGCATCGAGGCGCGAAACGCGGAGACGCCGATTGAGCGCAAGCCACCGTGGATCAAGGTCTCGGCGAAGATGGGACCCGAATACACGCATCTGCGGGGCCTCGTCCAGCGCGAGGGCCTCCACACGGTCTGCCAGGAAGCCGGCTGTCCCAACATCTACGAGTGCTGGGAAGACCGCGAGGCGACCTTCCTCATCGGCGGCGACCAATGCACGCGGCGTTGCGACTTCTGCCAGATCGACACCGGCAAGCCGGCCGAGTTCGACGCGGACGAGCCGCGCCGGGTGGCCGAGTCGGTGGCGACGATGGGGCTGAAGTACGCCACCGTGACCGGCGTCGCTCGCGACGACCTGCCCGACGGGGGCGCGTGGCTCTACGCGGAGACCGTCCGGCAGATCCACGGCCTGGTCGAGGGCTGCGGCGTCGAGCTGCTGATCCCCGACTTCAACGGCGACCCGAAGCTGCTCGCCGAGGTGTTCGCCGCCCGGCCCGAGGTGCTCGCGCACAACGTGGAGACGGTGCCGCGGATCTTCAAGCGGATCCGGCCCGCGTTCCGCTACGAGCGGTCCCTCGACGTGATCACGCAGGCCCGGGCCGCCGGGCTGGTCACCAAGTCGAACCTGATCCTCGGGCTCGGCGAGGAGCGCGACGAGGTCACCCAGGCGCTGCGGGACCTCCACGAGGCCGGGTGCGAGCTGGTGACGATCACGCAGTACCTCCGGCCGACGCCCCGCCACCACCCGGTCGAGCGGTGGGTGAAGCCCGAGGAGTTCGTCGAGCTTCGCGAGGAGGCCGAGCAGATCGGCTTCGCGGGCGTGCTCAGCGGGCCGCTGGTGCGCTCCTCCTACCGGGCCGGGCGGCTGTTCCGCCAGGCGCTGGACAGCCGGGCGCTGAAGGCTTGACCGCTTCCCACTAGACTCGGTGCTATGGCAAAGGCCCAGGAGCCGGAAAAGGTCGGGTTCTTCACCCGGCTGAAGCAGATCGGCATGGTGTTCTCGTTCACCGCGAAGCGCGACAAGCTCTTCCTGCCGCTGGTGATCACGGTGATCGCGGTGCCGCTCATCGTCGTCGGTGTCCTCTTCGGCATCGGCGTGCTGTCCTGGATCTGGCTGCCGATGGGCATCCTGCTGGCCCTGCTGGGCACGGTCATCGTGCTCAACCTCCGCTCGCAGAAGGCGATGATGAAGGAGGCCGAGGGCCAGCCCGGCGCGGCCGCCTCGATCATCGAGAACATGCGCGGCGACTGGCGGGTCACGCCCGCCGTGGCGTCCACGACGCAGTTCGACATGGTGCACCTGATCATCGGGCGCCCCGGCGTCATCCTCCTCGGCGAGGGCAACCCGAGCCGGGTCAAGGGCCTGATCAACCAGGAGCGCCGCCGGCTGGTCAAGGTGATCGGCAACGCCGACCTGCGCGACTTCATGATCGGCAACGAGGAGGGGCAGCTGCCCCTGGCCAAGCTGCGCAGCACGCTCGTCCGGCTGCCGCGCACGATCACCGGCAAGGACGTCAACGCCCTTGACAAGCGGCTCAAGGCCCTCTCGGCCCGCCCGCAGATGCCGCGCGGCGCGATGCCGAAGAACATGAAGCCGCCGAAGGGCGCCTTCAAGGCGATGCGCGGCCGCTAGGCCGTCACCACCACGGAGCCCGCGGCCTTGTCATGGAGGCCGCGCTGGTCCGCGTCCATGATCAGCGCGGTGACGAGCGGCAGCATCACGACGCCGCGCAGCAGCGCCCGCGGGACGCCCAGCGCGGTGCCTGTGGCCAGCGACACACAGCGGATCCGCATCAGCTTCATGCCGACGGTCTGCGTGAAGAAGCCGACGAACAGCGCGTACTCGACCACGAGGATGCCGGGGGCGAGCCACGGCTCGCGGACGGGGTCGGCGAAGGCGCCGGCGATGAGCAGGCACAGCAGCCAGTCGATGAGCAATGCGCCGAAGCGCCGCGTGAGCGGGGCCGGGGAGTGTTCCACGGCGGCTCAGCCTACCGAACAGACCGTCGTCGATGATCAGCCGAATGTCGGCCGACTCACCCCCTGTGAAACACAGCGGAAACAAATGGGACACGCATGGGCAATCGCACGGTTCTACGGTCGCGACCAACCAGCCAGCTTCACACTGAAGTGATCACCAGACTGGTTCTGCCTGCGACCTGGAGGACGAGTGTTCGCCAATTCTGACGAGCTGCTGCGATACGTGAAGGACGAGGGCGTCCGCTTCGTCGACGTTCGCTTCTGTGACCTGCCGGGTGTCATGCAGCACTTCAACGTCCCGGTGGAGTCGTTCGACGACAAGGTCTTCAGCGAGGGCCTCGCCTTCGACGGCTCGTCCATCCGTGGCTTCCAGGCGATCCACGAGTCGGACATGTTGCTGCTGCCGGACCCGACGTCGGCCTTCATCGACCCGTTCCGGGTCGAGAAGACCCTTGCGCTGAACTTCTTCATCCACGACCCGTTCACGCGCGAGGCCTACTCGCGTGACCCGCGCAACGTGGCGAAGAAGGCCGAGGCGTACCTCAAGTCGAGCGGCATCGCCGACACCGCCTACTTCGGCCCCGAGGCCGAGTTCTACATCTTCGACTCGATCCGCCACGAGACGTCGGCGAACCAGGCCTACTACTACATCGACTCGATCGAGGGCTGGTGGAACTCCGGCAAGGACGAGCCGGGCGGCAACCGGGGCTACAAGACTGCCTACAAGGGCGGCTACTTCCCGGTCCCGCCGGTCGACCACTACGCCGACCTGCGTGACCAGATCGTGCAGAAGCTGCTGGGCGCCGGCTTCGTCGTCGAGCGCTCGCACCACGAGGTCGGCACCGCCGGCCAGGCCGAGATCAACTACAAGTTCTCGACCCTGCTGCACTCCGGTGACCAGCTCCAGCTGTTCAAGTACATCGTGAAGAACACGGCGTGGGCCGCCGGCAAGACGGCGACCTTCATGCCGAAGCCGCTCTTCGGCGACAACGGCTCGGGCATGCACACGCACCAGTCGCTGTGGCTGGGTGGCGAGCCGCTGTTCTACGACGAGGCCGGCTACGGCGGCCTGTCGGACACGGCCCGCTGGTACATCGGCGGCCTGCTGCACCACGCCCCGTCGCTGCTCGCCTTCACCAACCCGACGGTCAACTCGTACCGCCGCCTGGTGCCGGGCTACGAGGCGCCGGTCAACCTGGTGTACTCGCAGCGCAACCGCTCCGCCTGCACCCGCATCCCGGTCACGGGCACCAACGCGAAGGCCAAGCGCGTCGAGTTCCGCGTCCCGGACCCGTCGGCGAACGTCTACCTCGCCTTCTCCGCGATGCTGATGGCCGGCCTGGACGGCATCAAGAACAAGATCGAGCCCCCGGCCCCGATCGACAAGGACCTGTACGACCTGCCGCCGGAGGAGGTCGCCAACGTCAAGCAGGTCCCCGGCTCGCTCGACGAGGTGCTGAACTCCCTGGAGGCCGACCACGGCTTCCTCCTGGAGGGCGGCGTGTTCACGCAGGACCTGGTGGACACGTGGGTCTCGTACAAGCGCGCCAACGAGGTCGACCCGGTGCGCCTGCGCCCGACCCCGCACGAGTTCGCGATGTACTACGACGTGTGACCTGCCCGGTCCCACAGGTACTGGCACGAGCGGCCCGCCCCGGCAACGGGGCGGGCCGCTCCGCGTTTCCAGCGTCGCAACTACGGTTCGTATCCCAAACCACTCGTCGAGTAATCGAGTGGAGGCGTCAATGCGGCGGATCGACGCTCCGCCGGTACGGTGTGACCATGGCTAGGAAGGCACGACCGGGCGTCATCGACGCCCGCTTCGAGCACGGCCTGCTCAACCTCGCGGAGGCAGGCCGCTACCTCGACGTGCCGCAGCGGACGTTCCACCGGTGGGCCCGTGGCTACGAGCGCGGCGAGCCGTTGCTGCACGTCCTGCCGGCCGATCGCGGCCCACTACCGGTCACGTTCATCGCCCTCGCCGAGGCCCACGTCCTCGACGCGCTCCGCGACGCCGGGGTCCGGCCGCACAAGATCCGTCCGGCCCTCGCCGCGCTGCAGAGCGAGTTCGGCCGCGACTACGTCCTGGTCGCCCCGGAGCTGGCGACCGACGGCATCGACGTGCTGTGGGACTTCGCGATGTCCGAGCCGGGTCAGGGCCTGATCGCCGGGGACACCGGCCAGCACGTGATCCGCGAGATCGTCGAGGACCAGATGTCGTACATCGCCTGGGACGACCGCGGATACCCCACCGAGTTGCAGCTGCGGCAGTGGCTGCCGGCGAAGGTGATCGTCAACGTGCACCGCTCGTTCGGCCAGCCGGTCTTCGCCGGCTCGGGCGCCCGGGTGTCGGACGTCGCGAGCATGACGAAGGCGGGCGAGAACGCTGAAACGGTCGCAGACGAGTTCGGCATCAGCATCAGCGACGTCCGGGCCGCCGCACGCATCCTCCTGGGCCGCGCCGCCTGAGTTCTACATCGACGAGAGCCTCGGCGGACGAACCGCGCTGCGGTACATCACCGGCCTCGGCTACCGCGTCCACAGCCCGGCCTCTGTGTTCGGCACCGACCGCCTGCAGCAGGGACTCGCCGACGAGCAGTGGTTGCCGGTGGTCGGCCGCAACGGCTGGACCGTTTTCGGACGTGACCAGCGCATTCTCGACCGCCCGCACGAGCTGGCGGCGTGGCTCGACGCGAAGATCCACATGTTCCTC
>NZ_BMPI01000053.1:0-21550 GCF_014647515.1 Dactylosporangium sucinum | reverse complement strand
CTCCCCGGGGAGATCGCGCGCGACGAGATCGTCCGGCTGCTGGAGCGGAACCTCGGTGAGGTCTGCGCGCTCGCGGTGGCGAGGCGTCCCAACGTGTACTGGCTGACGCCGAACGGTCCGCAGCCGCACGAACGACGGCTGACGGACCGGCAGCGGCGGCGCGTCAAGCGGGATTGAAGATGCGCTCGACGGCCTGGCGGGCGTGCCGGGCCACGCGCAGGTACTCGTCCAGGAACTCCTGGGGCTCGGCGCCCCTGCCCAGGACGCGGGCGGCCGCGGCCAGGTCCGGGCCCTGCCTCGGGAGCTGGTCGGAGGCGCGGCCACGGACCAGCGTCATCAGGTTGCGCACCAGTGACGCCTGGCGCCAGGCCGCCGCCAGGGCCGCGGCGTCGGGCTCCGCGATCAGGCCCGCGGCCGCGGCGGCCGACAGGGCCTCCAGGGTGCGGGTCGTGCGCAGGGCCGGGGCCGCCGCGCCGCTGCGGAGCTGGAGGAGCTGGACCGTCCACTCCACGTCCGTCAGGCCGCCGCGGCCGAGCTTCGTGTGGGTGGCCGGGTCGGCGCCGCGCGGGAGGCGCTCGCTGTCCACCCGGGCCTTCAGGCGGCGGATCTCGTGGATCTGCTCGCGGGCCAGGCCGCCGTCGGGGTAGCGCTTGGTGTCGGCGATCGCCAGGAAGCGCGCGGCCAGGTCCTCGTCGCCGGCCACGTAGCGGGCGCGGAGCAGGGCCTGCGCCTCCCAGACCGACGACCAGCGGGCGTAGTACTGGCGGTACGCCCCGAGGCTGCGCACCAGCGGGCCCTGGCGGCCCTCCGGGCGCAGGTCGGCGTCAACGCCCAGGGGCGGGTCGTGGGCCGGGCGGGCCAGCAGCCGGCGCAGTTCCTCCGCCACCGTCAGCGCGGCGCCGCTCGCGGCGTCGTCGGCCATCCCGGGGGGCGGCTCGTAGACGAACAGGACGTCGGCGTCGGACGGGTAGCTGGTCTCGTGGCCGCCCAGCCGGCCCATGCCGATGATGGCGAACGGGAGCGGCGGGGCGAGGGCGGCGGTCACGCCCAGGGTGGCGCGGAGCGTGGCGTCGATGACGGCGGACAGGGCCGTGCCGACCTCCGTGACGTCGAGCAGGCCCAGCAGGTCGGCGCAGGCGATCCGGAACAGCTCGCGGCGGCGCAGGGCGCGGACCGCGTTGATCGCCGTCTCCGGGTCGGGGTGGCGGGCGGCGGCGGCCGCGAAGCCCTCGGTGAGGATCTCGGCGGAGCGCGGGACGAGCTCGGTGTCGTCGGCGAGCAGCCGCAGCGCCTCGGGGTCGTGGACGAGCAGCTCGGTCACGTAGCGGGACAGCGCCAGCAGGCGGGCCAGGCGGAGCGCCACCGGGCCCTCGTCGCGCAGCAGCCGCAGGTACCACGGCGTATTGCCCACCTTCTCCGACACCTGCCGGTAGGCGAGCAGGCCGCGGTCGGGCTCCGGGGCGTCGGCGAACTCGCTGAGGAGCACGGGCAGCAGCTGCCGCTGGATGGCCGCCGTGCGCGAGACGCCGCCGGTCAGGGCCTGCAGGTGGCGCAGCGCGCCGGCCGGGTCGGCGAAGCCGAGCACCTCCAGGCGGGCGCGGGCGGCGTCGGGCGTGAGGCGCAGCTGCTCGCTGGGCACCCGGGCGACCGCCTCCAGCAGCGGCCGGTAGAACAGCTTGGCGTGCAGCCGGCGGACCTCGCCCGCGTGGCGCACCCACTCGGCGCGGAACGACTCGACCGCGTCGCGGGCGGCGCTCGGACGGTAGCCGAGGGCGTGCGCGAGCCAGCGCAGCGCGTCCGGGTCGTCGGGCACGGTGTGGGTGCGGCGCAGCCGCTGCAGCTGGAGGCGGTGCTCGACGACGCGCAGGAAGCGGTACGCGCGCAGCAGCGCCTCGCCGTCGGCCAGCCCGACGTAGCCGCCCTCGATCAGCGCCCGCAGCCCCGCGAGGGTCGTCGGGGTGCGCAGCGACTCGTCGGCCCGGCCGTGGACGAGCTGGAGCAGCTGGACGGCGAACTCGATGTCGCGCAGCCCGCCGGGGCCGCGCTTGATCTCGCGCTCGACCTCGGCCCGCGGGATGGCCTCGATGATCCGCCGGCGCATCGCCCGGACCTCGTCGACCGCCTCCGGCCGCTCGGCGGCGGCCCAGATGAGCGGCTGCAGCTCGGCCAGCCACCGCTCCCCCAGGGCCAGGTCGCCGGCGGCCGGCCGGGCCTTGAGCAGCGCCTGGAACTCCCAGGTCTTCGCCCACTTCTTGTAATACGCGAGGTGGGAGGCGATCGTGCGCACCAGCGCGCCGCGGCTGCCCTCGGGGCGCAGCGCCGCGTCGACCGGCCAGGCGACGAACCCGCAGATCTCCATCATCCGGGCGGCGAGCGCGCTGCCGGCCCGCATCGCCGCCTCGACCTCGACGTCCTCGGAGGACGGCTCGGCGACGAACACGACGTCGACGTCGCTGACGTAGTTGAGCTCCTGGCCGCCGCACTTGCCCATGGCGATCACCGCGAGCCGGCACGCGGCGGCGTGGTCGGGGGCCTCGGCGACCGCGATGCCGAGCGCGGCCACCAGGGTGGCGTCGGCGAGCTCGGAGAGCCGCCGCATCGTCACCTCGACGTCCGCGGCCGCCGTCAGGTCCGCCGCCACGATCCGCAGGAGTTCCCGGCGGTACCCCTGGCGCAGCATCGGGACGGAGGACACCTCCCGGGTCGCGTAGCCGGCCGCGCGGTGGTTCTGCTCGCCCTGGAGCTCCCGCCACTCGTCGGGGTTGGCGACGAGCAGGTCGCCGAGGGTGGCCGACACGCCGAGGACGCCGACGAGCCGGCGGCGCAGCGCCTTGTCGGCGACGAGCTCGGTGCGCAGCGGCTCGCCGGCCGCCTCGTAGAGCCGGTGCAGCTGGAACAGGGCGAGGTCGGGGTCGGCGGCGAAGTACAGGGTGTCGAGGACCGCCGCGGCGTCGTCGTCGACCGGCCGGCCGGCCGCCGGGTCCCACAGCCGCAGGCCGCCGGGCCCGGCCATCAGCTCGGCCCGCTCGCCGTCGGTGAAGCCGAACCGCGCGAGGTGGGTCGCCATCAGCGCGGCCCCAGCAGCGGCAGCGAGCGCAGGCCGCCCTCGCCGTGCGGCGTGCGGCCGAGCGCGACCGCGGCGAACCGCTCGGCGAACGGGCGCCAGACCTCGGCCACGTCGTCCTGCACGGCGTCGACGGACTCGAGCAGCTCGACCGCGTCGATACCGAGGTCGCCGAGCGTGCCGACGCCGTCCATCGCCCACGCCGCGAACATCTCGGTGTCGCACTCGATGTGGAACTGCAGGCCCCAGGCCGAGCCGCCGACCCGGAACGCCTGGACCGGGTAGTGCGTCGAGGCGGCGAGCAGGACGGCGTTGACGGGCAGCTCGACGATCTCGTCGCGGTGCCACTGCAGGACGTCGGGCGCGAACGGCACCGCGGCGAAGATGGGGTCGTTGTCGGCGACGTCGCGGCGGGCGACCAGCAGCGCGCCGATCTCCGGCCCGGCGGCGCTCCGCTCGACCGTGCCGCCGTGGGCCTGCGCGAGCAGCTGTGCCCCGAGACACACGGCCAGCGTCGGTACCTTGTGCCGGACCGCCTTGCGCAGCAGCCCTTCGAGCGCGTCGAACCAGGGGGACGCCCGCTCGCCGGCCGCGTCGGGGAAGGCGTCCTGCTCGCCGCCCAGCACCACGAGCGCCGCGTAGCCGTCCAGGTCGGCCGGGAGCGGCTCGCCGGCGTGCGGGCGGACCACGTCGAGCGTGAGGCCGCCGCCGGTCAGCCAGTCCCCGAGCCGGCGCGCGTCGTCGGTCGGGTCGTTCTCGACCACCAGCGCCACGTTGCCCCGCGGAGAACCTTCGATCGTCACGCACCGACAATAACGACCGTGCGACCGTTGGAGCCCGGAGACGTCGTCCGGCTGGTGTCCCCGTCCGGACCGACCCGGCCCGACCGGGTGGCCCGTGGCATCGAGCTGCTGGAGGGGTGGGGGCTGCGGGTCGAGCTCGGCAGGCACGTGTTCGCCGAGCACGGGTACCTGGCCGGGCGCGACGCCGACCGGCTCGACGACCTCAACGCCGCCCTCGCCGACCCGCGGGTCCGGGCGGTGATCTGCACCCGCGGCGGCTACGGCGCCCAGCGCATCGCCGACGCCGTGCGGTGGGGTCCGCCGAAACACCTGGTCGGCTTCTCTGACATCACGGCGCTGCAGCTGTCGTTGTGGCGGGTCGCGCGGCGGCCGGCGGTGCACGGGCCGGGGGCGGCGTGGTTCGACGATCGCTTGCCGGACATTTCGGAAATGTCGCTCAAATCCGCGCTCATGTCGACCGGTGAGCTGGTCGCGCCGCGGGTCGAGGACGGGCCGCTGGTGGAGGGCCCACCGGCGACCGGTCTCCTGCTCGGCGGCAACCTCACGATGCTCGCCACCACGCTTGGTACGTCCGACATGCCAGATTTATCCGGCGCGATTCTGCTGCTCGAGGACGTCGGCGAGGCACCGTACCGCCTCGACCGCATGCTCACCCAGCTCATCCGCGCGGGTGCGCTGGCCGGCGTCGCGGGCGTGGCGGTCGGCCAGTTCACCCAGTGCGCCGACCACCGACCGGTGACCGCGTTCGAGGTGTTGCAGGAGCGGCTGGGGACCCTGGGCTGCCCGGTCCTGGGCGGGCTGCCGATCGGCCACGGCTTCGGCCAGCTCACCGTCGTCGTCGGAGCGCCCGCGACGCTCGACACACAGAACGGCGTGCTCCTCAGTCGCCTGACGGATGGGTGCGGAACCGTCGCTGGGGCAGGATTGCGGCCATGAGTTTCGTGACACCGGGCTTCGGCGGCCTGCGCCGCAAACAGCAGCCGGACCTGCCGCCCGGCCAGTATCTCGCCCACGACTTCCCGGTCCTGTCGGCCGGGCCGACGCCGCGGGTGCGCACCGACCGCTGGGAGTTCGTGATCACCACCGAGAGCGGCGGCCAGCACAAGTGGACGTGGGACGAGTTCACCGCCCTGCCGTCCGAGGACGTGACCGTCGACATCCACTGCGTCACGAAGTGGTCGAAGCTGCAGACCGGCTGGCGGGGCGTGCCGATCGACACGTTGCTGGAGGACGTGGAGACCGCGGCCGACTTCGTCATGGCACACTCCTACGACGGCTACACCACCAACCTGCCGCTGGAGGACCTCCTCGACGGCAAGGCCTGGGTGGCGTACCGCTACGACGACGAGCCGCTGGAGCCCGAGCACGGCGGCCCGGCCCGGCTGCTGGTGCCCCACCTGTATTTCTGGAAGTCCGCGAAGTGGGTGCACGGGCTGCGGATGATGCTCGAGGACGAGCCGGGCTTCTGGGAAGAGGCCGGGTACCACAACTACGGAGACCCATGGCGCGAGCAGCGGTACCAGGGCGACTAACCTGGCGGAAGGCGGTCCTCAGGGAGGCGCGGCAGGAGACGCCGACGGCGCGCACGCTGGTGCTCGACGTGGAGGACTGGCCGGGCCACCTGCCCGGCCAGCACGTCGACCTGCGCCTGACCGCCGAGGACGGGTACACGGCCCAGCGCAGCTACTCGATCGCGTCCGCCACCGGCCTGGAGATCACCGTCCAGCGGCTCGACGACGGCGAGGTCTCGCCGTACCTCACCGACGTGTGGGAGGTCGGCCAGCCGATCGAGCTGCGCGGCCCGATCGGCGGCTGGTTCGTCTGGCGGCCCACCGACCCGGCCCCGGTGCAGCTCATGGCCGGCGGGTCGGGCGTGGTCCCGCTCATGGCGATGATCCGCTCGCGGGCCGAGCACGGCGTCAAGACCCCGTTCCGCCTGCTCTACTCGGTGCGCACGCCGCAGGACGTCATCTACGCCGACGAGCTGCGCCGCCGGGCCCGCGACGACCGCGGCCTCGACGTGCAGTTCGTCTACACGCGGGTGCGCGGCAGCCGGGTCGGCGTGGCCGACGTCAACACCCACGCGTGGCCGGCCGACTTCCAGCCGAACGTGTTCGTCTGCGGGCCGACCGGCTTCGTGGAGACTGTGGCGGACATCATGGTGGCGCTCGGCCACGACGCCCGCGGCGTCAAGACCGAGCGCTACGGCTGACGTTCGGAGGTTTACATGATCCCCAGGTAGCGCTCGCGCTCGAAGGGGGTCACGACCCGCCGGTACTCCTCCCACTCCGTGCGCTTGTTCTTCAGGAAGTAGTCGAAGACGTGCTCGCCGAGGGTCTCGGCGACCAGCTCGGAGCCGGCCATGACGTCGATCGCCTGGGACAGGTTCTCCGGCAGCGACTCGTAGCCGGCCGCGCGCCGCTCCCCGTCGGTGAGGGCCCACACGTCGTCCTCGGCGCCCGGGGGCAGCTCGTAGCCCTGCTCGATGCCGCGCAGGCCGGCCGCCAGCATCACCGCGTAGGCCAGGTAGGGGTTGCAGGCCGAGTCGAGCGAGCGGACCTCGACGCGGGCCGAGTTGGGCTTGCCGTAGGCCGGGACGCGGACCAGGGCCGAGCGGTTGGTGTGGCCCCAGCAGACGTACGCCGGGGACTCCGTGATCCGGTTCGGCACCGACTGCGGGAAGAGGCGCTTGTAGGAGTTGACCCACTGGTTGGTGATCGCCGTGTACTCCCGGGCGTGCACCAGCAGGCCGGCGATGAACGCCTGGCCGACCTTGGACAGCTTCATCGGGTCGCTGGCGTCGTGGAACGCGTTGCGCTCGCCCTCGAACAGCGACAGGTGCGTGTGCATGCCGCTGCCCGGCTGGTCGGTGAACGGCTTCGGCATGAAGGTGGCGTGCACCCCGTGGGAGAGCGCGACCTCCTTGATGACGTGCCGGAACGTCATAATGTTGTCGGCCGTGGTCAGGGCGTCGGCGTACCGCAGGTCGATCTCCTGCTGGCCCGGCGCGACCTCGTGGTGGCTGAACTCGACGGAGATGCCGATCCGCTCCAGGGCGAGCACCGCCTGGCGGCGGAAGTCGCGGGCGACGGCGTGGGTGGTGTGGTCGAAGTAGCCGCCGGTGTCGACCGGGACCGGCACCGAACCCTTCTCCCCCATCGACTCCAGCAGGAAGAACTCGATCTCGGGGTGGGTGTAGAAGGTGAAGCCCTTCTCGGCCGCCCGCGACAGGGCCCGGCGCAGCACGTGGCGCGGGTCGGCCCAGGACGGCGAGCCGTCGGGCAGCGTGATGTCGCAGAACATGCGGGCGCTCTCGCCCGACATGCCACCCTCGAACGGGAAGACCTGGAACGTCGTCGGGTCGGGCATGGCGACCATGTCCGACTCGTAGATGCGGGCGAAGCCCTCGATGGCCGAGCCGTCGAAGCCGATGCCCTCCTCGAACGCCGACTCCAGCTCGGCCGGCGCCACCGAGACGCTCTTCAGCGTGCCCAGCACGTCGGTGAACCACAGCCTGACGAACCGGATGTCCCGCTCCTCGAGGGTGCGGAGCACGAACTCCTGCTGACGGTCCACGGCGTTCCCCCACACGAGCTGTCGGTCTGCGGCCAATTCGGGCAAGTCTCACCCGGCGGTGTTACGCACAAGTTACCGGACCTGCCCATGTCGCCGGGCACTGGAGTGAACGTCACAGGCGCGGCGCCCGACGGGTTGGTCCACACTTGAAGCATGCCCCGGTTGCGACTCGCTCTCGCCCAGATCGACCCGACGGTCGGCGACCTGCCCGGTAACGCGGCCCTGGTCCACGGCTGGACCGCCAAGGCCGCCGGGGCCGGCGCGCACCTGGTCGCCTTCCCGGAGATGATGCTCACCGGTTACCCGGTCGAGGACCTGGTCTTCCGCGAGTCCTTCGTCGCGGCGTCCAAGCGGGCCGTCGACGACCTGGCGGCACGCCTCCAGGACGACGGCCTCGGCGAGACCGTCGTCATCGTCGGCTACCTCGACGCCGACACCGTCGGCCCGCGCAACGCGCTCGCGGTGCTGCACCGCGGCACGCAGATCGCCACGTACTTCAAGCACCACCTGCCCAACTACGGCGTCTTCGACGAGGACCGGTACTTCGAGCCCGGCGACACGCTGACCGTCCTGCGCGTGGGCGGGGTCGACATCGCGCTCACCATCTGCGAGGACCTGTGGCAGGAGGGCGGCCCGTTCGCGGTCGCCGCCGACGCCGGGGTCGGCCTGGTCGTCAACATCAACGGCTCGCCCTACGAGCTGAACAAGGACGACACCCGGCTCGCCCTGGTCGCCCGGCGGGCGGCCGAGGCGCACGCGACCACGGCCTACGTCAACATGGTCGGCGCCCAGGACGAGCTGGTCTTCGACGGCGACTCGATGGTCGTGCGCCCGGACGGCTCGCTCGTCGCCCGCGCGCCCCAGTTCGCCGAGCACCTCATGGTCCTCGACCTCGACCTGCCGGCCGCCGAGCCGGTCCCGCCGGTCGTCGACCACGCCGAGATGCGGGTCGTCAACGTCTTCGTCTCCGACTCGGTGCCGGCCAACGAGCAGCCCGCCCCGCCGCCGGAGATCGCCGCGCGGGTCACCGACGAGGCCGAGATCTGGCAGGCCCTGGTGCTCGGCCTGCGCGACTACGTGCGCAAGAACGGCTTCCGCAGCGTCACGCTCGGGCTGTCGGGCGGCATCGACTCGGCCGTCGTGGCGGCGATCGCCTGCGACGCGATCGGCCCGGCCGCCGTGGTCGGCGTCTCGATGCCCAGCGGCCACTCCTCGGACCACTCCCGCGACGACGCCGCCGACCTGGCCCGGCGCACCGGCCTCGACTACCGCACCGAGCCCATCCAGCCGATGGTCGACGGCTTCCTGGCCAACATGGCACTGTCGGGCATCGCGGTCGAGAACCTCCAGGCCCGCGTGCGCGGCGTGATCCTCATGGCGCTGTCCAACCAGGAGGGTCACCTGGTGCTCACCACGGGCAACAAGAGTGAGCTCGCGGTGGGGTACTCGACGCTCTACGGCGACTCGGTCGGCGGCTTCAACCCCATCAAGGACGTCCCGAAGACGCTGGTCTGGCGGCTGGCGAAGTGGCGCAACGAGGAGGCCCGGCGCCGCGGCGACACCCCGCCGATCCCGGAGAACTCCATCGCCAAGCCGCCGAGCGCCGAGCTGCGCCCGGGCCAGCTCGACACCGACTCGCTGCCCGACTACGAGGTGCTCGACCCGATCCTCGCCGGCTACGTGGACGGGGACCTGGGCCGCGACGACCTCGTCGCCGCCGGCTACGACGCCGCACTGGTCGACCGCACCCTGCGGATGGTCGACCTCGCGGAGTACAAGCGGCGCCAGAGCGCACCGGGCACCAAGATCTCCATCAAGGCGTTCGGCCGCGACCGGCGCCTGCCGATCACCAACCGCTTCCGGGAAGGCGGCATGTGAAAAATCGCATTGGTCCGGTCTGTGGCGGCCGGGCCGGTGCGACGATCGGAGGGACAGCCCGGGGACCCCGCTACGGGGCCTCGAGGAGTACATGAGGAGGACATCGATGTCCGAGATCCAGTCCCTCTACGGCGGTGCCGTCAACCGCCGGGTGCGCACCAGGGACCTGCTGGCCGCCAAGGAGCGCGGCGAGAAGTGGCCCATGCTCACCTCCTACGACCAGTACACGGCCGGCATCTTCGACGCCGCCGGCATCCCGGTCCTGCTGGTCGGCGACTCGGCCGCCAACAACGTCTACGGCTACGAGTCCACGGTGCAGGTGAGCGAGGCGGAGCTGCTGCCGCTGGTGCGGGCCGTGGTCCGCTCGACCCGGCGCTCGCTCATCGTGGGTGACCTGCCGTTCGGCTCCTACGAGGAGGGCCCGGCGCAGGCGCTGCGCACCGCCGTGCGGTTCATGAAGGAGGGCGGCTGCCACGCGGTGAAGCTCGAGGGCGGCGCCCGGATGGCGCCCCAGGTCGAGGCCATCACCGGCGCCGGCATCCCGGTCATGGCCCACGTCGGCTTCACCCCGCAGCGGGAGCACGCGATCGGCGGCTACCGGGTGCAGGGCCGCGGCGACACCGCCGAGGCGGTCGTCGAGGACGCCCGCGCGGTCGCCGACGCCGGCGCCTTCGCGGTGGTCCTGGAGATGGTGCCCGGCGAGGTGGCCAAGCGGATCACGCACGAGCTGACGATCCCGACCATCGGCATCGGCGGCGGCCCGGACACCGACGCCCAGGTGCTGGTCTGGCAGGACATGGCCGGCCTGCGGACGGGGAAGACGCCGCGGTTCGTCAAGCGGTACGCGGAGCTGGCCGCGGCCCTGACCGAGGCGACGCAGGCGTTTTCCGACGAGGTCCGCTCCGGCGCCTTCCCGGCCCAGGAGCACACCTTCTAGCCCTTCCGCCGGCCCCACCCGCCGTCGCGCCACGGCGGGTGGGCTACCCCGCACCCTTCCGCACCCCTCCCCACCCCCGCCGCGTCGATCTTGCAGTTGTGGTGCCGCGACACTCCCACAATGTCCAGGTTTGTCAGGCACCACAACTGCAAGATCGACGCGGTTTGAGGTTGGGAGGGGCGCGGAAGGGGAGACCAGCTGGGACATCTGTGCCAGCTCGGCCGCCGGGCCCTGCGCCCGCGACACGCCCTGCGTCGTGGTCGTCTGGGCGTCGGCGACGCCCTGGATGTTCCCGGCGATCCGCTCCGCACCCTCGGCGGCCTCGGCCACCGACCGGCTCATCTCGGCCGTCGTCGCGGACTGTTCCTCGACGGCGGAGGCGATCGTCGCCTGGTACTGGTTGATCTCCTCCACGACCTCCCCCATCCGCCGGATCGCCTCGGCCGCCGCATCTCCTCGGCACCGGCCGCGATCATGGTGACGTGCCGGGACACCTCGCTGGAGGCCGACGAGGCGTCGGTCATCTGCCGGCTCGTGGTGGCCGCCGCGCCGGAGATGCCGTCGTTGACGTCCGACAGCTGCCGGGAGGCGTCGGCGAGCGCGTCGGAGCTGCGGCCGACCGCCGCGAGCGACGAACGGATGCTCTCCATGGCGTGGTCGAGGCTGGCCGCCATCTGACCGATCTCGTCACGGCCGCGCTCGGCCTTCTGGGTGAGGTCGCCGTTCGCGAGCGCCTCCGGCACGTTGCGGACGCGCCGGACCGGGCCGCTGATCGCCCGGATGACCGGGATCGACAGCAGCAGGAGGAACACGATGCCGACGACGATGACGCCGACGGTGGCCCACCGCGCGGTGTTCCGGGTGGTCGCCATGTTGGCCCGCTCGGCGGTGACCCGGGCGTCGATGAGGTCCTGCAGGTTCCCGAGCTTGTCGTCGACCGCGTGGTTGCGCTCGGCGATCTCCGCCTCCCGCGCCAGCACCGACGCCTGGTCGCGCTGGGCGTCGCGCACGAACGTGTCGACGAAGTCGTTGAACGCCAGCGCGTCGGCCTTGATGTCGTCGACGCCGGCGCGGACGTCGACCGGCAGGGTCAGCGCGTCGAGCTCGGACAGCGTGTCGGTGACCGAGGCGAGGTCGCCGGGCAGGTCGTCGACGATGGGCTGGACGTCCCGCTCGGCGAGCGCCCGGTAGGCGTCCACCTTCAGCTCGGCCTCGCGGGTGTCCAGGTGGTGCATCAGGCCGCTCGCCGCCGACAGGTTGCGGACCACCTCGGCCTGGTCGCTGAGCTTGAGCTGGTTGTAGACGCCGGTCGCGCCCGTCGCGACCGACACCACGACCCCGGCCCCGCACAGCAGACCGATCTTCTGGACGATGCCGAGTTGGCGAACACGGCCACGAAGACCCCAATCACACGGTTTGTACGGTCCACCCGTGATATCGGCCACTCCGGCGCCGCCTTGCACCAAATACCCCTAAGGCCCGTTTCATAGCTGGGGCCGGGCTGCGGCGGGCCCAGTGATGAAACAGGCCTTAGACGGACACCTCCAGCGCTTCCAGGCCGCGGATGACGTAACCGGGCTTCCACCGCGGCTCGCGCTCCAGGCGCAGGCCAGGGGCCTTGGCGAGCAGCGCGCCGAACGACGACGCGAGCTCGATGCGGGCCAGCGGGGCGCCCAGGCAGTAGTGGATGCCGGCGCCGAAGGAGATGTGCGGGTTGTCCCGGCGGCGCAGGTCGAGCCGCTCGGGGTCGGCGAACACGGCCGGGTCGTGGTTGGCCGAGCCGAACAGCAGGGCCACCTCGCTGCCGCGCGGGATCGGCACCCCGCGGACCTCGATGTCCTCCAGCACCCAGCGCTCGAACATCTGCAGCGGCGTGTCGAAGCGCATCAGCTCCTCGATCGCACCGGGCAGCAGCTCCGGCTCGGCCCGCAGCTGGGCCAGGGCCGCCGGGTCGCGCAGCAGGGCCCACCAGCCGTTGCCGGTGACGTTGACGGTCGCCTCGTGCCCGGCGTTGAGCAGCAGCACGCAGGTGCCGATGAGCTCGTCCTCGCTGAGCCCCTCGACCGCGGCGAGGGCGGAGACGAGGTCGTCCTCCGGCTCGGCCGCGCGCCGGCGGGCGAGACCCCGCAGGTAGTCGGAGAACTCCTCGGAGGCCCGCACGGCCGCCTCCGCGCTCTCGCGGGAGGGGTTCAGCTCATACATCCCGCAGATCGCCGCCGACCACGGCCGCAGCCAATGCCGGTCGGCCTCGGGGATGCCGAGCAGCTCGGCGATGACGGTCACCGGCAGCGGCTCGGCGACGGCCGCGATGAGGTCGCCGCCGCCCTGCGCCACGAACGCGTCGACGAGCTCGTCGGCGAGCCGCTGCACGACGGGCCGCAGCGCCTCCACCCGCCGCGGGGTGAAGGCTTGCGAGACGAGCCGGCGCAGCCGGGTGTGGTCGGGCGGCTCCCGGTCGAGCATGCCGTTGTTGTTGAGCGTCCAGAACGGCTCCTGGTAGGCCGGGGGCGCCGACCGGCCCATCTCCTCGTGGGAGGCCACGTGCAGGTAGCTGCGGCCGAGCCGGCGGTCCCGCAGCAGCGCGTTCACGTCCTCGTGACGGGAGACGAGATACTGCCGGGAGGGCTCGAACCAGTGCACCGGCGCGTGCTCGCGCAGCCACGCATACGCCGGGTAGGGCCGGGCGACGAACTCGGCGGACCAGGGGTCGAAGAGCTCGGCCGTCACAGGTCGGTCACCCGGATGCCGGCGTGTGCCTTGTACCGCCGGTTGATGGCGATGAGGTTCGCGGTCAGCGCCTCGACCTGGCCCGCGTTGCGCAGGCGGCCCGCATACACCCCGCGCATGCCCTCGATGCGGGCGGCCAGCGCCTGCACCTGCTCGGCCGCCGCGCGGTCGTCGCCGAGGACCAGCACGTCGAGGTCGACGGCGGCCACCTCGGGATCGGCCAGCAGCACCGCGCTGACGTGGTGGAACGCCGCGCACACCCGCGCCTCGGGCAGCAGCGTCGCGGCCTGCTCGGCGGCGCTGCCCTCCTCCACCTGCAGCGGGAACGCGCCCTGCTTGTCGAAGCCGAGCGGGTTGACGCAGTCGACCACGATCTTGCCGCTGAGCAGCGGCGCGAGCTCGGCGACGGTCGCGGCGTGGCCCTCCCACGGCACCGCCACGATCACCACGTCGGCGCCGCACGCGAACGCGTTGTCGCCGCCGCTGACGACGCCGGCCGCCACGCCGGGCATCGCGGCGAGCTCCTCGGCCGCATGGGCGCCGCGCTCGGTCGAGCGGGAGCCCACCAGCACCCGCTGGCCCGCGCGGGCGAACCGATAGGCGAGGCCGCGGCCCTGCGGGCCGGTGCCGCCGAGGATGCCGACGGACAGCTCCGTCACGTCGGGCAGTGCGCTCTGGTCGTAGGTCATGACTCTCTTTCTACCTTCTCGCCCTCGACCGCCTCGAAGAGCACCTTCCGGTGGGTGGGGTCGGCCTCAGTCAGCCGGACCCGGATCCGCGCCCCCAGCGGGAGCCCGCCCGGCACCGAGGTCGCGCAGCGCGCCCGCACCGGCGGGTCGTCGAGCGCGATCGCGCCGCGCTTGCCCTTGGGGTCAACGTCGAGCACGGCCGCGTCGAACTCCTCGCCCACCCGGCCCTGCAGCAGGACCGCCTCGGTGAGGTCGACCGCGCCCCGGTCGGCCGCCCCGGCGGCCCGGTCGGTGCGGCTCATCACCTCCGGCAGCTTCGGCAGGGCCTCCCGGGCCCACGAGGGCACCGCTGCGCCCGCGAAGAGGGCCAGGCACACCTCGGTGACGTAGCGGTCGGCCAGACGGCGCAGCGGGGCCGTCACGTGCGCGTACGACGCGGCGACGGCCGCGTGCCGGGGCTGCTCCGGCACCGCGCCGTCGAAGGCCGTGTAGCCGGCGCCGCGCAGCATCTCGGCCGCCTGGTCGAGGAACGCGGCGGCCCGGGGCTGGGCCGGGTCGAGGGCGGCGATCACCCGCCCGGGCGAGGCGCCGTCGGGCCACGGGACCTCCAGGGCCTTGGCCGCCACCCGCAGCATGTCGACCACCTCGAGCGGCGGCTCCGGCATCGTCCGCAGCAGCCCGACCTTGCCGTCGAGCATGATGCGCGCCGCGGCCATGCCGGTCAGCAGCGAGATCTGGGCGTTGAACTCCTCGACGGGCACCGGCGCGCGCAGGGTGAGCCGCCAGCCGTCGCCGTCGGGCTCGACCTCCTGCTCGGGCAGCGGCAGGTTGACCGCGCCGCGCTCCAGGCTCCGCTCGACGAGCAGCTTGCCCACCTCGGGCAGCAGCGCGATCGACGGGTGCGGCGTGCCGGCGTCGACGTCGTGCTGGACCTGCTCGTAGTTGAGCTTCGCCCGGCTGCGCACCAGCGCCCGCTCGACGTGCGCCGCGGTCGTGCGCCCCTCGGCGTCGAGGTCGATCGTCCACAGCACGGCCGGGCGGTCCTGGTCGGGCAGGAGGCTGGCGGCGCCCTCGCTGAGCACCGGCGGGTGCAGCGGGACCTTGCCGTCGGGCAGGTAGACGGTCTGGCCGCGCTCCCAGGTCTCCCGCTCCAGCGGCCCGCCGGGCACGACGAACGCGGCGACGTCGGCGATGGCGTAATGCACCCGATAGCCACCGCCGTCGCCGCGGCGCAGCAGCAGGGCCTGGTCGAGGTCGCGTGACGTGGGCGGGTCGATCGTCACGAACTCCAGCTCGGTCCGGTCGGGCCGGTCACCGAACGTCTTGCCGGCAGCTTCGGCGGCCTCGCGCTCGGCCTCGGCGGAGAACCCGGCCGGCAGGCCGAGCTCCGTCCGGAGCGCGGCGAAGTCGATGCGCGGGGCGTACACACGGCGGGTGGTCACGGGTCAGTCTTACCAGTCCGGTACGACAACCCCGGACGACAACCCCGGACGCGCCGGAGGCGCGGCCCGAAACGTCGGGCCGCGCCTCCGGTCTCGTGCTGGGTCAGGGACGGGCCAGGCTGGCCCAGTCCTCGGGCGTCATGTTCGCCGCCTCTTCGGGGTTGTTGCCGTTCTCGCGGCCGGGGATGGCCTCGGTCTCGGCACCCGACGTCGCTGCGGACGGGGCCGCCTCGACCGAAGACGTTCCGCCCGCGTCGAGGCCGCCTTCGGCGACGACCGCCGGACTGGCGGGCTCGGCCGGGGCGACCGACTCGACGGGGGCGGTGACGACGAGCGGCGCCTCGGTGGCCGGAGCCGCCTTGGCCGCGCTCTTGCGCGCCGTGGTGGACCGGGCCGCCGACTTGGTGGCCGTGGTCTTGGCCGCCTTGGCCGGCACCGCCTTGGCGGTCGTGGCCTTCGCGGTGGTGGCCTTCGCGGTCTTCGCCGGGGTCGCCTTCGCGGTGGTGGCCTTGGCCGTCGTGGCCTTCGCCGTGGTCGCCTTCGCCGTCTTGGCGGGGGCGGCCTTGGCCGTCGACTTGGCCGCGGTGCTCTTCGCCGCGGTCTTCGCCGGGGCGGCCTTCGCCGTCGTGGTCTTGGCGGCCGTCTTCGTGGCAGCCCTGGTGGCGGCCTTCGCCGCCGCCTTGGTGGCCGTCTTCGCCGGCGCCGCCTTCGTCGCGGCCTTCGTCGCGGCCTTCTTCGCCGGGGCCGTCTTGGTGGCGGCCGCCGTCTTCTTCGCCGCCGCGGTCTTGGCCGGCGCCGCCTTGGCGGTGGCGGTCTTCGCCGCGGCCTTGGTGGCCGTCGACTTGGTGGCCGCCTTCGCGGGGGCCGCCTTCGCCGTCGACTTCGCCGCCGTCTTCGCCGGCGCCGCCTTCTTCGTGGCGGCCTTGGTGGCGGTCTTCGCCGCCGCCTTGGTGGCCGTCTTCGCCGGCGCCGCCTTCGTCGCGGCCTTCTTCGCCGGGGCGGCCTTGGTGGCGGCCGTCTTGGTGGCCGCCGCCTTCTTGGCCGGGGCCGCCTTGGTGGCCGCGGCCGTCTTCTTCGCCGCCGCGGTCTTCGCCGGCGCCGCCTTGGCGGTGGTGGTCTTCGCCGCCGTCTTCGCCGGCGCCGCCTTCTTCGTGGCCGCCGTCGACTTCGCCGCCGTCGACTTGGTGGCCGCCTTCGCGGGGGCCGCCTTCGCCGTCGCCTTCGCCGCCGTCTTCGCCGGCGCCGCCTTCGCGGTGCTCTTCGCCGCCGCCTTGGTGGCGGTCTTGGTGGCAGCCGCGGTGGTCTTCTTCGCCGCCGCGGTCTTCGCCGGCGCCGCCTTGGCGGTCACCTTCTTGGCCGGCGCCGCCTTGGCCGCCGCCGCCGTCGACTTCGCAGCCGACTTCGCCGCCGTGGCCTTCGCCGCGGTGGACTTGGCAGCGGTGGACTTGGCAGCGGTCGACTTGGCAGCGGTGGACTTCGCCGCCGTGGCCTTCGAGGCGGTCGACTTCGCGGCGGTGGCCTTCGCCGCCGGGGTCGCCGTCTTCGCCGCCGCGGCCGACTTCGCCGCCGGACGCGCCGTCGTCTTGGCCGTGGTGGCCTTCGCCGCCGGCGTCGCCGACTTGGCAGCCGCCGACTTCGCCGCCGGACGCGCCGCCGCCGACTTCGCCGCGGTGGCCTTCGCCGCCGGGGTCGCCGTCTTCGCCGCCGCGGCCGAGCGCGCCGCGGGCTTCGCGGCGGTCGACTTCGTGGCCGACTTCGAGGCGGACGCCGCCTTCGCGGCGGCCGGAGCGGCAGTCGCCTTGGCCGCCGTGGCGGTCTTGCGGGCGGTGGTGCCCGACGACGGCGTCACCGTCGCCGTCGCCGTCCGGCGCGGAGCCGACGCGGCGACCGTCTTCGCGGCCCTGGCGGGGGTCGCCTTGTCAGCGGCCGCACGCGTTGCGGCCGATCTCGTGGTGGCCTTCTTAGCTGCGGCCATCGTGGTCCTCCTGGAGGAGTTTCTCTCCCGCTTCCTGCGGGATGTTCGCGGTTGGGTCGTGCGGGTGGAACGGGTCGTTGCCTGCCGGTGCTGCCCGGGCGGTTCGCGGTCGCCCCGGCGCCGGCGTCTTGCTCAGCGCTTGCCTTCCCACCGTTCGTCTTCGGCTTCCCACGCCTCGTTGCGTTCCCGAACTTTGGCGAGTGCCTGTTCGGCATCTGACGCCGAATCATAGGGGCCGAGTCGATCCCGTCCGGCGCACATCTCCGCCTCGGTCTCGACCCGTTGGTGAGAAAGGCACCAGTAGTACCGCTCAGCACCGCTGCTGCTCATGACATCACTGTGCACCGCAAATGAAACATGCGCCACCGAAACCGGCAAATAGCTGGTTGGGATTCCACAGTAGACGCAACCACCCGGCGGCCGCCGAAGACACGCACGAGCCGGTCGGAAGTGCTCGGCGGCGGTATCGGCATTGACGGGAATCCGTTGCGGCACAACGCTTCCACGATCATGGGTGACCGCCGAAATCCCACCATCGGCCGGGATTTCCCGCCCTCGGCCTGTGGCCGGAGTCACCCGCGGGTGAGCCGAACGGTGGAACCACATTCGAGTCGTCCGGTCGACCCACCGCGCCCTCATTCGGAGACGAACGAGGAGACGAACGAGGAGACGAACGAGGAGGCGCACGGGAGCCGGGCGAGGCGCCGGACCCGGCGGCGGACCCCGGCGCCGGAGCCGGCGAGGCACCAGGAGCGTCCACCGTGGACGACCGCGCCACTACGATGCCGGGCATGACGCAGGAGTCCCCGGTAACCCTGGCGATCGGCGGCTCGGCCGCCGCCGGCGACGTCGCCCGGCACCTCACGGGCGGCCGGGCGGTCCGGGCCGTGGACGGGCGCACCGTGCTCGTGTACGCCGGTGCCGCGGCGGCCGTCCGGGACGTGACCGCGTACCTGCGGCCGCGGGCCATGTCGTTCGTGCGGTTCGGCCTGGAGGCCGGCGAGCCGCAGCCCAACCGCGACCGCTTCGGCGGGCCCGCCGTCACGGGCGCCCAGGCCCTCGCCGACCGGGCCGGCCCCCGCGAACTGTTGCTGTCCGAGACGGTCCGGGAGAGCCTCACCGGTACCGCGGTGGAGCCCGCCGGCGACGGCACGTACCGGCTGTCGGGAACCGGGTAAGGCCGGACCGCCGCCCCGGATCCGGCTGCGGGACAATCGGGTCGTGAGCCTGCATGCCGACGATCTGCCCGCCGCCCTGACCGTCACGCCGCTGACGGCGCCGCCCGACGTGTCGCTGCGCCCGCCGGGCTCGAAGAGCATCACCAACCGCGCGCTCATCTGCGCGGCGCTCGCCCCCGGCCGCAGCACGCTGACCGGGGTGCTGTTCGCCGACGACACCCACGCGATGCTCGGCGCGGTGCGCGCCCTCGGCGCCGGGCTGACCGTCGACGAGGCCGCGCACACCGTGGTCGTCGACGGCGCCGACCCGCGCACGGCGACCGGCGAGGTGTCGGTCGACGCGCGACAGTCGGGCACCACGTCACGGTTCATCCTGCCGGCGGTCGCCCTGCGCCCGGCGCGCGGCGTGGTGGACGGTTCGCCGCAGCTGCGGGCCCGGCCGTTCGCCCCGCTGGTCGACGCGCTGCGCGAGCTCGGGGCCACCGTCGAGGACCTCGGCGCCCCCGGGTTCCTGCCGGTCGCGGTGACCGGCCCGGTGGCCGGCGGGAAGGTGGCGCTGCCCGGGCACATCTCCAGCCAGTACCTCTCGGGACTCCTCATGGCCGGTCCGCTCATGACCGACGGGCTCTCCGTCGAGCTGACCTCGCAGCTCGTCTCGGTCCCCTACGTCGAGGCCACCACGGCGGTCATGGCCGCGTTCGGGGTGAGCGTCGACGGCCTGCGGGTCGCCCCCGGGTCGTACCGGCCGGCGGAGTACGACATCGAGCCGGACGCGAGCGCCGCCTCCTACCTGCTGGCCGCCGCCGCGATCGGCGACGGGCGGGTCACCGTCGAGGGGCTCGGCGAGCGCAGCCTCCAGGGCGACGTGCGCTTCGCGGACCTGCTGGAGCAGATGGGCGCGCGGGTCGAGCGCACCGCCGCCGGCATCACCGTCACCGGCACGGGCACGCTGCACGGCATCGACGTCGACATGGCCGACATCTCCGACACGGCGCAGACGCTCGCCGCGGTCGCCGTGTTCGCCGACTCCCCCACCCGCGTGCGGGGCATCGGGTTCATCCGCGGCAAGGAGACCGACCGGATCGGCGCGGTCGTCACCGAGCTGCGCCGGGCCGGCATCGACGCGGTCGAGGACGCCGACGGGTTCACCGTCAACCCGGGCACCCCGGCGCCGACGGCGTTCGAGACGTACGAGGACCACCGCATGGCGATGAGCCTGGCGCTGCTCGGGCTGCGGGTCCCCGGCATCACCGTCAAGGACCCGAAGTGCGTGGCGAAGACCTACCCGGAGTTCTTCGTCGACCTGAGCCGGCTCTGACGCACACGAGGACGCACACGATCGAGGGGTCCCGTCGCCGGGACCCCTCGGTACACCCGGATCAAACGGCCTCGAAGCGGAGCGCTTCCCAGCTGCCGCCGCTGGCTCCGGAGCCCTTCATCATGTTGTAGGCGCTGCCGGTGTAGTCCCGCCGGCAGGTCCAGAACGTCCCCCGGGCCACGTTGCGCAGGAAGTACGACGTGCCGTCCTGCCAGACGTCGAACGTCTCCCAGGTTGCGATCGACTGCGAGCGGCCGCGCAGGGCGGCGAAGCTGGTGCCGGTGTAGCCGAACTCGGCGGCGACGACGGCGCCGGACGGTGCGATCACGTAGACCACCCCGCCGCCGTTCTGCGAGCAGATGTTGAAAATTTCCCAGCCGCCGACCGACTCGCCGGGCGTGCGGGCCCGCAGCACGTTGTGCAGCGAGCCGCCGTAGTTCTGCTCCTCCGCGATGTAGCGGTTGGCGCTGATGCTCAGGATGCGGTACTTCCGGCAGATGCTCAGGCCCGGCAGCGTGGTCGGCACCGCGGCGGCCCCGGCCCCGTCCGCCAGCTGCTGCTCCCCGCCGAGCGCCGGCGCGGGCGTCCCGCCGGTCAGGTCGATCTTTCCGGGCGTGAGGTTCCCCAGGTCGGCCGCGCCGGGCGGCGGCGTCTCGTGCTCCTCGGCCTGTGCCACGGCCAGCGGCGTGGCCACCGCGGCGACCGCGACGAGACTCAGGATGACGGCGAGACGGCCCTTGATCCGTGGCACTGCAATGCTCCCGTAGACATGGCGGACGATCGCGACTCCGGTCATGCTTCCGAGTTCCATTGATGCCGGTCAAGCGGGGAAAGCTGTTCTTAATGCCGATCTGCGGCATCCTTAGCCGATTTCCCAGCCACGGGTGTCAGGTACGCGACGGCGGCGAAAACCTCGCGGGGAACGGCAACGGTCGGTGGGGCGGGTGGCGTCTTGACAGGCATCATTGCGGGCTGCCGGCGCCCGATCCCTCCAGCCATGAAGGAGCACCGATGCCTCCCGACGCGCTCGTCGCACCGGGTACCGGCCTGTCCGTCCCCGTTATCCAGCGCCTATCGAAGCGAGCCACCGTGGATGAGTTCGACACGTTCGTGCGGGCGAGGTCGCATGCGCTGCTGCGCACGGCGTACCTGCTGACCGGTGACCAGCACCTCGCCGAGGACCTGGTGCAGTCCGCCCTGGCCCGGACCCACCTGGCCTGGCGGCGGCTGCACGACACCGGCAACGCCGAGGCCTACACCCGCAAGGCGATGTACCACATCCAGGTTTCCTGGTGGCGGCGCCGCCGGGTGGCCGAGGTGCTGCCCGGCGACCTGCCGGAGCGGCGCGGCGGGCACGCGAGCGACCACTCCGGGTCCACCGCGGTGCGGCTCAGCCTGCGCGCGGCCCTGCTGCGGCTGTCGGCCAAGCAGCGGGCCGTGCTCGTCCTGCGGTTCTTCGAGGACCGCACCGAGACGGAGACCGCCGAGCTGCTCGGCGTCGCGGTCGGCACCGTCAAGAGCCAGACCGCCAAGGCGCTCGCCCGCCTGCGCGACATCGCCCCCGAACTGGCCGACCTCGGCCCCGCGAACGGAGTCACCCGATGAGCCTCGACAACCTGCGCAACGAGCTGCACGGTCTGGCCGACGAGGTGCGGCCGGTCGACCTGCACGACCGCACGCTGCACACCTCCCGGCGGCTGCGGCTGCGCCGCACGGCGGTCACATCCGTCGCGGCCGTCGCCGCCCTGGTCGCGGCGTCCGGGCTGGCCCTGGCCGTCGTGCCCGACGAGCGGACGGTCGACCCACCCGCCGCGTCCAGCACGGCGCCGCCCTCCCCGGCGACGTCCTCGCCGGCGCCGCCGTCCTCCGCGCCGCCGCCGGCGGCTGTCGAGCTGCCCCGGCACCAGGGGACGGCACCGCCCCGGTTCGCCGCGGGCCCGCTCGCCAACGCCCGGGCCGACAT
>NZ_BMPI01000052.1:18330-80740 GCF_014647515.1 Dactylosporangium sucinum | reverse complement strand
CAACCCCACACTGACCACAATGGAGGTTAACCGAGCGACGAGCCTGAGTCACGAACCGCCGTTGCAGTACTAGGCGGCATGGCTGCGCCGACTTGCGTGTCGGTCAGCGACGTCGAACCGGGCCTTGCCCTCGGTGCCGGACCTGCGACAGCGAACCTTTCGATGCTGAGTCGGAAACGACGCGGATGCGGCTTTGAGCGCCTGGCAGCTGTCGCTACTGCGTTGCCGCGCCCTGCCAGGGCGCCGCCCGTGGGGGCTGGCGGTACGGGCGCGGCGCCGTAGCGGCCGTCGCGCGGTCGCGGACAGCTCGAAGGAGTTAGTCGCCAGGACGATAGCCCCATTTCAAGGACGCAGAGCGTCTTCTTGAGGCCCTACGCCCTTGATCCCGGCCCCGTAAACCGATAGGCGCAACCGGGGTCAGGCAACGGCGGCGGCGAATGCGGCGAACAGGTCTCCTGACAACGGCGTCTCGAGCTTCCAGGTCACAGCCATTGGCCGATCGCCCTCGTGCTGGACATATCTCGCCGGGCCGAGGAACCAGAAGGCCCGATCGTCGGCCCGGGTCCGCGCGAACAACAAGATCGAGCGCCCCATCGCCACATGGTTTTGATACCGCCGGCCGGTCGGGCTTTCGGAGGACGTGGTGGATTGACTCTCCCAGTGGATGAGCTCGGGGCTGATCGCGTAGTCGCGGTAGCGGGTGGTCGGGGAGAAGTCGCCACTCGTCTTGTCCAGGGTGAACACGAGCAGATCGGCGCCCGCGGCCTTCGCGTCGTACACGCCCTCACGCCACTGGGGCGTTCGGGCGCCGGTGCCCTCGCCGACCGCCGCGAGGATCTCAATTCGGGTGTACTGACTGTGCACCTGCAGGGGGACCTCCGGCAGCGCCGAGTGCTGCATGTGGCTCGGTGCGTCACCGAGGACGTGGAGCAATTCTCGCAGTTCAACGATCACCTGGGGATGCGACCAGAGCTGGTCAACCGCGGACTGGAGCGGATCGGTCCGTGAAATTACCTGGTCGGCAAGGTTGGCGACGAGCATCCGCATGAGGCGATGTTCGACGTTTGTCAGCGAGTCGACGTCAGGCGAGTTTACGTGATTCAACAATGAGTGGTACCCCTCAAGACGCTGGCGGTCATCGACATGCTGCATGCGTGCGATGCCGCGCCGAAGGGCTTCTTCATGTGGTCCGGCGGGTGCAACAGACAGGCCGGCAGCCTCACACAATGCGGACCAGCTTCGGTTGCTGGCATACACATCGGCAACCTCAAGGCCTGTCTCGACGAGGTAGTCCGCCAGGGTCACCGATGCCCGATCTTGAGCCAGCGACCGAAGCTCGGCGACCTTGGACGGCCACCGCGAAGGAATTGCCTCGCGAACGCTGCGCAGCACGATTTCGCGGGCCACCCGGTCGAGTTCCATGTGACAGCCGGCGGGCAGGAATGGAAAGCCTTCCTCGACGGCTCGCTCGAGATCGCGGCGGCTGCCGCCGAGCAGCGCACGGTACCGCTGATCGAAGCGAAACTCGCGACGGTGCATGCCGACGAAGTCCAGTACCGTGCAGACGCTCTTGCCCGTCGCGATCCGCAAGCCTCGACCCAATTGCTGCAGAAACAGGGTGGCGCTTTCGGTCGGGCGCAGCATGAGCAGCGTGTCGACGCTGGGCACATCAACGCCCTCGTTGAACAGCTCAACCGAGAAGATGACCTGCAGCCGCCCCTCGTCCAGATCACGGAGAGCGGCAGCGCGATCCTCCTCCGGCGTCTCAGCCGAGACCGCCAGCGCGGCCACGCCGAGCTTCTCGAACTGAGCCGCCATGAAGCGGGCGTGGGCAACGCTCACACAGAAGCCCAGGCATCGGATGGTTGCGACATCGGTGACGTGCTGCTCGAGTTGCTTGTAGACGAAGCGCGCCCATGCCATGTCGCTGGTGTAGACCTCGGTCAGCGCTGCCTCGTCATAGCCGCGTCCGCGGCGCCAAGGGACCTCGCGCAGGTCGATGCCGTCGTGAATGCCGTAGTACGCGAACGGCGCCAGGCGATGCTGTTCGATGGCATCCCAGAGGCGCAGTTCGGCCGCGATGCGGTCGCCGAACCAGTGCAAGAGCGGCAGGCCGTCGGCACGCTCCGGCGTCGCGGTCAGGCCGAGCAGTTCACGTGGCGTCAGATCTTCCATGATCGCCCGGTACGACGGCGCCGCAGCGTGGTGGAACTCGTCGATGATGATGACGTCGAAGTGGTCCGGCGCGAGGTGCTCCAGCCCGTTGGCCGCCAGCGTCTGGACAGATGCAAAGACGTGGTCGAACGCGGTGGGTCTCGCGCCGCCGACCCACTTCTCGCCGAACGCGTAGTCACGCATCACATGGCGGAACATTGCCAGGCTCTGGTCGAGGATGCGTTCTCGATGCGCGACGAACAACAGCCGGGCCCGAGGCGACTTCCGGCGCAGGCGCGCGTAGTCCACCGCGGCCATCACGGTCTTACCCGTGCCGGTCGCTGATACCAGCAGATTGCGGTGGTGGCCCCGTGAGCGAGAGAGCTCGATCAGCTCAAGCATCCGTTCCTGGAACGGCTCGAGGCGAACCTCAACTGGACTCAGTAACGAAATGCTGCGTCCATCGGATCGACGGGACCGATCGAGCGCCTGCTGGAAGTCTGCCTCGACGTATGGAACGAAGTCGCCGCTTTGCCAGTAACTCTCGAAGACTGCGTCGATCTTCTTGACCACATCAGGGTTGCGGGCGGCCGAAACTCGGACGTTCCACTCCAGGCCTGCCACCTGGGCAGAGTGTGTGAGGTTGGATGACCCGACGTACGCCGTGCTGAACGCCGTACGACGGTGAAACAGCCACGCCTTGGCATGCAGACGGGTCGTTGTCACGTCGTAGGAGACCCGAATCTCGGCGCCGAGATCCGCCAGCAGGTCGAGCGCCCGACCTTCGGTTGAGCCGGTGTAGGTGGTCGTCAGCACCCGGAGCCGTCGCCCCCTGGCGCAATGCTCACGAAGCGCGCCGATGATTGGCAGTAGACCGCTCGTGCGGATGAACGCCATGACCAGGTCAATGGCGTCGGCTGACTCAATCTCGGTAAGGACCTGGCTGCCGACTCTGGGTTCGCCGGGTGCGTTCGTCAGCAGCGTCGTATCCAGTAGCGGAATGAGTGGCCGCCCCGCGCTACGGGCGGAGCCGTCGGGTTGCCGCTCGCCGATGGCGCTCAACACCTCACCTGGCGCCGATGGCGATTCGAGCGCCGGCTCCGTCCGCGGAAGCTGCGTGCCGAGCGC
The DNA here is from genome assembly GCF_014647515.1 of Dactylosporangium sucinum. Taxonomy (GTDB): domain Bacteria; phylum Actinomycetota; class Actinomycetes; order Mycobacteriales; family Micromonosporaceae; genus Dactylosporangium; species Dactylosporangium sucinum. The sequence continues at coordinate 77,458 of NZ_BMPI01000052.1, read as the reverse complement.
TTCAAGGAGGCGCTGCGCCACGTCGACACCGATCGCGACGCGGTCGGCTTCAGGTACGGCGTCGAGGGCTCGCTCGACCTGGCGGGCGAGCAGCAGCGCGATCCGATCAGCCGCATCGGCCGACCGCAAGACGTGCCGCTTGACAAGCTCCTGGTCGACGTTCGCCAGCCGGCTTTCGAGAGCCTTGGTTACGACGATCTCGTAGAGCCCCGCGGGCAACTCTTCAGCCACCGCATCAGTCTGTCCTATGAACCACTGCTTTCTCGACACAAGGTCACGAGCGCACGGTCGGGCCTCATGCCGCTACCCTTGGCGAATGCCTGACCTGTCATACGACGATCTGCTGGCCGACTTCTCCGACGCTCAGCCGTACACCACGGAAGTCGCCGCAACCGCACCCAGCTCGTCCGGCGTCCATGTGGTGCTCGACCGGGGTGTCGTCGTCTATGTCGGGTCGACAGGCGAGCTGCGGCGCCGGCTCCGGCAGCACCTGACCGGCAACCGCGGCTCGTCCGTGCTGCACGACCAGGTCGGCCAGCTCCTCGATACGCCGAACCATGCTGCCTCGGCCGCGGAGATCGCGGCCTGGCTAGGGCGGTGCGCCGTCCGCTGGTATGAGACGGACAATCCGGAGGGCGTGAAGGAGACGCTGGTTCTGGCGCTGAAGCCGCGGTTCAATCGGCGCGTGCCGAACCAGCGGTGAAGAAGCCGATCACACGTCGATGGGTGCCGCGCCGGCGTTGTCAAGGTCGGTGATAACCGCTGCGACGACTTCGCGCAGCCGGTGCAGCTCACCTGCTGTCAGGCCGAGTTCGTAGCAGTGGTGGTGGCCGGCCCGGGACAACGCCCACCAGTCGTAGCCGGCCTTGGTGGCGGTGTGTCGACCGGCGTAGCGCTCGAGGACGAGGAACTGCAGTGACCTGGCCTTCACGGTGGCGATCTCGGAGTGGCAGCGGCGCCAGTAGTTGTCCACGGCCGACTCCAGCGCCAGGCGGAGCAGCCAGGCACAGGTGCGCGGCCATGCGCCGCGGGCTCCCCGGACGACGACGCTGGTGAGTAGCTGGGTCGGCCGCGTCGGGGCTGGCCTGGGGCTGTGTTGTCCCGTGGTCGGTGATCATCGCAATTCCTTGGCGAGCCGCCGGCTGTTTCGGACGAGCGTTTCGAGGTCGTACGTTCCGGGCCGGTGAACGGCCCTTCCTTGCAGGCCCTGAACGCGTCACCGGCCCACCTCCCGTACTGATTGAGCCGGTTGAGCACTTTGCCGCCCTGGTGCCTGTCGCCGAAGAGCGCGAGTGCGGCCAGCTGCCATGTCCGCCGATCGGTCGATGACCCGGCCTTCGTCCTCGACCGCAAGGCTGGAGCCGGAAGGGGCGGACGGGCTGAATGAGGGACAACGCTGCTCCGTGATCGAGCGCCAGATGTTCGGCCCGCGCACCAAACCTCGACGCGCATGCCAATGCCACCAACACCTATGGCGTTGATCTCGAGAACCGAGGCCGACCGCATCGTCACCGGACGGCTCGTGACCGACACGACGAACGACAACCATTCCGGCCGTTCGACCGTTCCGCCAGTACGGAGCGTCGTCGTAGGGTTGCTGACCGGCGGCCTCCTTAGGTCGATGAGCAGCCCCCGGCACGGACGGCGCAATGAAGAGGGCAGTGGTGACGAGTACACCGACGTCGGGGCGGGGCGTCCGGAGCGCGGCTGCCGCGCCTGTCGGCGCTCGCCGAAAGCGACAGTCCCAGGCCGAAGCGTCGAGGACCGTCGGGTCCCTCCGCGCCGACCTTCCCAAGCTGGCTGAGCTGCTGCGCGCCGAAGCCGAAGGCGCCGAGATAAATCAGCGCGTCCGTGGAGCACTTCGTGCTTTGGACGGCGACGTGGTCATGGTGGTCGCGTTGCGGCTCGCGGTCGCGATAGCCGAGTCAGAGGCCTCGGTGGCGCGGCTCTTCGGTACGTCGAGGAAGCCTCAGAGTCGTCGTCGAGCGGACTACTCGCTGGAGAGGCGGGCCACCACGGCGGTCGAGGGATGGGAGCGCGAGCATCGCCAGCGAATGGCGGCGGCGACGGCAAAACCCGACGTGCCCGACTCTCTCGAAGTACGGGTATTGCGCCGCTGTGCCGGCACCGTGTTCGGGCAGGCATTGGCGGCAGTCTTGAACGAGCGTGAGGTCCACGGCGGTTCGTTGGATCTGCCGTCGCGGTCACGCTGGGCATGGTTGTCGAGCACTGGCTTGACGTCCGTGTTCGAGGCCGTGTCGTTGCCTAACGAAGTACATCGTCTGGTCGAACTCGATCCAGCGGCATTCGCCGAGGTCGTCTCAACCGACGCGAAGAAACTTCGGCAGGCGCCGCCACTGTCGCACCCCGCCGTCGTCGAGCGCTGGGAGGAGCAGATCGGGTCGCTCGTCGCCGGCTTGCGGAACCGGTTCGACCGGCTCATCGGTGGGGCGTCGAGTCTGCCGCCGACCGCTCGCAATGCCGCCATCCGCCAGGAACTGCTGCGTGCGGGTGTCGACCGCGCCTACGCGGAGGCGAGACGGCTGGCCGCTAGAATCGACGTCGGTGCATTCGAGGTGCGACTCGCACTCTTCGTCCGGCAGGCGGCATACCAGCAGTTCCGTGCTTCCTGTCTGGCGGCGGCCGCAGCACGAGTCTCCGAGGCGGAGCCGGCGCTCTGTCGACTCGTCGCGACAGTCGTCGCGGACCACGAGACCACCTGTGTCCACGCCAGCGCCGCCAATCCGTGCCGAGATTGCGTCGGACCGCTGGCTGCACGTGTGGCACGGCTCCGCGATGCCGTCGAGGACACCACGCGCCAGCCGGTCGACGACATATCACCAAGCAGCGTCCCAGTCTCGGCGCCGGTGGACCACGCGACGCCGGACTCGTTCCTCTGCACCGCCGCGCTCGACGGCATCGACAGCATCGACAACGACCAGGCGCACGTCGTGGTCGTGACCGGTGCTCGACGGCGATCCGACACCGGCGCCTTCGGGTACGCGTGGGTGACCGAGGACGGTGAGATGCGCACCGGCGTCGAGGACGCGGTTAGCACCCTCGACGCGCAGGTACACGCGATTTGCCAAGCTGTGCTCGACCAGGAAGACCGGGCACCGGTCCATGTCGTGTGCCGTGATCCAGGAGCGGCCGGCCTGGTGCAACAGGTCATTCGGTCGCGGCGCCGACCGGACCCTGACGACGTCGCCTTCACCGCCCGCACGAGATCGCTGCTCGCCGCGCTCACCACAGTGCGTCAGCACGTTTCGGTGTCCGTTGACCGCTGCCCTGACCCGCACCTCGGCACCACGGTCGTCGGCCGGCTGGCCGCACTCGCCCTCGACGCCGCGCAGTGGCGGGAATCGCTCGAAGAGCTGCGCACCGAAGCGGACCGGTACGCTGAGATGCTCACCGCCGCCGTCGGGTCACCCCGCCTCGGACCCGACGACGCCGACGATCACGCGTGGTGGGACGAGGACGCGGATCCGGAAACGCGTCGGCTCGCGTGGCGAATCACCGTCCGTCGGCTGCATCTCGCCGGTGGCTGGTGCCCCCTGCCGGAGCCGCCACCGGTTGGGCTCCACGACGGGCGACGATTGCAGCTCCGACTGGATCACCACACACCGGACGATCCCATGGCGCGCCCAGCTCAGAACGTCACACTCCGGCGTCGCGGCGGCGAGTGGGAGCTCGCCGACATCACCTGGCCGTCCGACGTCCATCCCGGCACGCTGGTTGCGTTCGGCTGGCAAATTGACGGCTTCGTCGTCACCGGACGGACGTTCCCGCTCGACCGGCCGGAGCGCGTCGACGAGGTCGAGTTCCGGCACCGCTACGACGTGCGGGTCGTAACCCGCGAGCACGCGCCGGGCGCGGACCAGGACCGGGAGGTCCCCGAGCTGTCGGTGCACAGTTGGGTGTTGAGAACCCTACGCCGGCTCGGACACCTGGCGGTCGATGGCAGCGCCACCCTCGCCGAGGCCGCGCTCGTACGCGACTGCGTCGAGCTCGGCATGCCGAACCGGTTCGTTGACCAGACATCGAGCGCAGTCGCGGACCTCGTCCGTACAGGGCGCGTCCACCGGGTCGTAGGCAGCGTCGACGCCGACGGACGTCCATGGCATCCGGCCCGGCCCGGTCATGTGTGCACCGAGCTGCTGATGTACATGCCGTCGCACTACACCCCCGACGTATCCCCGGCACGGGACGCGACCAGCTTCGGCGGCGGACCGCGACGGGACCACGTGGTCGCCGGGTTCATCCGGCGCCTTCCACCGGGCGCGCAAGCGTCTGTGGAACAACTCGACCGGCATCGAGACGCCGTCCGCGCATTTGAGGTCGTCGACCGGGAACTGCCGGAAGGCTTCACCTACGTCCGCCGTCACCGTCGAGGCCACTCTCGGTTGACACGCTGACGAACTCCGCTCGCGCGATCAGCGGCCAGACCATCAGCCCGAACGCACCGGGAACGGGATTGGTCGGGGTGGTACAAGACCGCGATTCCGGCGGGCGGAGGTCGCGTACGAAGCCTGGTTGGCATTCGGGCGGAAGCGGAGGGAGGACTCATGACCGAGTTCCACGACTGGCAAGACATTCGCGCCGAGTTGGACGACGGCGACACCGACGCGCTTGCTGAGGAACGTGCGCGTGCTGAAGCGTGGGTCCGTGCCTTCCACCTCGCCGAGGAGCGTAAGCGGCTGGGGCTGACCCAGCGCCAAGTTGCCGACCTCATGGTGTGACGCCGGGCAGGTGAGTCAGATCGAGAACGGTGACCTAGACGTCAATGAGGTTGCCAACTTGAGCCGATACGCACAGGCGCTCGGTGCGCGGCTGCGGATCATCTTCGACTACGGCAACGGCCTCCGTCAGATCGCCTGATCCCGGGGGTACGAACGCGATGGATTCTCAACCGCGTCATGGTGACCACCATTTCGCCGCCGGAGGAATCATCAGGGACGAGCAAGCCAACGTGAATGTTTGCGCCCGCCGGCCGGTGCGAGTGCGGTCGGCGAGATCGTCTGCCGGCTCCGCTGGCATCGACGACGCTCCTACCGGTCGCCGTCCAACCGTGCGGTGACGAGGAGTTCGCCTGGTGCTACAGCTGACGCGTCGGGTTATGTCTCGAGTCGGTTCAGCTGATCTATTACCTGCGCCAGATGATGTGATGTGCCCCAAGCTCGCCAATTTGTCGGGTTTCCTGGTCTACCTCCGTCACGTGCGCGTCGTGCGATCTCTTCGTCGCCCCACGAAAAGGTGGCACCGTTGGATGGCCAATGATCAGACGAGATCAGGGCATCGCACAGTTCGTGCATGGCGGCGTTGGCGTCCCTGTCGGGCCAGCGATAGATCCACCACGAATCGTCGGTGGTGTAGCGGAGGTTTGGTCCGGGTCTCCAGCCCTTGCCGGTCATCCTCGGATGAGCAATAGCGTAGTCGCCGTAGTGGATAGCTTCCTCTTGTACGCGTTGCCAGAGCGCTATGTCCCATCGCCGGATGGGGCTAGCGGTCCGTGGGGGCAGGTGTGACACGCTGTCCGGCATTGCGCCCGCCGCGACCGCGATCGACCGCCAAGGCCTTCTTCGAGCCCAGGCCAGGCACTTTCGGGCGATAGGCTCGGCGCGCGTGAGATCTCGTTCGGACCGCACCTCGAACATGTCGATCACGAGATCGCACTGTTCCGGTGTAAGGCCCGCATCTTTGCGGATCTTGTTGAGCATCCGCTCGGCGTCCTCGTCGTCGGGATCGGCCACTTCGCTACCGAGCCGGAGAACCGCGCGGCCGCAGTGTAGTTCCGCGGCGTCTCCGACGTCTGTCATCCGTTCGCGGCTGTCCTGGAGGTGGACGACCGGAAGCATCGGGACCTTCAGCGCGTCCAGATCGGCTGCGATGCTCTGCAACGGACGGCGGACGTTGGAGGGTGGATCTGCGAGGTAGCGAACGTCAACGGCAATCAGGAGGTTGCTGGGCAGGCGTTCTCGGACTTTGACGGTGAAGTCCCACGTGTCTTTCGCGGGCCCTTTGTCTGTCGGCTGGACCTCCAGAATCGGCAACAGGTGAGGGATCAGATCGTCCGTGAGATTGCTGATCGCCGTAAACTCGCCCTCACGGCCCTTGAGGACCGGCATGTACATAACCAACCGACTCACTCCCGGCGTCCGGCAGTAAGCACTTACTGCAATCAATATTGAACTATCTGTAGTCGCTTGGCAACAGTGAGTCTCGATTGTCCGGGTGCTCTGTTGCGACCGCCGGCCAATGCGCAGGGCGCTGGCCGCCCAACGCAAGCAGAGGCTGTACCGCCGCGGTCGGACGTCAGCGACGAGGGTGAGGGAGCGACGATGAGCCTGAAGGATTGGGAAGCCCGGCTCCTGTCGATCGAGGGCGCCGCGGAGCGCGTGGTCGAAGTTGAGGAGGAACCTCGACGCTGCTCGCTGCGGCCGGGTGGCGACCGTACAACGGGAGACAGGCCGAGCGGCGGTCGTGGACGCCGACCGCCTGAGGGTGAGCCTCGTCGGTGTTCTGCCATCGCCACAAGTGGTGGCTGAGGACGGCGGATGGTCCGTCTTCCTTCCGGGGGTGCCGGTGGCCGCAGACGCCTCGACGTTCGACGAGGCGATCGACGAGATGGTCCTCGCACTTCGGGAGTACGCCGACGACTGGCAGGAACGGCTGCTGGACGCCTCGAACCATCGGAACAACTGGGCGCTGGTCCAGGTGGTCGAGCTCAGCGATGACGCGCAGCTGCGCGAGTGGCTGGTGGGCGCGACTCGATGAGCTGGCCGACGCCGACCCGCCAAGATCACCAGAAATTCTGCGAGATCGAAGGGTGGGAGCCCGTCCGGACCGCGCGTGGCCGAACCGGCGCCCACCATCTCACGTATGAGCTGGCGTCGCCGGACGGCCGGATTCCGCGAACCCGGATCGCCCATCCACCGGACCGCAGCACCTACGGTCCTGGCATTTGGAGTCACATCCTGCGCGACCAGCTCGACGTCGCCGAGGACGTCTTCTGGACCTGTGTGCGCGACGGCGTCAAACCGGCTCGGGGCAGGCCTGAACTGCCAACGGCCGAACCGATCCCTGCCGAGGTGGTGCACCTGCTCATCACCCGAGTCGGCCTCACCGAACCGGACGTGGCGCGAATGACGAAGGACGAGGCCATCACGTGGCTGAACCAGTACTGGGCGGCCGGCGAACGAAGGGAGGACTCATGACCGAGTCCTTCCGCCTCGCCGAGGAGCATAAGCAGCTGGGCTGACACGGCGCCAGGTTGCCGAGGACGCCATAGTCGGCAAACTGGACGTTGGGCTCGTGGATGCGCTGCCAACGCCGGTCGTAGGACGGATCCTCGTGCAAGAAATGCTCGGGCGCGTGAGCGGGTGCGCTGCGGTGGTCAGACCGACGCGCCGCTGGCGTGCTTGATGAAGCCGAGTGCGCGGTAGCCAGGCATGCGGCGTTGGAGTGAGGCGGCGAGGATCGGTGTTGCCGGGTCGTGGTAGTCGTGGACCTCGGCGGTGTCCTTGCCGGGCGCTGTGCGGATCACACGGCCGGCGCACTGAATCAGCAGGCCGTCGTAGGAGATCGGGCCGGCGAGGAACAGGGTGTCGAGCGCTGGGGCGTCGAAGCCCTCGCCGATGAACGGCGTGGTGCCGATGACGAGCAGGCCGTCACCGGCCTTGGCGTCGCCGAGCCGGTCGACGGCGGCCCGCCGGTCGGTGGTGCTCATCGATCCTTGCAGGACGAGCGCCTGATGGCCGCGCGTGGCGAGCATCGCGGTGAGGGCCTCGACGTGGGCGACGCGGCGGGTGAGGACGAGACAGTTACGCCCGCGAGCCAGGGCGGTGACGACATCGTCGACGATCTGGGTGTTCCGCGGCTCGTCGACTGCGAGGAGCCGGTGTACCTCGGCGAGCGCGCCCGGCGCGTCCAGGTCCACGTCGGCGACCTTGAACCTGGTCTCGTGGACGCGCAACAACCGTTGCGGACCGGCATCCAACTCCAGCGCGGCTACGATGGTGCCCTGTTCCTCCTCGGTCATGGTGTGCCGGACAGGCCCGAGTTGCCAGCTGACGAGTTGACCGAGCCCGTCCCGGCGGGTGGGTGTGGCGGTGAGGCCGAGCCAGAACTGCGCCGCGATGCGCTTGACGGAGTGCTCGTAGGCAGCGGCGCCGAGGTGGTGGCATTCGTCGACGATGACGTGCCCGTACCCGGCCGTTAGGGCGGCGATGTCGTCGCGCCGCGCGAGGGAAGGCAGCAGCGCGATGTCCACCGTGCCGGTGAGTTTGCGCCGGCCGCCGCCGAGTTGGCCGGCCCGGATGCCGAGGAACTGTTCGATGCGCTCGCGCCACTGGTCGGCCAGAGCCTTGCGGTCGACGAGCACCAGCGTCGAGGTGCCGCGTTCGGCGATCACGGCGCAGGCCATGACCGTCTTCCCGGATCCGGGCGGTGCGACGAGCAGCCCATCGTCATGGGCCAGCACTGCACCAACCGCGGCGCTCTGTCTGGTCGTAAGGACGGCGGTGAACGCGACGTCGATCTCCCGGCCAGGGTTCCGGACGTCGGTGACGACCAGACGGGAGCCGGCCCGTTCGACGATCGTGGTGATCGTGTGGCGCAGGCCGCGCGGCACGATGAGGCGGTCGTCGAGGGTGAAGTCGTAGCCGCGGATAAACCGTGGAGTGTCCCAGGTCGACTTGCGCAGGCGCTGCAGCTCGTAGAACTTCGGGTTCGCCATCGCGGCAGCGTGCTTGAACGTGGCAAGGGCGGCCGGGGTCAACTGTGCCGCGTCGAGGGTCAGCCCCGCGCCGGCCTCGGCATGAACGACCGCCGGTAGGGCGGGATGGACGCGGGTCGCGGTCGACCGGCTCATCGCGGCGACGTCGGTGCCGGTGGTGGCGCGTTTCGCTTGCCGGGCGAGGCGTTCGGCGTCGCCGGGGCTGAGCCGGTCCAGCGTCGACAGGAACGCCCACTGGTCCTCGTGCGGCTCCAGCGTGGCGAGATCGAGGAACGTGGTCAGGCCGTGGTCGTTGCGGCGCCGGCCCTGCAACGGTGCGGCGATCAGGTTGCCGAAGCCGCCCTCGGGCAGGACGTCCTGGTTGGGGAACAGCCGGTCGTAGGAGCGCAGGTCCATCGACCCGCGCAGCACCATCGCCTCGTGCAGTAGGACGGTGCCGACGGCCCTGGCGACGGCTGCCTGGACAGGGCCGGTGAAGAAGATCCACACGTGGGCTCCGCGTCCCGACTGGGAGATCTCCAGCCCGGCCGGCACCGCGCTGGCCCGTGCCGCCTTGACGTAGGCGAGGGCGTCGAGCATCGCTGTCGGGCCGTCGAAGTCGGCCACCACGAAGTGGCAGGTGTTGCCGGGCAGCAGCGGGTACAGCCCCATGAACACGTCACCGACGAGATGCGCGGCGACGACCTCCGCCGTACGGGGCAGGTAGGCGGCTGCGCGCCGGTCCATGCCCTTACGCCAGCCGCCGGCGACGGCGGGCATCCACCCGGCCGCGCCGGTCCGGGCGTTCTCCCACCGCACCGCGTACACGTCGGTGCGGGCCTGGAACCGGTCGTCGAACAGCGCCAGCTTGTTCCGCACCGATGACGCCATCGTGACCAGACCCGGCGCGGCGACCGGCGCCGCCAACTGCTCCGGCGCCGGAGCAGTGTCGCGACCACTCAGTTCCAGCAGTCGGGACAGCCGGGCGTTCTCCGCACGTAACCGTTCCACCTCCCGGCGAAGACCGGCGAACTCGTCCACCGCACCCACACCGACCATCCTCGTGGACCGGCACCGGACACCCCGGAGGGGGTGGCCACCATCTGCCGATGGCATCGAAGCGGACCGCGGCGCTTGAAGCGATGATCGAAGAAGCCACCGTCGACGCGTACAACGACGATGAACAACTCACCGGCCTGTACACCATGATCGAAGACAACCTGGCGGTACCGTCCACCACCACCGTCCTCGGCGTCGAGGTCACCGTGAAAAAGGTCGAGGACTGGCATCCCGAGGACGGTGCAGGCACGACACCGTTCGACATTGACCAGATCAACCACATGGCAGCGCTACTCGGCGTACCGAACGGATAGGCGCCTCCGAGCGCTGTCGCCCCGTACACGAGCTTGCGGCGCGAGCGCTGCGACGGTCGATGTGAGCAGGCGCGAGAAGTCGTCCTCGTCATCGAGGATCGGGCCGAAGTCAGGAAGCGGGGGAGGGACAGTGGACGTCCCCGATGTAGTCCCGGGTTCAGGTGACGCCGATACGCCGGGCGAGGTCCCGAACGCCGACCAGAGCGCCGCGCGTGTCTGCCGTTAGCAGGTTCTGAGTTAAATCCTGAGCCCAAGGGCGATAGCGGACCTCTTGCGGCGTATCTTGCTCGGCTGCCAGCAGCGCCTGGAAGGCGGCTTCCGGCCGGCCTCGGCCGTGGAGGGCGAGCGCGGTGTCTTCCCAGTAGCGTGCTCGCCGTTCGGGTGCGGTGATCCTGGTCGGGTCGACCTGTCGCGCGTAGCCGACCGCGCTGCCGAAGTCCCCCAAGGCTCTGGCCACGCTGATTTTGTAGACGGCCAGATCAAGCGGGGTGAGCTGACCGTCGTCGACGCTTCCAGACCGGCGGGTGGCGTCGTCGGCCTCACCGAGCAGCGTCCAGGCAGTGTCTCGGTCGTCGCGCATCGCTGCGGTGTAGGCGGCGACGGCGAGCAACTCACCGTACTTCGCGATCTCCCGAGGCTGCGCCAGGCCTGTTTCGCTGTCGAGTCGCTCGGCGGCCTGGAGCACGAGTCGCTGTGCGCCGTCGCGGTGTTGGTTACGGCGGAGCACTGTTGCTGCGAGTCGTGTGGCTTCGGCGGCAACCACCGGGTCACCGCCCAGTCTAGCGGCCTGGACGGCGCGGTCGGCAGTTGAGTAGGCCATACCGTCGTCGTGCAGTTTGAGCAGCAATTGTGTGGTGACGCAGTAGGCCTGTGCGAGACGTGTCGATGCGCGCTCCGCCTGCGGTGCGGCGACGTGCCGCGCGCTTGCTTCGGCCTGGGCCAACAGCCGTGGCAGGCGACGTGCAGCCTGACTGTAACGACAAGAGCGGAAGTCCGCCCTGGTCGCAGCGATCTGCGCCGCGAGTTGCTGGTCTGATAGCGGTGTGCCGGTGATCTTGCCGAAGACCACGTCGTCGATGGTGGCGGGGACTTCCGCAGCAGCTTCGGTGGAGGGGATCAACGCTCCTGCGGTGGTCAGCCCAAGAGCGCCCGCAAGCACGTCACGTCTGCGCATCCAATCACCGCCGCCACTATGGTCCGCTCCTGGGCTCACCCTAGCGGTTGCTTGCCTTGTTGAGGAGGTAGACACGGCCAACCCGAGGTGATCTGGTGGGATGCCGTATGCCTCGGCCAGCCGAAGTAGTTCCTTGACAGTCCAGTCACGGCGGCGGCCGTTCTCCCATCGCGACATTGTCGCAGCCGAATATCCGACGAGCTGCCCGGCCTCTTCGAGGGTGAGGCCGGCGCCTGTCCTTGCCCGCCGCAGGACTGATCCAATCTCGCCTGCGACGGTAGATGCTGTCGATGGGACGGTGGTCAAGGCCGCCTCCTCACCGCGAAGGGTGACTTCGATGGTGACTGATCAATTGCACTTCCTGCAACCTCGTTGCATTCCCTACAGCACAGCCTCCGCATCGCCACCCGTTGCCGGTCCACTGAACTCAAGTCCCTACCGCATCGAGGGTCCAGGTCCGGGCCGACGACATGAAGGGAGCGGTGATGCACTCAGCTGCGACAACGGTGCCGACCGGCACCGTTGAAGATCTGGTCCGAGTTGGCCTGCTGGAAGTGAGCGCCGACTGTCATATCCATCCCACTGCCGTGTTCCTGGTCGCTGACATGCTCGGCACACGGCGATCGATCATTCTGGGAGCTCGGGTAACCATCAGCGCCTTCGTAGTGGTTCACGGCGGTACTCGTATTGGCCCGGACGTCCATCTCGGTCATCACGCGATTGTCGGTGAACCGGAGTACGGCTACGCGATGCGGAACCTTTACCGTGGTGAAGGTGCTGCCACCACGATCGGCGCCGGTTCAGTCGTGCGGGCAGGTGCCGTTATCTACGCGGACGTACAACTCGGTGACAACGTCATGATCGGGCATAATGCCCTGCTGAGGACCGGCGTCCGGGTCGGCTCTGGCAGCCAGCTCGCGGCCAATATCACCGTCGAACGCGGTACCCGAATCGGTGATGGTGTGCGGTGTTCTCCCGGGTCGCACCTGACCGCCGAGACCTTCGTCGGTGATCGCGTGTTCCTGGGTGCCGGCGTGCGCACCATCAACGACAAGCAGCTCATTTGGCGCGATCCCGTCCACGAGCGGCCACTGGAACCACCAACCTTTGAGACTGGTTGCCGGGTTGGCTCTGGAGCGGTACTGCTTGCCGGAATCACAGTTGGCGCAGGCGCGCTCGTCGGGGCCGGTTCTGTTGTTACTCACGACGTGCCTGCCGGCACGATCGTCTACGGGGTTCCCGCCCGCAGGTACGGGTGGGTGTCGCCGTGACAACCGCCATGGACTGGCTCGAACCGTTGCGGTCCAGCGTTTCCGAGCTGGATTCGGCGGGTTGGGAGCGCCTGGAACGGCTGTACAACCAAGTGGGAACGCTGGCGGCGACCGTGCCACAGTTCGCCGATCAGGCGACACGATCACGTTCTTTGTTGGCTGTCCGCCGTCAGCTCGCCGGCTGCGCTGACCAGGAACTCAATGACCCGGTGGCAGGCGCGATACGGCAAACGCTGGTGCAGTTCTGCATCGGGTTTCACGACCTCGACTTGCGAGATGCGGTAGGCCCTGGGCACGGCGCGATGATCTTGGCTGAGGCTTCACAGCCAATCGCCGAGCACTGGCAGTGCCGCCTCGATCGGGGTGACCTCGTCGGCATAGCCGCCACCGAGTGGCGCGGCGGCTCACGGCTTCAGGAGATCACGACGCGGGCGCGGCCGGCCGGACGCGACCGGTGGCGCATCAGCGGAGAGAAGGTGTGGGTATCTCGGCTGCATGAGTCGAGCGCGTTCGTGGTCTTCTTCCGCGACCCGGACAACCGGATCACGGCCGGACTTGTCGACGCCGCTGCTCCCGGATTGCACCGCGAGGTGGTCGATCCATTCGGGCTCGCCGGCTGGTCGTGGGGATTGCTCCAGTTCCACGGCGTCTCGTTCGACCCGGCGGCAGATCTGGTCGGCCCGGTCGGCGAAGGTCTTGGCGTGTTCCGGCGACACTTCAGTCGGTTCCGTCCGCTGGTCACCGCCACGGCACTCGGCGCCGCCGCCGGCGTCCACAGCTTCACGACGACCGTTCTCGCAGCCAAGCTCACCGAGGGTGCGCTGTCTCGTATCCGCGACAACGCCCTCATCGTCCTCGGTCGTACATATGCGGAGATTACCGCCGCGCTCCTGTCGGCACTCACGACCAGCCGGCTCGCGGCGATGGGACATCCCGGAGCCGACTTGTCCGCTCGACTCGGCAAGGCCGCCGGCGTTGACGCCGCATACCGTGCCGTGACGGACCTCGCGCCGCTCCTGGGTGCGGCCGGTTTTCAACGCAGCAGCATGATCGCCAAGGTCAGAGCGGACCTCACCGGACTGTTGTACGCAGACGGAATCCACGACAGTCTGTACCGCTCCGGCGGACGCAGCCTCATGTGTCAGCGCTCTTCGACGAAACACGACGAGCCGACTCAACAGATGCGCTCGCCGTCTTCCAGGTAGTACGTGACCGTATCGGCCGTCGCCGCCAACGCGGCGGCCGTCCGGCGAGCGAGCAATGGGGACAAGCGCTGTCGCGCCTCGTCGAGCGTGCACCACGCCCAACTGTGCAGCTCGTTCTGCGGGACCTGAAGGACTGAGGTGACCTCTGCGCCGAGAACGCCGCCGTCGAAGACGAACATCACGCCCTCCGTGCGGCTCTGTCGTGGCGGCACCCAATCGACCACCAGCAACCGGCCAGGCAACACCGCCAGGCCGAGTTCCTCGTTGACCTCGCGCCGGGCAGCGTCGTGCGGTGACTCGTTATCGTCTACCGCACCACCAGGAAGCTCCCAGTAGTCCTTATATACCGGCTCCACCAGCAGAATCCGGCTCGCGACGTCGCGAAACAGCACTCCAGATCCCATACGTTTGCGCGGCAGCGAGGCTGTGTATTCGTCGGCCGACATGGTCACCAACGGAGACTACGCGCCCGGAGAGCAGCATTCGTGCCTGCGTTGCGGTGGCCGGTCAACGTCTCGGTCGCGCCGCGCGCCGGCGTGGACAGTGTCCATAGTGGATTCCGGTGCGTTCCACACGTGCTCCGCCGTTCCTGGACCCTGCCCCGCCGTCCTGGACGCACCCGACGGGACGGGACGAAAATACAGACAACCCGGGATGAACCTGCGCCGACAATACTCGTAAAATCGGACATAACTCGCCTTGTAATCGGAAGGCCGCGAGTGCATCGATCGCAGAATAACCTTCTTGATGGAACGGTAGGAGGCGATCGCAGTCCGTACTGGCGCTCCGGCAGAGGGGCCGAACCGAGGGGGTCCACGGCCCGTTCGTTGCCCGGCCACATGGCGGCGAGCCGCAAGTTCCGTGAGTGCCTCGGTGCTGAATTCGGCGGGACGCTGCGCGGCGTATGCGACCTCGGCGACGGTGCCGATCGCGCGGATGCGGTTGCCGGCGTAGTGAATGATCGTGCCGGCCCGACACTGCGCTCCGCGCAGGCCAGGATCCGTTGGCCAACGGCGAGTTGGTTGACGTTGGTGCGCTGCGCTCAATCCGGACTTGGTCTGTTGCGGCGCCCGGTCAGCCACCGCGTGAGCGCAGGCGCTCCTACTCTGCCGCAGCGCTGTCCGGCCCTTTCGGCTCAGGGCATCGCGCATTCAGCCTGTTGCCTCCGGCCGCGGCCATAGGGCCAGGAGCGTATCGACATGCTCAAGCCGGCGTGTCGCTCCCTTGGCGGAGACCTTGCCGCAGTTGCGATCGACTCGGACGATCATGTGAGTCCCACCAGGGTAACCGAGGGCGATCTGGTACTGGTCCGTGCCCATCATCGTGCAGCTGACTTTGATTTGCGGATCGAACTCGGCCAGCCCGTTGAGGTATCCCGTCACCCTGTCCGGGCTCTCTGTGGCTGGCAGGGTCCGTCCGAGGCGAAACACACCGGCGTTGTCGCCGGTGTTGAATGGATAGACGCATAGCAACGCGGTCTCGGCGCCAGCCGGTACCAGCTCACCACCCTTGGTAGAGGACAGGCCAGGCGACTCGTTGAACGCAAACGTCGATGGGCACTCGGCCGGTCCGGATACTGCAGTCGGGCTGGCCGGGCCTTTACTGTCGCACGCCGACGCCGACACCATCAGTGCAGCCACGGCGAGCAGCGCTGCAGACACGTGACGCACGTTCAACACCTACTCCTTTCGTCGGTGCGGCCTCCGCAGGCACCGCGACGTCTGTCGCGTCTCGACTGGCTCGCGACGCGGAAGCCGCCTGGGTGAGCGCATTGGGTGAGACCGAATTCGGTCCACCATCGCGGACGGTGCTGCCTGGGGAGAATCGAAGGCATGACCAACGACCTGGTGGAGTTCATCGAGGCGCGGCTTGCCGAGGACGAGTCGCTCGCCAGCATCATCTCGGCCGGCGCCTACGCGCCGCAGGTGTGGCGCGTCAAACCGGACCAGCCCGGCGGCTGGCGGGAGATCCGAGCGTTCGACGGCGGAATCCTCGTGGGCCCGTCGCAGGCGGCCGACGCGGGCGAGTTGGTCGCGGTCGTGCCGGGCAGTCGCGAGCAGCACGTCCACATCACCCGGCATGATCCGGCGCGGGTGGTTCGGGAGGTGGCGGCCAAGCGGCGGCGGCTCGAGCGGCACAAGCCGGACTATGCCAGCGGCCGGGTCGAGTACGGCCAGCACCACGAGGTGTACCGGCGCGAGGACGGCAAGACGATCGAGGTGCTGGTGCAGGACGACGAGCCGCGCCCGCCGAACTGGTGCCGGACCTGTGCCGAGCCCGCTCCGTGCCGGGAGCTTCGCAATGACGCGTCAGTCTGGTCGGACCATCCCGACTACCCTGAATGGGCCGTCTGAGCCGCGCGGTCGATGGCCGCCTCCACCCGGTCCGCGAGCAGCCCGACCGCGCCGACGGCCCGGCTCATCGGGTCGTCCTCGGCCCCGCCGAGCGCCCGCGCCCGCAGGTATGCGGCCTTGACCTCCGCCCACCGCGCCTCCTGTGACGGCGTCATCCGGCCGCGCAGTGAGGCCAGCTTGAGCAGGTTCGCCTCGGCGCCCGAGGTGAGGGTCTGCGCCTCGCCGACGTAGTGGTCGTCGATCGCGGCCTCCAGTTCGGCGTCGTTCATGACCGGCACGACCCGGCCGGCGAGCTTGTTCATGTTGCGGTACGAGCCCTGCAGCAGGAACGGCGGCTCGGTGCGGGAGGCGTCGGACTGGGCCGCGGACGCGATGTACGCGCGGTTGTTCGCCAGGACCACCTCCTGCACCCGCAGGAGCTTGCGGAGCACCGCCAGCATCTGGTCGACCTCGACCGCGGAGTACGGATGGGCGAGCTGGTCCGGTCGTACGGTGTCGTCGCCCCGGGCCAGGCGGACCAGCAGCTCAACGTCGCCGCGGTCGCGGGTGGACAGCGGGGCGAGGACGGGGTTGGAGGTCAGCGCGTTCTCGATGTAGCTGAGCGCGAACAGCTCCTCCTTGCCGGTCAGGACGTCGCCGAGGTTCCACACGTCGGCGCGGTTCGCCAGCATGTCCGGGATTCGGAAGCGCTGGCCGGACTCGGTGTACGGGTTGCCGGCCATGCATACGGCGAACCGCTTGCCGCGCAGGTCGTAGGTGCGGGTCCGGCCGTTCCAGACGCCCTCCATGCGGCGCTGAGCGTCGCACAGGGAGATGAACTTCTGCAGCAGCTCCGGCGAGGTGTGCTGGATGTCGTCCAGGTACAGCAGGACGTTGTTGCCCATCTCGAGCGCGAAGTTGATTTTCTCGACCTCCTGGCGGGCGGTCGCGTTCGGTGCCTCCGCCGGGTCGACCGACGTCACCAGGTGTCCGAGCGCCGGTCCGTTCACCTTGACAAACACCAGGCCCAGGCGGCTGGCGACGTACTCCATCAGCGTCGTCTTGCCGTAGCCCGGCGGCGAGATGAGCAGCAACAAGCCCATCGCGTCGCCCACCGCGCCCAGCTGCCGGGCCAGGTTGTCGCCGATGAGCGGCAGGTACACCTCGTCGAGCAGCCGGTTGCGCACGAACGCGCTCATCACCTTCGGCTTGTACTCGTCGAGCCGCAGCCGCTGCCGTTCGCGGGCGGCCAGCTCGTTGCGGTGCCGCTGGTACGCGCGGAAGGCCGGGACCCGTTCGAGGCGGAACCGGCGGGTGCGCTCGAGCACCTCGTCGAGGCGCAGCTCCATCCGGCGGCCGGCGATCCGCGGATGGGTGCCGAGCAGGCCCTCGACGGTCGCGGTGAGGGCGGCGGAGGACTCGTGGCGCGGCAGGCCGGCCCCGCAGAGCACGATCGCGGCCGCCTCATCCAGGTCGCCGTTACCGATGCCCTCGACGGTACCGGCGAACGAGGTGAGCCACGCGAGGGCGAGCTGGCGGCGCGCGGCGAGATCACCGTCGAGGGCGCGCAGATCCTCGTTGAGCTCGCGGGTCGAACTCGTACGCCAGAACCGGTCGAGGAACGTCCGCACGCCGGCGCTGGTGACGAACCCGAACGGCGCGCCGCTCAGCTCCTCGAACAGGTACTCCCCGGCGATCCCGGACCCGGCCGCCGGCTGGAACGCGGCCACCGCCGCCTGCAGCTCGGCGCACAGCTGCCCCACCGCGTCCGAGCGGCCGAACGCGGTCCGGGCCCGGGCTAGCGACCGTGCCCGCCGGGTCCAGGCCGCCTTGGCCTCGTCGTCGGCGCCGAACGTCCAGAACAGTTGCGCCGCCGCCCGGTCCGCCGCCGGGTAGCGCAGGAGCCCGGCGCCGGCGTGCAGCCGCAGCAGCGCGTCGAGAATGAGCGCCGCGTCGTGGTCGTGGACGCCCCGCTCGTACCCTTCGGCGTAGCGGCTTTCGGCGACGCGGCGCACAAGGTCGCGCAGGCCGCCATCAGTGAGGGCGGCCTGGTGGAGCTCGTCCGTGATGGACGCTCCCGTCGACGCGGCGTCGAGCACCACGCAGGCCAGGTGCTCCGCGCGGTACACCTCGGGCGCCTCGGACACGAGCAGCTGTCCCCAGAAGGGGCGGGCGGCGGCGATCACCGGGTCGTCGACCGGCGCGCGGTAGTCGGTGGCCGTCACGGTGAACGCGAGCTCGTCGCCGTGCGGGACGAGCGTGAGGTCGATCGCCTGGGTGTTGACGGCGAACTGGTGCCGGCCGAGGCGGATGACGTCGGCCGAGCCGCCGAACAGGTCGAGCCGGTCGCGCAGCATCCGGCCGGCCTCGAGCCGGGCCGTCTTGACCCGGCCCTCCAGCTCGTCGGCGCGGACCTGGTCGCCGAGCGCGCGCAGCTCGGCGGCGACGCCCCGCAGCTTCGCGACCATCGGGTCGGCCGCGAAGTACGTGTTGACGTCGTCGGGTGCGGTCATCGCCGCGACCCGGCGCTCGATGCTGCCGAGGATCCGCGCCGCGGACTCGACCAGCCGATCGGCGCGGCGGGAGCGCTCGTCGAGCAGCGCCTGCTTGCGCGAGGAGAACGCCTCGTAGACGTCGGTGCGCTTGTCGCCGAGCTGGGCGAGGAAGTCGTCGAACTCGCCGAAGCGGGACTCGAGGTTCTCCAGCTGGAGCATCAGTCGCCCCAGCTGCTCGTCACATCGCTCGGGCGTGTCGGCGACCGCGAGCGCGCCGACGACCGCCTGGCCCAGCAGGGCGAACTCGGCGGCGAACTCGGCCCGGCCCTCGACGGCGAGCAGCTCGCGGCGGCGGGCGTCGAGGACGGCCCGGGCGCGGTTGACGCCGCCGAGGACCTCGCTGATCCGGTCGAGGATGCCGACCCGGACGGTGGCGTCGGCGATCTCGAGCGACCCGACCACCTCCGTGACGATCCGCAGCCCCTCGGCCTGGGCGGTCAGCCGCTCGCCGACCGGCGCGGCCTCGGCCACGGTGCGGACCGCCTCGGCGTCGGCGACCAGGCGCTCCACGTCGGCGTGGTAGCCGGCGAAGGCGTCGTCGCGCTGCAGGAACGTCACCGCCCGCTTGGCGGCCGCGACGAGCTCCTCGTCGAGCCGCGTCTGCAGGGCGTCGATCCGGTCGGTGTCGGCGTAGCGCAGCTCGCGCAGCGGCACGAGGGAGCCCTGCGCGTGGCGGAGGTCGGTCAGGCGGCGCACCCAGGCGTCGGTGTCCACCGGCGCCTCGCCCTGGGAGCGGCGGATGAGCGACTCGATCCGCTCGGCCGCCTCGCCGAGGGCGGTGGCCGCCTGCTCGGTGAGCGCCTGCACCCGCTCGAACTCGGCCAGCACCTGCTCGGCGGTGTTGCGCAGCTCGGCGAGCGGGCTGCGCAGGTCGCCGAGCTCCGGCTCGCCGAGCCAGTGATAGTGGTCGAACGTACGGACGCACGCGGCGATGATCGCCTCGAAGACCGCCGCCGACGGGCCCATCTCGGCGACCATGCGGGCCACCGACAGGCAGTCGGAGATGCCGCGGACGAGATCGGCGTTGCCGACCCGGTCCAGCGGCCCGGTGCCGACCGGCTGGGCCGCGGCGTACGTGTCCGACAGGTACGGCGTCTGCCACACCTGCATGGTGTGGACCCGGGTCGGCTCCTCGGACATGGCCCGGAAGACGACCAGCGTCCCGTCGTCGAACAGGGAGTAGCCGTGGCAGACGAGCGGGTTCGCGACCTCCTTGCGGATGACGTTGTAGGGCAGCAGCAGCGATCGCCCGTCGGCGCGGGCGTGGAAGACGTAGAGCACGTCCTCGCCGTTGGTCGACCGGATGACGCGCTCGTACTCGAGGTCGGCCACGTCGGTGTCGAACGTCCGCGCGACGCCGGTGGCCAGGTAGTACCCGCCCGGGAAGATCAGGCCCTGGTCCTCCGGCAGGCGCTGGCAGCCCTGGCCGATCCCGTCGAGCCGGACGACCCCCCGGGTGCGGGTGTTGAAAACCAAGAACCGGAAGACGGTTTCCTTGTACGGGCGGATGCGCAGCAGGACGAGCGG
Source organism: Dactylosporangium sucinum (assembly GCF_014647515.1). Classification (GTDB taxonomy): domain Bacteria; phylum Actinomycetota; class Actinomycetes; order Mycobacteriales; family Micromonosporaceae; genus Dactylosporangium; species Dactylosporangium sucinum. The sequence goes on along the minus strand of NZ_BMPI01000052.1, from coordinate 57,307 downwards.
ACCGATCCTGGCGTAGCTGACGTCGGCGTCGGCGAGGCTCTGCAGCGGCTCGTCGACCGGCTCGCGGTACACACCCTCGCCCGTCTCGGTGTTGTTCTCCACCTTGACGGTGAGGTCACCGCCGACGGTCTCGACGAACACCACGTCCTCGATGGAGATGTGCGGGTGCCGGCCGAGGACGTGGTGCTCCCGGCCGACGGGGATCCACTCGAAGTCGTGTGACGGCGGGAACACGTGGTCGCGTTCACCGCGGTTGTCCACATAGGACACATCGCCGCTGGCGCCGACGCTCCAGCGCAGCACCTTGATGTCGTCGGTGCGGGGACCGGTCTGGAAGACGGCGAGGAGCTTCCCGTCGAGCCGCCGCAGCTGCAGCAGCCGGGTGTCGCGATAGTACTTGTACACCTCGCCGAAGTCGCGCAGCAACTGCGGGTCGCGCAGCAGGCCGGGCAGGTCGTCCGGCGACGGCGCGTCGAACCGGAACGCGTCGCCGTCGCGGCCGAACCGGTGCAGCGAGAACACGTCGTCGACGGTCGTCTCCGGCTTGAGGCCGATGAAGACGTTGTAGCCGAACAGCATCAGCCCGCCGACGGACACGATGTCGCGCGGGACGCAGTTGTGCTCCGTGCGGATCCGCTCGGTGCCGAGCAGCCGCAGCTCGGCGCCGCCGAACACCTCGGTCCGCCGCGTGTTGAGGGCCTCGGCCCGGCCGGTCAGCTCGGCCGCCTGCGCGGCGAGCCGATCGCGCAGCACCTCGTAGGTGCCGGCGTCCAGGCTCGCCGCGGCGGGTGCCATCCTCTCGACGGTCACTGCTCGGCCGCCGCCAGGGCCGCGACGGGCCGGTCGGCGATGCCGAGCCGGCGGGCGGCGTCCAGCAGCTCACGCATCTTGTCCCGGTCGGGGCCGCCACGCTGGATCTGCTGGACCAGGAAGGCCGACAGCGTCAGGTTGGAGACGTCGGCGGTGCTCATCGAGCCGAGCAGCCGCCCGAGGTCGCCGGCCAGGTCGCCGTTGCCGTTGAGGTAGGAGGCGCCGACGCTCTGCACGACGTCGGAGTGCTGGACGAAGCCGTCGACGCTCTTGCCGAGGCTGATCGAGCCGAGCAGCTTGTCGAAGAAGACGCTGTCGCCGCCGACGATGTCGATGTTCGCCTTCGCCAGGCCGGCGGACAGGACGTGCGCCTGCTGCTCGGCGACCTGCCGGTGCACGTCGATGCCGGCGAGGCGGATCTCCTTCTCCATCTCCAGGCGCAGGCGGAACTCCTCGTGTTCGCGGGTCGCCTGGTCCATCGCGGCGAGCGCGGCGGCCTTCTCGGTGAGGCCGTCGGCCTCGCCCTTGAGCTTGTCGCGCAGCGCGTCGGCGAGGGAGGCGCCCTTCTCCCGCTCGACCGCGGCCTCGGCGAGGCCCGCCTTCTCGATCGTCTCGGCCTTCGCGATCGCCTTCTCCCGCTCGACGGCCGCCTCGGCCCGGCCGACCTTCTCGATCGCCTCGGCGTTGCGCTCGCGGACCTGCACGTCGGCGAGGCCGGTCGCGGCCGCCTCGGCCTGTACACCCTCGGCCAGGCGGATCTTGGCGCGGGCCTCAAGCTCGGCGGTCTGCTGCCGGGCCTCGGCGAGCACCAGCTCCTCGCGGGCCTTGAACTTGGCGGCCTGCTCGGCGGCCTCGGCCGCCTTGATGTCCTTGACCAGGTTCTCCTGCGCCTCCGCCTCCGCCTGAATGACGACGGCCTGGCGGGTGCGCTCGGCCTCCTCGACGACGCGCAGCCGCTTGATCTGCTCCTCCTGCTCGGCGACGGTGCGCTCGACCGCGATCCGCTCCCGGACGACCTCGGCGATGGCCCGCTTCTCCGCCTCGACCTCCTTGTCCTTGGCGATCGTGGTGAGCTCGGTCTCCCGCTGGCGGGCGATGACCTCCAGCATGCGGTCCTTCTCGATGCGCTCCGACTCGATCGCGATGACCCGCTCGCGGTTCTTCTCGGCGACGGCGATCTCCCGCCGCTTGTTCTCGTGCTGGACGCCGAGCTGCTCGTCGGTGCGGATCTCGGCGGTCTGCGACTTGAGCCGCTCCTCGGCGCGCACCCGGGCGGTCTCCGCGTCCTCGCGCGCCCGCAGGGTGGCGACCTCCCGCTCCTGCTTGATCTCCGCCTCGGCCTGCCGGCGCTCCAGCTCCAGGACCGCCTCGCGGGCGTCGACGTCCTGGCGCTTGATCTCCTTCTCCTCGTTGCGCCGGAACTCGTTGGTCCGCACATGCTCGATCGCGGTCAGCTCGGTGATCTTCCGGATGCCCTGCGCGTCGAGGATGTTGGCGTTGTCGAGGTGGCTCAGCGGCGTCTGCTCGAGGAAGTCGATCGCGGCGTCCTCCAGGCTGTACCCGTTGAGATCGGTGCCGATCACCCGCACGATCTGGTCGCGGAACTCGTCGCGCTTGGTGTACAGGTCGACGAAGTCCAGCTGCTTGCCCACGGTCTTGAGCGCCTCGGAGAACTTCGCGTTGAACAGCTCCTGCAGGGTCTCCTGGTCGCTGGCCCGGACCGTGCCGATCGCCTGGGCGACCTTGATGACGTCCTCGACGGTCTTGTTGACCCGCACGAAGAACGTGATCCGGATGTCGGCGCGAATGTTGTCGCGGCAGATCAGCCCTTCCCGGCCGGTCCGGGAGATCTCGATCGTCTTCACCGAGATGTCCATGACCTCGGCCTTGTGCAGGACCGGCAGGACGACGGCGCCGGTGAACGTGACGTCGACCTTGCGGACCTTGGAGATGATCAGCGCCTTGCCCTGTTCAATCTTGCGGAACAGGCGGCTGACGGCGAACAGCAGACCAACCGCGATGAGCACGGCCACGCCGAGCACAACGAGGAAGCCGGTGGTGATGACGGTCATGAGAGCTCCCTCTGTCCGGGGGTGGGAACGATCCAGAAGAACTCGCCGTGCTGGTCGTATTCGTAGATCACCGCCGTGCTGCCCGCGGTGAAGGTGTCGGTGCCGGTCTGGCGAACCTGCACGATCGCGCTGGAGCCGTCGGCGGCGGTGACCTCGGCCTGGCCGAACGTCTCGGTGACGGTGCCGGTGCGGATCACGCAGGTGCGCCCCACGAACGCGGTGCGGGAGTCGCCGCTCGTCGCCGGGAAGAGCCTCCGCAGCGGTACCACGAGCACCCGGGTCACCAGCCACGCGACGACGAGCGCGACCACCAGCACGGCCACGCGCAGCAGCGCGCCCTCGGTGACGGTCGCGCCGGCCAGGCTGACGAACCAGGCGACCAGCACGAGCACCGACAGTCCTACCGTGGCCGGCACGCCGCCCAGGCCGACGCTGCCCAGGAAGCCACCGAAGCCGTCGGCCGCGCCACCGTCGAGCGCCTCGGTGTCGGCGCTGCCGAGCAGGACGATCAGCCAGTATGCGATGACGAGGACGAGCAGGAACGTGAACAGGACGGTGGGGAATTCGAGGTTCGCATTGAGAAATTCACCCATCGGACTGCTTCATCCCCCCACTCGCTGGGCCCATGGTGACAGGCTTCGTCAAGACCAACTCGGCCGTAGCTTAGTGTCCACAGTGGATGGGGTACATCGCCGACCCGGTGCGCGGCATGAGATTGACGCCGAATCAGGACGAGAACTCCGACAAGCCGGCACTTAACGGTCGCAAAGGCAACATGCCCGCTGCGCCACGTCGATTCGCCGCCCGCCCGGTTGCCAACACACACGCACAAATTTCCGAGGGGCGCGAAGGCTCGGTCGGGCGGAATCACCATTTCCTCATCCCTGAGCGCATCGTCCGGCCGCGCGCCCGGCGACGTAGCGTTGCGACTGGGTACCGCCGTTGTTAGCTCTCTCGCGTTGAGGTACAGCCGGAGAGGAGGGCACCATGGCCTTCGAGAGGATGAAGGAGTCCGCCAAGCGTGGCCTGGCGACGGGCCGGGCGCGGATGGATGAGACGCGAGCCCAGCGGCAGCGCGAAAAGCTGCTGTACGAACTCGGCAGGACCAGCTACGCCGAACACGCCGGCCACGCGACACCCGAGGCCGTCTCCAGCAAGCTCCGCGCCGTGGACGACTTTGAGCAGTCGCTTCGCGAGAAGCAGGAGTGGCAGGCGAGAGACATCATGCACCCGGGAGCCGAGTGCGTCGACCAGGACGAGACCGTCGCGTCGGCCGCGCGGAAGATGCGCGATCTCGGCGTCGGTTCCCTGCCCATCTGCGGCGTGGACGACCGGCTGCACGGCATCATCACCGACCGCGACATCGTCGTTCGGTGCATCGCCGAGGGCCAGGAGCCCGGCCAGGTCAAGGTGCGGGACCTGAGCCTGGGTGAGCTGGTCTGGGTCGACGCCGACGCCGGCGTCAACGAGGTGCTGCATCAGATGGAGGATCACCAGGTCAAGCGGCTACCGGTCATCGAGAACCACCGCCTGGTCGGCATGATCAGCGAGTCTGACCTGGCCCGCAACCTCGATGATCACCGGCTCGCCGAGTTCGTGGGAAAGGTCTACGCGACGCCCTGACCCCCCATGAACCCGCCCGGGAGGGCTCGATCCGAGTAACCGGAGGCACTGGTGACGATTGCTGTGTCCAGCCCGGTGTCAACGAGGGCGACGAGATTCCCCGGCGCTTCACGTGCGACGGCATCGACGTGTCACCGCCGCTCAACTTCACCGGACTGCCCGAGCAGACCGCTGAGCTGGCCGTGCTCGTCGAGGACCCCGACGCCCCCACCGGCACCTTCACGCACTGGGTCATGTGGGGTATCGAACCTGACCTGTCGGGCCTGGGTGAAGGTGAGGCGCCGACGGGCGCCGTGCAGGGCAGGAACGACTTCGGCAGGCGGGCGTACGGGGGGCCGAGCCCGCCCCGTGGCCGGTCACATCGGTACGTCTTCGAGGTGCTGGCCCTGTCCGAACCGCTCGGCCTTGCCGAGGGAGCATCCGCTGCCGACCTGCGTCGGGCGACGGCGGGGAAGGTGTTGGCCTCGGGCCGCCTGACCGGCCGCTATCGGCGAGGCTGAGCCCTCATCGACAGGGCCGCCGGGCCCGCCGCCCGGCGGCCCGCCGTACGCCTCATGTCTGGGGAGTCGGGTCAGTCCCGCCCGCTGTGGCCGCCGGGGTCGGCAGGCTCTGCCCGAGCTTGTCGACCTGGGTGAGCACCGCCATGTACCCGGTGCCGGTGAGTGTGCCGTCCTGGTACAGCTGGTCGAGCCGGTCGAGCAGGCTCGCCAGTCCGGATGCGGCGCCGGCGTCGTCGCCGCGATCGAGGTCGCGGGCGATGTCGTCGAGCCGGCGGTTCAGCTCGCGCGCGGCACCGTTGCCCAGGCTGCCGGCCCCGGCCTGCTCCTGCACGGCGGCGCGAGCCGCGGCCAGTGCCGCCTCGGTCGGGTCGATCGCCGGGTCGCTCGTCGGGTCGCTTGTCGGCTCGCTCGTCGGCTCGCTCGGCACCTCGGTCGGCGCCGGGCTCGCCGGGTCGGTCGGTGTGTCGCTCGGTGCCGCGCTCGCGATGTCCTCGGACGGCAGGGACCGGGTGGTGTCCGAGGGGGTGGGCGCCGCGGCTGGGTGGTCGGACCGGCCCGGGAGGGCCCCGAGCGCAAACACGACGGCGACGGCGGTCGTGCCGAGCGCCGCCAACGCGATCCCGGCCGAGCGGCCCCGTCGCCGGGCGGCCGGCGCGGGCGGCTCGCCGGGCACGGGCAGGACCCGCGTTGCCGGCCGCACCGCGGCGCGGCCGCGGATCGGCGCCTTGCCCCCGAGCGTGGCCGGTCCGACACCACGCGGGAATGCGGCCGTTCCGGCGGGGTGTGCGGACACAGCCGCGGCCCCGCCGGCCAGAGCCGCGCGGACCTGCACCGCGCTCGCCGGCCGGTCCGCCGCGCGCTTGGCCAGCAGCGCGCCGACCAGCCCGCCGAGATGCGGCGGCAGGCCGGGCCGCCGGACCGCCACCGGTACCGGTGCCTGGTGGACCTGCTGCCAGGCGACCTGCACCGGCGAGTCGGCGGTGAACGGCGGGCGGCCGGTGAGCATCGCGTACAGCACGCAGCCCAGCGCGTACAGGTCGGTCCGGGCGTCGACGGGCTCGCCGCGGACCTGTTCCGGCGCCATGTACGAGCTGGTGCCGATGACGGTGGCGGGGGCGGTCAGCGCGGTCTGCGCCCGATCGGTGATGCGGGCGATGCCGAAGTCGCAGACCTTCACCCGGCCCTCGCCGTTGATGAGGATGTTGGCCGGCTTCACGTCCCGGTGTACGACCCCGGCGTCGTGCGCGGCCGCGAGGGCGTCACACACCTGCTCGGCGATGCGCACCGCACGCCGCGGATCGAGCGGCCCCGCGGCCAGCTCGTCGGCGAGGCTGTGCCCCTCGACCAGTTCCATGACGAGGTACGGCGTACGGTCATCGACCCCCACGTCGTACACGGCCACGATGCTCGGGTGCGACAGCTGCGCAGCGGTGTGCGCCTCGCGTTCGAACCGTTCCGGCAGTGACGGATCGGCGCCGCCGTCGTCGTGCAGCATCTTCACGGCCACGCGTCGGCCCAGCCGCCCGTCGACGGCCAGCCACACCTCGGCCATGCCGCCCCGGCCGATGACCGATCGCAGCTCGTACCGGCCGTTCAACACACGCCCTACCATCGTGCTCAACGATGACACAACCGCCCAAGTCGACTCGCGGGAACGTCACGGTACGTCACGACAGCCGAACGCCTGGTGTCCTCCGGCCTGCTGCCTGGCGCTTGCCGAGTGGTCAAACGGCTCGAACGTTCTCCGCTTGGGGGCCCTTCTGGCCCTGCGTCACGTCGAACTCGACCTTCTGACCCTCGTTGAGCTCACGGTAGCCACTGCTCGCGATGGCCGAGTAGTGCACGAAGACGTCGGGTCCTCCGTTGTCCTGCTCGATGAAGCCGAAGCCCTTTTCCGAGTTGAACCATTTCACGGTACCGCTTGCCACGCGTTCCTCCTGAACACCGAACCCAACGTTGGTGCCGGTGGGCGTACCCAATCGGCGACGACAGAAACCCGGAGGGCGGCCACCGGGTGACATGGCCGGTCAACAATGGGCAGATGACCGGGATCCGGCCCGCTCATCCGTCATGCTTGATCAATGATGAGTCGGGTCGGGCAGGCGTTGGCCGAGCTACGCCATGAGGTGACGACGCCGGGCGTCGGCCTGGACCGGCTCCGCCTTGTCGAGGTGCCCCTTGTGCCCGAAGTCCAGCTGTATCTGGCCGAGGACGCCATCGTGTGGTGGGCCAGGATGGAAGCGCGGGCCGGCGCGAAGCTACCGCCTCCGTTCTGGTCCTCCGCGTGGGCCGGAGGCAAGGCGATCGCCCGATATGTCCTGGACCATCCGGCGACAGTGGCCGGCCGGCGGGTCCTGGATCTGGCCGCCGGTTCGGGGTTGATCGCCATCGCGGCAGGAAAGGCCGGCGCGGCCGCGGTGACCGCGAATGACGTGGACCCGTACGCGGTCGCCGCGATCACCCTCAATGCGGAAGCCAACGGTGTGCGCGTCGCCGAATGTCTCGCGGACCTGCTCGACGGGGACGGCGGTGACGCCGAAACGGTCCTGGCTGGTGACATCTTCTACACCGGGACCATGGCTCCGCGCGTTCTGGCCTTCCTGGAACGCGTTGCGGCGCGCGGCGCCCAGGTGCTTGTCGGCGACCCCGGCCGGGAGCATCTGCCCCGCGCTCGCATGCAGACCGTCGCCACCTACCAGTTGCCGCTCGTGGACGCCTTCGCCGACGCCCAACTGACCCAGATGAACGTGCTGCGGCTGCGTCGATAACCCCGCACGGCAATGCCACCCACCGTGGTTACCGGGTGCCCGGCGCAGGTGACTGGCAGCGCGGTCCGGGCCGCTTGCACGGCTTGGTGTTGCCCTGATCGCCGTCCTTGCCGTGGTCCTTGCCCGGTCTCGCCGGCGGGATGCCGTTGCCTTCGAGGTCTCCGCCCGGTCTCGGCTGGGACGGCAGCTGGACCTTTTCCGTCTTGTTCAGGGCCGCGTTCATGAACTTGCGCCAGACCGGCGCCGCCATGGTCGCGCCGAAGAGGCGTTGGCCGTTGTTGTTGACCAGCTTCTGTTCATCGTTCTTGTTGCCGATCCATACGGCAGCGGCCAGTCCGGGTGTCTTGGTCTTGTCCCGGCCGGGTGGTGTGAAGCCGACCATCCAGGTGTGCGCATTGTCGGAGGTGTCACGCAACTGCCAGGTGCCGGTCTTGCCGGCCGCCGGTCGGCCGTTCATGTCGGAGGCGGTCGCCGCGGCGACCTTGCTCAATGCGTACGTGACGTTGTCGGCCATCGCGTCGGTGAACCCTGGGATCTGCTTGGGGTTGATGGTCTCCCCGTAGACGCGTTGGCCCTTCTTGTGTACCTCCTGCACGAAGTGGACCGATGCCGCCTTGCCCCGAGCGGCGAACGTCGCCATGCCGTTGGCGTGGTCGAGCACGGTCACCGGGAACTGCCCGATGCCGAGTTCGGTGCTGAACCCGAACTCCGACGGGTTCTTGGTGGCCAGGTCCAGCCGGCCCTTTTCCGGATGCCACATGGAGCGAATCCCCGCCGCGCGGGCCACCTCGAGCACCTTGGGCCAGCCGACCTCCTCCGCCAACGCGAAGTACGGCGTATTGAGCGACTTCTCGGTCGCCTCCACCAGCGTGCACCACGTCTCGCAATCGGCCGAGCCGCCGTCGTTGTTCTTCACCGGGCCCGGCTTCTGGCCGGTGATCCGGTGGCTGCGCGGGAAGTCCTTCGGGCTCGTGCTGTCCCAGTGGGAATCGATGGAGTACCCGTTGATGAGTCCCGCGGCGAGCGTGTAGACCTTGAACGAGGACGCGGGCGGGTGCGCGCCGAACTCGACCGGCTTGCCGTCCGACAGCACCGGGTCGGCGTACCAGCCGGCGTAGTCGCTCCCATCGCCCTGCGATCCGCCGTAGTAGGCACGGACCCGGCCGGTGCCCGGCTCGACGGCCACCAACGCGCCCTGAAGATTCGGCGGCTGGCCGAACAGCGGTGAGTCGGCCGTGGCACCGCTGGCGTACTTCAGCGCGGCGTCCTGCATCGGCTTGGCCACCGTGGTGTAGATCTGCAGGCCACCGTTGCGGATCTCGTCGGTCGAGAACCTGGGCCGCCCGTCCGGCCCGTTGATCTTGGAAAGCTCGTCCATCACGTGGTGGACGATCAGCCCCTCGGGCTTGTCCAGGCCCCACTGGGCACGCAGCCGAGAGTCCACCACCGGGTCGACCTTGATCACGTTGTCCGGGTACTTGAGTTCGTCGGCCGCCTGCTGGGTCAGGTAGCCGAGTTGGACCATGTTGGGCTTGATGTAGTTGTGGAACCGCTCCTTGGCCGAGTCGGGGTTCCGCGTCGGGTCGTACGGGCTGCCCTTCTTCGGGTCGGAGCCTTCCGGATCCTTGATCAGGCCGGCGAGCACCATTCCCTCGGCGACCGTCAGGCTGTTGACCGGCTTGCCGAAGTACGCCTGCGCAGCCGCCTCGATACCGTATGCATGCCGGCCGAAATAGACCGCGTTCAGGTACAGCTCAAGGATCTTGTCCTTGTCGTATTTCTCGTTCAGTTTGGTCGCGATCACCGCCTCGCGCACCTTCCGCGCATACGAGATGCCCTTGAGATCGGCAAGTTTGCGGGCGTACTGCTGGCTGATCGTCGAGGCGCCCTGCCGCTCACCGCCGGTGAAGTTGTTCCACGCGGCACGGGCGATGCTGGTGTAGTCGACGCCGTCATTGGTGTAGAAGGTCATGTCCTCGGTGGCCACGACCGCCTGCTGCACGTGTTTGGGAACCTTGTCGAGGGTGACCACGGTCCGGTTCTCCTCGCCGATCCTCGCCATCGGGGTCTGGCGGTCGGCGTAGAAGATCGTCGTCGACTCGTACATCTGGAGGTCCGGCGGCAGGTCGACCGAGTCGAAGTAGTAGGTGCCGGCCACCAGTCCGATGCCCATCAGCATCAACACGGCGGCGGTGGAGGCGATGATGACGTTGCGCCGGCGCCACCGCTTCGGTCGCCCGCTCGCCTGCACCCCGGTCGATTGCTCCGACCCGATCTCGCCGCTGTCGACCGCCGCGTCGCCGAAGCTGGGACCGGGGCCGGCGTCACCGCGGCTGGAGCGGCCGGTCAAGCGGTCGATGATGCCGCTCACCCCGTCGGCGGGGCGCCGATGCCGCCCTGGTGGGTTGTCGCGACGGCCCACCGCGCGCACCCGGCCCACCGCTCGCATTCGGGTCCACCACCGGCTGATGCTGGGCGAAGACGAGCTGCGCGGCCCCCTCACTACCACAGACTCCCACCTTGTTCGGACATGATTTGCCATCAGAAGGAGCGTCCACGTCGGTCGCTGCGTTACACCCCTCCCGGGCAGTCGACGGCTGACCCTATAACCACCCCTGGCGGGCGCACTCAAGCCTTCTCGTCACCACTGCAGCGTGTTCTCATGCCGGAAGGCGGTGATCCATGACACCCCAGTCGATGGTCGATCCCGCCCCGGTACATCGATCTGTGGAAGGTGAACGATGCGCAAGAAATCAACGCTACGGATGGCGGTCATGACCGCTGCCGTGGCGGCTTTCGTGGCCGGGGGTGGAGGCTCCAGCGTGGCCGGCACGGCGGGTGCCGCGCAGGCCTCCGCCGGCGCCGCGGCGTGTGACCCGGGTGCCGGCGGGACCAGCGCGGCGCGGATGAGGCAGGGCGCCACCGCCCAGGAGCCGGAGCTGTACTCGAAGAACGAAGCGAACGCCTACGGCGTGATCAAGGATTCGCCGCGGCTGCCCAACGGCAGCGTCACCGTGCCCACGGTCTTTCACATGATCTCCGACCACCCGTTCAGCGCGGCCGAGAAGGACCGGTGGAACACGCTGATCGCGGCGCAGATCGCGGTGCTCAACGATTCGTACGCGGGTCGTACGGCTCCGGACGCGTCCGACACGCCGTTCCGGTTCTCGCTCACCAGCACGACCTGGACGGTGAACAGCGACTGGTACACCGTCGTGCCGGGCAAGAACGAGCGGGACATGAAGCGGGCGCTGTACACCGGCGACGCCCGCACCCTCAACGTGTACGCGGGCAACATCGGCGGCGGGCTGCTCGGCTGGGCATACTTCCCGAAGGGCTACAACAACGGCCGCGACTACATCGACGGCGTGGTCATGCTCGACGAGTCGATGCCCGGCGGGACGGCCGGCAAGTACGCCGAGGGCGACACCCTGACCCACGAGGTCGGGCACTGGCTGATGCTCGAGCACACCTTCGCGCACGGGTGCGCCGCGTCCGGCGACTTCGTCGAGGACACCCCGCGGGAGGCCATCCCGCAGTTCAACTGCCCGGTCGGCGCGGACACGTGCACCGCTCCCGGGCTGGACCCGATCCACAACTTCATGGACTACTCGCAGGACTCCTGCATGAACATGTTCACCGCCGGACAGGCGGACCGGATGAGTGATGCCTGGGTGGCATTCCGCGCTGGCGGCGGGAAGTAGCCAGATCGAAGCCAGCGCTGGCCCACCCCGTGCGTCACGTGGGTGGGCCAGGCGGGTTCATGATCGACTTACCCCACGTTCATCGGGGCGACCGGATATCGTCGTTGCGGCGTGACAGCGTCATTCCGCATGTCCCATCGTAAGTTTCTCGTCGTGCTCACGGCACTGGCGATGACCTCGGCCGGGCTCATTCCCGGCAGCGCCGCTGGCGCGCACAGCCAGCGATCCACCTACTGGGACCGGCAGGCCACCTACCCCGTCTACGAGAACCGGCCCGCCGGCGAGGACCCCGCCTCCGCCACCGCGGCCGAGATCTCTGCCGTCACCGACGACGGCCGGACGCTCATCTACACCGACGCGCTCGCCAAGCGTATCGGGTTCCTCGACATCTCCAAGGCGGGCAAGCCCAAGGGCCTCGGCACGCTCGGCGTCGACGGCGAGCCTACCTCCGTCACCGTCCGCGGCGACTACGCGCTCGTCGTCGTCGACACCAGCGAGAGCTTCACCAACCCGTCCGGCGTGCTGCACGTGGTGCGCATCAAGGACCGGAAGTCCGTGCGGACGCTCGACCTCGGCGGGCAGCCCGACTCTGTCGCGCTGAGCAAGGGCAAGGACAAGCGGTACGCCGCCATCGCCATCGAGAACGAGCGCGACGAAGACGTCAACGACGGCGACCTTCCGCAGGCGCCGGGCGGGTTCGTCCAGATCGTCGACATGCCGTCGGACAACCCGGGCAAGTGGTCCGTGCGCAAGGTCGCGCTCCCCGCGAGCGAGCTCAAGGGCATCACGGCGCCGGAGGACCCGGAGCCGGAGTACGTCGCCATCAATGATCGCGACAAGCTCGTCGTGACCCTGCAGGAGAACAACGGCATCGTCGTCATCGACCTGCGCACCGGGCGCATCGAGAAGGCGTTCAGCGCCGGTACCGCCACCGTCACGGGCATCGACACCAAGAACGACGGCAAGATCGACCTCACCGGGCAGATCACCGATGTGCCGCGGGAGCCCGACTCCATCGCGTGGGTCGACGACCGGTACGTCGCGACCGCCAACGAGGGCGACTGGAAGGGCGGCACGCGCGGCTGGACGGTGTTCGACACCTACACCGGCCGGGTCGTCTGGGACGCCGGCAACTCCTTCGAGAAGCTCGCCGTCACCTACGGCCTGCACAACGAGGACCGCGCCGGCAAGAAGGGTACCGAGCCCGAGGGCCTCGCCATCGCCACCTTCCACGGCACGCGGTACGCCTTCGTCGGCTCGGAGCGCAGCAACTTCGTCGCCGTGTACGAGCTGAGCAACCCGGCGAAGCCGGTGTTCAAGCAGATCCTGCCGACGACGAACGGGCCCGAGGGCCTGCTGCCCATCCCGGGCCGCGACCTGCTCGCGATCTCCAGCGAGGAGGACGACGCCTCGGTCAACGTCCGCTCCAGCGTCACCCTCTACGAGCTGGGCAAGGACAAGCCCGGCTTCCCGAGCGTGATCAGCCCGAACGGCATCGGCTGGGGCGCGCTCGGCGCGCTGTCGGCGGTGCCCGGCAAGCGGTCGAAGCTGTACTCCGTGACCGACGCGGCGTACACGCCCACCCGCATCCTCACGCTCGACGCCGGCAAGGCCCCGGTCGAGATCACCGCCGAGCTGACGGTGACGGACGCGGCCGGCGCCCCGGTCGGCTACGACGCCGAGGGCATCTCCGCCCGCCCGCAGGGCGGCTTCTGGCTCGGCGTCGAGGGCGTCACCGGCGCCGGCAACAAGCTGGTGCGCCTCGACGCCTCAGGGCGCACGGTCGAGACGGTGAACCTGCCGGCCGAGATCAGCGCCGGCCTCGCCAAGCAGGGCATCGAGGGCGTGTCCGCCACCAACGACCGCAACGGCGAGCACGTGTGGGTGGCGCTGCAGCGCGAGCTCAGCACCGACCCGAAGGGCATCGTCCGCATCGGCCGCTACGACGTGGCGACCAAGGCCTGGACCTGGTTCGGCTACCAGCTGGAGTCCACGACCACGCCGGGCGACTGGATCGGCCTGTCCGAGATCGTTGCCGTCGACGCCAACACCCTCGCGGTGATCGAGCGCGACAAGCTCAACGGCCCCAACGCGAAGATCAAGCGCGTGTACACGGTGACGGTACCGTCGAAGGACCCGGCGGCCGGCACCCTCCCCGTGCTGAAGAAGCACCTGGCCATCGACGTCCTCCCGGCCCTGCGCGCGGACAACGGCTGGACCCAGGAGAAGCTCGAGGGCCTCACCATCGGCGGGGATGGCCAGGTGTACGCCATCACCGACAACGACGGCGTCCAGGACGCCACGGGCGAGACGGTGTTCCTCCGCCTCGGCCCCGCCCGCAAGGTCTTCTGACCCCGGCAGCGCCGCCCCGGAAACAACCAGGGCGGCGCTCAACGGGCCGCCGCGGCGTTACGCTGGTCGTCGCGTCTCGGCGGGGGCGTCGGCCGGTCGGCCGCGGCGACGGCGGGGACGAAACGGGTGGGCATCAACCAGCTGAGGGGCTTCGCGGACAGGGCGCGCGTGCGGCTCACCGCGGAGTTCGGCGAGCAGGAGGCGTACCGCTGGTTCAGCCGGATCGTCGCGCGGCGATTCATGGAGGTCAACGGCTTCACCGGCGCCGCGATCGATGACGGCACGCCCGCCGTGTGGGCCGTCGTCGAAGACGCCGAGCAGGTGCTCACGCCCGAGGTGTGCCGGGACGTCGAGGTCGTTGGATGGCTGCACCAGTTCTACGGCGCCGAACGCAAGGACGAGGTCTTCGCCGGGATCGGCCGGGGACGCAAGGCCGGGGCGGCGGAGATCCCGGCGGCCACCCAGCTGTTCACTCCACAGTGGATCGTCCGGTACCTCGTGGAGAACTCGCTCGGTCGGCTCTGGCTGCTGAATCGGCCGGACTCCCGGCTCGCCGAGCGGATGCGGTACTACATCCCCCCGGTGCAACCGGAGACCGACTTCGTCAAGCTGGACAGCCCCGAGGAGCTGCGAATCCTGGACCCGGCCTGCGGGGCCGGGCACATGCTCACCTACGCCTTCGACCTGCTCCACGCGATCTACGAGGAAGAGGGATACGAGCCGGCGTCGATTCCGGGGCTGGTGCTCGCGAAGAACCTGCACGGCGTGGAGATCGATCCGCGGGCCGCCGAGCTCGCCGGGTTCGCGCTGAGCATGAAGGCTCGGCAGGACGTCGAGGCCAACATCCGGGTCCTCGACGCGGACACCTTCGGGTCGCTGAGCCGTGAATCCCTGGACCGGCGGTATCACGTCGTCGTCGCCAACCCGCCCTACCTGTACGCGAGCAGCATGGGGCCGACCCTCACCGCCTGGCTGCGGAAGCACTATCCGAACGCCAAGGCGACGCTCGACGTCGCGTTCATCGAGCGGGCGCTCGAACTCGCCGTCGAGAACGGGTACGCGGCGCTCGTCACCATGCAGAGCTGGATGTTCCTGTCGTCGTACAAGGCGTTCCGGGCCCACCTGCTCGACGAGTGCCGGATCGTGACCATGGCCCATCTCGGCGCGCGGGCCTTCGACGCCATCGACGGCGAGGTCGTGTCCACCACGGCGTTCGTGGTGCTGAACCAGCCGGACGAGGAGCGCGCAGGCGTCTATGTCCGGCTGGTCGGGGGCAACTCGGAGGCATCGAAGGCGGCCGCCTTCCGCGGCGGCGGAGGCCGGTTCGAGGTGTCCGGGCGTGCGCTGCGGACCATCCCGCAGGCGCCGATCGCCTACTGGCTGCGGCGTCGCGACGTGTTCGCCGGCGAGCGCATCGGCCAGCGGTTCCGCTCGGGCGGCCGGACCAAGACGCACGGCAATGAGCGGTTCGTGCGCTACGCGTGGGAGGTCCCGCCGGACTCGGACCGCTGGGCACCGTACTCCAACGGCGGCGGCTCCCGGAAGTTCTACGGCCTCATCTCGCAGGTCGTCGACTGGTCGCCGGAGGCGCGTGCCCACTACGCGCGGCACGGCGGCCTGCCGAACCCGGCCTACGCGGGCCGCCCCGGCGTCACCTGGTCGATGGTCGGCGGCACCGGGTTCCGGCTGAAGCCGGCGACCGCCCGCAACAGCTCCGGCTCCCCGACCCTGTTCACCGACGACGAGGACCTGCTCCACGCGACCCTGGCGCTGCTCAACTCCTCGGCCCACGAGTACCTCCTGCAGGCCCTGAACCCGACGGTCAACACCGAGGTCGTGGACGTCCTCGCCCTGCCGTCGGTGCCCGCCGGCGCCGAGCAGCGGCTGGCCGAGCTGGGGCGCGGCTCGGTCGAGCTGTACAGGGCCGACTGGGACGCCGCCGAGACCAGCCGGGACTTCGCCGGCTCGCCGCTGCTCGGCTACGACGCGCGGTCGCTGGCCGCGGCGGTGGCCGGGCTGGAGGCGGACGTGGACCGGCGCTGGGCCGAGATCGGCCGCCTCCAGCGGGAGATCAACGAGATCGCCGCGGCGAGCCTGGGCCTGACCGGCGAGGTCGACGTGTCCTCGACCGATGCCCGGCCGAAGCACGATGCGGTCCGCGACCTCGTCTCCTTCGCGGTGGGCTGCATGTTCGGCCGCTTCCGGCTGCCGGGGTTCGAGCCGGTCGACGTCATCGCGGAGCCCGACTTCGCCGACCGGTTCCGCGCGTTCCTGCAGCTGTCGTTCCACAACGACGAGACGGACCTGCGCTTCGTCGAGCACCGCCTCGGCAAGGACATCCGGCGGTACTTCGTCACCGACTTCTACAAGGACCACGTCCAGCGGTACAGGAAACGGCCGATCTACTGGATGTTCTCCAGCCCGAAGAGCGCCTTCAACGCCCTCGTCCACGCCCACCGC
Organism: Dactylosporangium sucinum; assembly: GCF_014647515.1. GTDB lineage: Bacteria > Actinomycetota > Actinomycetes > Mycobacteriales > Micromonosporaceae > Dactylosporangium > Dactylosporangium sucinum. Next base: position 41,018 of record NZ_BMPI01000052.1, on the reverse strand, counting down.
TACGACTCCGGCACCCCCGGCAGCGTGCGCAGACACCTGCACGATCAGGTCGAGTACGCCAACGAGCTGCGCGCCGCCGAGGGGATCGCCATCGACCTCAACGAGGGGATCAAGGTCAACTACGCGAAGCTAGGCCGGGTGCTCCGGAGGATCCCCGGGCTCTGAGGCGATCTGCCAGATCCGCGTCTTGCTGCCGGCGATCGCCAGCCGGAGCCCGTCGGGGTGGAACGCGATCGACCTGGGGTTCGCCGCCTCGATCGTGCGCAGCAGCGCGCCCGTCAGCGCATCCCAGAGCCGCACCTGTTTGTCGTTCGCCGTCGCGAGCCAGCGGCCGCTGGGGCTCAGCGCCATCGAGCTGACTCCCTTGCCGTGGCGGACCTGGACCAGGCGCTGCCCGGTCGCGGTGTCCCACAGCGCCGCCGTGCTGTCCCACGATGCCGTCGCCAGCCGGGTGCCGTCGCTGCTGAACGCGACCGCGGTGAGCTGACTCTTGTGCTGCACCCCGAACAGCCGCTTGCCGGTGTCCAGATCCCAGAGCGTGCCGAAGCGGTCGCCGCCGGTCGCCAACCTCGTGCCGTCGGGGCTGATCGCGAGGCACTTGACCACGCCGTCGAGCGGCAGGTCGCGGTGCCGGGCGCCGGTGCCGGCGTCCCAGATCGTCAGCTTTCCGTGGCGGTCCGGCCCGGGGCTGGGCCACAGTCCGGTGTGGACGGGGTCGCAGGCCGTCACGATCCACCGGCCGTCGGGGCTCAGCGCGAGGTCCTTCACCCGGGTGCCCGTGTCGAACCGGAGGAGCCGCTCGCCGGCGGCGAGCTCCCAGATGATGATCCGGCCGTCGTCGTTGCCGGCGGTCACGAGGCGTTCGCCGTCCGGGCTGAACGCGAGGGCGTCGATGCCGCCCTTGGGTTTCACCCGCGTCCGCAGCGTGCCGGAGGTGGCGTCCCAGACGCAACCGTCATAGACGTCCTCGACGGCGAACCACCGTCCGTCGCTGCTGAAGGCCGCGTGGTCGCCGAACCGCACCTCGATGGACAGCGCCCGTCGAGGCTCTTCGATCAACTCGGGCAGGTCCGGTGCGACCGGTGCCGGCTCCCGGGTCGGGGCCACGGTGGCCAGCCAGTCGCCGGCGACGGCGCTCGTGCCGGCCGGGGCGTGGATCGCGGCCAGGGTGCCCGGCTCGTCCGGGGCGGTCAGCGTCCACAGCATGCCGTCGCGGGTGCGGACCACTGCCAGGTCGGCGCCGGGCTCGTACTCGGTGCCGGGCTCGGCCAGCCACCGCAGTACCGTGGCCATCTCTCCCGGCAGATCCCACCGCAGCGGCACCAGGTCCGGCACCGGCGGGGACGGCGCGAGGCGGCGGGCGCCGGCTCGGCCGGCCAGCGCCGCCGCCCCCTGCACGACCGCGAGCTCCGGGTCCTCCGCCCAGCGGGCCGGCACGCGGAGCGCCTCGGCGACCGCCTCGCGGACCGCGGGCATCCGGGAGGTACCGCCGACGAGCAGGACCGCCGTGAGGCCCCGCGGGTCGACGCGGCACTCGCGCAGCAGCTCGCGGCAGCAGTCCACGGTCCGCTCCAGCAGGGGCGCGACGAGGGTGTCGAGCTGCGGGCGGTCCAGGCGGTACGGCGGGGCGAGCGGCGTGACGAAGTCCTCCACCGTCTGGGCGTCGGTGAGCTGGTGCTTCACGCCGCGGACGAAGTCGGCCAGCTGCAGCCGCATCCGCAGCCCGCCCAGGCCGTCCGCCGTCAGGGTCTCCGCGAGCGCGGGGCCGCCGGACGCGCGGACGTGGCTCGCCAGCAGCGCGTCGATGTCTCGGCCGCCGCAGTCGTCGAGGGCGGCGTGTCCGATGATCTCGTGGACGCCGTCGTCGCCGCAGCGGACCACCGCCGCGTCGAAGGTGCCACCGCCGAAGTCGTACACCAGGACGACCTGGCCGGCGGCGAAACCGGCGCCGGCGACCGGGGCGAACGCCGCCGCGACCGGCTCGGCGACCAGCTGGACCTCCGGGAACCCGGCCGCCTCGCCGGCGGCGACCATGAGCGCCCGCCTCGGGTCGCCCTCGCCGTAGGAGGCCGGAACGGTGAGCAGCAACCGGTGCACCGGCTCGCCGTGCAGCTCGGCGGCGCGGTCGCGGAACACGTTGAGCACCGCCGCGACGAGCTCCTCCGGCGCGTACGTCCGCTCGCCGAGCGGCACCGGCAGGGCCTGGCCGAGATCGCGCTTGAACTCGCCCCGGTATGCGCCCGGCTCGGCTCGCTTGCGCCGCTCGGCGGCGGTGCCCACGAGCAGCCGGTCGCCCTCCAGGGACACCGCCGACGGCCACGAGTAGAGGCCGCTCGACGGCTCCTTCAGCAGCCGCACCTGCCCGCCGGCGACCAGCGCCGCCGAGGACGCCGAGGTGCCGAAGTCCACCACCAGCGCCGTCGCGTCACCCATGACACCGTCCCTTTCGCCGGGTGTCGTCCACCGTAGTGATGAGATTCCCGGACGACCTCGGATGTTCCGGCGAACTTCGGTGCGGTCGGCGGGTGCTGCTCGACCGGGGCCGGGAATAGGTAGCGGTACCTATCGCGGGTGAGTACGCGCGCGCATGTCCCGCGGCGCGCCGGGCGGCACAGTAATCAGCATGGCTCGATGGTGGGGAGTTGTCGTGCTGGGTGGCGCCGCCACCCTGCTCTTGGCGTGGCTCGGGAAGCTCGCGGGCGTCTCGGTGTCGACGCTCGTGTCGGTCGGGGCGGCGCTCGCGGCGCTCATGTGGATGGTCGTGCTCGTCACGCTGCCGTGGAACCTGTACTTCGATGCCCGCCGGATCATCGCCGAGAACGCGATCTCGCGGGCGCGTGGCATCGAGGTGCCCGCCGCCCAGGACGTCGAGGCGGGGCGGATCGCTCGCTGGATGCTGCGCTTCGCGATCGGCGGGCACCTGGTCACGGCCGCGGGCACCGCGCTGTTCGCCGTCGTGTCGGGGGAGCTGGTCGGGTACTACCTCGCCGGCTTCTACCTGTTGTCGACCGCGCTGCGGCCGGCCGGGGCGTACTTCGGCCACCTCCGCGAGCGGGTCACCTCGCTGCGCCGCGAGAGCACCCACCCGCGCGACGACGTCGTGTCCCTGCAGGCGACCGTGCGCGAGCTGACGACCGCCGTGGATGCGCTCAAGCAGGAGCTCGGCGACGTGCAGGAGCACGCGGCCCGGCTGGAGGACGGGCAGCGCGAGCAGCGCCGCGCCAACGAGCAGCTCGCCCGCCGCATCGAGACCACGATCGACGGGATCAGCGACCACCAGGAGCTCCTGACGGGCATGCGGGCGCTGATCCGCATGATCCGGTCCGAGCCGGCCTAACTATTGGAATGGAACGTTCCGTTCTGTTACAGTGGAGGAGCAAGGGACGAGCGAGTACTTGGGGGAGCAGTCATGAACGAGCAGCCGGCCAGCACCTGGCCGATCCTCGACGAGGCGCACCGCGCGCTGCGGACCGTCGTCGCCGGCGTCCGCGACGGCGGCTGGGAGCGGCCCACGCCCTGCACGCAGTGGAACGTCACGCAGGTCCTGCAGCACGCCGCCGGCGACCAGCTCGGCTTCGCCGCGACGATCACCGGCAGCGGCTGGCCGGCGTACGACCCGTTCGCCCCGGACGGGCACCTGAACGGCGCCGACCCGGCCGACTTCGCCGGGAGCGCCATGCGCGCCGCCGCGGCGGCCTGGGCCACGATCCCGCAGGACGCGACCGACGCGCCCACGCCGCTGCCGCAGGGGCGCATGGCCGGCTGGCTCGGCGCGGGCGCCTGCGCCCTCGACGCGGCCGTGCACGCCTGGGACATCGCCGTCGCGACCGGGCAGCCGTCGCCGCTCACGCCGGAGCTGGCACGGGACCTGCTGGTCGTCGCCCGCGAGCTGGTCGAGCCGCTGCGGCAGTGGGGCGCGTACGCGGCGGTCGTGTCGGGTGCGGATAGTGACGACGAGGTCGACGAACTGCTGCGGTACCTCGGTCGCGACCCCGAGTGGTACGCCTGATCGGCTATCGTCCGGGGGCACAGCGGAACGGCGGACGGAGGAGCCCGATGCTGACGTTGCCGGAGGCGGCCGCCAAGCCCCCCGAGTTCGGCCGGGATGCGCTCATCGTCTGCGAGAGCCTGGTCCGCATCTACCAGACCGGATCCGTTGAGGTGCAGGCCCTGCAGGGGCTCGACCTGACCGTCGACGCCGGCGAGATGATCGCCGTCGTCGGCGCGTCCGGGTCGGGCAAGTCGACGCTGCTGTCCATCCTGGCCGGGATCGACGCGCCGACCGCCGGGCGGGCCCGGGTCGACACCTGGAACCTGCTCGACATGTCCCGCAAGGACCGGGTCCACTATCGGCGGCACACCGTCGGGTTCGTCCGCCAGCAGACCGCCAGCAACCTGGTGCCTTACCTGACGGCCCGCGAGATGGTCGACCTGCCGATGACGGCGGCCGGAGCAAAGCCAAAACTGCGGCGCGATCGTCCCGGTGAGCTGCTCGACGCGCTCGGGGTCGGGGACTGTGCGGACCGCAAGCCGGGGCAGCTCTCCGGCGGGCAGCAGATGCGCGTCGCCATCGCCGTCGCGCTCGCCAACCGGCCGAAGGTGCTGTTCGCCGACGAGCCGACCGGGGAGCTCGACACCGCGACGTCCGCCGAGGTGTTCGGGGCGCTGCGGGACGTGAACCAGCAGTTTGGCGTGACCGTCGTCGTGGTCACGCACGACGCCGCGGTCAGCGGGCAGGTCGAGCGGACCGTCGCCATCCGCGACGGGCGCACGTCGAGCGAGGTGCTGCGCCGCACGGCGACCAACGAGGACGGCGACACGCACGTGATCGCCGAGGAATACGCGGTGATGGACCGGGCCGGCCGGGTCCAGGTGCCGCGCGACTTCCGCGAGGCGCTCAACCTGACCAGGCGGGTCCGGCTCGCGCTGGAGCCCGACCACGTGACGATCCGGCCCGACGCATGAGCCTGCTGACGGTAAGGAACGTGCGCAAGGCTTTTGGGTCTGTGCATGCGCTCAAGGGCGTGTCGTTCGACGTCGCGGCCGGCACGATGGTCGCGCTCGTCGGGCGGTCCGGGTCCGGGAAGACAACCCTGCTGAACATCGTCGGCGGGCTCGACCGGCCCGACGAGGGCAGCGTGCACCTCGACGGCACCGAGGTCACCGGGCTCGACGAGGACGGGCTGTCGCGGCTGCGCCGGGAGAAGGTGTCATACGTCTTCCAGACGTTCGGCCTGATCCCCGTGCTGTCGGCCGCGGAGAACGTCGGCGCACCGCTGCGGCTGGCCCGCATGCCGGCCAAGGAGCGCGAGCAGCGGGTCGACCTGCTGCTCCAGCTCGTCGGGCTCGACGGGCACGCCAAGCAGCGGCCCGGCGAACTCTCCGGCGGGCAGCAGCAGCGCGTCGCGATCGCCCGGGCGCTCGCCGCCTCGCCCCGGCTGCTCATCGCCGACGAGCCGACCGGGCAGCTCGACGCCGAGACCGGGCTGTCGGTCATGGCGCTCATCCGCGGTGTCGTCGAGTCGGAGGGCGTCACCGCGCTCGTCTCCACGCACGACCCGGTGATGATGGCCCTGGCCGACCGCGTGATTAACATTCACGACGGGCAGCTGGACTGATGCTGAGGCTGCTGAGGCGCCGCACCCGCGCGCAGTGGCCGCTGCTGGTCGCGCTCCTCGGCGTCGTCGCGATCGGTGCCACGCTGCTGGGCACCTGCGCGCTGCTCGTCACGCGCACCGGGGAGCGGGCGCTCGAGGTGGCCGCGGCGCGGGCGCCGAGCGAGGCGGTCGACGTCACGGCGTATACGGTGACGGTCGCGGGCAAGGACGCCCGGTCGGTCGCCGCCGACACCGAGTCCGTGGTGACCGGCGCGCTGCGGCCGTTCGACACCACGACCCAGACGCGCGCGTCGTCGGTGCTGCGCGCGCTGCCCGGGCCGGCCGGCACGACGGTGCCCGCGCAGTCGTATCTCTCCGGCATGTCGTCGCTGGAGGACAAGGCCGAGCTGGTCGCGGGGCGCTGGCCGGCCGCCGCGGGCGACGCCGTCCTGCTCGAATCCACGGCTCAGCTGCTCGGGTTGAGCGTCGACGCGCGGGTCCGCCTGGGCACCGAGCTCGCCCGGCCCAGGACGGCGGACATCGAGCTGACCGTCGTCGGCATCGTGCGGCCGCTGCCCGGCGCCGGATGGGACCGCGACCCGCTCGCCGGTGCCGGCTCCGCGCTCGGCTTCCTCGACGGGAACTACAGCCAGCCGGTCAACGCCTACGGGCCGTTCATCGTCACCCTGCCCGACCTGCTCGACAGCGGCGCCACCCTCGACCGCCTGGAGATCACCGCCCACCCCGACCTGTCCCACCCCAACCGGCGCGACCTCGACACCGTCAACGCGACCGTGCGCGGCGCCGACCGCCGCCTCACCGGCACGCTCGGCGACCGGGTGCGGATCAGCCGGGTCGCCTCGGACCTGCCGGTGACCCTGTCCGCGGCCGACGAGCAGCAGCGGGTCACCACCGCCGTCGTGCTCGCCGTCGCCCTGCTCGGCGCCGTGCTGACCGCCACCGCCCTCGCGCTCGCCGGCCGGCTCACCGCGGGCGTCCGCGAGGGCGAGACCGCGCTGCTGTCGGCGCTCGGCATCAGCCCGGGGCAGTTCGCGGCCCTGGCGGCCGTCGAGGCCGGTGCGCTGGCGCTGCTGGCCGCGGCGCTGGCGGTGCCCGCGTCCTCGGCGCTGCACGCCGGGCTGACCCGGCTGCCGCCGCTGGACGGTGCCGGGCTCGCCGCCGGCCCGACCGTCACGCTCGTCCAGCTCGTCGCGGTGCTCGGCGGTGCGGTCTCGCTGGCCGTCGTCCTCATCGTGCGGCGCGCGCCCAGGGCGCAGCTGTTCGTCCGGTCCGGGGCCGATCTCGTGCTGGTGGCGTTCGCGGCCGTCGGGTGGTGGCAGCTGTATGCGCAGCCGACCGGCTCCAGCGCCCGCGCCGACGTCGTCCGCGTGCTCGCTCCGGCGCTGCTGCTCGCGGCGGGCGCCGCACTCGCGCTGCGGGTCGTGGTGCCGGCGTTGCGCGGGGCCGATCGGCTGGCGAGCCGGGCCCGGGGGCTGGTGCTGCCGCTCGCGGCGACCGAGGCGGCCCGCCGGCCGCAGGCGGTCGCGGCCGGGCTGCTCGTCGGGCTGGCCTGTGCCGCGGGCACGTTCGGGATCGCCTTCGACGCCACCTGGCAGCGCTCGCAACACGACCAGGCCGACCTGAGCGTCGGCACCGACCTGGCGCTCACGCTCAGCACGCCGCCGGGCGTCGGTCAGGGTGCCGCGGTCAGCGAGGCCACGGGCGGGACGGTGAGCCCGGCCGTCGATCGCGGTATCGCCGTCGGGCAGTGGCTCGGCAGCGGCGGGGATCCGCCGCGACTGGTCGCCGTCGACACCCGGCGGGCCGACGCGCTGCTGCGCGGGCGGCTGGACGGGTCCCGGACCTGGGCGGACGTCGGGGCGACCCTGGCCCCGTCCGCCGCGGTCAACGGGGTCGGCGTGCCGCGCTCGATCACCGGGACCGCCACCGGTGACAGGCCGCTCGTCGTGACGCCGCGGCTGCTGGTAGAAGACGACACCGGTCTGCGTGCGCCATGCGTGGGGACGCCGATCCCGCTCGATGGCCGCCCGCATGAGCTGCCGTCGTGTGGCGGGCTCAAGCTCGTGGCGGTGTCGTTGAAGGTCGATGCTCCGACGTTCGACTACTTCGATGACGGGCTCAGCAAGATCACGGTCTCGCTGCGGCTGCCGTCCGACGGGAGCGCCGGTGGCCGGCAGTGGACGATCACGTCCGCGCCGCCGGTGCCCACGCAGATCAGCGGGCAGACCGTCAGCGTCACCGCCGCCGAGCTCACGATGAGCGCGTCGGTGCGGTTCGGCGGGCCGCCGGACGCCGCGCGGACGCTGGTCGCGACCGCGTTCGAGGAGCCGGGTCCGGTGCCGGTCGCCGTCTCCGCGCGGTTCGCCGACGAGATCGGCGCGCACGTGGGGGACAAGCTCAGCATCACCATCGGCACCACGCCGGTCGCGATCACCGTCGCGGACATCGTCCCGGCCGTGCCCTCCGCGCCCGGCGCCGCCGCCGTCCTGGCCGACCTCGACCGGCTGTCCCGCGCCCTGGCCGTCGCCGGTGACCTGGCGTTTCCGGTCGACGCCTGGTGGGTCGGCGGCCCGGCGCCCGGCGCCGCCGACCGGCTCGCGGCGCTGCGCCTCGGCACCGTCACCACCCGCGACGGCGAGACGGCCCGGCTCACCCAGGGGCCGCTGCGGGCCGGGCTGCCGGCGGCGCTGCGCCTGCTCGTGCCGGCCGCCGCGCTGCTCCTGCTCGCCGGCGTGGTCCTGCACGTGACCTGCGACCTGCAGATCCGCGCGCTGGAGTTGGCCCGGCTGCGGGGCCTGGGCATGTCCCGCCGGCAGATCCGGGCGGTGCTGCTGGGTCAGCATGCCGGTGTACTGCTGCCGCTGCTCGCGGCCGGAGCCGCCGTCGGTGCGCTGGCGACCCGGATCGTCGCGCCGCTGCTCGTGCGCTCCGACACGGGCGCCGCGCCCACTCCGGGCGCGCGACCGGAATGGCCGTGGGCGGCTGAGGGCGTTCTCCTGGCTGCGCTGCTGGTCTTCGCGGCGCTCGCGGTGGCCGTGGTGGTGAGCGTCCAGGTCCGGCGCGCGGACGCGGCACACCTGCGGGTGGCGTCATGAGCGCGCTGCACTGGCCGAGCATTCGGGGGCGGGCGCGGGCCGACGCGGGGCCGCTGCTCCTCGTCGCCGCGGTCGTTGCCGCCATCACGCTGCTGGCGGGGGCCGTGCCGCCGCTGCTGCGCGACACCGCCGACGACGCCGTCCGCGACGCGGTTGCCACCGCCGGAGCCGGCCTCACCGTCCACGCCCTCTGGGAACGTGACGACGGCCCGACCCGCGGACGGGTGCGCATGCCGAGGCTCGCCGACGACGTCGACGACCTGCGCACCCGGGCCGCATCCCAGCTCGGGCCCGAGCTGCGTTCGATCCTCCAGCCGCCGATCGCGGTCGTCACCAGCCCGGTCCTCAACGTGACCGACGGCAGCGTGCTGCGGAAGTTCCAGCTCACCTATCTCGCCGCGGACGACGGACCCGACGTCACCTGGATCGCCGGTGCACCACCGGCGGGAACCGTCGACGACAACTACGAGGTGCCGTACAGTGCGCCGCCGTGGACCGTCCAGGTCGGGCTGTCCGAGCCGGACGCCGCCGCGCTCGGCCTGCGCCCCGGCGACCGCATCCAGCTCAAGGACGAGCAGAAGACCGTCAAGGACGTCCGGGTCAGCGGCATCTACCGGCCGGTCGACCCGGCCGACCCGGCCTGGCGGCTCGTCCCGGCGCTGCTGGGCCCGGTGGCCGGCGCGGACGGCATCGGCACCACCCGGTTCGCCGGCCTGCTGTCCCGCGACTCCCTGCCGGACGCCCGCCTCGCCTTCGACCAGGACAAGCTGGTGCGGGCCGTCGAGTTCGCCCCGCGTCCGTCCGCGCTCACCTGGGGACAGACCGGCGCGGTGGCCGAGGCGATCGTCGCGCTGAAGGCCACGTCGAGCTCCTCGGGCGTCTTCGACGACTCGCTGCGGTGGGAGTCGCACCTGGACGGGGTCCTCCGCGACGCCGAGCAGCGGGTCAACGCCGCGTCCGCGCAGGCGTCGGTGCTCCTGACGGCGGTGCTCGCGGCGACGGCACTGTCCCTGCTGCTCGCGGCCGACCTCCTGGTGCGCCGCCGGGTGCCGGCGCTGACCGCCGCCCGCCTGCGCGGCGCCTCCCTGCCGACGCTGTTCCTGGAGCTGCTGCTCGAGTCCGTCGCGCTGGCCGCGCTCGCTGGCGCGGTGGGCCTGGTCGTCGCGCTGCTGCTGACCGGCGGCGCGGGGCTCCTGTGGGCGCTCCCGGTGGTGCTGACGGCGGCCCTCGCGGCGCCGTTGCTCGGCACGCTCGCGGCGGCCCGCGCCACCAACGACCGGCGCGTCCCCGCCAACCGCAGCGCCCGCCGCTGGGCCAGCCGCACGGCCGCGCTGCGGCGCTTCGCCCTGGAGGGCGCGGCGGTCCTGGGCGCGGTCGCCGCGCTCGTCGCCCTCCGTCAGCGCGGGCTGACCACGGACGGCCTGCCGAGCGGCGGTTCGGCCCTGGGCGCGTTCGCGGGCGCGCTGATCCTCCTGCGGGTCCTGCCCGCCGGCACCGGCCTGGCGCTGCGCCGGGCCCTGCGCTCCCGCCGCCCGCTCGCCGTGTTCGGCGCCGCCCGCGCGGCCGAGACCGCCACGCGCGCGCTGCCGACCCTGGCGCTGGTGACGGCCGCGACGCTGGCGGCGTTCGCGCTCACAGTCGCGGCCACCGCCGCACAGGGCCTCTCCGACGGCGCTTGGCGCACGGTCGGTGCCGACGCCCGCCTCGACCTGACCGCGGAGCCGCCGCCGGGCCTCCCCGGTGTGTACGCGCAGATCTCCCAGGTCCGCCTCACGGCCGACGCGACCGCGGTGGACGTCCGGCTGGTGGTCGTGGACGCGGTCGCGTACCAGCGGTTGCTCGCCACGACCCCGCTCCCGGACGCCGCGGCCCTGTCGCAGCTGAAGTCCCCCGGGTCGCCCGTGCCGGCGCTTGTCCGCGGCTCCCTGCGCCCGGGCATGCACCTCCAGCTGCCCGCCACCGACGACACCCCGGCCGTCGAGCTGGTCGCGGTCGGCGCGGCGCCACCGGTCGGCGACGCCTCCACCGACGTCGTCATCGTGGACACCGCCGCGCTGGCCGCCGCCGGCCTGCCGACCATCCCGAACACGGTCTGGCTGACCTCCCGCGTGGCGCCTCCGGACGGCGCGGACCTGGTCCTGCGCGAGGACGTCCTGCGTGAGCGCCGGTCCGCGCCGCTGACCGCCGGCCTGCTCCGCCTGTCCTGGACCGCCGCGGTGGTCCTCCTGCTCCTCGCCCTGCTGGCGCTGGCCCTGGGTGCGGCGGCCGGCGCCCCGGACCGCTGGCAGACGCTGACCCGCCTGCGCACGCTCGGCCTGCGCCCGCGCGACGCCCGCTGGGTGGCGGTGGGCGAGCTGTTGCCGCCGGTGCTGCTGGCGGCCGTGGGCGGGCCGCTGCTCGGTGCCCTGCTGGCCTGGCTGGTGGCCGGCCCGCTCGACCTCCGGCTGCTCACCGCGCAGGACACGGCGCCGGCGCTGGTCCTGCCGTGGTGGTCGCTGGCCGCGGTGGCGGCGGCGCTGCCGGTGGCGCTCGCGGTGGTGGTACCGGTCGAGTCGGCGCTGCGCCGCCGCCAGCGGATGAGCGAGGTCCTCCGCGCCGGCGAGCGCTGATCTGCGGCCGAGCCCGGGTGCGGGGCGCCGAGGAGGTGGCGGCGGTCGGCTTGACGGTGCGTGTCAGCGGCCCCCGGCGCGTACGCTGACGTCGATGATTGTCTTCGCGGGGTGGGGCTGGCTCACGTACGTGATCGCGGTCGCGTCGATCGCGATCGGCGGGGTGATCGTCGACGCGCTGCGGCTGCCCGGTGACACCATCCTGTGGGCCGGGATCGGGTGGGCCGTCGTCGGTGCGTTGCTGCAGTACCTCGTCGGGCGGGCCGTCAACAGCAGGCCCACGCCGCACGGGCGCACGTGGCACGACTCGCACACGACCGCGGGGCGGCCGATGCAGGACTGCACCGGCATCCATGTGTTCCTGGGATTGACGATTGTCGCGATCCGTGCCGGGCAGCTCACCACGCCGGTCGTCGGCTGGCTGCTGTTCGCGGCCGGGATCGCCGTCGCCGTGTTCGTGGGCTCGTGGGCGTCGCACGCCGCCCTGCCGCGGTCGCGGGCGGCGGGCGGGACGGTCGAGACCCGCAAGACACTCGCCCGCGCCAATGGGTGGCGGTACCGCGGTGGGTCGGGCGAGTCGGTTCGAGGCTGGAGCCGGCGGTACAAGGGGATCGTCACGCTGACGACGGACGGTGTCGTGACGGGGGAGTGGCGCGGGCGGGCGTTCGTGGTGCTCGATGTCATGGCATCGAGGGGCTTCTCGCCGAGGCGGCACCTGCAGACGCGGCGGACCGTGGTGCGGGTCGCGTTGAACGCGGCTCCGCCGGTGCCGCGGGCGGTGGCCGGGCCGGTGGGGACGCCGATCGTGCTCGACGAGGTGCGGCCGTGGGAGCCGGTGGGTGGTGCTCCGGGCGGCGGGCTGCGGGTGGTGAGTGCCGACGGCGATCTGGCTTCGCGGTATCTGACGCCGGCCGTGCTGGCTGCCGCCGCGGCGGCCGGGCTGCGGGGGTTTCAGGTCGACGACGGGGAGTTGGTGTACGCGGGCGAGCCGGGGCGGGTGATCGAGCCGCGCGAGGTGCTACGGCTGGTGCATACGTTGGTCGATCTCGCGTTGATGGTGCCGGCTCGGCCGTCATCGACGGGCGCCGAAGTGCCGCGGCAGCGGACCTCCCCGGAGGAGCGCTCGACGTTCCGCGCGTCCGAAGCGCGGCCGGCCGGGCCCCGCGTGATCACGACCCGGCACGTGCGGCTCACCGTCGACCGCGAGCGGCTCGTCGCCCATCGGCGGTCGGTGCGGCCCGCCGACGGCTGGACCGAGCACCTCGCCGTCGAGTGGGCCCACGTGCGCGAACTGCTCTTCGACACGCAGGGCCTCGACCCAGTCGTGTCGCTGTTCGCGCTGGTGGACGACGGCCCGCGCCGGTACGTGGCCGACGCGAACCACCTCAGCCGCCCCGAGTGGTCGACCTTCGCCGCCGTCGTGGCGGACTGCACCGGCGGCCGGATCCGCGTCGACCTCGCCCGCCGCGACCCCTGACGCAGCGGTCAGCGGGCCAGGGGGTCGATGGTGGGGCCGGCGGGTTCGATGCTGGTGAGGATGCGCGACAGCTGCTCGTCGGTCAGTCTGGACGTGGCTGGTAGCAGGCCGTAGGTGCGGCCGGCGATCTCGATCTTCCAGACGTCCGGGCCCTTCTCGATCGGGTGGCCGGCGTACGTCGCGTTCGGCTCGACCGCATTGGTGGCGCCGCGCGGGAAGGCCGTGATCCCGATCGAGTCGCCGACCGGGAGCGCGATCCATGCCGTCTGCTCGGCGGAGTCCGGCAGCGGGCCGGTGCCGGTCGACGTGCCGCAGCCGTCGGTGCGGGCCCCCTGCGGCGCCCAGGTGAGGCGGAACGGCACCGCGCAGGTCAGGACGTGGTCGATGCGGAGCCAGGAGGCAACCTCGAGGACCGACGCGCGGACGGTCTCGACGGTGACGGGTGCGTCGCGGAACTGGATGCGCACCTGCGCGTCCGTGGACGCGTACAGAATCCAGCGCAGCCTCGCCATGTTCTGGGTGTAATCAAGCGTCGCCGGTCGACCGTCGACCGTGAGGTCTTCGGTCTTCGCGTTGTCCGGCACGCTGTCGTGGAAGCCGGCGTCGCCGCGGCGGATCTCCACCTGGTAGGCGTTGTACGGCGCGGCCGACGACTCGCCACCGCGGAAGACCTGCATGGCCTCCAGTTCCTCGCTCGACGTCCAGAACAGCTGGGTCGCCGCCGGGTCCACCGTGTCGAGGTGGATCTGCAGGCCCTCGCCGAGCTTGCCGGCGCCCTTGAGCGGCGCCAGGCTCGTGTTCACCGCCGGGCGGTGCAGCGGCGGGGCGCTGGCGCTGGGGCTGGGGGACGGCGGCTGGGCCGACGACGTGGTCGTGCTCGGCGGCGGGCTCGTGTGCGGCCGCGGGACCAGCGTGGCGGTCAGCGCGACGGCCAGCACGGCGGTGGCGGCGCCGGCGGTGAGGAGGGCCCGGCGCGTGCGCACCCGGCGCACCCCGCGGCGGCGGGAGGCGGCGAGCAGTTGCTCGACGTGGACGGCACCCTCGGCCCGCTCCCGGAGCGCGGACACGAAGATCGGATCGATGTCGTTCATCGCAGCGTGTCCCCCTTCCTGTTCAGGGCCGGCGTGGCGCCGAGCCGCGCGCGGAGCGTGGCCAGGGCCCGCATGGCCTGCGTGCGGACGGTCACCGGAGAGCACCGCAGGATGCCGGCGATGGTCGCGTCGTCGAGGTCCTCGTAGTACCGCAGCACGAGGGTGGCCCGCTGCTTCGGCGGAAGGTCGGCGATCAGCCGCCAGGCCGCGTCGCGCTCGGCGGTCTCGGTGCCGATGTCCGCCCCGTCGCTGCGGTCGGGGTAGAAGGTCGGGATGTCGGTGGCGACCTCCGACGAGGAGCGCTTGCGGCGCCAGGAGATGTGCCCGTTGACCAGCATGCGGCGCAGGTACATGTCCAGGTCGTCCACGCGCGAGATGCGGTCCCAGCGCGCGTACGCCTTGCCGAGGACCTCCTGAACGAGGTCCTCGGCAAGGTACCGGTCGCGCACCAGCACCCGGGCCAGTCGCACGAGCCGTTCGCCGCGCAGGCGCACGTAGTCGTCGAAGCTGATCACGCCGCCTCCTTCCCACCTGGGACCACGCCGCGAGCCGGCCGTTCTGTTGCATTGTCGAGCGGCGTCCGGGCATCGGCGCTTCTCCATGATCGAGGGAAGGACCCGGCTGCTCGGGCAACCAGGTCCTTCCCTCGATCACGGAGCGGGCCGGCGGCGCGGCTACGGGGTCCAGGCGCCCGTCACGACCCAGCTCACGTCGTCCGCCCACAGCGAAGTGGCGTCGAAGGCGTTCGATCCGCCGTTGCTGGCGATGTACACGTTGTTGTTGTAGTGGCGGATGTAGCGCGTCGAGAAGTTCTGGGACGCGAAGGAGTTGCCCTGGCCGTTCATGCCGGACTGCGGGCAGAAGGTCGCGTCCGACTTGAACAGGGCGCTGTTGTCGTTCGCGTGGAGGTACAACTGGTAATTCTGGTGCCGCAGGAAACTGCCCGCGGTGTTGCGGGACTCGAACGAGACGCAGGCGCTGTCGGCCAGGCCCGCGCGGACCGTCCACGACGCGTTGGACTTGTCCGTCGAGGAGCTGGACGAGGTGACGACGGCGGTGCTCACGGTGGCGCCGGAATGGGTGATGTACCGCGTGGTGCAGCACGCCGTCGTGGCGCGCAGCGAGATGTTCGTCCCCGGGGTCAGCAGGCCGTTGCTGCTCGACCCGGGCGCGTATCCGGCCGCCGTGATGTTGGCCTGCACCGAGTTCTCGGTGGCGTCCGACGGATAGCCGGACGTCATCACGCCCTCGTAGAAGGTGCCGGCCGAACTGTTGCTGTTGTCGCCGCCGATGCCGAGGATGATGGCGCCTTCCTTCTTCATCGGGTTGTAGCCGGCGGCGTTCGGGCGGGCGCCGTTGTAGTACGTGGAAAGGCCGCCCGACTGCGCGTTGCCGGCGCGGATCGACCAGTGGTTCGGCTCGCCCTTCACGATGGCGGTCAGGAACCGGTGGTTGACCGTCGGGTCATTGGCGTTGTAGCCGGGATTCACGCCCGAGAACAGGCCGTTCTCGAGGTCGGCCATGACCCACGGGCCGTTGCCCGTGCCGTATCCCCACGCCTTGATGTTGCCGAAGTAGATGGCCTCCATCGTCCCGTTGCCGTTGTCGCGGCTGTTGCGCTCGGCGTTGCCGTAGTCGAAGCAGCAACCGGCGTTGTAATGGGTGCCGTCGAAGATGGCGTACATGCCCTCGGGCTGGTCGCCGGTCGCGACGCCGTTCGTGTTGTTGTTGCGGTAGCCGGTGCCGGGCGCGACGAAGACGCCGTAGGCCTTGTGGCCGCCGACCGTGATCGGTGCCGCGGTCGCGTTGGCGAGGTTGTCGTATCCGCCCGCCGCCGGCCCGTTGAACCCGCCGGGCGGCGCCTGGGTGAGCCGGTTGTTCCGGCCGGACTGGTCATAGATGATCGTGATGACGCATGAGGTACCGCTGCAGAACGAGTCCTGCGCGGCCGCGTCCACGTAGCCGCCGGCGCTGAGCAGGCCGATGTCGCGCGTGGTGTTGTCCGAGGCGCGGCGCACCTGGTACAGCGCTCCGTTGTACGTGCCGTAGAGCGCCCGGGTCGTGCTGTGCGCGGCGACGCACGGCGTCCCGCCCGCGGCGTAGATGTCGCACGGCTGCGACGTCGCGGCCTGGGCCGTCGTCGGCGCGATCGCGATGCCGGCGACGAGCGTGGCCGCGGCGGCCAGTGTCGCGGCCCGTCTTCTCATTCCCATCGAGTCCTCCGGTTGGCGGTGCGGTGAACTGATCGGAATCGATGCTAGCGGTCACACGAGATCGCCATAACGCGTTGTTAATGGCACATGTTAGCGATAACACGATTGGCACGAATACCGCCGCGGAGAGCGTCCATCGCCGATGTACGGACATCGATCGGGTGGGGTGTAGTTTTCTCCACCCCGAAGTCGGTACCCACCTCTACTGTGTCGGCGGGCGGGAATCCATACCTTCGAAGGCATGCCACAGCAGACACCAGCGCTGGAGATCCGGGCGCTCACCAAGCGATTCGGCGACAAGGTCGCCGTCGACGCCGTCGACCTCGACGTCCCGCCCGGCTCCTTCTTCGGCCTGGTCGGGCAGAACGGGGCCGGCAAGACCACCACCCTGTCGATGGCCGTCGGCCTGCTCCGGCCCGACGGGGGCGGCGCGCGGATCTTCGGCGCCGACGTCTGGGCGGCGCCCACGCAGGCCAAGGCCCTCGTCGGCGTGCTGCCCGACGGGCTGGCCATGCCGGAGCGGCTGACCGGGCGCGAGGCGCTCACCTACCTCGGCCTGCTGCGCGGGCTGCCGAAGGACGTCGTCGCCCGGCGCGCGGACGAGTTGCTCGACGTGCTGGAGCTCGACACCGCCGAGCGGACGCTCATCATCGAATACTCGACCGGCATGCGGAAGAAGATCGGGCTCGCCACCGCACTGCTGCATGCGCCGCGGCTGCTGGTGCTCGACGAGCCGTTCGAGGCCGTCGACCCGGTCTCGGCCGCCACCATCAAGACCATCCTGCGCGGGTTCGTCGCCGGCGGCGGCTCGATCGTGCTGTCCAGCCACGTGATGGCGCTCGTCGAGCAGCTCTGCGACCACGTCGCCGTGGTCGACGCCGGGCGGGTCGTCGCGGCCGGGCCGCTGGACGACGTGCGCGGCGCGCAATCCCTCGAAGACACGTTCGTCGGGCTCGTCGGCGGCGAGCGGACCGGAGTCAAGGAGCTGTCGTGGCTGTCGCGTTGACCATGGCGCAGATGAAGATCGCCGTCCTGCGGCACGCCTACCGGGGGCAGCGGGGGCAGGCGGCCGGCACCGGGGCGGTGCTGGGGCTCCTGCTCGCGGCCGGCACGGTCTACCTGGCCTTCGCGAGCCCCGAGCTGCTCGCCGCCGGCTACGCGGTCTGGCTGCTTGGCTGGATGCTCGGGCCGGTGTTCATGGGCGGCGGCGACGAGACGCTTCGCCCGGAGTATTTCGGGATGCTCGGACTGCCCGCCCGGCGCCTCGCGGTCGGCCTGCTGGCCGGCGCGTTCGTGGGCGTCGCGCCGTTCGTCAGCCTGGTCGCCTCGCTCGGGCTGCTCGTCGCCGGTGCGCGGATCGGCGTCGTCAACGCCCTGGTCGCCCTGCCGGCGATGGCCCTGCAGCTGGCCGTGTTCGTGCTGCTGTCCAAGGTGTCGGTGGCGCTCGTCGGCCTCACGCTGCGCTCGCGGCTCGGCGCCATCGGCTCCGGGCTGGTCAACGGCGCGATCCTCGCCGCGCTCGGGCAGATCTGGGTGTTCATGGCGGTGTTCGGCACGACCGGCACGCCCGACGCGGTGTGGTATCTCCCGTCGGGCTGGGGCCTGCTCGCCGTCCGCGGCCGGTGGTGGGCCCTGGGCGCGCTCGTGGCGCTGGTGCTGGCGCTGCTCGGCGCGTGGGCGGCGCTGCTCAGCCGGCGGGCCGGCAGCACCCGGGTGTCGGGCCGCGGCCGCCGGCCGATCACGGCCGGCACGGCCGAGGGCGCCGTCGTCGCCAAGGAGCTGCGCACCTGGGCCCGCGACCTGGTGCGCAACCACCAGCTCGCGTTCGCGCTGGCCTACGGCGTCTGCTTCGCGGCCAGCCCGCTGCTTATCGGCTGGGACGGGATGCTGCCGTACGCGGGGCCGATCTTCGTCGCGATGGCCGCCGCCATGGCCGCCAACCTCTACGGCATCGACGGCACCGCGCTCTGGCTGACGCTGATGACGCCGGGGGCGACCGACGTCCGCGGCCGGCAGCTGGCCTGGCTCTCGACGCAGGGCCCGATCGCGGTCGTGCTGACCGTCGGGCTCACCGCGATCGCGGGCGGTCCCTGGCCGCTGGTCCTCGCGCTGCTCCCGGCGGTGCTGGGCGGCGCGGCCGGCCTGGTGCCGCTCATCTCGGTGACCGCACTGGTGCCCGGCACCGACCCGCACCGCCGGGCCGGCAACCCGCTGCGCACCAGCGAGGACGACGGCGGCCTCACCGGCCTCGCCTACCTGATGCTCGCGCTGGTCGTCGCTGCCGGGGCTCCGGCGGTGCTGGCGGTGCTCTGGCTCGGCTGGCCCGGCGTCCTCGTCGGCGTGGTGAGCGGTGCGCTCTACTACTGGGGATTCGGTCGGCTCGCCGACCGGCGGCTGCGCTCGCACGGCCCGGAGCTGCTCGACACCATGCGCACCGGCCGCAAGCCGGAGAGCCGGTCGGGCCAGCCGGCGGTGAGCGCCCGGCTCGCCGAGCTGAGCCGCCCGAAGCGGCAGCTCGTGATCTGGTGCTGCAGCTTCGGCGCGATCCCGCTGATCCCGCAGGGCGTCGTCGCCGCGGTGTTCGTGAGCAACGGCATGCTGCGCCACTCCTGGTTCCTCGCGACGTATGTGCCGGCCGGCCTGCGCTACCCGGTCGCGGCCGCGTTCATCGCCCTGGGCCTGGCGATGTACGGCACCGCCGCCTGGCTGCTCCGCCCGAAGCACTCCGCCGAGCCGGCCGGCGCCTGACCGGCTCCGAGGTGCTCGACCAGGCGCTGTCCCCGTCAGGGGCAGCGCCTGCGCGGCTGGGCGGGTTCAGTCCTTGCGTCCGGTGACGGCCACAGTGACGCCGAGCCCGATCAGGGTGAGCCCACCGACCCCGCCGACCAGGGAAAGCCGTCGCGGTGAGCTGGCGAACCAGTCCCGTGCGGTGGCCGCGACCAGCCCCCACACGCTGTCGGAGACGACGGCGATGGCGTTGAAGATCAGGCCGAGCACCAGCAGCTGCACCGCGACATGCCCCTGAGCGCGGTCGACGAACTGCGGAAGCACGGCCGCGAAGAACACGATGGTCTTCGGGTTCGATACACCGACCGTGAACCCCTCCCAGAAGGTGCGCAGGCCACTGTGCGCCGGCTCGGCGTCGGCGAAGGAGGCATGCATCGCGTCACGCTCCCGCCACGCCTTGACGCCGAGGTACACCAGGTAGGCGGCTCCCGCCAACTTGAGTGCCGTGAAGACGACGACCGAGCGCTCCACGACGGACCCGATCCCCAGGGCCACGGCCGCCACGAGCATGCATGCGCCGAGCGTGTTCCCCACCACCGTGGTCAGCGCGGCGCGGCGCCCGTGCGCCAGCGCCCGTCCGATCACGAACAGCACGCTGGGTCCAGGTATCAGGATCAGCAGGAACGACATGGCTGCGAAGGCGAGCAGGCGGTCGGCAGACACCATGAGGATCATGCAACCACGGGACGGGCTCGCACCTCCAGCGCCTTTTCGGCCAGTCGGCCGGTGCGGTGCGGTCCGCCGCGCATCCGGATGCCGGGCTGTCCTCAGGGCTTGGCGCGGCGGGTGCGGGGCCTCGCGGAGCGGGGCGGGGCGGCGCGCATGTGGTCGCGGACGCGGCCCAGCACGGCGCCGAGGACCTCGACGTCCGTGGCCTGGAGCGAGTCGAACAGCAGCCGGCGGACGACCCGGATGTGGCCGGGGAGGACCCGGGCGATGAGGTCGCGGCCCGCGCCGGTGACGGCCACGATCACGCTGCGCTCGTCGTCCGGGGCCGGGGAGCGGGTGATCAGGCCGCGCTGCTCCAGCAGGCCGGCCTGGTAGGTGAGGCCGCTGCGGCTGTACACGACGCCGTCGGCCAGGTCGGTCATCCGTAGCCGGCCCTCGGGGGCGCCGCTCAGGCGCATGAGGATCTGGAACTGGACGTTGCTCAGGTCGCCGTCCGCGCGCAGGTGCTCGTCGACGGCGTGCTGGAGCAGGGTGCTGACCTCCATCAGCGCGAAGTACGCGGCCAGCTGCTCGGCATCCAGCGGCGCTGTCTCGGGGCTCACACCCGAAGTTTACTTGCTTCGAATTCGAAGCAAGCTATAGTCGTCGCGTGCTTCGAATTCGAAGCATCTTCGGAGCGAAGGAGAGCGCGATGAAAGCCATTCGGTACCACCGGCACGGCGACGCCGAGACGCTCCAGCTCGACGACGTCGAGCGGCCCGTCCCCGGCGCGGAGCAGGTCCTCGTGCGCGTGGCCGGCACGTCGTTCAACCCGGTCGACGCGACCATCCGCGCCGGGTACCTGCGTCAGGTGTTCCCCGTGGACCTGCCGTACACGCCGGGGATCGACGTCGCCGGCATCGTGGCGGAGCTGGGCGAGGGCGTCACCGGGTTCGAGGCCGGCGACCGGGTCGTCGGGCTGCTGCCGATGACGCAGCCGGGCGCCGCGGCCGAGTACGTCCTGGCCCCGGCCGACTCCCTCGCCGCCGCACCCACGGCGGTGCCGCTCGCCGACGCCGCGGCGCTGCCGGCCACCGGCCTCACGGCCTGGCAGGCGGTGCACGAGCACGCCGGCGTCAAGCCCGGCCAGCGCGTGCTCGTCACGGGCGCGGGCGGCTCGGTCGGCGGCTATGCGGTGCAGCTGGCGGCCGAGGCCGGCGCCACCGTGGTCGCCGCGGCGGGCGAGCGCAACGCCGACCGGGTGCGGGGCTACGGCGCCGCGGTCGCCGGGCGGACCGCCGACGAGGCGAGCGGCCCGTTCGACGTCGTGCTGAACTTCGCCCCGGTGCCGCCGGAGGCCATGCCGGCCCTGACCGCGCTGGTCACCGACGGCGGCGTGCTGATCAGCACCACCGCCTCACCGGTGGCCGACGAGGCGCGCGGGGTGCGGGCGAGCAACATGTACGTCCGCGCGGACGCGGGCCAGCTCGCCGGCCTGGTGGATCGGGTCAACGCGGGCAAGCTCCACCTCCACGTGGCGGACCGGGTACCGCTCGCGGAACTGCCGGAGGTCCACGCTCGCAGCGACGCCGGCACGTTGCCCGGCAAGACGGTGATCACGGTCTGAGCAGGGCCCCCTCCGTCAGCGCCGGTCGGATCGCGGCGCGTCGCCGCCGGCCGATTCCATGATCGATGGCAACTTCTGGCTGTCATGGCGACCAGAACTCTCCATCGATCATGGGGAGGCTGTCATGCTCGGCCTGATCTTGCCGTCACCAGCACCGGGGCGCCGATCGCGGCGGGGCGACGCCACCAGCGTGGCCGCGCCGCGGAGGCGGGACGGCGGGGCGGTCAGCGCGCCGCGACGGGTGACCGAGTGGTGGCCGGCGAGGGTGTAACGCCGCGGGCGTCGGCGACGCTCAGTATATGGGTCGTGACGGCCGGCTTGCTGGGCCCAGCGGCCGTGCCGGCCCCCGGCGTCGCCCCGCGCATCCCCCAGTGTGTGCGGGGACGCCGGTCCATCGGCGCTGGAGAGATCCAGGGGGTCGCGCGCCCGCCTCCGCCGCGCCGTCCGGTGGGTCAAGAGCCTGCGGGCATGACCCCGGACCGCCATTTGTAAAGCTCCTTGCCTTTTGCTCGGGCCCATGCCATCCTGGCTGAACTGGGGATCGTCAAATGCAAATGCCTGATGGCGGGTGCGAACCCGTCGGCAGGCTGGTGCGTTCTGCGAGAGGACCGTCATGGCCACCCCCTCCCTGCCGCGACGACTCGGCGGGGCCCTCACCGGCCTCGGCGTTGTCGCCGCCCTGCTGTCCGCCACCACCGCTCCCGCCGCCGCCGCGACCGCGGTCGCGTTCAGCTCGGTCGTCCCGGTCCCGGTCACGGCTACCGCCACGCCCGGGGTCAGCTACAGCATCACCGCGTCCACCACCATCTACGCCGCGCCCGGTTCCGCACCGGCGGCGGCCATCGCCAACCAGCTCGCGGCCCGGCTGCGTGTCTCCACCGGGCTGCCGCTGCCGGTCGTCACCACCGTCGCCAACCCGACCGACGGGATCGCGCTGCTGCTCACCGGCGCGGCGCCGGGCGTCGGCGCCGAAGGCTACCAACTCGACGTCACCGCGAGCGCGATCACCGTGCGGGCGAGCCAGCCCGCCGGGCTGTTCCACGGCGTGCAGACGCTGCGGCAACTGCTGCCGGTGGCCGCCGACGCGGCGACGCTCCAGCCCGGACCCTGGCCGGTGCCGGGTGGGCAGATCGTCGACTATCCGCGGTTCGCGCACCGTGGCGCGATGCTCGACGTCGCGCGGCACTTCTTCACCGTGGCCCAGGTCCAGCGGTACCTCGACCAGATCGCCCTGTACAAGATCAACGTGCTGCACCTGCACCTGTCCGACGACCAGGGCTGGCGGATCGCCGTCAATTCCTGGCCGAACCTCGCGGTGTACGGCGGTGGCACGCAGGTCGGCGGCGGGCCGGGCGGCTACTACACCCAGGCGGACTACACCGCGATCGTGAACTACGCGGCCGAGCGCTACATCACGATCATTCCCGAGATCGACATGCCCGGGCACACCAACGCCGCACTCGCCTCCTACGCGCAGCTCAACTGCAACGGCGTGGCGCCGGCCCGGTACACCGGCACACAGG